>JAYQLG010000007.1:0-23707 GCA_038143085.1 Halieaceae bacterium
GAGACTCGAGCTAGTTCATGTGCTCGTCCGCGGTGGCAATACCGGGCTTTTCAACCTCGAATAATCGAACTCGAGTTGCTGTCCTTTATGGCGTCACAGGGTATCGCTCCGTATGATGATTGCCAGCCAACAATAAACGCATTTATGGAGGTCAGAGTGGACTTGTTTAAAGGAAAAACAGTGATCGTTTCAGGAGGCGCTGAGGGCATCGGCTTCGCAGTCGCACAGGCCGTGGGGCGAGAAGGCATGAATGTAGTCATCGCTGATATTTCCCCAGATACGTTGGCCACTGCTGAAGCGACTCTGAACGAGCAGGGCATTCCTGTTTTGGCACTGACGGCGGACGCCCGAAGTGAAGCGGATTGGGATCGGGTTGCAGACGCTGCGCTCGGGCGATTCGGCGCAATTCATGCATTGATGAATAATGCAGGTGTTGGCGGGGGCGGTTCCAGCGGTCCCATTGAAGACCACTCGTCGGAAGACTGGCGCTGGACGATCGACGTCAATCTTATGGGTGTGGTCTTTGGAATGAAATCTGTTGTGCCTCATATCAAAGCCGCGGGCGGTGGTTGGATCGTCAATGTCGCGTCTATGGCGGGTATGAACGGCTTCCCCTTTGGTGGCGCCTACAACGCCACTAAGCTCGCCGTCGCTGGTTTGTCTGAAGGCTGGTCAATGGAGCTCGCCCCGTTTGGCATCCACGTGGCTGCGCTTTGCCCTGGCTTTGTGCGAACAAGAATCTATCTCTCCGATCGTGTCAGACCTGCCGATTACGATGATAGCCATCGAGAGCTTGTCGTTTCAGACGACGACCTTGATCCGGAGGCGATGGCGACAGGGCTATCCAATGAAGTTAAAAACGGGATTGACCCCGAACTACTTGCGGCACGCGTTATCGAGTCATTGCGGGCGAAAGATACCTATATTTTCACGCACCCATCGTTCAGAGACGGCATTCGCGAACGTTATGCGATGATCGATCGATGTTTTGAGAGTGCAGCCAATAGCCCACTGGTTGGGGGCGTTACTTCATCGGTCTCAAATCCGGATATCTTTAAGTAGCTCATTTTTTAAAGCCGTTAGCTGCGATTCGAGGGCGTCCATTACACTGTAAAAAGCAGCCTCTATCGCAGCTTCATCGCCCTTTACGCGAGATGGGTCGGGCATACCCCAGTGTGCACGAGGTGCGTCGCTCATCCACAGGGGACAAGCCTCGTTCGCAGCGCTGTCGCAGACCGTAACCACCAAGTCAAAATCCACATCCGCAAAATCATCCCACGACTGGCTTCTTAAGCCCTCGATAGGGAGGCCGCGAGCGCCGAGGAACTTAAGCGTGAGAGGATGAATCTCTCCTGCGGGTTGGCTCCCCGCACTGAACGCGCGAAAGGCACCCTTAAACTGATTGTTCGCGATCACCTCAGCAAGGATGCTTCTGCATCGATTGTGAGTACAGATAAACAACAGATTAAACGGTTTCACCACCTACTTACTCCTAACATGTCCTAACTTGATGACCATCAATGAGTCCATCATTTCACTCCTACCTCAGAATTTGCCTGAGGCCTGCTTTGCTCTCGCCAGTTGCCAAATCAAATGGCGTGGCCAGCAGCTTCGATGAGAATCCTCCCAAGCAAAATACTCATCTAGCTTCGCTTTGGGACTCGCTGTTTCTCCGCACTTTAAGCCACTTTCCTTTCTACTTTTCTGGCTATTTTCTGTTCTAACAGCCCTTTGTCCTACCCTACTAACTATCCTTCTGGGCCGAATTCTTTTAGGGTAGCCGCCCTTCATGACAGTTATGACGATTCTTTGTCGATGTTGACCGTCCCAACACAGCGCATCCTTACATTTGGCTTCATCGCCTTCGTTCTCATTGGTCTGGAACAGGGTCTACTGGGCCTATTCGTTGCTGAACTCGGAACGAAGCTCTCTAGGTCACCTGA
Organism: Halieaceae bacterium; assembly: GCA_038143085.1. GTDB lineage: Bacteria > Pseudomonadota > Gammaproteobacteria > Pseudomonadales > Halieaceae > Luminiphilus. Next base: position 1,944 of record JAYQLG010000007.1, read on the forward strand.
GGACTTGGGTCTCTTTTTTGCCCTCCATGGTCTTGGCTCTGCTGTCGTAACCGGATCAGCACTCATTGGATGGATGGAGCAGCGAAATAGTAAGCGCATAGCGCTCGCCAGCCTATCGCTATGTCTCGGTTCAATCCTTGTCGTGACAGGCGATTACTGGCTTCTAAAACTCGTAGCAGCGCCGCTGCTTGGCCTCGGTTTTGGCGGTCTCTCGATGTCATTTAACACACTGTTCGTGACCCACTTTTCACAGAAAAATGCGGGGCTACTCAACGTCTTGAATGCTACCTATGGCCTTGGAGCCGTCACTGCGCCCTGGCTTCTCAGTCAGGGGCTTCTGACAGGTAGCGAGCTTTTTGTCGTTATTGCTCTTGCGTCAATGATTGTCTGCCTTGGCGCCTGGAATATTGATGACCGAATACCCGTTCGGTCGGCTATCCCATCTGAGAACGAGCAGATGGCACCCATCCTGCCGTTATTGGTGATCGCCTTTACCATTCTCTTCATCGAGGCCGGTCTCACCTACTGGATGCCATCACTGCTCAGCGATCCAACAGGAGACGGTGCGACCGCCGCGGCCTTTATGGCGCGTTTCTTTTTCTGGTTTGTCATCGTCAGGCTCACTGCAGCAGCCCTTGCAATCTGGGTTTCGACATTAGGTTTCGCAGTATTCGGGCTCGCGGGGATCTTCTGCTCGCTGGTACTTGTATTAGCCGGCACTGTTTCACTAGCCGATACCAGCTTCACTGGAGCCTTTATGGGTTTGATATTTCCCAATGCTTACGCGTGGATGCTCACCAAAGGCGGTGGCGGTACAACCACCGGCGCTAAAATTCTTCTGAGCGCAATCACCGGTGCAACATTGGGCCCATGGCTTCTCGGCTGGGTTTTACCTTACCTCGGCCAAAGTGCCGTGCTTTGGCTTTTGAGCTCAATGAGTTTAGCCACTGCTGGTTTGATGCTTATCACCCATTTAAATGTTGAGTACCGGAAGTCTGTCCGAGCGCAATAGATGCCTGAGTCGTCGATACATGGTTAGATAACCGATTGATCAAATAATCATCTTTAAATAATTAATCTGGGAGTTTCAGTACATGGATACGTCAACACTATTTTCGCTTGAGGGAAGAACGGCACTCGTCACTGGAGGATCGCGCGGTATTGGCAAAATGATCGCTGCTGGCTTTATTGCCCAAGGCGCAAAAGTCTACATTTCATCGCGAAAAGCAGACGTCTGTGATGCTGTTGCCGAGGAGCTTGGTCCAAACTGCGTCTCCTTACCTCAGGACGTGAGCACGGTAGCCGGTTGCCAAATGTTGGCGGAGGCGTACTTCCAGCACGAGAAATCGCTCGATATTCTTGTTAACAATGCCGGCGCCGCTTGGGGTGAGGCCTTCGAAACCTTCCCCGAGAGTGGTTGGGATAAGGTCATGGATCTGAACGTTAAGTCACTGTTCTTCCTCACACAGGCGCTCCATGGACCGCTCAAAGCAGCGGCATCAAGAGAGCAACCGGGCAAGGTCATCAATATTGCGTCTATCGACGGCATTCGGATTAATCCCTGGGAAACCTACAGCTACCAGGCGTCGAAAGCGGCGGTGATTCAGCTCACAAAGCGCATGGCAACACGCCTCATCAAAGACAGCATCAACGTCACTGGCATTGCACCCGGCGCCTTCGCGTCTGAGATGAATAAAGCAGCGCGCGACTTTGGCGATGCTGTTGGTAATGGCGTCCCATCAGGTCGTATCGGCCGTGATGAGGACATGGCCGCGGTGGCCATCTACCTGGCGGCTCGCAGTGGAGACTACGTCGTTGGCGAGACGATTGCCGTTGATGGTGGCGTCGTCTACGGATCAGCCGCAGAAACTATCAGCCCCTAAAGCTTAGATCGACTAAAGCAAAAAAGCCCCACTCGAAATGAATGGGGCTTTTTTTATAGCGTCAGTTATGAAGGAAGGCTTCAAAGCCTCGTTTCACTGGCCCTGCGATTTCTGTTGGTTGTAGAGCGGCTCCATCATCTGATCGACACCAAAGGTTGCCGGACGCTGACGCGGCGGAAATTGAGCCAGTGTGGTTAAGAATTTTTGAAGCTCAATGCGAGCAACAGCAATACGCGGAGGTACTTTACGCACCCACCAGTCTTCGTAGTTATCGGCATGCACGTCAGCCCGCTCGAAGGGGTCGCGTCGTAAATGGAATACTTTTGGAATACGGAGCTCATCAAACTGTTCTCGCCACACCGCAAACCCTTGAGCTCGCTGCTCTGCAAAAACCACCTTCCAGTCTCCTGTGCGAATCGCGGTTAAGACGCCGTCGTCACTCCAGTAAAAGAAAGAGTTTCGCGGACCGAGATCTGTGTCACCTTCCAATAGCGGAAGGAAATTGTAACCATCGAGATGATTTTTATAGGGCTTACCATCAACCGTGACACCCGCTTTGAGCTCGGCGACAACATTGGGGCGTCCCGCAGCCGCCATTAAGGTCGGCACCCAGTCCTCGTGGGACATAATCTCATTGATGACTTTTCCCTCTTTGATCCGACCTGGCCAGCGGACCATCGCTGGAACCCGGAAGCCACCTTCCCAGTTCGTATTTTTCTCGCTTCGAAACGGCGTAATCGCTGCATCCGGCCACGTGTTGTAATGCGGGCCGTTGTCGGTCGAATACATGACGATGGTGTTATCGGCGACGCCCAACTTATCGAGATGGTCGAGCAACTCACCAACCATCATGTCGTGACCCACCATGGCGTCGTTGTAGAAGCCCTGCCCCGAAAGCCCACGCTCATCATCGGCCGTGTGGGTAAAAAAGTGCATGCGGGTTGTGTTGTACCAAACAAAAAAGGGCTTGCCCTGATCAACAGCACGTGTCATGAAATCAAGCGCCGCAAGCTTGAATTCTCGATCAACTGTCTTCATACGCTCTCGGGTCAAAGCGCCGGTATCAACGATATCGCCATCAGCAAAACTGTGGATCACACCGCGCGGTGAAAAGAGCTTAACGAGCAACTCATTGTCGTGCGGGTAGTCAGGATCCTCTGGCTCTTCCTCCGCATTCAGGTGGTACAGGTTGCCGAAAAATTCGTCAAATCCGTGGTTTGTAGGAAGAAACTCGTCCTTATCGCCAAGGTGGTTCTTGCCGAATTGCGCCGTGACATAGCCCTCATCCTTGAGGAGCGACGCCAGGGTGACGTCCTCGGGCCTAATACCCAGGTCAGCACCCGGCGAGCCCACTTTCGTCAGCCCTGTGCGAATCGGTGACTGACCTAGGATGAACGCAGAGCGTCCAGCGGTACAACTTTGCTGACCATAGTAGTCAGTGAACTTAGCACCCTCTTCGGCAATCCGATCAATATTTGGCGTGTCGTAGCCCATCATCCCCATGTTGTTGGTAGAGAGATTCCAAAAGCCAATGTCATCGCCCCAGATGATGAGCATATTGGGCTTGTCTTGCGCCAACGCTTGGCCAGCAAATACAAAGCTCAACAGAAACAATATAACGCGCATGGGTTTTTACCCTTTATTGTTAGCGTCGCCGTAGGTTACTGCCTCACGTCGTCGATGGCGACTCCTAGAGAGAGATTTCTCTAATTCGTTTGGTGCTTCGAGCGAGACTCAAAGTACTATTGGACACCGACGAGCCATTGGGAAAAAGGAGTAAGGGCCAACATGCGTAGCGTGACGTTTCAGAAGACCGAGGTCATTCCCAACAAAATCGTTTGTGTTGGTAAGAACTACGCGGCACATATCGAAGAAATGGGTAGTGTACCGTCTGACCAAATGACCGTATTTATGAAGCCCAATGCCTGTATCAGCGATCAGCTAGTGGCAGATCGTGGGGAACAAATTCATTTCGAGGCGGAAATTTGTTTACTCATTCAGGGCGGCACTGTGGCGGGAGTGGGTGTCGGACTCGATCTCACCAAGAGAGCTACGCAAAAACGACTGAAAGATGCTGGCCTCCCTTGGGAGCGTGCCAAAGCCTTTGAGGGCTCGGCTGTATTCAGCCCCTTCGTCGGAACACCGGCTTCCCTGACTGATGTTGAATTAGAGCTCTACGTTGATAGTGAACTCCGCCAGCGTGGTGGCCCCAGACAAATGCTCTATAAGCCACACATCATCTTGGAAGAGCTATGCTCTTTCATACCGCTTGAAGATGGCGACATTGTCATGACCGGGACACCCTCCGGGGTTGGTCCAGTCGAGCGAGATGCGCTTTTTAAAGCGAGACTACTCCATGCCCATACTGAGTTGGTGAGCGCGTCATGGCGCGCAATGTGAAGACAAATGTAAAGAAAGCAGAGCGCTAACCAGCCTCCGCCTCTACGAGTTCAGGTCTTCGATAAATTCGTCGATTTCCGCAGTCGTCGTGGTGAACGATGTCACTAAGCGATACGCCTTGGGTAAGGATGGCCAGGCGTAAAACATATGTCCGCGTTGCAGAAGTCCCTCCGCAACACCCTCCTCCATGGCGACAAATAATTCATTGCCATCACCACCCGCCAGAATTGAAGCATTTTTTGACGAGGAGATACCGCCTCGAAGGCTAGCCATGTTTGCGTTTGAGGCTGTAGCAAGCTCAAGCCACAGATCACCTTCAAGGTAGGCGTCAAACTGTGCCGCGAGATATCGATGCTTCGACCAAAGGTGGCCACCGCGTTTCCGATGGAATTCGGCCAACACCGCTTCATCGGGATTGAAAAATACCAGCGCCTCGGCGGCCATCGCGCCGTTCTTTGTTGCACCGAAACTGAGCGCATCGACACCGGCACGCCAGGTAAGATCAGCCGGGCTCTCACTCCCACCAGCGACCGCGTTAGCAAATCGGGCGCCATCCATGAATAACTTCATACCGCGATTCTTTGCGAGTTCAGAGTAAGCGGCAATTTCATCGGGGGAAAATCGAGCACCCAACTCCGTCAAGTTAGAGATGGAAATCACCGCAGGTTGGACAGAGTGCACTCCCCTTGCACCTGATACATCAATCTTTTGCGCCAATTCCTCAAGATCAGGTTTTGCATCATCGCCACCGACAATGAACTGGCGAGCGCCGCCGGTATAAAGTTCGGGCGCTGTCGACTCATCATTCGCAATATGTGCCTCAGCATGCGCATAGATACCAGAGAACGGCGATGTCAACGTTGCAAGGCCAATACAATTGGCGGCTGTGCCCGTGCTCACCAGTAGAGCCGTCACCTCACACTCAAACAAAGACGCCAATTGCGATTCCACTTTTTTGGTTAGTGCATCAGCACCGTAAGCGGGCGCAGAACCCACCGAGGCTTTCGCGAGAGCTTCAATGATCGAAGGGTGCACACCTGACGAATTATCAGAACCAAAATTAGCTGGCATAACGTTTCCTGAAGACAAAAAAAAGCCGCCCTAAGGCGGCTTTCATCATACTCGATTCGCTTAGAGAGCGAACTTCACACGCGCGAAGAACATACGACCGCGAGGATCGTGGTGCTTAGGATCGTAGCTGAAGTTAGCTGCGTCATAAACGCGAGGCGCCTCTTTATCAAAGACGTTCTTGCCACCTAGTGTGAATACCGCTTGAGTGTCACCGAGGTTGAAGTTGTAGTTGTAGCTGAGGTCCATGGTTCGCCAGTTACTAATGCCACTATTGAATCCAAGTGCCTGCGCTGAGGCTGGAACGGCGCGCCCAGTCTTGTAAGAGTCAACGTAGTAGACAACCATTGCAGCGCTGTGGTTTCCCCGCTCCCAATCCGCAGTCAGATTCCACTTCTTCTGTGGCATCGAGCGGACAAAGTTGTCGTGGTTGAATGAACCCACAACGTCTCTTGTTCCTCCGTTACCATCCGGAATCTCGTAGCTCAGGAAATGGCTATATGCCAACTGAACACCAAAGTCGCCCATGTCGCCGGCAGGAATATTCCAATCAGCAGAGACATCAATACCATCTGTTTCTACGGTTGCAGCGTTAATGAAGTTCGTTGACACACCCTGCAACTGACCAGAGTCATTTCGACGAATGTCAGGTCCATTTGGATCTGCACTCAACTTACCCTGTGCGTTCTCGATCGTGATCACATCTTCGTAATCGAACTGCCACCAGTCGACACGCATATTGAAGTTGTCGCTGGGCGTCCAAACAACACCAAGGTTAGTGTTAGTCGATGTCTCTGGCTTCAGATCCGTATCACCCTCTGTCAAAACCCGAATGAACAGGGCGCCACCACCACCCAGGGGATCGACGAGACCTTGAAGCGATGTCCCGCGGTTGAACTGCTGAACCAGCGAAGCCTCACGGAATGCTGTAGACATTGAGCCTCTAACAACTAGCTCGTCCGTTAGCTGCCAGCGAAGCGCCAACTTCGGGTCAAGACTGCTGTCAGATTCCAACGCCTCATATCGCGCTGCCACACTCATCTCAAGCGAATCAGTGATAGGAATGTTCGCTTCCGCAAAGGCAGCGAAAGAGTCTCGGGATGCCGAGGGCTCTGTACCACCGCCCAAGAAGATCAAGTCAACGTCCTGCAAAATACCTGTCTGAGGATCTATTTGCTGTGTCGAAATATCATTTCTTAAGGTTTGAAAGCCTTCATTACGGAATTGAGCACCGTAAGCGACGTTGATGGTGCGACCTGATGCAATTTCCAAAGGACCAGAGACCACCAAATCCGCAACCGTAAGGTCAGTGATTGTATTGGTGTAAGTCTGGGCACTGATGTAATCGATCAAGCTCTGAGAGTTTTGGCTAGGATCAAAGATATTGAATGTCTCAGTGCCACTCTCGCCACCAACACCCGCCAAAGCGGCGTTCAAACGCGAGTTAATCGTATCGGGCTGCCAGCCTTCTCGATCGTTCTCTGAGTAGGTTACCGAGGCATTCCAATCCCATGCACCGTCATCCAGCGAACCAGACAGATCGAGCGACGCTCTCAAGAACTCCGAATTACGTGGGGCCAGAGGTGAGGGCGCTTCCGCACCGAGTGGACGTCCATACCAACGAACGAAACCGTTGAAAGGGCTACCAGCCTGTCCTGGGAGAATGGTTGGGAAGGAAAGGTTCGGATAAGAAGGAGACTGCGGGTTGTCCAGAACCTCATTCTTAACAAAGCCTAGCTCACCGCGAACGGTAACACCATTATCCATCTCGTGAGTGACCGCCGCGTAGATATTGGTGCGCTCTTCCTCGTTAACCAAGTTGAATCTTGGTCCGTAGAGGAATCCACACTTCTGACCACCAAGCGCTGGGATAAAGCCACCTGACAAGACACCACCGTTTGCCGCACAGTTTGCATCTGGGATTGTTTCACCAGGACCATAGGTGCCCTCGTAGATACCCGTGCCCTCAATGAAAACAGGGAGACCCGGAGCCAAACCACCCAAGTTTAGGAAGCTACGCCCCAAGGTGCTTGCAGCATTGATGGTTGTGTAAGACCGTTCTGCAGAACTCATTGGGTCCTGCTGTAAGAAACTAGCCGACAAAATCACATTCGTATTGTCACCAACAGCAAAACCAGCAAGGACGCTCACGTCGTCTGTTGTTTGGTCACTGGACTCTACCTTTTGATGGCCTACCGATACTTCAAGGCCCTCGAAATCGTCACGCAGAATGAAGTTAACTACGCCGGCAACCGCGTCGGAGCCATAGGTAGCGGTAGCACCTTCTTTCAGGATTTCTACGCGCTCAAGTGCCGCCATGGGGATCGTGGCCGTATCAACGAATACAGAGCCATCGTTGGCCACGGCGCCAGCGATCGTTTGACGCTTACCATTTACGAGCACCAGGGTAGACGTTAGACCCAAGCCACGTAGGTTCACGTTAGATGTACCCTGCGTTCCACCTGCAGTGAACGAGTCTGGATTATTTTCCGTACCGCTACTGACCGCTAGTTTCTGGGTCAATTCACCAATGGTGAGCGCACCCTGCTTCTGAATGTAATCGCTATTTAGCACATCGACTGGTGTCGCTTCATCGGTGCCGGAACCCTTAATGTATGAACCCGTAATAACGACTTCTTCGAGGTTTTTGTTGTCATCCTGAGCTAGGGCTGTGTTGGCAACCAGAAGGTTTGCCGTCAATAAACTCAGTGCAAATGGCAGAGCTTTTCCACCAATGCTGATTGGAGTTATCCGCTTCATTACCGCTCCTTATTTTTAGAAATGCTTCGATACAACGTGTTTTTATGAATTATCACGCACCCAAGAGTACAACATTATTTGGGTTGGTCTTCAATTAGAAAAAATCTCAGAGTGATCGAATTCCACGCATCGATCATATTTCTTTCCGTCGTTGTATTTAAGACGCAAAGCCAGTAGCGTTACGGAAACGTGAGAGCGATGGCCATGCAAGCAATCCTAAAACTGGATGTGGCAGGGCAACCGAGAGGCTGGCTCAGTCTTCAGGAAGCGATCTCTGCCTACGCTCGAGGCGATGTCATTTACGGCATCGGGGATCCCCTCCCCCCAGTGTTTGGTGGCACACAGCGACTTACCGGTCTGCGATCAAAGCTAATCCTTCAACCCATTGTTGCACTGAATGGCAAAGTGTTTGATCACTTTACGCCACCGCTATGTAACCGAACGCTTTTCAGGCGTGATGATCACCGATGCCTTTACTGCGGCGATCAGTTTCCGAGAAGTGAGCTCACTCGGGATCATGTGGTGCCAACTTCGAGAGGTGGCACGGATAAGTGGGAGAACGTTGTCGCTGCTTGCAAACGCTGTAACTGGCTAAAGGATTGCCTTACACCGGAAGAGGCTCACATGCCGCTTCTAGCCATTCCCTTTAAACCCAACTCTTATGAATGGCATTTCCTGGCAAAGGATCGAGTGCTGGCCGATCAAATGGAATATCTGTCGACTCAGTTTAGAGCCGATCGTGACTGGGCTCATTAACTGGGCTCGTAATCCAAAAGAGCTAAGCGCAACAAGTCAGTAGCTTGCTTAACCTCTGTAGTAGCGATTAGGCACCATAGGAAGACTGACTACCTTCAGATCAACCTGCTTACCACGCACCATCACATGAAGATCCGAACCCACCAGCGAGCATGCGGGTTGAACGAACCCCATCGCCACAGGGCCTCCGATTGAAGCCCCGAATGCATCGGAACAAATCACGCCAACCTCGTTACCTGCGCTGTCGAGCAAAGCTTCACCCGCTCGAACAGGTCGTCGGCCCTCGACGCGAAGACCCACTCGCTTACTCGCCGTACCCTCTGAAAGTTGCTGATGAATGATTGCTGCACCAGGATAGCCGCCGGGCCGGCTGCCACTCTCACGTCGTTCTCTAGCAATCGCCCAATTCAGCCCTGCCTCGATAGGCGTAATGTCGGCAGAGAGCTCATGTCCGTGCAAGCAAAGGCCTGCCTCTAGTCTGAGAGAATCTCTCGCGCCCAATCCAATCGCTTCGACCTCGGGCTCAGCTAACAAATAGTGCGCAAGTCTTTCCGCTTCTGATGCGGATACCGAAATCTCAAAACCGTCTTCACCGGTATAGCCTGAGCATGTAACCCAAATATCAATCCCATCAATTTGATCTTGAGCGGCTGTCATAAAACCGAGCCCACTGGCTTTTCTTCCCAGGCGCGCCATCACGGCACGCGACGCTGGCCCTTGGAGCGCCATCAGCGCTCGGTCTTCATGGAGCTCAAACGTCAGATCAGGGAGCGCGGCTCTCAAATAGGCAAGGTCCTCGTGCTTATTACTAGCGTTTAAAACCAAGTTGAATCGCCCGTCACCAAGGTTAGTGGCTATGAGATCGTCTCTGACACCACCAGTCTCGTTCATTAAGAGTCCGTATACGCTCGACATCGGCGCGAGGCTAATAAAGTCATTCGGCATAACACGCTCGAGCCGCTCCGCAACGGCATCGCCCAGGACGGTTACCTGTCCCATGTGGGAGACATCAAATAGACCAGACTGCGAGCGCGTGTGATTGTGTTCTGCAATAATGCCGCCCGGATAACTTATGGGCATGCTGTAACCAGCAAAGGGGACTAGCTTTGCCCCGAGCATTTGGTGTAGTGCCGTCAGTGGCGTTTCGAGTAACAACTGGGCCTCCCGTAAGGTGTCAACGTAAGGAATGCAAACGTAAGAACTATCAACGTAAACAGCGGTGCGGCCCGTTAAACGGACACGCATTCCAGATTAATCTCACCGGCCTTTCTTGATGGCCTATCTAAATGGCCGGTGAACATAGTATGAAGGACAACAATATGGCGCGTCATCCGATACAAGTAGTGAGCTTAATTGGGATGCCAGGTAGCGGGAAAAGTACGGTAGGCGTCTTGCTAGCAAAGCGCCTTGGGCTCGCCTTTGTGGATACCGATTTATTAATTCAAGAGCAGGAGCAAGCCACACTTGCCGAGATCATTGCGGCTAAGGGCCACGAAGCGCTGCGCGTTATCGAGGAGCAAGTGCTGCTGGAGATGGACATAGGAGCCTCGGTCATTTCAACCGGCGGATCCGTGGTCTATAGCGAGGCAATAATGAATCGTTTGTCGAATGCTTCCACCGTGGTCTATCTGCGATCACAGCTGGCAACGGTTGAGTATCGAATTTCTCTTGCACCTGATCGTGGCATCGCCTCACCCGGCAATCACACGCTCGAGGATGTCTATAACGAGCGAGTCCCGCTGTACGAGCGTTATGCAGCTATCACTCTCGACGTTGATAGTGAACCGCCCGAAACCATCTCCGGACACATCGTCAAGGCTTTGGACGGCTAGCAGATGTAGACGGACGCGTCCGCATACCAGAGAACAAGCACAGGCAACCACAGTCGCCTCGATAAATACTGGCTCCTCGCTTGCCTTGATACATTGGCATAGCACTTGCTGTTCCTTCGATGCTCCCGTCCGCTAAATTGGACTTTCATTCACACAGGGACGTGTGCGTGGGCGGGAGCGTCTAACCTCCCTAAGAACATTGCTCTCGCAGTTATTTAGAAAGTATCTAAAAGCACTTGTGGATTTGTATAAAAGGGAGGACAGTCCAGAGAGCGGTTGAGTTTTTTACCTTTGGATACAGCTGGGGGTGAACATGCAGGGCCGAGATCAAGACAACGGTGAACTGACACTGTCCGACGACCTGAGCGAGAGCATCATAGGTGACTTTGATGAAGCGGCGCTCGATGATATCGAGAAAAACACACCAACACTCTCCGATGCGGCTCGGTTAGCGCAGAAGCGCCGCCGCGCCGAAGATCTGCTAGAGCGACGGCGCTTACGCGAAGAGCTAGGTGATGATGACTTCAGTTTTGACTGAGTGCATCAGACAACTAATCCGGTACTGAGCCGGCTTCCTCTCGCCAGGAAACAACATTTCGCTCGATAACAAAGAAGGCGAATAACCATAGAATGGCGTCCCAGAAGTCGAGAAAATCGCCTTCGAAACCCCAGTACACCGCGGCCGCGAACAAAATGAAATACAGCATCAACTTGAATGAGAAGATCGCGCCAACATTCGACGTGCTGTCGCTCCGCGAGGCCAGCACCGCCCGGACCTCGACCTCAAGTACTAAAACCACCAGAATCCATGCCGCAGCGTTAATGAAGTCCGTAGCAGCGAGCCAAATTGCGCTCTGAAGTAATTCTGGGGTTGCGAGCACACGATCATAATTACTCAAGATCACCCAATTACCCTCGCCGCAGGCATTGATCATCAGGGGCTCAAATTTATCCAGATCCTTCAGTAAAGACCAACTGTCATCCACGATGCCGCACTGCATAGGGTCCAAAGGCTCACTCGCGAGCAACCCGTAGAACTCCGCAAAGTACCCCCAACAAGCGATGCAGATGGTTGCTAGACAAACGCCACGTGCAACCCGAATAACTCGGCCAGTTGCGCCTCGCAGGGTCTTATCGGACAACACATAAGTCTCGAGTTCAAAAAATAGTAATAGGCCAAGCCAAGCCGCCGTATCGATAGTCGTGGAGAAAATCTGGAAAACACTCGCCAACGAAGTGACCGATGTATTCAAGGCTGCAGCCGAGTCAATTTCTTCGACCAGGAATAGATAGACGTTGTTTAGAAGTGCCAAATAGACCGCGTACTTGACCCATTGGAACAACGCTCGATTTTGTAACGCAGCAGACAGCATAAACGACGACGAAAGATCAAACCTGAAGCAGCAGGTGTTCACGCTCCCAGGAGCTGATCACCCGATAAAACTCTTCGAACTCATCTAGTTTCACCGCAGCATAGGCCCGAAGAAAAAGATCTCCCATCACGCGGGCAAGGTCGTTATTGGCATTCAAGCGTCGAACCGCCTCTTCCAGTGAACGCGCCACCGCTACATTGTCATCATTCGCTGTGCCTTGGTGCGGCGCCGTTGGCTGTAATTTGTGCTCTAAACCCAGCAAGCCGCTCGCCAGTGACGCCGCTATCGCGAGATAGGGGTTGGCGTCAGCACCGGGGAAGCGATTTTCCACTCGCCGGTTTTTTGGTGTGCTGTCGGGCACACGAAATGCCGTAGTGCGATTGTCATAGCCCCAGCTCAAATTAATGGGAGCTGAAATATCAGGTGCTAAACGTCGATACGAGTTCACATTAGGCGCATAAAAGCTGATCAAGTCCGGCGTATACCGTTGCAGTCCTGCGATGTAATGCATGAGTTCGGGGGTAGGCTGATCGTCTGCACCGTTAAAAATATTATCCCCCGTCTCAAGCGACAAAATGCTTTGATGTATGTGGAGAGCTGACCCTGGCTCCTTTTGCATGGGCTTAGCCATGAATGTCGCATACATATTGTGACGCTGCGCTGTTTCACGAACAGTTCGCTTGAAAACAAATACCTGATCGGCCATGTCCAATGGATCGCCGTGATTAAAGTTAATCTCCAGCTGAGCAGCGCCGTTTTCGTGGATGAGGGTATCGACACTCAGTGCTTGCTCATCGGCAAAGTCGTACATGTCCTCCACGAAGTCTTCAAACTCGGCCACGGCGTCGATGCTGAATGACATTCGTGCGACCTCGCGGCGCCCTGAACGACCCTTCGGGGGCATCAGCTCATAGTCGGGATCGGTGTTTTTGTGGACCAGAAAGAACTCAACCTCGGGGGCGACTTCTGCACGCAGGCCTGCCTCCTCGTAAAGCTTGATGATGTGCTTCAGCACATTGCGGGAGGCCAAAGGATGCGGCTCCCCCGATGCCTTATAACAGTCGGCAATAATTTGTGCGGTAGGCTCCCGGGCCCACGGGACCTTTCGCAAGGTATTTGGGTCAGGCACCAACAGCATGTCTGTATCGGTGGGTTCGACAAAATCCCAGTGCTCGTCGGTGTACTCACCCGTCACCGTTTGCACCATGATGGATTCGGGGAGCTTGAGATCGCCTCTGCTTAGAAATTGGTGCGCCGGAATAAACTTCCCTCTCGCATTGCCCGTCATGTCGGGTACGAGGCATTCCACCTCTGAAATTTCGTTGGCTTCAAGCCATGCACGGATTTCAGCCGAATTTTCCTGAGCTGGTGTGTCCGCCATATCGACATCGGGCGAATACACAATCGTTTTGTTGTTGTCAGACCGCTTTTTCGACGCGCTCATAAAGCCTTCATGTTGCTACTGGACGGTCAGTATGGTGTGGCAATTCGATCCTATCAAGCCGCATAATTGCACTATGTCGAACCCTATGAACAGTTACCCCGACAGTTGGTACGTCGCATCCTCCCCAATGCTCGCAGAGCAACCGCCGGCGAGCGGCGACCTTGCTTATGATGTCTGTGTCGTTGGGGGTGGTTACGCGGGATTATCGTGCGCATTGCATCTAGCAAGATCCGGTAAGTCCGTTGCTGTTCTTGAGGCAGAGCGCGTGGGTTGGGGGGCGTCCGGTCGGAACGGTGGGCACGTTGGTACCGGGCAGAGAGCAGACCAGCATTCACTCGAAAAATGGTACGGCAAAACGACAGCAAAAGAGCTGTGGCGACTTGGGCTGGAAGCCGTTGATTTGGTCTCGGATCTCGTTGAAGAAAACGGTATCGACTGCGAGCTTGGCAGGACGAATATCCATTTCGCAGCAAAGAAATCTCATGTCGATGAGTTACGAGACGAGGTCGATCACCTCAGAGCAGCGTACAACTACGATCAAATCAGTGGCGTTGAGTCATCATCACTTGAGGAACTCACGTCCGGCGTCGGCTTTCATTACGGTGTCGTTGATCATGGCGCAAGACACCTTCATCCGCTCAAGTATTGCCTCGGCCTCGCTGAAGCGGTTATTGCGGCTGGAGCCTCAGTATTTGAGAACAGCCCCGTAAAAAGTATCGACATTAAGCGCGATAATGCCGTCGTCTCCACAGACAACGCCATAATCAAAGCACAAAAGGTGGTTCTGGCATGCAACGGTTATCTCGGTAATTTATTCCCACCCATCGCCAGCAATATCATGCCGATAAATAACTTTATCGTAGCGACGGAGCCTTTGGATGAAGCGACGGCTAATCGAATAAATCCACTTAACGCTTCGTTGTCTGACAGCTTGTTTGTGATCAACTACTGGAAACTGTCCGAAGACCGGCGACTTATTTTCGGCGGTGGCGAGACCTACAGCGATAAATTCCCCGAGTCTATTACCGACTTTGTGCGGCCGAAGTTGCTGGCGATCTATCCAGAGCTATCCGATGCGCGGCTCGATTATGGCTGGGGAGGCACGCTCGCCATCACTCGCAATCGTATGCCAGATCTTGGCGTTCATAAAGGTGTGGTTTATTACGCACAAGGCTTTTCAGGGCACGGTGTCCCCACAGCGACCATGGCGGGCAAATTGATTGCGGCAGCCATTGACGCAGGATGTGACGATTTTGATCTAATGTCCGGGCTCAAGACCCTCAAGTTCCCGGGTGGACCCCTGCTGCGACGACCATCGCTCGTAGCGGGCATGCTGTTTTACAGCTTGAGAGATCGACTGGGCCGCTGACCTGGCCCCGCGCTACCGCGATCAGCAGACAGGCCGTGAAGCTAGTTCACGGAATTCAATGGTGACAAATACGACCGCGAAACGCGACTGAAACGCGAATTGCAACATTCACATGGTATGTTGTGGCCTCAGAGCTAGGGACAAACGTTATGGGTCAGCAGTCAGGCAAGCCAAGTGCATTATTAGTCGTATCGGATAATCACCTGGCCAAGCAACTTACGGAGTCGCTCCATATTCAGGGCTACAAAACCGTTCGGGCGCCACTCGCACGGGATTGCTACTCCGCTTGGTCCTCACCTGAGCGCTTCAGTCTTTGTTTGATTGATCAACACCTCGAAGATCAGCCCGGTCACGTACTGGCTAAATACCTTGCAGAAAACAAGGCAAAGAACGTTGTCCTCTTCGGTAACCTGGCTGATGCTGAGATGCGACTGGGCCTATACAGAGCAGGCGTGAACCTGTTGCTGAGAGAGCCCGAGGGCACGGCAGAAATTATTGCAGCCATCGAGTCGATGGCAACACCAGTGGTGAGACATGCATCCAAACCTGCTGCGGTATTGCCATTCCCAAACAAAACTTCAGGGAACGTTCCATGGCAGGTGAAGGCACTACAGCGAGAACTTGTAGCGCCTAATGGTCAAGTCGTGGCACTGACCCGTAATGAAGTCAAAGTCTGTTTAGCGCTCGCGGAAGCCCCCTCTGAACCCACCAACCGGGAGGCGCTTACGCGATCGCTCTATGGACGGTTCGACTCATCAGCGAATCGCGCTTTGGATGCTGTCATTAAGCGATTACGACAGAAGATTGTCGCCAAGGTGAGCGCCGTAGATCCTATTACGACTCATTACGGTGAGGGGCACCGGTTTACCGCTCCGATTATCGCCGTTAACCAATAGCGCTGAGCCTCGGCTCCTGATAATCGTCGTCATTGACCTCAATTAGCATTTCTCGTTCGCGATACCAGGCCTCCAGGTCTGACACTTGATGCGCGGGGGTCATCATCGCCTTGCGAATAACGCTAGCTTCAGTTTCGCTAGACCATGCATCGCTGCACACTAAGCTCAATGCCGAAAAATTAGTTAAAGTCACGAACGCCTCCTGTGCAAAACTACGGGCTGATTTGCGGGTGATGTCAAAAAACAACGCATTGGTAGGCTAAGGTTCAGATCGCATTTTCTAAATCTATGAGTAACGGAAGGAAAGCATAGTTGAGGCTCAAGAAAACTGCCTGCGCGTGAACCCAATCGGCGATCAGATTTGTTGCTGATGAATCTGTCTTTCATTGAGAGCACCTTAGTTTGAGAGCGCCTTCCATTACTTTGAAACAAGCGCTTCCACTAGAAGCTCCTGCAAGCCAATGACTACACTGTAGCAACCTTTCACCCACCGTCTTATATTTTCGCATTTTAATTTGCAAAATGCGAAATAGATCTCGTAATGAAATTTTAAGTGCAATTAAAACGTATAACGTGCTCTTGATTCCCAGTCTCAGAGGCAGGGGTAGACCAGATCACCGCCCCAAGGCCCTCAAGAATTTCTTTCAAAATAGTGATCGATGCGTGATCGAGATCTGGATCTGCGAGCGACCACTCAACACCCGCATCTCTGATCCTAGCGAGTAACTCGGGCTCCCCTGATTTAGACCTTTCGGTCCAAAGAGATAGCTCTACGAAACCCTCGTCAGCAAAGGTCAGCGATGTATTGATAAAGGCCAAAAGTGCAGACTCCACCCAATAGCCCGAGCCCTCAATATCCATCTTCAAACTGTCATCCAAGAGCACGCGTGTTTCAATGCCCTCATCCGAACCTAATCTTTTGAGCTCCGCCTCAACAGTTTTCGCAACCTCATCACCCGAAAACGTTTCTCCATCGCCTTCAGTATGCTTGTGCCCCTGCGCGTTCCGATCAGCCATGATTTTCGCATCAAGACTTAAGCGCATTTGACTCATTTCCGACTGCGCGATGTCGAGATAACGTCGCTCTGCATCGGCCATACTGGGAGCCTCTTTCACCCGTTGCGCGAGCGCCACCAGCTGGGTCAAGTTATCAGCAACAATGGTATGAATTGCTTGTGTCAGCTCTTCTTTACTATCAAGCGAGCCGCGATAGGCAGTGACTTCCTGATCTGCCCTGGCCAAACGTCCTCGGATAATGAGTGCCACCAGTAAGGCAATGATGGTTGCGACCAGTGTAAACATCAACTCGAGCGTAACGCTGTCAGGATAATTGGCCTTAAACAGTTTTAGGTACTCAGGTGTCGCCGAGACAATTGTGCGTAGTCCATTTCTTTCAGATACGAACTGCAGCGCGTCATCGAGTGGAGAGCTCGGGCACGGAAACCTGCCATCATCCGTGCGATACCTGAGCAAACATTGATTCGTTGCTGGCTCATAGATGGTCACATCGAGTGACGGGAGCGGACCGAGCGTCCGTAGCTCGGAGTCAATGTACCTCTGCATCTCGACAAGATTCAGCTTAACAATGCCAATGACTGGCACAGTGGCACCCGGATAGCGAAACACATGGCGCCGCACAGCGACCGGGCTTTCAGATGTAAATGACAAGTCATTCTCGCGAGATGCCATAAAACCGATTTGATCAAACCGTCCGGCGGACCTCGACAAGTCGAAATCACGCAGCATCGGATGCTCCGAAATCTCCAGCCCAACCAATTCGGGTCGTGGATAAGCATGGAGAATCAAAACCCGCTGGTCGGCATCTACTGTCGCCACATAGAAATGAACTATTTGTGATGCGGAATCAGAACCAACATTGTTAGAGAGAATATTTCCTGCTCGCTCAATGGTTTGCTCAAGCTCCCCCGAACTCGTTGTTGCAAGGGCCTGTAAAAAACCCTGTAAATGCGTCTGAAGGCGCTGCGCCAACGCATCACGAACAAGCATTCTCAGTGCGGCGTCTGACTCAAATCGCTTTTGGAGCAATTCACTCCGCTGCGCTTCCGATTGTCTTATATCACCTGCGGTCGCTAACAAACCTATTAATAAGGCAACAACGGGAATCAAGAAAACAATGTTGTGTGATTTTGTTAAGCGCATTTGAGGCTTACTTCGTATTTGTCATTACAATGAGAACTTGGCGAGCTCAGCCGTTGTCTACAAGAACGACGAGAAGCCCACAGTTCGCTTTCGCACTTCACGAAAAAGGATATCACGTGGCATTCAAGTGGCTAGAGAAGCTAACCCAGCTTGGGGAGTCAACAAGCGAGAAAGGAAACGATCGTGACGAACTCGGGATGGCACTAGCCGTACTCATGCTGGAGGTCGCCAAGAGCGACTTTGAGGAGAGTGAGGCTGAAATACAAACCATGACCGCTTGGCTAGAGAACCAAGACTTGGACTTAACGTCTGAAGATGTCAGCCAATTACTAGACTCCGCTAGGAATGAGCAAGCAGGTTCAGCCGGTTTGTTTGAATACACGCGTCGCGCCTGCGAACGCATGTCGATGGAAGAGCGAGTAGAGCTGGTAGAGCAGCTGTGGTGCATCGCATATGCCGACGGTGTGATTGATAAATATGAGGAAGCTGCAATCAGAAAGGCGTCGGAGCTACTGTATGTTCCACACGCTGATTTTATTCGCGCTAAATTTGCAGCGGAGGCAACCTCGCAGCGTGAAGCAGAGTAATTTCGCCAAGTCCACAGCCGCATTTTCAGACTGTGGTCGTTATCGCTACGTTCTTGATAGAAAATGGACTGATGGCCCCATCTGCGTATTCGTAGGATTAAATCCATCGACGGCCACAGCAGGTTGTGATGACGCCACTGTAAGGAGGTGTGCGGCGCTAGCAAAAACCTGGGGGTTTTCTGGCATGACTATGGCGAACCTATTCGCGGTGCGCTGCCGACACCCACAGATCTTATCAACTCATCAAGATCCTGTTGGACCAGAAAATGATCGATTCTTGTTACCCGCCATCGAACAAGCACACACTGCAGTTGCCATGTGGGGCAACCACGGCCTGAAGTCCTACGGTCTAACAGCGCGGCGTGATCAGGACATACTGGCACTTCGCGATGACTGGCAATGTGTAGGCATCACTAAACGGGGTGCCCCAAGGCACCCGCTTTATATCGCTAGCACTTCAACCTTGATGAACTTTACTAGGGGGCTGTAAAAGTTCGCAGAGCACCGACTGCACCTTGATAGAAGCGGTCCTCTTTCGGCGCTCACCGGTGCAAACAGCTTAGAAGGTCAACATCAGAATGGCCCTTCACGGACAAAAAATACCCATATAAATATCGGCACTAAGGCGACCCACTCGAGTCTCTACCAATTATCCAGTCACCAACACCCATCCATGGTGTTGGCACTCCCAGACTTCAGTTGTGACCAAGAAACTAGGCGACTGACTGCTACGCGTTGCTAACAACCATCGATAAGCTCGAGTATCATCCTCGCGCGAGTCGCTTAAGAGTAAGGCTGTATTCCAATGAACACTTCTTCCACACCTTCGGCTGATCTCCTGCCGTGCCGAGGCTGCACAGACAAGTGCCTTAACCGAGAAACATGCCAAGGCGCGCCCTGGAGGAAAGTAAACCAACCCGGCGAGGACGTTCGCACAAAATAGCGGCAAAAGTGACATTTATCTTAGTCGCGGCCAATGTTAATCTTTTATTACAGTGTTAAGCGTCAAAAACAAGAGTCTTGCGAAGGATTCGCTGATGTACAAGTTTGCAGTCTTCTTATGCTTTTTATTTTCAAGCTTCGTGATTGCCTTATTTACGCTGATCATCTCTGACGACTCATTTACACCTGGCAATGAAAAAGCGGCGATATTGATTCAGGATCTCACCTCACTTCGCGCGTGGGTTGTCGTCATTGGGTTACTTGTATTTTCCTGGAACGCCGCGACGAATCGGCCTAATGCGCTGTTTGTAGCAATATTTACGGCCCTTGCTTGGGTAATGTTTTTGGAAGACTACATGGTCCTAGATGGGGTGCTTTTCGTTGTCGACCATCCATTAGCGCAGCTTGTAATCATTACCCGACCCATCTTTTTGGTGGCACTGACTTACGTTGCGTTTAAGCAGTGGGAGGTAGACTTAGCATGAAAACAGAATTAGACGAAGACAAGTTAAAGCCTTCAGACGCTGAGATTCAGGCGCTAATTGGGGACGTTTCTGGGTTTTCATTTCAAAGCGTCAGAGCCTCATTGGAAAGCCGTTCGAAGTTATTCAAGTACACGTGGATGACGCTCATGGTGTTGACCACTCTTTATCTGATGGGTTGGTTCAGTGGACTTATCAAGCCCTATATGGCGGCCGGTGTGACCGGCTTGGACGCCGACTATCAGCTGCATCAAGTAAGATTTCTGCTCGCATTTGGGATGCTTGCAGTGGGAACAGCAGCACTAAATTACAACTACTATGTAAGGGAAACGTTTATCGTTTGCGCATGGGTGCAGGTTTACTTTGTCGTTACTGGGATTGCTCGCCACTTGCGCACACTTCCCGACGAGAGCTTCGGTGTACTAATCGCATATACCTCCAATCTCGCCCTTCTACTCATCTTGCTACTCGTACTAATCTTTGAGGAGACGAGGCTTCAAAAAGAAGTGTAAGCCGTGCTTCAATATACTCCCGCCATACGGGCTAGGACCTGGCTCAGCAAACTGAACCCTGTCACAACGGCGATCAATAAAACCACGAGCAAAATAGGTCGGAACGGCTTCTTTTCGGTCGAATTAACACCTGTGCGTATGAAGTGGTCGACTCGTGCCTGATCTTCCTCAGACAAGACAGGATGATCATCTTCAGGATTTTCGTTGCTCATAGCGACCCTCAACATTACCTGCAGAACAGCACAGAACGACTGCACTCACCTCTATTTTAGCAGGGCTTTACCGATCGCCAACAAGCGATGATGACCCATAAAATCGTCGCGGGAGCTAGGATCAAGTAATGACACAAACCTCATACATAAGGTCTGGATTGAGATCGATTGAAAAAATCTCGAGACGTGCCTTGGCAACCATTCTTGTTCCTCAATGCGCCTGCTGCCGGCAGGATCATCATTTTCCCTCACGGCTCTGCACTGTCTGCATTACATCCCTCAAGTCAACTTTGTGCCCTCGATCATTACGAATTCCCAGTGATCTAGCGGGTAACCTCCTCCCAAAGACCGAAGAACCTATCTCAATTACGAGCGCTCAACAGGTTGCAGGTATACGCCATCTACAGTCGATCTTTTTCTATCGCAATGTTGTTCCCGATCTGCTGATTCGCTGGAAGTATGACGGCATGGTTGAGCTGACAAACCTTATTGCGTCATGGGTAGCTCACCACTGCCAGATCTCGCCTTCATACGACCTGGCAACCGTGATTCCCTGCCATTGGCGACGGCGACTAACTCGCGGTTTTGATCACATATGGCTGCTCGCCCATGCACTCGCTAAAACAGGCCTGATCGAACCACCGACCAAAACCCTCAAGCACTCCAAGCCCTTACCCTTCCTGCATTTGCAAGTTTCCTCTGATCGTCACATTGATCCTGATCACTTTCGCACCGTTCGCTCAGTCAAGGGCAAAAGGATATTAATCATCGATGACGTCATCACCTCCGGTGCCACCTTAAGAGCAGCCGCGGCAGCACTGACGCGCGAGGGTGCCGTGGAGGTCAGTGCACTGACGGTAGCAACGGCCAGGGAGCTGTTATTGCCGGCGTCGAGAACGCGGATATAAAGAATTGATAACCCATCGCCAAAACGAGTTATCTGCCAACAGAGTTTTATCGAGCGCATCAAAATACGCTTGCGTTTCAGCCGGGTCGCGAAACATGTCTTCTCGCGTATAGCGAGGCTCGTTTTCATCGAGCTCTCTCACAATCACAGCGGGATTGCCGGCGACGATGACATTGGCTGG
>JAYQLG010000008.1:0-422053 GCA_038143085.1 Halieaceae bacterium
TGCCGTTTACCGTTTCCTGAGTTGCCTGGATGTCATCCCGCGCCGCGTAGAACTGGCTATACCACTTACGACCTTTGAGGAAAGGACCTTCAGTTTTCATGGCCATGGGTTTGAGCGCTGGCGTCTTGTTTTGCCAGATTTCAAAGTCCTTGGAGAATGCCTCTAAAGCGCCGGCCTGAATGGCTTTCGCCATTTCCTTGTCTTCTAGTGTGATGGTGCCAGTGGCTGATTTCACTAGGCAGCCATGCCATGCCTTGATCTTGCCATCGCCTACGGGTGTATTCGCAATCATTTCGAACTGAGTGGCATCACCCCAGACCTGTTTGGATAGAAGAACGCCAGGCCCTGTGTACCAAGTCGTTGTGTACAACATGGCGCCACCATAAAGTGTCATCGCGCCGCCTTGGCGTTGGATAAGGACATGGTCACGCATCTCGTTCTCAAAGTACTCGCAAGGCGCGCCGTGTGTTGGCCCTAATGCCGGTTGTCGCACATGTTATCGAGCACTTCCTGAGGGTGGATCTCCAGCTCGGGCAGGTGATCGAGATCCCAGTGAACCCAGCTACCTTCATCCCATTGCTCAAGATAAGGCGGTGGGTAGTCAGGATCTGCACCGTCCTCGTCGAACCACATCATGATGCAGCCCATGTTATCGACGACAGGGTAGGAGCGAATCGATGCTGACTTGGGGCAGGGACCGTCGTGGTACGGAATGTCATCGACGTGTCCCTCGGAATTGTAGCGCCAGCCGTGATACGGGCAGCGAATCGAATCTCCCTCGACATGCTTGCCACCGACCTCAGCAACAATGAGCATGGCACTGGTATTCTTGGCCAAGTGAGTGCCCATGTGCTTGCAGTAAGCATCGAGCATGACCGGATTGCCGCTCTCCCCACGATACAGTGCAAAGTCGCGACCGAAGAAGGTCACGCCAATGGGGCCGTTATCAATTTCCCGACTCTCTGCGACGATAAACCAGCCTCGAGGGTAGGTGTTGGGTCCCAAACCATAATCTGCTGCTTGTGCCACGATATTTCTCCTGTCGTGTTGCTCTGCCACTACGCTGGTGGCGGCTTTCCATGACGTTAAACTAGGTTAATTGGAATCGCGGGTCAAAATGCGCAGGCTGTGTTCTCTAAACAAAAAGGACGATGACAGCGAAGTGTCCGAGATCGAGCATACTCAGCCTGAACCTAAG
Organism: Halieaceae bacterium; assembly: GCA_038143085.1. Classification (GTDB taxonomy): domain Bacteria; phylum Pseudomonadota; class Gammaproteobacteria; order Pseudomonadales; family Halieaceae; genus Luminiphilus. The sequence continues at coordinate 1,199 of JAYQLG010000008.1, forward strand.
GCCCCAGAAAGACTGAGGAGTATTTGTTGAGCCAGCCAGAAAGCCACCCTTTGAGTAAGGAAGCGATAGCCGAGTTTCGTGCTGATATTGCGGGTTGGCTGGAAGCGAATTGTCCGCTCTCGCAGCGACAGCCGATAGTTCGCGAGGAACAAATTTGGGGAGGGCGACGACGCGTATTCCCGAGCCAGGATGCTCAGCAGTGGTTTGAGGTCTGTCGTGATCGGGGATTTACCGCGCCGGAGTGGCCTATCGAATACGGTGGCGCCGGGCTTAACGCCGAGCAAGCAAAAATTCTCAAGCAGGAGATGACGCGCCTAGGCTGTCGTCCACCGCTGTATTGCCAAGGGCTGTGGATGTTAGGTCCCGCGCTCTTGGTCTACGGAAACGAAACACAGAAGCGTGAGCATCTAACCGCCATTTGTCGCGGCGAAATCCGATGGGCACAAGGCTACTCTGAGCCGTCAGCAGGCTCGGATCTGGCTAATTTGAAGACCAAAGCCGAGGACTGCGGCGATCATTTTCTCGTAAACGGGACCAAGATCTGGACAACCAAGGCTGACGAGGCAGATTGGATATTCTGTCTGGTTCGCACCAGTGACGTGACCCCGAAACAGGCAGGCATCAGTTTTTTACTCATTGATATGGCCACTGAGGGCGTCTCTACATCGCCAATCCCATTAATCAGTGGCGAGTCAGAGTTCTGCCAGACGTTTTTCGACAATGTGAAAGTGCCGAAAGCCAATCTTGTGGGTGAGTTAAACGGCGGCTGGGCGGTTGCGAAGGAGCTCCTAAAACACGAGCGGAAAATGATGTCCGCATTTGAAGGTATGCTCGAGAAGCCCGCGATGGAGCTCCTTGAGCTGGCTGATTACGCGGTCGGTTCCGATGCGGAGGGTCGACTTAACGATGCCGAATTGCGCAGTGATATGAGTCGGCATCTCATGCGGGAGACTGCGCTGGGTCAGCTTGGCGAGCGCATTTACTGGCAGGGCAAAGCCAAGCAGACCGACCCACGATTGCCTCTGTTGATGAAGCATCTGGGCACCTCCGAAGCGCAAGCCAAAGACGAGTTGATACTCAGGGCTCTGGGAGACGAGGGGCTGTCCATGGAAGACCCCAGTGTCTCTTCAGGACTGCGCAAAATGGTAAAGCAATGGGCATTTAACAAGTCGCTGACGATTGCTGGCGGAACCAGCGAGGTGCAACTGAACATCATTGCTAAGCGTGCACTGGGCATGCCGTCCGGGGAGAGTAAGTCGTGATCCTCAACGAAGAGCAAGCCATGCTGCGCGAGACCGTCGCGCAATTTTTTAGCGAAAAGGCACCAATCAGTGAGCTAAGAAGTCTAGCTGGAGCCAGTGACGAGCAGGGCTATGACCCTCTGCTTTGGTCGGAGATGGTGGAATTGGGTTTGCCCGGCATTACGGTACCAGAGGCTCATGACGGACTTGAGTTTGGTTGGATAGGCTTAGGTGCAATTGCGCAGGAAGCAGGGCGGTGTTTAGTCGCGAGCCCCTTGCTGTCCACGGTGGTATTGGCGCAAAACCTCCTTTTGAACTGCGGATCAGATGCGCAGATAGCGACCCACCTTCCTTCGCTCATGTCTGGAGAGGCTACTGCCACTGTGGCGTTAGACGAGGGGCGATTTTTTAATCCTGATGCAGTTGCGGCGTCAGACGCGTCGGGCACATTGAATGGGCACAAAGATCGGGTGCTAGACGCAGGTCAGTGCACTTACGTCTTCTGCATTGCTAAGCAAGCGTCTGGAGCGCGCGGCGTCGCTCTGTTCGCATCATCGGCTGAGGGTGTGTCGATCGAATCACGATGCATGATGGATCTTCACAGCGCTGGCTCGATTCGACTCGACGGTGTGCAGGCAGAGAATATCGTCTGGTTAGCAGGTGATGACGTTGAGGGCGGCATTCAGCAAACCATTGAGCAGGCCACCATCGTGCTTGCAGCAGAGATGATGGGGAGTGCGAGAGAGGTATTAGAGCGCACCGTAGCCTACCTTGGTGAACGTGAGCAGTTCGATGTGAAGTTGGGGACCTTTCAGGCTTTGCAGCACCGTTGTGCACATATGTACTGCGAGCTCGAGCTGGCAGAAAGCGCAGTCTCAGCGGCCCTGACCGCCTTGGATCACGCTGCGCCGAATGTCAGCCTGTTGGCTAGCAGTGCCAAGGCGATGGTGAATGACTGTTTCACACTAATCAGCTCCGAGGCAGTACAGCTTCATGGAGGGATGGGTGTCACGGAAGAGATGGATATTGGTCTTTTCTTGAAGCGGTCACGGGTGTGCAATCAGCTACTCGGCAGTTCGAGTTACCATCGCGACCGATACGCGCGACTCACCGGTTTTTAATTCGTAAACAAGGGGGTAGTTAGCCCCCTTGTTTACGCCGCTGGCTCGACGAGGAACTGGCTAAACCAGCGTCGAAACTTGGCGAACGGACCGTCACCATCACAAAGGAGCGGTCGTTCAAAGTACTGTTTTCGGTCCCAAATGATTTGATCTTCGTTCATTTGTTGGCAAATGTTGCCAATAATCGCCTGGCCAACCGTTTTGCCTAATGTCTCTTGGGTGGCCCGCGGTTGGATGAAGGCGTAGGAGGCATAGGTTTTCTCGGGGCCCACAGGGGTCACGTTGGCGAGCAACAGCGTGTCATAGATACCTGTGAAGCGAACCACTGACAGACCCGCGCCTTGGCTACGCGTCTCAATGGCGCCATCGACCACACCCCTTGGTGTCGGTTGCCTTGTGACGAATTTTCCTTCTCTGATGTGTCCATCAAAGTTCTGGAAGGCCGCCTCAGGCACCTCGTCAGTACCGTGCACGTAGTGGAAGTGCGCAGCGTCAACCGCGTTCTCGCCCATCTCTTGCATGTGCGTGTTGATCTCCCAGGTGTGGATAATCATATCGCCCCAGTCCGGGTGGTTCGCAGCCGCTTCTGGAATGACCTCTGGCTCCCAGGTGGGCGCCTCTTTATTGGGGTGATACCAAACCAAAATCTGTTGATTAACCTCGCGTACCTGCCAGGCACCTAGGATCGACTCGCCTTTAGCAACACGCGGAGGCAGGTTGTTGGCGTAGGGGATATGCGTGCATTGGCCGTCACCATTCCAGCGCCAGCCGTGGAAGGGGCACTCGATACTATCGCCCACAATGCGCGGGCCTTTTCCCGTTTGTTCCCGGATGCCATAGCCGAGATGCGCACCCATGTGCGGGCAGAAGGCGTCTACTACCTTTGCTTCGCCACTTTCGGTTCGAAAGACCACCAGCTCCTGTCCGAAGTATTCAACAGGGATGGCATCACCCACCTCGAGCTCATGCGAGTAGAGGACTTGGAACCAGCCCATGGGCATGGGCAGTGGACATCGTGTTGAGTCGGTAGCGATCATCATGGTGCGTGTATCCGCGCTGTATGTAGTCGTTCAGCAGTATAACGGCTGCTTACCCACTGCCTAGGTCGCTGGGCCCTGCAAATGGATTACGGCTCCTTCAAATGGATTACGGTCAGTTAACGCAAGTCATCGCGTTTCTGTAGTGAGTGGATACACTGGGGGTATAACTACAGCGGTTAAAAGTAACATGCGCTTAAAAATACAAGGATTCGTGCCGTTTCGATGAAAGCGACCATTCAAGAACTGACAGCTGAAGGTGCCTTTTTTGAAGTCCGTGATATTCCGACAGCTCGTGGTGATTTGCCGGGTTATGTGCATGCGCCGCAAACGCTGACCGAAATTATTCAAAATGCGCGTGGGCACGGAGATCTTGGGTTTATTGTCTCAGGCGATACGCGACTCACGTTTGCTGAGTTTTTTGCTCGCGCGGATTCGCTACGAGCCTATCTTGAAGGCCAGGGACTTACCGCTGGCGATCGATTTGCTATCGCCATGCGCAATAATGCCGAATGGTTGATTGGGTTCACCGCTGCGTTCCTAGCAGGCGCAACGGTGGTGCCTATTAACAGCTGGGGTCAAGCCGCTGAACTTACATTTGCGGTGGAGGACTGTGGTGCTTCTTGGCTTTTGTGTGACGATCAGCGAGCGCGGATGCTACAGGAGTCATTGCCAACCGAGCGTCGACTCGTAGTGTACGATCGCGCTGAGCCGGGAACCGAACGCGGTATCGATTTCTCGGATGCGCGGAGCAGTGCGCCGCCCGCAGAGGTTGAAGTTCCGCCGCCCGATCAGGTGTGTCTCATTCTCTATACCTCAGGCAGCACTGGAACGCCCAAGGGCGTGGTCCACTGTCAACAGGCGCTGTCACAAGCGGTATTCAACATGATGTTTACAGGCATGTTGACCATGACCGTAGAGGGTGGGTTGCGTGAACTTCGCGGTGGTGCGACTCAGGAGAAAGCCCTGCTGAATGTACCGCTGTTCCACGCGACAGGATTGCTAGGTTCGTTTGTCTTGCCGCTCGTCACCGCCCAGGGGATTGTCATGATTTCCAAATGGGATGCGCAGGAGGCCCTGCGACTCATAGAAGCAGAGCGTGTCACGCTCTTTAGCAGCGTTCCGTCGTTGGTGAAGGACCTCTTGACCCAACCCAATATCGGTGACTTTGATATTTCGTCTTTGCACAGAGTCTCCTCGGGGGGCGCGGCTATGCCGTCCGATTTACCCGGGATTATTGAAACGCGAATTGATAAGGCCTATGCGTCGGGTGGCTATGGATTGACGGAAACACTGGCTGTTGGCAGTCAGGCTGCGGGTGCAGTTTTTGACGCAAAACCGGCGGCCGCGGGCGTGCAGTCACCCATCATGCACGTTCGTTGTACGTCTCCTGATGGCTCGGTCTTACCCCCTGGCGAGCCCGGAGAGATCGAGATGTGGGGCGTGGCCTGCACGCTAGGCTACTGGAACAAACCCGATGCAGACGCGGCTATTTTTACCGCTGACGGCTGGATGAAGACGGGTGATGTAGGGTTCGCGGATGATGATGGATACCTGCATATCACAGGCCGCATCAAAGATATTGTGATTCGTGGCGGGGAAAATATTTTCCCGGGAGATACGGAGCAGGCCTGTTATCAAATCGACGGCGTTAAGGAGTGTGTCGTCTTCGGTATTCCAGACGATGCAATGGGTGAAGAACTGGCGATGATTGTTCGAGTTGCTGATTCAACACTGACGCCAGAGACGATTAGAGAGGCACTCAAAACGCGCATCGCTGCCTACAAGATTCCAAAGTTTATTGAGATAACCACCGAACCGCTGCCGAGGGGAGCGACCGAAAAGTTTGATAAGCGGTCGATTCAGCAGGCCTTCGTCGCAGGTATGAGCTAACAGCAGGGTGGTTTAGACACCGAACCCGCCATCGACCGGGATCAACTGCCCGGTGGTGTAGGCTGCGTTGTTCGACGCGAGGAATACCGCCATCTTTGCGACTTCTTCAGGCTGACCAAATCGGTTGAGCGGCAGTGCGCTTTTCACACCTTCGATCCACGCATCATCAAAGACACCTTGTTCTTTGAGTCTCAGGAAAATGCCGGTCTCGATTACGCCAATCGCGATGCTATTGGCGCGGATGTTGTTGATGCCTTCCTCTTTAGCAACGCCTTTGATCAGCTCTTCCACGGCCGCCTTGGGTGCTACCGAGAGGATGTCGAGAGGAGGGTATTTCAGTAAGCCTGCGGAACTAATGTGCACGTAGCTGCCACCGCCACCGGTTCGTAGATGGGGAAGCGTCGCGTGTATTGCATTGAAGGCGCCTTCCGCATCAGAGCGCATGACGCGCTGCCACAGTTCAGGCGTGACTTCGGATATGGGTGATTGAGGGATGTCGTACCCTGTGGCAATGAACACGGAGTGGAGGCGGCCATAGGCCTTTAGACCCAAATCTAGCGCTGCCTCGAGAGAGGCAAGGTCCTGAAGACTCACCTGACAGCAAGCCACGTCAGTGCTGACGGCTTGAAGCTCAGAAACCAACGCCTCTGCCCGTGTCTGATTGCTGTTGTAGGTGAGGAGCAGTGGGACCTGAGACTCGACCAGCTCTTTACAGATGGCGGTGCCGACACCACCGCTGCCGCCAATGACAAGTGCAAAGCCCTCAGGATATGCGTTGGTATTGTGGCTCATTTTTATCTCCGCCCACCTCAGTGGTTGTCGCCTTGCATGAACAGTGTATGCGTGTTTTGCTGGCAAAAAAAACCCGCCAAGCGGCGGGTTTTATTAACAAATGCGCTTATAGATCTAAGCTAAAGTCGACACCGTAAGTGGCGGGGTTACCCCATTGGTGAACCGGAAAGCCCAGAGCCGCGCCAAAGTTGAAACCGAAGGTTCGGTACTGCTCGTCCGTGATGTTTCGGCCCCAAGCGGTGACATTCAGTCGCTGACCACCTTCAAGCTCGCTACTCCAGCTGAGGCGTGCATTAACCAGCGTACGCTCTTGGTTAGACGGCTGTTGCATATTCGCAGGAATAGCAGGTTGTCCAGTAGCAGTGTAGGTAGTAGCCGATGACGTGATGCTCTGAGTCTCGTCCTGGTAGTTAGCAGAGACTTGGAGATCGATTGAGTTCGATCCGAAGTTCAGCATATTCCAGTCCATGACCACGTTATACGCGTTCTCTGGCGTCAGACCCTGCGTTGGAGTGATTGGTAATCCCTGATAATCAGGGAAGTCATCGTACTCTCGATCTGTGTAGGCGTATTGAGCGCGGATTGTCATCGTGTCAGTCACGAGGAATGCGAGGTCAAGCTCGAGACCCTCGGTGCCGAAGCTAGCGGCGTTGACCACGTCGGTCGATACACCACCATCATCACTTTTGATAACGCTGACCTGTACATCGTCATAGTCGTAGCTGAAGACCGCCGCATTAAGTCGCATACGACCGTCCATTAGGGTCGACTTAATACCGAATTCCATGCTGCCGATCGTTTCTTCTGTGTACTCATCGCCACTCATGGTTGCTCGATCAAAGTTACCGCCATTAAAGCCACCCGCACGATATCCCGTGGTGTAGCTCGCATAGAAGTTGGTGTCATCATTCATGGCGTACTGCGCTACCAGACGACCAGAGACATTGCTGAAGCTCTGTTCGTTGTAGTTGCCATAAATGCCCGCTGTTTCTGGGATGTTCATGAGGTTGTCGACAGTGCCAACGTAGCCTGCGCCTAGGATGTTGGCGTTAGCCGCGCCTACGAAGGTTGCACCGATGTAGCTTGCAAGGCCTCCCGCAGGGAAACTGCGCCAGCGGTAAGTCATGTACTTGGTCTCGTCGGTGTAACGCAGGCCTGCAGTGAACGACCATTGGTCATCCATACGCCATGTTGCTTCGCCGAAGATTGACTTGGCGTCACCGCCCACATCAAAGCCAGTGCTGTTTGATGCAGATAGCGTATAGGTTGCATTCTGGACGTTGCGACTCTCGCCGTAGTCTTCCCAGTGGTAGGCACCGACTGCCCAGTCTAAGGACTCAGAGCTACCAATAATTTGCAACTCATGACTCTCTTGTTCGTAACTGTTTTCGAGGTCAGTCCAGAAAATGCCGTCGCCATTGTTAGCGTTGATGGCATCAATCATGTCAATGAAATCAAGTTGGAAGTTAGCTCCAAGACCAGCCATCGTTAAACCCTGAGGTCGGGTACGACCTGGCCGAACAGAGCGCCACCAATGGTTTGAAGAGTGAGGTCACTTCTAACACCCGATGAAACGGAGTTGTCGATACCATCAAGGTCACTCTGTGAGCTGTCATTCATGGTTCGCTCACCGTAGATGTACTTGACGTTAACGGTGTCACTCCATTCGTAGTTCAGTGTCAGTGTGTGTGCTTCGTTATCAACGCTTGCAAAGCTGTTGACATCAGATGATCCGCTGTAGGGATGCCGCTCGCTGTTGGCGAGAATGCCGTTCGCCCAAGCAACGTAGTCATCCGCCCAGCCGATGAACTGCTGAATCTGAGGCAAGTTAGGCAGCAGTCCGAACTGCACGGATTGCGCTACACCACCAGCGATGGCCTGCACGGTCGCAATCCGAGATGAGCTATCGATCGGCACATTAGTTTGATCGCCACCAGCGGCTAGGTAGCCAGCGACCGCCGGGTAGCTAGGATTAAAGCCCGATACGATAGAGTGGTTATCTTGCTCGTTGTTGACCTTGCTGTTCGAGAATGAGTAATCAACGCTCAAGCGATCTGTTGCGTCCCAAGCAAAGGCTACGCGGTAGCCATCACGATCAACACCATTGAAGCCCTCGAGGCGTGGGTTAGTGTTCTGGTAGAACACGTCGCGATCGCGGTTGTTGTAGGAAATCGCCGTTCTGAAACTATCAGAGAGGGGAATATCAACACGCATGGCGTACTCGCGGCGACCATAGTTGCCAGTACCTGCACGCAATGACATGTCGAACTCTTCAGACGGTGCTTTAGAGATGTAATTGATGGTGCCTGACGTCGAGTTACGACCTGAAAGCGTTCCCTGAGGACCCTTTAGGACTTCGATTCGCGCAAGATCAACCACGTCGGGTGAGCTACCCTGGTTCTTACCAAGATACACGCCATCGATGTAGCGGCCGGCTGCAGGGTCAAGCGAAATGTTTGGCGCACCATCACCAATGCCGCGAATCACGAACGCGGTTGATGAAGTGCCTTGAGGTGAACCATAGCCGTTCACGCCGACCACTTCGTTGATCATGTCCAAGTTATTGAAAATACCGCGATCCTGAATGTCTTTTTCAGTCAAGGCCTCGATCGATATCGGAGTATCTTGAACACTGGCTTCACGACGCTCAGCGGTCACTACGACCTCTTCAAGCTGTGCAAATGCCGTTTCTGCTGTCATCACGGCCATTACGGCTGTGGCTAATAGCGTCTTTGGGCTCGATGGCTTCATGGTTTTAACCTCTTTTTAGAGTTATTTAGTTAAGTGCTACCTAATCACACTAAAGATATGGCATAAGTTGTGTCATATCAATATTTCCTGTTATTACCGCCTTTGGCCGCGCCTTTGAGTGACCTTATGCTTACGCGACTCCTAACAGAACAAATGATAAGCAGTACTTTGTCATCATTCTGTCGCGTTAGTGTCTCTCACAGGCGGCATGGAGGGAATGCCTGTTTCACTCTGTGTTTAGAACAAACGGACTACCCTGATTTTCTCTCCTTTTCGGCCTGCTAACAGGTTTCTGACGGTCACTTCCGGGCGTATTCGCGCGACACAATCAGAAAACCCGAATAGAGTGTGGTGAAAGGGTAGCCAGCGTGAGAATAAAAAGGTGAAAGCTCTCGTATTTAACGGTCCGCGCGATATTCGCTATGAAACGTATCCGGACCCGTCTCTAAAAACAGAAAACAGTGTCATTCTGAATGTCGAGCGCTGCAGTATCTGCGGCTCTGATTTGCACATGTATCACGGCGACAATGTCGGCAAGGCAAGTTACAGCGATGGTGTGCAGCCGTTCTGTGTTGGGCACGAGTTTGCGGGTGAGATCGTCGAGGTGGGCAAACAGGTTCACAGGTTCAGGGTGGGTGACAAAGTACTTGCCTCTGGCGGCGCCCCCTGCGGCGAGTGCTCCGATTGTCTATCGGGTCATGCACAGTTATGCAGCGGATGGACCGCCTTCGGTATCAGCACCGGTTTGAACGGTGGTCAGGCGGAATACGTGAATGTCCCCATGGCCGACCTGACGTTGCAGCCCATTCCCGAGGGTATTAGCGCCGAGCAAAGCATCTTATTGACGGATGCGATGTGCACAGCCTATTTCGGATTGACCCGAACGGGTTTGCTGCCGGGGGAGTCGGTTGCCGTCGTGGGTCTAGGGCCCATCGGTCTCATTGGCGTAGAGCTTGCCTTCGTGCTGGGTGCTTCTGAGGTCTTTGCGATCGATCCTGTGGCCAATCGTCGCTCGCACGCGGTGAGTCTGGGCGCGACAGCACTCGATCCAGCTCAGGCACTGCCAATCATTATGGATAGGACAAAAGGCGTCGGTGTGCCTAGGGTGTTCGAGGCATCGGGCGCCAAAGCAGCTGTCGAATTGGCGATCAAAATTGCTGGGCGAGGTAGCACGGCTTCATTTATTGGCCTGCCTCAGCCCGATGTGCAATTGCCTATGCTCAAAGTGTTGTTTAAGGACATCACAATCCGCGCGGGCCTAGCATCGATTATTGACCAATGGCCTCATCTGATACCGTTGCTCCAGCATGGCAGGCTGAAAGCCGAAGGCCTGTTCTCTCACACCATGGATTTATCGGAGGGGGCCGAAGCCTACCGACTCTTTGATGCGCGTGAGGACAACGTCGTCAAGATCATGATGAATGTTTGATGGGGGTGGTCGCCCAGCGCTTAGGTTGAAAGGCGAAATTCAAATTTTGCAGTCGTCTATTACCGGACCATCCGTTTAATCGCTTTCAGCGGCTACGAGCTGCTAGACGAATTACCGATCGCTGAGGCCCTTTTAGTTAGAGTAGGTGCCGTTTGATATGTGCCGTGCGCTCAGCGTGCTGATTTCGTACTTGGCCAGCCTACAAATAGGGCATTTGAATGGTTGAGCTGTTATCAACGCGAATCTCTGCCCCGTTTATGTGTCGTGACTCGTGGCCTGCCAGGAAGTAAATTACATCCGTAACCGCCTCGGGCTCACAGGCAAAACTGAAGGCCTTCATGGCCTGGTGCGGCTCCATCTCGGGGAAGGTCCCCTCCATGTTGTTCGTCATGTCCGTCAGGATGCCGTCGGGGTGGACGCTATTGCATCGAATGGGAAACTGATTGGTCTGGCAGTGCACAGCGACACTCATGGTCAGACTGCGAACGGCCGCCTTTGCCGCGCCGTAAGCAATGAAATGTGGATAGCCCGCTAGTGCTGATGATGAGGAGATGTTGATGATGGAGGCCGCTTCACTCTTTTTCAGCGCATCCAGCAAAAACTTCATGCCGAGGAACACGGAGGTGCTGTTGACCTCCATCATGCGCTTGTAGTCCTCGGTCGATGAGGTCTCGATGGTATAGGTCATGAGAATGGCCGCATTGTTGACCAAGACATCGAGCTTACCGTGCTCAGACTGCGTCGCCTCTGCAAGAGCCTGCCAGTCTGCTTCGCTCGTTACATCGCAGGTGCGGTAGCTAACACAGTCATGCTCGAACAAATCGTCGGGGAGCCGAATGTCAGTGCCGATGACGATGTAACCGTTCTCGGCAAACTTCTTTACGGTTGATTGACCCACACCACCGGCTGCACCCGTGATGATGGCGACTCGCTTATCTGATTGCGACACAACTGATCTCCTGCGTGACATCCTCGACCTTTGTGGTCGCGGATCGGTATCGCGTTAGAGTGCCAACGCTAGGGGACGAACTGCAAGTACTCTTCGCCGCACAAATGGACCATATGCGACAACGCAATCCCTGTGAGAATCGTTGACACCCGAGGCGTGAGCGGAAAGAGTAGGGTGAACGGTCTCATGAACAATAAGGAAAAAATATGTTGTTGAGAGATAAGGTCATCGTCATTAGTGGTGTCGGTCCCGGATTGGGGCAGACCCTTGCAAAAATGGCCGCGCAAGAAGGCGCTGCTGTCGTACTTGGCGCACGAAGCAAAGATTTTCTCGATGCCGTGGCGACCGAGATTCGGGAGGCTGGCGGGAAGGCAATCGCCCTAAGCACTGACGTTACATCGACAGAACAATGCCAGGCGCTGGTCGCTGCGGGTGTGGAAGCCTTCGGTCGAATCGATGGTCTGGTAAACAGCGCTTACGCACATGGCGATTGGGCCACGGCAGATGTGTCTGACCCTGACAAGATGGGCGACGTGATCAATGTGATTTGCCAGGGCGCACTGCGAATGGCGCAGGCCTGCGCGCCTCACATGCGAGCCGCGGGGGGTGGATCGATTGTTAACGTGTCCACCATGTCGACCGTCAAACCGTTTGCTGGCGAGACCATGTATGCCGCGGGTAAAGGTGCACTCAATGCGCTAACGCGTCACATGGCGAATGATTTCGGTAAGTTTTCGATTCGGGTTAACGCGCTGCGCATGGGTTGGATTGGTGGCGCGCCAGTTTATGCATTCATCGACTCCCAGGTGGCTGCCGGTGCCGATCGCGATTCGGTTGTCAGTAGCATCACCGATCGCATCCCATTGGGCGTGATTCCGCCTGAGGCCGACTGTGCCAAAGCCGTCCTCGCATTCCTCTCCGATTACTCCGCGGTGATTACCGGAAGCTCGGTTGATGTGAATGGCGGCGAGTACATGGCCCCCTAGCTCACATTGGTCCGTGACGAGACAGTTCAAAGGAGAGAGACATGACCGAAGACGAAAAGCTCGCTGTGGACCCCAACGCGATTGTGCGTTCAGTGACCGTCCAAATCGCTGCACCTGCTCAGGCCGTGTGGGATGTCCTCGTCGATTTTGACCGTTATAACGAATGGAATCCCTTTTGCGTTGAGGCGTCGGGCGTACTTGAAGTGGGTGAGCCACTGTCAATGAAGCTAAAGAGCTACACGGAGGAAGGGCAATACTTCGATAACGTCGAGTTCATCACAGAGATTGACGAACCCCGCCTCGTCTCATGGTCAGCCCCATGGGTCGACGAGTGGCCATACCCCGCGCGCCGCGACCAGTTTGTGATCTCAACGGGTCCCGATAGCTGTGAGTACTACTCAACCGATGCCTTCTTGGGACCTCACGGTATTCATGTCATGCGTTTTGCAGGGCCCTGGGTAAAGCGTGCCTTTGATGACACGGCCCATGCGTTGAAGGCCTACGTTGAGGATGCCTAGTTAAGAAACTTCACTCAGTTCTCTTCGGACTCAAAAGTACGCGGCGATGTATTTCGAGAACTGAGCCGCAATTCCCTCGGTATCAAAACCAAAGTCGGCGAGTTGATAGTGGTGTTCAGGTCGACTCTCTCGCTCATTGAATGCTCGCCAGTGCGCCATTTCCGCGAGTGCCTCAGAAGTGAGTTCCAAGCCCGCAAAGTCATAGATTTTCCGAATTTCTGTTTCGGGGTTCGCCACGGTGTCCATGAAATAGAGGTCTAGGTAGGGCGCCTCAGGATGCGCAGCCCGATAGTCCATTGTTTTGGCCAGTCCCTTGGCCCACTTGGCTGCCCAATCCTGTGCCAGGCCCGCCGCATTCAGCGCGTCGCTAAAAGGCTGTGCCAGGGCTGCCATCATGCTGCCATAAGAGGGGATGACATCCAGAGGATGACGGTGTGTCTGCACCACCGCAGCGTCGGGGAAACGTTTGAACAAATATTCGGGGTAGTGCAGGTGGTGAGGCGTTTTCAGTAACCAGCGCGTCCCGGTTTGTCCTTTCTTACGCTTTTGCCACTGCAAAAACTGAAGGCACCGGTAGAGATAGTCATAACCTGCGGACTGGTCTTGTTCGTAAAGCCAATCGCCAAAGTGTGGAATGTGGGCATAGCACTCCGGGACTGTGCTCATGAACGAGTGCTCGAGTAGCATGATCTCTTCGTCGGGTGCTCTCGCGTCCATCGGATGAATCGCGGCAAGCTCGGGCGCTGCTTCCAGCATGGCGGCGACCTCGGCCTCTGAGATGCCAATACGCTCATCGGCGCGCTCGAAATCATCTGCAAGCGGCACAGGCTGTCTAACTTCATACCAAATGGGTGCTAGCAGCGATGTATCGGTAGCGACAGTGCGATGCAGCATCGTGGTGCCGGTTCTGGGCAATCCCACAACTACAATGGGACGCTCGATAGCCTCATCAAGAATCTCAGGATGCTTCTCGAACCAGGCCTCCATACGGAGTCGATTTGTGAGTAGGTCCCGCAGTCTTGCGCTGTGAAACCCAGTACCCACCTGATTGAGCGAGGCCTCGGTGTTAAGCGCCGTTAGCAAACGATCGAACACGGGCTCAAAACCTTCATCGACAAACGCTGAGCGCTCAGCTGCCTTCATTGCCTGGGTAAAAAGTTCCTTTTTATTTAACATCACTGATTAGCCCGCAAAGTTTGCTATTTAGCCAGCGCCGTCAGCGGCACGATATCCACCTCGGGGTGCACTGGGTCGTCTGTTCCAACCCAACGGAAACACAAGGTGCCTTCCTCGTGACCTGCCGTGGATAACGTATTCGTAGCATGCGTGGCAGCGGGGGTTACGAGGAGTGTGACCGAGCCATCCGCATTTACCTCTGCCGTATGTTTGTTGATGGAGATCCGGTGATATCGATAGTCGAGTGACTCCATCCAGTAGTTATCGACCTGAAGATTCCAGGTTTGGCACTCGGGGATGCGGTCGAGTCGAATGCGGAAAGCTTCGCCCGCCTTAAGTCGAAAGTGTCCATGGTAGTAAAGAATATTGGGGTCTCCACCGACCGATTGACAGAACGCCTGATCCCATAAGGGTAGGGTGTTGGGACGCTCGATGATCTGTTGGCTCCAGCGAGCAAACAGCCCCAGTGTGTTCTGATAAAACGCGATAGCCTTATCAAAATTAGCCGTCGCTTTATCGAGGTCGAGGGGCGCGGGTGTTGCGCCGCTGTCGCGCCGTCGAATCTGGAAAACGGCTGGGCTTTCCGCCGCCCGATCTAAAAAGGTTTGTCGAATCAGCAGTGACTCGCTGTCTTCATCGATCGGTAGCCAGTTGCCCTCATGCTCATGCTGGCTTAGGACAATTTGGAAGGTGCCATCGTCAGCTGTTATCAGCGCGTTGCTGTCGAGAAACCCGGTTTCAATTTGTTTGAAATTCTCTGCATAACTGCCTTTGCTGGTGGCCATGCTGATGTAGTCGACCGAACCTCGCTGCCCTGTGAGCAGGTAGTCATAGCGACCGTCGATGACGGCTTTCTCGTAGATGTTATCGGGATTATCAGCGCCAATTTTGATGGTCTCGTGCGAGGGTTTATAGAGCTCTGGAAACTCGGGATCGTTGAACTCTACGTACCACTCGAGTGCTGCGCGGGCCATGCGTGAGAGGTATCTGAGGCCTTCTGCCTGCGTTTGCTCATCTTGCGGAACGCCGTCTGCGGTGAGCAGTTCGCCTGCCTGTTTGAGCGTATCGCAGAAGGCTTCCCACTTAACTCGGCTGACACTCATCGTCGGGCCTAGGCTTGCTCGGTAACCAGTCCGGGAGCACTACCAATCTGTTCGATAGCCACTACCCCATCGCTCGAGGAGAGGAAAAGATTAGACATCAAGGTGTACTTCGATACCCGCATCTTCCACTCACCATTCACCCGCGCGTAGACGTCCTCGTAGTAACCGCTCATCAGTTGTATTTGCCTGTTTTCGGTCTCGAGCAGCTGAAAACGCATACGCCAACGTCCCTTCGCTGAATCCGGTCCAGTCATTTCAATTTCAGGGGCGGTGCCGTGGTGCATATCGACATGTGTGGGGTGGCAGGCCAAGGACTCGAAGACCTCGATGAAGGCATCCATGTCAGTGAATTCACCAATGAAGCCAAAATCGATCAGAAAATCATCTTCGTCGTAACAGGCACGCATACCTGCTAGATCGCGGGTATCACAGGCAAACCACCACCGCGCCTTGAGGCGCTTGATGGCCTCGATATCCTCGAGGGCTTGCACCCTCGAGGCGAGATCATGAGACGAACTCATAGAGCGCTACTTCGGTGGCGCGCCGTTGACACCGGGCCATCGTGAGCCCGATATGGTGTCTGCATGGGGAAGGAACGCCTCGGGGTCCAGGGGTTTCGACAGGGTCACCGAACGGTCGAGGAAGATGGGCCACCACAGGTAAGCCGACAACTGCTCACGCATGGGTAGCTTACTGGCCAAGGGATCCCAAGGACTGTCGCGCAGTACTAGCTGCCCCTGCACGTTTTCTTTCCAGGCTGTGCCGTATTTGCTCGCAACATGTACAACATGGGGCGGGAAGTCATAGCCCGTCGCAGGACCACCAATGCTGACCGCGCGAGATACCTTGATCCACCACTCGTTCTGAACAAACTCATCACCCGGATCTGTGGGGCCTTCGCTCATGCCTTCAAACTCGAGGAAGGTGTAGCCCTGGTGGGTGCATTTTGCTCGCACCATCGGTCCAATGCGGTGGTAGTCGATCTCGCAGGGGTATTTGGGTTGCCCGTTCATTTCCTGCGAAATGAAGATGGCTGACTCCTGATCGATGCCATAGCCCAGCGTGTATTCGCCTTCAACGCCATCAAAGTCAGCATTCACCGTCGTGACGACACCGTACTCAGGTACATCCGGCACGGGGAAGTTGTAGACCGTTAGATTGACGTTAGGTTCTTTGCCCACCGTAATACCGGGTGGGAGCAGGGCGGCGATGGCTTCGGGGTCGGTGCGGTAGTGAATCTTCAGCATCGGCCAGTTGATGATGTCGCCGGGTGCGCCCATTGGGGCTTGTGCGTCACTCATGATGTTTTTCCTTTTTTATCGTTCTTTTATGCAACTTCATTTCAGTATGCGAGGTGCTTCGGACAGAGGGCCTCGCGATTTAAAGGGCTGTTAACCCACCGATTCGGGAACCGGCGTTGTTTTGTTAATGATCATCTCCGCCCGGCGCTGTACCTTGGCTTTGCTCTCATCGGTGTGAGCGAGCAGCCAAAAGTTGCCATCCGGTATACCCGCGAGCGCCATTTCAGCGACTTCATCGGGATGCGTGGTCTTGAGATCAAAGCCGTACTCTTCGGCCATGCGCTTCATGTCCTCGACAGAGTTGATGCCGGTTTCGTTTCCGGTCACACCTTTATCAAATTCAGTGGGTCGGACTCGGCCTGAATTGAAGAGGCCCGTCTCGACCACATGAGGGCCGGGGAAGAGCGCGCTCACCACGACCGGCAGACCACCCATTTGGACCTGGTAGTGAAGGTTTTCGGTAATGGTGTGCACGGCGGCCTTGGTAGCGGTGTAGATAGGCACATCTGGCAGCACCGTGTAAGCGCCGTTGCCCGAACCTGTAATGATCATATGTGTTCGATCGGTACGGGTAATGAGATAGGGCATGAACACATTGATGCTGTTTACAGCACCCCATAGGTTGACGTTAAAGCACCACTGCCAATCTTTCTCCGAGAAGCCCCAAATCGGACCCGCTTCGCCTGCACCAATACCAGCGTTTGCAAACACCAAATCAACCTGCGAGAACGCCTCGAGAGACGCATCGAGCAGACCTTGCAAACTGTCAGTCGACGTGACATCACAGCGCTCAATCCGATGAGGAATATTCTCCGCGGCGAGATCGGCAGCGATTGCTTCCATCGCCGTCGCATCGACATCACCAATGACCACATTGGCGCCTGCCCGCCCGAGCCCAAAGGCGATAGAGCGGCCGACGCCGCTAGCACCGCCCGTGATAACTGCGGTCTTACCCTGGTAGTAATCGCTCATTGCTGACCTCGCGGACTTTCAGGTAGGTAGAACTGGCGCACCCACTTTCGGAATAACACCAACGTTTCGTCGCCCTTACAGAAAATGGGCTGTCTGCGGTGAACCTTGTTCTCCCAAATAGGGTAGTCGTCCGACAGTCCCTCAATAATCCCGTCCATGACCTGATCGCCGACAAACTCTGCAATTTCGTTGCGGACAATCAGCGTCCAGCGAAGCAGGGTTTCGTTACGTGAAATGGGCTGTGCTGAGTTATAGACCAGCATTTCAGCACCCGGGCCATAGCTCGTCATCACGCGCGCCAGTCCTGGCTGGAACATGGTCGCGTGCAGTCCGCCCTTCATACCCTGCGCTTCGATTTCCGAGCGAAGGTGCACGGCGCCATCGTCTTCAACCTCTACCGAGGACGGTGGCGTCTGATTCTGTTTGTGAACGTATTGGAAGTGCTCGGGATCGCAGGAGTTCTCAGCAATATCCTGAATGTGGACCGGAATATTGAATTCGACCTGGCGGGGCTCAGTCCAGTTTTCATCGCCGATTTGCTCAATAACGGGGACTTCTCTATCGGGCTCCGCGCCTGTGGGATGGAACCACATGTAGATCTCACCGTTTACTTCGCTGGTCGGCCAGTTCTGAACCTTGGCGCGCGTTGGAATGGTGTCGCAGTAGGGAATGTGGTTGCACTTGCCATCGCCACCAAACTGCCAGCCGTGAAACGGGCACTGAATGGACTCGCCTACGACCTTTCCGTTGACACCCAAGTGTGCGCCTAGGTGGGGACAGAAGGCATCGTGCACCCGCGCCTCGCCCGACTCGGTCCGGTAAACCACCAACTCACGATCGAGCGCACTGACAGCCTTGACGTCACCGGGCTTGAGTTCGTGGCTCCTAGCAACCGACCACCAGCCAATCGGGAAGTCAGGTGCTGTGTTTGTTTTTGAATCGCAGACAGCGATGAGTTCCATGAGTGCAGTCTCCTTGCTTATTCTTTTTGCTCTGTCGTGCCGTTCTTAGCCGTTAAATATACTGGTAGATGGACCGATGTCAGCGGCCAAACTGTTTAGATAATCGCCATCCAGCCCGTAAAACTGAATCGCGTTCTCACCGAGAATCTGACGACCTGCATCAGCATCAAAGCCTTTGAAGGTGTCGACATAGTACTGCGCCGTGTTCGGCCATGTGCCTTCCGGATGCGGGAAGTCACTACCCCACATAATTTGTTTGATTCCGATCTGATCTTTCATATCGAGGTCGCGTCGAGGTACGCACGAGGCACCAATGCCGCAGTTGCGAGCGAAGTACTCACTCGGCGCCATCGAGAGGTGCGAGCGGAAGTCGCCAAGCTTGGCCGAGAATTGAATATCGGTGTAGTTGTGATCAAGCAGCATCAGCCATGAAGGGACCATGAACATGGTGCCACCCTCGACAACCATCGCTTTGAGGCGTGGGAAGCGCTCGAATACGCCGCCCCACAACATGAAGGTGAGCGGTCGATAGAGCCAGAACATGACTTCAGACACGTAAGCACCCATGGCTCCGGGTAGCTCGTCACTTCGATCTTCATTGGGGAAAGCAGCGCCAAAGTATTCGCTATGCGGCGCCGGCCCCGAGTGGAAATGAATCACGATGCCAAGGTCCTGACAGGCTTCCCAGAACGGATCGTATTTCACGTCGTGATAGGCCGCGTGCTCGCCCCACATGGTGGGTAGCATGACACCTTTGAGCCCATTTTCCGCGCACCAACGAACGGCTTCCACGGCTTGATCGACATCAAATAACAGGGGAATCGATGCGACACCAAAGTGGCGCTTCGGATCATTGGCAACCAGCTCTGACAACCAACGATTGTGTGCCATGGCGCCTGCCCACTGGAGTTCAGGTACCGCGTCTTTGGGCGACAGTCCCAACCCCGCGCCGAATGGGGGCGTGTTCTGTTCGGTGATGCCATCCGGGAAAATAATTTCTGCCGCAATACCATCCTTCGCCAGCATCTTGTGACGCTCTTTGTAATCCCAAGCGCCGGTCAACTCCTGCTGGATGGGCGCACGCCACTCGTCGTTGATTTCCTTGATGAGGAACTGCTGCTCGGCCTTGTCCATCATCTCGATCTGGATATCCACCGCCATGTCGATGAAATCGTGGTACTTGCTGTCGACGTAGGGCTTGTACTGCGCGATGGGCAACCCAGCGTGGCAGTCGGTAGAAACAACGGTTAAACGGTCAGTCATAACATCCTCATCTGAACAGATCTGTTTTCGTTATTACGATGAACATAGGGGACGGGATGGGTGAGAGCAACTCATGAATAGGCCTTGTCCTAGTCCACATGCAGGTCCTATTGCAAACTACGGCAATGCACCGCGTGCTTTTTCAAGTTCGCTATCCAGCCAGTAGAGTTCGTAATCGTTACCTGTGACTGTGGCGCGCTCTCGGAGCTGGCTTAAAACCTCGACGCGAAGTTCCATGAGAAGTGTCATGAGCTCAGGATCTGTATCAAACCCCTCAAAGAGCTCGAGAAGCAGTAGGGCCTGTTCGGGTTCGTTGCGCTGAAGTTTCTCACGGACCAGCGACAGCGCGGCATCCGCATCAATAATCCCGGCGAGATCATCCAAAACCGCGGATTGCGGCGTCGCATACAGCTCGCTGGTGCGGTCAAAGTGGAACCAGGTCGCGTAATACTCCCAGATCGATTTTACCGCCCAGCTGACTTTGCCGTGGGTTTCCGACAGCAAGAGGCGCTCGGGCAAACGAATTTCCACCATCAGCTCAGATAGTGACGTTCCGGCGTTCATTCCGGAGACAGTTGCGGAGTGGACAAAATCGACGGCCTCTCGAATCTTGATCATGCCTGCTCTGATGTAATCGGCGCCTCGCACCGGTTCGAGATGACTGGGTAGTAAGGTCTCGATTTCCAGGTTGAGTAGGTGATCAATCGAATTCATGTACTCAACAGGTTTTCGCATTTTTTCACCGCGCATGGTGAAGAGATTCGGAAATTGTGGGAACTGAGGCCCGAAGAAGTCGCCGGTGAGTAGCACCTTATCGTCGGGCAACCAAAGCACCACGTTGTCTGCACCCTCGGCACCGGGTGTCGCGTGGACCTCGAAACGACGACCTCCCAGGGTAAAGGTGTAGGGGATGTCGTTGTCGACACGAATATCAGGAATCAAACCTCGAAAGTCCATGCCGGGCAGGGTGCGGGGCGTCTCGGGGATCCATGGGAACAGGGTGCGATTGCGCTGATGTAGGTAGGGGTTTAGCTCTGTCAGGTACCGCTGCTCTTCCTCAAACTCCTCATGAGCGATGAGTTCGGTATTTTCCCCCGACCAAAGTCGCGTGCCGCCGACATGGTCTGCATGACTGTGACTCAACACTATTTTGACTGGTTCGAAATCACCCAAGATCGTTTTTAGTTGACGGATTTGCTCGCTGGCTTGAATCACCAGTCCGGTATCAAAGATCACGTTGCCTTCCGATGTGGTAATGACGAATGTGTTACCGACACCCGAGGCCCGGAACACGCCGGGCGCCACTTCATCCACCTCGATAGGGAGCGTAATCAATTCAGCGGCTGCGATACCGCGGGCGTTGTTGTCGGAAACTACCCCGGACATGTTGGTCACGGCCGCTTTGCCGGCTGCACTCGCGATGGTCTGGCGGGCTTTGCTCTGTAAGGCATCAAGATTGGGCAGCACCAACACGGCGACAACTACACCCAAAATGATTAGAAGATGTCTCGCCCGCATGGTTTTCACTCTTATTGTCTGCGCGATACTCTGTGAGATGCAGTGTGCCACAGCACGATAATAAAAAAGGAAGGTGGGTTATGGTCCGAATAGGGGCCTTTTTCTTCAGCGCCATCATGATGCTGGTGTCGGCAGCTGTGATGGCCAGCGAAAAGCCAAATATTATAGTCATGGTGGCAGATGATCTTGGTTGGGCCGATGTGGGTTTTCATGGCAACCAAGTAATTGAAACACCCTCGCTAGATCGGATCGCCGCTGAGGGCGCGCAACTCAATCGTTTTTACACCACACCTATCTGCTCGCCCACCCGTGCGGCCCTGATGACGGGGCGAGACCCAATCCGTCTGGGCGTTGCCTATTCCACCATCATGCCCTGGCACAACAACGGTATTCACCCGGAAGAGACGTTCTTGCCTGAGCTGTTCCTCGATGCCGGCTATCAGACGGCGATGGTGGGTAAATGGCACCTCGGCCATGCTCAGCAGTCTTATCATCCCAATGCTCGGGGTTTTGAGCACTTCTACGGCCACTTGCACACGGAAGTGGGTTTTTACCCTCCCTTTGCGAGCCTTGGCGGTAAGGACTTTCAGCGAAATGGTGTATCGATTGATGACCAGGGCTATGAGAGTTTCTTACTGGCTGACGAGGTCAGTCGCTACATTGACGAGCGGGATAAAACACGCCCCTTTTTCATCTACATGCCATTTATTGCGCCACACACACCACTCGATGCGCCCGAAGACTTGCAGGCGAAGTACGCTGATATGCCCGATGAGCGCGGCAAGTCACGCAGTAAAATGGCTGACAACACACGCTTCATGGCGAAAATGACGGGACGCGATAGCGCTCGCCCCATGTACGCAGCGGTGGTTGATGGTATGGATCAAGCCATCGGTAAGGTGCTGGATACGCTGGATGCCGAAGGACTTGCTAACAACACGATTGTGCTGTTCTTCTCGGATAACGGTGGCGCTGTCTATGCTATGGGTGGTGCCGATAATGCGCCGCTGCGAGGTGGTAAGGGTGACACCTTCGAGGGAGGTATCCGAGTTGTAGCAACTGCACGCTGGCCTGAGCAGATCCCCGCGGGTAGTCGGGTCGATTCAATCATGTCGGTGATGGATGTCCTGCCGACACTCGCTGCCGCCGCTGGGATCGAGCCGTCAACCTATAACCGTCTGGACGGGCGCAACATGATAGCCGCGCTAACGGAAGCTGAAGCCATTCCGCGAGAGAATCTTCTGTTCTTTATTGCCGAGTCGCCCTTTAAAAATACCGTCAACGTGACGGCTTTCAATGACGAATGGAAGCTGGTTCAGCGAATCGAAACAGGCTTTACGTCGGTCGAGGTCACTAACTTCCTGTTCAATATCGCCGAAGACCCTTACGAGTATCAGAATCTGGCTCAGGCGCACCCGGATGTGGTGGCCGATCTGGCGAATGAAATCCGTCATTGGCGCAATCTCTATCCTGTGGCGGGGACGCGGTCCGAGTTGATGCCACCGCCGGGCTGGCGAGCGCCGCTTGACTGGGCTGATTACCCCCAGCAGGACAGCGATCTTCAACCCGAACCATCAGGCGGTATGCCACCGAAAAATGCGATTCGCATGCTGGATTGGCAGTACGGCGAAAATGGTCGACTCATTTACAACTGCGAGCCCTATCGCTGGGCGGGCGGCGGTCTGTGTAAGCGCCGATGAGCCCAAGTAGCCAGTATTAGGTTCCTCGGTCTGTCGCTAGTCCGTTCAGGCTGGACGACGCGCATTGCAGGTCTGAGTGCAGGCACGGGCGTATTACCCTGTAATTGTCCGACAGAATCGTAATGGAGAGAGCTATGTCAGGCTGCCCATTCACCCATCCTTTGGATCTCGACGCCTATCGTGACGGCATGCCCTATGCAGCCTTAGCTGAGGCCCGCGCGCGGGGTAGCTTTGTACGCTATGAGGATCCGGGTACCGGAGTTCCTTACTGGGCCGCGGTGAAGCGCGATGCCTTGGATTTTGTCTCACAGAACCCTGCAATATTCTCATCGGAAGTCGAGGGGCCCTTTCCCTATGGAGCCGCCGGATGAGACGTCTCGCGAAGTGACCAAGATCATGAACGCCAATAGCTTCATCGCAATGGATCCACCGAAGCACGTCACGCATCGGCGCATTGTGAAGGATGCGTTCACACCGAAGGCCGTGGCGGCCATGGAGCCCTGGCTTCGTCAACAAGCCAAGCAGATTATCGATCGCGTGGCATCCCGCGGCGAGTGCGAGTTTGTAGAGGAAGTAGCGGCTGAGCTACCCCTGATGGCGATTCTCGAGCTCTTGGGTGTACCTCTTGAGGATCGGGCGCAGTTCTTCAAGTGGACCAACACCATGGCCTTTGCTGATGATCCGGATGTCGCGGGCGGCATGGAGGACGCGCAAACCGCCTCGTTTGAGGTAATGATCTACGCCGCCGAGCTTGCCCAGAAACAGCGTCAAGGGTTCACGGGTCCGGTGATACAGGCGCTACTCGAGGGGGAGATAGACGGCCAGCCCATTACCGATGAAATGTTCTCTTGGGTGTTTATATTGCTAATGGTTGGCGGTAACGAGAGTACACGAACTGCCATCGCACATGGTCTGAGACTGCTCATGGAAAACCCCGATCAATTGCAGCATCTGGTTGATCATCCCGAGGACATTCCCGCTGCTGTCGAGGAAATGTTGCGCTACAACACGGCGTTTATTGCTATGCGCCGAACCGCTACTCAGGACATCGAGTGGCAGGGTTATCAATTTAGTAAGGGCGACAAGATCGTCATGCATTACCACGCGGTGAATCATGATGAAGACGTTTTTGGCGATGACGCACTCACCTTTGATATCCACCGAATGAAACGCATGCCAACGCTCAATCGTGAGATTCGCTCCTTTGGTATAGGGCAGCACTTCTGTCTTGGCATTAACCTTGCGCGTCTTGAGATGCGCATCATGTTTGAAGAGCTGCTTCCGCGTCTTCGGAATCCGCGACTGGCGGGTGATATTACCTATATGCGATCGTTCTTCATTTCGACCATCAAATCGATGCCGATCGAATTTACGCCGGAGCCTTAGAGTCAACTTCGAGAACCAATGCAAAAAGGCCGGCGCGGAGAAATGAGGCGTTAAAAGCGAGAGAGGGGGAACTATGGCATTCACAGGTCAGTTAGCAGTCATCACTGGGGGTGGCAGCGGTATGGGCCAAGCCTGGGCGCGACAGCTTGCCAACGAGGGAGCGACCGTTGCCATCCTCGATGTGAACAGCGAGGGTATGGCCGATACCGCCTCAGGCTTTGATAGTGTTCACCGGTTTGAGATCGACATCACGGATTCGGAAGCAGTAAGCGCCGTATTCCACGATATCGAAGCCTCCTTAGGTCCGGTCGAGCGGGTGATTAATGCCGCGGCTATCATGCCATTTGGGCGTCTCGTTGAAGAGGATCCGCGTATCACTAATAAGGTGATGTCGGTCAACTACGGGGGGCTCGCCAATGTTGCTACAGCGGCACTGCCTCCTATGCTCGAGCGAGGCTACGGCGACTTCATCAGTTTCTCATCGATGACCGGCATCATTCCCGGTCTACTCATGGGCGCTTATGCCTCGAGTAAAGCAGCGGTCCAGCATTACAGCGAAATTCTTTATCACGAAAATCGCGACAGTGGTCTGCGCTTTTGTTGCGTGTGTCCGCCGGCGGTTGCTACGCCGCTGTGGCGTCAGGCAGAAGCTACCGTGGTGCCCAAGTTGCCCTCAAGGGGAGAGACGTTGACGCCCGATCAGGTGATTGCAGAAGTCGAACGGTGCCTCGAGAGCGGCAAGCCCTTTGCCTATCCCGGAAAGCAGACCAAATTTGGCGTCATGATGCGACGCTTGTTCCCCGGTCTCGTCTGGAAGGCGTCACACGAAGCTGAGGGTTTTTAGGGCTTTTAGCGCAACACCGTGGGCGCTAGCCGCCAAAGCGTTCATGCGCTGCTCTTCGCCTGACCTCAACCGCTTTGCGTCGATCCTCGGGCGACACCTTGGGAAGGTCCTTGGAGTAAGTGGCTAACTCTTCAGGGGATAAGACGCGCGTCCGTGGCTGATCTGCTGTAGTGGGTGGCGAGTCAAGACCCTGCCACCGCATGAAAATGAGCCCCTCATCATGGCCCGCAGGATCGAGCCAGTTTGCAACACCCGGATCCTCGAGTGAGATCAGTGCATAACAGCGACTCTCATCTTCACGACAACCCAACTGGGTCATGTTCAGGGTGCTTGTGTGGTTCTCATAATCCATGCTGACGAACCAACGATTACCCAGCTGAATTCCCATGTAAGGGGCGCCAGTATCCCCAAATTCGATGAGCATGGTCTCATCAGGTGCCAGCTTGAAGTTACCAAAGGCTGAGTACTGACCAACAAGACCACCGGGCGTCACCCGCATGTTGAAAATGGAGTTGTTAGGCACCAACGACCACATGCGATCGGCGATCGCGATCCAGCTTGCGGTTCGATCGTACATCGATTGCGAGGTGCGTTGTAAACCGGCAACCATCGAAGCTGCTGTCAACGGTACGGGCGGCTCCCCATCGGTGTCGAGGCGCTCGATGTATAAAGGGTCAATGCGTTCGGTTTCCCAGTCTGAATGGGTGAATCTGACTAGCAGTGATTCGGCCCCCGGCGCGTTTTTCATCCAGTTTTTCGCGTCATCGGGCCGCTCAGGGCTGACAACAATCTCAAAATTGCCGTCTTCATCGAGGACGAGGTCCTCGTCATACAGCACATCGACATTGGTACTTGAGCCTGCGTTACCCACCCCCGGGACACCAATAACGAGCTGGAAAATGAGCTGAGTGGTATTGCCGCGCTTTCCATACAGCCGGTAGCTGCCTTCATCGTCGAGTAGGGCGAAAAAGTAGTTGTTATCGGGATTGTCGAGACCTGCTTTACTGGTCCAGTCGACACCTCGCATGGCTCGAGGGTAGTCATGCGACATCAACGCCCCCGATTTGATGGAGCCAACAATGGTGTATAGCACGCCACGGTATGCCTCTGCGGCCGCTAAGGGGTCATCAAAATTTTCATGGGCCTTATAAAGCGCCAGGGTATCTCGTTGTGCCTGAATAAACTCCTCGAAGGCGGCATCCATGGGGTTCGAGGCATCCATCGCTTGTGCATCGAAGCGTGGTGCAGGAGCCGTAAATCGTCCGGCGGTAAAGGCCGTCGCGGTAACCGCTAAAACAACGAGAAATAGGGCAATTTTCTTCACGGTCGACTCCTACGGCGTCAGAGGTTCTGTGCGCGATACCAGCGGATGGCATCTGCGACGGGTTCGGAAAGAGGTCTGTATTAGTCGCAATGCTTATCGCCTTTCTACCCGTCTTTGGCGCGCTTTCCACCCTCCAAAGGGACGATGGTCTTGTAGAA
Source organism: Halieaceae bacterium (assembly GCA_038143085.1). GTDB lineage: Bacteria > Pseudomonadota > Gammaproteobacteria > Pseudomonadales > Halieaceae > Luminiphilus. The sequence continues at coordinate 27,623 of JAYQLG010000008.1, forward strand.
GGGGTGGGTATACTCAATGGCTGTGAGATTTATCGTTGGACGACGGCATGCTATCGACAGCTTATGAGCCTTTGAAACTCGGTCCTATTACTTTGCCCAATCGCTTCATTAAAGCGGGTGCAAACGAAAATATGTCGAAGAAAGGACGCCCCACGCGCGCCATGCGCATGCATCACGAGGAGCTCGTGAAAGGCGGCGTTGGCATGACAACCATGGCCTATGTGGCGGTTGAGAAAGACGGCCGAACCCTGCCTGATCAAGTCTGGATCCATGACGAGGCTATGGCTGACCTGCGTGCGGTTACGGATGCCGTTCACGCGGCAGGTGGAAAAATTGCGGCGCAGATTACACATGGCGGCAGCTTTGTAACGGGGGTGTTCATTCCTAAACGCCTACAGAGCTCTGTATCAGGCTTCAATCCTGCTGGTTTATTACGCGGAAATATGTTCCGCCGCGCGATGAACGAAAAAGACATGGCGCGCATGGTTGATTTGTTTGTGAACGCTGCCGAGCGCTGCTTCGACGCTGGGTTCGATGCGGTTGAGATCCACATGGGTCATGGCTACTTACTGAACCAATTTCTTTCGCCTTTGGATAACAACCGAACCGATGAGTACGGTGGTAGCGCGGAGAATCGAGCGCGATTCCCGGCGCGGGTGTTGAAAGCGGTCAAAGCCGCGGTGGGAGACCGTATGGCTGTCATCGCCAAGATCAATGTGGCTGATGGCCGGAGTAAAGGCGCGCAACTGGAAGATGGCATCGTGACGGCCAAAGTCCTTGAAGCTGCCGGAGCGGATATGTTGGTGCTCTCTGGGGGGCGTAACGTTGAATCGGGCTGGTTTACCTTTGGTAGCAATATGAACTTGGAGGCCATGCTCCGCGTGATTGGTAAATGGTCTTTGAGCGGGATGGCAATCGCCTCAACCCAGGCTGCTGTCCCAAAGATAGAGTTCAAAGAGCTGTATTTCTGGGAGTACTCAACCAAGATCCGAGAGGCGGTGAAGTTGCCTTTAGCCTACCTGGGCGGCGTCAAGTCGGCAGATAATGTTGCTCAGTGCATGGACGCGGGCTTTGAGGCCGTGCAGTTGGCCAGGGCCTTATTACGCGAGCCAGATCTAGTTAATCGATGGCGGGATGAGGGCGGCGACTCGCTTTGCGATAACTGCAATAGCTGCGTGGCGTACATTTACCACCCAGCGGGAACCTGGTGCATTCATCGGCCTGCGAATAAGCTTGAGGATAACCAAGTGCTCGCGTCGGTGCGTTAGCACCCTTAGGTGAGCCGCCAGCTGAGATAACAATAAAGCAATGGCAACAACACATAGATCCATTTTAGAGGGCCAGGAAAAGGCCTAGGAGAGAGGGTCAGGCGGTTATGAAAATTGAATTCATGCGCGAGGTTGAAGCGCCGAAAGAACTTGTCTGGTCCGTGATTACCGATTTCGCAGCCTATGCTGAGTGGAACCCCTTTGTGCTCGCCTGTGAGAGTGAGCTCAGAGTAGGTGCCCCCATTGCGATGACCGTCCAATTAGGCGATCGGCAGCGCGAGCAAGTGGAGTTTGTGTCCAAGGTCGTTGCCGGTGAGCTTTTCGAATATCGCATGAAGCCCGTAGGTCCGCTCTTGCACAGTTATCGGCAGCATGAGGTTGCGTCTATCGGCGATGGTCGGACCCTTTATCGGTCAACCTTTGAGCTCAACGGCTGGTTATCACCACTGGTTGGCGCGATGTTGAGTGGGCCGTTACACGATGGCTTCAAAGGAATGACGGACAGCCTGGTTAGTCGAGCAGAGCAGCTCGTGTCAAGGCAAAATACGGAATAAGGCGAGGAGCAAAGTATGGCGAAATCAGACAGGCCAGTGGCACTCGTAACAGGCGCAAGCCGCGGCGCGGGCGCAGGTATTGCGCGAGCGCTGGGTAGCTACGGCATGCGCGTCTATGTGACTGGGCGTGCTGAAACGGTGGGCGAAGCGCGAGGTTGGGACGGCGCGGCATTGCCCGGCACGATTCACAGTACAGCCGCTGAGGTAACCGCTGCAGGGGGTGAGGGGATTGCTGTTCGCTGTGATCATGCTGATGACGAGCGCGTACAGGCCGTCTTTGCCCAGATCGAGGCTGAATCAGGCCGTCTCGATCTCCTGGTGAACAACGCCACCATGATTCATCCAGAGCTCATTACGCCAAAACCGTTCTGGGAGAAGCCGCTGGATGCCGTTGGGATCTTAGACGTGGGCCTTCGGTCGGCTTATGTGGCGAGCTGGCATGCCGCCCGAATCATGGTCCCACAGGGCTCAGGTTTGATCGCCTTTGGCTCGTCCTTTGGTGCGAACTGCTATATGCACGGTCCGGGTTACGGGGCTCAAAAAGCCGGTATCGATAAGTTTGCGCACGACATGCAGCACGATCTCTCCGAGACAGGCGTCAACGCCGTATCGATCTGGATGGGGCCCTTGAGAACCGAACGTGCCTTGATGGCGGCTGAGGTGCATCCGGAGCAGTACGAGGAAATCATGAAGGTCGCCGAGAACCCCGAGTACACAGGTCACTTGCTTCATGCCCTAGCATTCGGTGATGTCATCGAGCGCTACGCGGGTAAAACCGTGGTCGGCGCAGAGCTGGGTGTTGAGCTGGGAATAAGCGATGCTGGCGAATACCGACCGTCGCACCGCGACATGTTGGGTGGTCCGCCCGATCGGTCGCCTGCCGTTATTTACTGATTGGGTCTGTCTGACTATGAAAGGAAGACGACAAACAGGAGGGCAGCCAACCCATGGGCAGGCTGGCGGGGTCAAAATTAAGCTGCTCGGTCTGCTGTTGCTCGCGGCGCTACTTGCTGCTTACTTTACGCTGTCGCCGATAGAGGATCCCTCGCTCAAAGGGCCCGAGCCTAACGAGCCTATGACAACCGAACCAGCCCCTGCTCAGGGTGAGCAGCGCGTGTACTGGGGTGATTTGCACATCCACACGTCACTTTCGAGCGATGCCTTCACGATGGGCGTAAGGGCTGTGCCGGATGATGTGTATCGTTTCGCCAAAGGTGCAACGATTGAGCACGGCGCCGGGTATCCAGTCACAATCGCTCGACCGCTTGATTTTGCCGCGGTCACCGATCACGCCGAGTATCTGGGGCAGGCGAAGCTATCGGGTCTGGATGTTCCGACCACGCGACAGCGTCTCGCGGACTTATTGAGCAACGAAAATCGGCTCACCATCACTCAGGCCTGGTGGGAGATTATGAGTTTGATTCGCGAGAACGGTTTCAAGCTCGATCTTGAGGGCGTCGATCCTGCAATCAATAAAAGCGCATGGGAAGAAATTGTGACGGCGGCCGAGCTACATTACGAGCCAGGGGTGTTTACCACCTTCCCCGGCTGGGAATGGTCAGCCGATGCGGGTGATGTTGGAACGCATCTGCACCGCAACGTGATTTACGGTGGCGACGATCTTCCCGAGATTCCGTTTAGCTCGATCGACGGTCCCACACCGCCTGATTTATGGGTCTTCCTTCGTTCTGAACGGGCCAAGGGCCGGCGCGTCATGGCTATCCCACACAACCCCAACCTGAGCGAGGGTATGGCCTACCGCATCACAGGTAGCTCGGGAGAGCCCATAACCGAGCTGTCGCCGGCTGATCGTTCGGTACTCGAGCCCATCAGCGAGATTCTACAAATCAAAGGTAGTTCCGATACGCACCCGCTGCTCTCGAGCCTCGATGAATTTGCCGATTTTGAGATTGCGGGAACGGTACCCGGGCGAGAAATGACACTGACCAGTGTGAAAGGCGCCTACGCGCGTGATGCGTTGCGTGGGGGAATATCGATGGCCCACAGTGAGGGTTTCAACCCACTGAAATTTGGCGTTATCGGCTCGAGTGACAGTCACAACGCCACATCGCCCAGTGATGAAAAAGGCTACACCGGTAAGTTGCCAATGATGGATGGATCAGCCGGTCTTCGAACCGGTGCTGCGGGTCTTGGATTAGACATACTGACGCCGGCGCGAAAGTGGGGGTCGGGCGGTTTGGCGGCCGTTTGGGCGCCTGAAAATACGCGTGAAGCGTTGTTTGATGCTATGCAACGACGTGAAACATTTGCCACTTCCGGACCGCGCATCACGGTCAGCTTGTTTGGTGGTTGGGGGTTTCCTGATGGGTCGGCAATAGACCCAGATGTCGACGCCCTGGGTCGTGCCTACGGAGTACCCATGGGTGGCGATCTACCAGTGGCGCCTGGAGCGGAGTTGGCTCCGGAATTTATTGCCGTCGCCCAGCGCGATCCAATTGGTGCCAATCTGGACCGAATCCAGATGATTAAAGGCTGGGTTGATGCTGAAGGGGTTAGTCATGAGGCGATTTTTGATTTGGCGTGGTCGGATGATCGGATTGTTGACCCAGATACGGGAAAACTGTCGTCCGTGGGCTCAACGGTGGACCCGAAAACCGCGACCTACACCAATGAGATTGGAGCGCCGCAGCTCAGCGCGCAGTGGCGCGATCCAGACTTTGATCCCCAGCAGGAGGCGTTTTATTACCTTCGCGTCCTCGAGATCCCAACACCGCGATGGTCGACCTATGACGCCTCGCAGTTGGGCATGGAGCCGATGGAGCCAGTAGCCATTCAGGAGCGGGCGATCAGCTCTGCTATTTGGTACCAGCCCTGAGGTGTCTGCTATTGAGGACTGCGCTGCAGTGGTTTCTGATGCCCTTGTCAGAGTAGCCCTGGGATAACCGCCTTTCTGTCTTTCGGGTAGTCATCGAAGTTCTTGTGGAACCATTTGTGGGTGTAAAGCGCTCTGGGAATCAGGTTGCCCGCTGTCATTGCGAGAACAAACACTGCGCCTAGGTTCCAAACCATGATGGCAAATCCAGTGAATGACAGGATCTCACCAAAATACTGTGGGCAGGTCAGCCATTTGAAGCCACCGCCGTAAGGAATCTTGTAACGCGGTTCGTCGGGACTGGGGTTCGGAGATCGCAAATTCCGCAAAATGCTATCCGAGTGGACGTTCAGCGTGAAACCGAAGGCGTAAATAGCAAGGCCAATTTGGAAACGTGGGTCGCTAAACCACTCGGTAGTGTACTGAGTGCCGAACTCCGTCAAATAGGCGGCGTTGAAGTAGCCATGGAGAAACAATGTAATCCAGCCAGCGATCACAACGCCCAGGGAGAAGCTGGCGGTTGATCCAGGCTGTACGCGCATCAGCATGGGCGTGACAAGCGCGCGGTTGGTGTAGTGGAACATCCAGACGGCTAGGAAGAAGAGGGGGACGGTCTGGTCTGAGTTGGGACCCATGAAGAAGACGATGGGGAAAACCAGTAGCCCCGGGAGTTCCATCAGGATCCATCCGGCTTTTGAGCCAAGCTTGATACCCTTTGAACGCTTACCCCCGCCAAAACGACCACCATAGGCCGCGGTGCCAAAGAAGCTCGACACCATGACCAGGATTGCATAGGCAAAGCCGATGAGGAGTAAGGTGTCGTAGAGCGTATTTCCGGTATACCACTGCATGGCGAGGGTCCTTCATTGTTCTGTCAGCGGCGCCTAAGGTCGCTTGTGCGGGCAGTCTTCGCAAGTGTGAGGTATCGTCCAAACGGAGGGAGAGCGCGCCGAGGTGAGGCGCTACATTGACGCTATACCAATAAAAAAGACTGGGAGAGGGCTGTGTCCTTTGCACCGATTCTAGAAGCTGACGTTAAAACCTGGACGGAGACCCGCGATGTACTCATCGTTGGCTTCGGGGGTGCGGGTGCCTGTGCTGCCATCGAGGCCGCTGATAACGGCGCATCGGTCACCATTTTTGAGGCGGCGTCTGAGAGTGGTGGGTCAACCAAGCTGTCTTCAGCCGAGCTGTATCTGGGTGGCGGAACGAAGGTGCAAAAAGCCGTCGGCTATGACGACTCGGCTGACGACGTCTACGGCTACCTGATGGACTCCAATGGGCCCCAGGCAGACCCTGAAAAGGTTCGTGCCTATGCTGATGGCGGTGCTGATCATCTCGACTGGTTAATGACGCTGGGTGTTCCCTTCAAAATGTCCGAATACCCTGAGCGCGCGATGATGGCGTTGACTGACGATTGCCTGCTTTATACCGGTAGTGAAAAGGCATGGCCCTACGTCGATAAGTACAAGCCGGCCCCCCGCGGGCACAACCTCTACGTGGAGGGGGATAACGGTGGTCCCTTATTCGTAAAAATACTGACTGAGGCGGTCGAGCAACGGGACATCAACGTTCACCTCGAAGCGCGGGCACTGCGTTTAATTGTCGATCAGTTTGGTCCGGAGCAACGGATTGTGGGTCTCGTGGTTCGCGAGGACATGGAAGAGCGATGCTACCGCGCCACCAAGGGTGTGGTGCTCTGTGCGGGCGGTTTCGTCATGAATCAGGAAATGATGCAGCGCTATGCGCCTGAACTGGCAAAAGCGGGCACCGTGCCAATTGGCAACCCAAACGATACCGGTGGTGGTATTCAGATGGGCCTCAGCGTAGGTGCGCGTGCCATCAACATGCACGAAGGTTTTTTGAGCGTCCCGTTCTATCCACCGGCGACACTGACACACGGCATCTTTGTGAATGGTCAGGGGCAGCGTTTTATTAACGAAGATGCGTATCACGGCAGGATTGGCTGCTATCTCGTGAAGCAGACCTTCCCCGTGTATCTGGTGCTCAATGTTGACGACTACGCGGATTACGAAACGGCAAGTTGGCTTGCGGCCCCGGTCAAGGGCACAGGTGAAACGATTGACGAGCTGGCTGATGAACTCGACCTGCCGACGGGGTCTTTACTGGAGACCGTATCGCGTTATAACGAGGCAGCTGAAGCCGGCGTTGATCTAGCCTTTCACAAGTCAGATGCCTGGCTGAAACCGCTGACGGGTCCTTTTGTTGCGCTCGACTGCACACCCGGTGCCGGTGCGTTCCTTCCTCACTTTACGCTGGGCGGGTTGGATACGACGGTCGATGGTGTCGTCTTAAACGCAGAGGGCTCTGCTATCAACGGCCTATATGCGGCGGGACGAACCGCCTGCGGCGTGCCACGCCGTGGTGACGGGTATGCCTCTGGCAGTTCCGTTGGTGATGCGACGTTTTCGGGCCGCCGCGCGGGCCGGCATGTTGCCACAGCGCAGTAGATGAATAGGGCCCGATGGTAATGACAAGGACAGATATTCATGCCAGATGAAGCATTGTTAGCCAGGATCGACCGTTTGGAGTCTCTCGACGAGATTCGTCAGCTTGCAGCCAAATATTCCTTGGCATTGGATATGCGCGATTTGGACGCCATGGTCAATTTATTCCCCGAAGATGTCCGTGTGGGAAAAGACAAAGTAGGCCGAGCGCACTTTAAACAGTGGATGGATGAGACCTTGCGGGTGCAGTTCACGGGCACGTCGCATCATATTGGCAACCACATTATCGAGTTTGAAGATCCTGACAGTGCGGTGGGCGTGGTGTACTCGAAAAACGAGCATGAAACCCCCACTGAAGACGGGGGCTGCGAGTGGGTCATCATGCAGATGATTTACTGGGATCACTATCAGCGGATTGACGGGCGGTGGTTATTCAAACGTCGCTTACCTTGCTACTGGTATGCCACAGATCTGAACAAACCGCCTTACGGCGATAACAAAATGCGCTGGCCTGACCGAGACTTCTATGAGGGTGCGTTCCACAGCTTATTCCCCAGTTGGCAGACATTTTGGGCTGAACCGCCCACTGACGCTTTGCCTTCGGTCGCTCCGCCAGCGCCTGTCGAACAATTTTTGAAAACCATGCGTGGCGGATCTGACGATCCCAGTATTCGCACGCGATAGAGATTAATTTATGGCGATCGATCGACTGCTTTCACCCATGTCGATGGGGGACCTCGAGCTCAAGAACCGGGTGGTCATGGCGCCCATGACCCGCAGCCGGGCCTCTCAAGCGGATGACTGTGTCTCCGAAATTCACGAGCAGTACTACTCGCAACGCGCTAACGCGGGTCTGATCATTACCGAGGGAACCCATCCTACCTTTGATGGTAAGGGTTACAACCGGACGCCGGGCATATGTAACGAGCAACATGTCGCCGCATGGTCGCGTGTGACACGCGCTGTGCATGAGGCCGGTGGGCAGATCGCCTGCCAGTTGATGCACTGCGGTCGCGTTGGTCACCCTGACAACAAGGCAGCGAGTACTCGTCTCTTGGGACCTTCGGCCATCGCTGCGCGTGCCGAGATTTTTACGGAGGGGGGTATGAAGGCCATGCCCACGCCTGAGCCCATGTCACTAGAGGACATCGACGAGACGATTGCAGATTATGGACTGGCCGCGGAGCGTTGCCTGTCAGCGGGCTTCGACGCTGTCGAGCTCCACTGTGCGTCAGGTTACCTTCCGGGCCAGTTTCTTGCCTCGGGCAGTAATCACCGAGGTGATGAATACGGTGGCTCATTAAGCAACCGGCTGCGCTTTATTGAACGCGTGCTCGACGCCCTTGATACTGCCATTGGTATTGGAAGGGTGGGTCTACGGATTTCACCGGGTAACCCTTACAACGACCATGTCGATGCGAACCCCGAAGTGACTTATGCCGGACTACTGCAGTTGGCTGAACTCAAGGGTGTTGCTTGGGTGCACGCCATCAGGATGGCTTCAACGGGTATCGATAGTTTGGCTTTGACACGAGCCCATTACTCGGGAGCTTTAATTGGCAGCGATAGCTTCACCGCCGAAGAAGCTGAGACGAGTATTGGGGATGGCCTGGTCGATGCCGTCTCGTTTGGACGGCTGTACATCGCCAATCCTGATCTCGTGGAGCGCTTCAAACGCGGTGGTCCCTTTAACGAAATGGATAAGCGCACGATTTATGGCGGCGAGGGCGCCGCGGGTTATTGCGATTACCCCATGCTTTCGGGTGATGCATAAATCGCAGTCAGCGAGTAACGTAACCCTATTACGAACGTAGCAAGGATAGTTTCATGCCCATGCCGACGGATGTGCCAGTCATCGATTTGATGTTGGCGGTTCCCAATGACGACACCTCGAACTTCTACGACTTTATTCGTCCCTTATTGATGGACGAGCAGAGCCGTCAGATGTTCCAAATGCCGGCGCAATACATGTTCAAAGACCTTCCCAAGGTTGGTAAGCGTGATGATTACATCGCTTACACCCTCGAGAAGATGGATGAATTCAATATTGAAAAGGCCATGCTGGGGGTTGATGAAGGGCAGTACGAGACGCAGTGTGAGGCGGTGAAAAAACATCCTGACCGTTTCTTCGCGTCCTATGACTGCAATCCCAATAACGGTATGGATGAGGTTCGAAAGATTCGCCGCCTCAAAGAGGAATATGACATCAAGTCGGTTAATGCCTTTCCGTCGGGTCTATGCCCTCAGGTGTCGCTGTCCGATAAGAAGTGGTACCCGATCTTCGTTACCTGCATCGATTTGGATATCCCGTTTTGTCCCTGCGTTGGCGTACCCGGGCCCCGAATTCCCATGGAGCCACAGAAAGTCGAGCACCTTGATGAAATTTGCTGGTTCTTCCCGGAGTTGAAGGTTGTGATGAAGCATGGCGCTGAGCCATGGACAGATCTAGCATGGAAGCTGATGTTGAAGTACGAAAACCTCTATTACATGACTAGCGCATTCGCACCGAAGCACTACCCGAAAGACATCATTCACTTCGCTAACACGCGCGGTGCTGACAAGATTATGTATGCGGGTTACTTCCCCATGGGACTCTCGCTGGAGCGTATCTTTGGTGACATGCCCAATGTGCCGTTTAAGGATGAAGTCTGGCCGAAGTTTCTTCGTGAGAATGCCAAGCGCGTGTTCAAGGTCTGATTGTCAGGTTTTCATAAAAAACCCCGCTTAAAGCGGGGTTTTTTATATCTGGATCAACGTGCCAGACCACCTCTTCTTGCTGTACTTCTGCGTCTTAGGCAGGGAAGTAAACGCTAATCGCATCGACAATACAGGCGGGTTTTTCGGCACCCTCGGCTTGCATGACAATCCGCAACACCATTTTGATACCGCCACTCGCTTCTTCTACCGATACCACGGTCCCGGTTGCGGACAGCTTTGAACCGACCGTCACGGGGGAGGGGAAGCGTGTTTTTTCCGTCCCGTAGTTCACTCCCATTGCGATACCGCGGACTTCGATGATCTCCGGCATGAACTTAGCGGCCAGCGACATCGTGAGGTAGCCGTGGGCGATAGTGGCCCCAAACGGACCCTTGGCGGCGCGTTCCGCATCAATATGAATCCACTGGTGATCACCCGTTGCATCAGCGAACTGATTGATACGCTCTTGCGTGATCTCCATGCTGGGGCTCGGGCCCAAGGTTGTACCTACAAGGTCATAGAGGTCAGAGGGTGATTCGATAATGGTTTTGGACATGCCAATCTCCTGTCAATCCGCAATAAGGGCCAACTCGCCCAATACATGATCCCGCCCTGCCTCAGGTAAAGACTTAGCCAAGGCGACGATGAACTCGTACTGTGCCATATTCTGTGTTCGAGGCATCATTGTTTCAGACGATGAAGTCGACGTCTCGTAGTGCGAGTGTGAGGCCTAAGCTGTGTGTGGTGAGATAGTTCGTGATGGAAACAACAATGTCTGAGTTAAAAGGCAAGGTCTGCCTGGTCACCGGGGGAGCCGGTCACATTGGCCGTGCTATCTGCGAAGCATTGCTGAGTCAGGGCGCCGAGGTGATGGCCGTGGGTCGTCGTGAGCCCGCTAAGCCCATTGCCCACAATGAAAAAGTCGCCACCTTCCTTAGTGCGGACATTCGCGACGCGGCCGCATCGCAGGCTGTTATCGATACCATCGAGGAACGGTATGGGCGCCTGGACATCCTGATTAACAATGCGGGCGGTGGTCCACCGGTCGCCGCCGCTCAAGCGAGCCCTGAGCTCACCCAGAAAATCGTATCGCTGAATTTATTGGCACCCCTTGTGCTCTCCCAGCAAGCTCACAGTTTGTTAGAGCGGGGCGATAGTGTGGCTTCGATTGTAAACATCGCCAGCGTCAGCGGAGCGCGTCCCTCACCGGGTACCGCAGCTTATGGCGCGGCCAAGGCTGGGTTGCTCAATGTCACAAAATCTCTGGCCATGGAGTGGGGTCCCAAAATACGCGTCAACGCCTTGATTGTGGGTTTGGTTCATAACGAGGCGGGCGTTGAACACTACGGCGGTGAGGAGGGCTTCAAGCGGGTCGCCGAGATGTTGCCCCTGAAACGTATGGCCTCTCCAGAGGATGTCGCCAACGCGGTACTACTGATGTGTTCAGAGCGAGCGGCCTATATCTCCGGTGCCAACCTTGAGGTCGATGGCGGTGGAGAAGTCCCCGTCTTTCTGCATCTCGCTAGCGAGTCGTCGAAAGCCAAATAGGCGACGTCCAGGCTCGCTCGCGAATGGTGGGCGAGTAGAAGGGGTCCGTCTCTGGATTGGTGCAGCAGACGCCGTAAATATCGCCTGAGTCACCATTATCATTGGCGAGAAGGTTAGCTTTTTCCGCCTGAACACTGCAGCTATCTGACAAAGGATTCACGCCGGCAGCCTGACACTGAAGCGTGCTCCAGCGGCAGCTGGGTGTTTCTAGAACGCGAGCGTAGTAAAACGCGGACTCGCCTTTGACATAGCTGGGATCCTCCCACACCGTGCACAAGCTTGCATGACCGGGCGCGGTCGCCGCACAGCTATTCATATCGACGCCTAGACCGACTGTTTCCTCTCCGAGGACGTCGACAACCCGCTCGTGCGTCTCCCCTGCATCGTCGACCCAGCCTTTGATGATCTGAATTCGCTCAAGTGGATTAGCGGGATACATGTCAGTGCCCTGATCACGCTGGGCGCTGATGAAGAACTTAGGGGGAGCGTCGTTATCGGTGCGCTCAAGCACGCCACCCATGGGAACACCCGCTGAGTAAGCTTTGTCCAACGCATCCGTGCTCTCACAGAGATTTTCGTCATAGTCCCCGGCAAAGAACCGAACGATAGGTCGAGTGCCCGACGTCGCATAGGTCTCACGACGGCGCATGGCCTCAAAGATGGCATCTCTTCGGTTTTCCTCGGCCCACACCACAGCTAAACCACCGGGGTTCGAGACGAAGTGGTCCTGCAGATTTCTGAAGGTCGCGTCTCGAGACCCGAGGTGTCCGACGTAGTTTTTCTCCATCGCACCGCCGGAGGTGGCGGTATGGGTATCCGTACTGCCGATAAAGCCCTGCCGGAACGGGTTCAGCCCACTGTCCTGCTCAAGCGCCAGCCCATCTTTGAGCACATTGCGCATCATGTTTCGGCGATGGAAGCTCGCAACATCGACAGGAAGGCCTCGGTCAGACCACATCTTGCCGTTCACACTGCCCAGCATGGCGAGGTTATCGGACGGTATTTGCTCGAAGTCACACAACTCATCCTCGGTGTCGATGCCAATGCCCGCCATGCGATCAAAGCGGCACTCCGAGGCACCCTTGTGTTGTACCAATTCCACCAGTGGCTCGATCTCGAGGCGGTCAATGGCCTCCTGCTCGGTTGCGGGGTCTGGGAACATCAGTCCGCCGCCCAGATTGGGGTTGTGAGGGATGGCTAAGACATCGCAGTCGCCATCGGCCTCGAGGCATTGGGATCGGAGTTGGCGCCATAGCTCGGGGACCGAGCTATCGGTTTCAAAGACGGAAATCGGTAGGCGCGTCACCTGTTCGCCTTTGAAGATGACATTCCTGTGCAGATTCGCCATCTCCTGTCCCTGCGTGTACTCGTAGCCAACAAAGGTGGTGAAATTGCAGTCCTCTGAGCGATCGTAATGTCGTTCTGCTGCCGCCTGAATGTCTTCCCAGGTGGACAGGGCATTCGCCTCGCAATCGCCAAGCGAGCAGACCATACCTCGCTTAGGCGCTTCGCCCTCCATGCCGCCCGATACCGTCCAGAGACTCGCTGCGTAAAGCTGGACCCACAGGTTCTGGGTGCGAGATAGGATACAGACCGGCGCCCACCACCCGGGCTCGGTCCAATCACTGTCACACAGTGCTACCTCACCCAGAAACTGACCGTGATCGGTTACTGCAGCAAAATCGATGGGCCGGTCAATCTGTGCGCTCAGCGTTTGATCACCGTAGGCATCGGGCAAGGTAATGACTTGTCCTTTGGCGTATTCGTAGGCGCCATCGGGATCGTTTTTCTGGTTGGAGAGATAGGAATCGAACGAATAGCGTGTGTGGATATGCAGGTCCCCGAAGAAGGGAAGCTTGGTATCAGACGAGACCGTACAGGGCATGGCCTCCTCGCCAGCTGCGGCCCAGTGCGTTGACAAACACAGCGCAACGAGGCCGCAACGGATCATGCCGGGTAGCGATGCGCGCGATACTTGCTGACTGACCTTCATGGAAACTCCTCGTTTTTATTATGTTGCCCAAAGCCCAAGGTATCGAGCTCGGGCTCGGTATTACAGGTTGGCGTCGGGCCGCATCATGGCGTCATGGGCGCCGTCGATAAAGATGGTTGTGCCGGCTACATAGCTTCCCTGTGGTGACAGCAGGAATAGCACGACATTCGCTACGTCATCGGCTTGGCCCGGTCTCCCAATGGGAATCGAATCCATGAAGGCTTTGATGAGTTCACCGTACTCTTCACTTTCCTCAACGGCTTTTGTCATTGGCGTTTGAATATAGCCGGGTGCGACGGCGTTGAACGTGACACCTTGTCTCGCAAGTTCGGGGGCTTTACGTCGCATATACCGAGCCACAGCGCCCTTACTGCTGGCGTAACACTCGTGGCCGTGCAGGTCACTGGCCATGCCGACAACAGCGTTTTCATCACCGCCGAGCATGGCGTCGATAAGATCTGGCCGCGTGCTCATCGGCGCGGAGTTAGAGCTGATGGCGACAACACGCCCACCGCTCGCAATATTCTTGGACAATCCTTCGATGATCTCTACGGTGCCAAAGTAGTTAATCTGAAGAATTTTGGCTGGATTGGGGAACTGTGATGCCACACCGGCACAGGTAATCAGTCCATCAATGCTGGGATGATCCGCTTTGACCTGGTCAATGACGGTTTTTCGGGCTGCTGGATCGCCCAAATCGGCGAGGTAATCACCGTCTTTGAGGTCAATGACAACGATGTCGTGGCCCTGGTCCAGCAGCTGTTGCTTGATCGCAGCGCCAATGCCTGTGGCACCCCCGGTAAGCACATATTTTCCCATCAGTAATTCCTGTTTTTCTTCTTTGACTAAACGTTATTGGTGCTTGGGTTCCTCAGCGAGGGATCTTTGCCTCGATGGCGGTCCCGGGTAGGGCGGCCATTCCACCGTCTACCTCGATGACCTTACCACTCACAAAACCGGCCGCTGACGATGCAAGGTACAGCGCGGCCAGTGCAATGTCGTCGGGTTGTCCCAGCCGTCCTTGCGGGATCCAGCGAATGGTGGCGTTGTACACATCTTCGTTCTGCGTGATGAAGGCGGTACTTGGGGTTTCAATCGCCCCGGGCGCAATGCCATTAACACGGATGCTGGGCGCTAGCTCGTAGGCCAGAATACGGGTCATCTGATCCATACCTGCCTTTGCGGCTCCGTAAGCGGCAAAGTTCTTGTCGACCATCCATCCGAGTGCTGATGACACATTGACGATGCTCGCTGACGGTGCCGCCTGTAGGAGCGGCAGTGCAAGGTGGGTCAGTGTGTAGGCAGAGGTGAGATTGATGTCCAGGGTGTTAACAAACCGCGCTTTGGTGACTTTTTTCAGCGAACCATAGCCCTGGCCCGGAGCGCCTGCGTTATTCACCAGAATGTCCAGACTGCCCCAGTGCTCGGTCAGCTTTTCGACGACGCCTGCCAGTGCAGTCTCGTCCGTGACATCGCAAGCGAAGGTTAAGGCCTCTCGGCCAAGTTCGGTCACCTCGCGTGCGACAGAATCCAAGTCAGACTCGGTTCGGGCGAGTAGTGCCACATCGGCACCCATTTCGGCGAATGCGGTGGCAATGCGAGCGCCGATGCCTTTGCCTGCACCGGTAATCAGCGCTTTTTTGCCCTCGAGACGGAAGTAATCGGTAATCACAGCATGTTCCTTAGCGGGTAATCGTCGAAATAAGGATGGAGTAGTCCATTTGAGTTTGTGGGCGACACCGTGCACAAGATAGAACGAAGCGTGCGAGCGTGGAATACGGACGCTCTGTGATACTTAGTCTAAATTGACCATTACTACGATTGGGGTGAAAAGAGCTGTGGCTGAGCTGGAAGGAAAAGCGGCACTGGTGACCGGTGCTGGGGTTGGAATAGGGCGAGCCATCGCGATCAAGCTGGCATCAGAGGGCGCGCGCGTCTTGGTGGTTGATCTCAACGAGGCGACAGCGCAGGAAACCGTCGACACTATTCAAAACGCGGGTGGCGAGGCAGCGGTCTTCACGGCTGATGTCAGCGATGAAACGCGTGTGGCAGCCATGGTTCAAACAGCTGTAGAAATGTTTGGATCGCTCGATGTGGCCTGTAACAGTGCGGCTGTTAGCCGGGGCTCCGGCCCGATTCATACCTTCGACAAGGCGGTCTTCGATCAGACGCTAGATCTCTGTTTAACCAACACCTTTTTGTGCATGAAACACGAGATTGAGGCCATGCTGGGGCAGGCGTCTGGTGGCAGTATTGTGAATATCTCATCGAACGCTTCGCTCCGTGGTCAGCCCTATAACACCGCTTACGCCGCTGCCAAGAGCGGCGTGAACTTGCTGACTAAGAGCTCAGCATCGGAGTATGGGCACAAAGGGATTCGAATTAACGCGGTATCTCCCGGGCGTCATTCGCACACCGGGCGTCGAAAAGTATTTTGAAGAACAACCCAAGATTGCCGAGGGCCTAAAGCAGGCCGCTGTCATGCGTCGCTTGGGCGAGCCTTCAGAAATCGCAGAGGCGGTGTGTTTCCTCGCCTCCGATCGCGCATCGTTCATCACGGGGCAACTGCTCAGTGTGGATGGCGGCGCTTCTGTGAAGTGAGCAGCGGAGCGACCGGACTGCTCTAGCCCATATTGACCTGACCACCATCGATGGCAATGGACTGTCCATTCACGTAGCGCGATTCTGGCGAGCAAAGCATGGCGACGAACTCGCCAATGTCGTCTTCACAGTGGCCAATACGCTTCATCGGTACCGTTTCGGCGAAGGCGGCAGCTTCCTCTGGCCGCCATTGCTCCCACATCTCAAGAGCGGGTGATTTAGCTAACGGCAAAATGCAGTTGGTTCGGAGCCCCATTGGGCCCCATTCGCAGGCGGCACCACGCGATAGCGCTCGGATAGCTTCTTTCTCTGCCGCGTACACGCCATAGGTGGAGCTGTCCCAGCGCTTTGCGGCCGCGGTGGCCAAGTTGATGATATTGCCATCACCCGCTTCCAGGAGGTGGGGCTGGGCCAGCTGCATGAGTCGTAACGTGGCCATTGGGCCGACGCGAAGCCCTTTATCGAATTCCTCAAGGGTCGTATCCATGAGCGTATTGATGCTTGTGGTGACCGCGTTATTGACGAGGATATCGAGACGTCCAAACGCCGCTACCGAATCGGATACCAAGGCATCGAGTGCATCAAGATTTGAGATGTCACACTCGATCGCTACAGCCTTGCCGTTAAAGCGCGCTTCAATATCAGCCACCGTTTTCTCACACTTACTCAGCGTTCTTCCCACTGCCACAATCGAGACACCGCGCTTTGCCAGCGAAAAGGCAATGCCTTGGCCAATGCCCTGGCCCGCGCCGGTAATCAGCGCAACTTTGCCCTGAAGTGGAAAAAGGGGGGGAGAAAGGGGGGTAGAGTGAGTCGTATTGGCGTCCGTCATAAAGAATCTCGTGAGTAGTTAAGCGTGCGTTATTGAGTAATAAGTGATTCAGCGCAGGCGATGCTCAGTCATATGAATGACGGATGATCGCTCGAGATCGAGCACTCGCTCGCTGCTCTCTGTCAGTACATGAATATTCGACATCATTTTTGCCTCGTCATCGCCATCGGCGAAAAAGGCGGTGAGTGAAGTTGCGGCCTCAATCGGAAAGTGTTCCTCAACAATCCCGTCGAGCGGCTCGTGCGACGAGCGGAGCACCCGATTTTGTCGGTAACCGAGGGTGTTCTGGGTATCAAGAGCCACCTGCACATGCTCCTGAAACCAGATGTGCTCTAACGCCTCATCGGACAGGCCCTCACGCCGCTCGAAGCAGCAGAGTTGGATTGTTCCGCTGAATCTCTCTCCACTGCGCAGCGGTGGTGTCAGCGGTGTGGTGCCTTTGCACCAGTGAACTTCTGCGCCCAACTGCTCGGCAACATCAACAGCCCGTTGCCAGTCGATGGCAGACTCTGAGAACTCGAGCGCCAGACGTCCGCGGGGGAGCTTGCCAGTGGGGTTGCGGGTCCACATGGCCGCTTGGTCGCTCTGCTCATCGCAGGTGCCGAGATAGGCGTTCTGGGCTTCAGGAAAGGCGTCCAGCGCGTGCATCGCCGAGTCGCGCTCCGGTGTTTCTGAGAAGAACAGAAAAATCAGACGGTGCGTGTCTGGCTCAGCCAAAGTAACGCTCCTTGATGGCCCCTTTGAGGAGTTTTTTCAGGGCATTTCGGGCTAATGGCTCGTCGGTAAACACCACGTGCTCGGGTACTTTGTAGCCGGCAAGCTCGGCTTTGCAGAACGACTTAATGGCATCGGCGTCAGCAGGGGCTGATGCCTGCAGTTTCATCACAACGCCCACTTCCTCACCCCAGGTGTCATGCTCTATGCCGACAACCGCGACTTCTTCGCATCCCGGGTACTCGAGCAGACAGGCTTCAATTTCTGACGGATAGATGTTCTCGCCCCCGCGAATAATCATGTCTTTGACACGACCACAGATGTACAGGAAGCCCTCGTCACTGATGTAGCCGATATCACCGGTCCCCATCCAGCCATCAATTGGCTTATCCGACTCTTTTCCACCCGAGAAGTAGCCTTGAATGGCGGCTGATGAACGCACCCATATTTCACCGGGCTCGCCGGAGGGCACTTCATCACCGTTCTCGTCCCTGAAACTGAACTCAACGATGGGGCTCGGAAACCCTGAGGCCGTCGGTCGTTCAGCAAAGTAGCGCCCTGTGAATGCGGCGCCTGACCCCATGGTTTCGGTCATTCCCCAACCGCCACCGGACATGGCCGTTCCGGTTTTGGTGGCATAGAGCTCTGAGAGGAGCTCTGGCGTCGCCGCCCCGCCGGCGCTGACGTTGGTAAGGTGCGCGGCGTGCTCGTCGCTGAATGCCTGATTCTTCAATAGCTCGAGCAACATGACCGGTGCGCCCATCAGTACCGTGATTTGCTCTTCTTTGACTATGCGCAGTGCCTCTTGAATATCCCACTTGTACATCATGTACAGCGCACGACCGTGCCGGAGGTTGATCAGCGCCTGAGAAAGCAAGCCACTGATGTGGAATAGGGGTACGGCGAGGAGGGTTTTTGGCAGCGTGGGGCTGGCCAGCTGCTTGTTCATTTCCTCCATATTGGTCATGTAGGTCCCGGCACCGATGAACTCGACGTTCATGAGCGCCTGACAGCAATTGAAATGCGAGAGCAGGGCGCCTTTTGGCCGGCCAGAGGTACCTGATGTGAACATAAGGATTGCCGGATCGTGTCGATCCACCTCGGCGAGTAAAGGCTCATTCGGCGCAGGGCGCTGTCGGATGTCGCTGAGTGAGGTGTCCCGCGGATCGTCGCTCTTATTCACCACGACCGCTGGCAGTTCGGCGTTGAGCTCACGGATGAAGGTCAGTCGATCGCTATCGCAAAAAACCAACTTTGCCTCGCTGTCTTCGAGGCCTTGGGTCAGTTCCTGCGCTTTACCCCAGCTGTTGAGCGGCACGGCGACAGCGCCAATGGTTACGGTGGCGACCAAGGCAACCAGCCACTCTGGGCGATTTCGCATGGCGATAGCGATGGGGTCACCTTTTTGTATTTGAGCCTCATTAACAAGCCAGTCGCAGGCCTGGTCAACGGCCTTGAAGAACGCGCCGTAGGTCCAATCCTCACCCTGATACTGCAAAAATAGGTTGGCGTCGTGGTTGCGGCCAGCGGCGAGGAAGGCACCCAAGCTGCTTTCCGCATTTTTGAATGCTTTGAGAGGGACCCCCGCCACGTCTACCGTTTCAACTTCAAACGGCGCTGTTGGCGCGGTCAGCTGCGCCACGGCATCAAAATACGGTTTCGTGTAATCGCTCATTGGAGATACATCAGTCTTGTTTTTTAGGACTCTAAACCAGATGCCGATGACCCGACAGCCTCAGTCGAGGGGCCATAGTCTGATCAGCCTATCGCCCCAAAGCGTCTCAGATTGCAGTAAATTATGGCTTCGATAATGTGATGCCACTGAGGTTATGAGACCAATCATGGACACGAGACTGACCGAGCTGTTGGGTTGCCGCTATCCCATTATTCAAACCGCAATGGGGTGGGTGGCTGACGCGCGCCTTGTGGCCGCGACGGGAAATGCCGGTGGTTTCGGGTTCCTTGCTGGTGCTGTCATGACGCCCGAGGAAATTGAGCAGGGCATTCTCGACATCAAAGCGGCCTCCGATGCGCCGTTTGGGGTCAATTTCCATATGTACGTGCCGCATGCCGAGCAAATCGTTGATCTGTGCATTGAACACAAGGTGCGCGCGGTCAGTTACTCGCGCTCCCCCTCAGCGGTAACCGTTGAGCGATTGAAGGCCGCGGGCATTGTGTGCATTCCCACGGTGGGCGCCAAACGTCACGCGGTTAAGGCCGTCGAAATGGGGGCTGATGCGGTTGTCATACAGGGCGGAGAGGGCGGCGGTCATACGGGATCGGTTGCAACGTCAATTCTTCTCCCACAAGTGCGCGATGCCATTGATGTGCCTATTGCGGCTGCCGGCGGTTTCCGGGACGGGCGCGGTCTTGTCGCCGCACTGGCGATGGGGGCGGATGGTATTGCCATGGGCACCCGATTCTTGCTGACACAGGAGTCCCCGGTTCCGGAGGCGACAAAGTCTATTTATCTCGGCACGCCGCCTGAAAAGATTGTCGTCAGTACGCGGTTGGATGGTTTGCCTCAGCGCATGATTGCGAATGCGTATCTCGACCGGCTGATTCAGGCATCGCAACTGGGTTTGCTCGTACGGGCGGTTAAAAACGGTTTGGCCTTCAGTCGTATGACGGGAGGCTCACTCATAGCCACCTTGGGCGGGGCCTGGAAGATGTACCGTTCGGGTGACTTGTCATTCGGTCAGACCCTCATGGCCGCTAATTCACCCATGATGATTCAAGAAGCCATGGTGAAAGGGAATCCAGAAGACGGTATTTTGCCCTCGGGGCAAGTCGCTGGACTGATTGACGACTTACCGACGGTTGCGGACTTGGTGGCAGCCATCGTGTCGGATGCAGAAACAGCCGCAAGTTCGATACAGACCACCGTTTGCTCAACCACAACTTCAGAATAAGGATTGGTTTATGGCTTTCAACTCGACAGTTGATGCAGGTATTGCAGAGGTCGTCTTCAATAAACCACCGGTAAATGCGTTTAACAGCGCCGAATGGGCAGGCATTGCCGCTGAAATCAAGGCTTTGGGTGCCCGTAGCGACGTTCACGTCATTATTGTTCGCGCAGAGGGCAAGGGCTTTTGCGCCGGCGTCGATATCAAAGAGCTAGGTGCTGACCCGAACATGATCGTCCCGGTCAACAAGGGGAACTACGACACCTTTGAGGCCATTCACCGCAATCCAAAACCCGTGATCGTTGCGCTGCATGGTTTTGTTCTGGGCGGCGGTATAGGCATTGCAGGCGCTGCAGACATCATTGTGGCGTCTGAGTGCGCCTCGTTCGGTGTGCCCGAAGTTGATCGCGGCGCCATGGGAGGCGGTGCGCACTTACAGCGCATGTTCCCCGTTCAGAAGGTCCGTTACATGTACTTTACGGGTGAGTTTATTGATGCCAACGAGGCTCATCGATTGGGCGCGGTAGAGCGTGTGGTGCCGCGAGACGAGCTCGCGGAGACAGCGCGATCCATCGCGGCAAAAATAGCCGAGAAGAGCCCCATCATGATTTCACTGGCCAAAGAGGCGCTCAACGGCATTGAAGATGGCAATCTCGAGGACAAGTATCGCAGCGAACAGGGCTTCACCCTCGAGGCCTATCGTCACCAAGATTCGCAGGAAGCTCGCGATGCATTCAATCAAAAGCGCGATGCAGATTTCGAATAATAATTGAATTAAAACAATAATTTAAGAAATAAATAATAAGTAATTTATAGGGATTTATTTGCCATGATTGACTACGAAACAGCTAAGATTGCCTGCGAAACCTATGTACGTTCACTCGAAAACAGTGACTTGGAAACGTTGCTCGACCTGTTTGCCGATGACGCCTCTATCGAAGACCCCGTCGGCACGGATTTGCGCGAGGGAAAAGACGTATTGCGCGCTTTCTATAGCGAGGCCTGCCAGGGTGTTGCCAAAGCCCAATTGACGGGTGCTCCGCGTCTGGCGGGCAACGAGGTAGCGTTTCCTTTCAATGTGACCGCGGGTGCGCCCGGAGAAGAAATAATTATCAATATCGTTGACGTTTTTCGCTTTAACGAAGAGGGCAAGGTGGTGTCGATGCGAGCCTTCTGGGGTCCCGACAACATTAGCCCTGCGGCAAATTGATTGATGATTGGGCCCTCAGGCTATCTGAGGGTTTGGGAGCGGCATCAGGATCGCTTCTCAAGCTTGGTCGATTGCGCAACCGCAAATCGATGAGGACGCTGGCCAACTAATTCTGACTTTTCCAGCGTTGGTAATCTCCTGCAAGCGACCCTCGTATCACTCGACTCAAGCGCCGATACGCAGCGCCAACCAGACGCATGGGGAGCGCTCCCGCATTGATTTCACGTTGAAAAGACGGTCGTTGAGAGATGCGCACGAAGTAAGCGGCTAGCTTGGGGTGCTCGGCTAAGGGATAGCCAGCCCGCTCCAATCGGAAGAGCGTTATAAACCAGGAAATATCGAGCAATGTCAGCCGGTCGCCTAAGAGATAAGTGCTGCTAGAGAGCTGTTTATCAAGGGCCTGAAAAGCGCTGTGAAATCGACCAATGAAGTCGAGTGAGTCTTTGTCGCCAGCACGATTTTTTAGGTCCGGCGCCAGATAGGTGAATGTGACGGTACGAAGGTCCCCATGCAGATCGTTTTCAAGGTCTAGCAGCGTTTGCATCGCCTGTCGCTCGCTTTCGGATTGGGGCAACAGAGATTTCTCTGGGCTGGCAAAGTTCTCATCGATGTACTGAATGATGTCGTTGCTTTCGGTATGTACAGCACCGTCATGAACGAGCACGGGAACCTCGCCACGAGGGTTAATACCCAAATACCAGTCGGTCTGTTGTTCGTCCTTCATTAAGTTAATTGGATGAGGTGTGAACGGCAGACCCAGTTCTCGGAACACAATCCGTACTTTCTGGGAGCAGGACGACATGTCGAAGTGAAGCAAATGCAGACCTTGCCACTGTGTGACTTCGCGCGTTTTTATGTCTTTGTCTTCAAGTTGCATCGCGTATCGTGTTCGTCTGGCTACCAAAGTGACGACGGCCGTCTTTTGTCTCAAGGCTAAGTTTGAGTTGATCGCCCGGCTGCAAGTATCTGACGCCTTTTTGGCTCTTTACCAGTTTTTCGCGTCGCTTTTTATCATTGGTGAGGTTCATGACTATCGCCAAGCCAACCTTTGGGCTAGCGTTTAGAATGACGCCCCCAGGTGTTCCTGTGAGAAGCATGTCGCCCTTCATGAGGTTGGTAAAGCCTGCGAGTTCAGTGAGTGTTTCGTCGGGTTTAAAAATAAGCTGATCAGTGGTTGCGTCCTGTCGGGACTCTCCATTCATGCTGAGTGTGAGCCTAAGGTTTGACAGGAGATCGACTTCCTCCGAGTCCATCAGATAAAGGATTGGACCGGTAGGACAAAAGGTCCGATGCCCCTTACCTTTGAACCATTGCAGCATGGGCGAGCCAAAGCACAGGTCCCGCGCTGAAACGTCATTTGCGAGGGTAAAGCCACCCACATAATCGAGCAGGTTCTCATTGGTGATTTCGGTGTCAGCGGGTACATCGCGTTTTAACACCAGAGCCAGCTCAACTTCGTAGTCGAGTAGCTGGCAGTTTGCAGGTCTGATGATGTCATCACGGGGGCCGCAGATAGAGGAGGGGGGCTTGGTGAAAATAAGATTTTGTCCCTTACCAGTTTTGACGCCACCTTCCTTTTTATGCGACGCGTAATTGAGGCCTTGACAAAAAATCTGCACGTCAGCTGTCACCGGCGATAGGAGATTTAGCGCGTCCAACGGAACGGCGGCCTCTGCTTCAAATTGCAGTGATGTTGGGTCATCCGAGAAGGCATCCATCAGTTCGCGGTGAGATGTGAATTGGGTCGAGAGAGGTGCAACTAGATTGTCTTCCACAACGCCCCATCGGGCGACATTTTCAGACTCTTGAAAACGAGCAATACAAATGCCCATGGCACTCTCCTTAAGCAGCTGTGCTTGATCTGGCTTTAATTATTCGCATCAGATTTTTGATGACTTTAAAGTTCCATCGAGAGATTAAGAAACCGGGGCTTGGTTCGGGACCCCAGTAGTCTCGCATTTCACTGAGTTTGCAGTCACCCGGTACATGCGTGTTATTGAGTAAATCCGTGTCCGTCCAGTGCTCATGAATGAGGCCCGATGGGCTCTTCCAGTAATCGAATATTTGGCCGCCTAAGAGGTGCCTGCCAACGCCCCAAACATTTTTGTATTTGTGGCGTTTGAGGAATTCATGACCAGACATTAGGTCGTCCATATTTCCGACCTCAAAAGCAAGGTGTTGAACCCGTGCCCCTTCATCTAAGGCAAACTGAAACCCAATGACATGGTGGTCTACGTATTCTTCACCTCGATCAAGTCGCGAAAAAATTATTTGTGACGAACCATCGGGTAGCACAACAGCATCGGATTTAGTGAGGCCGAAATGGCGGCTGTACCAATCAAAGAGCTTTTCGGGATCCGCACTTTCCAGCACGAGGTGACCGAGACGTTTGACTTTTGACGGTCCATAGGCGACTCCTGGTAGTTCGCCTACCCGGCGTTGCTCGCCATTCATATTGAAGAGAAGTGAGGGTGCGGCTTCGATGGAGTCCAGTGTCTCGCGATCATAGGCAACTTCGATTGACATGCCCACGGGGTCAGTCAGTCGAACTATTTTTCCACCATAGCGCTCGTTGGGGCTATAGATTTCGGACGCTTCGGGAAGTTCGGATAAGGTTTGGAGGTCCTCCAGACTTTCTGCTTCAAACCCAATTGTCGTCACGATCCCTTGACCTTCGGACAAGATATAACAGGGTGTTGCGGCATCGGTCCCGCGGAAATACGTTTGTTCGTTGGTGCGCTCGACCACCTGCAAGCCGAACTCCTGCAAAAATTTTTCTGCAGATGCTTTATCCGTGGCTTTACTCGGACATAAGCGAGTTGTTTGACTCGAATGAATGGTGTTTCCATCTCAGGCCTCCGGAAGCGACTTGCAAGCCGCGGTGACTTGGTTTTTGCATTCGCTGTGGACATTCCCAGTAGGCGAAGTACCGCCTTGCAGGTGCTCTTAATGGTCTCATCGGACATCGTTGGATCGACCAGAGCAGCTACACGAATCAATGAGATAAATTGGTTGACGAGTAATAAATCGATGTCGACGTTAAACTCACCTTGTTCGACACCCATCTCAAGATCCTGTCTCAAGTATTGAATGGTGGCTGATTGAACCTCCGGCACAATAAATGCGCCTTGGAGCAGCACATCAAGCCACTCCGGTTCCTTCCGAGCTGTTCGGAGCAGCTTGGCGGTAGCGAGTGCTACACGCGTTGGCGCGTGCTTAACGGATTTCATTTCTTCATCAATGCGGCCCGTAATTTCAACCGCCAAGCCCAATGCAACATCATGGAGAAGTTGGTCTTTGTCTTGGTAGTAGTTGTAAAACGTGCCATTGGCGACATCTGCGTGAGCCGTGATATCGCTGATTCGAGTCCTTCGTAGCCCTTATTAGCAAAGACGCTGATAGCGCTGTCCAGTAGTGCGCCGCGCGTGCGCTCTCGCTTCTTTTTGCCGACGGTCTGCTGACGAAAGAGTTGATGTACCGATGAATTCATTGCAAAAAATCGCCTTTGGTTTCCAGCTAACTTATCGAACCATTTGACAGGAGGCAAGAAAAATGAGGATTATGTCAAAAATGAGAATAATTTCAGAAATATTATGTTTAGTGGAGAAATATTAGAGTGTCGACGGAGCAAAACAGTCAGAGAGTTCTAATCGTCGGGGCGGGCCCGGTGGGGCAAATGGCAGCATTGCTACTCGCTAATCACGGTATTCATTCCTGTCTTATTGATAAACGCAGCGAGACCTCAACAGCGCCCAGAGCACACGCGATTAACGCAAGGACACTCGAGATATGCGACAGCATAGGCATTAGTGCCCAGCGATTACGTGAGCTAGGCGCCAGTGCCGATGAGGCGGGGCATGTGCGTTTTGTGGGAAAGATGACGGGAACAGAGTTCGGTGCCTTGCCTTACGAACGTCAAGACGAAGGCGCCTTCTCGTTTACGCCTTTCCCACTCAGCAATGTCTCCCAACCTATCTTTGAAAGAGAACTGCAGACGCACGTGCGAAACAGCGAACTCATTGAGTTTAGGCGCGGTGTCGAGTGCACCTCACTCGTTGACCGAGGTGACGCGGTGGACGCAACGCTAGAGATAGCTGAGTCTGGCGAAATTCAAACTGCATCGTTTAGCTACGTCATTGCATCGGACGGTGCGAATTCCAAACTACGGGACCTCTTGGGTATTGAAATGGAGGGCCCGGATGCACTGGCTAACTATCTGATGATTCATTTTCAGTCAGATCTTCGCGCCGTCACAGCGGGAAAACGGGGCTTGCTCTACTTCTTGTTCGAGCCCGGCGTCAGTGGTGCGCTGATCGCCTACGATCAGGCAAAAACCTGGGTGCTGATGCACGACTGGAACCCCGAGCTTGAAAACAGAGAAGACTACACCGACGAAAAATGCCTCGGACTCATTGAACAGGCTGTTGGACAGCCACTCCCAGAGACAACCATCGAAAATGTCAGTCCTTGGGTCATGACTGCACAGGTAGCGAATGCATATCGCAAAGGTCGGATATTCCTCGCCGGAGACTCGGCACACCGAATACCGCCCGCCGGTGGCCTTGGTCTGAATACCGGTGTTGGTGACGTGCAAAACCTGACATGGAAGTTGGCCGCTGTGATGAAGGGTGCCGCTGGCGATGCGCTCCTCGATAGCTACGAGATTGAGCGTCAACCGATAGCCAGGATCAATAATGAGCAAAGCCTCAACAACGCGATGAAAATGTTTGATCTGATTGTCGCTATCCACGGCTTAGACCCAGAGAAAACCGCTGAGCGCTATGCTTCAGTCGCCGAGAGCCCGGAGGCGTTTCCGGAGCTGGCTGAAGCTGTTGCGGCGCAAAAGCCTCACTTTGATAGTTTCGATCTGCAAATTGGCTACCGCTACAACAGTGAGGCAATTGTTGATCCAGCTCCCATTCCTGACGTGTCAGACGTCTCTGATTATCAGCCTTCTTGGGATGCAGGTGCTCATTTTCCGCACCGCTGGGTGACACATGTGGGAGTAGTCCAGCCACTGCAATCGCTGCTATCACCCAGTACTTTTACGCTACTGCATGGCCCCGACTCCGGCGCGTTAGCGGGGCACACTCAGATAAATCAGCTGACTTTTGGTGTTGATTTTAAAGACGAAGATAGCTGGCAAAATCAGACAGGGCTGCCGGATAACGGTGCAATACTCATAAGACCCGATGGCCATATTGCGGCCCGCTTTGATCAGGTGGATGAGGGATCGTTTATGGCGACGGTTAATCAAGTTTTAGCGAGAGGATAACTGACGATGGATCTGGGACTTGAGGGTAAGAAAGCGATCGTTTGCGCGTCGTCGCGGGGACTGGGGAAAGCCTGCGCCATCTCCCTCGCGAAAGAGGGCGTCCATGTTGTTATCAATGGTCGCAATGAGGAGACTCTGACGGCCGCTGAGGCTGAGATATCGGCGATAGGTGCTGGTGGCGTCACTGCGGTAGTCGCTGACCTCAATTCCGAGTCGGGCCGATCGAATTTGATCGCAGCTTGTCCCGACGCCGATATTCTTGTGAACAACAATGATGGACCGCCGCCCGGTATGTTTAACAACTGGGGTCGCGACGATTTTCAGGCGGCGATTGATGCTAATTTTATGGCACCGGTTTTTCTGATTCAGGCCTTGTTAGAGGGCATGAAAGAGCGCCGTTTTGGCCGCATCGTTAACATCACATCGGCTATGGTGAAGTCACCCCGAGCCCCTATGGGCCTGTCTACGTCTGCGCGTTCTGGTTTGACCGCTTTATGCAAAGGCCTCTCGGCTGAGGTCGCTCCTTTCAACGTCACGATCAATAACATGTTGCCTGAGCGATTTGATACTGACCGACAAAAATTTATGGTGAAGATGGCAATGGAGTTTAAGGGTCTCACCAAAGAGGAGGCCATCGCCGAGATCAATGAGTCTATTGCCGCAAAGCGCATGGGTATTCCATCCGAATTTGGCGATGCGTGCGCCTTTTTGTGCAGCACGCAGGCCGGATTTATTTCGGGTCAAAATTTACAGCTCGATGGTGGCTCCTACGCGGGCTTGATCTAGGAGACAGCATGCTTAAGAAACTGATCGCAGGACTCGTTTTGATAGCGGGGTGTTTTATTGGCGTCAGCTATTACGTTTCGATACCTGTAGTCGACGGAGTGCATGAGGATCAATCAGTTGTTATTGCAGATCCATCACAGGCACTGACCTTTGCACGGACTGACACGGCTCTGATACTGGTAACAGCTCATGAGGGTGATAGCCTTCGCGGCATTAATCTCACCGCAACTCATGGCAGCGATGCTACCGAAGATTTATTTAGTTTCCTTGAGATGGTCGGCGCCTCATCCCTTTGGGAGACGGACGCTACGCTAGAGTCATTTTCGGTTGACGAGCTAATACAACCCGCGAACTACTCATATCCTAGCGTGGCTGCGGGAACCAATTTCCGGGAGCATGCGGAAGAGGTTTACTCGGACGACCCACCATTCTTATTTCCCAAACTTGTTGAAGCCGGTTCGTGGAATCAGGCCGTACCGTTTGTTTCCAGGCTCGATTTTGAAGCCGAGATTTGTGCCTTCCCATTAGGTCCTATTAGGCCTAATGAGCCCAGACCACGCTTCGGCTTTGTGCTGTGTAATGATTTTACGGATCGCTGGTCATTAGTTCGCGAAATCGATCTCGACGAGCCGCTGGGCCGAACAGGCTTTGCCACGGGAAAGGGTTGCAATGGGTGTCTACCTACCGGGTATCTGGTCGTGATACCGAAAGACCCCGATTTTTATCGATCAATCTCTGCAGAACTGTTCGTGAATGATCGTCGCTTACAAGCCTTTAGCCTTTCTGAAATGGTTCTTTCACTCGATGAGATCGTCGATAAAGCGTTGAACGACGCCGACATACTCTACCAACAAGGGGATAACACCATCCCATTACTACCGAGTGATCACATACCCAAAGGTACTTTAATTTTGACGGGCACCGGAGCCGGTGTGCTTTTCAAGCCCCTCAATATTTGGGGCCAACAGTTTTATTTACAGGCCGGCGATGTTGTGATAACCCAGGCACCCTACCTCGGGCATCTCACCAACACAATTGAATAGAGTCGTGAGCCTGTCGAGCATTAAAAGACAACTCCAAAATGCGCTGTGTTTTGCAGTGCTTATTGGCTTTGCCAGTGGGGTAAATGCGAGTGATACGCCGCCCAATATCGTCATTATTTTGGCCGACGATTTGGGCTGGAACGATGTGGGGTACCACGGTAGTGAAATCAGGACACCCAATATCGATCGCTTAGCGGCTGACGGCGTTGTTTTAGAGCGGTTTTACGCTCAGGCAACGTGTACACCGACTCGAGCTGCACTTTTGTCAGGAAAGGCTCCACAATCACTCGGCATTTATCAGCCGTTTTCAAAATTGATTCCGACGGGGTTACCGCTGACTGAAAGGTTATTACCCGAATATCTTCAAGACGTCGGATATCAGACCGCGCTGGTCGGTAAGTGGCATTTAGGATTTCGAGAGGCAGCGTATCACCCTTTATCTCGGGGGTTTGAACACTTTTACGGCAATGTCACAGGTGGGGTAGGGTTCTGGGATCACGTGCACGGCGGTGGTCTGGACTGGCAGCGAAACGGCACGACACTGCGTGAGGACGGTTATGCCACGCACCTGTCGATTAAAGAAATAGAGCGCGTCATTTCGCAGCGAGACCCTCAAAAGCCGCTATTTCTGTATGCGTCATTTAATGCACCGCACTTGCCCAATGAAGCGCCATCGGAGGCGATAGAGGCTTATTCAGCGATCGAAGATCTCAACCGCCGCGTTCACGCGGCAATGGTCACGGAACTAGATACCGCCATAGGCCGATTGGTAACTCGGCTTGAACAAGAGGGGATGCTTGGTAACACGTTAATTTGGTTCATGAGCGATAATGGTGGATTGAATGTGTCTGCTATGCCTCCTAGTTTCGTAGGATTCTCGCGCTTCCTAGAGCGATGGTTTGATACTCCGTTCAAGCCAGGCCTTCTCGAGTTTATCAGGACAAACTCACTTGACGGAGGCAGTGATAATGGCCACTTAAAGCGCGGAAAAGGCTCGGTATTTGAGGGGGGTGTGAGAGTGCCATCGGTGCTGCACTGGCCTGCACATCTAGATCCTCATTCGCACTCATCTATGGTCACTGTTCTAGATGTCATGCCTACAATTCTTCAAGTCGCATCGAGTCATCGAAGTTCAGGTACTAATTATGGGCTTGATGGGAGTGATCGATGGCTTGCGTTGAAGGGGAAATCAGAGATACCCGTCAATGATTATTTTGTCTCGGGAGGAGACGGAGAGGCCTACTACCGCTTTCCCTGGAAGCTCATTGCTAAAACTGATGGTGAGCTTGAATTGTTTAATGTCTTTTCCGACCCTAGTGAGAATGAAAATCTTGCCTCACGATTTCCCCGACAGCTTGGGGAGCTGGAAGAAGCTCTCAAGCGCGCTGAGCGGGCGGAAAGTATTCACGTGCCTCTGCTGAAGGCGTTTTGGGATATGGACTTTTTTGGTGGTGAGGAGGACCGTCCGCCTTGGTCGGAGCTAACCGAGCCTGACATAGGCTCGCGTTGAATGGGGCGGGCAAAGTTCTCCCAGCGCGTGTTAAGAGTACGTCACCACGCTTTTCAGTAGCAGACTCACTAGCATCGACTGACGCGAGACGCCCGTTTTGGCAAAAATCGACCGAAGCTGGGCCCGGGCCGTGTTTCTGGCAATTCCCAGTTCAGCGGCCGCCTGATCGAGGTTGGCGCCCTCTGCCAGCAGTTTAGACAAGGCAACCTCAGCCTTGGTGAGGCCGTAGAGCGACATCAGAATGCGCGTTTCAATCTGGAAGCTGCGCTCGGGCTCATTGATGAAAACGATCATGTGGGGTGTGTGGCCAGGTTCCACGGTCTTGTCGATCATCATGGGCTTAAGCAAGATCTCGAGATCTGCCTTTCCTGAGGGGCGCTCGACGGACAGCGCATTGGTAGGCGCAGGGTCCTGGTTCCGCTGAGCAACCACAATATCTTCGATGAAGCCGTTCAGCTTGGTTCTCGCTGAAGGGCTCTCAAGGTGTAACTGCTCATTAACCACCGACAAGCCGTCTTTTTCGCGTATCAGCGTGTCCGCTACGGCATTGCGCGAGACTATTTTGCCCCGCTCATCCAGCGTGACCACGCCAACCGACTGTTTTGCGATGGTCGAACTGTAGAGCTTGCGCTCCTTGTCGAGCTGGATGAGCTGCATGCCATTAGCAACGGCGCGCTGAATGTGGCTTGCCAACATCTCTAGAAACTCTCGCTCCTGCGGGCCAAAGTTATCGGCTGATTTCGGCCGACAGAATCGCACACTAAAGCGAAGCCCGTTGGCATTGCGCAGATCCACACCAATCATGTGATAGATGTCGATAGGCGCCATGCAGTACTTGTAGAGCTCGGTGCGCTCCAGAGTGCGGTACGGTACGCATTCGTCCAGCGACGTAACCTTGCCCCAGGGCAGGTTGGTCATGAGGTTCGAGGTGTAATAACGGTCCGTGTAGGGGTTGTCGTGATCATCGACAAAGGTCTTTGGCAGAGCTTCGCAGGAGACGAACAACAAACCCCCGTCATCGCCCTGCGGCTCGCGCATGGTGATCGACGCAAAGTTGGAATCAATGATGCGGCGTGTTTCAGCTAGAAACGCACTGTAAGGGTCTTCCTCGATGTGACCATCGTAGAGGAAACCAATCAGTTTCGAGAGCTCCGCTATGTTTGGTTGATTCATAGGGCTACGTACAGACATCCCGGTTATTCTCTAAGCTCCCTAGTTATCAGAAAGACCTAATGCCGTCCAGCGCTAGCTGGCTTTCGCCGCCATTTCGATGGCGATTTCCTCAATCAGATCTTCCTGACCACCAACGGTCTTTCTTCGGGCCATTTCGAGCAGAATTTCGTGCGATGGAACGCCGTATTTGGCCTGTGCTCGCTTGGCAAAGAGCAAAAACGACGAGTAGGCACCAGCGTAACCGAGAACCAGCGCATCGCGGCTGAGCCGGACCGGTTCATCCATGATCGGTAGGACATGATCTTCAGCGGCATCGGCCAGCTTGAAAATATCGATGCCTGTCACCGCGCCCATGCGCTCGAGCACGGCGGCCATGGCTTCAAGTGGCGTATTACCGGCACCGGCCCCCAATCCCGCTGCTGAGCCGTCGATACGGTCAGCACCCGCATCGATGGCTGCCAGTGAGTTGGCAACGCCCATGGCCAGGTTATGGTGTCCATGGAAACCGATTTCAGTGTCGCTCTTGAGGTTGTCACGCAGTAAACCGACCCGATCCGTCACGTCCTGCGGCAGCATGTAGCCTGCTGAGTCAGTGCAGTAGATGCAGTTGGCGCCATAGGACTCCATCAGTTGGGCCTGCGCCAGTAATTCCTCAGCAGACACCATATGCGCCATCATCAAAAAACCCACCGTATCGAGGCCCAGATCACGGCTCAGGTTGATGTGCTGTCGGGATACATTGGCTTCGGTGCAGTGCGTGGCCACTCGGATGGTGGTGACGCCGCAGTCGGCCGCCATACGGAGATGATCGACAGTACCGATGCCGGGTAGCAGTAGGGCAGAGATGCCTGCCTGCGAGACACGCTCAACCACCGCCCTCAAATAGGTCTCGTCACTGGCGGCGGGGAACCCGTAGTTCACCGAGGCACCACCCAGGCCGTCCCCGTGGGTGACTTCAATGAGTGGAACGCCGGCATCATCGAGTGCGCCGGCAATATCGACCATTTGATCAACGGTAATCTGGTGCTGTTTGGGGTGCATGCCGTCGCGAAGACACATGTCATGCAGGGTGACCTTACGTCCTTCAAGCTTCATTCTGCGTGTCCTTATGCCGTGCGTCGCTGAGCGATCATTTCTGCGGTTCGAAGGCCCGCTGCTGTCATGATGTCGAGGTTACCCGCGTACTTGGGAAGAAAATCACCCAATCCTTCCACTTCGACTGAAATGGTGACGCGGTTGCCGTCGACGATGGGCGCATTGTTGAGTTTGTAACCCGGCACGTAGCGCTGTACCTCTGACACCATGGCATCGATAGAGTCGCGTATCGCGGCTTCATCCGGCGCGTCTTTTGTCAGACAGTGGATGGTATCTCGCATCACCAACGGCGGCTCGGCTGGGTTAATGATGATGATGGCCTTACCCTCGTCGGCACCGCCGATCTGGGAAATAGCCGATGAGGTGGTGCGAGTAAACTCATCGATATTGTCTCTTGTGCCCATACCGACCGATTTGGAGGCCACGGTGGCAACGATTTCGGCGTAACTCACTGACTGCACGCGACTGACCGCATGAACCATGGGGATAGTGGCTTGGCCGCCACAGGTCACCATGTTGACGTTTTGAGCGGGGCCAGTGTCCAACAAACTATCGAGGTTTACCGGAGGAATGCAGAAGGGACCAATCGCCGCAGGTGTGAGATCGATCATGGTAGCGCCGAGCGCCGTGACCTTACGGCTATTTTCGGCATGCACGTAGGCAGAGGTGGCGTCAAAGACAAAGTCGACAGGGGAGTCGTCGAACCCAGCCACCAAACCATCAACGCCCTCGGTGGATGTTTTGAGTCCGAACTCACGTGCGCGCTGAATACCGGCCGATTCCTCGATACCCACCATCCAGGTGGCCTCGATGAATTCGCTGCGCTGGCACTTCATTAACAGGTCGGTTCCAATATTTCCCGGCCCGATGATTGCGGCTTTTGCCTTAACTGTCATACATCACCCTGTTTATACGAATCGGCAGCCTACGCTGCAGTCGTCGAAGCCTTCGCCCGACATAATCAAGTGCATTTCATCGCCCGCTTGCACGGGTTCTAACGGCACGACCGAGCCTGAGAGAATCACCTCGCCAGCCTCGAGCGCAATGCCGTAGGCACCGAGAGTGTTTGCAAGCCAGGCAACGGCGGTTAGCGGATCGCCCTGGACGGCACTACCCAAGCCCGAACTCAGCGGTGCACCGTTCTTGGTGACCTCAACGCGGATGTTGGGCAGGTCTAACGCCCGCGGGTCGAGTTCGGCGTCACCTACCACGAAGACGCCGCAGCTGGCGTTGTCCGCTATGGTGTCCTGAATCGCGATTTGCCAGTTTTCGATGCGGGAGTCGACAATTTCAAAGCAGGGCATGATGCACTCTGTCGCGGCCAATACATCCGCTTCGGTATTGTTAGTTCCCGACAGTGTTGATTTCAGACGAAACGCTATTTCTCCCTCGGCACGCGGAGAAATCATGTTCCCAGCAATGGGAATGTCTGCGTTATTGGCATAGGCCATGGCATCCGTCAGAAAGCCAAAATCAGGCTGGAATACACCCAGCATTTTCTGCACCGCATCCGATGTGACGCCTATTTTCTTACCAACGATGATCTCCCCATCGTGCTCCATCCGAAGTGACAGCATCACACGAGAAATCTGATAGGCATCCTCGATGGTAATGGTTGGGTGTGACTGGATGAGGGGTTTGATGGGTACCTCAGAGCGCATCGCCTCATACAGCCTTCGCCCCAATGTGGTGTGATCAGCCTTGGATAGGCTCATGGTGCCGCTCTCCGAATTAGTTGGCGAGGAATGACAGGCAGCGCTCGTTGAAAAGATCTGGATACTCCGACATCACCCAGTGCCCGCAATGATTCACAAGCTCTGCCTGGACCGTGCCTTTCATCCCCAGCACCTTCCAGGCGCCTGAGGCAGGGCAGAAGCGATCTTCCGTGCCCCAGAAAACAAGCGTCGTGATGTCGATCTCAGGCAGTCGGTCGGTCAGATCTGGTATTTGCATGGTGGCGAGAACGTGCGCGTTCTGGGTTTCTAGCGTTGCCCAGCGCTCGTCGACCAGTTCCTGATCAACATTTGCAGGGTCATACACCAACTGCGTGAGCAGCTCCGCCAGGACTGACTTGGTGAATTCCGGAGATCCCATGGGATACTTCACCATGGCCTGTATGCCAGGCATCGAAAAATAGTCCTCGCGCGATTCGATGCCGCCGGGTGCCATGAGAATGAGTTTTTCGATGCGCTCAGGGTTGCGTAACGTTAAGCCCAGCGCTACCGCGCCGCCGAGCGAGTTACCTACCAAGATCGCCTTACTAACGCCAGCGTGGTCGAGGAGGGACTCTAGACCGTCGACAAAGAAATCCAGTGTGTGGTCGACATCCTGTGGCTTCGACGTTTTACCGTAACCCCACTGGTCAAAAACGATGCAACGGTATCCGCCCTGTTGGAAGGCGGAGACGTTGTGTTTGAAGTTGCTCCAGCCACTGGCACCGGGACCACTGCCGTGAATAAAGACAGCCGTGCCACGCTCTGTGGCGGTGGCAGGGTGGTCCGTGTAATGAATCGATCTACCCGGACTCACCTCGTGAAATTGCGATGCTTCCGGATTAGCGGGCATTAGATAAAGACATCCTTATTTTCCATGCCCAGTGTCACGCTACCGAGGTTGCGCGCAAACGCGGTTGGGTTGTTGGCAACGTGGCAACGCGCAATGTGGATATCGTGCCAGAGCTGCTGCAGCGGATGGCCATTAAAGACCGAGCGCCCACCGGCCACGTCAAACAAGGTATCAATCGCTTCGATGGCTTTATCGATAACCAATGAGGCCTGGTAGCGGTACATGATTCGATCTTCAAGGCTTGGCTTCCAGTTGGCAGCCTCCATCTTGTCAAAGTTGTGGTACATCACCGCCTCAAGCTCAGCAATCGTGTTGAGTACCTTGGCCAGACGCTCCTGAGTCTCAACGTCACCGGCAAATTTGGTCATGTCAGTGGTCGAGTTGCCTTGCTTGGACTCCACAAATACCTTGACCGCTTTCTTCAATGCACCAATCGCCGCCGAATTGACAACGCGCACGAAGGTTTGTGCCCACGACAAGTCGTACATGGGGTTTTCCTGATCGTTAACGCAGTTGAAGCCATCCATCTGCTTGTGCGTTCGGTGCTCTGGAACAAAAATCGGCTCGGGAATGACAACATCGTTTGAACCCGTACCCTGAAGGCCCATCACGTTCCAGGTGTCTTCGATTTCGTATTCGCTGCGAGGTACCAGGAAGGTGCGGTAGCCATCCCCCGGAATAACGCCGCCGAGCAGTGCCCAGGTGCAGTGTCCTGATCCAGAGCTCCAGCCCCAACGTCCCTGAAGCATGAATCCGCCCTCGCACATTTCCGCTCGTGCACCCACCGGGTTGTAAGAGCTGCTGATCAGCGTGTTGGGGTCGTTCTCATACACTTCTCGCTGCGCCTCTTCTGACATCAGCGCTAGCTGAAAGGCGTGAACAGCAATGATGCCACCGGCCCAGGCCGTGCTCATGTCCGCTTCAGCGATGCGCACCTGCTCAGCAAAAAATTCTTGTGGACGACGTTCCAGACCACCCCACTGTTTGGGAAGCAACATGGTGAAGAAACCACATTCCTTGAGCGCATCAACGACTTCCTTCGACATCTCACGAGCGGCTCGCTGCTCGTCTGACTTACTCGAAATCAAGTCCAGTATCTGCTGTGTTACGACTGGTTCATGTGTGCTCATGGCAAAGATCCTTTAGCTGTATCCGTCTTGCTGCGGGTTTTAGGGCATTGCACACATCGTTGCAAAGCGCGGCGCCGTCCACATACCTCGTATGTACTAACCCGGAAAACTCGTCTAATCCTGCTGGCCTACGGAGAAGTCGTGGCCCCAGAAGCTTGCAACGGTACTTTCAAACACCTCGTACTTGGCCCAATCCTCGATGGTGCGGCCTTCAGCGCCATATTCCACATCGAAACCACCGGGGCTCTGCATGTAGAAGCTAACCATATGGTCATTAGCATGCCTGCCCAAGGTACCTGACAGCTTTACCCCCGCGGCAATTCGCCGGTCATTACCGCGTCCCACTTCGTCCACATTGGCCACCTCTGTCATCACATGTATGCAGCCAGCGGGGTGGGGCACTTCAAATAGCCCTAAGCTGTGATGCCGTCGGTTGCAGTGCATGAACCACAATCGCTTTACAGGCTCATCGGGATCGGGTGTAAAACGCAGCTTCATCAGATCAGACAGGCCAAATCCCAGGGTGTCGGTAAAGAAACTCGCGGTTTCATCAAAGTTAGGCGCCGGCAGTACCACGTGCCCAAGACCCTGATCGCCAGTCACAAACCCAGAAACGCCCTCGGGTGAGTTCAGCACTTTGAAGTCGGAAACGACGCCCCAGTAGGCCTCGTGGTGATTGCCTGCGGGATCGGTGAAGGAGAGCAAGTTTTGTACACGGCGCTTCGCGATCAACGCGTCATCACCCCAGGTGAACGCAATGCCGGCCGTGGTCAATGCCGAGGCAACCTCATCCAATCCTGCCTGATTGTTGGTTTCCCAGCCACAGAGCGCCAAGTTGTCAGTGTCTGCCGCCTGAACAAAAAACCGATAGGGGTGGTAGTCCATCTTGTAATAATGGGTGCTGTCGTCCCCGAGTGTGTCGGATACGTCTTCAAGACCCATGACACCGCAGGCGAATCCTTTCCATGAATCGAGTTGCGTGGCGTTAACGCCGATGTACCCCAGGCTCTGAATGGCCATAGTGTGTTCCTTATGTTGTCTTGCTTGTTGTTTGTTATTGGCTCGCATCAACACGTCGCGTCACTGATGACGCTGATTGCGATCAGAGCATAGTCCTCAATGTTGTTTTTAACACCTTTCCCGACGCGTTTAAGGGGAGCGCATCCGTGAAAATCACGCGCCTAGGTACCTTGTAATTCGCCATGTGCTCGCGGCTCCACGCAATCAGTGATGCGTCATTGATGCCACTGTTGGGCGTGGGTACAACGAAGGCCGCGCAGACTTCCCCCATGCGTTCATCGGGCATGCCAATGACGGCAACCTGCGCCACATCCTGATGCTGCAAGAGCTGATTTTCGATCTCAGCCGGGTAGCAGTTGAAGCCGCCCGAGATAAACATATCTTTCAAGCGATCGGTGATGCGGATATTGCCATCGACATCGAGTGTTCCGATGTCACCCGTGTGCAGCCAGCCATCTGTATCGATTGTGTCAGCCGTGGCCTCGGGGTTATTAAAATAACCGGTCATGACGTTATAGCCGCGCACCACGATTTCACCGGGCACGTCCGCGTCGCAGATGCGACCGTCAGTATCCATGATGGCCACCTCTACCTCAGGAATTGCGCGTCCCGACGTGTGGGCAATCACGTCAGGTGAATCGCCCTGACGGCACATGGTGACCAGACCACAGGTTTCCGACAGGCCATAGGCCGTGATGACGGTATCGATCCCCAGCGTATGGCGCATGTCGACAATGAGCTGAGTCGGTATTACAGCAGCACCTGTGGTGGCCTTCTTCAAGGTGGCAATATCGGCCGGTTTCAGGTCCGGGTGCATCAGAATGCTCTGAAACAAGGTCGGAGGTCCCGGCATGACGGTGATGGCCTGCGTTTTGATGGCGTCGAGCACGGCGAGCACATCAAACACGGCCATGGGATAAACCGTGGCGCCTTTGAGGAGCGCCGCTAACCAGCCAGCCTTGTAACCGAAGCTGTGGAAGAAGGGATTGATAATCAGATAGCGGTCGTCGGCATCGAGTCCCAGGATGTCTGCGAAGGTTGTGAACGCCTTCAAATTCTGCCCGTGGGTGGTGACGACGCCTTTGGCTCGGCCTGTTGTCCCTGAGGTAAATAAAATATCCGATACGTCGTCCGCGTCGACCGATTTTCGTTGCGCGGCGCACTGACGGCGTAACTCATCGTCTGCAGCCGCTCCGTCTGCGATCCACTCGCTGATGCCATCGCGGTCAGAAGAGCTGGGTGCCTTGATGGTGACGATGTGCTCGAGTCCATCGATAGTGAGCGCTGCCAGTGACCGGGCGTAGTCGACGCCCAGGAATTCATCGACCACAAACGCCACTGAACTGCCGCTGTCGCTAATGATGTCGCGCGCTTCTGAGGCCTTATACCGTGTGTTGACCGTCACCAGCGTGCCACCCACATACTGTATGGCCAGCGCAGCGATAATCCATTCGGCACAGTTGGGCGCCCAAATGGCGGCGCGATCGCCGTGCTTAAACCCCTTGGCGACCAATGAGCACGCAAGCGCCTTTACGTCCGCACTCAGGTCTGAAAACGACATACTACGCCCGTTATCGACGATGAATGGCTTGTCGCCAAAAAGCGCTGCTGCGTTATCTAATAGCTCGGCGGTTGATGTGGGTATGGACCCTGACACGTAGACCCCTTGAAGGCTTTGGTTAGTCTTTTTGTGCACGCTAAGTGGGTTCTGCTGACTTGTCATAGTCTCTATGGGGGATGTGGGTATAAAGGGCGACTTTGATACTGCTTTCATCTGATCAGAACTACAGGAAACGCGCGCATGAACAAGTGCGTCAGCGCCGCTGAAGCGGTATCGGCTGTTAAAAGTGGCATGACCATCGGCATTGGTGGCTGGGGCCCGCGGCGAAAGCCCATGGCCCTAGTTCGCGAACTATTGCGCTCGGACGTTGATGACTTGACCCTGGTTGCCTATGGTGGCGCCGATGTCGGACTTCTCTGCGCTTCCGGAAAAGTATCGAAGGTCATCTTCGCCTTTGTGTCACTTGATTTCATGCCACTCGAGCCCGCGTTTCGTAAAGCGCGTGAGTCAGGCGCCATCGAGGTGCGCGAGATTGATGAGGGAATGATGCTTCTCGGACTGCGTGCGGCTGCGTGGGGAAGCCCCTTCATTCCAACGCGTATTGGTCTGGGAACGGATGTTGTGACGCGAAATCCCGACTTGAAGCTGGTCGATAGCCCCTACGATGACAAAGCATGGGTGGCGATGCCGGCACTTCATCTCGATGTAGCCCTCATTCACGCGACCCGCGCTGATGAGCGGGGCGTCTGTGAAATCGCCAGCCCGGATCACTACATGGATGACTGGTTTGCCCGAGCATCGGCACACACCATTGTCTCAGTCGATGAAATGGTGGATTCCACTTACTTCAACGATCCCGACGTAGCGCGTCGCGTCTATTGGGAGCGAAACGTGACCTCACAGGTTGTTCACCTCGAGGGCGGTGCTCATCCATCCTCATCCGATCCTTTGTATGGTTTTGACGTTAGCCACTACAAAACTTACGGCGGGCTCATTGCCGAGGGCGGGTATGCCGCATGGGCGGATGCGTTTCTTGGAGACTCCGAGGCCGACTACCAGAGCAAGGTAGGCGGCCTTGAGGCGATCCATCAACTACCTTTACCGGCCTATTAGAAGGAGCTCGATATGACATTTTCGCTTGCTGAGCTCATGGTCTGTGCTGCCAGCCGAAGCTTTGATAACGACGGTGAAGTGCTCGCTACCGGTATAGGCCTGTTGCCAAGGCTTGCTGCGAGTCTTGCCATGCGCACATCTAACCCGGACATGATGATGACGGACAGCCAGTCCTTCATGTTGTCCAAGCCCAACCCTGTGAGTGGGATGACCTCGCACGAGGGGCAAGCAAACGAGAACTGGATGGGTTTCGCCCGCATCTTTGACAATGTGTGGAGCGGGGCTCGTCACGCCTTGGTCGGTCCAAGTCAGGTCGACCGGTTTGGCCAAACTAATATTGCCGCGCTGGGCGGCACCTATGAGGCGCCCAAGGTTCAGTTGCTGGGTGTTAGGGGCTTTCCTGGCAACTCAATCAGTCACGCAAACTCGTTTTTCGTACCCAAACACTCCACGCGCGTCTTTGTTGAGGGTGAGTGCGATGTGGTCTGTTCAATAGGCTATAACCCCGAGCGTCTACCCAAAGGGTATTCCTTCGACGATATCGATATACGACGCGTCATTACGGATCTCTGCGTGATGGACTTTAATGGTCCCAAACAAGCAGATGCGGGTGATTAGTTTGCATCCGGGCGTCCCCCTCTCTGAGGTACAGGAAAACACCGGATTTGAGCTTGCCGTATCGGATGACCTCGGTGAGACCGAAGCACCGACCGATGAGCAGTTGCAGATTATCTCGGAGTTGGATCCACTGAATGTCCGAGCCAAGCAACTTAAAGACAACCCTCCAGGCGTTCGAAGCGCCGCCTAGCAGAGGACTGAGGAGAAGAAGATGAGCGACACGACAACCGATTACGTCGAAGAAACCGATATCGTCACTTACGAGTCTGCTGACGGGATTGCCTGGATCTCGATGAATCGGCCCAAGTACAACAACGCGCAGAATGGCCGTATGACTTATGAGTTGGACGCGGCCTTTATGCGAGCGGTGGCAGATGATGACGTGAAGGTCATTGTACTTCGCGGTGAGGGGAAGCATTTCTCGGCAGGCCACGATATTGGTACGCCCGGACGTGATGTGCATTTGAGTCAGGA
The DNA here is from genome assembly GCA_038143085.1 of Halieaceae bacterium. Taxonomy (GTDB): domain Bacteria; phylum Pseudomonadota; class Gammaproteobacteria; order Pseudomonadales; family Halieaceae; genus Luminiphilus. The sequence continues at coordinate 68,610 of JAYQLG010000008.1, forward strand.
GCGCGTGACCAGCTGGTATGACCATGCCAACAAGCCCGGTGGTGAATTCCTCTACGTGCGCGAGGCTGAGGCTTATCTGGGCATGTGCCGCCGTTGGCGAGACATTCCCAAGCCCACGATTGCGGCGGTTCAGGGCGCGTGTATCGCAGGTGGTCTGATGCTGGCGTGGATTTGCGATCTCATCGTAGCCACTGACGACGCCTATTTCTCTGACCCGGTCGTGCGTATGGGCATTCCAGGCGTTGAATACTTTGCTCATCCCTACGAACTCAACCCTCGCATTGCCAAGGAGTTTTTGTTCACGGGCAACAAGATGGGCGCAGAGCGCGCCTACCAGATGGGAATGGTGAATCAAATTAGTTCTCGAGAGGCTCTGATGGATGACGTCACGGCACTCGCGACCAAGATTGCGGCCATGCCACGGTTGGGTCTGGCGTTGACCAAGCAAGCGATCAATAACGTCGAGGAGCTTCAGGGTAAGCGTCAGGGTATGGAAGCTGCATTCGCCTGGCATCACTTTGCTCACGCGCACAATGATGTTGTCTCCGGCGATAAGTTGGGTGGCTTCGATGCCAAGGCCATGGCGGCGGCCAACAAGTCACAGGACAGTTGATGCGATGGATTTAGTCTACACAGAGCAGCAGCAAGCCTTTAGAGCTGAAGTTCGTGATTGGCTAGCCGCCAACGTCCCAGCGAGCGCTTGCCGTCGTTTGATACCGCGGAGGGCTTCGAAGCGCATCGCGAGTGGGAGCGGACCCTGGCGAAAGGCAATTGGGGCATGGTCACTTGGCCGACAGACTACGGCGGTCGCGGTTGTGACCTCATTGAGTGGCTGATTTTCGAAGAGGAGTACTACCGCGCTGGTGCGCCATTGCGTGTGAATCAGAACGGCATTTTCCTGTTAGGTCCCACGTTGATGGAATACGGAACGCCCGAGCAAAAGGCGCGTTTTATTCCGGCAATGGCCAGTGGCGATGAAATCTGGGCGCAGGGATGGTCTGAGCCTAATGCTGGATCCGATATGGCGGCAATCCGGTGTCGCGCCGATCGTGACGGTGATGAGTTTGTCATTAACGGACAGAAAATCTGGTCGACGCGCGCAGTGTATGCCGATTGGGTGTTTGGCCTGTTTAGGACCGACCCGGAATCGTCGCGCCATCACGGCCTATCCAAAATTCTCGTCCCGCTCAATTCCGAGGGAGTAACGGTTCGACCAATTCCACAGCTAAACGGCTTGCCCGGGTTTGCCGAGATTTTCTTTGACGATGTTCGCGTGCCGGCCTTCAATTTGTTGGGGGGAGAGGGCGAGGGATGGCGGATTGCGATGGCGACGGCAGGTTTTGAGCGCGGACTCATGTTGCGAAGCCCAGCGCGGTTCCAGCAGGCATCCAAACGACTGGTAGACCTCTATCGTGAGCATGGATCTGACGTTATCGATCCATCGATCGAGGCGGCCGTTGTGCGCTGTTACATGGATGCAGAGGCCTATGCGCTGTCCACCTATCAAACGGCATCGAAGCTATGCTCGGGTGGTTCTATCGGTGCTGAGGCGAGTTGCAACAAGATTTTCTGGTCTGAAATGGATCTTTTGATTCACGAGACCGCCATGAACTTATTAGGCGCTCGTGCCGAAATTGAACCGCAGACCGCGGCCGAGTTTGCTGAACTAGGAACGTGGCTGGACGGGTTTATGTTCGCCCAATCGGGTCCGATTTACGCGGGTACCAATGAAATACAACGCAATATCATTGCCGAGCGCGTGCTTGGCATGCCGCGGAAGTGAGGTAGCTCGATGAATTTTACATTCACTCAGGACCAGCTCGACTTCCAAGAGGCGATCAGCAGCATGTTGCGTGCCGAGGTGACGGCGGACTCGATTCGTGCGCGGTGGCAGAACGAGTCGGGCGTCGACAGTGCGTTCATGCAGCAGGCGCATGATCTCGGTCTCAACAGCATGCTCATTCCCGAGTCACTGGGTGGTCTGGGACTAACGCCCGTTGATTTTATTTTGTTGGCTGAGGCTTGCGGAGAAGTGGCCTTGCCGGAGCCGCTTGTTGAGTCGGTCATGGTCACTACACCGTCGTTGGTGGACATTTTGGACCAGGGCCTGGGTAACGCCGATGTGCAGAAAGTCATCGAAGGCGTCTTGGCAGGTGAGTTTCGTGTTGCCCTGGGTCATGCCATCAACCCCTGCATCAATTATGCGGACAGTGCGGATTGGTTTTTACTTCCCGATGGTGACGGCGTCTATTTGTTGCCAAAAGAAGCGGTCACACTCGAGGCTAAAACAAGCGTTGATCCATCGAGGCGCCTATTTTCAGCATCTTTTGCAGCCAGTGACGCCTGTCTCGTTGCAGACGGCGACGCCGGTGCGAACCTTCAGCGCGCCATGTTAAATCGCGGCGCGTTGGCTAGCGCGGCCCAATTGGTTGGATTGTCGCGCGGCATGCTTCAGCAAAGCGTCGGGTACACCAGTGATCGAGAGCAGTTCGGTCGCGCCATTGGTGCCAATCAGGCGGTTAAACACCTACTGGCGGATGTCGCTGTGCAGGTTGAATACGCCAAGCCGGTGATCTATCGCGCTGCCTATACGCTGGGTGTGTCACCTACCCGGGCGGATTTTGCCGTATCTCACGCCAAGTCGGCGGCTGGGAGAGCGGCATTGCTGGCATCGAGGCACTGTATGCAGGTATTCGGTGCGATGGGATATACCTGGGAATGCGACCTGCAGATTTGGGCGAAACGCGCCTGGGCATTAGCACGCGAGTGGGGTGATGAAGGCTTCCACAACAATCGTATTCACGAGTGGCTGTTGCGTAAAAATGCCTTGCTAGGGCCAGAATACACGTTTGGGCGGGGTTCACTGACAGATAAAGCGAACGCTGGCTAGGAAAGCCAGCTAAACGGAGAGAGATTATGGGACAGCGCGCAGAGGCCTACATCGTCGATGCCATTAGAACACCCACGGGAAAGCGACGGGGTTCGCTTGCGACGGTTCACGGCGCCGACCTCGGCGGTTTTATCCTAAAAGCGTTGGTCGAGCGTCATGACATTCCGGATGACGAATACGAGGATGTGGTCTTTGGGTGTCTCGATACCATCGGACCACTGGCGGGCGACATCGCTCGGACCTGTTGGTTGGCGGCCGGACTCAGTGACGTCGTGCCAGGCACTACCGTGGATCGTCAGTGCGGTTCTTCACAGCAGGCAGTGCACTTCGCCGCGCAGGCCGTGATGTCGGGCACGATGGATGTTGTTGTAGCCGGTGGGGTACAGACCATGTCGTCTATCCCAATCTCCGCCGCTATGTACGCGGGCCAGCCCTATGGCTTCGATAATCCGTTCACGAGCAGTGAGGGCTGGGTTGCTCGTTACGGAACGCAGGAGATCTCACAGTTTAAGTCGGCGCAGATGATTGCGGATAAGTGGGAGATTTCGCGCGAAGAGATGGAAGCATTCTCGCTGACCTCGCATCAACGTGCGCGGGCGGCCACCGATGCCGGATATTTCGAGCGTGAGATCATTCCGTTTGATGGACTGGGCTTTGACGAGACCATTCGCAACACCTCGATGGAGGCGATGGCCGGTCTCGAACCACTCGCTCCTGGCGGTACGATCACGGCGGCGGTCTCGAGTCAGACCTGTGATGGCTCTTCGGCCGTGCTTATCGTTTCTGAAGAGGCATTGAAGCGTTACAACCTGACGCCTCGAGCGCGTATCGCACACATGTCAGTACGTGCTGATGACCCCGTATGGATGCTTACGGCACCGATTCCCGCCACTCAGCACGCCATTAAGAAATCGGGCATTTCGATGGCCGACATCGATCTTGTTGAGATTAACGAAGCCTTTGCGTCGGTCCCCATGGCGTGGTTAAAGGATCTCGATTACGACCACGAAAAAACCAACGTCAACGGTGGCGCTATTGCGCTCGGACACCCACTGGGGTCCACGGGCACAAAGCTGATGACGACGCTTCTTCATGAGATGGAGCGACGCGAGGTTCGCTACGGTCTGCAAACCATGTGCGAAGGCGGTGGTCAGGCAAACGTGACCATACTCGAGCGTCTCTAGGGGTACTGCAATGGGAATTTGTGATCAACGCGTTGTTATCGTCACTGGAGCGGGTGGCGGCTTGGGTGCAGCGCACGCGCGTGTGCTCGCCAGTGAGGGCGCGGCGGTACTCGTCAACGATATCAACACCGAGGCGGCTCGCGCGGTGGTCGACGAGATCACTGCCGCAGGCGGCCTTGCTGTGGTGAACGAGTCTGACATTACCAATTACGAGAGCAGTGGTCAGGCGGTTGCTCAGGCGATCGATACCTTCGGTGACCTGACCGGTGTTGTGAACAACGCGGGCAACAACCGCGACCGCATGTTTGCTTCGCTCTCGGAGGCGGATTGGGATCAGGTGATGGCCGTTCACCTCAAAGGCCATTTTTGCATCGCATCGCATGCGGTTCAGTACTGGCGGCACCAGTCAAAGCTTGGCAATGCGGTGTCAGGACGGCTGATCAACACGACCTCAGGTGCGGGCTTGCAGGGCTCGATTGGTCAATCGAATTACGCCGCAGCAAAAGCAGGAATTGCAGCACTCACCTTAAACCAAGCGGCGGAGTTGGGGCGCTATGGCATCACGGCCAACGCGATTTGCCCCGTGGCGAGAACCGGCATGACCACAGCGGTACCAGCTATGGCGGAACGTATGGCTGCGCCTGATGACGGATCATTTGATCACTTTGCGCCCGAGAACGTGTCCTCGGTCGTGACCTGGTTGTGCTCAGAGCAGTCTGGCCATGTCACCGGTCAGATCATTGAAGCCGAGGGTGGACGCATTGCCATTGCCGACGGCTGGCGAAGTACTGAAGGTGTTGATAAAGGCTCGCGGTGGGCGCCGGCTGATGTCGGCACAGCCCTGGAAGCCGCCATGGCGAGCGCCGTACCTGCACAGCAGGTCTGGGGTACATAGGACGCAATCGTGAAATTTGCCTTCACCGACGAGCAACAAATGCTCAGAGACACCAGCCAGGCGTTTCTCGCTGATAAATCGACATCGGCTGCAGTGCGCGCCGCCTGCGTGTCGCCAGAACGTCACGACGTGGCGCTATGGCAAAGCATCTGTGAGGAGATGTACTGGCAAGGGATTCTGATTCCAGAGCATGTCGACGGTCTTGGTTTGGGCTGGGTAGAGATGGCGATAGTGCTTGAGGCGGCCGGTGAGCGTTTATTGACCTCGCCACTATTTGCCGTTGCACAGAGCACCGCGGCACTGCTGGGATGCCCTGCATCTGAGATGCGTGACTTGTTGTTGTCATCTTTGGCTGCGGGGAACGTGATGTCCCTAGCGATGGGCAATCAGTCGGGTGGTTGGGACTCGGTGGGCGTGACGACAAATGAGACATCTACCACGACCGTGCTATCGGGCGAAGCCCGCTTTGTACCCTTTGGATTCGCGGCAGCAAAGTTGTTGGTAGTTGCCCGAGATGCGAGCAATACGCTGACTCTATGGGTGGTTGATCCCCAGCAGGATGGTGTTTTTGTTGAGCCGACGCCGACGATGGATCAGACACGGCCCATGGCGACGGTGCGATTTGAGCAAGCGGCGGTGACGTCCGATCAACTGCTCGCTTCGCATGCGGACGAGCTCGTTTCCGATACCTTGGCCTTGAGCCGCATTCTGACGGTTGCGGATCAAGTCGGTGTAGCGCAGGCAAGTCTCGATATCAGTGTCGATTACACCAAGGAGCGCTCGCAATTCGATCGCACCATCGCTTCGTTTCAGGCTATCAAACACAAGGCCGCTGACATGATGCTCAAGGTCGAGTCTGCACGCTCACTGCTGTACTACGCGGCCTGCACGGTCGATGCGTGGTTGGCAGGTGAGGTCGATCGTGCCGCATTGCATGAGGCGGCCTGTATGGCCAGCGCCTGTGCCAGTGAAGCGGCGTTCTTCAACGCCGGTAGCGGCATTCAAATGCATGGTGGTGTGGGCATTACCGAAGAGTACGATATTCAGCTGTATTTCAAGCGAGCACGCGCCACTGAGAGCTACTTAGGTAGACCGTCTGAGATGCGCGAAGCCATTGCCTGTCAGCTGCTTGATGGAGATGTGGCATGAAGCTGACCTTCACTGCAGCTGACGAACAATTTCGAGAGGAAGTCGCAGACTGGCTCAACGACAATTTGCGAGATGAATTTGCGGATATTCGCTACCGCGGGGGTCCGGGTGATGAACATCGATTTGTCGATGAGCGAAAAGCCTGGGAGCGCCGCCTAGCGGCTGGTCGTTGGACCTGCATTGGCTGGCCCGAGGCGTGGGGCGGACGTGCAGCATCGATTGAACAGCAGGTGATCTTTCATGAGGAGTACGCGCGCGCGGGCGGCCCTGGCCGAATGGGGCATATTGGCGACACCTTGACCGGGCCGACACTGCTTGCGTTTGGTAGCGAAGAGCAAAAGGCCAAATACTTGCCACCAATTCGAGACGGTGTGGCTTTCTGGAGCCAGGGGTACTCGGAGCCCGGTGCGGGATCAGACCTGGCGGCCATTCGAACCAAGGCGGTCCGGGACAAAACCTCAGGACAATGGAAGATTACGGGGCAAAAGGTATGGACCTCGCTGGCACACGAGTCCGATTTCGTTTTTGTACTGGCGCGAGTCGATCGCGACAGTTCCCGTCACCACGGCTTGGGCTTTTTCCTGGTCGCGCTCGATCAGCCGGGGGTGACCATTCGACCCATTACGCAGCTCACGGGTACCGCCGAATTCAACGAGGTGTATTTCGATGACGCAGTTTGTGATGCCGAGGATATCGTCGGAGCGCCCGGTGATGGCTGGAAGGTCGCCATGGGCCTTCTGGGCTTTGAGCGAGGCGTCTCCACGCTGGGGCAGCAAATGCTGTTTCAGACTGAGCTCGATGAAATTATCCGCATTGCGAGGGCAAACGGTGCCTCCCGGGACCCCGATATCCGGCAGCGTATTGCTGAGGCGCACATAGGTCTGAAAACCATGCGCTATAACAGCATGCGTATGCTATCAGGGGGGGAGGATGGCAGCCTCAGTCGCGAGGCAATGATTTATAAGCTGTATTGGTCAAGCTGGCACCGTAACCTCGGTAAGCTGGCGATGGACGTGTTAGGACCTGAGGCTGAATTGATCGAAAGTGGGACCCTATGAGCTCAACAAGCTTCAGTCGCTCTTCCTATTCACCCGAGCGGATACGATCTACGGTGGTACCAATCAGATCCAGCGTAACCTCATTGCAGAGCGCGCACTCGGTATGCCTAAAGAGCCCCGTGGACAAGGTAAGTAATTCGAGGATGACAATAAGATGAGCAGAGAGATTCCAGATTACGTTGAAGGCCACAACCTACTGGCGGGAAAGTCAGTGCTGATCACTGCCGCTGCTGGCGCCGGTATTGGCTTCTCTGCCGCTAAGCGCGCGGTCGAGGAGGGTGCGAGGGCCGTTGTCATCAGTGACGTCCACGAGGGGCGCTTGAATCAAGCCAAAGAGACATTGGCTGAGCTATCCGATAATTGTCAGCTAAGTGCCCAGCTATGCGATGTGACCAATGAAGCTCAGGTCCAGGCGTTGGTTGATTTTGCCGAGGCGGAGACTGGCGGCGTTGACATTCTGATCAATAACGCAGGATTGGGCGGCTCCTGTCGATTAACTGAGATGACAGACGACGCATGGTCACGGGTACTCGATATTACGCTCACAGGCACCATGCGAATGAGCAGAGCCATGTTGCGATGTATGCAACCCCGCGGAAAGGGCGTCATTGTTAATAACGCATCGGTGCTCGGATGGCGTGCTCAGGAAGAGCAATGCCACTATGCGGCAGCGAAGGCGGGCGTGATGGCGCTGACCCGATGCTCCGCGATGGAGGCAGCAGAGTTCGGTGTTCGAATCAATGCGGTATCGCCCAGTATTGCGATGCATGATTTCCTGCGGAAAACGTCATCACCGGAGCTTCTCGAGTCGCTCGCATCAAGAGAAGCCTTTGGTCGAGCGGCTGAGGTCTGGGAAGTGGCCAACGTTATGATGTTCCTAGCGTCGGACTACTCGAGCTACATGACGGGAGAGGTGGTATCGGTGTCAAGCCAGCACGCTTGATAACGTCCAACGAACAAAAAAAGCGATAAAACGAAAAAACGCTAACGAAAGAGAGATACAGAGGGCAGAACAGATGAGTCAGATGAGCTGGGATCGCGAAGTCGACGTGCTAGTGGTGGGCACCGGTAATGGTGGACTGACCGCGGCAGTGTGCAACTGGGAGATGGGTACCAAGGACGTATTGATCATCGAGAAACAAGACAAGGTGGGCGGCACCAGCGCTACCTCTGGTGGCGGTATTTGGATTCCTAACACCCACTATGCCAAAGAGGTCGGTGCTGAGGACAGTCCTGAGGATGCCAAGGCCTATCTCATGAACACCCTGTTCGGCGAGGATGTACCCGAGGAGATGATTGATATCTATCTCGAGAAGGCTCCTGAGATGCTGAAATATCTTCATGACAGGACCGATGTGCGCTACGAATCACTGGCGGAATATCCTGACTATTACACCAATATGGAAGGTGCCAGAGAGGGACACCGCTCATTGGAGCCCGCGCCCATCATGGCGTCTGAACTTGGTGCGAATTGGAAAAACATGACGTGGACTCATTTCATGATGCGCATGTTTAATCGCATTCACTTCACGCAGGTTGAAGCCCACCTACTGATGGTCCAGTTGCCCGGGTGGAAAAAGCTTCTAGCGCGCCTCATGTGGGATTACATACGCGATATTCCCTGGCGACTCAAAACGCCGATCTCGCGACGCTTGGCTTGCGGTTCTGCCGGTGTGGCACGCCTTTATCTCTCGGTCTTGAAAAGAGAAATTCCGCTGGAGTTCAACACGCAAATGGTTGAGCTGATTGCAGATGGCGACACGGTGCTGGGTGCGGTGATTGAATGCAACGGTCAGCGCCAGCGTGTTCGCGCAGCTAAGGGCGTGATCTTGGCGTCGGGCGGTTTTGAGAAAAATCAGGCGCTGAGAGAGCAGTATTTGCCGGCTCCGACAAACACCACATGGTCAGCTGGGAACCCCGGTAACGAGGGAGACGCGCTCTTAGCCGGTCTGGAACTTGGTGCGAAAACGCGCTTGATGAACGATGCCTGGTGGACGACCACCTTGTGTGTGCCTGACGAGCCTGCGCCACGGCTCGCGATTATGGAGAAATCGTTCCCGGGCTCCTGTGTCGTTAATCGCGATGGCAAACGATTTGCCAACGAGTCTCAAAACTACATGGCTTTCCAGAAAGATTTGTTCAAAACGCATACGGAAGCGCATCCAAACGCGCCTGCATGGCATGTGTTTGATGCGACATTCCGAGAGAATTTCATGGTGGGGCCGCTGATGACCAAGGCCCGATGAAACCGGACTCTCAAATTCCCAAGAAGTGGTTCGATGAGGGTTTTGTCGCTAAGGCAGACACCATCCGCGAGCTTGCTGACATGCTCGGCATCGACGCCGACGGTCTTGAAGAAACCATCGGCAAGATGAATCACTACGCTGAGACGGGTAAAGACGAGGATTTCGGTCGGGGGGATTCGGCCTACGACCGTTACTATGCGGATCCGGCGATTAAACCCAATCCCTGTCTCGCGCCCATCGCAAAAGCACCATTTTACGCGATGCGCATCGAAGCGGGTGATTTCGGCACATTGGGTGGCTTGGATACCGACACCTCAGCTCGGGTCAAAAAAGCCGATGGCGGTGTGTTTGAGGGCTTATTTGCCGTGGGTAATTGTTCGGCAGCCATCTTGCCGACTTACCCGGGTCCCGGAGCAACCTTGGGTCCCGCAATGACCATGGCTTATCAAGCCGCGTGTCACATGAACGCCTAGGGGGCTGCGATGTTGGATCTAGAGTCAATTGAACTCATTAAGCAGTTAAAGGCGCGCTACTTTCGCTTTCTTGATACGCGCAATATCGAGGGCCTGCAGACTGTCTTTACAAGCGATGCCACCGCGTCTTTTGTGGGCGGTGATTATGACTTTCAGCTGGACGGTTGGGCTCAACTGGAGGCGTTTTACAAAAAGTCATTCACGGGCCAGAACTTCGGAATGCACAACGGACATCACCCGGAAATCTGTGTCGATGGCGATACCGCGACTGGCATCTGGTACCTGCAGGATATTTTTGTCTCTCTAGAGCATGACATCACCATCACGGGGAGTGCGCTCTACGAAGACGAATATCGACGTGAGGACGGCGAGTGGCGAATCGCGCGAACCGGTTATCAGCGGCTTTGGGAAGAACACCATAAACGCGGCGACAATGTTCGTTTGCGGGTGAAGCCAATCGCCGACTAAGGTGATTGGCAGAACAAGAGAGGATTGGATATGAGAGATGTAGTTGTAGTAGATAGTGTTCGCACGGGTTTGGCGAAGTCATTTCGCGGGAGTTTTAACTGGACACGTTCGGATGATATGGCGGCCTTTTTGATCGATGCACTGGTCGATCGAAACCCCCAGTTCGATCCAGGTGAAGTCGATGACATTATTTTGGGCGCGGCAAATCAGTCGGGTGAGCAAAGTGGCAATCTCGCACGCATGGCCTCTTTTCTATCCAAACTGCCGATCGAGGCGACGGGTACCACAGTGAATCGTTTCTGCGCCTCGGGTCTCCAGACAATCGCAATGGCGGCAAACCAAATTGGTTCGGGTTATACCGATGTCATGATGGCGGGCGGCGCGGAGTCCATCTCGATGCGCGTGCGCCAGGAGGAGGGTAAGTACCAGCAGAACTGTACTCTGCTCGATAATAAGCCTGAAGTGTTCATGCAGATGGGCAATACGGCCGAAGTGGTAGCTCGTCGATACAACGTTACCCGCGAGTCTCAGGATGAGTATGCGCTTCAGAGCCAGCAGCGTTACGCTCAGGCCGTCGATGCCGGTGCGATTCAGGAAGAGATCGTGCCTATGCCCGCCACCATGAAGCTGGTGAACAAGGAAACAGGAGATGAGACATTCAAAGATGTGATGGTTGATCGCGACGAGTGCAATCGGGTCGACACCACGCTCGATGGACTCTCAATGCTCAAGCCGGCGTTTGAAGAAGATGGCAGTGTCACCGCTGGTAACTCATCACAATTGAGCGATGGCGCCTCGATGACGCTTCTCATGAGTGCAGAGCGCGCAGAGCAATTGGGTGTCCAGCCATTGGGCTATTTCCGTGGCTTTGTCACAGCCGGCTGTGAACCAGACGAGATGGGAATTGGTCCCGTATTTGCGATTCCAAAGCTCCTAAAGCGAGCAGGTCTCAGCCAGGGTGATATTGATCTCTGGGAGCTAAACGAGGCGTTTGCATCGCAATGCGTCTACTGCCGAGACTTCCTCGATATCGACAATGCCAAGTACAACGTCAATGGCGGCAGCATCGCTATCGGTCACCCCTTCGGTATGACAGGCTCGCGGATGGTAGGTCGCGTTCTGCGTGAGCTGAAACGCACCGGTGGTCGTTATGGTGTTGTGACAATGTGTGTTGCGGGAGGCCAGGGCGCCGCCGGTTTGGTTGAGGCATGCTGAGACGTCTTCGCATGAGAATAAAAAAGGCGCCAATGGCGCCTTTTTTGTATTAGCGGTGACTAAGTTATGACTAAGGGTAGGCAGTTATTCCACTTAGATGACATCTATTATTTGTTCTTCTTTCAAGAAGTAGATACCCAATACAAGGGCGCTTAGCGGTATCGTCAAAGCCGTCGCAACGGCAAAAATAAGGGTAATGCCAAAGATCCCGCTGATCAGCGTGATGATGCCGAAGATGCGAAGCATATTGGGCAGTTCATGAGCATCTCGAAATAAAACGATGCCGATGACAATATCTATAAGGCCCTGTACGAGCACTCCCGCAAAAAAAATAACCGCAAATAGATTGGCTATAGAATCTGTGATTCCAGAACCGGTTAGCACACTACTCAGTTCAAGTACGGCTATTCCTCCATAGAGGAAAATAGTTGACCCCATAGCGAGGTGAATTGGCAAATTAAGATTCGAGTAGTTATGTCGATGGAGCAATGCGCTTTTTAGGCTCCCGTATAGGTACAGAGTCATAAGCCCCAATAAGACCCAAACGAAATAATCGAATGTCAACGCAGAACCAAAAGAAGGGCTCGCGTTCGCCAGAACTTCAGTTTTAAAAGTTGTACTCGTCGGGGCTACTGACGTACTAGAGGAAGCTTTGACAAAGCTAGAATTAAAACCAAACGTTGCGAACCAAATCCAGTAAGCAGGAAATATTAGGGCAAAGAGCAAAGCGTTAACGGCTGGGTAAAAGTATTTGTTTCTGATCATCGTATCCTCTGATTAGTGGTCTATGACACCACTCGATTTAGCGGTCATGGTGTTTTGCTCGAAGGGTCATATTCGAGTAGGTCGCCCGGCTGACAATCAAGTTCCCTGCAAATAGCAGCAAGGGTGCTGAAGCGAATCGCTTTCACCTTGCCGGTCTTAAGTAGCGACAGATTTGTCATTGATATGCCAATGCGATGAGAAAGCTCAGTCAATGAGATTTTCTGTTTAGCTAGTTCGACGTCTAGGTTGATTCGGATATCCATGGAGACATAGTTTATCAATCAAAATTTATTTTTATCAATAAAAATTTTATGATAAACATAAAAATAAACATGAGAAAGCCGAATTCAAAGATAGAGCCTCGTAACTAACTTCGGCCTACTAGGTAAGGTTAGGGGAACTTCCCTTTTTGCGCGGTGGTATGCCGGGTAGTGATAGATCTGCGCGCCGCAATTCGAGTGAATCGGTTGGCGCAGTTTGGTGTGATATCGGTGTTTTTGCCCTTAGGAATTAGTACAGAAGTAGACTGCTAATCCTCAGGGGGCAATTGATAACTCATAGAATAGCGGGGAGTTGCTTGGTTAGCGGCATGCGCTCTTTTACGGCCTGACCCGTCAGTGCGAAACCAAGTAACTCACCCTCGGGGCTGTGGAACAAGGCCTTAACGTCCTGCCCATTAGCCTCAATAGTCCATTCACCCTCGGCGTCACGCGCCACAGGAGACACACAGACCGGACAGGCGGGTGTTTTAATGGTCACGGGCATAGCAGGGTAGGCCACTTCCGTCGGTGTGCCAGTTAGCGTGGCAGCTAGCGCACGCGCAGCCGCCATGAGCGGTGCCACATAGACCAAGACGTGGCCTTCCACTTCAGCACAATCACCAATGGCATAGACATTCTCGACACTGGTGCGCAGGTATCGGTCCGTCTTGATACCGCGTCCGCACTCGATACCCGCTTCCGCCGCAAGTTGCGTTCTGGGGCGAACGCCGACCGCAGACAGCACGGCGTCGGCTTCGATGGTTTCGCCATTATTAAGGGCAACGCTGTAGCCGCCTTCAGACCGGTTGACGTCCGTTGCCAATGGTCCGAAGTGAAAGCGAGCGCCTTTTTCTTCCAGGGCTCGCTGAACAGCGCGTCCTGCGGTTTCAGGCAACAGTGTGGGAAGGCAGTAATCCATCGGATCGACGGCTTCAACAGTGAAGTCACCGTTGAGAAGATCATTAGTGAATTCACAGCCAATGAGCCCTGCACCAATAACCGCGACCTTTTTGGCCCCGGTTTGAGTGAGTGTGTCTCTGAACCGTCGGTAGTCGTCGAGGTCGTTAACCCCCATGACCTCATCGGCGGCATCTCCGCCCATGGGTGGGCGAATCAGCTCAGCGCCGAGCGTCAGTACCAGGCTTGAGTAGGGCACTCGCTCTCCAGATGTCAGTAACACTTCACTTGAGGCCGTATCGAGCGACGCAACGTCGGTGCGTGTTCGCACGGTGACACCCAGATTGTCTGACATGTTTTCGGCGGTCTGCGTAGCCAGTTGATCAGGCTCAAATTTCTTGGTGAAACCTGTCGAGATCATAGGTTTAGAATAGTTTTCACCACCATCGCGCGTGATGAGCGTTATGGCCGTATCTGCATCGGTTTTCTTAATGGCATTAGCCAAGCTATAGGCCGCAAGCCCAGAACCGATGACGACGATAGGGTGAACCGAGGGTCCGGTGTCGCTCGGTACGGACGCGTCCTCAGATTCTGCTTCATCTTCAGTGCCGGGAATGAGCTCGAAGTCATCTTTGCCAACACCGCAATCGGGACATGTCCAGTCATCGGGTACGTCAGCCCACTTTGTACCGGGTGCAATGCCATCATCGGGCCAGCCTTCTTTCTCGTCGTAGATCAATCCACAAACGATGCATTCCCACTGAGCCATGAACAATCCTTTTAGTCTTTCTCAAAACCACTGTTGCGGCGCATTGCAACGCCACTACCAAACGAGCGGGCAGTCTGCCCAAAATACGACTTCACGTCATCCACTTGTCGGACTAACGGCAAAGAAAATGGATGTGTGAAGTGAAATTGACTTAGAGCGTTAGCCCTGTCACACCGTTGTTACCCAATAAAGGCTGCCGAGGCTCAGCGCCGACCAAAGGACAAGTGCCATGCCAATCAGCCGAGGGCAGATTGTCTTGAGCGACTCCAGAGACATTTGAGAGCCGATCAGGAACAGAGCGAGGCCAAACAGGCTCTTGCTGATCAGTGAAAATAGGCTGGTGACCGCTCCATCAAACTGAAAGTAGCCCCCGATCAGACTGGCTATTATGAAGCCAGTGACAAAGAGCGGTACGCGGATCTCATTGGCGCTGATACGTTTCATCGAGTAGCTCGCCACGATAATTACGGGGATGAGCCACAAAATTCTAAGGATCTTTAATGTTGCAGCCGTTGTGAGTGCTTCATCGCCATAGGCGGCCGCTGCTCCCACTACGGAAGAGGTATCGTGAATGGCCACGGCAGCCCACATGCCAAATTGCTGCTGAGTCAAATCCAATGCATGTCCGATCGCAGGAAAGAGCACAATAGCGATGCCGTTAAGGACAAAGATGATGGTGAGGGTTTGCGCGACCTGCCGGTTTTCGGCTTTGATCACCGGTGCGAGGGTGGCTACCGCTGTACCCCCACAAACCGCTGTGCCCGTAGTCAAAAGCTTTCCGCTGACATCATCTGTCCGAAACAGTTTGACTAAGATTAGACCACTGACCAGGGTGGCCATGACCATGATTGAGACGACAGAACCATTGGCCGAACCCAGCGTCACGACCTCCCTAAAGGGTAGGGCTAAGCCCAGAATGACCACACCGCTTTGCAACGCACCACGTGATAGTCGAGAGGCATCGCTTAGCGGAGCCGGACCGACGGTTAATGCCAGCCCGATACCTAAAAAGAGTGCGAGTGCAGCTTGCTGGGAGTAGATCGCCAGACCTGCGCCCATCAAATAAGCAATATGCGTATGCGTTTTAGTCATATGGTGAGTATGACAGTTTGAACGTCACTTTCCAGCCGTTCAGATGGGCGTTTTTAGTCTTAACTGCCGACGCATATCGGCAACATCAGGACGCCGAGACCGAGGCCATTGCAGTCGTTAAACGCGTGGCGAGAGAGAATCGGTTTACTCCTGCTCGGCCGTACCCGAGAGCCGATACATGAGGATTGCAGCGCGCTTGATCGCCAGTGCCATTGAGTCCAGTTCAAGGCTCTCGTTGGGCGTATGGCCACCCTTACCGAGCGCGCCCATGCCTGCCAAGGCATCAGTATAGGGCGCAACGAACGAGATGTCGGCTGCACCACGACGCAGTGGATCCCAGATCTTCATCGGTCCACGTCCTAAATCCTGATTCACGACCGAGAGTTGCTCTGCGAGCTGACGGTTGCCATCTGAGGGAGGCATCGGCGGATAGCTATCGACAAAGGAGATGGAGGCACTGGTATGGGGCAGGTGGTTTGCGACGATCGTTTTCATCTTTTCTTTTGCCTGCGCCAACTGTTCGCGAGACAGCGCTCTAATACCGCCGTCCACGATGACTTCGCTTGGGACGACGTTCGTTTTTCCGAAGGTGGTGCCTCGATTCTGAGTGGAATCGTAGTTCACGGTGGTACCGCCTTGAATGGTGCCCGCATTGAAAGTTAAGCCGTAGTCACCGCGAACATTGTTGTAGAACGTATCCAGAATTCTCGCGGCTTCATTGATGGCTCCGGCGCCCACGCGTTCGCTAAAGACACCTGAGGAGTGCGCTTGCCTACCCGACACTTCCAACCTCCAGCCACTGGAACTGCGTCGGGCAATGGTGGCCCAGTCAGAACCTTCGGTTGTAATTGCCCCCTCAAAGCCCAAGGTGATATCAGCCCATTTTCCGGCATCTATCAGATCTCTACGGCTAATGGATAAGGGTTTGCCGGTCATCTCCTCATCGCCCGTGTAGGCGACGGTGACCGCGATGTCGTCCAAAGCACCTATGTGCTGAAGTGCCTTTAATGCGTAGACGAGGACAGCATTACCGTCCTTCATATCGCTAATGCCGGGGCCACGTCCAATGTTGCCCTCGCGAGTAAACGCCTGGAATTCATCATCTGACTCAAAAACGGTATCGAGGTGTCCGATGAGGAGGAACTTTTTTCCTTTACCTTCCTTGCTGGCAAACAAATGGCCTGCGCGGTCCATCTCAGGGGGCATATCGATCCAACGCGTCGCCAAGCCGAGTGCGTCCAGCTCACGCGACATAACGTCACCGACGGCACGAACGCCCGCGTGGTTCATCGTCCCGCTACCGATGTTGACTGTTTCAGCCAGTAGCTCAATAGCCTGATCTTCGTGCGCATCAATCCAGTCAACCATGGCTTGTTCTTTGGCTGACAGCGACCCTGAGTGTGTTGTGGGTGCAAGGGCGACGCTGAGAAATAGGGCGCTGAGTAGCGACGCGCGTTGTATCAGGTTCATACGGATCCCCTTACGATTAACGTATTTGATGCTGTGGCTGATTGTGCCACCAGAGTGTGGGTGCTGGGCGCGAGCCGGTCACTTCCTCGCCCAGATCACTGGCACGATAGAGCCGCCCGTTCACCATGACATGCGTTATACGATCGGTGGTCTTTACGTCCTCGAGCGGGTTGCCATCGACAACCTGCAAGTCCGCCAGCTTCCCAGTTTCAATCGAGCCCAGATCGGCATCCATGCCGAGGTAGTGCGCAGGATTGATAGTCGCTGTTGCCAACATTTGCATCGGGCTCATGCCTCCCTCGGCAAAGCTCCACATTTCCCAATGTGTTGCCAGCCCCTCACGCTGTCCGTGAGCACCAGTGTTGACCAGTACACCGAGCTCCATCAGCTCTTTTGCCACGGCCGCCGCATCATCATCGCGAAAGTCTGGCTCAGGTGCTGTGACCCGCCGAACGGCACGAGGCTGTAATACGGTGGGTGGAACAAAGTGTGACAGTAGGGGGTGCTTCCAGACTTCGGTATCCCTGTAGAAGCGGTCCTCGGAGGTCAGTCCGCCGTAGGTCACGCTTAAGGTGGGTGTGTAACCAACACGGGTGCTCGACCAGAAGTCGCGGACGTCATCGTAGATTTTTAAGGTCGGGATGTTGTGCTCGATGCCTGTCGAACCATCGGCCACCAGGTTCATGTCCATGTTGTAAAGCGAACCACCCTCGGCAACCACCAACATGCCGGCATCACGAGCAGCTTCGATGACCATTTGTCGCTGCGCTCGGCGGGGTTGATTGTAGTTTTTGACACTGATTGCACCTTGAGCTTTAAGGCGATCTACCACGGCTTTTGCGTCATCGAGCGACTCGATGGGGTCAAAGCCTGTGCTCTTTGCCCCGTAAATGATTTCGCCGGTTGAAAATATGCGCGGTCCGATGATCTTGCCTGCGCGCTGGTATTCAGCCGCAGGAAAGACCTGAGCGGCTCTACTCGAGGGGTTGTGTACGGTCGTGACCCCGAGCGCCAGGTGCGCAAGGAGCGACCAGTTGTTCTGAGGGATGATGTCGTCTCGAGCGTAAGGACCGTGCGCGTGTGCATCGACATACCCCGGCATCAGGGTTTTTCCACCCAGATCGACCTTCGTGGCAGCGTCGGGAATGGAAACGTCACCCGTGGCTCCCAGCGCCACAATACGATTGTCCTCAACGACGACGACACCATTTTCAATCACATCTCGTGCTGAGTTCATGGTGATGACGCGAGCATTGGTAAAGGCCACAAGTCCGCGGGGTCGATCGGAGTCTACTGAGAGACTGAGATCTGCAATCTGTTTGGCTTCGTTTGTGCCAGTGCCTAAAGAGCCATCGACGTCGTACTGGAAAAAGCGCGGGCCTACGCTCCATGTGAGCGATGTGCCATCAGCGTTCCAGTGAATGAATTCACCGCCCGGAGCGCTTACACGCTCAGTGGCATAGGCTGCAGCGCCAGACGTCGCATTTTCAATGGCTGATAGGTCGATCGCACGGCCAGTCACTGGCAGCGCCGCGACGTATAGGCGACCTGCCTCACGATAGGCGACGTGCTTGCCTGCGGGGGACATGCGAATGACGGTCGCCAGCGGAGAGCTTGCGTGTGTTCGCATATCCTCGCCATCGTGATTCATCGAAATGAGTTCACTGGAAGCATCATCACTGCCGCGACCGACGGCCGAGCTGACGCGTTCAGTGGCGTAAATGCGGTCACCGGGACCGAAGTGGGGTGAACGGCCGCGTCGACTGACAAACTGAGCCTCGTCATCACCGAGCTCAAAGACATAGATGCCCGGTTTTTTACCCCAATGTGGGTTGGTCAGCGAACTGCCGCTCAGCTTGGCAAAGAGCAGGGTTTCGCCATCACTCGATATGCTGAGATCGACATAATGACCGGGTGTTGCGAGAACGTTTTTGGAGCGTCCGCCGCGGGCACTGACTTTACGAACCGATCCTAAGTCTTCGTCCGACCAGGTCAGGTAATAAACCTCCTTGCCGTCGGGTGAAAATGCTGGTGAAAATTCGACCGCAGCAGCGTTATCGCGGGTCAGAAGTCTGGCTTCCTCGCTGTTGCGCTTTACGTACAGCCGCCCCATGGACTCAAAGACCACAGATTGGCCATCGGGACTTTGCGCGGCAAACCGCGGCATAGCGGTTGTTAGGGTATCGGGCGCAACATCCACCGCGACTTCAACAGCAGGGTAGGCCGTGCGCGTGTCATTAACCGAGAATGGGATTTGACGCGATTCACCAGAGGCAACATCAACACGCCAAATGTGGCCTTGAGACCAATAGACAATGGAGTCGCCATCGGGTGTCCAAGCCATGGTCGGGTAGGCGCCCTGAACTGCCCACGTTTCCTGCATATCGGGGTCGAGGTCATTAACCAACATGGTTTGCTCCCCTGATGCGAGATCCATAACGAACAGTCGTGAGGCCGCTCTCACCCGCTTCACAAAGGCGAGGGTCTTACCGTCAGGCGATGGCGTGGGTCGAACAGCGCCGCCCGCACCGCCAACGACTTTCTCAATCTCACCCGTTTCGAGGTCATAGCGCTTGATGGCCATGACTTCACCGTTGCTGTCCTCGTGGTAGATGAAGGTATTTCCGGGCGTCGTGTTCTGGATGTAGAACACCGACTTTCCATCAGCGCTGAATGTGGGTTCACCCAGCTCCTTCTGAAATGCGGGACTTGGCCGTTTGACCACTACAGAGCCCTGCAGATTTGCTCGCTCCAGGGCGTGCGCCACGTTGGCATCGTAGAGCCACAGCTCGCCGGTTCCGAGCGATCGTGAGGTCGTGAAGTGCTTCTTCGCTACCAAATAGTCTCCCGACGGGTGCCAACTCGGATTATTGAGCAAACGGAAGCTCTCATGCGTTATTTGGTGCTTGTTGCCCGGATTGGCGAGATCCATAACCCAAATATTGTCAGCGCCATTACGATCGGAGGTAAATGCGAGAAAACGGCCATCGGGACTGTATTGCGGTTGCACTTCCCACGCATGACCGCTGAGTAGCGCTGTTGCTTCACCACCCGTAATCGGTATTTGATAAATGTCTCCCAACAGATCGAAGACAATGTGCTGCCCATCGGGTGAGACATCGAGGTTCATCCAAGTACCCTCAGTCACGTTGAGGTCGATTTCCTGAACCTCGGCTGAGTAGTTGGGTGCCGAGACATCCCAAGGTGGTGTCTCAATCTCGTCCGATAGTGCCAGACCCGATGCCCCGACTAGGCTAATAAAAACGAAGGCTTGTTTTGTAAGTGAGGTGTAAGAAAAGCGAGCATTGCGCATACAATTTCGACCGTTGTGATAAGTGTTTTTGTTGCCTACTAGTTATCACACCGTGCGTCCGTTTTCGACCTTAACTTCGTGCCAATCGGGATGATGTATGGTGGTAGCAGAGCGGTGACGGTTTCTACCTTAGCCGTTGCCGTTTGAAGTTGGTCTTAGCCACGGATTTTGGTTATCACCCCCCTAACTAAGACGCGGAGGACGTCGAATGCTAACAACGCTTGATTGGTTCGTCGTGGCAATTTACCTGTCCGCTTTGGTGGCCATGAGCCTGTATCTGTCGCGTCGCCAGGAGACGGCTGAGGATTACTTTGTTGCCAGTAACAGCAGTGGCCCGATCAGTATTGCGCTCTCCGTTATGGCAACACAGTGCTCGACCAACAGCATTTTAGGAGCGCCTGCGTTTGTCGCCTTTGTTGTCGGCGGTGGACTCGTCTGGTTGCAGTACGAGCTGGCGCTGCCGTTAGCGATGATTTTTATCGCCATATTTTTAATTCCCGTATTTCACCGGCAGCGTCTGATCTCGGTTTACCTCTATCTGGGTCGACGTTTTGACAATAAAACGCAACTACTCATTAGCGGCATGTTTCAGTTATCGCGGGCTGCAGTGGCCGGTATCACCGTTTATGGCGTGGCAAGCATGATTGCCATCACCACGGGGCTTACGTTCACTCAATCGGTTGTCTTATTTGGCGCCATCACCATCATTTACGACGTATTGGGTGGCATACGTGCTGTCATCTTTAGCGATGTTATCCAAATGATCATTTTGACCAGCGTACTTGGCTACCTCGCCTACTTATTGATTGGGTCAGCAGGCGGTCTTGAGTCAATGCTGGGGCAGATCCCAGCCGAGCGCACAGCGGCACTTTCATTCCGACATCACGGTCTCGGTGATGGTCATGACTTTGCCTTCTTACCCATGCTGATTGGCGGATTTTTCCTGTACGTCGCTTACTACGGTTGCGATCAGAGTCAGGTACAGCGACAGCTGTGCGCAGCAACGCAGGACGACAACCAAAAGATATTGTTCATCAACGGAGTTCTGCGGTTTCCTTTGGTCTTGCTGTACTGCCTCATTGGAGCGGGACTTGCGGCATACGCGAGTTCACACAGCGACTTCCTGCCTTCTCTTCCGTTAATTAACGAGGCGCCAAATTATAATATGGCGCTACCTGTCCTCTTCTCGCGGGAGTTGCCTGTGGGCGTGGTGGGGTTGGCCGTTGTTGCACTTCTGGCCGCTGCCATGTCGTCGCTTGACTCAGTGATTAACAGTCTATCTGCCACCACATTGAAGGACTTTGTAAAACCGGCCATGAAAGAACGGATTGCCACGCCAGCGCAGGAGCTTTGGTGGGGCAGGGCACTGACGGTTTTTTGGGGTGTGTTTGCGCTAGTCACCGCCTTCTTTGTCGACGATATCGCATCGACAGTGATCGTGGCGGTTAACAAGGTGGGCTCGCTTATCAACGGTCCTATTCTTGGCGTCTTCCTCTTGGGGTTAATGACAAAAACCGCGACGGGACGCGGTGCTCGAGTCGGCTTTTTCGCCGGTCTCGCGGTCAATGCGTTCTTGTGGGCAGGCATACCCTCTGTTTCATGGCTTTGGTGGAACGTTATCGGCTTGGCAGCCACCATGGGTGTCGGGCTGATGACGAGTGGTCAGGCGTCCTCGGAACAGGAACTTACCGACCTTCTGTGGAGCCCTGCTTTCTATCGAAATGCGGGGTTTACGAAAAGCTGGGTACCGGCTTATGGGTTCCTGGGACTTTGGACCCTTCTGCTGATGGGCGTACTCTTGGGATTTGGAACACGATAACTAGCTCCTTTTCGTGTTTACATCCGCTCTGTTGGCACCCGCCGCCAAAGGATTACCTGTCTTCATTGAGCCGCCTGTGAGCATGGCGAACCAGTCTTTAAATGGGCCGACCGTATTTTGCCAAAATGATCGATATTGATCCTGCGTTTCGGGCCCTAATCCCCACGGGGTGTACTCGTCTTTTTCAGGGATATAAAGCGTCCCGAATAGTCGATCCCAAATGCTCGTCACGGCCGCTAGGTTGGTGTCCCAGTGCTTTTCCAGGTAACTGTGATGGGTGTGATGCATGACCGGGCTATGGAGCCACTTGGATAGCCATACGGGATAGTGAAAAGCGACATGGTAGTGACGAAACGAGCCGTTGAAGCCGAAAAGTAGGGAAAAGAAACCGATGTTAAACAGCGTCGCTTGTGTGATGTCAGCTTCAATTAGCCAGCCGAATAATCCGCCTGCCATGCCATAAGCCAAGGCTGCGCCGCTCGCGTAGATGGGCCCTTCGAGAAAGTGTTCTCGGTAGCGTGTTAAGGGGGTTAGGACCTCCGCGGAGTGGTGCACTTTGTGGATGACCCAGAGAGCAGGAACTTTGTGCTCGGTGTAGTGAATAACATAAAAGACAAAGTCATAGAGAAGCAGCGTTACGAGGCTGTAGAAAAGCATCCACCCATAGCTCGTATCTAGCGCTGGCCCATCACCCAGAATCACGCTTAATCCCGCCATCACTTGGGTCTCTGCGAATGTGCCAACGCTAAGAATTAGCAAAGTAGCCCAGAGTGGTCGCAACAGTCGTTCAAAAACATAGAGCGCAATATCCACGCGCGCGGATACGTGTGTATAGATATCGCGAGGCAGGAGAAAACCCAATAAGTCGGCGTGCCGTTCTCGACCAGATGCATCCTTTGAGCCACGACCGCCACGCGATAACCAGATGGCCACAGCTATCACGAGCGTGAGTAGAAGGAATGGCCACGTGAGGTCTCGCGGTAAGTTATCGCCAATCAAGCGAAACAGCGCTTCGGTAATGTTCTCTAGGGGACCGATTGAAAGTTCTCCTCACTGAACCTCGTCAGCCTGACATTACTCGCACCGCTGTTGAACGTCCACCAAGCACTGTTGCGGTATTCGGAGAAAGTATGGACTGGGCGGAGCACGCCATGGATTAACAAGGCGCCTCCAATGGGTGAGGCTCTCTTGTATGGCGCGCCCAGTACGATGACTCGAAGCGCCGTTGCCTCCGGCGCTTTGACCCTCCGGGCTCGTCGTTTCACGACTCGGTGCTCACTGCTGCGCAGTGAGTCGAACGACTACGCTCTCTCGACCAGAACACAGCCCATACAAAAAAGCCCCACCCAAAGGGTGAGGCTCTCTTGTATGGCGCGCCCGGTACGATTCGAACGTACGACCGCCTGATTCGTAGTCAGGTACTCTATCCAGCTGAGCTACGGGCGCGAAGGGGCGTATCATACTCCAGAGCTTTTCTTTTTCAAGTCCACTTTGCTCCGCTCCCAGCCCTAATTTCGTGCTAAATCCGGACTTAGCACCTTCGCATGCTTGCCCGCGGGATCGACTCCCTCTAATGTGATCCGCACCAATATTGCAGGGATTTTGCTATGCCAGTCATGACCTTGTCGGAGATAGAGACTCTCTGTAGAGATGCACTGCTCAACGTGGGGGCGAGCCAAGAACAGGCGGATATCGTAGCGTCCGAAATTGCGGATGCCGAAGCTGAGGGCATTCGTAACGTGGGTTTGGGTTACATGCATCTGTACCTGAAACACCTCAAGGTTGAGAAGGTAAAGCCGCACGCGTCTCCAAAGATTGTCAAAACCTCTGCGGCCAGCACGGTGATCGATGCAGACTTTGGGTTTTGCCATCACGCCTACCTCGTGGGTGAAGCACGATTGATCGACACAGCGAGAGAGCAAGGGGTTGGACTGATGTCGATTCATCAATCGTCCTCTGCCGGAGTCCTAGGTTGGTTTGTACGTCGACTCGCAAAAGAAGGGTTGGTGTCGTTGATGTTTGCGAACAGCTCCAAGGCCGTTGCTGCCCATGGAGGTAAAGTGCCTTTCTTTGGCACCAATCCATTTGCCTTTGGCGCGCCTAGGGCTGGTGATGAGCCACTTGTGGTTGATATGGCAACAGCGTCGACTGCGCGCGTCAATTTGGTCAAAGCGGCAGCGGAAGGTCGGGAAATCGAACCGGGTCATGCAATTGATTCAGATGGCAACCCAACGACCGATCCGGCCGCAGGTTTGAAGGGTGCTCAGTTGCCAGTAGGGGGCCCAAAGGGTTTCGGCCTTGGACTCATGGTGGATGTGCTGGGAGGCGTGCTTACCGGCAGCAATTGCTCCTATGAAGCATCCATGTTCGCAACTAGTGAGGGGGGACCGCCTAATGTCGGTCAGACGATTATCGCAATGGATCCCTCTTTCTTTAGCGAGGGGTTCGTCGAGCACCTCGAGTCTATGTTCAGTGACTTAACGCGTGATAATGAGGTGAGGGTGCCTGGTGAGCGTCGGGCTGAATTGCGACGCATACACGAAGCGCAAGGTGTTGAGGTGCCGGAGACATTACTCGCTCAAATAGCGGAGTTATCGGCTAGCTAACCGCTCTGCAGGTACTTACCTTGTCAACCAGTACTGCGCCTGCCGACTAGAGGAACTCCTGTCTTGCGTCGAGCAGCGCTTCTAGCGCAAATTCGGCATAGGACTGATCGACAAAAATTGAGAAGACGTCGTCACCTGCCAGATCGTGCCGGGCAATGATGCAGTTGATGAGCGCCATTTGAGTTTGTGCGACATCGCCCACGTTAAAGGCGTCTGGTCTCAGATCAACACCGCAGACTTTCGCCATTAACGCTGGCGTTCTTGGGCCTTTTAGCACGAGCCACGCGTGGCTATTTTGGCAGAAGAGGGGGTAGGCGTCGGTGGTAAAGTCATTGCCCATTGCGAGTGCTGCTGCGTCATTGTGGGGGTCGAGCACCCAAAACTCACGCTGACTCAGCGCTATCACAAGACTTCCGTTTATTGAGGTAACCAAGCGATTCGGTTGCTCTGGAAGATCCCAGCCCTCGATTCGCAATGCCTCGGCGGCGCCTTTACCCCGCAAGCCCCAGCGATTTTTCTTTGTAAAGTCATGAATTGAGATATGTCCTTCATGACTGAGTCCACCCAACGGCGATTCGAAAACGGTATCGAGCTGCGCGCTCATAGGGCTTGCCTCAGGTTGTCGGGGTCATAAAAGGGTGTTGCCGCTACCTGTGCATGGACGTGGACTGCGTCATCGGTCCGGATAATCACGGTTGTACCAGGAGCTGAATCCTCGGGATGGACATAGGCAAGGCCAATGATCTTGTCCAAGGTTGGCGAGTATTCGCATGAGGTTACCGAACCCACAATATCGCCATTGCGGATAACCAGGTGACCCTCTTTAGGCTGGGGGCTTGCGGCACCAAGTTCAAAACCTACGAGCTGGCGCTCCAGAGGGTTCTTGGAGAGGATGTCGACACTCTTCGAACCGACGAAAAAGGGTTTCTTCGACGCAATCGCCCACCGCAGTGAGACTTCATCGGGCTGTGTCATGCCGTCGGTATCCTGACCAACGATGATGTGTCCTTTCTCGAGTCTTAGTAGCCGTTGAGCCTCGACACCAAAGGGACGAATGCCTTGCGCTTGTCCAGCCGTCAGCAGGCGATCCCACAGTTCTCCCATTAAAGGCGAGGGCACATGTAATTCGTAGCCGAGTTCGCCAACGAAACCGACACGCATCATGCGCGCAGGGATGTCTGCGACCAGGGCTTCGCGGCAGGCAAGATAGGGAAAGTGGCCTGCACTAAGATCCACGCTGCAACCAACGCTCTCGATTACTTGCCGTGACAGCGGGCCTGCGACATTTATCGCGCTGAATGCGCTCGTGACGTTGGCAATATCGAGATCGAGTCGCCACTGGGCATTCCAACGCAGCATATCGCGATACACCCGGTCAACGCCGCTAGAGGTCGCCGTCACGTAGTAGTGGTGCTCTCCTAGCCGAGCGGCGACGCCGTCGTCGACCACAACGCCCAGCTCATCGGTCAGTACGGCGTAGCGTGTTTTGCCTATCGGTTGTTTGACAAAGCCAAAGGTATAGAGCCGGTTCATAAATTCCGGTGCATCTGGACCCCTGAGTTCAATGCCACCCAGCGTGCTGACATCAATAATGCCCACGCCTTGCCGCACGGCGGTGACTTCAGCCTGAATGCATGCTGTCCGTTTTGCGGGGTCACCGTAGTAGGCTGGGCGCTGCCAGCTCCCGGCGGGCATCATTTGCGCGCCAAGTTCAAGGTGCCGGTGATGTAGGGGCGTTCGCCTTAGCGGATGGAAGCGTCGACCCGCAAGTAATCCCAGTGGCTCAGGCATCAGTGGAGGCCGCGCTGTTGTAACGCCCGTTTCATGTACGGTGCGGTCGGTTGTTTTGGCGACCAAACGTGCTGTGGGGAGTGCCGAATGGCGGCCTTGGGACGGACCCATACCCACAGTGGAGAAGCGCTTCACAAGCTGGATGTCACGATAACCCATGCGCGTTGCGTTGATTATGTCTTTGATCTGTAGGTCTTCGTCGAAATCGACAAACTCCCGACCTTTGGCGTGCTTCAAGAACGGCCAAGGATGGTTGACCTGCTGGGTACAGCTGACGTCTTCAGTTTCAGACATATCACTTTCGAGAGCGATTCCCAGGTTGCTCAATGCCCGACGTGCCGCGTTCCTTCCGTCAGCTTCTACTAGATCCAACGAGAACACGCTGTTCACACTACCGGCGAGGTGCATGCCCTCGGGTAGATTGGATAGTTGAAACTGGGACGTGCTGTCGTCGTAGCTCAGGACAGCTCCAGCTTGGCAAGCCAACTGATAGGACGGCATGAACCCAGCTGACATGGCAAGCAGTCCGCAATCAATACTGACGAGCTTTTCCGCTACCTCGCCGCGCTCGTCCAGTTTGTGCACGTCGACCTGCGACAGCCGATGATTGAAGAGTCCCTTTTTAGCTTCGTAGATACCACAGTCTTGGAAGAGGGCAATGTTACGGCGGTTGGCCTCGTCACTCAGCGCTGCATCATTGCAAGAGTGGCGAAGGTCAACGATCGCAGCAACCTCGGCACCACCGTCTTGGCTACTGAATGCGGTTCGGTAGGCGAGATCGTTGCCTGCTAACACAACAATGGGCGCCGAAGGGACGATACCGTACAGCCGCATCAATCGATCCAGCGCACTACACATGACGACACCCGGTAAATCATTGTTGCGAAACACCACGTGTTGCTCGCTTGAACCGGTGGTGAGAATGGTTTGTTTCGCCCGCAACTTGATCAAGCGTGATTTTTGAATGATCGGTAGGTAGTGATCACCAAACCAGGCGTTGCAGGTAGAGGAGTAGAGCACCTCGATGTTCTCGTGGGCCTCTACGGCCGCCACTAAGGCATCCCTGGCCGACTTCGTCGTCTCAAAATCGCCTTCAAAGGCGTGAAAGTTCATCGAGCCACCCAAATGCGGCTCTTGCTCGATGAGCGTTACTTGAGCGCCTGCGTTCGCGGCCAACAGGGCCGCATTTAAACCCGCGGGTCCCGAACCAACAACGGCAATATCAGCAAACGCATAGGTTTTGTCATTGTAGGGCGCTTTAACCGTGAGATTACTGATACCCAGTCCCGCAGCCTTCCTAACGATAGGCTCCCACCAGGCCCAAATGCCCCGCGGCTTGAAGAAAGCCTTGTAATAGAAACCGACCGGTAAAAAGCGGCCGAACCAATCGAGTAATCGAGACAGGTCAAAGTGCAGGCTGCCCGTGTAGTTCTGAGCCTTCACCGCAAGATGGTCCTCGGCGGGCAAGCGGTCGGCCAAGAGATTAGGTGTTGTGGGTGTTTGAACCAGTGTGTTGGCGTCATAGCCACAGAGCGTCAATGGCCCTCTCGGACGGTGGTACTTAAACGACCGTGACTGGACCCATTGCTCGTTGGCCAAGAGCACTGAGGCGACAGTGTCGCCTTCCAAGCCCTGTATTAGCTTACCCTCGAAGGTGAACTGAATGGTTTTTGAGGGATCAACCCATTGACCAAAGTGCGCATTTTTGAGCCGTTTCATGACTCACCCTCATGGGCCACAAAATCGACGCGCTGTTTGAAGAGTTCGTCTGCGGGGTAGGTACGAATAATCTCATCGGTCGCGTTATGCCGCTCTGCGATGAACCAGAAGCTACTGGGGCTGTGCATCCACCACTCGAGCACAATCCCAATGTCAGTTTTCTCGTAAAAGACGTAGTGAGCCCACTCGGTATCCGAGACATTTTGGTGATCAGGCATCGCTTTTACCTGACCGCCGTAGACAAATTCGCTGATATTACGTGGCCCGTTGAGTGGGCAAGTCATAATTTTCATAACTTACCTCAGTGACTTGCCGCCGTAGCGCCCATTTCATTGACCTGCTTGAAGCGATCAAAGCGTGCGAGCTCAAAGGGCTGAATGAGCTCCGGAACTTTACCACCCGTCGCTACCAGCTCTGCCATTGTTTTGCCGCAAATCGGTGTCGCCTTGAAGCCCCAGGTGCCCCAGCCGGCGTCAATGTAGTAATTCTCCACTGGGCTGAGCCCCATAATGGGGCTGTAGTCACTCGTCATATCGGTAATCCCCGCCCACTGCCTAAGTAGTCGCATTTCGCTCAGGAACGGGAACATTTCGACGGCACTTGAGATAAGGCTTTCCTTAAGTGGTAGCGATGCTCGGCTGTTGTAAAGCGGGTAGGGGTCAGAGCCACCACCAATCACTATTTCGCCACGGCTGGTTTGTTGAACGTAGCAGTGCAGCGCCGATGAACTCACAAGAGGTGTGAGAAATGGCTTCACTGGGAGTGTCACCATCGCCTGAAGCGGATAGGCGACGAGCGGTAATGGAAAGCCTGCTTTCTGCGCCATTAACGCGCTATGTCCCGCTACCGCTTGAATGACCACCCCTGCGTTGACATTGCCACGTGTCGTTTTGACGCCTGTGACGCGACCATTGTTGACGAGCACATCAGTGACTTCGGTCAGCTGGTGAAGTTCAACACCGCGCTGGGTCGCACCGCGGGCATAGCCCCATGCAACCGCATCATGGCGGGCTGTCGCACCGTCTTTGTGCCAAAGACCGGCAAGTACAGGCAAGTTGGCAGGATTCAAATTTAGAGTGGGTACAAGCTCTGCAACGTCTGTAGGGTCGATTAACTCGGTTCGACCACCAAAATGCTTGTTGACCTCAGCGCGCTGGCGAAAGGCGCGGACAGTCGCATCCGTATGCGCCAGTGTCAGCTGACCTCTTTGCGAGTACATGATGTTGAAATCAAATTCGTTAGAGAGGTTTTCATACAACTTTACGGATTCGCTGTAGAACTTTACCCCCTCGGACGTGAGGTAATTAGAGCGAATGACGGCTGTATTCCTCGCCGTGTTGCCACCTCCCAGGTAGCCCTTTTCCAACACGGCGACGTTGGTAATGCCATGATATTTTGCAAGGTAGTAAGCAGTTGCCACCCCGTGACCGCCACCACCAATGATGACAACGTCGTACTGACGCTTTAGTTCTGTTGGCGACGGTAGATCGGCCTCTTTCTCGAACGGATAGTCTTTTGATAAACCGTATTTAAGGAGGCCAAACGGCATTAGAAACAACCTTGAGCGTGCTTTTTTCTTCCGCGCATGGTAGCCGAATTTCGAGCTTAAACCCTGTCAGTTTTTTTAGGTATTTTTAGTCTGTTTGCACTGCGTAACTGGGTGTTGCAAACAGCTAAGGCCAAAGCACTGATATCGATGTTTAGCCAACCTGATGACATCGAAGCAAAGACTTTTGGGACTGATCGGGGGTAGTGAATGGCATGATCGATTCTGCTTCATCCGATCGCCGCGCGACGCCCCTGCTCAAGACAAAGAGGCCACCTCGTTCGGGTGATGCGGTGCTCTTGCGAACAAACTAGTTAATCGGCAGGACCGGCACCCAGTCGGGAGCTGGATGTTGAAGCTACTAAGGTCAATTTGGCTAGCCCCTGCAATTGTTCCCAAAGGGAGGCATCAACCGTTATGCCCTCTCGCTCAGTTTTAGATCGCACTTCCAGCAGGTCACTCTCGTCATGACGTGCCAGCAAGTCGTATTCATATTCAGACCGCATGGTCGGCAATAAATCGACGTGATTGGCCATGACGACTGTGATGCCTGTGTTGTCTTTATTTTCGTCAGGAAGTTCTGAGACTGCGTAGATTCTGATGGACGGGACTGAAGAGCTTGCCCTAAAACCAACCACTTGCTCCGTGAGAGGGGTTTGCGAGTTACGCCAAAACGCTGTGACGTTCATGCCGCGGTTGGCCAGTCGAGCTAAATAGCCCATGACAAGCTGGCGTTGTCGGCAGTGCCGAATTTTTAATACCGAAAAGCCACGGGCACGAGCCTGGCTGAATGCGAGCTCGAGCGGTAGGTGTGAGCAAGCTAAAACACTCACATTGTGCGCATCTAAAACGGTGACATCGGTGTCTTTATATAGAATATCGGGTGGAGAGTATGGGTGTTCTAGAGAGTATTGTTCGAGAGCCTCTTTTAGCGTTTTAACGCCATCTAAGCCGAAGCTTTCCATCCAGCAAAGCATATCTGCTGCGTCGCTCGCTTGACCATCAGAAAACCCCAGCCCAATAAAAGCCTTCCAAGAGAGCGATTGCAGTTCGTTAAAGGAGACTTTCATGGCATCGTTTACCGACCGGGCCTCTGAGGGGCAAGCGCAAAGCTCCAGTCATCGAAGTCAACCAAATCTACAGGCTCAGCATTTAGCTCAGCGATGAGAGGCGCCCCCTGAAAAAAGGTAACTCGTACCCAGCGATCACCTTTTGGATCAAAGCGTTGAGCCCCTAAAAATGAGAGCTTCGCGCGCAGCAGATGCATTGGTTTCATTTCTCGATGCCACAAATTGGCCCGAATTTCCCCGTAGGCAGATCCTGCCATGGTCTGTATGCGGCGAACGATGTCGCTGTCGCGCTGATTCGCCATGAGGAAATCGATTGTTAGAGCGGCAGGATCCTGCTGGAGATGAGCATCCAAAGTGGCGTGTATCCGCTGCACACGGGGGCCAATAGCGATAGAGAGCTCTTTCTCTTCGCCCTCGTCAACGCCACGAATGCCTAACCTCGGTTCTTCCTTTTCGATTGAGCGATACCAGAACCAATAGCGTTCGTCAGATGAGGTTAAATCTACCTGCAATGCCCAATCTAAGTAGGTTTCGATTAACTGTTTAAGCTGTATCAAGGGCATATCTGGAACGAGGTCCAAGGACTCCTCGGCAGCCATATAGTCTTCAAGTCCGTCCGCATGATCGGGATATATCTCGATAAGAAGCGTGTTGATAAGCTCCTGGGTCTCTACCGTAAACGCCGCCTCTGCCCAGTCTGTGAGCTGAAGCCATAAATCCGCTTCAGCGGATACTTGATCAAGCCACACAGCGGCCATGGATAACTCGCTGACAACATCTTCATTTTTCAGACGTTGATCATCATTCTCGATATTGCATTCCTGCAGGCTTTGGATTGCACGACGCATTAAATCAAGCAGACGTTGCTGGGCCTCCTCATCTGCCGCTTCTTGTTTTGCGAGGCTTAGGGCTGTCTCTCGCATATGAACCCACTGATTAATCAACAGGGGATGGTTGATTAGAAACGGCGCCATTCCCAAGCCTGTTGAATTTCCAATCCCAACGTAGCGCTTTAGGTCTTCAGACAAGGACACCGCGTCAGGACTCTTATTCCGCGCGATATGCTCTACCTGATCGATCGAAAATTGCCGAAGTACATATACCGCGGTCATCTGTGCTGAGAAAGGCTGTCTAAAATCAGGGTTGTCTTTAAGCCGCGCAAAGTCGGCGATACCAAACTTTCCATTCCCGTAAACGGCTGTCGTTCGATAAAGGTATCCGGCGGTCTTGAGTAATGATTCGGCGGGTTGTCGGCCTTGGCTCAGTTGCTCTACGAAGGACGAAAAGTTTCGTACGCTGCGATTGGCCCGAGATATCACCAATAAGTTCGGGTGCTGCCGACCCGCCTCCTGCAAGGGTACATTTTCTGACATCGACGCCATCAGGTCGTCTTCAACATCGCCCTCTACCAGGCCAAAGGTGAGATCCCAGGCTTCAGCGATAACGCGGTCTGAGCGCTGAGCGTCATCCAGATACCGCGAGAAAATGACCACGTGGTATCGCGCCTGAGGTGTCTGTATGCGATAGATAACTTCACCGTAGCCATCCGCATCCAAATCGAAGCGTGTCTGTGTCACCTGCCAACGCTGCCTAGCCATTTTTCGGATCAATGAGCGAGCAAAACTCAGCCGGCTGCTCGAGAAAGCGCCGAGTCGTGGCAGTTCCATGACTGACGAGGCAGGTCTGAGCCACAAGTTGGTGTTTTGTGTTGAAGGGTCAAGTGTCACGTAGCTACGCTGCCAAAGCTATAGATTGTCGGAGGAGGGCGATATAGGTGTCGCGGCCCGATCAAGTAAAGATACCCAATTCCCGCCCATAATCTGACCCAGCTCCTTGTCGGAAAACCCACGTTGGGAGAGGGCGGCTGCGATGCCAGGGAAGTCACGGTTATCAGCGAACCAGCTTAGACTCTCGGGCCAGCCCGCGTTGGCTGAGGAGCCTTCGCCATAATCCATCGTTTTTGACCATCGGCCATTACGCATCCACTCAAGGACAGTTTGAGGTTGGCTTTGACAGAGGTCTGAGCCGAGTCCAATGCGGTCTATGCCCATTCTCTCTGCGGTCCAGACGACCATGTCGCAAAAGTCATCTAGCGTGCATTTGGGACCGTTTTTTAGATGGAAAGGGTAGAGCGAGAAGCCGAGAATACCTTCATTGGCAGCGACCGCATCGATGACTCTATCTGATTTATTGCGAAGCGCAGGATGGAAGTGACTGGGATTGGCGTGCGAGACAATCACGGGTCGCTCGGAGTAATCAATGGCTTCGAGTGTCGACCGCTCCGCGCTATGAGACATATCAATCACCATGCCAACACGATTCATTTCCTTGATGACCTGCTTACCAAAGCGAGTGAGTCCGCTGTCTTCATCCTCATAACACCCGCATGCCAATAGGCTCTGGTTGTTATAGGTGAGCTGCATGATCATAAGTCCAAGCCGTCGCATAATTTCGACCAGCCGAATCTCATCCTCGATGGGTGAGCAGTTCTGTGCTCCGAAGATGATGCCAATTCGACCTTCGGCCTTGGCTAGCGCGATATCGCTTGGGTTGTAAACGGGGCGGATGAGATCTGGCATGGACTCAAATCGCTGGTTCCACTCGCCCAGTCGCGTCAGCGTTTCGCGGGTATTCTCATGATAAGCAATGGTGACATGAACGCAGTTCAGGCCTCCTTCGTGCATTTGCTCGAAGATCTCTCGAGACCAGGCCGAGTACTGCAATCCATCGACGACTGTCCATTCTTGATTCACGGCTTGACTCCGAGATTAGGCCTGAACGTAACTGGTTTTCACGGTGGTATAGAACTCTCTCGCATACTGCCCCTGCTCACGCGGACCGAAGCTTGAGTTTTTGCGTCCGCCAAATGGCACGTGATAGTCCGTACCTGCGGTAGGGAGGTTCACCATGACACAGCCTGCAACCGCACGCTGCTTGAAGTCTGAGGCGGTTTTCAGGCTCTGAGTGATGATGCCAGCGGTGAGACCAAATTCGGTGTCATTGAGGATGGACAGCGCGTCCTCGTAGTTATCAGCCTTGATAACGCAGGCAATCGGCGCAAATAACTCGTCGCGATTAATACTCATTTCGTTGCTGGTGTTGATGAAGAGTGCCGGCTCCATGTAGAAACCATCGGTTGGCGCATCGACACGATTACCACCAAATACCAAAGAGGCGCCTTCGTTCTTTCCTCTCTCAATCCATTCGAGGTTCTCTTTAAGCTGCACCTCTGATGCGACTGGGCCAATATCGACCCCCTCACCAAGCGCGTGGCCCACGGTGGTTGCTTCGAGCTTTGTGATGAGCTTTGAAACGAACTCATCATGCACGCTAGCGTCAACAATTAAGCGCGATGAAGCAGTACATTTCTGACCGGTGCCGCTGTAAGCACCCACGAAGGCTGCATTCACAGCCACATCGAGGTCAGCATCAGCCGCCACAATGAGCGCATTTTTTGAGCCCATTTCCAGCTGACACTTAACTAGATTCGCCGCGGTGGCTTTAGCGACTTCCCGACCTACTGGCAGCGAGCCAGTAAACGAAACGGCATGAATATCAGGACTGTTGATAATGGCGTCGCCGACCGCACCGCCCGACCCCATCACGAGGTTGAAAGTGCCGGCAGGCAGGGCTGTCTGACGCGATATAATCTCCGTGAGCGCCCAAGCGCTGGCAGGTACCAGATTTGCAGGTTTAAAAATAACAGCGTTACCAAAGGCCAGGGCAGGAGCAATCTTCCAAACCGCCGTCGCCATGGGAAAATTCCAGGGGCTGATGATGGCCACGACTCCCACGGGCTCTCGACGGGTGTCGATCTCGATACCGGGTCGCACGGACTCAGCGCGATCATCGATCTGCCGATGAACCTCTCCCGCGAAATAGTGAAAGAACTGGCCCGAACGATAGACCTCTCCAACGCCTTCAGCGCGGGTCTTACCTTCTTCCCGAGCGAGTAACTCACCTAGCTCACCACTGCGCGCGATCAGTTCATTTCCAATGTCCATCAGCAGGCTATAGCGGGTTTCCAGAGGCGATGCTCCCCACTCCAGAACGGCTGCATTGGCGGCAGTGATTGCTGCCTCAACCTGTGCGGTGGATGCCTGAGCGTAGTGGCCAATGACGTCGGTGGTGTCAGATGGGCTTGTGTTGGCTACGGAGGCGTCGGTTTCTATCCACTCGCCGTTGATGTACAGCTGGTGTTGCTCACTCATTTGACTGTCCTTATTGCCTTGTTGGCTATTATCGCGGGGCCGCTGGGCTCTGGGTCGCATACCGCATTTATCAGGCGCACATAGTAAAGGGATGGACACTGCGAATACATCAAAAAAAACAGTCCCCAAGGACTACGCGGGGATACACTTGTGCAGTGAGATAAAGCCCGTAAAACATAAGCCGATCAGCAGCATTGCGAGACCTCATTGTGACCGACGCTCAGGTGCCACTAACTATTTATTTTCAGGACGATGCGTTAGTTGTCGTCGATAAGCCCTGCGGGATGCTGGTTCATCGAAGTGGCATCGACGCCCAAGAGACAACGTTTCTCTTGCAGACGCTTCGAGATCAATTAAATCAGTCTGTTTTCCCCGTGCATCGCCTGGATAAAGCGACGTCAGGATTGGTCATCTTTGCTCTGAATAGCGACGTGGCAAGGACACTGTCGCGGGCATTTGAACACGGTGAGGTGACGAAGATGTATGAGGCATTTGTCCGTGGTCACGCGCCTCCGAGCCTGCATATTGATCACGCGCTAAAAGATGAGGTCGATAGTAAAGGCCGTAAAATTAGGAACGGCATCGCAAGAGAGGCCATTACCGAGCTTAAAACACTGACTTCATGGACCGTGCCTGAGCCGGTAGACCGATATCCTGAGGCGCGCTACTCCCATGTTCAACTGCAACCCATCTCGGGTCGATATCGGCAACTCAGACGACACGCAAAGCACATTTCACATCCTATCCTGGGTGATGTCCGCTACGGAAAGGGGACCCACAACCGTTTTATTGAGGAGCGTCTGGGAATCAGGCGGTTGTGGCTTCACGCGAAGCAGGTGGCTTTTCGGCACCCCCTCACCGATGAAGCGCTATCCATTTCGTCGGCAATACCGGGTGACTTTCTTCAGATGAGAACTTGGTTAGACAGTTTTAATTCTGGCTAGCCGGCAGAAAAGGCGGTCAGCATTCAACGGCAGTCACGGGGATTTTCAGGCCATGGATGGCTAGTCCACCACGGGCGGTTTCCTTGTAGCGGCTGTCCATGTCCTTCCCGGTTTCTCGCACTGTATCGATTACCTGGTCGAGTGAGATCATGAACTGACCGTCCCCCGCGAGTGCGAGATCAGACGCGGCGATGGCTTTAACCGCACCCATACCGTTGCGTTCGATGCAGGGAACTTGTACTAGGCCACCAATAGGATCACAGGTAAGTCCCAAGCAGTGTTCGACGGCGATTTCTGCCGCATTCTCGATTTGTCGTGGGCTGCCGCCCATTGCGGCAGTAAGCCCTGCCGCCGCCATGGAGGCCGCAGCGCCAACCTCGCCCTGACAACCGACTTCAGCACCAGAAATAGACGCATTCATCTTGAATAAACCGCCAATCGCGGTCGCGGTGCGTAAAAAGGTGCTCACGTGGCGGTTAACACCCGCTTCATTTAATTTGTGCTCATCGAGATGCGCGCGAAGCACCGCGGGCACAATCCCTGCCGCGCCGTTTGTAGGTGCAGTGACCAGACGCCCGCCGGCTGCATTTTCCTCGTTGACCGCCATTGCATACACCATCGCACGCTGGGCCGCATTTGCCGGTGCTTTGTCACCGTGAGAATTGTTTAGTAAGCGGTTCCACAAGGTGCTTGCTCTGCGCTTAACATTGAGTCCTCCCGGTAGCTGCCCCTCTGTGGATAGGCCTCGATCTATACAGTCGGACATAACAGCCCATAGCTTGGCAGCAATAGGGTCATATTCTTCGCGCTTTAGGCAAAAATGCTCATTGCGGGCCTGCAACTGAGCAATGGAAAGCTTTTCCTGATCGCACCATCGAACGAGCTCTTCCATGCTCCTGTAGGAAAAGGGAGCATCACCCACAGGTGTTGGGGACGTAGCAAGCGTCTGGCCCCTGTGGTCTTCAACCATGCCGCCACCCACTGAGAAATATTGCTTCTCATCGATGAGAGCATCACCCACCCATGCGCGGAAGGTCATTCCATTGGGATGCGATGCCAGGGGTTGCATGTCCCGCAGCAAGTCATTGGAAGGGTTGAAATGGATATCGTGACCCGAGAGTGAGCGCATCACACCGGTTGCTGTCGCCACATCCCATATCGATTCAATATCGGGGAGGGTGACCGTTTCGTAGTGATGACCCACCAGTCCCGCGGCAACGGCACCTGGCGTACCATGGCCATCGCCTGTAGCAGCAAGCGATCCATGAAGCGTTACCGTCACTTTCAGCGGTCCGTTCCCTAGATTCTGGTCTAAGTTGGACATGAAATGCTGCGCTGCGTGCATCGGTCCCATCGTGTGACTCGATGATGGACCAATACCAATTTTAAATATGTCGTTTAAAGCGAATCCGTGCATTTTTCGCTCCTCAATTAGCGGGCCAACGCTATCTCAAAGCTTGTACGGCGAATACTGTTTTTTGGTCTCTCAAATAACGACTTTGGGGTAGGTGTTTTTAACGCCGTCAGCTAGTAGTTGAGGACCGATCGGACCGCCACATCGGACACGGTTTTGCGCCCATTGAGTGCAGCTAATTCAATCAGGACTGCGAGGCCTACGGGGATCCCTCCGGCTCTTTTGATCAGTTCTGCTGACGCAGCGGCAGTTCCGCCCGTGGCCAGCACATCGTCGACTATCAGAACCTTGGGTGAATCCATTCCCTCAAAGCTGTCGGCGTGCATTTCGAGGGTGTCATTTGCGTATTCCAGTGAGTAGGTATGACTGAGTGTCGCTGCAGGTAGCTTACCTGGCTTGCGAATCAGGGTAAGGCCAACACCGCATTGCCTCGCGAGGGGTGCCGCAAGGATAAATCCGCGCGCCTCCGGTGCGGCGATGACATCAAATGTAATGTCTTCAACCGCCTGAGCGAGAAGACTGAGCGCGGCATCCATCGCGAGATGATCTGAGAGAAGCGGAGTGATGTCTTTGAACAAGATCCCGGGTGTGGGGAAGTCAGCAATGCCCCGAATCTTTGATCTCAGCAGTGTCAGTGACGGCTCATCCGTCATCATGTGACCGTCGATCGAATTTGAAACTGAGGTAGGCGGTGGCGTTGGCTGGTAAGTACAGCTTCGAGCGACGCAATTGCCCGGTCGGCATCGCTGAAACTGTTGTAGAGCGGTGAAAAGCCGAACCGGACGATATCGGGCTCTCTAAAGTCGACGATGACACCATCGGCAATCAGTGCCTGGCTCACCGGAAATGCATGCTCAAGTGCAAGACTGACCTGAGAACCACGCTGTGCATCATCGACGGGTGTGATGAGCGCGGCATGCGACTGCAGTACCGAGCTTTGCTCCCAGCGAGTAATGAAATGTCCCGTGAGCGCGAGGCTTCGCGATCTGACGTCCTGCATCGTGAGCTCCTCAAATACGGATAGAGACGCACTCACAGCGCTGAGTGCAAGGACGCTTTGGGTGCCCGTCAGGAATCGTTTAATGCCCGGTGCGGCTTCGTAGGTGGCTTCAAAATCGAATAGACGCGCATGACCCATCCAGCCCGGTAGCGGGTTCTGTACTTCTTGATGACGTGGGGCGACATAGAGAAAGCCAGGCGCTCCCGGCCCTCCATTTAGGAATTTGTAGGTGCATCCAACTGCAAAATCGACCTGACTCGCCTCCAGGTCCATATCAACGGCCCCCGCGCTGTGCGCTAAATCCCAAACCACCAAGCACCCGACGGACTGCGCCATAGTAGTGATGGCGTGCATGTCTCGAAGAGCGCCTGATTTATAGTCGACGTGAGACAGCAGTAGCACGGCGGATTCAGAGAGAGCCTCAGGCGTCAGCGCGGCAATATCGACAGCGTGTGTACGGCAGCGATCAGAGCCAAGGAGTTGCGATAAACCGTCAGCGATGTAGCTATCGGTGGGGAATTGGCCGTCCTCCAAAGTGATCAGGATTCGACCCTTGTTTACCTCAAGACAGGCGGTCAGCGCCTTGAATAAATTGATCGATAAACTATCGCAACAAACGACGGTGCCTGATGTCGCGCCGATGATGGGAGCAATTTGCTCACCGACACTGAGCGGCAGATCTATCCACGCTTTGGTATTCCAGCCACTGACAAGTTCGTCAGCCCACTCCGTTGAGATCACTTCTTGTAGCCGCGCTTCTGTGTGGCGAGGTAGTGCTCCAAGCGAATTACCGTCCAGGTAGACCTTGTCGTCTGGCAGATGGAAGCGCGAACGTAATTTGTCAAAATCGACGGCACTCATTAGCTCAGCGGCCTTTATCTCTGATTGCTTCGAGGGCGGTCAAAACAGCCGTAAACGCATCGGTTTCGGGGTGAATGACATCAAAATGTCCCGCACCGTCGACCGTTGTTATCTGAACAGCATCGAAGGCGGCTACCTGCGTTGCTCCGACGATAGGATCTTCTTTGCCAATAACGACAGCGACCGGAACATCGATCGCGTTTAGAGTCACTGAAGCATCGCGATAGGACTCATCTGGGGAATAAGCGTCGTCACCCATGAAAGGGGCAACCATCGACTGACAACTCCCTGACTCGGCGCCATAAGACACAAGATCCGTGATGGGAGCTAAACCCACCACACCGTCAATCGCCAAACCCGTCTGGGCAGCGCGCAAGGCCAGGTGCCCGCCGGCAGAATGGCCTACGACGATGGGTTGTCGTCCTGTCTTATCGGTCACGAACTCAACTGCTGCGATGATGTCCTCTAGGCTGCCGGGCCAGCCGCCACCTTCATCACCCACTCGTCGATATTCAGGCACCCAAACATCGTAGCCTAGGGTTGAGAGCGCCTCGGCCATGGGCAACGTATGATTTCGATCGTAGGCGTTGGACCAGCAGCCGCCGTGGATCAGGGTGATAACGCCAAGCGATGAGCTTGATCCTCGGATATTAGCAACCGTGTTCTGTACTGAGCTCGCGTAGGCCTGCTCTTGCGCAACATCTCCGAACGAGAGCTGCAGCACGTCGTCAAAGCTCACTGGCTCCGAGACAGCCTTTATCGACAATGACGCAGCGCAGAGAGTTAGGACTCTCAAGAGAACGTTAACCGACAAGAATCTAACAAGATGGTGACGAAGGTGCATACGCCATGATAGACGAGGATTAAACCTGACGAGAAGTCAGGGTGCTGGCTTTATTTGCGCTTGAAGAAATTCGATGCCCAGGACAACGCGCCGTAGGCAATAGCCAGCAACAAAACGGCGCCAGCCTCGTACATCAATTCATTTGGCTCTGAGTCTTTGCTCAGCAGAATCAGCCGTGTGATGCCTGTAATCGCGATCAGTACGGGTAAGGTTACGGGCACGCTATGGGTCGAGTAATAAGCGTACGCCATGCCAAGCACCTCGAGGTAGATGAAGAGCAGTAGCAGGTCCGCGAGGTTAATATCCCGGTTAACCAGTAAATCACTCAATTCGAAGCCAACCGCTACGATCGCTAATGCGCCAATGAGTAGTAGGAGTCCCCGTTCGGCAAAGGCAAAAAGCCCCAAGACCACGTCATCAAACCGATCGATGAACTTCGACTCCTGTCCGTTATCCTCTCTGTTTTCATTGTGTTCCATGGCGTGTTCCCCAAAACCCGCTGTCTTCAAAGGTTTTACGGATCAAAATTCAGGTCCGTTCAGTCTTTTGGAGGGTTTTTTAAAACCCTGTCAGATGATCAAACCTTTGGTATCTTCCACTGCGTAGACAGATCCTTAGACAACTGTTTTGTGAGGTACCCCATCGTGACCCTATCGCTCTGTGAACGACTTGATAGCCGCCGGATGAATCAGCCTGTGCGGCTGGCCTATATCATTGATGGGGTCGAGCGCGATAACAAAACCAGTATTGATCACGTTTTTCGTATTGCTAACGGGCTCATTTCAGCCGGCATTGGTAAGGGTGATCGCATAGCCGTGCTATCGCGCAACAGTGTCGAGTGTGCGGAGGTGATGACGGGTATTTTGTGCTCAGGAGCGAGCATGGTGCCTGTCCCCAACACGGCGACACCAGAGGCGCAGAGAAACATGCTGCTCGACAGTGCTGTGAAGGGCTTGTTTGTCTCAGATCAATATCGCGATGCGGCGCTCGAGTGCTTCATGGACATACCCTCAATCAGAGCCGATCTCCGCTTTGCACTGGAGACCGATTGCGAGCAGTTTCATGACCATGTGGCCTGGGCCAATACCTTTGATGTCAGCTCTCCGAATGTCCACATGTCACCCGATGAGGAGTACGACATTCTGTACAGCTCCGGGACGACCGGCATCCCCAAGGGCATCATTCACAGCCATCTCGCGCGCAATCTTCTGATTTCGGGTACTGAAAAGATGGCGTTTGAGGGTGGTGTCGTTCTTACCAGTACGCCGCTCTACTCGAATACAACCATTACAACTTGGTGGCCCTCGGTTTGGGTGGGTGCAACGCAGGTCATTATGCGCAAGTTCAACGCGGAGCGCGCCAACGAACTGATTCGCGATTACGCAATCACCCACGCTATGCTGGTGCCCGTGCAATACCAACGCATGTGGGCTTCGCCGAATCACTCGCCGGATAACTGGAAAAGTGTGCAGTGGCTGTTCTCTACCAGTGCGCCACTATCAGCCCTCATGAAAGAGAAGATTCTGGCGGATACGAGTGCACAGTTACTGGAGTTCTACGGTTTGACCGAGGGCGGTGTTGCAACGACCTTGATAGCACGGAAAGCCGCAGAGCTGGGTAAGTTGGGTTCGGTTGGTCAGGTTCAGCCAGGGGGCGAATTGAGAATTCTTGGCGAAGACGGTGAATTGCTGGGACCCAACGAGTCGGGCGAAATTGTAGGGCGCACGGGCATCATGAGTGATGGCTATCTCAATCGAGAGGAGGCCACCAAGGCGATGCACTGGTTTGATGAGCAGGGCAGGCTTTTCTATCGCTCGGGTGATGTGGGTTACCTCGACGAGGACGGCTGGTTGTTTTTGAGTGACAGAATCAAGGACATGATTCTGTCAGGTGGGCAGAACATTTATGCCACCGACCTTGAGCAAGCCCTAAACGCGATCCCGGATGTGGTTGAATCAGCGGTAGTGGCTAAACCCTCAGAGGAGTGGGGTGAAACGCCATGGGCGTTCGTGGTCAGGCGCACCGACAGTAAGCGTGACGAGGAAGAAATCAGGCTCGATGCGAATAAACAGCTAAGCCCCATCCAGGCCATTGCCGGGGTCACCTTTATGGATGAGCTGCCTCGAAGCGACATTGGAAAAATCCTAAAACGCCAGCTTCGAGACACCTTTTAGTCCGAGTTTACGTTCGAACGGTTACTGCTCGGACATCATGTAGTCCAAGGTCATGGAGGTCAGTGCCTCGACACCCACCGGGAGCGCCCGTTCGTCTGCATAGAAGCGAGGCGAGTGGTTGGGGTAGATCAAGGTCGGATCGTCAGGTGCGACACCCAAGAATAAGAAGAGTCCCGGTACTTCATTGGCGAAGTAGGAGAAATCCTCGGCTGTTGTGGTCTGCGAGGCTTCGATGAAGCGATCACCCGCCACGCGTTCCAACGTGGGCGACATCTGTCGGAAGAGATTAGGGTCATTGCGAGTGACGCCATATCCCTGATCAATCACTATGTCGGCCGTTGCACCTGCAGCTTCAGCAATATTGCTGGCGGTCCGTCTAATCCGTTTATGGATATCGATACGGGTTTCAGCATCAAAGGTCCTAATTGTGCCTTCAAGCTCTACTGACTCGGGGATAATGTTGTTGCGAACACCGCCCTCAACACGTCCGATAGTGACGATGGAGGGCGTCAGCGTGGCATCTAGCTGCCGTGAGACGATAGTTTGAAGTCCCAGGACAACTTGGCTGGCCGTCACAATGGGGTCGACACCCGCCCAAGGAACCGCTCCGTGAGTCTGTTTACCTTTGATAGTGATGTGATGGCGGTCTGACGAAGCCATCAGTCCGCCCGGGCGTGTTGCAATGGTGCCTGCTGGGAATGGAAACACGTGGAGCCCAAAGACTACATCGGGCCGGGGATTCTCAAACGCGCCTTCCATGAGCATGAGCTCCGCGCCGCCAACTGAACCATCCGGCGTGCCTTCTTCCGCAGGTTGGAATATGAATTTAACCGTGCCAGGTAAATCATCGCCCATACCAGCGAGCACCTCGGCTACTCCCATCAAGATAGCCACGTGATTGTCATGACCACAGGCGTGCATGACCCCGACTTCACGACCCTGGTAGACACCTCGTGCTTTTGAAGCAAACGGGAGGTCAACTAATTCGGTAACAGGTAGCCCATCCATATCGGCGCGCAAAGCAACGATAGGGCCATCGCCTCCGCGCAGTGTCCCAACCACACCGGTGTGAGCCACCTCAGTCTCAACCTCCATACCTAGGGATCGTAAGTGATCGGCAACAATCCTTGCGGTACGAAACTCCTGATTACTAAGCTCCGGGTGTTGGTGAAAATCGCGTCGCCATTCGACAACCTTTGGCATGACAGCGTCGATTTTTGCGGTTACATCTGCCGCTAGCGAGTGCATGGGCAGTAGAACCGCACAGCTAGTGGCAACGAGCAGGTATTTAAACGATTTCATAAGAGCGTGTCCTATCGTATTTCTACAGGGGAGTGAGCATGGCATCCATCATGTCGTGAACATGTCAGCAAATCTATGGTGTCCCGCGGGATTTTACTGGGCACCTTTGGCCGCAAGCCCCGATAGGCGTTCAGCGTGCGCCTCCTTATTTTCACGGACTTTACCGATGAAAAAGAGACCCAGTAACCAGAGCGCCGTCGATGCGATGACCGTGTAGATCCCCACAGTATCCAGCGTCGCTTGCGATACAAGGCCGGGCTTGGCGTCTTCAGGCCAAGCCGCAAAGCTCAAAATGAGGCCCGCGGAAAACGCACCAGCCCCCGCCATGCATTTCTCGGCAAACGAACGTGCCGCCAATAGCGTTCCTTCCATGCGCTTGTTAGTAGCGGTTTCCACTTCTTCAACCGTGTCAAAGACCATCGAGCCGACTGCCGTTCCAGCCACAATAATGCAGGCGACAGCAGCGAAGTGGCAGGCGAGAACAAAGGCCAATATCAATGGCGAGTCATTGGAGGGCAGCAGATCCAAAACGCGCAGCAGAATTAACGCGTTTTCTAGCACCATGGAGGCTGCGAAGAAGCCAATAGCCGTATTTCGTTTGCCAAATAGGCCACTGCACATCGGCGCGAGTTTTAGACCGAGTACCGGAGCAAGAAAGAGACTCAAGCCAATGGTGAGAATATCCGAGGGCTCAAGCTCCCAGTAATAGCTGTAGTAGAAGAGGGTAAGGTTGGTAAATAGGCCCGACGCAGCCTTACAAACGATGTAAGCAATAAACAGGATACGATAGTTACGGCTGACATTCAGTGTGAGCCA
The DNA here is from genome assembly GCA_038143085.1 of Halieaceae bacterium. Classification (GTDB taxonomy): domain Bacteria; phylum Pseudomonadota; class Gammaproteobacteria; order Pseudomonadales; family Halieaceae; genus Luminiphilus. Next base: position 112,871 of record JAYQLG010000008.1, read on the forward strand.
TATGTCTTTCAGTACCGTCTTTACCTGCTTGCGCTTGCTCTCTTTCTCATCTTCATCCGGTATGTGGAGATGCGGGATGTGTTTATGCGTCCCCACGCCTGTTACCAGTATGGCAATGGCCATGACAATACTGCAGCCAATGCCATACACCACCCAGGTCTCGGGCACATAGCGAGCGTCTTGCGTGCCGTTGGCGCTGCTGTAGACGACAAAGACCCAAAGCAGATTCCACATGGTGAGCCCGCCCCACCAGCCAAACCAGGCTCTGAATGCAATCAGAGAGCTTCGCTCCACATAGTCTTGAGTCAACTCAGGACCGAGAGCCGTGCTTGGGATTTCGTAGAGCGTAATGGTGGTTCTGATGCCAACACCCATCACCAGCAGGTACCAGAAAAGCACTTGATCGGAAGCGGCAGTCGGGGGATCCCAAATCAGAAAGAAGGTCAGTGATACGGGAATGATGGATCCGTAAATGAACGGGTGTCTTCGGCCCCAGCGAGACTTGGTGTTATCGGAAATATAGCCAATGAGTGGATCGGAGATGGCATCGAAGATCAGCATGATCAGGATGGCCAGACCGGCTAGGTCAGGGGCAAGCCCAAAGACTTGAACGTAAACAAATAAGAGGAAGTAGGCGAATGCGTTGTCTTTAATCCCGTAGGCAATCGAACCAAATCCGTAGAGGAATTTCGTACTAAACGGGAGTGCAGTACCGCTATCTGACATAAGCCTGTTCTTTTGTTATTAGCTTTCTTTGAGACTACTCAGTATCTAGCGAGCGTGCAAAGGAAAGTGACAAGAACACGCTGGGCAAAAAAAAACCGGGGCAGTGCCCCGGTTTTGGTGATCACCCTGCCCAGAGTTACACCGTTACTGCATTACCACGGAAGATCTTCGACAGATAACGACTGTCAGAGGGTGTTGGCGCTGGTACGGAGCACTGAAGCACCGCATGCACCAAACGTGTCATTTCTTCTGCCAGTTCCTGATCATTTGACGGCTCTTCGGTATGCGCCCGTCGCGTCAACTGAACCTGGTTAATGGCGGGGACTGTCGGTAGACGCTCTCCCTCAACACCTAAGGTCACTGTGAATGCGTGTAGCGAGTTCTTCACGAACAAGGCTAATGCAAATTCTTCACGCGTCGATGCAAGCGACGTGTCAGGTGTAATCAAAACGATCTGACAATTTGGTACCAATGCGGACGTGCGCGCCACACGGAAGTGATGCGTGAGCTGATCATGCACCAGTTTTCTGAACTCATCGTCGCTAAGAACGCGATCCCAGGGCTCGTTCGCGTTAGCTGCAAGCGCATTAAGGGGTAAACGCTCAAACGGGCTGCTGACCACAACATCGTAGCCGCCCTCGTTGCGAAGAATGTCATCCAAACTAGACTCGAGCTCATCGCCAATGGCTCGGCACTCGACATTGGTCCCATTGGGGTTGTCGACACTGTGCTTCATTGCATTGGCGGCTTCTTCAGTCTTAGTGAGCACCCAGAGCTTCTCAACGTTTTGAGCCAAGAAACCATTAGCAATATTGGCAAGCTCGTTTTTCATCGAGTCGCCAATCAGGACGATGCGCTTACCCTGAAGCTTGGCAATCTCGCTTTCATTAGGCGGTAATAACAATTCACCTTCTGTTACTGAACGATCAAACTTCAAGCCACCCGAGGGGTGGAAGGTTTCGCCACTGACGATGTCGTCCGCAAGGTGGAATACCGTTGACAGACCCACTTGCTCATCGGTTGGCATCTTATGCAGGTGAAGACGGTTCAAAATGCCCGTTTCAATTTGCTCCGCCTGCTTTGAAGTCTCTGCGAACTCAAAGAAGGGCGCCGGCGCGTCTACAAAGGTTCCAAGGAACTGTTCACGCTGCTCATCGCTAAGGATGCCTGCGCGAACAAGTCGGGTCATGAGTTTCTCTGCGATGCCCGTGTGCATGAGGTAGTTGGATGAGTTCCCAAGACCACCAGAATCACGGATCTTCAGTACGAGACGTGCGATTGGCTTGGGTAGTGCATCGATATTAATACCGTCTACCGCGTTACTTGCGAGTGTCATCACATCATCGGTGCTGAAACCACTCGACATGCCGGCAAGAATGGCCTTGTGGACCTCATTTAAGCGCTTGTTCTCAAGCACCAGCAATCCGCGGCGATCAAACAGCCCGGGCGCCTCGGCAGAGCCGCGTAAGCGCGCACCGTCAACGGGGCCAGGAGCCAGCGCGTTAATCTGAATCTCCGGCCCTAGGTGTCGGGAAAGAATCTCTGCCAGCACACGCTGACCTGCCTTTGACACCGCATAATCCGCTCGGTTGGGGTAGGCCACAGCCACGTATTTCTCACCGCCGAAGTAGCTCGATACGTTCAAGATAGAACCCTTACCGCCAGCTTTCATTGCTGGGCTGAATTTACGGATCAACGAGTAGTTAGAGATTAGGTTGGCTTCCATGGTGCGGTCCCAATCGGCACGCGTCATATCAACCACCATCTCTTCAGCACCTGAAATGCCGGCATTGTTGATCAGGAAGTCGACGTGGCCGAGTTCCGCGACCGCGTGGTCGTGAAGCCGATCGAGCGCATCGGGATCGCCTACGTCGATACCACCCAGGATAGTTACGCGGCTTTCGGGCCTCGGATAACCAATATTTCGCAACTCGTCGACAATCTCATCTCGAGCTTCTGCGAGCTTGCCTTCGCTTCGGGCGCTGAGAAGAACTCGCGCACCTGCAATCGCAAGGAATCGACCTAGTTGAAGACCAATACCAAGGCTTCCTCCAGTAATGACCGCGGTACGACCTTTATGCAATCCCGGCAGTACGCGCGAGATAGAGGAGGGCATTGAGCTCTTTCCTGTTGAACGCTTGATGCTGCGGGGCAACCACAGATTGATCGAATCCATTTTACGGACGCGGTTGGTCAGCGTTGCTGCCCAATCGGCAGCAAAGGTCAATGCCTCTTCGTCCTCGGTGTCGTAGCGCACCATCTGGTTGGGCTGAACAGCCCAAGTGAGATCACCTGCGTTTGCTAGTGTCTCGTCTTCGTGACGCCAGCCACGAATCAGCGCTTCGACCGAGGCGCGGATGATTTCGTTCATTAAGTTGCCGTGACGGTCCGACGGATTTGTCACGTAGACAATCGCTGGTGGCTCGCCCTCTGCAAATAGACGATCCATGTTTCGAGCGAAGCTCGATGCGAAGGCCACAGGTGCTACCACCTCGTCCCGGACGAAGTTGGCAACGTCCTCGTCGTTTGCAGTGCACAGGGAATACCCGTATTCACCGTTAGGCTTTTGCGGTAGCAGAATTACGCCGTCCAACCGACCAAAATGATCTGACATCAACTGCATCGAGCGATCGACCGACTCCCTGCGTAAGGGGTCGAGGTGTGACAGCTGAACGTCGTCCAGGTCTCGTGCCTGTAGCAGTGAACGGGCGTGACCGACCGTATTCAGATTTCGGAAGGCCAGCATGACGCGAGCACCACTTTGAATCTGGCGTTCCGCAAAGGTGACTGCCTCTTGGTAGTCGTCGCCGCCAAGAATAAGGACAACCTGACCCGAGAGATCCTCGAGTCGCTTGTCGGGCCACGATACAAGCTGTGAGCGGCTTTGTGCCGGCACTTGCATGCCGTTCGTGACTTCGATGTGGTGTCCCGAGAGCGCAGATGACTCGTCAGATGCAAGCCAGATAATGCCTGATGCAACGTCGGTAGGCGTGGGGTACTTGTACTCCAGTCCGCCGTCCGATGTTCGGGTCGTAATCATCAGGTCACGGAACTCTTTGCCCGTGCTGCCTGGCTCGACGCCCTGAAGCTCATCCATGCGGGCAAATACGCTTTCAATACGCTCTGACTCGATGGGGCCAGGGAAGAGGGTATTCACTCGAATACCTTGCTTCTCGCCCAGCTCGAGCGCTAGGCCCTTGCCTAGTGCATTCAGTCCCGACTTGGGTACCACGTACGGAATACGGCCGTAATAATGCGTTCTTGAGAAGATGGTCGATACGTTGATGATGCTGCCACCTGCAGACATATGCGGAGCCGCTGCACGCGCCATATTCCAAGGCGCACCCAACAGATTCATTGCCGAATCGAACATCGTCTGGTCGGAATCAGCTGCGCGTTGCTCCGCCTCGGTGAAAGGAATGTCCCGAAGCGTGAACTTAGGACCTGCAGCACCGGCGTTATTGACCAACACATCGATGGGACCAAAGGCGGCAACCGTTTTTGCCACAATCTGCCGGCAGACTTCTGGATCAGCGCAATCACCGGTCGCGCTGACCATGAAGGTCTCCTCGAATCCTTCATCGACTAAGTCGCCCATGAAGTCATCAAGTTTACCCTGATCACGACCTGTCAGCATGACCCGCGCACCCTCGCGAAGTAGCTGCCGAGTGATGTAGCTGCCAATGGAGCCGGCGGCACCGGTCAGGATGATGCATTTGTTGTCGAGTCGACGCCCAGCGATGGACTGCGTAAGCAGATCCTGGGGAATATCGCTCATATCATTCATCGGAGTGCTCCTGCTGATCCTGTTTCAACTTTCGTGAGTGTTTCGCCACGCTCCATTGCGTCGCGGATAGCCCAAGCGCGGTACAACTCGTCCCGAGACTTGAGATTGGTCCGTGGTAACGCGTGCATGGCAACGTAGTTAGCGCCTGCATGCCGGTTTTCCCACATAGCTTGGTGTGCCTCTGGCACGTCTTCCATGGCGATGATTGTCGGAGGGAGAATGTTGATGTGACCCGCGGCAATCCGCTCCTGCATTTCTGCAAATTCCCGTGATGTGTTGAGATGCGTACCGCGAATCTCTGCGGTTGGCATCAAGATTCGACGCTGTCGCATCCATACTTGAGGTGCATAGAAGCTGAAGCGTGAGCCCTTGAGGTCCTCCGAGTAGACGATCTTGCCGACATTGGGTTTAACCAGTGATGTGGCAAGTGCAAGTCCGTCGCGTCCTGCGCGCTCAAAAACGACGTCGGGCAATCCGCGCTTGTCGAGTGTGTTGCGCAATAAGGGCGCGATCGCAGAGCCAATAGGCTTGAGTGTTCGATCCGAGAAGGCCCTCACGGATTCCTTGAATGCCGCTGATTCCGTGAACGGATTTGGCATCTGCTGGAAGGGTCCGGGTGGATCGAACTCATCACCGAGACGACGCTCGATTTCCTCGATACTGACTACACCTTTCATCTGTGCGCCAAATCCGAGGGAGGTGACAAACTCACGCTGCGAGACCGTGTCCACCAGAACAGCTACCTGTGCACCACGCTGACAACCGACCTCGATAGCTTCAATAGCAACCGGGTCGACGATTCCGTCCTCGGCACCAGGGCCGTACACGACGAGCAATGACTGACCTGCTCGTAATCCAGCTTTTGAGAATTGCGTGGCTGGTGTAGAAGCGCCAGCTTTCCCCATAAAGGTGAAACGATAACCGGACGACGCACCGTAGAAGGTGAGTACACCGTCTTCACCGAGGAGTTGGAACGATCGTGGGAAGGCGGTTTCACCGGCGTGAGAAACCGAGTAGTCGATTTGACCGCCCACTTTCTTCTCCGCCTCGGCGACAAATGCCTCACCGGCTGCTTCCCATGCGGCCCACTCGCTGGGGTCATCAGGAACGGCAGTGAAGATATCAGCCCATCGGTCGTCTTTTCGATTGATGGCATGCCCGCCAACCGCCTCGACACGCTCGCCACGGCTATCGCTAGAGACCATGCCCAATGCGGCGCAGCTAGACGACAAGGCACTTCGCAGGCAGTCATAGCCAGTGCCCGTTGAAGCACCTTCAACAAACAGGCGCTTTCCTGGCTCGATCGCGAGTGTGTTGTACAGCGCACGATGAATCGTACCCATTGTCAGGCCGTAAGAACCGGCCTCTTCGATGCTCAAGCCAGGCAGTTTGGCGTGTAACTGCGGTCCTTGGACCGTTAGGAACTGCGCATGACTACCGTCGTTTCGCTCGTAGCCCTGAATGCGGAAATCTGCCGCCATAGGATCCAAGCCCTGATCAGGCGCCATTAACTCGCTCTGACCCGAGTAGATACTCACAATATCGCCCACGGACAGGCGGCCTTCACGGACAAGGTCCTGACCTAACTGTGCCACCATGCCCACACCACCTGAGCCTGTGACCTGCACATCGGCATCACGCGCATCGAAAGGAGACACAGGGATACCTGTGATTGCCCAGATGTCATTAAAGTTCATCTCAGATGCGAGAATGTAGACCAGCGCCTCGTTGGGACCCGGCGTGGGAGTAGGGAAGACCAGCTCTTTTTCCGCAACCGCGGGGTCACCGTGGAGCGGTCTGCCGTCTTCATGTGATCGCATCACACCGTAGCCAAGTTGGTACTCGGGTATTGGGGTAATGCCGGGGAAGAAGCTTGCGCCCATGGGAAGTAACTTGCCATCTTCGATGAGCGTTGCACGCTCCTCTGCCGAGGCGTCAGGTTGCACGGCCTTGGGTTTAGGTGGCAGTGGTGCGCCACGTTTTTCCAAAAATGCGGAGATGCCATCGGGACCACATTCAGGATCACAGACACCTTGTGCAAATAACTCGGCCTCGCGGCGCAGACCCGCAGCCTGACCGTCGCGCGCACCGGTAAGCATCGCATCAATAATGAACTCGACCGGCTTGCTTCGGCCACTTGCTCGAATCTGCTCAAGCGCCACGGCTACGCCCGGGTGATTAAGCAGTGATTTGTCGATTGCGACTGATTGCTCTCGTTGGTCTTTTAACTTTTTACGCCGTGTCATGGAGGCTTTGAGGGCGTCGCCACCCGCAAAATGGTCTCGGAGGGCAGCCATGGCTGCTTCCACGGTGGAGAGACCCTCCGTGGTCACGATGTCATCGATGAGGCCAATCTCAAGCGCCGTATCGGCATCGATTGTGCGACCGTCGAGCATCATGCGCAGTGCCTGAGCTGCGCCATCAACACCGTGAGCGTCAAAGAGCTTACGAGTTAGGCGCTGCGTACCGCCATAACCGGGGAGCAGGTTCAGATTGATCTCTGGTTGACCGAATTCGGCGTGCTTGGCCGCAATAACGTGTGAACATGCAAGTACCAATTCGTTACCGCCACCTAGCGCGGGTCCGTTAACGGCCGCGATGATGGGAATATCGAGGTTCTCGAGTGTTGCGAAAGCCGCCTGAGCCGCATTTGGCAGGGTTTTAGCGGACTCTAAGTCGCCTTTCTCGCCAATTTTTAGTAACTCTTTGACGTCCGCACCCGCAACGAAGGTGTTTCGGGCACCTGTTACAACCATGGCGGATAGGTCATCCTGGTGAGCGAGCTGTGTCAGTGCAGTGTGAAGCTCGTCTAGCGTTCGCTCGCTCAATGCATTCACTGGGGGGCTGCTAATTACGACCAATGCCACCAGGTGACCCGGCGCGACCTCGTGAGTTTCGACACGAAGATAACGCCATGTCTGAACGACGCGTCTCGCCTCAGTTAAACGGCCGAAATCTTTCCACTGTGCGACGGCCGTCCGGATCTCCTCAACTGACTCAGGGTTTTTGAGTGTGGAAATATCACCCAACGGTTGATCAAGCAGGATTGACCGAAGTGTTCGGCGCATATACTTGCCGGAGCGTGTTTCCGGGAATGCCGATACAACAAGAAAATCTGAAGGTACGGCGGTAGCGCCTTTCTCTGATCGGACCAGCGATTGCAGTCGTGCTAAATCATCATCGGAGAGCTTTCGGCCCGCAGCGGCCACCAAGAATGCCACCGGCGTCTCGCCTTTTTCATCATGTGGCGCACCCACGACCACGACATTACCCACGGGGGAATCTTCGCGCAGGGTCTTGTCGCGCAAGATGGCGCCTTCGATTTCCTCGGTACCGATTCGGTGGCCGGATACGTTTATCACGTCGTCAGAACGACCGTGCAGGGTGAATGCTCCGTCATCGTGCTGACGCGCATAGTCTCCCTGCGTGTAGGTCAATTCACCATCCCATCGGTTGAAATAGACGTCACTGAAACGGTCAATGTCCCCGCGCCAGCCATCTTCGAATAGGTTGTCCGCATCCCCCCAAAGCGTGCGGGCCAAGTAAGGATAGGGCTGCGTAATGACCAGCTCACCTTTTTCGCCCGATTCCGCGGTGCGCCAAGCCGTTACAGTGCCATCATCCGCGGTTGTCTCGGCTACTCGCACTTCAGCTTGAACCCAGGGAAGTGGCCATGTCTTAGCATCAGCTTCGAGGGGCTTGTAGCCGCCCCACGGACAACTGAATACAATGCCGCCGTGCTCGGTTGCCCAGTACGAGTTAATGTAGTGCTTACAGATGTTGTCCATCGCAAATTGCTGAACGGCCGGCGATACTGGTTCAGCACAGAAAGTACCCGCACGCAGCGTGGACATATCGAACTCAGCCATTTCCCGAGCGCTTGCTGGATCTGTCATAACCGCCTTGAGGAAGGTTGAACCCGCTTTGAAAAGCGTGACCTTGTAGCGTTCGATAATCGACGAGAATCGGCCTGCGTGAGGGAAGAGTGGAGAGCCCTCAGCGATAACGGTCGTCATGCCTTGTACCAAAGGCGCAGCGATCAAATAACTTTGACCGGTAATCCAGCCTGGATCACCAATGACGTACAGTGTGTCATCTTCGGTCGCATTGAAGACCGTCCGCATGGTGTGGCTAACGCCACTCAGCCAGCTGCCGTGTGTGTGAACCACACCCTTAGGTTTGCCGGTTGATCCGGATGTGTAAATGATAAATAACGGGAAGTTCGAGTCGACGCTCTCGACGGGCAGGACTGCATTGAGCTTGGCCCATAATGCCGCTGGTTCCTCCGAGCCTAGGGCCTCGAAACCTGCGATTCCAAGATGCTTTGCGATTGTCGCTTTTGCAGAGGCGACAAGATCATTCGACCAGCTGTCTCGCGCGTGTTCTACTACTTCCTGACCGGTGTACTCGACGACAATGACGTTCTCTACGTTGTGCTTAGCGTCCGCAAGTTGTCGGGCCACCGCCGTACGTAACTCGGCTGTCAATTCCGGTGCGATTGCGTTCTGGCTCGCCAATGAAGCACCGAGTTCGCGCATGACGTCAGATCTTTCAAGGGTTATTTCACCGGCCAGCGCGTTATTAACATCGCTGTACAGGGTGTCGGCCAAATCACCTAGATCATACGTTGCCAGTACCGCTTTTAGCGTGGCGAGGGCCGTTTCTCTCGGGATGTAATTGTCGAGTGCTGGGTCAGCGTAGGTTCCCTTGTAGCCAACCACTTCCGCGTTTCGGTAGCCACCATCAGCGGTTATGACGAGCTTTGCCCCTGCATCGTGGATACGGTCTGACAGGGTTTTTGCTGAGAAACCGCCGAAGACGGGTGTATAGACCACCCCCATTCGCTGCGCCGCCAGCATGTAAAAAACTTGCTCGGGGATGTTGGGGAGGTTGAAAGCAATGCGATCTCCTGCGGTCAAGCCCAAATCTCGGAGTACCTGCATGCGCGCGATGATCTCTTCAAAGACCTTGCGATAGCTGAAGTGCTGCTCGGTAACCGGACCGCCTCGTCCATTGTTTTTAGAGGGGTCCCACCGGTCACCCTCAAAAATAATGGCTGTTTTATCAGCTCTGCCCAGAAGCAGATGGCGATCGACAAGATTGAAACAGGCGTTAGTTTGACCACCGGTAAACCACTTGTAGTAGGGCGCCGCCGACTCATCTAAAACGGACTGCCAAGGCGTCCAGCAGTCTGCCTCTATGCCAGTGGACTCACCGCGGGAGTCCCAGCCTACCCAGCCATTGCTACCTTCGCGGGCAAGCCACGCCCCGCAGGACGGATGTTGCCAATGGATCTCGCGGCCAGCAACTTCGGCATGAAATTCATCCGCCGTGCCAGTGATGTGAGTTCTAAGCGCATCCTCATCTGACTGAGACGCAAGTACGCCCCAGGTACGGTCATCGCTCATGGTGTTCTCCCTCTCGAAAAATCGGCTGCGGAGGGTGCTGGATAAGATGGCGCCAATACAGTTGTCCTTATGTCTGTACTAGCAATCTCCATCAAGCTCCGGCGCACCGGTTCTCCCCACCGCTTGATTACGCTGAAGATACGGTGGACGAGATCGCGCAGATCACTGAATTTGGTGATTTGTCACAGGGGGAATAGCAGGTATTTACTCAGCTAATAGTCAGCGCTTCTGCAAACATTGCCTCATCAACATTGCCGCCAGAGACGATAACAATAAGATCATCAGATGACGGCAGATTTTCCGCGAATAAAGCGGCCGCAAGTGCAACCGCGCCACCAGGTTCGATGACTAGTTTTAAGGTATCGAAGGCGCAGCGCATCGCGCGTAGTGTTTGGTCGTCACTGACAGCATACCCTCCACCTGCCAGTGCTTTGAGGATTGGGAAAGTAAGTTCTCCCGGTGTCGGGGTCACGATGGCATCGCAGATAGATCCTTGCTCCGTCTCGTTAGAAACGCGTTCTCCTAGAGACAAAGAGCGAGCGGTGTCGTCGAATCCTTTGGGCTCAGCCGTGTAAAGGGTGACTCCGGGGTTTGTTGCTGCCATGGCGGTTGCAATTCCCGCGCTTAAACCCCCACCCCCGCAGCAACATAAGATGGCTGAGACCGCGAGTTTCCGCTCCGCCATTTGCTCGGAGAGCTCAAGACCCACGGTGCCCTGACCGGCAATGACCGCAGGATCATCATAGGGTTTTACGAGCGTTAGACCGTGTTTTCGCGCCAAGTCTGCTCCGATGTCCTCGCGACTCTCGACCCCCCGCTCATAGTGAACGACGTCAGCGCCATAAGCGCGCGTGTTGGCGACTTTGTTGGCTGGCGCATCATGAGGCATGACGATTGTCGCGCGGGTCTTAAACAGCTTTGCAGCGAGGGCTATCCCTTGAGCATGGTTGCCCGACGAGTAAGCGATGACGCCCCGGCTAAGCGCTTCGTTCGACAGCGCACTGATTGCGCTACAAGCGCCGCGAAATTTAAAGCTGCCGGTGACTTGCAAGGGTTCTGCTTTTAGCCAAAGGCGCCGACCCGCAAGGGCATCTAGACGTGGCGAGTTCAACAGCGGCGTTCGGGTAATGAGGTGCGCGATTCGCTGATGGGCGCGCTCAATATCTGTAAAATTTACCGTCACAACATCACCTCAAATTGATCCAGCCACCATGATATTTCGAAATAACACTAATACACAGGGTGGGGCGCGCGCAGTGTTGGAATTTGTACAACACGATGGGGGGCGAGAAGACGCGGGTTTTCGTGGCCGCGCGGACTGCGTTGTCCGCGCGATATGCCTCATCACCGGTGAGTCCTATAACCACGTTCGAGAGGACCTGTCCTACCTGCAGAAGAAGATGACAGGCGGTCTTTATCCCTCGATCGCCGATGGCGTGATGACACCGGTTCATTATCTCTACCTAACAGGAAAAGGTTGGGAGCTGACGCTTACCAAAAACGCCTATCTTCCTGACATTCCGCGCGATGGCCACTTCATAGCGGTCATACCCCGGCATGTAATGGCCATTCGGCACGGCACGGTATGGGACTCCTGGGATTCTCGCTTTAGTCGAAGAACTAAAAGCGGCTACCCGAGATTGTTGGGCTACTACTCGCCACCAGCGGCCTAATGACAGAGCAGATGGGTCAGGCGTCGATCCATCGGATGATGTAATCCTCAAGGTTGTCATCTGGCACGTCGGTCTCCGACACCACCCGGCCACGGATACGGTTGGGATCTTTATACACCGTGGACACATGCCCACTGATTAAAGGGTGCCATTCAGGCAAGGGTTTTGAGTCTGCACGAAGACGGTAGGCGCAACTCGATGGTAGCCACTTCATTTCCGCTACGGTCATTTTCCTGACGTCCATGCAGTCCGGCACTCTGGAGAATCGGTGAACATAGTCTGAGCAACCGCCAGACTTCATATCCAGTAGTCGACAAGCGACGCGCGTATAGAAAACCTCATCAGTTTCGTCATCCTGCAACTTGTGGAGGCAACATTTACCGCAACCGTCGCATAACGATTCCCACTCCTCAGCACTCAACTGCTCGAGCGGGGTTGTATTCCAATAAGTGGCGGTGCGATTCATGTTTTAACTTTCTTTCGAAAGGTGGGCCAGTGAGCCCGCGTTCTTTTCCCAGTTTCGACCATCAAACGGCTTGTCGTAGATGACCTCCACGGTGTCCATCGTTCAGGCAGCGCGCATTGACACTGACACCGTCTGGGTTCGATCGCGGGACATAGAAGGATTTAACGCCACAGTGCTTACAAAAGTAATGCTTCGCTTTGTGACTACCGAAGGTGTAAAGCGAGAGCGATTCTTCACCCTTTATCAGTTTGAATCGGCTCTCAGGAACCAAGAGATGTTGGTAGTGATGGATCTCACAAATCGAGCAGTTACAGGTATGTGTGTCTAGAACCCTAGGGGCTTCAACAGTCCATTGAACACTTCCGCAATGACAGCCCCCTGAGTGCGTCACCCGCTCGGCTGTCTTTGCCGCTTGCGTCTTCTCAGTTCGCCTTCGGATCTGCTCGATGAGCCCGGAGGTATCCCACCGACCGCCGCCGTTTGACTGAACGTTGGCGTAATGGTCATCAACCATAGCGGCAATAGGGAGGTGGAGACCCAGCTGCTGAGCTACATCGAGAGCAAAACCCAGATCCTTACGCATCCAGTCAATGGCAAACCCGAAGTCATATTTCCGTTGAGCGATTGTCCCTGCACGGTTATTCATTTGCCACGACTGAGCGGCACCGCCCTGAATGGCGCGCGTCACCTCATCGATATCCAGACCCGCACACTCGGCAAAGTGGAATGCCTCAGATAGACCGCCAAGGACTCCGGCGATACAAAGCTGATTTACCATCTTGGTGACTTGACCGCTGCCCACATCGCCCATTCGCTGTGTGTGTTTCGCGTAAGCTGCTATGACGGGTTCCATTACCTCGAAGGCTGACGCCTCTCCACCAGCCATGACGGTAAGCACGCCGTTTTCCGCTCCCGCTTGCCCACCGGATACGGGGGCGTCGATAAACGAGATGCCCAACTCATCGCAGGCAGCGTGTAACTCCTCCGCCAGCGCTTTGGACGTGGTGGTGTGGTCAACCAGAAGTGTGCCAGCTGTCATGGTGGACAAAACACCTTCAGCCTCGACCGTAACCGATCTTACATCGCTATCATTGCCTACGCAGAGGAAGACAATTTGGGCATCCACAGCCGCTTGTGCCGGGGTGGGTGCAGAGAGGCCATCGTACTCGTCCGCCCAGGCAAATGCCTTGGTCTCGGTTCGGTTATAGACACAGACGTCTAAGCCACTCCGCTTAAGATGGCCTGCCATTGGGTAGCCCATGGCGCCCAGCCCTATAAATGCGACCTTGCTAATGCTCGACATGTGAGGTGTCCTACTGCAATTATTTCGACGGGATTAACAGGTAAAAGAGTTCACCATGAAAAACAGATTAACGCGATGGTTGGCCACGATATCGACCACACTTTTTGCCGGCATGATGTTTGCCGGAATAGTCATGGCACAGGACTTGGGCCCGGGCGCCCGACCCGTAGGTGCGGACTGGTCACGAAGCCCCGTTATGTCGCTCAACGGCATGGCCGCTACCGCGCAGCCTCTAGCATCTAATATTGCGATTGATGTGCTTCAAGCGGGCGGATCGGCTGTTGACGCGGCTGTAGCGGCGAACGCGGCCTTGGGGCTGATGGAGCCGACAGGCAACGGCATCGGCGGAGATCTGTTCGCGATTGTGTGGGATCCGAAGACCCAGCAGTTGTATGGATATAACGGCTCTGGACGCGCGCCAATGAGTCGCTCACTCGATGAGCTCAGAGAAGCCATTGCGGTAATGAAAGTCCAGGGCAAACTTCCCGAGGACTATGTGGGTATCCCGTCCCACGGCTCACTGTCGGTTACCGTACCGGGCGCTGTAGACGGGTGGTTTGCTCTGCATGAGCGATGGGGCCGTCTGCCAATGAGTGATGTTTTGGCGGGCTCCATTGACTACGCGCGCAACGGTTTCCCACTGAGCCCAGTGATCGCGGCGGGATTCGAAGGCAACCGAAAACGGTTTCAATCAGTTGCTGCCATGATTGAAGAGCAGGAAAACGCGACAAAAACCTACTTTCCCGGCGACGTGGCACCGAAGGCTGGCGATATTTTCAAGAATCCGGATTTGGCGCGCACACTCAGCGCGCTCGCAACTCAGGGACGCAGTGCGTTTTATGAGGGATCGATAGCACAGGTAATGGCTGATTACTTTAAAGCGATTGGCGCTGATCTGACGCTCGATGATTTGAAAGCTCACAGAGGCGAGTGGGTAGAGCCACGTGGTGTCGAGTATCACGGTTATACCCTTTACGAGTTGCCGCCCAACGGCCAGGGGTTTGCCGCGTTGATGATGCTCAATATTCTTAAGCAAATCGATTTGCGAGAGTTCGAGCGCGGATCTGCCGATATTTTCCACTACATGGTCGAAGCAAAGCGCCTCGCGTTTGAGAGTATGGCGGGTACGTTCGCAGATCCCGACTTCGCCGAGATGCCGATCGACGAGCTTCTCAGCGAGGACTATGCGAAGCGACAGTTCGCTCGAATTCGTCCAGATGCCGTCATCAAGCCCGACTATCTCGCCGTTCCACTTGAGGGCGAGGGTGACACTACCTACCTCACTGTCGTGGACGGCGACGGCATGATGGTCTCCCTCATTCAATCAAACTACCGAGGCATGGGTAGCGGATTGGTTCCCACGGGTCTGGGCTTCATGTTGCAGGATCGCGGAGAGTTATTTTCACTTGAGGATGGTCACCCCAACATCTACGCACCGGGTAAGCGGCCGTTCCACACCATCATTCCCGCGTTTTTAATGAAGGGCGATCAACCGTTCATGAGTTACGGCCTCATGGGCGGTGGCATGCAGCCCCAGGGCCATGTTCAGGTCTTGGTGAATATTGCGGACTTTGGCATGAATCTTCAGGAAGCGGGTGATGCAGCGCGTTTCTTACATGATGGAGGATCGAGCCCTGATGAGGGCGTGGCCACGGACTACGGGACGTTATTTGTAGAGCCGGGCTTGCCGTCTGAAACGGTTGACGCACTGCGTGCGCTGGGACACGAGGTCAAAGTTGACGATACCGCAGGTAAGTTTGGCGGTTATCAAGCCATTAGCCGCGACCCGAAAACGGGTGTGCTGACAGGCGCGACGGAAATGCGAAAGGACGGCACGGTTGTCGGTTACTGACCATAAGTCACTTGCTGTCATTGTCGGTGGTGGTGCGATCGCCAGGGCACTGGCCGAACAGTTGGCGGCTGACCCCGCGCTGTCTGTCTATGTGCTCAGCCGCTCTGAGTTGGTGCAGTCGGGTGTCGAGACCTTGGAAACGGATTACAGCGACGCATCGCTTGCCCGAATTGCCGCCGAGATTGAAGCGACAGGGCTGTCTTTATCACGCCTAGTCGTGACCAACGGTATGCTTTCGAACGAGTCGATCCGGCCGGAAAGGAAAGTCAGCGATCTGAGCGAGGAGGCCTTTGGTGCAATCATGTCCGTTAATGCACTGCTTCCCATGCGCTCGCTTGCCGCCTTTTGGTCGTTGATCCGCAAATCTGAGGCTCCGCGTATTGCTGTGCTGTCCGCACGTGTCGGGAGTCTCAGGGATAACGAGCTTGGAGGCTGGTACAGCTATCGTGCGAGCAAGGCAGCGCTCAATATGATGATGAAATGCGCCGCTATCGAGGTTCGTAGATTAAACAAGCAGGCAAAGCTGGTTGCCTACCACCCTGGGACGGTGGACTCGCCATTGTCGAAGCCGTTTCAGCGCTCGGTACCCGAGGGGCAATTATTCACCCCACAGTTTTCAGCGGCCCAGCTGATCGACATTCTCGATCACTCGGAACCCGATGGGGAGCTCGCCTACCTTGACTGGGCCGGAGAAACAATTCCCTGGTAACCCGTGTCTTAGTACGTCGAGACTTGGGGGCGTAGCGCTAGCTTAGGAACTCTGCTCTTGATGCTGGGTCCGACTTGAAGACACCGCCCAATGACGTTGTGCGTGTAGTCGAGTTGCCATCTTTGACACCCCGGGCTTTAACGCAATAGTGAACCGCGGTCATGGTCACGGCGACGTCCTCAGTACCCAGTAGCGTCTGTAGTGCAACCAGAACCTGCTGTGTCAGCCGCTCTTGGACTTGAGGCCGTTGGGCGAAAAATCCCACTAGACGATTTATTTTTGACAAACCAATGACTTTTTCCTTGGGGATGTAAGCAACTTTGGCAAAACCGTCGATGGTGACGAAGTGGTGTTCACAGGTGCTGGTCAGATCGATCTTATCGACGCAGACCATCTCTTCAACGTTCATCTTGTTGTCGATGACAGTGATTTTTGGAAACTGACTGTAGTCGAGACCGGAAAAAACCTCATCCACATACATCTTGGCGATGCGATGCGGCGTTTCTTCCAGACTGTCATCTCTGAGATCGAGCCCCAGGGTTTCCATTACCGTGGTAAACGCGTCGCGAATGCGGTCGTAGCGTTGATCCCGTGACAGGTGGTTGGCCACCATCGGTGTCTCGAGCCCGCGATCTAGCAATGCACCGCGGACAGCCATCGCCTCGTCGGAAATCGCGCTCGGAAGTGCGGTAGTTTTTGCGGTACTTTGAACTTGATGCATCGTCCGTTGTCCTTATGTAAGGTGTAGACTAGCTACGGCACAGTTTAATCCGCGGATGTTATCGGCAGACGTCGATAATCAAAATTGCCGCATTTGTAGATGTTTTGCAAAGGTAGAAGAGTATGTTGAACCGTTTTTCTTGGTTATTGGTTTTGGCTTTGTTTAGTCCCAGTTCCGCATGGGCTGATAAGTTCGATGTCGCGATAGATGAGTTTAGAGCGGCGGGAGCTGGTTCGTACATCGATGCATCGTACGGCTTTGCCATATTTCCCGGTATTGGGAAAGCCGGTTTGCTCATCGGTGGAGCACAAGGTAAAGGCCTTGTTTACCAAGAAGGAAAGCCTATCGGTAAAACGGTTATGACCCAAGTCAGTCTGGGTCTCCAGTTTGGTGGGCAGTACTACAAGCAAATCATTTTTTTTGAAGATGCTCGAGCCATGCGTGAGTTCACCTCCGGCAGCTTTGAATTTAGTGGTCAGGCGGCCGCAGTGGCACTCAATTCAGGAGCCAGCGCCGAAGTGAGCACGGGTGGCGGTGGTCGAACTTCCGTAACAGCCGCCAATGGCGAAATCACCGAAGTTGATGGCGCCGGCTTCTACAAGGGCATGTCGGTCTTCACCCTCTCGCAAGGTGGGTTCATGTTTGAAGTGTCTATAGGTGGTCAGCGGTTCAGCTACGAACCACTCTAATCTCAGACATCGACTTCCTCGAAGGTAATATCGACGGTTGCCAATCGCTCAACCAGATAGTCTCCTAAGCCGGAGGCGGGTGTCCAAATCCCGCCTTCCACACCCAAGTCATCGAAAGCGAGACTGAGGCCTGCTTGTGCGAGCATTCTTGATGTCGCACCGTATCCGGGATCACGTTTGCCCTTCACTTTAATCCTGACGTCCTTGGAAGCATCTTCTGGGTGGTGGGCTTGGACAAAGAATTCGAAAAATCCGTTCTCGCGCTCACTCAAGGAAGGGCCTTCCCCAGGCTGAGGAAGGCGCGTGGCTATTAACCGGCGAAGTGGGCCGATGGCGAGGGCCGCCATACCCAGCATGCTCCCGCCTGCGAGCAAAAGTGCGGCGCGACGGCTGGGTACCAGCATAGCCTCGTTGTACGAGAAATCAGCGCCATAAATCAGGCTTGCCAAAGCGTTTGAGCGGCGAACAACTTTTGAATTAATGGCCGCCATGACAAAGGGTCCGGTCCAGCTTTGAAAGCTGTCATCCCACTGAGCGCCCCGTTGATCAGCCCCATCGTTTCCTGGCTCAAGCTCCGATGGGTAGAGGGCGTAAGGGTCGTTTAGCGCTTTTCTGGCTACCGGATCGCTGATGCCTTGCTCCATCGCGAGCAGCATACTGGCGACTGTACCGCCGCTGACTGCACCCTTTGACTGACCCATTCTGCCGCTCACGGAGCGCGCATAAAGGCCGTGTTTCTGCATCATTGTTTTCTGAGCGACGTAGACTCCTAGATCCGATGGGATACTGTCGAAGCCGCAACAGTGAATGAGTCGAGCGCCTGACTCTTCCGCGGCGTCGCTGACGCGCTCAAAAACCGACGCCATCCACTGCGGTTCGCCGGTTAAATCACAGTAGTGCGTTCCCTCGGAAGCACAGGCCTCGAGCAGTGTGGTGCCGTATCGTGCGTAGGGTCCCACAGTACTGATAATGACCTGGCTTTGTGCGGCGAGACGCGCCATGTCCTCCGCGCTGTCACTATCGGCAACTAGGGAGGGGAGGTGAGGTGCACCGAGCCGATGTTTTACCGCATCGAGTTTAGTTTGTGATCGACCTGCGATAGCCCAATTAATGTCGCCATGCACTTCGTGTAAATACTCCGCAACCAAAGCGCCGGTAAAACCGGTGGCGCCGTAGACAACGATATCGAATTCTCTTTGTGTTTCTGACTCCACTTCTTGCCTCCCAGAAGGCTTGTATAAGATCTTTGTCGCATTCTAGCAGTGTGATGAAAAATGCACCTTGAAAATCGCGCCTATTGTCGCCCATGTGCTATTCTTTCGGGTCTGTAAGTATCACTAATTCGAGGGGGTGAGATGGCCGCTATGTCAGCCTTGGCGTCATTTGGTTTGGGTGTGACGTCGGTATGAGGCGCTTGCTCGGTCCTTTTGTAGTCATAGTGATGACCGCGCTTGTCGTCACCTCCTTGATCAGTAATAAGCCGGAACCCGAAGTGGGTGAAGCGGCGGTTAATCGCATTGGTGTGTATGTAGAGCGCGCCACACGAACAGGTGCGCGAGCCGAGGTCACCGTCTATGGCGAGGTCAGACCTCGAGTCCAAATTGATGTCATCAGTGAGGTGTCGGGGCGAGTGACTAGCGTATCGCCGCGTTTTATCGAGGGTGGCAGCATTAGCGCGGGGGACGCGTTATTAACCATCGAAGACCGAGATTATGTTGTTGCGGTATCCGAGGCTCGTGCTCGCTTGGCGGCCCGTCGTCTCGAGCTCGAGCAGGCGCTTGCCGATGCGGACGTTGCTAAGAAGCAGCTGGCTGGAGAGCCTAATCCGTCTGATTTGGCGCTCAAGAAACCCCAAATAGCACAGGCACGTGCCGGTGTGCAGGCTGCTGAGCTCTCGCTATCGCGTGCCGAATCTGATCTTTCTCGAACACAAATTTCGCTTCCGTTTGACGCTCGCATCACGGAGACCATGGTCGACGAGGGCCAATACGTTGGGGCAGGAAGGGTAGTGGCTTCAGTCTTTTCGACAGATGTCGCAGAAGTGCGCCTACCTTTGACAGATGCAGATATTGCGGCCCTCGGGGTCCCCATTGGTTACGAGGCGGACGAGGGCGCCGGTTTGCCGGTTCAACTTTCAACTGACATCGCGGGTGCTACTCGTAAGTGGGCTGGCCGCTTGGTGCGTCTTGATGCGTCGCTCGATCCACGAACGCGCTCCACCTTTGGTACGGTTGAAGTGGCCGACCCGTTCGAGGTCGCTGATGGCGATATGCCTATGGCCCCGGGACTTTTCGTTGCGGCCGACATCGAGGGCCGGACGCTTGCTGATGTCTTGGCGATTCCTGCCGCGGGCTTGCGCGCTGGCGGACGTGTATTCGTCATGAACGATGACGACCTGCTAGAGGTTCGCAGTGTCATCGTGGCGCACGCGACGGCCAGTGTCGCCTACTTGAGTAGTGGCGTGAATGAAGGAGATCGCATTATCGTCTCGCCCATACGCAACCCCGTAGCCGGCATGGCACTGTCCGCGATTGAAGAGACAGCCGAGCCTGTTCAGTTGAGCGCGGGTTAATCCATGGGTGGTTTAATCTCATGGTGGGTTCGTAACGCAGTCGCTGCCAACCTACTGATGGTCTTCATTATTGTGTCCGGTCTGATCGCCTGGACAACGATCGAAAAAGAAGTGCAACCCATCGTTAAGCTTCCCCTGGTACAAGTATCCTTGACCTGGCCGGGCGCATCGCCAAAAGAGATTGAGCAACAGGTCGTTCAGCGGGTTGAGGCGGCCGTCAAGAATATTGATAACCTTCGTCGCTATAACTCTGACTCCCGCGAAGGCTTCGGCAGTGTTCGCTTGGAAGCACAGCCGCGCGCCGATCTCACTCAGTTCAAAGAAGATGTTCGCGATGCACTCGACGGTATTACGTCTTTTCCACGCGATCTGGAGCCTCCTCGCATCAGAACCATCGAATGGGCGGAGACAATCCATTATCTGACGATTCGCGGCGATGTCGGTGAGCGTGCGCTCGGGCGGTTGGCTGAAGAGCTACGAGATGAATTGATCTCGCTGAGCCACGTGAGCGATGTTCAGATCGGTGGTGTCCGTGAAGAGGAGGTCACTATTGAGGTCTCCGAGGAGGCGTTGCAACGGTATCAACTCAGCTTTTCCGAGTTGGCGACGGCAATACGGGCCTCATCTATCAACTTGTCGTCAGGTGAACTCAGAACCGCAACGGGCAACATTCAGCTGCGTGCAGAGAACCTCGCTGACACACAATCAGATTTTGAAAACATAATCGTACGCGAACTGCCATCGGGTGCTCAGCTACGACTGGGGGATGTTGCCCGCGTCATAGACGGCTTCGAAGATTTTGAAGTGAGTGCCTCTGCAGATGGTGTGCCGGCAGTTATGCTGCAGATTGAGCCCTCGGATCGTCTCTTTATTACCAAGACATCTGAACAGGTCAACGCCTGGATTGACGCCAAGCAAGCGGATTTACCGCAAGGTGTGGAGTTGTTTAGTCTTGCTGACATGGCAGATGCCTATGACTCGCGCATGTCATTGATCTTTGATGCGGCATGGATGGGCTTGGCACTTGTTTTACTGATACTGCTGTTGACGCTCAGGTTTACAGTCGCGCTCTGGGTCACCGTGGGTATTGCCATCTCATTTGTCGGCGCCTTCATTTTTCTGCCTGCTGTCGATGTCTCGATTAACTTCCTGTCGACCTTTGCGTTTTTGCTGGTGCTAGGCATTGTGGTTGACGATGCCATTGTCGTGGGCGAGAGCATCCACCACCATCGAGAGGATCTCGGGCTTGAGGCCCAAGAAGCCGCTATTGTCGGTGCCTCAGCCGTTGCCAGACCGGTCATCTTCGCTGTGTTGACGACCGTCGTTGCCTTTGCGCCCTGGGCATTTTTGTCGGGTCCTCAAAGTGAGTTTCTGCGCCATTTGTCTGCCGTTATTGCTTTTGCATTGGCATTCTCGTTGATTGAGGCGTTTTGTATTTTGCCCGCGCATTTACGGCATTTGCCTGCGCGTAACGATGAGACACGAGGCTTTGCCCTTCAGCGCCGTATCGCCGACGGCATCATGACGTTTGCTGAGAAAACGTATGCGCCGCTGTTAGCTAAAGCACTGGAGGTGCGGTACACACTCAGCGCCGTATTTCTTGCCGGTTTTATCGTTGCCCTAACATTAGCCAGCACTGGCTGGGTGAAATTTTATTTCTTCCCTCAACTCGAAAGTGAGACCTTGGTCGTCAACGTCGGGCTGCCCACGGGTGTTCCGTTCTCACGTACCGAAGCCGTCATGAATCAGCTGAATCGAACGAGTGAGGATCTAAAGGCTCAGTATCCGGTGATTGGCGCATTCACCTTTGCTTACGACAATCAACTCGAGCAGTACATGCAATTACCACCCCCTGGCGAGAGCAACATTAGCATGCGTGAGGTCGCAGAGACCTATCTCGATACCATGGGTGATATTCCCGATGCAGAGAATATTAACGTGCAGTACACAGCCAATCAGGGCGAGGCCGTGCTGACCTTCGTGTTTGCGCACTCGAACGAGGAGCGACTCAAGCAGGCCGCGGCTGAACTGAGAAACTACCTGGTTACGTTTGAGGATGTCTTTTTCGTTCGCGATAACCAGCGTGGCGAGATCGATGAGCTGAATATTCGTCTGAAAGCCGGCGCTCAAACCTTGGGTGTCACACTCTCCGATGTGTCGCGTCAGGTACGCCAATCCTATTACGGCGAGGAGGTTCAGCGCCTACCTCGCCAGTACGGTGATGTGCGCGTCATGTTGCGCTACCCGCAGGATGCCCGTGAGACGTTAACGTCGCTTCGCGACCTCAATGTGCGAACCAGTGACGGGCGTCTCATCCCCTTGGCGACTGTGGCTGACATCGAGGTGCGTAAGGCGTCACAGCGGATTGTTCGCAGGGACGGCCAGCGTATCTTCGAGGTATTTGCTCGGGTAAACGTGGACTCGATGGGTGACATCAACGACATGGTTCAGGATGAGTTCATCCCTGAGCTTCAGAAGCGATACCCCGCACTGCAAGTGATCAAAGGCGGATGGGAAGAGCAGCAAGCTGAATTTATGACGGAAGTCACCCGTCTTTTCACCATTGCCATGTTGACCATTTACGCGCTTTTGGCGGTGGCCTTTAGATCGTACACCTTGCCGACGATCATCATGTCAGCGATTCCCTTCGCGTACATGGGCGCTATTTTTGGTCACCAGCTGATTGGAATCCCCCTCGATATGTTCTCGTTCTTTGGTATGGGAGCGGCCGCGGGGGTCGTCGTGAATGATAATCTGGTCCTGATTGATTACATCTTGAAGCGCGAGGAGAAGGGTGACGATCGCTTCACCGCTATTATCAACGCGGCGAAAAATCGTTTCAGACCGATACTGCTCACCACGCTCACGACCTTTGTTGGGCTCATGCCTATCATTGCAGAGACGTCCCAGGCGGCCGCGTTCCTCAAGCCGTCAGTTATCTCGCTGGCGTTCGGCGTGTTCTTCGCCTTCTTTGTCAGTCTGTTCTTGGTGCCTGCGCTCTACCTGATTGGCGATGACTGGCGAAAGACGAGGGCGGGTTTAGCGCGCTTTTTCCCGAGACTCTCCAAGGAAGAAGCAGCGTAGGCGCAGTTAACTGCG
This sequence comes from Halieaceae bacterium, assembly GCA_038143085.1. Classification (GTDB taxonomy): domain Bacteria; phylum Pseudomonadota; class Gammaproteobacteria; order Pseudomonadales; family Halieaceae; genus Luminiphilus. The sequence goes on from JAYQLG010000008.1 coordinate 135,876, forward strand.
CCTTCGAAACACCCCTTTGTCTGCAGACTCTCGGCAAAAAACCGATGCTCTAGCGAACGTCCTTCATGAGTCGTTTTACCAGGGGCGATACCAGTAATACCGCGATACCCACGCCAACGCCGTACATGAGGAGTTCAGTGAACAATGCATTGAACCCGCTGTTGTCGAGTCTCCCGTCTTCACCGCCAATGCTTGAGAAGAAAATGGCGAGTTCTGAGGCTAAATAGGAACCGTAAGCACTGGCCAAAAACCACGCACCCATCATCACGCCAACGTAGCGGGCGATCGAGAGTTTTGTAACGGCAGAGAGTCCAATTGGACTTAAACAAAGTTCGGCTGACGTGTGAAGAAAATAAGCCAGCACAAGCCACCATGCCGACACCAAGCCTGCCGAGTCTGGATTGTTGAGTCCGATAAGCAGAGCACCGAATCCAAGACCTACCTGAACGATGCCAAGGCCAAACTTCGCTGGTGTAGAGGGCTCAATGTTGTTAGACAGGAGCGCCGGCCACATCAGCGCAAAGAGGGGCGATAGTAAAATAATGAAGATGGCATTGGCGGAACCAAATTGCGCTGCAGTCAATTCCATTCCGAACAGGGTCAGGTCGGTTGCTCTGTCCGCAAACAAGGTCATTGAGCCGCCCGATTGTTCAAACATCGACCAGAACACAGTGCTGATAACGATGAGAAAGAAAAGGGCGCTCATTTTTCCCCGCTCTTCTGAGTCACACTGGGTCGCAAGTAGCCAAACGAACCATGCTAAGAAGAGTGTGGCTACGGCTGGCAGCATGAACCCGACACCATTAGGTTGTTGCAATACGACCCAGATGACAAAGACCGATAAAACACTGTAGACGCTAATGGTGTTTTCTACGTTGAGTAGACCAAGCGATGCGCTAGCAGGTTGCTTTAAAACAGCCGGATCCGATGGGTCGCCATGACCCTCCAGCCAGTCCTGGCCGAGGGAAAAAACGATTAAACCGATCAGCATGCCAATGCCAGCTGCACCGAATCCGTAGGCCCAGCCGTAGGCGCTGGCTAACCAACCACAGAGTAGGGAGGCGCTAGCGGCACCGATATTGATGCCCATATAGAAAATGGTGAAGCCGCCATCTCGACGTGGGTCATTCTCGCCATACAGTCGACCGACCACGGTGGAAATATTCGGTTTTAGCAAGCCAACACCAACGACAATCAGCGCCAGCGCAAAATAGAATACGGTAATGGCCTGATCATCCCTGACGACCTCGCCAGAGATGCCCTGCGACGCCGGCACGCCCTCAAACGCCATGGCGCAATGACCTAAAACAAGCAAGATCCCACCCAACTTGACCGCTTTTGTTTGGCCAAGGTACCGGTCCGACACAATGCCACCCAGCAAGGGCATGGCGTAAACAAGCGCTGCGTAGGCTCCGAGGATCCGGAGCGCTTCACCGTCACTGAACAGGTGATGCTGAACCAGGAAAAAGCACCAGTAGGTACTTCATGCCATAGAACGAAAAGCGCTCCCACATTTCGGTGGCGAAGCAAACGAATAAGCCGCGTGGGTGTCCGAACCACTCAGGGCCTGTCGGCATTGCCTGTGTCGTCATGGTATTCCTTATTGTTGTTAACTAACGGTTGAACGGACTGTATTTCAGGCTGCTGCTGATATGGCCCGCTTCCGTGTGGCTCCCAGTAGCGCACACATCATGTCATCAGGATCGCGGATTCGCTTGACTTGTGCAAATAGTGCGGCGGCCTGGGGGTAGCAGTATTGAAGATATACCAGCCACTGTTTCAATGGATTGATCGAATATTTACGGTCATAGCGCATCCCATTGGCTTCAAAGAAGTGGATGAGTAGCTCTGCAACTTCCGGCCAGGTCATGGGGTCCACGGGAACGCTCTCCGCATGAGCCTTAATGGCGCGACCAAGGTCAGGTCGGCAGAGTGCGCCTCTTGCCAACATGAATGCATCGCAGCCACTTTGCTCGCGACAGCGGTCCAGATCACTGGGCGTCCAAATCTCACCGTTTGCGATGATGGGAGTCCCCCGGGGATTAGAGATAGTTCCTAATTGCGACCAATGTGCAGGAGGACGGTAGGCCTGTACTTTGGTTCTCGCATGGACCGTTAACTCGTCGATACCACTATTGATCGCATAGTCGGCGATATCAGAGAACTGAGAATCGTCATCGAAGCCCAGTCTCACCTTTGCGGTCACAGGCGTGTCTGAGGGCGTTGCGTCTCTCACGGCTTTGCAGATATCGAAAATAAGCTCGGGCGTTTTCAACAAGGTTGCACCGCCGCGAGACTTATTGACCGTTTTCGCGGGACAACCAAAGTTGAGGTCGATACCCGGCGCGCCGAGTTTGGCAACAATTTTCGCATTTGCGGCCATCAAAGCAGGATCTGACCCGAGCAACTGAACGTAAACCGGAGTACCAGAGGCTGTTCTACCCTCATTTTTGAGTTCGGGACAGAGCCGATGGAAGACTTTTGGAGGGAGCACCGTACTAGAAATACGAACAAACTCGGTGACACAACGCTCGTAGCCACCGATTCCTGTCAGCATCTCGCGCATGACTGATTCCATCACTCCTTCCATTGGAGCGAGTAGCAATCGCGGCGGTTGGGTTTGACGATTTGTTCATAACATCTTTGAAAGTAGGGTAACTCGTAGCGTAAATCTTACAGATGACGCGATCGTTCTACGTTTGTAGACTGTGGGTTTGGTCGCAATATTAGCCGTTTGTTACAGGGCAAGTCACAATGAATCCCAATTATCTTGATTTCGAGCAGCCTATCGCAGAGCTTGAGATGAAAATCGAGGAACTAAAATCAGTCGTTGATGATTCCGAGATTAATATCAGCGATGAGATAGATCGTCTCAAGTCCAAGAGTCACAAGCTGACACAATCGATTTACTCCGGTTTGAGTCCGTGGGATATCGTTCGCGTTGCTCGTCATCCGCTGCGCCCTTATTCACTCGATTACATCCCGCTGGTTTTCGATGACTTCGATGAGCTACATGGCGACCGCCATTTTGGCGACGATAAGGCCATTGTCGGCGGCGTCGCACGTCTTAACGACCGCCCTGTTATGGTGATAGGTCAAGAGAAGGGTAGAGCGGTCAAGGACAAGGTCTACCGAAATTTTGGTATGCCAAAGCCTGAGGGTTATCGCAAAGCATTGCGCCTTATGGAGATGGCCGAGCGGTTTAAAATGCCTGTAGTGACGCTGATTGATACCCCCGGAGCGTACCCAGGCATTGATTCGGAAGAGCGTGGCATCTCTGAGGCGATTGCTCAGAATCTTGCTGTTATGTCGCGCCTGAGGACCCCTATCGTCTGTGTGGTGATCGGTGAGGGATCCTCCGGTGGTGCCTTGGGCATTGGTGTGGGAGATCACTTGGCAATGCTTCAGTACTCAACCTATTTCGTTATTTCGCCTGAAGGTTGTGCAAACATTATTTGGAAGAGTAGTGAATTCGCGCCGCAAGCGGCTGAAGCGATGGGTGTGACTTCATCTACCCTCGAGGAGCTTGGTATTGTCGATACGACCATCAAAGAACCTCTGGGTGGCGCGCACCGTGATGTTGAAGAGATGGCGCGTCGCATCCGAGACCATGTTTCGGGTCAGCTCGATCGGTTGTGCGCCACTGACATGGAGAGCTTGGTTGAGTCCCGGTATCAGCGATTAATGGCCTACGGTAGCGCATGATCAAGTCATGGCGCTGCTTCCGGCACTGATTGCGCAACTCTCCTCACTGCAAACGGCGGGTCGACTCTGTGTCGGCTTCTCGGGTGGCGCAGATAGTCACAGCCTACTCCATGCAGTAGTCGAATTATCCCGACGAGAAGCCCTGCCTCCCATTATTGCGCTGCACGTCAATCATGGCCTTCATGAAGACGCCAATGCATGGGCTCTACACTGCGCAGCCGTGGCTTCCGACCTTGGCGTCGAATTTCACGAACAGATTGTATCTGTTGACTCCGGAGCATCTCCCGAGGCGCAAGCGCGGGATGCTAGATACAGCGTATTCGAATCTTACCTTGACGCCGGCGATGTTCTCTTACTCGGTCATCACCTTGATGATCAGGTTGAGACCGTACTGTTTCGCCTGATTAGGGGGGCGGGGCCCTCGGGGCTTGCGGGAATACCCGAACAACGGCAGTTGGGTGTGGGCGCACTGTTGAGGCCCTTCCTTGGGATAACCCGTTCCCAGATTGAAGATTACGCAGTCTCCCACGAGCTCGGTTACCTGAACGACAGTAGCAATAATGACACGCGCTACGATCGTAATTTCCTGCGACACGAGGTCTTGCCGCTCATTGAATCTCGATGGCCTAGCTATCGCTCCGGTTTTGCCCGTTCCGCAGCGCTCAGCGGTGAGCTCGCCACATCAGAGCCTATCGATAGCCAAACCGAGTACACCCGTTTTGGCGGACCCTATTTACCAATTGATGTACACAATGCGAAAAGCTTGCATGGCACACTGCACAGATGGCTAAAAGAACTAAATGCCCCACTACCTGAGTTTGTGGCGTTAGAGGAGTTTGCTCGTCAGTGCATGCAGGCGCAGGGAGATAAGTTGCCCGAACTTAGAGTAGGGGGCTATCTTTTGCAGCGCTGGCGTCAGGGTATCCATCTTTATCCTGCAGACATTGACCGTGATTTCGATATTTCGTGTGAGGTCGGTGACGCGATATCAGGCGCATGGGGCTGTCTCGCATGGCAAGAGGCCGATATGGGGTTGCCCAAAGGGGCTAACATTCGGGTCAGAGCGCCTCGGTCTGGAGAGGTTGTATCGCTTGGTCAGCGGCCCCGGCGTTCTGTAGGGCAGTGGCTCCAAGAAGCGGCTGTCCCGCCCTATTTGCGAGGGTGTTATCCCCTAGTGCAAGCCGGCGATGAGATTGTTGCAATTCCTGATGTTGGGCTGACATCAGACTGCTCAAATTTGAGTCTCTGTAAAGGAGGATTAGTACCGGTCTGGACGCCTCCAAAAATAGCCTTTCTAAATTGAGTGAGTGAAGACTCTTTGGTAAGCTGAACGCCCATCGGAGCTATGCTGTCGGCAACCGTTTGTTCGCCGCCCCACAGTTCCTCTTGCTTTGGTGGAGTTCATGACGCGATACGTTTTTGTTACCGGCGGTGTTGTTTCCTCGTTAGGAAAAGGAATAGCGGCGGCATCGCTCGCTGCTGTGCTCGAGGCGCGCGGCCTCAAAGTCACACTTCTGAAACTAGATCCCTATATCAACGTTGATCCGGGGACGATGAGTCCATTTCAGCACGGGGAGGTCTTCGTCACCGACGACGGTGCGGAGACGGATTTGGATCTTGGTCACTACGAGCGTTTTACCCGGGCCACGATGTTCAAGCGTAATAATTTCACCACGGGGCAGGTTTACGATGAGGTTCTGAGAAAAGAGCGCCGTGGCGACTATTTGGGAGGAACAGTTCAAGTTATTCCTCACATCACGGATGAAATTAAACGTCGTGTCATTGCAGGCGCCGAGGGAGCTGATGTGGCGGTCGTTGAGGTGGGGGGTACCGTTGGTGATATCGAGAGCCAACCGTTCCTAGAAGCGCTGAGACAGTTAAAGCTTGAGGCGGGCGCATCGCGCGCATTGCTAATGCACCTTACGTTGGTGCCCTACATTCCTACCGCGGGTGAAATCAAAACCAAGCCGACTCAGCACTCGGTGAAAGAACTTCGCTCCATAGGTCTTCAGGCAGATGTACTGTTGTGCCGATGCTCTGTCGATATCGATGACAGCGCCCGCAAAAAGATCTCGCTCTTTACCAACGTTGAAGAGCGCGCGGTGATACCTGTGCTCGATGCTGATTCGATTTACAAGATTCCAAAAAATCTGCATGAAAAGGGCCTCGACGATTACATTCTCGAACGGTTTGGCATGTCACCCAGTGATGCTGACTTTACTGAGTGGGATGATGTTGTTGCCAGAGAGTTTGCCGAGCGACGCGCTCGGGTGAAGGTTGGAATGGTCGGTAAGTACACTGACCTTATTGATGCTTACAAGTCGCTCAACGAAGCTTTGGGGCATGCGGGTTTGCACACCAGTACGCACGTTGATATCGAATATATTGATGCGGAAGATCTCGAAACTCAGGGAACCGATATTTTGGCAGCGTTGGACGCTATTTTGGTCCCCGGAGGCTTTGGTGACCGCGGTATCGAGGGCAAAATTGCTGCAGTGAAGTACGCGAGGGAAAACAAGATTCCTTACCTCGGGATTTGTCTCGGTATGCATATGGCCATGATTGAGTTCGCTCGAAACGTGTGTGGCCTCGAAGGCGCGCATTCGACTGAAATGAATATCGATACGCCATACCCTGTCATCGGCCTTATTACCGAGTGGCAGACAGAAACCGGCGATATCGAAGTTCGCGATGAACATTCGGATATGGGCGGCACGATGCGCTTGGGTTCACAGCCTTGCTATCTGGTCGAAGGCACGAAAACCCGTGAGATCTACGGTAGTGACGTTGTCAGAGAGCGTCATCGCCATCGTTATGAGGTGAATAATACGCTGGTGCCAAAGCTCGAGGCCGAGGGAATGACCATTTCCGGCTGGTCGCAGGATCAAGGTCTGGTAGAAATGGTTGAGCTAGCTGATCACCCATGGTTTGTGGCCTGTCAGTTCCACCCGGAGTTTACTTCCCGTCCGCGCGGTGGCCATCCGTTGTTTTCAAGCTTTATTAATGCGGCGGTTGAGGTTAAGCACTGATGGCGCAGAAGACCGTGAGCGTTGGCGATGTCATATTTGCTAACGACAAACCGTTTGTCCTCGTCGGTGGGGTCAATGTTTTGGAGTCGGAGCAGTTTGCCGTCGACGTTGCGGGCACTTACAAGGAAATATGTGCTGAGCTCGATATTCCTCTGGTTTTCAAAGCGTCTTATGACAAGGCAAATCGTTCCTCGATCAACTCGTTTCGTGGTCCGGGCCTGGAGAAAGGGCTTGCGATCTTTGAGGCGGTCAAAAAGACCACGGGCCTTGCCACCATTACCGACGTTCATACACCAGAAGAGGCCGCACCCGCCGCTAGCGTGGTCGATATTATCCAGCTGCCAGCCTTTCTAGCGCGCCAAACCGATCTTGTGCGAGCTATGGCTGAGACGGGAGCTGCCATCAATATCAAAAAGCCTCAGTTTCTGAGCCCTGAACAGATGAGCAACATCGTTCATAAGTTCAGAGAGTGTGGCAATGACCGTCTGATCCTGTGCGAACGTGGCAGTAACTTCGGCTACGACAACTTGGTGGTCGACATGCTGGGGTTCGGGGTTATGCGCAAAACGACGGGCGATGTGCCTGTTATCTTTGACGTTACTCATGCATTGCAGCGCCGAGATCCAGGTGATGCAGCCTCAGGTGGTCGTCGATCTCAGGTTACAGAGCTAGCGAGGGCGGGTATGGCAACCGGTTTAGCCGGACTGTTTTTGGAATCACATCCCGATCCCGACAAGGCGTTATGTGACGGGCCTAGCGCCTTGCCATTAGGTCAATTGCGGCCCTTTTTGGAGCAAGTAAAAGCCATTGACGACCTTGTCAAAGGGCTTCCTCAACTTGAAATTAACTGACACTGACTGGAGTAAGTGGTGAGCGAGATTATCGATATTCGTGCGTTTGAAGTCATGGACTCTCGAGGTAACCCTACGGTGATGGCCGAGGTGACCTTGGATGACGATACCGTTGGAGTAGCTTATGCGCCGTCAGGCGCAAGCACAGGTTCGCGAGAAGCGCTTGAATTGCGAGATGCTGACCCGTCGCGTTATTTGGGCAAAGGCGTACTGACTGCGGTTGCCAATGTGAACGGACCGATTCGCGAATGTTTGATTGGTCATGATGCCATGGATCAGCGTGCAGTCGATCAGCGCATGCTCGATGCCGACGGAACGCCCAATAAGAGTAAATATGGTGCAAACGCTATCTTGGCCGTCTCGCTAGCGACGGCTCGCGCCGCGGCTCAATCGGCGAAAATTCCTCTCTATCAGCATATCGCTAATCTTGCGGGTACCACACAGCTGACCATGCCTGTGCCAATGATGAATATTTTGAATGGTGGAGAGCACGCTGATAACAACGTCGATATTCAGGAGTTCATGATTCAGCCTGTGTCCGCAACATCCTTCGCAGAGGCGCTGCGAGTTGGTGCGGAAATCTTCCACAACCTTAAGAAAGTGCTTGGTGCTCGTGGCATGGCGACGTCTGTCGGTGATGAAGGAGGCTTTGCGCCTGACTTGCCATCGAATGCTGCGGCGCTAGAGATCATTGCTGAGGCGGTAGGGAATGCGGGTTACGTCCTCGGTCAGGACATTACTCTCGCACTGGATTGTGCTGCCTCCGAATTTTACCGAGATGGTGAATATCATCTATCGGGCGAGGGGCGTTCTTTCTCAAGTGAGGGATTTTCCGACTATCTGGCGGATCTAGCTGCCGCTCATCCCATCGTATCAATTGAGGATGGTCTTGATGAATCTGACTGGGCTGGTTGGGCTTATCTAACCCAGCAACTCGGGGGCAAAGTCCAACTTGTGGGCGATGATCTATTTGTTACCAACACCAGCATATTGAAACGCGGGATTGACGAGAATATCGGCAACTCGATTTTGATTAAGTTCAATCAAATAGGTTCACTTAGCGAAACTCTCGATGCCATCAAAATGGCCCAGGACGCTGGCTTTACCGCTGTCATCTCTCATCGCAGTGGTGAGACGGAAGACGCTACTATTGCCGATCTTGCTGTGGGCACCGGCGCTGGACAAATCAAAACCGGTTCGCTGTGTCGATCTGACCGCGTCGCGAAATATAACCGGCTTTTGCGCATTGAGGCCGAACTCGGCATGACCGCTCCCTACCGAGGCAGAGTGGAATTGGAACGAGGCGCCTGATTCATGCGGCCCCTGCTGCTAGGGCTTCTGGGGCTACTGCTCCTTTTGCAATACCGACTGTGGTTGGGTGAAGGCGGCATTCGCGAGCGACAGGGTCTTGAAGCACAGGTTCGCGTGGGTGAGGAGGGTAATCAACTAATCAGAGAGCGTAATGACGCGCTAGCGCGTCAGGTACTTGAGCTGCAAGAGGGCGACGAGATGCTTGAAGCAGTTGCGCGTGAGGAGCTCGGACTGGTTCGGCAAGGTGAGGAGTTTATTCTTTTTGTCGATGATGACACCAAAGAGAAGTCGCCGTGAGTAGTAGCATCTGGGCCGTTGTGCCTGCCGCCGGCAGTGGTAGGCGAATGGCGGCTGAAGTACCGAAGCAGTACCTTCTGGTGAACGGTGTGCCGATACTTGAGCACACGTTGAGCGCCTTGTTGGCCTGTCCGGATATACGCGGATTGGTAGTCGTTTTGGACCCAAGTGATCGACGTGCCGATTCTATCGAAAGCCTCTCTGATCCTCGGGTATTTCGGGCGGCGGGGGGTAATGAGCGAGCAGACTCTGTGCTATCTGGCCTTCAGGCTATTGCGCCCTACGCGAGCGACGATGACTGGGTGCTTGTTCACGATGCGGCGCGTCCCTGTATATCAGTCTCCGTATTGCGACAGTTGATCGATCACACGGTTGAAAGCGGGGTGGGTACTGTACTTGCCCAAGCCTCCACCGATACGTTGAAACGCGTGTCTTCGAGCATGAGGGTAAGTGAGTCTTTAGATCGCCGCGTTGTATGGCGCGCCCAAACGCCTCAAATGTTCCGGTTGTCTGAGCTTGAGACGGCTTTATCTTCCGCACTCAGTGAGCAGGTGCCGATAACGGATGAGTCTATGGCCATGGAGTTGTCGGGCTTTCCGGTGTCGATTCTCGAGGGACCCGCAACCAATATTAAAGTAACGCTGCCTGTCGATTTGGAGTTTGCAGAGATTATCTTGCGGCGCATGGCAGAGGAGGTCGGCTCATGAGAATTGGTCATGGTTATGATGTGCATGCGTTTGGTGACGGTGATCACATCATGCTCTGTGGCGTGCGCATCGCACACCCATGCGGTTTGATGGCGCATTCGGACGGGGACGTGGCACTACACGCACTCACTGATGGTTTGTTGGGTGCGCTTGCACTCGGCGACATAGGGCACCATTTTCCTGATGATGATCCAACCTTCGAGGGTGCCGATAGTCGACAGCTGTTGAGGCAGGTAGTGGCGCTGGTTGGCGAACGAGGTTATGCGTTGGGTAATGCCGACCTCACGATTATTGCGCAAGCACCTAAACTCGCATCACACATTGGCGCGATGCGTCAGAACCTTGCTGAGGATCTGGGCTGTGATATGGATCAAATCAATGTCAAAGCGACGACAACGGAAAAGTTGGGTTTTGTGGGGCGAGAGGAAGGGATTGCGGTGCACGCGGTCGTGTTGTTAAAGGAGAGTCCAACCCAGTGACTGATCTTCGCGGGATCGGCATGACGTCGCAACGAACGCGGCTGAGACTCATTGAGCGATTGAAGGCACAAGGCATTGTCGACGAGCGTGTGCTAGAAGCTATCGCAGAGACACCTAGACACCTCTTCGTTGATGAGGCGTTGTCCCATAGAGCTTACGAAGACACCGCGCTGCCGATTGGATTCAATCAAACCCTTAGTCAGCCGTATATCGTTGCGAAGATGACGGAACTGGCTCTGCAGGCAGGTCGGCCAAAACGGGTGTTGGAACTCGGCACGGGCTCCGGTTATCAAAGTGCTGTCTTGTCGAAGGTGGCCGATGAAATTTACTCGGTTGAGCGAATCAAGCCTCTGCTAGATAAGGCGCGGGTGCGGCTTCGTAAACTCAAGGCGCGAAATGTGCGCTGCAAGCATGGTGATGGATTTGAGGGTTGGGAGGAGTTTGCTCCCTTTGATGTCATTCTCGGTGCCGCTGCACCTGAGAAAATACCTGAGAGCTTGCTCTCTCAGCTTGCACCGGGCGGTCTCTTGCTTCTGCCCGTGGGTGGCGATTCACAGAAGCTGGTACAGATTCACTTAACCGAAGAGGGGTTCGAAGAAACGATCATTGAAGATGTTTTCTTCGTTCCCATGCGGGAAGGGCTTCAACGATGAGCCTCAGTCGACATCATTGGCTGGGGCTATATCTCCGTGGGGTCGCAATGGGTGCGGCGGACCTTGTGCCCGGCGTATCTGGAGGAACGATCGCACTCGTTACCGGTATCTACGATCGGTTTATCGCGGCCATTGCGAGTATCGGCATCGACGCAATACGGATGGTGCTTTCAGGAAAGATCAAAGACGCGTGGGCGCATGTCGACGGGAACTTTCTGGTTGCCGTAGGTGCGGGAATCTTGTCATCTGTCGTCGCACTAGCGTCTCTCCTTAACTGGTTACTTCTGAATTATCCACTACCGTTATGGTCGTTGTTTTGTGGCTTGATTTTGGCGAGTGCGATACATCTCTTTTACATATCTCGCATCGACTGGGAGGGACGGCATTACGCGCTTTGGCTCACAGGTGCGTGCGTAGCTATTGTCATAGGTTTAATGCAGGCGACTCAGCTACCCGTTAGCTTTTTTAGTATTTTCTTCGCCGGTTCTATCGCCATATCCGCCATGCTACTGCCTGGTATTTCGGGGAGCTTTCTCTTGCTCATTCTGGGGATGTATCAACCGGTGATCAGTGCGCTCGTGAATGTTGACCTCGTTACCATCGGTCTTTTCGCACTGGGCTGTCTTTGTGGGCTGCTGGTCTTTTCTCGGATACTAAAAGCGCTGCTAGCACGCGCTCAGCGGGCCACCATGGCCACTCTTTATGGCTTCTTGTTGGGGTCGGTTATTTTGTTATGGCCGTGGCAGCAACCGATCGCGTCGGTGATTGATCGACACGGTGAAAACCGCGTAGTGCAGAGTGTGCCAGTGTTGCCTCAGACCTACGCGGATTTGGTAGGGGAGCCTATGGTGTGGCTGTGCCTTCTTGCTTTTAGTATCGGTGCTGGACTCGTTTCACTGCTGTTGTCAATCGGGCCCGTCGAGCACTAGGTCTTGGCCAATCCTTCTGCCATGCGTGTGCTACTAGTCAACTTAGTGTTAATAACATGGCTCACGGGGTGCACTGGGGCAGACCCCGATAACTTGCGACCCTGGGAAAAAACAGAGCAAAGCGGCGGCAATGTCACCCGGACTAAGGATTACGGTTCCAAGCTTGAAGAGGGTAAGCCCTATGTCGTGGTGAAAGGCGATACGCTGTATTCCATCGCCTTTCGGTTAGGTATCGATTTCCGCGAGTTAGCCGCACGAAACGGGATTCAGTCGCCTTATATTATCAAGGTAGGGCAAAGACTTAGGACAGCGAAGCCTACCGCTAAGCTCGTGAAGGCATCGCCTCAGCCCACTAGAAAGACGCCAAAAGCTGCTGTCAAAACGTCTCCAACACCGAAAAAACCGAAAAAAGTTGCTCCGAAGCAGTCAAAAGTGACGCCGGTAACCAAACCTTCATTAAAGTCTCAGGCGACCGGTGATAGTGTAAATACGTCACAGTCTGTGTCGCGCTGGCGTTGGCCTTCAGCTGGAAAGGTTGTTCGAACGTATTCGAGTAATCGCCACAAGGGCATTGATATTGCTGGTAAGCGGGGCGATCCGGTTAAGGCTGTGGCGGCAGGGAAAGTGGTGTATGCCGGAACAGGCGTAACGGGCTATGGCTCGCTACTCATTATTAAACACAACGATACGTACTTGAGTGCCTACGGTCATAACGAGCAGTTGTTGGTCTCAGAGAACATGAACATAAAGGCAGGCCAGCAGATTGCCACCATGGGCAGTAGTGGAACAGACACAGTAAAGCTCCACTTCGAGTTGCGTAGGCGTGGGCAGCCTATAGACCCGCTGACATTGCTTCCTAGACGTCGGTAGGAGTGTGGGTCGCCAAAGAGGGGATACACTCTCATGGCAGATCTGGAAACACTTTACGTACCTGCAGCAAATGAAGTTGCATTAAATTTCAGGACAGGAAGACCGCGGGCGACCGAAGTGAAGTCGCCTTCGGAAGCAGCTCGCGATGCTGATCCTGTGCAGCTTTATCTCAAAGAAATTGGTTCAACCCCGCTGCTGACAGCCGCTGAGGAGATTTGTGTCGCAAGGGCATCTCTAGCGGGTGACGAGGCCGCGCGACATCGGATGATCAACAGTAATTTGCGCCTAGTAGTGATGATTGCGAAGCGGTACATGAATCGTGGACTACCACTGCTTGACCTGATCGAGGAGGGGAATCTCGGATTGATGCGCGCGGTTGAAAAATTCGATCCGGAGCGTGGCTTTCGTTTCTCAACTTACGCGACATGGTGGATTCGTCAAAGTATTGAGCGCGCTTTAATGAACCAGGGCAGAACCATCAGGCTGCCGATACATATTCAAAAAGACATTAATACCATCGTGCGATGCACACGAGAGCTGAGGAGTTCATTGCGGCGCGAACCAACGACGAGCGAGATCGCGGATATTCTCGATCGTGACCCTGGAGAGGTGAGTAAGCTACTCAAACTTTCCGAAAAAATCACCTCTGTTGACAACCAACTGTCCGACGACAGTGAGCGAAGTCTTGTTGATACCGTCTCTTCACCTGTGGAGGACAACCCGCTTTCGCTTGTCGATGACGAGAAGGTCGAGGGCTGTCTCGAGGATTGGCTGGGCGATCTTCCAGGTCGTCAGCGCGAGATACTGGCTAGACGATTTGGACTGATGGGCTACGAAGCTTCAACCTTGGAGGCTGTAGGGGAGGAGGTTGGCCTCACCCGAGAGCGGGTGAGGCAGATACAAATTGAAGCATTGGCTAGGCTCAAGCGCGCCGCGTTGCGCGATGGGCTCTCGGAAGAGGAATTGCTCGTCTGACGACTAACGCTCCAGAAGGGCAAGTTTGCCGGGTTTTCCTTCCCAGTCAGGCGCGTCAGCTGGCGCGTCTTTCTTTTCTGTAATGTTGGGCCAGATCTCGGCGAGTTCCGCATTGAGTTCAAGGAAGTTTTCCTGGTCTGCGGGTAATTCATCCTCAGAAAAGATCGCGTCTATGGGGCACTCAGGCTCGCAGAGTGCGCAGTCGATACACTCATCCGGGTGAATCACCAAGAAGTTTGGGCCCTCGTAAAAACAGTCCACTGGACACACTTCCACGCAGTCTGTGTGTTTACATTTAATGCAGTCTTCGCCAACGACGAATGTCATAGTTTTCCCCCAATAACCGCTTTACTTAGTCATTTAACGCGGTAAGTGTAAAAATATTAAGACACACTAAGTGTCTAGTAAAGTTTTCAGTGTGTACAGCGCGTCCAATGCCTCTTTGGGCGACAGTTGGTCAGGATCAATTTCTGACAAGACGTCCAGGGCGGGACTACTGACTGTGGGTTTACTGAAAAGATCTTCCAGCCCCCCGATGGTGGGTGGGCGCTCTGCGATCTCTTGGTTCTCTAGTTCGCCAAGTTTCTGCCGCGCGTGAAGTAATACCCCCGTCGGAACGCCCGCTAGTTTAGCAACTTCTAGTCCAAAACTGCGATTTGCCGGACCTTCTTGGATGTGGTGCATGAACACAACGTGGTCTTCGTGTTCTGTTGCGTCCAAGTGGACGTTTGCCATCGAGGTGTGGTCGTCGGGTAGGGCAGTCAGCTCGAAATAGTGGGTCGCAAAAAAGGTAAGTGCACGGACTCGTTCCGCGAGTGCGACCGCCGAGGCCCAGGCGATGCTCAACCCATCAAATGTACTTGTACCTCGACCAACCTCATCCATGAGCACCAGACTTCTCTCCGTGGCGTTGTGCAGGATATTGGCCGTTTCAGTCATTTCGACCATGAAGGTTGACAGCCCGCTTGCCAGATCGTCGGACGATCCGATACGCGTGAAAATTCGGTCAACCAGTGACAAGGCAACGCTGTCAGCTGGCACAAACGCGCCACAATGCGCCAATAGGACAATGAGCGCGTTTTGCCGCATGTAGGTTGATTTACCGCCCATATTGGGCCCCGTGATAAGCAGCATGCGCCTGTGTTCGTTGAGCAGGGTGTTGTTGGCGATAAAGGGCTTATCACTGACCTGTTCAACAACGGGGTGTCGTCCATTTGAGATATCGAGTTGTGCTTCCTCGCTAAACGAGGGGCGACTGAGTGATAGAGCATCAGCGCGCTCGGCGAAACAGGCGAGTACATCAAGATCACATATGGCTCGCGATGTCGTTTGTAGTGGCAGTAGATCCTCTGCGATTCGTTCTACTAGCGCCTCATACAGGAACTTTTCTCGCGCCAAGGCGCGGCTTCGGCTGGACAAGGCTTTGTCTTCGAACTGCTTCAGCTCGGGTGTGATAAATCGCTCCACGTTTTTGAGCGTCTGCCGGCGCTGGTAGGTGGCGGGGGCTTGATCTGACTGCTGTCGACTAATTTCTATGTAATACCCATGAACCCTGTTGTAACCCACTTTGAGTGTGGAGAGCCCGGTTGCTTCTCGCTCACGGCGCTCAATATCAACGAGGTATTCGCCTGCGTTCTCACTAATACCGCGAAGTTCATCAAGTTCTTCGTCATAGCCTTCAGCGAGAACGCCGCCATCCCTAATGACGACAGGGGGTGATTCAACGAGCGCTTTACTCAGAAGCTCACAGAGCTCGGGGTACTGACCGATGTCTCTCTGAAGTGTTTGAAGTAGGTTGGTCTCTTGGGGCGTGGCTGTCGTTAGTGCCGGTAGCGCCCACAGGCTATCGCGCAAACGCGTTAGGTCTCGAGGCCGTGAAGATCGCAAGGCGACTCTCGCCAAGATGCGCTCAAGATCTGAGATGGGCTTGAGTGCCTGTCGCGTTGTCTCAAACGCATAGTTCTCAGCGAGGCGCGAGACGGCATCAAGGCGATCCTCGAGTACAGAGCGAACGGTTACGGGCCGATGCAGCCAGCGCTTAAGGTGGCGCGTGCCCATAGCCGTTACGGTCGAGTTGTAAACCGCGAATAATGTGTTGTCTTCGCCCCCATGTAAGTTGAGATCAATTTCGAGATTGCGGCGTGTTGCCGCATCGAGAATGACTGAGTCGCTTTGGCGCTCATGACGTATCGAAGTGAGGTGTGGTAACTCGTTACGCTGCGTGTCTTTAACGTAGTCGAGCAGACAGCCAGCTGCCGCGATGGCCAGCGACAGATCATCGCAGCCAAACCCGCTCAAATCTCGTGTCTGAAAGTGCTGATTCAGCTGGGTACGGGCGCTGTCTTCATCGAATTGCCAGGCTGGGAGACGTCTGATTGCGACATGTTCCGCCAGTGTCGGGATGCTCGCATCCTCGGGAAGCAGTAGCTCGGCGGGACACAGCCGTTGCAATTCCGCACTGAGGGCTTCATCACCCTCAACTTCGGTAACCAGAAATCGCCCGCTACTCAGATCCATCCAGGCAATACCTGCACTGAGCTGACGTCTAACTACGGACACGATCAGCGCATCGCCACTGGCATCGAGCAAGGATTCGTCGGTGAGTGTGCCCGGTGTGACAACGCGGACAACCTTTCTTTCGACAGGCCCTTTGGATTCGTTTGGGTCACCAATTTGCTCAGCGATTGCAACGGAAAATCCGGCCCGGACAAGCTTCGCCAGGTAACTCTCAGCGGCGTGGAAGGGCACACCGGCCATCGGGATGGGTTCGCCAGCTGACTTCCCACGCGACGTCAACGTGATATCGAGCACGGGTGCTGCAATCTCTGCATCGCGATAAAAGAGCTCGTAGAAATCGCCCATGCGGTAGAACAGCAGTTCGTCTGGGTGCGCCTCTTTGATGGCCAAAAACTGGCGCATCATCGGCGTGTGCTGACTTGTGTCCGGGGTCGTCGGCATGAACTGCGGCATGGTCAAATTCGAAACGACGAGGATAGGTTAAAAGTGACCTCGTTTAAATCCCGAGCGAGGCATAAAACCTGCCGCATCCGGTTATTACTAGATTAATCTCAGGTCTTTCATACGTAGTACTGGTCGATATCCGTCTGAGTCGTTATCGTCATAGAAGAACACTAGATAAATAGATGGATTTTTTATGATTAGAACAACGCTCACTCTCTTAGCAATCCTAGGCACTCAATCCGCGCTAGCCGCCACCGTGATACACGCGGGATTCCTATTCGATACGAAGGAGGGTGATCTCCTCGAGAAGCAAACGATAACCATAGAAGGCGGTCGAGTTGTCTCGGTTGACGACGGTTTCCTTACGCCAGAGGGCAGTAACGTAGTCGATCTAAGTACCGCCTATGTCTCGCCCGGCTTTATGGATATGCACGTTCACCTCGACGGTGAGCTTGATCCGCCTGCGAGTTACTCTGAGGAGTTCTTCATGAACTCGGCCGACATTGCACTGCGGTCAACCGTATTCGCGCGACGAACCTTAGATGCAGGGTTCACCACCGTCCGGGATCTTGGCGCAGGTGACATCCAGGCCATCTTTGCACTGCGTGATGCCATCGCAAAAAACATTGTCGCGGGTCCTCGGATTTTCGCGGCCGGCAAGTCAATGGCGACTACGGGCGGTCATGCGGACCCGACGAACGGGGTGAGGGCTGATTTGCGTGGCGATCCGGGACCAAAAGATGGTGTGATTAATGGGCCTGCTGATGCTTACAAAGCGGTAAGACAGCGCTATAAGGACGGGAGTGACGTTGTTAAGTTGACGGTGACCGGGGGTGTCTTGTCGCTTGCTAAAAGTGGCGATAACCCGCAGTTCACGGATGAGGAGCTGGAAGCCGTGGTTAAAGCGGCGAGGGACTACGACTTCGTGGTGGCAGTTCACGCCCATGTGCGCTTGGTATGAAGCGTGCCATTAGAGCCGGTGTCGACTCTGTAGAGCACGGAACGTACATGGACGAGGAAGCCATGCGTCTCATGCGTAAAAACGGCACTTGGTATGTTCCCACCATCTCCGCCGGCAAATGGGTAGGTGATCTCGCAGAGCTCGACAACAAATTGCCCGCGGTGGTGCGTCCAAAGGCCGCGGCGATCGGTCCCCAGATACAAGATACCTTTGGCGCGGCATACAAGTCGGGGGTCAAAATTGCGTTTGGCACCGATGCCGGCGTGTCCCCGCACGGAGCCAATGGCAAGGAGTTTCGGTTCATGGTTGAAGCCGGCATGCCCATCATGGAGGCGATACAGTCGGCAACGGTAAACGCCGCAGACTTACTTAACGTCGAGGATGAGTTGGGGCAGATCGCACCGGGATTTCACGCTGATATTGTCGCGTTCAATGACAATCCTCTTGAGGATGTGCGGGTACTGGAGCGACCCAACTTCGTAATGAAAGCGGGCGCCGTGTTTCGACACGACGGTGAATGATCGTGCGGTTCCTTAGCGGCTTACTGCTGTGTCTTTCGCCTCTCTGGGTTGTGGCTGCGGAGCAGCCTGTGGCGATTGCCCTACACGGCGGAGCGGGGACGATCGAGCGCGATCGTATGAGTGTCGAGGTCGAGGCTGAATATCGCAGCTTCCTTGATGAGGCGATATCCGAGGGCTATCAGCAGCTCCAAGCCGGTGAAGAGGGCCTGGATGTGGTGGTGGCCATTATCCAGCGCATGGAGGATTCACCCTTGTTCAACGCGGGTAAAGGTTCCGTCTACACCTGGGACGGGCAGCACGAACTCGATGCGTCGATTATGCATGGTGCGCAGCTGGATGCGGGAGCGGTTGCGGGCGTAACAACGGTTAAATCTCCCATTGCGCTTGCAAGAGCCGTAATGGAGCAGTCGCCCCATGTCATGCTCGCCTCCAGGGGGGCGGAACAGTTTGCGGAGGAGCTGGGTATTCCTGAGGTGTCGCCCACGTATTTTGAGACCGAGCGGCGTAAACGAGCCCTTGAGTCCTATAAAGCACGCAAGCAAGCGGGCATCGAGCCTCATGTCGACTATAAGTTCGGTACCGTGGGCGTGGTGGTACTCGATTCAAAGGGCAATCTCGTTGCGGGAACCTCTACCGGCGGTATGACCGGTAAGCGCTGGGGAAGAATTGGTGATGCACCCGTGATCGGCGCTGGCACCTATGCGGACAACCGCTCTTGTGCGGTCTCTGCGACGGGCCACGGCGAATATTTCATTCGTCATACCGTGGCGAGGGACATCTGTGCACGTATGCAGTTTGCTGGACAGAAACTCAAAGAAGCCGCAGAAGCAGTCATTATGGATGAGCTGGTGGTTGCGGGCGGTGATGGTGGCATTGTGGCGGTAGATGCGAGTGGTGAGGTGTCTATGGTCTTCAACACGCCGGGCATGTATCGCGCGAGCGTTAGTGGCTCGGGCGAAAAGCGCATCGGAATCTTTGGTGACGAGCCCTAGGCACGCTGAGATGACATCCCCTGTCGCTTTAGGCGACAGGTGATTAGATAGGCTGATTTCAAACGTGAAAAAGCCACGTAAACTGCATTGCAATTTCATCGAAAAATACTGATTATATATACAGTACTTAATTCTTACGGAGAAACTCATGGACCCGAACAAGCAAAAGGCCTTGGATGCCGCACTAGCGCAAATTGAACGTCAGTTCGGAAAGGGTACCGTCATGCGGATGGGTGATCAGGAGCGCGTAGCAATCCCTGCGATCTCCACCGGCTCACTCGGTCTGGACATTGCCCTGGGCATAGGCGGGTTGCCGCGCGGACGAATCGTAGAGATCTATGGTCCTGAGTCTTCGGGTAAGACAACACTAACGCTACAGGTCATCGCTGAAGCCCAAAAAGTGGGTGGCACGGCTGCGTTTGTCGATGCTGAGCATGCGCTGGACCCACAATATGCTGAAAAACTTGGCGTGCAGATGGATGACTTAATCGTCTCGCAGCCCGATACCGGCGAACAGGCTCTCGAAGTGGCAGAAATGCTGGTGAGATCAGGTGCTGTAGACGTGCTGGTGGTCGATTCGGTCGCAGCCTTGACGCCAAAGGCTGAAATCGAGGGCGACATGGGTGATTCGCACGTCGGCCTTCAGGCGCGACTCCTCAGTCAGGCAATGCGTAAGCTCACAGGCGCGATCAAGCAAACTAACTGTCTCGTTATATTCATCAACCAGATTCGTATGAAGATCGGTGTGATGTTTGGAAGCCCCGAGACCACAACGGGCGGTAATGCGCTTAAGTTTTATTCATCGGTTCGTCTCGACATCCGCCGCATCGGTGCGATCAAGGAGGGCGACGAGATCGTAGGTAATGAAACCCGGGTGAAAGTGGTGAAGAACAAAGTATCACCGCCGTTTAAGCAGGCTGAATTCCAGATCATGTATGGCGCGGGCATCTATCACATGGGTGAGGTACTCGACTGGGGCGTAAAGCTTAATCTTGTCGATAAATCAGGCGCTTGGTATGCCTATAAGGGTGACAAGATCGGGCAGGGCAAGGCAAACGCTGCGAAGTTCCTGGACGATAATCCGGCGCTCGCAACCGAGATTGAGGACGAGATTCGTCGACAGACCATGAATTTGCCCGGACCAGAACCTGAAGCCGCCGCGGCTCCAGATGTAGCTCCGGTCGAGGAGTCTGTTGAGGGATAAACCGTCGGTGGAGGTGCGTTCCTCAGATTTACGCCGAGCAGCAATGGATTTGCTGGCTCGGCGTGAACACTCCTCACAGGAGATGATCACTAAACTCAAACGTCGCTTTCGAAAGCGACTTGAAGGCGATGATCTTTACCACGCTGTGGTCGATGAGTTGGTAGCGGATGGATTGCTAAGCGACGAGCGGTATGCGGCGTCCATGGCCCGCCAGCTGGTCAATCGGGGCTGCGGTCCCAAAAAGCTATCGTTTGAACTTCGGCAAAAGGGCTGTGACCCCGACAGCGCGGTCGACGCGGCGTTTCCCGATGGTATCGACTGGTTCGCACTCGCCGAAGACGTTTACGAGCGCAAGTTTGGGGGGAAGCCGCTCCCATCCGATTGGGACAGCAAACAAAAAGATCGGGCGAAGCGGGGAAGGTTCATGGCTTCTCGTGGGTTTTCGCCATCTCACTTCATGCACTTGCTCGAGGCAACGTCAGACGAGCTGGATGAGCAGGACTTGTAGCGACTCGTTACAGTCTCTGAACGAAAATTAGCTGCTCATACCGCTTTCAAGTACTGCACCACGCAATTCGCGGGCCTTTGCCTGAATGATTTCCGAGTTTTCGGGACCCATCCGCAAGACTTGCTTCTGCAGTGAGCTCAGTGCTTCCAACTCAGGATCCATGTAGACCCAGTTGGCTTCGCGTTTCATTAACTCTGCACTCTGGGGCGCTATCGGTGTCGCTAAAATTTCGGTCGTCGCTGCGAGCACTGCACTGCGAATATCAAAATCTCCAACGCCCATTCGGGACAAGGCTTCGGTGGCGATTTGCTCGTAATCGTTGAGTAATTCGACGATGGCCAACACATCGATGCCATTGACCCACTGCGCAAAACCGTCGTAACGACTATAGCCAGATGGATCCATTGTCACTCGGAGTCCGTCGTCGCTGATCGGGAAGGGCTTTGAGGGACGACCAACAGGTAGGAGCTTGTAAGGTACTTCACCCCTTCGCAGCGCATCGACAATCGCCACCGCGCGCTCGACTACATAGTCCCCAGCAACGAATTGAGCGAGCGCTTTACCACCATTGACACTTTCAATGGTTTCACGAGCGTAGGTATCGGCGGTTTCTTCAGTAACCACTGGCTCCGGTGGTAGTTCAGGTAGAACCTCTTCTTCAACGACAACGACTTCATCTTCGATAGGTTCAGGCTCGGGAGCCGGGACCATCTCAATCTCAACAGGTGTTATTTCCGTGGATTCTTCGGGGACTTCCGACTTTCCATAGTCTCCAGTCATCAGAATGAACACTAAGGTCGCCAAGATCCCTGCGAATAGGATGGCGAGAATGATTGGATTGGCTTTGTCGTCTGCCGCTTTGTCGGTCATTGATGTTCCCCCAGTCGTGATGTGTGCAAGCCTACCGAAGAAACATTAGACCTGCGACTCTTAGATAAGTTCTGGGGGGCGGTCCGGTTTTGCGTAGGTGAAACGTTGGCCTGTACCCACACTGTGATAAGCATCAAGGCCAACGCCGGCAACAATATCCATGCTCTGAAGGTCCAGCGTTCCGTCGTCTCGCTGCGAATGATCGGATAAGTGAATCTGCTCGATAGAACCGATGATGAGGTGCGTACCGTTGATAGTCAGTGGCAGGTGCTCCGCCAACGTAAGACCTAACTGCAAGGGAGATTCCGAGACAAAAGGTGCTGTGAAACCCTCCTGCCAATGCTCCGCGAAACCACAGGCGTCGAATTCAGATTGGTCGCGAGCAAATCTGGCCGATGTATGATGGGCGCGCTGCGCCATGTCGCGAGTGACCGCATTAACTGAGTATGTCTTAGTCGCGAGGATATTTTCGAGCGTATGTCGCTCTGTGCCTTCAGGCGCAGGCCTGATAATCATGCCCATGAGCGCTGGGTCTGCGCCCACGTGGAAACAAGAGTTGATAACACAAAGGTTGGTGCGGTTGTCCTCATTGACGGTACCCACGAGTACCACAGGTTTAAAGCCTGGAAGGCTGTTAACGAGCGCAACCCGCTGACGTTTATCCAGCGATTGAAGTGCTTGCTTATCGATCACGACTGAGGCTTGCTCTTCTGGGGCGATGCGCCATAGAGACCATCGTAACGTCGCTTAGCCCAGAACGCGTAGACCGGGTCCACAATCTGTTTGATGAGCGGCCAGCGTAGCCAGGCCCACAGCATGCCGTAGCGCGTGTGCTGCCAAGCGGCAACATTCGCATCGGCACCCACTACCCATTCATCACCGCGCTTAAGATGCAAATTCAGCAGCAAGTCTTCCTTGGATGGCATTTCGGGAGTGATGTCGGCCTGGTGGATGTCTACCAGGTTCAAACTGTCACGCTTGAGTTTCGCGAGATGTTTCATTTCTCGCGCGCACAAAGGGCAGGCACCGTCGTAGTAGAGGGTTTCTTTCGTCATTACTCAATCCGGTAACGTCGTGTACCAATCGTAGAGGCTTGGAGGCGCAAAAACTTTGATTGCTCAACTAGCGTCCATTTCCGCGAGCATCTTTTTAATGCTCTCTGCCAGTTTCAGCTCATCTCCGCGTTTAAATCCGATGTGGATTTCTCTAACACGCCCCTCCGCGTCGAGAAGATAGCCTGATGGCATGCCATCAACGGCGAATAAGCGCGCTATGTCGCCCTCAGTATCAATGACAACGGGGTAATCGACTGTGTACCGCGCTAGAAAGTCCCATGCGTCTTCTTCAACGACATCAATGCTGATCGCAAGAAACTGTACCGGGTCGTCAGAGAACGCTTCATTCAAGCTATTGAGTGCTGGCAGTGACAAGCGGCAAGGTCCGCACCAGGACGCCCAGAAATCGACGTAGGTGATCTTTCCTCTGAAATCGGACATCGACAGATCGCCCTCGGCATTCTGAATCGCCGGTAGAGTCCAGTCGGGTGCTGGAACAGGCGGGTTAACGCTGACCACATTGTTCTTACCCGCTGCGTGAGCGCCTAGAGTGAGAAATGAGCTGACAGTGATAAGTGCAGTAATGAGGCGCTTCATGGTTTGTTCCGTGTCGATAACATTAAGCTTACGCGTTTTGTTGATGGGGTGATCACAAAAAACGTGTTGTCCTTGGCATCGATTTTTTTTAAATCATGTGAGTCATCAAGGGCGACCACTGATAGAAAGCCGAGATGAGGGGAGTTTAGTTCCAGCAATCCGAAATCGACGCGTAACTGCCCGATCCGTCGGGTCCTGACTGGTTGATAGCGAAGGTCCCACAAGTATCTCCATTTTGCCCGCCATTGGTATTTGGAGCAGCACTGGCAACGAAAGCGGTCGCATTGCTCGAGACAATCGACACGTTGTAGTAATCACGTGAGGTGGAGTTATAAGTGTTTAAGCCAAGCGCACTCATGCTAGAGGCGTAGCTTCCGTTGTCCGCTCTATATTTTTCCTGCTCGACTTGAACAAACATGAGGGTGTTCCTCGCGTCGGCGCGCCGCGCTTTTTGAACCTGCGAGTTCCAGGAGGGAAGGGCGACACTGGCGAGGATGGCGACGATGGCCACCACAATCAGCAGTTCTACGAGCGTCATTCCTCTGTTCTTTTTATTGTTCATGATGTCTCGCTTCATAAAAAAACACCCTGAGGGAATCTAATCACAACAGGGTGTTTCGGTACCACTGATAACGTCACGTTTAACGGTTTCTGCCAAGCCTCTCATGCGCATCAACCCATTCATTGGTTCGTGTCGCTTTATCGACTCGCGTTGCTGCTGCCAGTGACAACTCGCCTGCAACCACAAGCCCCGCTGCGATTTCGCAAAGCTTGAGCGCGCGGTCCTTTCCAAAGCAGTCCATCATCTCGAGGCATTCGCGCTGCGTCGGCAAATTCGTGCCGCCGCCATAGCTCGCCATGATGATAGAGGGCAGTGTGATTGAGAAATAGTGATCTCCCTCGCGCGTCATACGCTGATACACCGTGCACTGGTTGGACTCACCAATATTTGCCAGATCCTGGCCTGTAGCGGCGTACAGCGCCGCCAAGCCATTGGCTGGGTGACTGGCATTGTTCGAGCTCGAGGTCGTCAGCGCAGACAGTGTTGTAATCTGATAGCCGTACTGCATCTGCTCGGGCGTGATGCGAAGATTATCCATCAGCACCTTTCGAGGAATGGTGACTTCGGCGGTGACGCGTCTGCCACGACCTTTCAGCATATTGACCGCTGATGTCTTTTTCTCGGTATCCCAATTGCCTGACAGCATGTAGTTACGCATGGCCCCGGGGTAGTTCTTACGAATCCACTCACAGGCAAAGAACGTCGCGCGGCTGGTCATGTTCTGGCCTGCGGCATCACCGGTCGAGTAGTCGAAACGACAGGCCACAAAGTTATGCGTGTGGTAGTTCTCGATCTCGAGCAGTTTTCCGACAGAGGTTGTGCTCTCTGCCTGCTCTTTTATGACCTCGACGTTGGCTCGCAGCCACAGTTGGAAGTCTCGCGCTTCTCGCGCATCGCTGAAGATGAACAAAGGCGCCCGCTGCATCGATTCAGCAGAGACGGTGGTTTTCACGCCACCAGACTCACGAATCACCTTCATACCGCGGTTGTAGCTCGCCAACATGGTGCCCTCAACGGTGGCCATGGGAACAAAAAACTCTCCCTTGGCATATTCACCGTCCACGAGAAGTGGTCCCGCGATTCCGATAGGGATCTGGGAAACGCCCCAGATGTTCTCGATGTTTCCGGACATAACGTGCGGATCATACGAGAACTGCTTGGTGTGGTTTAACTTGGCACCGGTCTGGGCTTCGATAAACGCTTGACGTTCAGCAATGATTTCCGGGCTGTAGTCATCCTCGCGGGAGCGAGGAATCTTCGCGCGTTGGTCGCTCATACTTAAAGAATCCGTGCCTTTGCTGCGTTGTACTGCTCGACCAGCGTGGCAATATATTCGCCTGCCGTTTCGCGTGCTTTGACTGCACCAATGCCTTGTCCAGAGCCCCAAATGTCCTTCCATGCCTTTGCATCGGTGTTGCCACCAGATCCAAAGTCCATCTTGGTGGGATCACTTTCGGGCAGATTGTTGGGATCGAGGCCAGCGTTCTCAATCGACGGCTTCAGGTAGTTACCGTGAACACCGGTAAAGAGGCTGCTGTAGACGATGTCGTCAGCCCCGCAGTCAACGATGGCTTGCTTGTAGCCTTCGTCAGCGTTGGCCTCTTCGGTGGCGATGAAAGCTGAACCGATGTAGCCCATATCAGCACCCATGGCTTGAGCGGCGAGGACAGAGTCACCTGTTGCCATAGAGCCTGATAGCAGTAGCGGTCCGTCGAACCACTCGCGAATTTCTTGAATTAACGCAAATGGCGAGAGCTGTCCCGCGTGGCCACCGGCACCGGCGGCAACTGCGATGAGGCCATCGGCGCCTTTACTAATGGCACTTTTGGCAAAGCGGTTGTTAATGATGTCGTGGAGGACGATGCCACCCCAACCATGAACCTGATCGTTCACCCACTGTTTAGCGCCGAGCGAAGTGATGATGACGGGCACTTCGTATTTCTCGCACATGTCCATGTCATGCTTTAGGCGCGCGTTTGAGCCGTGAACGATTTGGTTCACCGCAAAAGGTGCTGCTTTGTTATCGGGGTTGTTCTTGTCGTGATCTTTCAGCTCGGACGTGATGCGATCGAGCCACTCCTCGAGCACGGGTTCGGGTCTAGCGTTGAGTGCTGGGAACGAACCAATGACACCAGCTTTGCATTGCGCAATGACGAGATCCGGGTTGGAAATGATGAAAAGGGGCGAGCCAATGACCGGAATCGACAAGTTGTCTTTGAGAATTGATGGTACTGCCATGTGAGTCTCCTAATAGCGCAGGACTGGGTGTCAGATAAAAATTCGGATTTGAACTTACAGTATGTTTTTTTTGCCAGCAAGCAAACACGACATGATTCCGCGTATTCATCGTGGTTTTGCCCGTGCATAATGTCGGCAAGGAATCTGCGACAGCCTCGTATGTATCACCAACACTTTGGACTCAACGAAGCGCCGTTCTCGATCGCGGTCAACCCGCGCTATCTATTCATGAGTCAGCGGCACCGCGACGCCCTTGCACATCTTCTTTACGGTGTGAGCGGGGGTGGTGGTTTTATCTTGCTGACCGGTGAGGTTGGTACAGGGAAGACAACGGTTAATCGTTGCTTACTCGAGCAGTTACCTGACACCACTGACCTGGCCATCATTTTGAATCCGGCGCTGAGTGCCGTTGAACTACTCGCCAGTGCCTGTGATGAGTTGGGTATCGACTACCCCAGAGAGACGCACAGCCTGAAGGCCCTGACCGACGCGCTACATCGTTACTTGCTTGAGAATTACGATCGCGGGCGCAAGACCGTTCTCATGATCGACGAGGCACAACATCTCGACTTTGATGTTCTCGAACAGATACGCCTGCTGACGAATCTTGAGACCAACGACGAGAAATTGCTCCAGATTATTCTTATCGGACAGCCAGAGTTGTCGGACAAGCTAGCTCGCCCCGAATTGCGTCAGCTCAATCAGCGGATCACCGCCCGCTATAACTTGCAGCCATTGAATCTTGACGAGACGAGCGCCTACATCCGACATCGCCTGGAAGTGGCCGGCTTGAAGGGCGATCGACGCTTGTTTGATTCGTCGGCGGTAAAGCAGATTCATACCCTCACGCGAGGTATTCCGCGCTTGATTAATGTGTTGTGTGATCGAGCCTTGCTAGGCGCCTACGGCCAGAAGCGAGGGAGCGTTAGCCGTACCCTGGTGCGATCGGCTGCGAAAGAAGTGTTTGGCGAGAACCACAGTGAGCAGCCATCGTCTAGTCGTGTAAGCGGGTGGTGGCTTTCTGTGGTGATGATTGTCCTCGTTGGTGCAGCGCTTGCCTACGTGGCTAAGGCGCCTATCGATGTTCTGAGTACCGAGAAGGCAGTAGACCCAATTTCTGCAGATGTCGCGATTCCAGCAGACCAAACTGTTCCGTCTCCGGAGTCCATGACGGCGCCGGCCTCGCCTCAATGGGAATTCAGCGAGTCGGATGGGTTGGCGAAACTGTGGCTGGCTGCAACGGACCTTCCAGCCCCCAGTTCTTTGTGTCCACCACCCGCCATCACGCGCCTTTCCTGTGGTGTTGGCTCTGCAAGAGTTTGGAATGAGTTAGCCTCACTCAATCGACCGGTTCTGCTTGAAACCGTTACACAGGATAAATTTTTCGCCAGTGTCCTCGTATTTCAAATCGACGGATCTGAGGCTGTTGTGTGGACGGATCAGGGTTTGCAGTGGGTGGTATTAGCAGATATTGCCGATGCCTGGACAGGCACGTATCGATTCTTCTGGCAGGCACCTGCTGGCTGGGAGGGCGCGCTGTCTCTCGGTGATTCTGGGGTCGTGGTCACTCGGGTGGCACAAATGTTTGCCACGCTCGATGGGATGGAGCTAAGCGAGGTGACCGAGTTCGGGCCGGCCCTGGAAACTCGCATTCGCCTGTTTCAGGAAGCTGAGGGTTTGCCTATCGATGGTGTGATGAATGAGCTCACCTTGTTGAGGCTAAATGATCGTTTGGGCATTGGTCTGACAGTGAGTCGTGCGCTGACACGGGCTCAAAACTGGCAGGACGCGCGCTGATGTCGATGATCCTTGATGCCATTAAGCGCTCTAAGGAAGCACCTGAGGAGGGAGGGTCTGTCCCGTCTCTCGATACCGAGCACTATGTAGCGCCCGACCAGCCAATCTGGAAAAAGGCGGGATTCAAGCGTGCCTCACTTGCCGCTATTGGCGTGATGGTGGTCGTTTTGGCTGTTTTGTATTCATCCGATCGCGATGGGTCGGACACATCTGCCACTGAGGGTGGTGAGTCTGCCGAGCGGGCTACCGAGGACAAGCCCGTTGATTCTGTGACAGCATCAGACACGGACAGCGTCCCCACTACCAATTCTCAGACGCCTCTCACATCTTCGACACCTGTTTCGGGGGCATCTACACAGGACAAAAGTTCGAAGCTACCGAACGGAGGGATGAGGGATACACGACCGATCGTCATTCCGACTGAGACCCAACCAGCCAAGGGTGGTGGTCCCAATGCAGAGGCCTTGTCATCGCTCTACGCCGCGATGAACGAGGAAGCCGATGCTGCGCTAGGGTCGTCCACTGCCTCTGAGGCTGAAACACAGATTGTTCCTGACGCGGTAGATCAGGCGACTGAGGTATCGGAAGCATCGGAGGGCAGTGACGAGAGTGCGGCGATTGATTTCGCGGAGATTCTCGCTCAAGCGCAGAAGGAGCTGGGTGTTCAACCGTTAGTGGAGAGCAGTGAGCCACTGTTGGAGACACTGTCGCAGCAAACGAAAGATCAAATACCGTCGTTGATTTACAGCGAACATAACTACTCCGCAAACGGGCGCTCGGAGGTGGTTTTAAACGGTCAGTCTCTAACAGAGCGGCAACGCGTGGGTCCGTTCACAGTTGTGGAGATTCTGCCCGATAGTGTCATCCTGCGATGGCGCGAGACCCAATTCAGGGTCCGCGCACGCAATAGCTGGATCAATATGTAACGTCGTGGGACTTAAGGAGCAGGGTTCGGGATGGCCTGCTGTATGGCTTCAATGCCCTTTAAGACGTCCTTACTTAGCACGACATCCAGACTGTCGATGTTCATTTTGAGCTGTTCCATGGTTGTGGCGCCAATGATATTGGACACGACGAATGGGCGCGTATTTACAAAGGCCAACGCCATGTGAGTTGGGTTGATGCCGTGATCGTCGGCTAACTGTAAATAACGTTCGGTAGCCTCCCAAGTCTCTACACCTTCGTAGCGCGTAAAGCGTTCAAAGACCACCATCCGTGACCCTTCGGGCTTGGCCCCGTCGCGATACTTACCGGTCAGTAAACCCATGCCCAGCGGTGAATAGGCGAGTAAGCCAACATCTTCCCTCTGCGACACCTCAGCCATGGCAATTTCGTAGGTGCGATTCAAAAGGCTGTAAGGGTTCTGAAT
Organism: Halieaceae bacterium; assembly: GCA_038143085.1. GTDB lineage: Bacteria > Pseudomonadota > Gammaproteobacteria > Pseudomonadales > Halieaceae > Luminiphilus. The sequence continues at coordinate 165,317 of JAYQLG010000008.1, forward strand.
GCTGTCCACGCGCGGAAGTCCCTCACGATCGGCTAGTTCCAGAAACTTCATGGTTCCCCACGGCGTTTCATTCGAGAGACCGATGGCTCGCACTTTTCCTGACTGAACGATGTCCTCCAATGCTCGAAGCGTTTCTTCAATCGGGGTTTCGGGTTGTTCTCGGTGGAAGTATCCGCGCTGACCAAAAAAGTTGGTGTAACGGTCTGGCCAATGTAGCTGATAGAGATCAATGCAGTCGGTCTGTAGTCGGCGCAAAGAGCCGTTGACCGCCTCAATGAGTTGCTCTTTTGTGAATCGAGGTCCGCCACGCAAGTAGTGAAACTCCGGATTCGGTCCTGCTGCCTTGGTGGCCAGTACATAGCTATCTCGAAGCCCAGTCTTTTTGAACCACGTGCCGATGTATTCTTCGGTTCGACCCTGAGTTTCAGCGCGCGGTGGAACCGGGTACATCTCTGCCGCATCCAGCATGTTGATGCCTCGCTCCAGCGCATAGGATATCTGCTCGTGGGCTTCGGCCTCAGTATTTTGTTGACCCCAGGTCATGGTGCCGAGGCAAATTTTAGAGACCTCGCGGCCAGCAATCGTTCGTAACGTCATGTTTACAGCTCCAAATAGCGCATCATCGCATCATAGATATCGCGTTGACGCATGAAAGGACTTAAGACTGATTCGCCCTCAGAGTTAGCAAATAGGGGTACGTTGGCGCCTGTGTGTTCCTCTGAGCGGATGTTATTTGTGGCGTAGTTGATCCGCATCACACTGCCTTCGGGCGTCGCAATACGAGCCACCTTTCCCGGACTGAACACAGGAATGGGTAGAGAGGTGTACAAGGTGGGATCTGGGACGATCTGCGCAGCTTGGGAGTGGTCAGCCGTAACCATAATTAGTGTGTTGGGATTGTCACTCGCATAATCCATGGCAACTGCGAGTGCTTCCTCTAACTGCTTAACTTCACCGATCGATCCACAAGCATCGCGTTCATGACTCTTCTTATCGATGGAAGCAGATTCGATGGTTAAGAAGAAGCCTTTGTCGTTGTTGCGCGATAAGTGATCGAGGGCATACCGTGTCATCGTCTCCATGCTGGGCATCTCTGCGAAGCTCGGGTTGGCTTCACACTCAATGACCTCAGGTTGAGTGATGGAGCCAATCATTTCATGAATGTGGTTCAGCCAGCTTCGCTCAATGGACTCGGCGGTTCGACCATTGGTTCCGCGCCATGCCACTGGCATGGTGTCCTCGGAAAACAGACCGATAACGCGGCCCGAGTGTTGCTGGTTTAGCTCACTGCGCTCGGTCAGGATGGTCACGCCTTGCTCCTGAGCCAACGCGAATGCTGTTGGATCCGACTCATACTGAGCAACGAAATGCTCCATGCCACCGCCGAGTATGACGTCCACATTAGCAACTGCTAGTTGCTCGGAGATCGAACCCATGCCGCCATTTTCTTTAAGGTCCTCGGGACAGCCGGCGAACGTCACACCGTATTTTTCCCCACCGCGAATGGTGACTGGATTCTCGCAAGCGCGAATTGTGACGTGAGCAGCAAAGGCTGCGGGTGATGCGTCGGTCACAGAAGCAGTGCTGACGATCCCTGTCTTGTACCCTGCGGCGGCGGCAGACTCGAGTATGGTTTCTACAGACTGATCGGACGCGTTTTTCCCAATTCTAGCAATCTGTGTGACAGCACCCGTTGCCAGCGTTGTCGCTGTGTTTGCCGAGTCCGCAACATAAATCGGCGTGCCTTCGCCATTGACCGTTTCTACCTGCACAGCGCCGCGAACGGGCATTTGATCGAGCAGTAATTGTCCCGCTTGTCCCTTGAGATAATTCCGACCCATGGTGACGTGTGTGTCGTCAAATCCATCACCGATGATGAGAATGACAGCTCGTTCGTCCGCGATGACAGACTGTGTCGCCATGGCAGTTATGAGGGCTGCTACGGATAATATTTTGCGCATGAGATACCTGTTAGTTGTCGAGAGTTATCGCTTTTCTGAGCCGAGAATAAACCCAATGTGGTTGGATAAAAACCCTGACGACCGGGACGGTTTTTCAGACAAGCGGGTCGCGACCCTACCGACATTGTGACAAACTGCGCGGCAGAGTTTTTATCTGGGGTTTTCACTGTGTTGAATTTTGTTAAAGGCGCTCGACTACCGTCGATGATCGCGCTAGCGCTATTTAGTGCACCAAGTTTCGCGTCAGACACCGGCCACACGGCGTGGATGTTAACGGCAACTGCGTTGGTTCTTTTCATGACTATTCCGGGGTTGTCCTTGTTCTACGCTGGTTTGGTTCGTGCAAAAAACGTTCTTTCTGTCCTAATGCAATGCTTCGCAATCACGGGTTTTATGTCGCTCCTGTGGTTCGTCGCCGGTTATTCGATTGCATTCGGCACTGATGGTGTGGAGCCTGGCCCCTACATTGGCGATATGGGAAACCTCTTTTTAGCGAATGTATCAATCGATAGCGTGCGAAACGGTATCCCCGAGACGCTGTTTGTTATGTTCCAAATGACCTTTGCGGTTATCACTCCTGCATTGATCGTCGGTGGATTTGCTGAGCGAATGAAATTCTCAGCGATGTTGCTATTTAGTGCGGCCTGGATGCTTTTGGTCTACGCCCCCGTTTGTCATTGGGTTTGGGGCGGCGGTTGGCTCGGTTCTATGGGGCTACAGGATTTCGCCGGCGGCACCGTTGTCCATATTACGGCGGGTGTTGCGGCTCTTGTCGCTGCTGTAATGATGGGCTCGCGTAAAGGCTTCGGCTCAACAGCAATGCCACCCCATAACCTTACGATGACAGTCACAGGCGCCGGTATGCTCTGGGTGGGTTGGTTTGGCTTTAACGCTGGTTCGGCACTGGCTGCCGACAACAGCGCTGCGATGGCTATGTTGGTAACGCACTTGAGTGCTGCCTGTGGATCGCTGGCCTGGATGACAATGGAGTGGATTCGTCATGGCAAACCCTCGGTCTTGGGTATTGTCACGGGCATGGTTGCTGGATTGGGCACCATAACACCGGCCTCGGGTTCAGTAGGGCCTGCGGCTGCCGTCGTTATTGGTCTCACAGCGGGTGTGGTTTGCTATTTCGCAACAATAACCCTAAAGAACACACTCAAGATTGACGACAGCTTGGATGTGTTCCCCGTTCACGGCATCGGCGGCATGCTCGGTACTATTCTGATCGGCGTCTTCGCTGCTCCGTCTCTTGGAATTTTTAGTGGCAACGGTTTTTCAGATGGCGTGTCGTCCATGGGTGGACAGCTTTACATCCAGATCTTCGGGGTTGTCGTGACCTTCCTGTTTGCTCTGGTAGGTAGCTGGATTTTGCTGAAGCTGGTAGATCAACTCATTGGCTTGCGGGTCGATGATGATGAAGAGACAGAAGGTCTCGATCTTGTCCTTCATGATGAGCGTGGATACGACCTTTAAATCACGCGTAGGGAAGTGGGGCTAGTCGGTGTCTTTGGCCAGCCTCACTTTCACCCCTAGTTTCTCAAACGCCGACTTTGACTCTGAAATTTCCCAGATAGTGAGCGGGTAGTCCGCTCGCCATTGTGCAGGGAAGTACACCTTTAGCTTGTCGCCTTTGGCGCGCGCTGAGAAGTCTGGTTGCATGGCTGATGGCCCTGCGTGCTTCAGGATTACAGCCATCCGAAGTAAAACCAGCATTCGCGCAAGCTTCTCGCGTTTTTTGCTGGGTATGTCCTCGAATAAGTAGGAGGGCAGCTTGCCGCGATGCCCACGCAGCAAACGACTCATTGTGAGCTGATCGCCCTGCGAGAAGCCGGGCATATCAGAGTTTTCTATGAGATAGGCCGAGTGCCGGTTGTAATGCTTTTGGGAGATTGCGACGCCAACCTCATGAAGCCTCGCGGCCCACACCAGGAGCTCAATGTCGTCATCCAGCAGGCGCCAGGAGGAAGCTGTTTGTGACGCTAGGTGACGGGCGTAGTTGCCCACCGTCTCTGCTGTTGGCTGATCGACTGAATACCGCTGCAGCATTGCCTGAATGGTGCGCGCACGAACGTCTTCATGCCTCAAGCGCCCCATCAAATCGTAAATCACGCCCTCACGAAGTGCTCCCGAAGAGGTGCGCATGACCTCGACACCCAAGACGTCAAAAATAGCTGTGGTAATCGCTACGCCCGCCGTAATGACGCCACGCCGTCGGTCATTTAGACCCTCCAGATTGATGTCATCGACTGATTCGAATTTCAAAAGCGCTTTACGCAGTTTTTTAAGCGACTTTGAATCTATACCCTCAGATCGCCAGCCGGCAGCAGTTATAAGAAGTTCAATGGCCTGAAGCGTTCCGGAGGATCCTACGGCCTCGGTCCAGTGGCTGTGCTTGAAATTACGCCGAATATGCGAGATTTCCAGACTCGCCTGATCGTACGCTTTCCAAAAGCTTTCTTTGGATAACTTACCATCCGGAAAAAAGGTATCTGAGTAGCTTACGCAGCCAAGTTGCAGGCTCTCCAATCGCTTTGGCTCAAAGCGTTGTCCTAAAATGAACTCAGTACTGCCGCCACCAATGTCGACCACCAGGCGGCTCTTTTCATCATCTGATAGTGTATGAGCGACACCGAGATAAACGAGCCTGGCTTCTTCTCGGCCGTAAATAACATCAACGGGTGTGCCCAAAATCGTCTCGGCTGGTTCAGTAAATTCCGTGCGATTCCAAGCTTGTCGCAGCGCATTTGTACCGACCGCCCTCACTTGCTGCGGCTTAACTGATAACAAAAGCTGTTGAAAGCGCTCCAAGCAGGCAAGTCCGCGCTCAATGGCTTCGGGTGTTAGGCGATGATCTTTAAGACCCTTGCCCAACTGAACCTTTTCCGCCAAAACATGGAGGGGACGAATCTCACCATGTTCGAGGCGCGCCACGATCAGGTGAAATGAATTGCTCCCGATATCGATCGCCGCGAATATGGGCTCTGCCGCAGTGTCTTTGTGATTTGGGAGCACGGAGAGTTCAAGCTTCACTTTGATACGTCACTTTGCAGTCTGTCATAGCGCGTTGCCTGAAGCATAATTTAATCTCATTGCGGGGTCAGTCTTGGTCGCCGGTAACACGATGAAACCGGCGCGGTGTACGCTGAGTTATCCGAGTGCAAAGTTCGTAGCCAATCGTGTCACAGTGTCCGGCAACCTCGTCAATGCAAGGCGAGTTTCCCCACAGCGTAACGGGACTCCCAACATCCAGCGCTGGTAGATCGGTGATATCAGCCGTGACCATATCCATTGAGACCTTACCGGCTAAAAGAACAGTGCCTTGCTGTGTACCAATCGGTGTGCCATCGCGTGCAGCACGCGGATAGCCGTCGCCGTAACCCGCCGGGATGGTTGCTATGCGCGAGCGCCTGCGTGCCACCCATCGGCCGCCGTAGCCGACACTCTCACCCGCGTCGATCCATCGAACACTGGCAATACGGGACTCAAAATGCATTACGGGTTTAAGTGAGTACCCGTCGGGCAAGGCAACCATGGAGCCTCCGTACAGGGAATAGCCTAGTCGTATCCAGCTTTCTTGCGCGTCAATTTGCCCTGTTGTTGCAGCTGAATTAGAGAAACTACCGGAAGATGAGGCGCCGTTTAATTGAATCCAGCGTGTCAGCTGTCGCTCGGTTAGAGCCGAGTCAGGCGCTTCAGCATCGGCAAAATGGCTCATCAGAACGATGTCGTTAGCACTGTGCGGCGTGAGGCGAGACTCAGCAGACGCAATTTCATGTGGCATGAAGCCCAGTCGATGCATGCCGGTATCGCATTTGACCCAAATCTGCTCGAACTGAGCACCCGATTGCTCAAGCCAGTCGATTTGATGGGCACCCGATATGGCAGGCCATAATGCAGCTGAGGACATGACTTGTGCGTCCTCCTGTGAGTGGGGCCCTTGTAAGACAAGAATCGGCACTTCGATACCTGCCTCACGGAGCGCTATCGCTTCCTCTGTGATTGCCACTGCAAAGGCATCAACTAGGCCTGATAGGGCCCTCGCGCAGGGTACAGCGCCATGTCCATAGGCGTCGGCCTTGACTACAGCCATGCTACTTCGCGGTCCAGCAAGAACTTTTAGCGTCCTTGCGTTTTCGCAAAGCGCCTGCAGATCAATTGTGAATTGTGTGGGTCGACTCATTCGAAATGATCGAAGCGATGCAGATCAAATAAACTCTGCGCTTGTGCCCAAACCGGTCCTGGTTTGCCATCACCAACGGGTTCGCCATCAATACTCACGACAGGTTCTAGTTCTTTAGTTGAACTGCTTAACCAAACCTCGTCAGCGGCGAGCACTTCATCCTTCGTGATTTGAGTTTCGTGCACGTTGAGCGAGCTGTGTGCTCGAAGTATGTGGAGTGCCATGTCACGGGTGACACCAGCGAGCTTATGTTGATCCAGGGGTGGGGTTTTGACCTCGTTATTGTGTACAACAAAGACGTTACAGGCCGCGGCTTCGGTCAATTGGTTATTCGCATCGAAGAGTAGAATTTCACCTCCACCATCGTTGACGCCTTCCATCATATGCAACACGTTTCCAAGCAGCGACGTACTCTTGATGTGACAGCGCTGCCACCGCAGGTCCTGGCGTGTCGTGACCTTCCAATGTGTGACTTTGTCGGGGTCGCCCGATACAGGTGCGGGAATATCAAATGGGTAGGCGAAGAGGGTGGGCAAAGTATTGGCCGGAAACGCATGATTACGTTTCATCGTGACACCCCGAGTAATCTGAAGATAGATGCCGAGATTTCCGTTTCCGTTTCGCTCCATGAGCTCCGTGAAAATATCGGTTAGGTGACCGCCACTCCACGGAGTCTTGATTCCAATCTCATTGAGACCGTTCTCTAGTCGTGCAAGGTGAAGATCAAGACCAATAAGCTTTCCACCGTAAGAGGGAATCACCTCGTAGATGCCATCTCCGAATAAAAAACCTCGGTCCATCGGCGATATTCTCGCTTCTTCCAACGGAACGAACTCATCATTTAAAAAAGCGATTGTCATTGCCTTCCTGTCCTTTGTTTTGCTCGTCTCTTGTCACATTCGGGGAACGGCTTATAGTACTTGAGCAGAGCAGTACATAAAAAGGATAAAGAGACATGCCCACTATCACAGATCATGCTGTTGCGACTCCGGACAAACCAGCGTTCATCATGGGGTCAACGGGGGAAACAGTAACCTTTGGTGAACTGGACGCCATTGCCAATCAAGTAGCTCAACTACTGCGAGCATCGGGTGTTCAGCCGGGACAGCACATCGCCATGATGATGAAAAACTGCCGCGAGTTCATGGAGATCATGTTTGGCTGCATGCGAGCCGGAGTTGTCTTCACGCCGATTAGCACTCACCTGAAGAAAGATGAGACGGCCTACATCATCAACAACTGCCGAGCGCAATTATTTATCGCTTCTGCTTCGCTTGCGGACGTTGCCGAGGAAGCCGCAGCACAAGCACCGGCGCTGGAGCATTGCTTCATCGTCGGTGGCGAACGGGCAGGGTTTGTCGATTGGCATTCGACCTTGGCGCAGCAGCCATCAGAGCCCATAGCCGATCAGAGTCTTGGTGTTCCCATGCTGTATTCGTCTGGGACGACCGGAAAACCCAAGGGTGTCTTCCGAGCGCCTGAAAATATCGATTTGGATGCGCCACACCCACTGAAACTGGCGGGTGCGTACTACGGCTTTAACACGGACACTATTTATCTCTCCCCGGCACCGCTTTATCACGCTGCACCGCTGCACTACAACACGCTGAATCTGATACAGGGCGGGACTTCGATCATTATGGAGCGCTTTGATCCAGAGCAGGCGCTAGCCCTGATAGAGCGCCATAGGGCGACCCATAGCCAGTGGGTGCCCGTCATGTTTATTCGCATGCTGAAGCTTCCGGAGGAGGTCCGATCGAAATACGACGTGTCGAGCATGCAACGCGCGATTCATGCGGCCGCGCCATGTCCTATCGATATTAAACGTCAGATGATTGACTGGTGGGGGCCTGTTATTTGCGAGTATTACTCGTCCAGCGAAGGTGTTGGTTTCACGCTAATCGACTCTGAGGATTGGCTTAACCATCCGGGGTCGGTCGGCCGGCCACTGACCGGCATTCCTAAAATTCTCGACGATAATCTCCAAGAGTTGCCTGTAGGCGAAGTGGGTCAAATCTACTTTGCCGAGGTAGCACGCTTCGAATACTTCGACGAACCCGGGAAGACTGACGAGGCCTTTGACTCCAGAGGTTGGGGAACCGTTGGCGACATGGGTTATTTGGATGAGGAGGGCTACCTCTATCTCACTGATCGGAAGAACTTCATGATCATCACGGGCGGGGTCAACGTGTACCCCGCGGAAATAGAGGGGCTGCTTGTAACGCATCCGAAAGTTGCGGACGTCGCGGTGTTCGGCATACCGAACGAAGAATTTGGTGAGGAGGTGAAGGCCGTTGTTCAGTTGATGGATCACAGCGATGCGTCGACTGAAACTGCAGAGGATCTCACCTTGTGGATGAAGGAACGTCTGGCCTCACTCAAGGTGCCGCGATCGATTGATTTCATGGAGCAGTTACCGCGAATGGATAACGGAAAGCTCTACAAGCGCCATTTGATGGACGCCTATAAATAAATCCACAAAGTAAAAAGGGCAGCAATGGCTGCCCTTTTTTATGTCCAAGGCGTCAGCGCAGTCGAAGGGTAGCAGCAGTCATAAGAGTCCGTGTGTAGCTATGACCGGGATAAGGACTCTGATAATGCCCGTGTCTAAATGTGCTTCCTTAGCGTCAGGTCCATGATGGTGAGCATAGTAATGACTGCATCGCTGTTTGGTAGTGAATCAAAGCGGCCACTCATCTAGATGAGAGACAGCCAAAAATCTATAAGTGTGTTCCTCATTATTTTTTGATGAGACTCAAGTCAGGTTTTTGGTCTGAGTTCGCATTGCTTCAGCTTAGGCATGGACCATAAACTAACGTTAAAACGCTACCAGCAGAGGGCTGCCTTGGCGGAAATGGACAGCGGTCTACAGCAACAGGATGCGATTGAGCGTCACCGATACTTAGAAGTTCTGCATCAGTTCACGATGAGTCAGGCGTCACTGACGTCTGTGGATGACATTTGCTGGAATATCGCTAAAACCGCTATTGGCGATCTGGGATTCGTCGATTGCGTGGTGTACCTGATTAATGATGAGGGTGACAGGCTTATCCAGCGAGCGGCGCACGGCGAGAAAAACCCGTCGGAGCGTGAAATCCTGGATCCGATTGAAATTCCTGTGGGTAGCGGCATTGTAGGCGCGGTTGCTAAGACGGGCGAGCTTCAGCTCGTTAATGACACACGCTCAGACCCTCGCTACATATTGGATGATGATTTCCGGTGTTCGGAGCTGGCGGTCCCTATTTTGAATGAAGGTCGCGTTGTTGGCGTTCTTGATTCTGAACATCCCGAGGCTAACTTTTACTCGGAAGAGGACGTAAAGCTCTTCACCACCATCGCAGCTCTAGCATCGACACGATTGGATACGGCGCTGGCGCTTGAGCGACTGGAATCTCAAGCGTTAGAGCTTCGTGAGGCAAGAGAGGCCGCTGAAGCCGCGTCTAGAGCCAAAAGTCAGTTCATTGCCAGTGTTTCACATGATATGCGGACGCCCCTGACAGCCATCATTGGCTACGCTCATTTGCTCGAGGAAAGGGCGGGAAGCGCCGACGAGAGATCTGATTGGCTGAGTGCGGTCGTCGCCAACTCAGAGTACATGAAGGCGATGATTGGTAATGTGCTTGATATGGCGGCGATCGAGAGCGGACAATTGCAGGTCGAAGCCGATTCGATTGATATCCGCGAGTGGACAGAAAAACTCCGACAACTTATCGGACGACGAGTAATTGATCGGGGCCTATCGCTCTCATTCCACGTCGAGAGTGGTACACCCGAGATGTGGGTTGCAGATAGGGCAAAGCTCGATGAGCTTGCGATGAATCTCCTCACGAATGCCATCAAGTACACCATGGAAGGCTCTATCTCCGTGACTGTGTCGGTCTCGGCACGTGATTCGGTGGATTGGCTGCGCATTGTCGTAGATGATACGGGCATTGGCATGCGTCCATCGGTGCTGGACCGCATTTTCCAGCCATTTACGCGTGTCCACGATATGAGCTCTCACTCCACGATTGAAGGTACAGGCCTTGGATTGACCGTTGTGAAGTCATTCATTGACTTGATGGGCGGTGACATCGAGATGAACTCGACATTCGGAGAGGGAACTCAAGCAACCGTGATGTTACCGCCGGCTAGGCCTGAGCCCAATGCAGATGTTGGGACGACAACGCTGGCAGCCAATTCCACTGAGCCGCCATCACACCCATCGCCCACAGAGCTGCTTAAAGGCGTCAATTTATTAATCTGCGAAGACAGTGAGACGGTCTCGATGCTACTAAGGGTGATGCTAGAACGCGCCGGAGCCGTGGTCACAACGGCTGCTGATGGTGAAGAAGGGCTTACTCGATTTACTCAACATTCGAATGAGCTCGATCTCATCATTACGGACATGCAGATGCCTAAATTGAACGGCTACGAGTTAACGCGACTTATTCGCGCGACGGATTGGTCAGGTCACATTGTCGCACTTACTGCATTCGCTGCCTCTGAAGACGAGGGTAAATGCCGTGCCGCTGGATGTTCACACTATCTAACCAAACCGATAAACCCCGCGTCTTTTGCGAGCTCGATAGCCGCTGTTTTGGCAGGTGAGGCGGTTTAGTCCGTGTAAGCAGCGCCCATGGTGGACAAAGGTTCCACCATTGCCGCTTTTGCCTCGGCTTCAGGGCTTGATGCTGTGCCGATTAAGGCCCGCTTTCTGATGCCCTGGGTGATTGATGCTAATCGAAAGAAGCAGAAGGCCATGTAAAAGTTCCAGTCTTCGATGCCTGTTTGGCCAGTGCGATCGCAGTACAACCGGATGTAAGTCTCATCATCTGGGATGTTTAGATCAGCGCGAGAGAGACCTGCAAGACCGTTAATGCCGGCTTCGCGTGGGAACTGCCAGGCCATAAGCTGGTAGGCGAGATCGGCGAGCGGGTGGCCCAGAGTCGACAGTTCCCAGTCAAGGACGCCAATGATACGGGGCTCGGTGGGGTGGAAAATCATATTGTCCAATCGATAGTCGCCGTGCACTAATGAGACGCGGCCATCATCCGGCGGCATATTCCGAGGAAGCCAGTCGATGAGCTTTTCCATCTCGGGAATCGTTTCCGTCTCTGCCGCCCGGTATTGCTTTGTCCAGCGTCCGATCTGACGCTCGAAGTAATTGCCTGGCTTGCCATAGTCACTCAGGCCAACCTGGTGGATATCGACACTGTGCATGTCTGCCATCACCTGATTCATCTGATCGTAGATGGCAGCACGATCCTCATCGGATACCTCGGGCAAAGCGGGGTCCCAAAAGACACGCCCTTCGAGGTATTCCATGATGTAAAACATCGAACCGATGACGTTATCGTCTTCGCACAAGGCGACGGGCGTGGGCACTGGCACATTAGTCGGAGCCAGCGCCGATAGAACCTTGAACTCTCTGTCAACGGCGTGCGCCGACGCGAGCAGTGTGCCCATGGGCTTGCGACGAAGGACGTAGCTATTTTCGCCTGCCGTTAACTTAAACGTCGGGTTTGACTGCCCACCGGCGAATTTTTCAGCTTTGAGATCGCCCTCGAAGGCAGGCACATGGTTTCGTATCCATTGATCTAGATGCGTTAAGTCGAGTACCTGAGCCATTTTTTGATCTCCGATGTAGCTAAGTGCTTGCCGATTCAGTATTGTGCTTGAGCGCGTTATACACGCTGGTATTGCGACTCGCAAACTAGCGTAGGAAAACGCATACGACCGCCTTGGCGGCTAATAACGATAAGCACAAGTTGTAGGGAGATGAATACGTTATGTCTGTTGTAGCCCAGTTTAAAGCAGCTCTTGAAATGACCACGGCGCCTGGTGGCTTGCTCGAGTTAACCACGATCGAGCGCGATGGTGTGCCCGTCAAAGCCTTCGCTCAGGCTCCGGGTTCGATGCGCGATCTCTGGGCATTGTCGACCGGTCACGGGGATGCTGAATATTTAATCTACAACGATGAGCGCTGGACCTACTCACAAACAGCCAAAGTCGTCGCGGAATTCGGTGGCTGGTTGATGGAGCAGGGTGTGGGCCCGGGAGATCATGTGGCGATTGCCATGCGCAACTATCCGGAGTGGATGATGGCGCATTGGGCGGTTAACAGCATTGGGGCAGCTATTGTGGGTATGAATGCCTGGTGGGTGGCGGATGAAATGGATTACGCCCTCAATGATTCAAAGCCAAAAGTATTGATCGCAGACGATCGTCGCCTAGAGGCTTTTGCACAAATTCAGGAGAAACACCCCGATATCAAGGTGGTCTCTGTCCGTGAGCCCAACTCGCCAGTCGAGGCCACCGACTTTCATTCGGCTATGGTCGACGGTGCTCAGCTACCCGCGATTGAGATCGACCCGGACAGCGTTGCCTGTATTTTTTACACCTCAGGTACCACCGGCCGGCCTAAAGGTGCGCAATTGACTAACCGTGGATGCATCACCAATGTGTTGAACGTGGTGTCTATGGGACGAGCTTTCGCGACCGCATCGGCGCTTGCTAAGTCAGGTGGCGATCAGGCGGTAGATGTGCAATCACCGCCTGCGGCGACTGGCCTGATTGCAACCCCGTTGTTCCACGTCACGGCGAATAACTGCGCGCTGCAAGCAGGGACGCTTGCAGGCAATCGATTCGTCCTCATGTACAAATGGGACACGCTGGAGGCGCTTAAGCTCATTGAGGCAGAGGGCGTTAATACCGTGAGCGCCGTGCCGATGATGACGCGGGAGCTGTTGACGCATCCTGATTTTAACGATTATGACACCTCGAGCCTTGCAAGTATGGGCGGAGGTGGCGCCGCGGTTCAGCCGGATCTCGTGAAAAAGGTGGATGCGGTCACCAAAAAAGCGAGACCTGCGCAGGGCTATGGCATGACCGAAGTCTGCGGGATCATTACCTACATTGCTGGGGACGTATTCGTAGAGCGACCATCCAGTTGCGGCTACCTAGCCCCCACCTTTGACGGCAAAGTGATTGACGAAAACGGGAAGGAACTCCCCGTCGGAGACATGGGAGAAATTTGTGTCAAAGGCGCGGCCGTTATTAAAGGCTACTTGAACCGCCCGGAGGCCACCGCCGAGACGATTGTTGATGGCTGGTTGCACACCGGTGACATTGGCTACTTTGACGACGAGGGATTCTTGTACTTGGTGGATCGCGCGAAAGATATGATCCTTAGAGGTGGCGAGAACATTTATGGTGCCGAAGTCGAATTTGCGGTCTTCGATCATCCGGCGATTCTCGAATGCGTCGCATTCGCTGTGCCGGACGAGCGACTCGGCGAGGAAGTAGGCGTAGCAATCCATTTGAAAGACGGCGCTATGTTGGATGCACCGGGTCTTCGCGAGCATCTGTCGACACGCCTCGCAGCGTTCAAGGTGCCCAAGTACATTTGGTTCTTGGCGGAACCGCTTCCACGAAATGCGAACGGTAAGTTCTTGAAGCGGGAGCTTCGTGAAGTACTCGATCCAGCATCTGCAGATTGAACACCCTTGATTTAAATTGCACATGTCCCGAGAGGGCCGCTATCAACATGGAGCATAACCATGAGTCAGTATGAGACGCTTGAGGTGACTCAAGACGGGAGCGTGATGGTCATTGCGCTCAATCGCCCCGAGAAAATGAATACCTTCAACACTGCCCTGCGGCGTGAAATTGCACAGGCAGCAATTGCTGCCAATCTCGATGAGACAGTCAGGGCTGTGGTGCTGACAGGTAATGGACGGGCCTTTAGTGCAGGCGCAGACCTGTCGGATGGCGACGGGATGGCCAACGGCAAGTCCGTCGAGAGTGATCTGAATTTTGAGTACAAGCCCGGTGTGCTCGCCATTCATAACAGCTCAAAACCCTGGATAGCAGTGATCAATGGTCCTTGTGCTGGTATTGCCTATTCTTACGCGATGGCCTGCGATTTGGCCTGCATGGGAGAGAGCGCTTACTTATACCAACCCTTCTCGGCAATCGGTCTGGTGCCAGATGGCGGCGCAACTTGGTTGATTCCCCGCCTAGTAGGGAGCAAACGCGCGTATGAACTCATGGCACTGGGTGAGAAGTTGAGCTCGGAGAAAGCCATAGCGATGGGTATGGTCAACAGGGTGTTCCCTGATGATTCGCTTCGTGAAGACGGTATTGCTTACGCTAAAGAAGTGGCTGATAGATCACCGCTTGCACTGAGTTACACCAAAGCGGCCGTCAGCTTTGGTCAGACGCACACGCTGGATGAAACAATCTCAAAAGAAGCAGAGCTTCAGGCCATGTGCATTGATAGTGAAGACGCTAAAAACGCTGTTATTTCTTTCTTTAATAAGCAAAAGCCAGAGTGGAAAGGTCGCTAGGTAAAGCCAGCGTCTCAATGAGGGCAGCAAAAATGAAAATACGCATGGCCGCGGGCATTTTATCCGCGCTCCTATGTGCCCAAGCATGGGCCACAGAAAAGCAGATTTTGTGGGGTGATACTCACCTTCATACGAACTTATCCTTTGATGCCTTTACAAATCAGAACTTTTCCGTGGGCCCTGATCGGGCATATCGCTTTGCCCGTGGGCTTCCAGTCGAGCACCCAGGACATAAAGCAAGGGTGCAAATAGGAACGCCATTGGATTTTTTGGTCATATCTGATCACGCCGAGTATCTGGGAAGTGTTCGCCAACTTTATGAGGCTGGGTTACCAACGCAGGGAATGAGTATTTGGCAAAAATTACGATTGTGGTACGGCCAGTATTTGATCAGAGATGCGATCAGTAAGGGTGAGGGGCGGAGTTTCTTCGTTAGTCAGTTGCCGGATCCATACGATACCCCTCAGGAAGCACTTGAAGCGTTTGATGCATCCACGTCAGTCTTTCCTCAAATACCCTCTGTAGAATATAAGGCTTGGCATGACACTGCCGATGCTGCGGCCGCCAACAACATACCAGGAACCTTTTTCGGCGATATTGGGCTGGGAATACAGTTTGATTCCCGGCGGCGCAAATTTGCACAGAGTGGTGATGACTGACCTCGACAGCGAAGCAGTAAAGACTTTCCAGCCATTTGGCTTCGACGATAGCCGTTACCCGCAAGATTTGTGGCAGTGGCTAGAGCAAACGAGCGAAGCCACAGGTGGTAATTTCATCGCAATTCCTCACAACTCTAACATTTCAAAAGGCGCCATGTTTGACACCATCACGATGCGAAACGAGCCCATTGGTGCCGAGTACGCAGAGATGAGGCGCCGCTGGGAGCCCATTGTTGAAATAACTCAATATAAAGGAGACTCCGAAACGCATCCCCTTTTATCACCGAATGACCTGTTTGCTGATTTCGAGGATTACCCGTACTACATTCAGCGCGATTGGACAGAGTACAAGCCTCAGGTTGGGGATTTTATTCGATCTGCATTGATTAGAGGGATGCAGATTGAGCGCGAAATTGGGCTAAACCCTTATCAGTTTGGCGTTATCGGATCTACGGATTCCCATACTGGTTTGTCCGCGGCTGAGGAAAATAATTTTCACGGAAAGTTCGCTACTGACTCACGGCCTTCTCTAAAACGAGTGGGGTGGTCGGATAATGCAAACAGCTCGTTTGGCTGGGCGATGGGTGCTCAGGGTTTAGCGGCCGTATGGGCGGAAGAAAATACGCGTGAGTCCATTATGCAGGCCATGAAGCGTCGTGAAACTTACGCCACTACCGGTCCACGCATCGGGCTGCGTTTTTATGGTGGCTATGGACTCGATGCAAGAGCGCTTGAGGCGTCAACCTTTCCGTATGAGAGCAGTGGTGCTGTACCCATGGGGGGCGAACTCGATCAAAAAGCTGACAGTGTGCCTGTTTTCCTAGTGCACGCGATGGCCGATCCGAAATCAGGCACACTGGACCGCGTCCAAATCGTGAAAGGCTGGGTTGATGAGGTCGGTGAGGCACACGAGCAAATCTTCGATGTTGCGTGGTCCTCGCCAGATCGAATACTGGATGACGGATCCTTACGTCCAGTACCGAATACGGTAGATCTGGAGACCGGCACCTGGAGCAACGATGCCGGTGCTGCTACGTTGACAGCCGAGTGGCGCGACCCTGAGTTTGATCCTACGGTTGCTGCTTTTTATTACGTGCGTGTCCTCGAGGTGCCGACGCCGAGACACTCATTACTCGACAAGCTCGCACTGGGCGGCGATGTAGATACCCGCAGACCTGACACCGTACAGGAGCGTGCCTACTCATCACCCATTTGGTATCGCCCAAGTAAGTGACGGCTAGGTAGCAACTACTACCCGCACGCCTTGGAGTCTTGCTTCTGCTCGAGTAACGGCTTCAAGGCTGTCCTTTTGAATCTGCTTGATCATCTCTAATTCGTCATCGCGTACCGAACCGTTGCGGAGTCCCAACGCCTCTAGCCGCGTGGCCTCACTGTTGAGTTCCTGACTGATCATGGACGTTGCAGCATCGCGTAATAAGCTCACTCGCTCCGCGGCGCGACCCTCCAGGGTCGTAAGCGCAGCCGAGATTTTGGTCCGGAGCTCTCTCACAACACCTGCGCTCTGAGTGATGCTTATTGGCTTGAGCAATCGTGTGAATGCCTCGCAACCAATAGCCTCACTGAGGTCTCGACCATCGAGTGCTACTAGGTAACGGATGGGTTGTTGATCGAGATAGCGTCCTATCTGCAGGCGCTTTGGCGCTGGGCATTCCGCGTTAAAGAGCGTCTCGATTAGTACGGTGCCGGGCTTGATACTCTTCTGCTTGATCAGTGCGACTGCGGCATTACCCAGCTCGGAGTTATAAACCACATCAATAGTCTCTCGAACGAGTGGGTGCTCCCATGTCAGGAAGTGGAGATCATCACGACTAAGGGCGAGTTCTCTCGAGAACGTACATGTGATGCCATCGTCGCTGAGCAAGGGTAGCTCGCCGGTCACGAGATTTTCAGTTGGCTTTAAGATCAACGTATCGTCCGCGCCGGCTTCGGTGTGAATGCCCAGGCGGTCAAATAGATGGTCAGTGAACTCCATCAAACTGTCTGTTCGCTCGTTCTGCTCAATGGACGCGATCAGTTCGGTGGCTTTCTCGGGATCATGGGAAGTGATTTCGAGTAACCGGTCTCGTCCCCGATCCATTTGTGCAGACAGTCGGTCCTTTAGTGCGACTGTCTGTTGCAGCAAGGTGTCAGAAAGGCATCCATTGGCCTCGCATTGCAAGAGCTCTTCTCCCAACTCTGAGTAGATTAAGTGTCCTATCGAGCAGCTTGTTTCGAAGGCGTTTAAACCTTCATGGAACCATCTAAACCGCACGTCTTCGACGGAACCTTCCGAGACTGGCACATGGATATTCACAACACCCACTTGACCGATTCGATCAAGACGACCAATACGCTGTTCAAGAAGGTCCGGATGCGCGGGCAGGTCGTAACAGACGAGGTGCTGTGCGAACTGGAAATTGCGCCCCTCACTGCCAATCTCGGAGCAAATTAGCGCGCGCGCACCACTCTCCGCATCGGCAAAATAAGCGGCGGCGCGATCTCGCTCTATCAGCGACAAGTTCTC
Organism: Halieaceae bacterium; assembly: GCA_038143085.1. GTDB lineage: Bacteria > Pseudomonadota > Gammaproteobacteria > Pseudomonadales > Halieaceae > Luminiphilus. The sequence continues at coordinate 182,974 of JAYQLG010000008.1, forward strand.
GTGAAATGATGCGCACCGTATTCCGACTTGCAGGTGTAGGTAATGCTCAAGCGCCATCGCAGTCGACTTGTCCCGACAAATCACCAGTACCTTTTCCTGTTTTAAGGACTTTAAGAGCTCTGCCAGCCACTTCGGCCGCTCTGAGTCGCCAATGTCAGTGTTTAACTCTGCTGGGATGGTGTAGTGATGTAGACGTCGCTTTGGGAAGCCCTGCACCGATTTTCTTGAATTTCGAAACAAGACCCGTCCCGTCCCGTATTGGTCGACAAGTGCTTTTGCAATTTTATCTGCAGGCAGTGAGGGGTCGATACCCTCAGGAAGATTGGAGGTGGCTTCACCGTTACGCAGTGCCTCGATCAAGGTATGGGTTTCTTCGAACCGTTTCTGCTCCTCGATAAATTGCTCAAAGTTATTAAATCGGTCTGAATCGAGCAATTTCAGACGAGAAAAGTGGCTATCTATTCCAGATTGCCCGGGCGTTGCTGTCAGCAGCAGAAGGCCGCGAGCGGAGGCTGCTAACCTCGTCAACGCTTTGTCGGCAGCAGTTTCGGCGTCGTCTCCCAGGTTCAGGTGATGCGCCTCATCAACAATAAGAAAATCCCACTCCGAAGCCAATAGCTGCTCCGTTACGCTCTCATTCTCCTGAATAAACGACCAAGGGATGAGGACCAGCTGGTCGTTTTCGAAGTCGAACTCCTCTTCCTCAGCGTCGAGCCTTGCTTCATCGTAAATAGCGAACTGCAGGTTGAACCTTCTCAACATTTCGACAAGCCACTGATGCAGCAATGGATCGGGAACTGCGACCAAACAGCGTTGCACCCGACCTCTCAAAATCTGCTGAGTGAGAATCAGGCCCGCTTCAATGGTTTTGCCTAAGCCTACTTCGTCGGCTAACAAGACGCGCGGGGCAAATCGATTACCCACCTCACTGGCAACGTAGAGTTGGTGAGACAAGAGGGACGTTCTTGCACCAATGAGTCCACTGCTATCGCTCGAGAGTAAACGCGCACGCTCCGAGAGCGTTTGATATCGGAGGTTGAAGTCACCGACCTTGTCTAACTGATTATTCAGCAGTCGGTCCTGTGGTGTGTTAACCGATACCTCAGGAGCGATGAATTGCTCATGTACCGTGAAGGTCTCGCCTGACTCGCGCTCGATCGTTTCGTAGCTCAGTGTTCCAGCGATCTCATCAACCTGAGTGACTTCCAATACGCGACCATTGATATGAACAAGACGATCACCCACCTTTAGTTCGTAGCGGGTGAGGGGCGCTCTATCAGTTGCATACGTGCGCTCCTCCTCAGCTGACGGGTAAAGCAAGGTAATTCGTCTGCTGTCAGCCTCAACGCATATACCAAGTCCAAGTTCTAGATCAGCGTGACTGATCCAGCGCTGTCCAATAGCGAAACTCATGACTGATCAGGAAAGAAGCAATCTAGACTGTTCTTGTGAACGGTCTCGAGCAGCTCGTCGGTTGAAACCTCTTTGAGATCCGCAATGGTTTCAGCGATAAACGGGAGATAGAAAGGCGCGTTTGGTACGCCGCGATAGGGTACTGGCGTCAGATAAGGTGCGTCGGTTTCAAGCAGAATACGATCCATCGGTGTCTTGCGGATGACCTCGCGTACGTTGTCAGCATTTTTAAAAGTGGCAATGCCATTAAACCCAAGGTAGAAGCCCTCTGCGAGGCAGAACTCCGCCAGGTCTAGGCTACTCGTGAAGCTGTGTATCACGCCTTTGGCATTAAGTTTCTTCGCGGCATTCCCCAGAACGACTTTGGTGTCGCTCTCTGCTTCGCGGGTATGAATTACCACCGGCTTCTGAGTCTCGATGGCGACATCAAGCTGCCCTTCAAAGGCGGTGATCTGTGTCTTCGGATCTGAATGCTCGTAGTAGTAATCGAGGCCAATCTCGCCTACTGCTACGACTTTTGGATCGCGCGCACGCTGCTTAAGTTCATCGTTAAATTCGGCGTCCCAGGTTGCGGCTTCGTGAGGATGGAGGCCTTGGGTACACCAGACGTCGTCGTACTGCGAGGCAATTTCTTGTACCACCTGCTGATTGTCGCGTGATACCGCGATGGTAATGACACGATCAATGCCCACAGCTCGGGATTTGCTCATCGTAGACTCGAGTTCTGCCCCAGACAGATAGTCGAGATGGCAATGCGTCTCGATAATTCTGCCATTCAGTTGGGGGATCGGTGGCCGAGCCTTCTTGCTCATATCTGACTCCACGAAAAACGGCGCGGATTATGGCACAGGTGACGTGAAAAAGATTGCGCCTTTGACCTTAACCTCTGTGCACGGTCCGGACACGCAGTGCCCGCACCGCGTCTATCACCTCATTCCAGAACCACTGATGAATGGGTGATCGCGCTGTACGGTCGTGCGCTACAAGCGAGTACTCAATCGTCCGACCATATTCTTCCGGGATCGGTAGTGTCACGAGATCGCGCGTTGCGCCGCCATTTCTGGCCATGTAAGCGGGACAGACCAAGGTGTAATTAGTGCTTCGCAGGATTTCAAATGCAGTGAGCAGGTGAGAGGTTTCCACGGTACCTTTTGCGCTGCCGAGTATCTCTGCCGGCGGCAGATCCACATCATCGATTTCTGCTCTGTCGGCGATATACAGGTTAATTTGCGGGAAGAGACGCAGGTTTTCTTCGGTTATGGGTTGCTGTGTCAAAGGATGATCTCGGCGTACGAAGACCGCGAGCGGGGAACTCGCTAACTCATGATGCCTGAATTCTGATGGGTAGCTATTCCTACTCAGTTGGATAGCAAAGTCCAAACGGCCATCCGCCAGAAGGTCGAGCTGCTGCTCCGCGCGCGTGATGGTTCTCAATCTTAACTTCGGTGCGCGCGTCTCGAGCCTAGCGGTGAGGGAGGGTAGAAGTGTGAAACCCACATACTCGGAAATCGCGATGACAATTTCGCCTCTGAAGGCCTGTGGACTGAATTCACCCGCGTCGAGCAAGCCCTCAATGTCTGACAGAACGTGAATTAATTCGTTAGCTAGCGCCTCCGTACGGGGTGTCGGCTGGATGCCACGTTTGCTTCGCGCAAAGAGTGGATCGTCGAATGTCTCTCGGAGCCGATTTAGGGTCTTGGACATGGCGGGCTGTGTAACATGCAGTCGGCTTGCCGCCTTTGACACACTGCGCTCTTCGATGAGTACGTGAAGCGCAACAAGCAGGTTTAGATCGACTTTTGCGAGCTTGCTGATGTCCATAATCATAACCTTAGGGAATGTATTTCATGATAATAATAAATTTGAATTAATTTGCACTATTTTTATACTACCCAAGTATCGCGTTAAGTTATGCGATCCGCTCAGGATTTTTTTGCCCGCTCGTTAGCGGGCTTTTTTTGCCTGCTCTGTTTTGCGCTATATTGTCTTCATGCGCCAAATCAGCCTTCTCGCCGGGATCACTATTCTTAGCTTCTGCTTCTCAGCAGGCGTTCAGGCGGTATTGGTGCCTCAGCCGGTCGGCATGTTTGTACTGCCCATCAAGGGACAGAATGTCGATGACGATCTCGTAATCGATTCAAGAGCGTTACTCGATCACGAACAGAGGGTTCGAGACGTACTCGCATCACAAACAGATCTCGGAGCTTATCACCCCGCGCTAGCGGAACGCTGGCTGTCACTCGCACACGAGGCGATGCGTCTGGGGCAATCGGAGTCAGCAGCCAACCTCTTTCAACAGGGTCTGCACAATCTGCGTTTGAATTCTGGTTTGACAACTAACTCCCAGATAGACGCGCTCAACGATTGGATAACTGTTCTTCGCCGTCTAGGAGACAGCGAGGTCCTTTCTCAGCAGTTATCGTATCGATATCGCATCACGGGATTAGGCGCTGAGTCTTGGACAGACGAAAGTCTAAAGTTTGCATTAGAGTACTACGACCATGAGCTGTCGGTGCTGGCCGTAGCTCAGTGGTATGACATCGAGCGTGAAGTCCTGAAGTTTGCTGAGCACCTTGAAGATGTAGTCCACAGAGCCTGCCGAGGTGACACCGTTGATGTAAAAGCGTGTTCAGCGTTAGTGAAGCGGCGGTTGCAGCTTCTGTATCTGATTTCATTTGCGGTTGAGCCCTATGTGGAGGACCGCCAAGCACTGCCACTTTATAAGCCTCGGGTTTTGCAGGAGCGTTCAGTGACCGACGAGCAGTTGGCGAATATCGAGCGTGGCGCATTTCTTGCCGGGGTGCGGATGATGAAAGAGGCGATAGAGCTCGACTCAGAAAATGATGAGCTCGAGTTAGCCCTGGCAGATTGGCGTTGGTTCTATGGGAGAAGCGGCGATGCCGTCAGTACCTATGAGCGCTTAGCAGAGAAATCACCTGGGTTATTTTCTGAACCAGTGGAGTTGCCTCACGGATTAATTGCGGCTTCGTCACTACCCTTGCGAGAGGTCGCTCAAGCGACGTTCTCGTTTGAGGTTACGACGCGTGGAAGGGTACGAGAAATCAACGAAATCTCAAGCACCAGCGGTGCTCGAGACGCGATAAGAATTAAAAAGGGCCTGCGCGAATTACGATTCAGACCCGCGCTCGATGGATCTGCTGAACGAGTCAAGGCGACAGTGACCAAAACCTATCGAGAGACACGCTCACGCTAGGCGTTCTCGACTACCAGAATGACGCCAGAATGCCGACTGTCACCGACACGCCATTCAACAAGCTCCCCCCCATATTCCGATAAGATCGAATCGGCCACATTAAAGAAGGGCTCCCGTCGGGGGTCCGATATCATGATTCGCTTGGTTCCACTCTCTATGGCTCTTTCAATCATGCTAGTTACTGGATCGACCAGTTCTTCCCAGAAGCAGACATCAGCGGCAATCAACCAGTCGGTGGCACCCAATAAACCGGCATCTAGCTGCTCAAATCGAGCGACTACGGGGGTTACCTCAACCTCATTTAGTTCGGCAACCAGCTCGAGGTAAGGCATGACAGAGGCGTCGGCATCAACCGAGGCAACTGCCGATCCAAAGGTTTTAGCGCACCAGATACCGGCGAGGCCCCAGCCGCAACCCGCATCAATCACGGATTGAGGTACAGTTGCAGTGGTCGATGCTATGTAATCAATGAGAACGCCGCTGGAACTCCACAATTTGGTCCCATGGATACTCGGGTGGTGTCCCCGGCGCTTGATCGCACGAACACGAGGGTGACGTGCGTACGGAACGTTTAAACCCGCAATTGTTTTTAAAGAAGGGTAGTGTGTGACCATTTGCTCGCCTATCACTCGAGCGTTTGGCGTAGATGCTCGATTTTAACCGGTTTTTTTAACGGACTCGGCTTGTAAACCTTTTGGTCCTTCAGTTAACTCGAACTCGACTTCCTCGCCTTCAGCTAGGCTTTTGAAGCCGTCTCCTTCAATCGCACGAAAGTGAACAAATATGTCCTCAGAGCGATCTGGCATCGTAATGAAACCAAACCCCTTAGCATTGTTGAACCACTTTACGGTGCCGACGCAGCGCTCTGCCATCTCTTGCTCCGCTTTTCATTATTATCGTTTGCGTAGCTATAACAGCGGTTGAGCCCTAACGCAACTCCTCCATCTTGCTTTTTTGAGTCGTGATTGACGAAATTGAAGTCTCAATATCGGCCAGTTTTGCTCTCTCCTTGTCCACAACATCGGCGGGAGCTCGCGCGACAAAATTGTCATTACTCAGCTTTCCGGCGAGTCGACCTCGCTCTGCGGTCAGTCGATCAAGCTCTTTGTCGAGTCGGGCTAACTCCTTATCGACATCAATCACCCCGGCCATCGGGACCATCACCTCAATGGTTCCCGCCAGCGCACTCAGTGTCGGAGGTTGCTCCTCACCAGATTTCGCAATGGTAATGCTTGCCACTTTGGCAAGTTTGGCCAACGCCTGTTTGTGTCGAGTAACGCGGGCGCTGTCATCTGCAACCGTGTTGCCAAGAATTAGCCCTAACTCGTCTCCCGGGGGGATATTCGACTCACTGCGGATCGTTCGGACAGCTACGATGATGGATTTCAGCCACTCCATCTCAGCTTCAGCGTCACCATTTATCAGCTCATGGTCGGCTTCCGGCCACTGGGCGAGCATGATTGAATCGCCGTTAATACCGAGTCTGGGAGCCACGTTCTGCCAAATTTCTTCGGTAATAAACGGCATTAACGGGTGCATTAGCCGCAGGATGGTTTCGAGCACCTCTAATAGTGTTCGGAGGGTGCCTTGCCGCAGTTCATTCGATGATGTGTCGTCCCATAAAACGGGTTTAGATAGCTCCAAATACCAATCACAGTATTCGTTCCACACAAAGTCATAGAGCGTTTGAGCTGCGTGGTCGAATCGATACTGCTCAATACTGTTTGCGGTCTCTGTAATCGTTGTTTGTAAGCGACTTAATATCCACTCATCCGCTTCGCTACGATGGCTGGGTGCGGCGGGGTCAAAGCCCTCGGTATTCATCAATACGTAGCGAGCAGCGTTCCACAATTTATTGCAAAAGTTTCTGAACCCCTCCATTCGACCCAGATCGAACTTAATGTCGCGGCCCGTCGATGCCAGCGAATAAAACGTATAGCGAAGCGCATCAGTACCGTATCCGGGGATGCCATCAGGGAATTGCTTGCGGGTTGCCTTCTCAATCTTGGCCGCCTGCTGAGGCTGCATCATGCTCGACGTTCTTTTACTCACTAGCGCTTCAAGGTCTATCCCATCAATGAGATCGATTGGATCGAGCACATTGCCCTTGGATTTGGACATTTTTTGTCCTTCTCCGTCTCTGACGAGTCCGTGGACATATACCTGCTTGAACGGCACCTCGCGCTTCAAGTGAAGCGACATCATGATCATGCGTGCGACCCAGAAAAAGATAATGTCGAAGCCTGTTACCAGGACCGAGGCGGGATGGAATTTGGCCAGCTCTTCCGTTTCCTCGGGCCAGCCCAAGGTTGAAAATGTCCACAGTGCAGAGGAGAACCAAGTGTCAAGAACATCGTCGTCTTGAGCCAATGCAAGGCTATCTGGAAGATCGTGTGTCGCACGGATCGCCGCTTCGTCCTTGCCGACATAGACGTTGCCGTCTGGGTCGTACCAGGCGGGGATTCGATGCCCCCACCATAGCTGCCGACTGATACACCAGTCCTGAATGTCGCGCATCCACGCGAAGTAGGTATTTTCCCACTGCTTAGGAACGAATTCGATGGCTCCGCTTTCTACGGCCTCAATCGCCGGACCTGCGAGTTTTTTCGCGTCGACATACCATTGAAGCGTCAACCAGGGCTCAATCACTACGCCAGAGCGATCGCCACGTGGCACCTTCAGGCGGTGATCTTCGATTTTGTCTAGCAGCCCAAGTGCTTCCATTGCCTCGACCACAGCCTGACGCCCCTCATAGCGGTCCATTCCCCTGAAGGGTTCCGGCACTTCATCGTTCAAATGAGCATCCGCGGTCAGGATATTGATCATTGGTAGCTGATGACGCTCGCCCATAGCGTAATCGTTAAAGTCATGAGCTGGGGTGATTTTCACGCAGCCCGATCCGAAGTCCGCATCAACGTAGTCATCGGCAATGATAGGTATCTCACGATTCGTCAGGGGAAGGAGAATCGTCTTTCCAACCAGGTGGGCGTATCGCTCATCTGCGGGATTAACCGCGACAGCCGTATCCCCCAACATTGTTTCGGGCCGGGTCGTTGCGACGGTAACCGTCTCCTCGCTACCAGAAATGGGATAACGCAAATGCCACAGGCTACCCGCTTCTTCCTCTTGAACAACCTCAAGATCCGAGATGGCGGTATGAAGTTTGGGATCCCAGTTCACGAGGCGCTGACCTCGGTAAATCAAGCCTTCATGGTAGAGGCGAACGAAGACTTCCTTGACAGCCTCGGACAACTCCGGGTCCATAGTAAAACGCTCGCGGGACCAATCAACTGAGGCGCCCAGACGCCTCAGCTGACGCGTAATTGTACCGCCAGATTCTTCTTTCCACGCCCATACTTTGTCGATGAACTGATCACGCCCGAGATCATGGCGGCTGACGCCCTCCGCTTCGAGCTGTCGTTCAACCAGCATTTGCGTTGCAATTCCCGCATGGTCGGTTCCGACTTGCCACAGTGTGCTGCGGCCTTTCATTCGGTTGTAGCGAATGAGAGCGTCCATGATCGCTTGCTGAAACCCGTGCCCCATGTGCAGGGTGCCAGTGACATTTGGTGGCGGGATGGGAATGCAGTAAGACTCGTCACCAGCTCCCGGGGCGAAGTAATTTTTTGCTTCCCATTCTTCGTACCAGCGCGTTTCTATGTCGGCCGGCGAAAATGTCTTATCCATAGCTTAAGTAAACCTCATGCACTGCCCGTATTTCGTTCTTTAGGACAGATCGTGTTTGGTCAGTGGATAGCCTCTATCCTTATAATGGCGCCAGGCGTCACGTAACGCCTGCAGCGAATTCTCATCCTGTGTCACCACCTCGGCGACCCGCTCGAAGCGAGCAAAAAAACTGGGTGGTGCCAACGCGAGATTAATCAGAACGTCATTGTGCGAGCCGGGAGCGTCCTCAAAACCAAGTACTACTTGCTCCTCTGCATCGCTTGAAGCGGGGCAGTGCGGAACAAAGCTTGACGGTTTGAATCGCCAGAGATAGTCATCTAGCGTATCTACCTGACTCTGTGAGTCGCAGTTGATGAAGACGCGATGACCCCTACCCAACGCTTTCTCCGTCAGGCGTGCAGCGACGCTTAGTCGTGCTTCGGCTCCCGATGACTTAACCACATAGAAATCGACTCGCGTCATTTCCGAATCATCAACTCGCTTTCTGTCGTAGGTACTCAACTAGCAGCGGCACAGGTCTGCCCGTCGCTCCTTTTTGCATGCTCTGAAATGCTGTCCCAGCGACATCGAGATGCGCCCACTTGTACTTTTCAGCGAAACGAGCCAAGAAACATGCTGCAGTGATGCTGCCGGCTGTACCCGTGCCTATGTTCTGCATATCTGCGTACTTACTGTTCAACTGACGGTCGTAACGCTTGTTGATGGGCAGCCTCCAAGCCTCATCGCCTGAGGCGAGGCCTGCGGCAGTCAGTGACTCGGCTAGTCCATCGTCATTGGCGAAAAGACCCGACGCCTCATGCCCCAATGACACGATGATGGCGCCCGTAAGTGTCGCAATATCTACAACCTCCTCAGGTTTGAATCGTTCGACGTAGGTCAGAGCATCGCAGAGCACGAGTCGGCCCTCGGCATCGGTGTTCAAAATTTCTATGGTTTGACCGGACATTGATGTAACGACATCACCTGGCTTGGTCGCGCAGCCACTAGGCATATTCTCGGCCGCGGCAACAACACCGATGACATTGATTTTGAGTCCCAACTCGGCGACCGTCTGCATCACGCCAAATACTGATCCCGCTCCACCCATATCGAACTTCATGGACTCCATGCCCTTGGCCGGTTTGAGCGAGATACCACCGGTGTCGAACGTAATGCCTTTCCCAACGAGACAGTAGGGGGCTTGCTTGGCAGGCCCGCCCTCATATTTCATGACGATGAGCTTGGATGGTTCATCGCTGCCGTTGCCGACCGATAGCAGCGAGCCCATACCCATGCTGGCCATTTTCTTCTCATCGAGCACCGACACGGACAACTTGTCATATTTGCGGCCAAGCGCGCGTCCCTCTTTGGCGAGGTAGGACGGAGTGCAAACGTTGCCGGGTAAATTAACCAACTCGCGCGTCATGTTAGCGCCATTGCCAATCGTTGCGCCTACGCTTAGGGATTGCTTCGCCTTTGCGGCCGAGATGGCCTCGACCGCGACAGTCAGCTTCGTAAAGGTAGGTCCCGGCTTAGGTGTACCCAAGGTTGCTGTGTAGTGGTAGCAGGCCATCGCCATGTCACGGCCTAAGAATTCCAAAAATTGAGCTAGCGCGTCCTTGTCGTCAGCGATTGAATCTCCAACAAAAATGGCGTTTTTTGCCTTCGATGAGGCGAGCGCTCTCGATACTGCGCCTGTTACCAACAGTTGAGCCTCAAGATTGAAACTCGCGCGATCACCGCAACCTACCGACATGACGCGTGCAATATTTCCGCTGCCCACCATGGTGGTTATTTTTCCCAGCTTTGCATCTGCATCGCCAATGGAGATTGCTCGCTGCAAGACATCCCCGGCGGCAGCGTTTACCTCGGATGCGGAAGTGCTGAGGTCCTCATTTGTGAACAGCGGGACAACGACAATATCGCTTTTAGACGTGGCTGCGCTCGCTGCTTTGGCGCCATGTACGGTGAGTTTGCTCATGGTATTTCCTTACGTAAATCGGGCTGGTCAAACTGCCGCGTAGTGTATGATGATGACAGCCAGAACTAAACCTTGATGGCCAATTAAGCGCCCCAACCGTCGTAAAAAAATGCGTACACTTCGTTACCTTACGCTCGATGTCATAACCCATACGCTAGCGGTGTCGCTGGTGTTGTTCTTGGTGGTGTTCAGTGGGCGGTTTATAAAATACTTAGCCGAAGCCGCTATTGGCGATTTGTCTGCGGCCATTTTGCTTCCGGTGATGCTTTACAAGCTGCCGGCTTTTTTCGAACTTATTCTCCCGCTTGGCTTCTATATTGGTCTGCTATTGTCATTTGGCCGCCTTTACGCGGATAGCGAAATGATCATTTTAAGAGCGAGCGGCACGAGTCAGGTGCAATTGTTTAAACACGTGGCTCCCGCAACATTGGCTGTCACCGCAGGTGTTGCGGTTATTGCACTGTTCGCTGGACCCTATGGCGGGCTCAAAGCCAATGCACTGCTGTCAGAGCCTCGCTCCGCAGAAGGCATGCACGTATTGGCAGAGGGTCGTTTCAAGAAACAGCGTGGTGGTGACTACGTTACTTATGTGGCACGCATTGGTGATGACGGCCGCATGGATACTGTTTTCGTAGCAGAGCGCCAGCGCGCCGAATCAGGCATTTCACTGTCGGCCACGCTTGCCGATGCCGGATCGATCGAAATTGATCAAGCGTCGGGCCGACGATATTTGGCCTTGTCTAACGGAAAACGGTACGACATGACGCCAGGTAGTGCTGAGCTGACCGAGGCGCAATTTAGTGGCTATCGTTCGCTCATACCCGAGGTGGAAGGAGGATTGCGATCACAGGCTCGAATCGAAACCCTGCCAACGCGAATGCTGCTTTCATCCGATAATCCGGAGCATTTAGCAATATTTGGCTGGCGGGTTTCGCTGCCACTGATCGTTCCAATCATGGCGTTGTTCGCAATTCCTCTGAGCCGCACAGACTCGCGCCGTGGTCGTTATGCGCGGTTGGGTCCGGCATTGCTGGTATTCCTGCTCTATTTTGTAGCCCTGTCGCAAGCGCGCACGATTTCCGAGGACTCGAGTTCCGCGCTGGCATTCATTGTCGTGCATGCCCTGTTTATGCTCAGCGGACTGTACCTGCTGTTTAAAGAAGAGCTTTCACAATGGGTGAGGGGGCGCGGGTGAAACACCTAGACCGCTATCTGCTCGAGACGTTGCTGTGGTCAATTGTGAGTGTGCTGGGCGTGCTGGTTATCTTAGACGGGCTCAGCGACCTGATCGATGGGTTAGGCGACCTCAGTGATACCTACGGTTTCTCTGATCTTTTGATTTACATTGCCCTGACGCTGCCCCGACGGGTCGAGGAGTTCGTGCCTTATGCAACCTTGATTGGCGCACTTTTCGGATTGGGGCGGTTAGCTTCGAGTAGTGAGCTCACGATCATCAGGAGCGCTGGCTTATCGATGCCGCAGCTAGCGTGGATGGCGGTAAAGCCAGCACTCATTGTCGCCCTGGCAGGATTTGGTGTCGGTGAGTTTGTCGCACCCGTCTCGGAGCAACTAGCGGTCAGTCAGCGTGCGCTAGCGCAGCGTGATGATCCTAATTTGGCGGGTCGATATGGCGCATGGAACAGAGATGGCGGCACGTTTGTTCACGTCGACGCGGTGCAGCGCGGAGGCCTGATTTTTGGTGTAACACTTATCCAGTTTGATGAGTCCGGTGCACTTGAGCGCTCGGTTGCCGCTGACCGTGGAACATTTCAGGGTGATCGCTGGCTACTCGAGGGCGTCGCGACGACAGAGATAACCGCCTCCGGTACCCAAGTATCGCGCCAAACGACACGCGAGTGGGTGTCCGGGATTACCCCCAGCCTACTTACACTGGATACGGTAAAACCAGAGAGCTTGCCGGCGAGTCAGCTCTGGGGTTATGCCGACTACCTACGCAGCCAAGGCCTATTGGCTAACGACATCGAGTTGGCTTTCTGGAATAAGGTCTTGCAACCCTTGTCATGCGCCGGGCTGGTTATTCTCGCTATGTCATTCATTTTTGGTCCACTCCGGGAGACCAACATGAGCGCCCGTATTTTTGTAGGTGTTCTGGCGGGAGTTGTGTTCCGAATCAGCCAGGATTTTTTCGGCCCAGTGACGCTACTCATGGGAATGAGTGGTGGCGTAGCCGCGCTGCTGACGGTGATACTTTGCTGGAGCGTTGGGTTGGTTTTGCTTCTCAGAAAGCAATAGCGAGAGGGTGCTAGGTCTTTTTTCTCGGAGGGGTCAGCCTCAGCTCGGTGGCGGTCACTAAATCGTGGAGGTACAACCGCTCCTCATTAAAAAATCGCCATAAAAATCCGCAACTCGCAAGCACAGCGGTAGTGATGTAAAGCCAGAGACCCGCGTCGTTCACATCAAATACCTGATAGGGCATCAAGCCCAAGATAAACGGCATAGAGGCCACAATGATGCGACTTGCCGCCTGACCCCAGGTAACTCTCGTTGATGTCCCGTTGGGCACCAGCTTGACGCGCCACGCCTGCATGCCCAGCGTCTGTCCTTTTTGCCGCCAAAACGTACCGTAAAAACCAATCAGGGCCACATAGGCCAGACTCCATTGCTGCCAGGCGGGTACTGTCCTCACGGCTGCAGTTTCTGTTGGACCGTGTATCGCAACCAAGACAGCTGATGTAACCATCAGCAGGGGGATGACAAGAAATAAGTCATACACCATGGCTAAGAGGTGACGCCAAAAGGGCGCTCTCGGCAGGGAAGTGCCGTCTTCAGTGTCACTCACAATGAGTTCCTTGAGGCTAGTGATCCTCTAATTGTAAATGATCTGTTGAGACCAATGGTGGGGTCGTGTCCCGGGGTTGGGTAGGTATAGTCTCGCCCGCTGCCGCAAGGGTGAGCGAGCTGATCGGTAAAGCTTTGCTTGGTGATGGCACTTCATCGGATGTGCTGGATTCGACTGGATGCTCAATCGCCTCGATACGTACTTTTGCGCCCCAAGAGGCAAATTGTTCTGACAATTTCTGCGCTTCCTCAGCACTGCAACCGCGCTTAATACGATGAGACTTGCCGTTGACCAGCACAGCAGCTTGAGTGGCCGGCACCTTGAAAGCCTCTTGAAGCTTCGTCTCGAGTCGCTGCATGACAACTGGCTCAACTGACTCGCCATCAAACCAAACATCGAACATGGTGTTGCCTCCAGTACTCAGTTTTCAGGTGACAGTTCCCTGCTGAAAAAGGTATCTGATATCCTATACCCGTCCAGTGTGAGTCTAACGTATGCCGGTAATCCAAGATCAAGTTGAGCAGCGCCTAACCGAGCATTTTTCGCCCTTTTTTGCGGAAATTGTGAACGAGAGCCACATGCACAATGTCCCTTCAGGATCAGAAAGTCACTTCAAGGTGACGCTTGTTTCGGATCGGTTCGCAGGCCTTCGCCTGGTGAAACGGCACCAGGAGGTTTACCGGATTCTGCAGCCGCTCATGGGATCACCAATTCACGCACTTGCCTTACATACCTACACTGAGGGCGAGTGGTCTGAACGAAATGGCTCACCCGATTCACCCAACTGCATGGGCGGTAGTAAAGCGTGAGCGTAGACCTGACGAGTGCATCCACCCAGGTGGTCGCGCTCTATCGATTTGTGCGGCTGGATGACTTCGAGGCGCTGCGAGAGCCGCTACTTAATTTTTGTCTAGAAAGGAACATCAAGGGAACGTTGCTGCTCGCGCGGGAGGGCATTAACGGCACTGTTGCGGGCAGTACCGCTGCCATTGAAGCGCTGCTCGAATACCTGACCGCAGACGAGCGTTTGGCAGACCTAGACCACAAGTTCTCCTATCATGAGGAGCGTCCGTTCCTGCGAATGAAGGTCAAGCTAAAGCGCGAAATCGTTACCATGGGGCAGGCGGACATTGATCCCAACGAATGTGTCGGGCGCTATGCGTCTCCTCAAGAATGGAATGCCCTGATTGACGATCCGGAAGTCTTGGTAATCGACACGCGCAATCAGTACGAAGTTGAAATTGGCACCTTTGAAGGAGCGGTAAACCCACATACCAACAGTTTCAGAGAATTCCCCGATTGGGTAGATCAGAACCTTGACCCCAGTAAACATAAAAAAGTGGCGATGTTTTGCACCGGGGGTATTCGGTGTGAGAAATCTACGTCACTTCTAGTCTCCAAGGGATTCGAAGACGTCTGGCACCTCAAAGGTGGCATCCTCAATTACCTAGAGCAGACCCCAGAGGATGATTCGCGCTGGGAAGGCGAGTGCTTTGTCTTTGATAGCCGAGTTGCGGTTGACCATAAATTGGAGAAGGGCAGTTACGATCAATGTTTTGCCTGCCGCTTTCCCATAGACGATGCTCAAAAGAAGTCACCGCATTATGTGCCTGGGGTTTCATGTCCGCGCTGCTACGACGCGCACACAGATGAGCAGAAAGATCGATTCGCGGAGCGTCAGAAGCAGATCGGTTTGGCAAAACGCCGGGGTGAATCACACATTGGTGCACCCGCGCCTGCGAGACAAGGTCATTAGTCAAAAACATTGGGCAGCCGCCACGAGGGGAACGCGTAACTGAGCGAGATCGAATCTCCGCTCGAGATTATGCCAACCGCTTCGAGCTGGCCGTTTTCAAGCTGTCTTGCCACAACGCCGCCTGAGTCACCTTTGGTCAGTCCACAACGGAGTGTCAGTGAAGAACTTGTGCTGATAACAGGGCACTCAAGAGCGCTCGGTTCTATATCAGTCCAATCAGTCTCGCGTCCCCAACCAATGGCAATGAGCGATTCATCGTCGGCCACAGGACGCTCGCTGACTTTGATGGGTGTTAATGCGGTAAACGCGGCACGCGGTGCTCTCATGACGAGCCAGTCTCGATCCATGGTTTGTCCGCTCTCAATGATGGTTACCTCGACAGTATTGCCCCGCACCGATACCGTGGGTTGTCGCAAAGGCGACAGTTGACCGTCGATGCAGTGCCATGCGGAGAGCAGGATAGCTTCTCTGTCATCGAAGCCGACGAGGAACGCGCTGCATCGCTCGGAAAAATGGCGCCGCGATGGCCCCTCGATTCGCTGCAGACTGACGTTAAAAGGTAGGACTGAGACGTGTTGTTCAAGTTGTTGGGCACCTACACTGGTTGGAAACGTTAATACCCCGAACAACGCTAGCGTGGCTGCTAAAACCCAGCGTGTCGCAACGCGACTCTCGCCTAGCACAGCAGGCGTCTCTGATCGTCGGTATGAATCACGGCTTGCACCTCAGACGCGTGGGTGATTAAGTAGCGCGCCCGGGATCGGGCAGCCAGACGGAAGCATATCACTTGAGCAGTAATACCGAAGCGCTGCGAGGCATAGGACTCGCACTCATTGCTAACTTTATTTGGGGCTTCGCCGCGCTTTACTGGATGCAAACGAAGCCAGTCGAGCCGATCGATGTGATGGCGCATCGGGGCCTTTGGACCTTGCCAGTTACACTGGTCATCATCCTTTATTACCGAAGACTCAGAGAGACGCTTGCTCTCGTATCGTCAGTTAGGTTTCTCGGTTGGGTAGCGCTGGCAGCCTTTATGCTGACGATCAACTGGGGTGTCTATGTTTTTGCGGTGACCAACGAACGAGCTACTGAGGCAAGCCTTGGCTACTTCATGTTGCCTTTGCTTACCATCGCGTTAGGTGTTTTTGTGTTTGGAGAGAAACCTAAGCCTGTGCAGATGCTAGCCATTTGCCTGGCTATCGCTGCTGTGCTCGTTCAGCTCGTGTCCTATGGGAGTCTGCCTTGGGTATCGCTCACACTAGCGCTGAGTTTTGCGCTCTACGCGGCCATAAGAAAGCAGATCGAGGCTGATTCGCTTCAGGGATTGTTTCTGGAATCCCTCTGTATGGCGCCATTTGCCATTGTTTGGCTGGTGCTGACTAATGGTGCCGGCTTAGGCGTTCATGGGGCTCGAGTCGATCTCTTTCTGTTATTCAGTGGCGTTTTTACCGCAACCCCTCTTCTGACCTACGTAGCTGCCACCAGATCGTTATCGCTCTCAACCATTGGGCTACTGACCTATGTGGGCCCAACTTTACAGTTGCTGGTGGCCATTTTGATTTTAAAGGAGCCCGCAAATCTCATTACGGCACTGACCTTTGGTTTGGTCTGGCTGGGCGTGATAGCCGTTAGTGTTGACGCGTGGCGTAGTTCAAAGGTCGCTAGCTAGCTGCTTGGATAGAGAAGTTAAAAATTCAGCAGGCGCCAGCGCTACTTTCGAATATCGCTCAACATAGTCTACGCCACTCGAGTCAATACGTGCGGTAGTGACAGGCTCCCTCACAATCACAGAGTGACCGAGTATGTGGTGTACGTCGGAAATAGTCTGTGGTAGCACGGACGCCCACGGTTCTTGTTGCGCTGCTTGTTCCCAAAACCCGGGGTCGAGGACAATGTCACTCGCATGGAGCTGTTCTAAAGAGTTCGAGTCGCCTCGCGTTGGGTTATAGTTCTCTATCACTATGTGGCAACCAATCGATCTAAGGGCAGAAGTGAGCCTGTGACAGACAATAGACTCTCTGATTGTCAATGAATCAGGAACAACAAAGCTAATTTGAGACGTGCCCACCGTGTGCTCTGAAATTAACGTTAGGATGTAATCGAGTGTCCCCGTAAAAAGGCAGGTTTCTTGGCTCAAGTTCACTAGGATATGCGTTGACGGTGCTCCTGATGCCTCAAGCGATTCCAAGAGTTTGCACGCCTCGCTTATCTCGATGAGGTTGCCAGCGATTTGTATGTCTCTCTGTCTAAATTGTTGCCTGTTTTTGTCCTCGCGCTTTGAATCGTCAGAGTGGCACAGCAAGTAAGCCGTTTGCGGAGGCTGGTCGACTTTTACTGATACCCTGACTACGGGCCGTAGCCTCATTTCAAAAGTAAGAGGATCTATTCTGTCCAACGCAATGCTAACGGCATCATCAAGAGACTTTGGAGAAAAGTCTCGTAACAAGCTGTTTTCATTACTTAAAATTAACTTATCTTCTTTGCTTTCAATGGCAGAATCGCTGGCCAACGCAAACTTAAGCTCTGTTCTACCATCGATCGCTTGGATTGAGAGCTCGGGCACGACCTCGCTTGATAGGGCGGCCGCTATTTTCGTACCTATGTCATTGACGTCAGTCGAATTTACAACGCTGTAGGCGCGAGCCGCTGTTAATTTTACAACGATGTAGCAATGCAGGTTTTGATTTTGCAATGCCTCGCTCAAACTCTCCGAACTTAAATCCATTGGAACAGGAAAATCGACCAGGTAGTCGTTAACACCCATTCTTCTGGCTCGTCTCATCGCGCGCTCGAGTTCATGCTGCAGTCGAGTCTTCAGGTGACTATGCTTGTCAGCGAACTGCTGGCTTAACTCATCTCTTGTATCACTGAGCTTCGAGAATAACGTTTGCTCGACTAAGCTCAGTTGCTCGAGGGTTGAGAGTGCCTTTAACGAACGGCCCAGTTCTGAAGCGAGCTTCAGTACCGTAATGTCTCGCTGCTTTATTCCGCGCTCGTCACTGAACACGAATCGAGTGTTGTGTCTATTAACCCAGACAAGTTGTAAGTAGCGATATCGAGAGTGGTGCTTTTGCAGAAACCACGTATCCATTGCGAGCTTTTGAGCCCGATCAACAGCGCGCGCGAGCCGTTTTCTACTTGTAAGGTGCTGCTCGACTTCTTCCGGCGTCAGATCAATGTCGGTGCCCCAATTGTGAGGGGGTTCAACAGCAGCCTGCTCAGCCTTCATATGTCTTGATTCATCGCATGCTATGAGCGCCTGTTTTGTCGCTGGGCGTTGATCGACAACATCCCCAAGCGTAACCATTGCAAGCGAGAGATCCATTGATGTGTCAGGGGGCTCATCACCGTGCCCTGTGAACCTAGTCAGGCTTTTAAGTGTCGTCTCGATGTCCGTCGACGGCTGCCCTTTGAGTGTACCCACCACCCAGTGATCAAAGAGCCCTTCTGTAATAACTTGACTCAGGTATTGAGTCGGGGCAGTGCTGCCAAGTACTTTATTGACAATCGAGATAACGGATGACCGCGCCGTATCAATGCGGTCTCGAGCATTTTCTCTAGCGATCAGACGATCTCGATTCAGCCGCTGCTGCCTAACCAATGTTGCTGATAAATCAGCCAGTGCGTCCACTGCCAGTGAGAGCTGGATCTGGGACCCATCAAAGCGAGTGCTGAGCGCATCGAGTATCTCGATGAACTCCTCTAGGTTCCGTTCCTTGCCTCGGGGCATCAAACTGACTACGTCAGCGATACGATCAATTAAAATTCGACCCGGATGGTCACCCTCAATCAAAAAGTGCTGGTCTGCCAGCGATAGCTCCAGGAAGCAAAGCTCTAAATTCGACAATGGTGCCTGCATCTTAGGGGGAGGTGCGACTCGATCGAACACGAAGTCGAACAAGCCCGAGGAAATTTTAAATGCTTCGGTCAATCTGGCATGAATGCTGGGTTTTGGTGTAAACGACACGGCGTCTAATATCGATTCCAATGAATACCGAGATTCGCTGCGTTTACGACGTAACTCGGCCAATTCTCGGGCGAGTCGTAAGGCCTCGGCTTCTATTTCCGCTGTATTTAATTGCTCAGCGTTGATGAGGTTCTTAGCACTCGCTAGCATCCGGTCTCGCTCATCACTGTCCCTTGAGATCGGCTCAAGCCTCGTGGGTGCGAACGTTGTTCTGCCGCCGGCAGCACTAAGCAACGTATCCGGAGGGATCTGTGCAGATAAACTTTGTCGACGGAAAACGGAGGTCGATACATCGCCTGCGAGCATTTGTGAGGCTATCGCATCTACCCACTCATTAGAGTGAATTAGGCTAGCCTCGGAGTGTGTGTTTGCGCTGCCTTGCTCTGGCACTGAGATCCCGTCGCGCACAAACGCCCTGGGGTCCACGTCAACATGGGGCTCGGCTTGAGCTGAGGATCAATCGGTTCAGTAGCTTTGATTAAGATTTGCGATCCTGTGGTTTTCAGATGCTCCTCAATTTCAGGCAACAAGTCCAAAGAAATTAGATAGTCGTTTAATGCCTGATAGATCGTTGCTAGTTCAGGCAGTAGCTTGCGCACGAACGCGCTGTCCGCGTCGACCAAAAAGGCACGTGGAAATTCAAGGTTTTTCAGGGATTGTCGGTAGGCACTACAAATGGTTCGTGGGCTGACCGGCAACTCAACAGCGTCGGGCGGAATGCCTAACCCCTTGGCAATTCGCAGCATGACACTTTCCATCTCGAGCCAAAAACGTTCAGTGCCTGCGCGAACGATCTTTTCTATGGCAAGTGTATCCTCAAACTCCTCAAGGGCGACGAGTGCTAAACGCCCATCGGTAAATTCATCCTCATCCTTACCCGGAACTGCGGGTACCTTATAGTCATCAAATGCCAGTGAAATTGCGCTGATGATTTCGCTGACTATGGTCTTCGAGCTGCTCTGCAATAGAACAAACGCCTTGTAACATCGATCTTGATTATTTCGATCAAGACGTGAGCTGGTGGACAGTGTAAAGAGATAGTCCGCTGTCTCCTCTATCACGAGTGACAGACAGGGTGCTAATTGCTGCAAGCTTTTATCTCTCAGACTGGCAACAATCTGATGTTCTGTCGTGTTATTCCCCAAGCGATCAACTCATGCCACAGGCTTTCGACGCCAGTGTTACAGTTGAGCGTCGCTTCATCAAGCTATGCGAGAGAGCCTCCAGTGTCATGACATTAGTAGATATCTGCCCCGTCGATTGGCGATCTCACCTCGACGACGTATTGACCAGTGTCACCGCTCACGGCATAGAGAACCAACTAGCTCAGGAGCTCGCGAACGGTTATGTGTACTACCCTCAATTTGACCGTCTTTTTGCTGCGCTCGAAGGCTTGAGACCAAGCGACGTGCGGGTGGTGATACTGGGGCAGGATCCGTATCACGGTGAGCATCAGGCTACGGGGCGCGCGTTCGAAGTCTGGGAGTCGACGCCCGCGCCACCGTCACTCATAAATATTGGGAAGATGCTGGAGCGAGACTTAGGCGTGGCTGTGGGCAACCGTTTTCAGATCGGACGATGGTCGGAGCAGGGTGTTTTACTGCTGAACACGACATTGAGTGTCCGTGCCGGTGAGCCTGAGTCACATAAAGGTCTGGGCTGGCAGACGATTACTGATCGAATTATCGGTGTCGTTGCTGCCTCGGAACAGCCAACAGCTTTTTTGCTCTGGGGTGCTCACGCGCAGAAAAAAGTGTTTTGGTAAATGGCCCACGTAATTTGGTACTGATGGCTCCGCATCCATCACCGCTGAGTGCCTATCGTGGGTTCTTTGATTGCGCCCACTTTAGCGCCACTAACCAGTGGCTCACTATGCAGGGGGAGCGGCTATTCGATGGGAGACTGCGTGCTAACGGTCTTACTCGGTATTTTTTCCGATAAAGGCCACTGTTTTAGCCGGGTTGCCGTCCAGTTCAACATCCAAAGCGGCTACGTCGATGACAGCCTCGCAGAGGCAAAGATAGACATCGTCATTTTGGACTACCTCCACGACTGAGCCGATTGATTTGCCCGTTGATCTGTCAATGACCCTCTCATCATTGGCTGGCTGAGTCGATGATCTCACCGCTAGTAGGCTAAGGCGTCGCTTTGGCTGACCTCGGTAGTGGAGGCGGGCAATGATTTCTTGCCCCGTGTAACACCCTTTATCGAAATCAATGAATCCATTCAGGTCGTAGTTGAGGTCTTGCGGTAGATACTTACCAACGCTGTGTTCGTGGATTCGAGCCAATCCGCGACTAATTCGGAATAGTAGCCAATCGTTTGCTGGTATTGCATGCGTGGGCGTGTTTGATGGCGATGACCACAACTCAGAGTGGCCATCTGGGCGCGGAACGCGTATGCCTGAGGTCGCACTCTCTGAACTATCGCTACACCCCCAACAATGCCAGTCAAGCCTTGTCATTTTTGTTTTTGAGAACATCAGATATTTGGCAAGGTGTTGTTGGAGTAATGCAGCAACACCGTGGCTTACGCGCATGAGCACAGTCGTTTCTGACGTGAGCACAGCTGTGAAGTCGGTAATCACACGACCTTTGAGATCACAAAAGGCGCCGTCGATGGGGTGATTCAGGTCGAGTGTTTTAAAATTTCGCGTCGTTTGACCATGAAGTACGTCGCGAACGTCGGCTCCATCGAACGAAATTATGTGGTCGCTCAAGTTTTGACTCACGATTTTATCCCCATATGTCCCATCGCTATCGAATGGCGGTCTTCTTTCCGTTATGGTGCCGCCATGACGGAAGATGACCATAACAGAATGCGCTGGGCAAGTCGGCGTGGATTACTCGAACTTGACCTGTTTTTGGCTGATTTTGTTGCTGATGAATATCCGCGTTTATCACCCGATCTCAAAGCGCTATATCGAGAGCTAATGAGTTCGGCCGACCAAGATATGTTCGAATGGCTAATGGGGCGCTCCAATCCTGACGACGCGCTTGAACCTATCGTGTCCGCAATAAGAGAGTACAAGCGAGGGGCGCCTGAGCGGTAGGTCCCTCTTATCTGTACTTCGGCAACTCAGTTGCGGTGACCTTCCCATTCTCGGGAACCAGAACGGTATCACGGCCCTCGCTAAGCATTGACGGGTAATCACTGTTGAAGTGCAGCCCTCTCGACTCTTTTCGGCTTTGAGCCGAGTCGATCATCAACTTAGAAACCAGCGTCAGATTTCTGAGTTCAAGCAACTCTTTGGTAATGGTGAAGCTCGCGTAGTACTCGTCGACTTCTTGTTCCAGAACGGAAATGTGGTTCTCAGCTCGCTTTAGTCGTCTATTGGTTCTCTCAATACCAACGTAATCCCACATAAGACGTCGCAGGGCGTGCCAGCTGTGCTGAATAACAACTGCTTCATCGGACATTCGGACCCTGCTGTCATCCCAGGTTGGCAATCGATCGGGCACGGTATCGGGTAGGCTGGTGCTCATGTGCCGCGCAGCACTGGATGCATAAACAAAGCATTCGAGCAAAGAATTACTCGCCATTCGGTTCGCACCGTGCAGACCTGTGCAGGCCGTTTCGCCTATGACGTAAAGTCCGCGTATATCAGTGGCGCCATACTGGTCTACCACCACGCCGCCACAGGTATAGTGTGCTGCCGGAACAACGGGTATTCGTTCTCTAGCGATATCAATACCTAGCTCCGCACACCGGGCTTGAACCGTGGGAAAGTGTTCTTGGATCTGCTCATCTGACTTGTGCGTGATGTCCAGGTAGACACACTCAAGACCCAATCGCTTCATTTCATGGTCAATAGCGCGAGCAACAATGTCTCGAGGAGCGAGTTCTGCTCGATGGTCAAAGCGCGGCATGAACCGCTCGCCCGACGGTAAATGCAGCGTCGCACCTTCACCTCTTAGTGCTTCCGTTAGCAAAAACGTTCGCGCCTTCGGGTGATACAGACAGGTGGGGTGAAATTGATTGAATTCAAGATTCGCCACCCGACAACCTGCGCGCCATGCCAGAGCGATACCGTCGCCTGTCGCTCCGTCGGGATTGCTCGTGTACAAGTACGCTTTGCTGGCTCCGCCTGTCGCCAATGCAATAGCCCTAGCGCCCATGGTTTCCACAACGCCAGTACTGGTATTCAACACATAGGCACCGTTAGTTTCGCCATTCGTGACAATGAGATCGACAACGCAACGGTCGGTTAGAATTTCTACATTGGGGCGTTCGGTAATGCGCGCATTGAGGGCTTCTGAGATAGCGCTGCCAGTTTGATCGGCAGCGTGGAGGATTCTTCGTATGGAATGCCCACCCTCCATAGTCAGGTGAAACTCTCTGAACTCATCATCTGGTTGATCGTTCCTTAGATCAAAATCAACTCCCTGAGCGACAAGCCAGTCGACAACTGAGCGACTTTGCTCAACGGTGAATGTCACCGCATCCTCATGACAGAGACCCGCCCCGGCTTGCAGGGTGTCAGCGACATGCGACTCAATGGTATCTCGCTCATGTAATACCGCGGCCATTCCACCCTGAGCCCAGGAGGTGGAGCCCGAATTCAAATCCGACTTCGATAACAAGCCGATGGAGAGAGTCTCCGGAAGCTGGAGCGCAAGGCTGAGACCTGCCGCGCCGCTTCCGACGATCAGAACATCAAAATGTGTATCTCGCACCATGGACTCCGTCTAACAGCTGCGGCACTCTGCAAGGACAGAGCGGCGTTTGAATATTGTGTCAAATAAATTGAACTTTTCGAAACATCAAACGTCATATGAAACAGAAAACAGATTGGGCAGAAGTGGTAGACGCCAGGTCTGCTAAGTGGGAAGCGGTACTTTGGCACTCAGCGATGGTGACGACAAGCTCGTAAAACGCGCAAAAAAAGGAGATTCTCGCGCGTTCGATCTTCTGGTCTTGAAGTATCAGGGGAGGGTAGCGCAACTTGTTTCGCGCTATCTGAACAATGCGGCTGAGGTTGAAGATGTGACTCAGGAGGCTTTTATCAAAGCCTATCGAGCACTTCCCAACTTTCGCGGCGACAGTGCGTTTTACACCTGGCTGTATCGCATTGCTGCCAATGCGGCGAAGAATCACCTCGTTGCACTGGGGCGGAGGCCTTCGTCTGATATGGCACTGGACGACTCGGAAGTGTTTGACGTCCCGGGCCGCTTAAAAGACCACGAGTCACCGGACGAGGTGATTATGGGTCAGCAATTAGAAATGTTAATTTCTCGAACCATAGAGGAATTGCCAGTAGAGTTAAGAGCTGCGCTTACACTGCGTGAGTTCGAAGGCTTGAGTTACGAGGAGATAGCGGACGTTTTAGAGTGTCCGATTGGTACAGTCAGGTCCCGGATTTTTCGGGCGCGTGAAGCCATCGATATAAAAGTGGCTCAGCAACTGCAGGGGAACGAAGGTTGACAGAACACGACGATAAATTGGCGAGCGGTACAGCTTCATCGGTAGAGCAGGAAAGCCTGTCTGCCCTCATGGACGGCGAGGCGAATGATCTCGACATGGCGCGAGCGCTCCGGGGTGTTGCTGGGTCTGACGAGTTACGTGCGTATTGGCGGCGACAACAGTTAATCCGCGAGTCGATGACTGGGCAGCTGGCGTCGACGCTCGAGATCGATGTCAGCGAGGCTGTTCGAACGACAATTTCGTCGGAAAAACGACGGTATGCAAATCCATTGATGTCAATGGCTGTTGCCGCATCGGTGACAGTAGCGGTTGTTCTTGGTGGTCAGCAGGCCCTGTTGTTCAACGAGACGCCGGTTAACTCAATCACAGCGCCAGGTGCGATAGTCCAAGTCCCTGGCACGGGCGCGGTGCAAGCGAGTTTTGCAGAATCTCAAGTAATGCAGCCACGCACGGTAACCACACCGGCGTCGGTGACTACGGTTGACCCGTACAGCAACAGAGCAAGCTATAACCGGCTTGCCGACGAACGGTTCGAGTCGTTGCTGAAAGTGCATAATTCCACTGCTTCAGCGGCCTCTATTACGCCTCTTGTCGCCCGGTCAGTCGATCCAACAGACAGCCAATAGCAGCTGAGGTGGCGGTGACCCAGTTGAGATACGCGCTTTTCTCCATTGCCATCGCCACAACGGCATTGCTGCCCTCACTCGGCAACGCTCAAGCTAAGTGCGATATTGACGAGTCGATTGCGCGTGCTGTCGATCAGATTCAAGAGTCGCATCAGAACGTTACGTACTCCGGCACATTTCTCAAGGAGTCTTCCGGCGCAAGAAACTTTATCGCCAAGTCCCATGTCGCCGGGGAGGATCTGGGTCAACTCAATTACCTCAATGCGCCTGCGACTGAAGAGACGCAAAGGGTTTGGGCGCCCTCGGTCCCGCTGTCACTGCCTGCGAGTTGACCGCCGTTTATTCGCTGCATCTCGAGCCCGGCCCGAAAGTAGCAGGCAGGCCCACTTCTGCCTTGCATCTGAGGCCTAGAGACGGACTGCGTCTGGGGTATCGACTCGCTCTGGATGATGTGTCCGGATTGATCCTTAAATCCGAGTCATTCAGTGAGGATGGGAAGCTTTTAGAACGACATGAATACGCTTCAATCACAGTGACACCGAAAGACCCGGCAGACGCGACAGAGAGGCCTACAGCGTTAATGCAGCACCTTGATATTGTCGGTTTACCTTATGGCTATAAAGCTAGCCTTGCCCGCGGTTTTGAAGAAAAAGCATTGTTTGTCAGTGACGGTATCGCTGCTGCGACGGTTGTCTTCGAGCCGCTCCCGGATGATCTATCACCGGGTGAGGGAGCTGTGCGGCACGGTGCTACCTTGACCTACTCCAGGGGTAGCGTTGTCTCGGGCACACGTATTTTGGTGACGGTAATAGGCGAGGTCCCGCTCGCCGCCGCTCGGTTGATTGCTGAAGCCGTGCGTGTCGCACCGAGTCGGTAGCGCAATGACGATTATTGAGACCGGCAGGGTCGTGGCTCTAGAGGACGCGGCCGTATGGGTCGAGACCATTCGGAGCTCTGCCTGTGGCTCCTGTGCCGCTCGCTCTGGCTGTGGTCATAGGACACTGGCTGGTGTCTTGACCAGTGATAAAGGGCTCGTGCGTGCGCGCGAGTCTGACGCTCTGAAAGCAGCTGATTGTTCAGTAAATGACAGGGTTGAAATATCGATACCCAGATCCACATTGTCTGTAGGAGCGCTAATGTTGTACGGAGTGCCGCTGGTGTCGGGCATCACGCTAGCGTTTATGGTTGGAGCTGACAGTGATGCTAGAGCAGCTATGGGTTTTTTCGTTGGCTTATTGGGCGCATTTGCTGTGTTGCGCTGGATGAGCAGCCGATCCCTCTTCGGGGCAGTAGAGCCGCAACTGGAACGGGTAGTCGAGTTCACAGCGGATAAGGCCATAGTGCAAATCCAGTCCTAGGGAATTTAAGACCGATCATGCGCTAATGCTGTTCGGATCTAAATGTAAGGTTTTGGTTAAAAGGATGTTTTAAATGATGGTTCGATTCACTTTGGCCGTGCTTCTTGTGTGTGCCAGTCATTTCGCGACGGCGTCACTTCCAGATTTTGCGACCATCGTTGAAGAGAAATCGCCCGCTGTAGTGAAGATCATTGCGGAGGTTACAGCGCCATCAAGGTTCTCTCGCGATCAAATGGAAGAGCTGGAAGAGCTGGAGCAGTTACCTGAGGCGCTTCGTCGATTTTTTCAGTATCGCAATCCGCCGGCGCCCCGAGCTGGTGGAACAGGCTCTGGATTTGTCATCTCGAGTGACGGCTACATTGTCACCAATCATCATGTAGTGGATGGCGCTGACACGGTGATCGTCAGGCTTTCTGATCGACGGGAGTTCGACGCCGAAGTCATCGGCACTGATCAGCGCTCAGATCTCGCCTTGCTTAGAGTCGACGCCGAGGGATTACCCTTTTTAAGTTTGGGTAATTCCGAGGATTTGAAGGTGGGGCAGTGGGTTCTAGCGATTGGCTCACCGTTTGGCCTCGACTACTCCGTGACTGCCGGCATTGTCAGTGCAAAAGGCCGAAGTTTGCCAACGGAAAGGGGCGAAAACTATGTTCCTTTCATTCAGACAGATGTTGCTATTAATCCCGGTAACTCAGGAGGTCCACTCTTCAACTTGGCAGGAGAGGTTGTCGGGGTAAATTCGCAGATCTTTACTCGCTCGGGTGGCTCAATTGGGTTGTCCTTCGCCATTCCTGCGCGCGTTGTCAGTAACATCGTTAAGCAATTGCGGGAAAATGGCGAGGTCGTTCGAGGTTGGTTGGGTGTCAGTATTCAAAATGTGGATCGAACGCTTGCCGAGTCATTTGATTTGGATCGTCCGCGAGGTGCCTAGTAGCGCAGGTGGGCGGTAACTCACCTGCTGAACGTGCGGGTATCGAGTCGGGGGATATCATCGTTGCGGTGGATGGCGCACAGATAGAGGTTTCCGCCGACCTCCCGCATGTTGTGGGATTGCTCGCGCCGGGAGATGTGGTGGATGTCACCATCATCAGAGATGGAGAGGAAACGCTGCTTGAGGTTGAAATTGGCGCTTTAGAGGCCGATGAGATTGCCAGAGTAGTGACAGCGCCCAGCGAACCGGGAACGGTCAGTGTATTGGGGATGACCGTCAAGGAATTAGAGGAATCCGATGATTCGGGGCCCGCACTCCGTGGTGGTGTGGTTGTTAGCTCAGTCGAGCCAGGGTCACCCGCCTTCGAGGGTGGCGTGAGAGCTGGGGATATTTTGACCCGATTTGGCCGCTCTGCGATTAGTCGGCTAGGTGATATGGCAGCGGCGGCAGATGACCTAGAACCAGGAGACTCTGTATCGGTGCGTCTAATCCGGCAGGGGGCGCCACAGTTCATTGGTATCAAAGTACCGGAAAATGACTGACCATTGAGTGGTCATTACGCAGGACCCTGCGCTAAACTCCGCGCGCACGAGGGCTTACTAAAAGCCCTTATTTACTTTTAGGGAGCCGCCGTGACCGATCTGAGTCACATTCGCAACTTTTCCATCATTGCCCACATCGACCACGGTAAGTCGACCTTGGCTGATCGTTTTATTCAGCATTGCGGTGGTTTAACCGACAGAGAGATGGCCGAGCAAGTACTCGACTCTATGGACCTTGAGCGTGAGCGTGGCATTACGATCAAGGCGCAGAGCGTCACGCTGAATTACACAGCTCGCAATGGCGAGGTCTATCAGCTCAATTTCATCGATACGCCCGGACACGTAGACTTTTCCTATGAGGTATCGCGCTCTCTGGCCGCGTGTGAAGGTGCTCTGTTAGTGGTAGATGCGGGACAGGGTGTCGAGGCACAGTCGGTCGCTAACTGCTACACCGCGATAGAGCAGGGCCTTGAGGTGCTGCCGATCCTGAACAAGATGGATTTGCCTCAGGCAGAACCTGAGCGCGTTCAAAATGAAATCGAGGAGATCATTGGCATTGAGGCGAGCGAGGCTGTGCCTGTTAGTGCCAAGACCGGCCTCGGGATCGAGGATGCGCTCGAGTATTTAGTGGAGCATATTCCTGCGCCTGAGGGCGATCGAGACGAGCCGCTACAGGCGCTCATTATCGACTCTTGGTTTGACAACTATCTGGGGGTCGTTTCGTTAGTGCGCGTCAAGCAGGGACAAATTAAAAAGCGCGATAAGTTTGTGGTGAAGTCCACCGGAAAGGCCCATCAAGCTGACATGATCGGGGTCTTTACACCACGACGAACGGTGACAGATCAGCTTCAAGCAGGTGAAGTCGGGTTTATTGTCGCCGGAATTAAAGACATTAAGGGCGCGCCTGTAGGCGACACGCTGATTGCATCAGGTGCGCCTGAGACAGCTGAATTACCTGGCTTTCAGGAGGTAAAACCGCAGGTCTATGCAGGCATTTTTACCATCAATGCCGACGACTACGAAGACTTCAGAGATGCCCTCGGAAAGCTCACACTCAATGATGCGTCCCTCTTCTACGAACCAGAGACCTCCGATGCGCTTGGCTTCGGTTTTCGCTGTGGCTTTCTAGGAATGCTTCACATGGAGATCATTCAGGAACGGCTCGAGCGTGAGTACGATCTAGATCTCATTACAACGGCACCTACCGTTATCTACGAGGTTGTCAAAAAATCAGGCGATGTCGTCAATGTCGATAACCCTTCAAAGTTGCCCGATCTCGGTGATATCGAGAGTATGCGAGAGCCGATAGCGCGATGCACGATACTGACACCGCAGGATTATCTGGGGGCAGTTATTACTTTGTGTGTCGAGAAACGCGGCTCGCAAGTGGATTTGCAGTTCCTCGGCCAACAAGTTCAGGTTATCTACGATATTCCCATGGCCGAAGTGGTGCTGGATTTCTTCGATAGGTTGAAGTCGGCGAGCCGCGGGTACGCATCACTTGACTATGGGTTTGAGCGGTTTGAGACGGCACCGCTTTCCAAGCTAGACGTGTTGATCAACGGCGATAGAGTGGATGCGCTCTCTGTTATTGTTCACCGAGATTACATCCAAAGCCGTGGCCGTGTTCTCACTGAAAAGATGAAAGAACTGATTCCGCGTCAAATGTTCGATGTCGCTATTCAGGCCGCTGTTGGTGGGAAAATCGTAGCCCGTCAAACAGTGAAAGCGCTACGAAAGAATGTGACTGCAAAATGTTATGGCGGCGATGTAACGCGAAAGAAAAAGCTTCTTGAGAAGCAGAAGGCAGGGAAAAAGCGCATGAAGCAGGTGGGTAATGTAGAGATCCCACAGACCGCCTTCTTGGCAGTGCTTCAGGTAGACTAGCCAAAAGCCGAAGAGGATCTTCCATTGAATATTGACCTGCCCCTCATCCTGACACTGATCGTTGGGGCTAGCGGCGCCGTTTGGCTGATCGACAGTTTTCTGTTCGCGTCCGCACGTTCGGAGAGACTCGCCGAGCTACAAAAACAGTATCCCCGTTGGAATGAGTCAGAGTCTGCCGACGCCAAGTTATTCATCGAGAGTGCATCTCGCGAAGCGGCTGATCCTGTTGTGGTCGAATATGCGAAGTCGTTTTTTCCGGTACTTGCCTTTGTGCTCGTGCTTCGATCTTTTCTCTACGAGCCATTTCAGATTCCCTCATCGTCGATGGTGCCGACCCTTCAGGTCGGTGACTACATTTTGGTGAATAAGTATCGATATGGCCTCCGTCTTCCCGTGACTCGCACCAAGGTGTGGGATGTTGGTGCGCCCAAACGGGGTGATGTGATGGTCTTTTATCCGCCCCACGCAAATGATCAGTACTACATCAAGCGAGTGATAGGTGTGCCCGGAGATCGCGTTCAGTACAGAAACAAGCAATTGACCGTTAACGGACAGGAAGTGCCACGAGAATGGCTAACCGACGTACCCGGTGCCCGCCGAATTCAGATCGGTTTAGAAGAACCTCGTGAGGGCAGAAGCCATCTGGTACAGATTGACCAGCTGAGGCCGATTCGAGATTTCTCCGTTGTTGTGAGACCTGGTCACTACTTCATGATGGGTGATAACCGAGATAACAGCAGCGATAGTCGCGTATGGGGTCAGGTTCCAGAGCGTGACATTGTGGGGGAGGCGGTTGCCATTTGGATGCATTGGGAGTCACTCTTTAGCATTCCGAGTTTCGAGCGCGCAGGAGGCTTGCATTGACTCGGTACCGGAGCTCATACGCTCCTCGTCGCATGCGAGGCTCATCCAGCTTTTCGATCATGTGTGTCATCGTTACGGCCTGGGTAGCTCTGACCGGCTTACTGCGAGTATTGCCAGTGTTCATGGAGCACAGAACCATTGTGAGCGCCATGGAGTCTGTGGCGTCTAGCTACGTGCCAGGGCAGGACCAAAGTGCGGATGTCAGAGAAGCGCTTCGAAAAGCGTGGTTGATCAACCGCATTTCGCAGGTTGAAGCGTCAAAAGTGTCCATTGATCGACGTCGCACAGGCGTTATTTTGACGCTCCAGTATCAGACAGTTTTTCCGTTGGTCGGTCCTATACAAGGTGTCTGGGACTTCGGTACCGTTTAAGTAGATGGCCGCTAGCCCGGGAGACGAAACTGGCTACTCTTACAATGAAACCAAAGCACGCAGCCTTGCAGCGAACCATCGGCTATCAGTTTCAGGAGCCGGCGCTGCTCGTGCGCGCGCTGACCCACCGAAGCTTTGGTGCAGATAATAATGAGCGTCTTGAGTTTATTGGCGATGGGCTTGTTAACGCTGTCGTGGCAGAGCTCTTATTTTCTCACTATCCCGATCTTGATGAAGGAAGTCTGTCGAGACTCCGATCTAAACTGGTGTCGAAAGAGGGGCTCGCGACGCTTGCTGAGCGGTTCGAGCTAGGCCCCTTGGTGTTATTGGGCGCCGGTGAGCGAAAGAGCGGCGGCCGCCATCGAGCGAGTATCATGGCCGACACTGTCGAGGCACTGGCGGGAGGGATGTTAGTGGAGGCTGGATTTGGCATGGCAAGTGAGATTGTCGCCTCATGGTTTGTTGCCGATATTGCTTCGCTTGACATTCATACCACGCGAGATGCCAAGACCCGTTTACAGGAATGGCTGCAAGGAAAGGGTTACCCACTGCCTGCCTATGAGGTCATAGCGATCTTCGGGGACGATCATAATCAGATATTCGAAGTGGCTTGCAGTTGTAAGGCCGCTGAAAGCAGACAAGTTGGTACGGCATCGAGTCGTAAGAAAGCGGAGCAAAAGGCGGCAGAAGCGATGTTGGAGATACTCGAAAATGAGTGATAACCCAGATACCAGGTGTGGTTTAGTTGCCTTGGTAGGCCGACCCAATGTTGGGAAGTCGACCTTGCTAAATTTTATCCTTGAACAAAAACTCAGCATTACCTCGCGCAAGCCTCAAACAACGCGGCAACAGGTGTTGGGTGTAAAAACAGTCGACAAGGACCAAATGATTTTTGTCGATACGCCCGGGCTTCATCGTAATGAGCCTCGCGCCATCAATAAAGCCATGAATAAGTCGGCGACCTCCGCCATGGCCGATGTCGATCTGGTTCTGTTTCTGATTGATCGAGGGAAATGGACCGAAGAGGACTCATGGGTGCTCGAGAAATTGCGATCGGTGAAGGTGCCGGTGGCACTTGTCGTTAACAAAATGGACCTGCTTGACGATCCTAATGCGCTACTGCCCGAGATGGATGAGCTACACGCACGTCATGATTTCGCTGGCATTTTTCCTATTTCAGCGTTGCGCCAGAAAAATTTGGATCGGCTGGAAACTTTTGTCAGAGAGCATCTCCCCGAGGGGCATCATTTATTTCCTGAGGGGCAAATCACAAATCGAACCGAGCGATTTCTGGCAGCGGAACTTATTCGAGAGAAAATCATTCGCCAGTTGGGGGATGAGTTACCGCATACGACAGCCACTGAAATCGAGGCGTTTCATAGCGATGATCGGGGTGTCTTGCACATCAATGCGATCATTTTTGTGGAACGGGATGGGCAAAAGCGAATCGTTATTGGCACCGGCGGCTCGAGACTGCGGTCAATAGGCACCGAAGCACGACGGGACATGGAAAAAGCCTTTGATTGCAAGGTGATGCTTAAGCTTTGGGTGAAGGTTAAGTCAGGGTGGTCTGACGATATTCGCGCACTGCGCAGTCTTGGACTTGAAGGCGAGTCGTGACCTTGGCCATGCAGCCGGCTTGGGTACTGGGACGACAATCGTATCGTGACTCAAGTTACTTAGTGCATTTCCTGACGGCGTCGGATGGCCGGCTGTCTGCCGTTGTTAAGGGGGCGCACCGAAAGCAACGCGGTGGCATGATGGCGGCGCTGATGCAGCCATTTCAGCCCCTTCTCGTGAAATTCGGTGGCAACAGCGAATTGAAATATGTTGCAGCGGCGGAAAGCGCCGGCATCGCCCGCTCGCTGGTTGGCGAGACACTGTTCTCCGGGCTCTACCTCAATGAATTGCTCACCCGTCTGCTGCCAAAGTTCGACGTCGTGCCCACATTGTTCGCGGCCTACGGTGACGCTATCGAGGTGATCTCGACGTCTACCGACGCGGAGCCTACCTTGCGTCGCTTCGAGTTATTACTTCTAGAGGAGCTCGGCTATGAAATTCAGTGGCAGTGTGATTTTGAGGAGCGACCAATCCAACACACGGTAGATTATAGTTACCAACCCGAGAGAGGTTTCGTACCCAGTCGCGAAGGAGACACGTCGCTCGTGGTTTCGGGCCTTCAGTTACTAACTTTGGCAGATTGGCAACGTTCTGGTTGCGCCATAGACGAAATATGCCAAGCTAAATTGAAGGGCATCATGCGGTTAGCGATAGATCAGCGCCTGGGTGGTCGTCCCCTGAAAGTGCGAGAAGCAGTCAGCGAGTGGCGACAATTTAGAGACTGACAACTGAGAGTTACAGCTAAAAGAGGTACAACTCAGTGAATTACAACTGAGCTAATTACAACTGAGAAAGTGGCGGGAGAATCTGCGGTGGTGCAGGGTATAGGTGTTGATATTGTTAAGCTTGAGCGAGTTGAAGCCGTGCACCGGCGCTTTGGTGATCGCTTTGCTAGAAAAGTACTGTCCGCTGAAGAGCTCTCCGCTGGACCGATAACCTCATCGCTCATCGCAAAGCGTTTTGCCGCCAAAGAAGCTATTGCAAAGGCTTTAGGCACTGGGTTCAGAGGCGGCATCACTATGTCGTCAATGACCATAAAAAAAAGCTTGCTCAACGAGCCACAGGTATCTTTGGCGGGTGCTGCGGCGGAACGACTTCGCGTCATAGGTGCCCAACAGGTTTTGGTGTCCATTGCGGATGAAGTAGACTCGGTCGTTGCGTTTGCCATCGCACAATAGTCGCCTTTAGTCAGAGAGCCTCCCGGTTACCATTCTCGATGAATAAGCAACACTATCCCACGATTGAATCTACTATTGGTCGCACGCCACTCGTGCGCCTGCAGCGAATGCTGGTTAATCCCAATAGCGTGGTGCTAGCGAAGCTTGAGGGGAATAACCCAGCGGGTTCAGTGAAGGATCGGCCTGCGATGAGCATGATTCGTGAGGCCGAAGCCCGTGGGCTAATCACGCCGGGTGACACGATCATCGAGGCAACCAGTGGTAACACAGGCATCGCCTTGGCCATGGCTGCGGCCATTCGCGGGTATCGCTTGATTCTGATCATGCCCAGCCATATGAGCAGTGAACGAAAGCTATCGATGGCTGCGTACGGCGCTGAATTGATAGAGGTAACCCAGTCGGAGGGTATGGAGGGTGCCCGAGATCTGGCGGATCAAATGGCGGCCGCGGGGGAGGGGATTGTACTCGATCAATTCGCAAATCCTGATAATCCGCTTGGGCACGTGTCATCGACGGGACCCGAAATTTGGGAGCAGACCCATGGCGAAGTGACGCACTTCGTCAGTTCAATGGGGACCACGGGAACGATCATGGGGGTGTCCTCATTTCTCAAGGCCAAAAATCCGGAGGTTCAAATCGTCGGACTACAGCCCATTGAGGGGTCCCAGATTCCCGGTATTCGTCGTTGGCCTGAGGCCTATCGGCCAAGGATTTTCGATGCTACCGCGGTCGATCGCGTAGTTGACGTTTCCCAAGTGACAGCAGAGGAAACGATGCGACGCATGGCCCGTGAAGAAGGCATTTTTGCCGGTGTCTCCTCGGGGGCATCAATCGCAACAGCGATCGAAATTGCTGAATCTCAAGACAATGTAACCGTTGTTGCGATTGTATGTGACCGAGGTGATCGTTACTTGTCTACTGGCGTCTACGCGTAGGTTTACCGCGTGGACCGCTCTTATGACATAGAAGACCTTAAGCGCTTGATGGAGCGGCTTCGTGACCCTCAGTTCGGTTGCCCGTGGGATCTAAAGCAGACGTATCAAAGCATTGCTCCCTTTACGCTCGAAGAATGTCTGGAGCTTATCGATGCGCTTGAGCAGTCGGATTATGAGCACGTAGAGGAAGAGCTGGGTGATCTGCTATTTCAAGTGATCTTTTACTCGCAACTGGGCAAGGAGGACGGACGATTTGATTTTGACTCCGTCGTATCAGGGATTACGGCAAAGTTATTGCGGCGTCACCCCCACGTCTTCAAGGACGGTGAGCTCGAAGGCGTCATTGAAGATCGCACGTCAATGGAGGTCATCAAGGCCAATTGGGAAAAAACAAAAGCCGAGGAGCGTGCGGACCGGTCACAAACGAGCGTTATGGATGACGTGCCGGCGACGCTTGGAGCGCTCTCAAGGGCCCAAAAGCTTCAAAAACGAGCGGCAACGGTGGGCTTTGACTTCATTGGTGCTCGCGAAGTGTCGGCTCGTCTCTTGGGGGAATATAGAGAATTAGAAGAGGCAATGGAGTCCGGCGATCAAAATGAGATCGAAAACGAACTGGGAGACGTATTATTCACCGTCGTCAATATTGCGAGACACTTGAAGGTCGATTCGGAGGCGGCGTTGCGAAAGGCAAACCGTCGTTTCGAGGATCGTATTAGATTTGCGGAATGTGATGCGGTGGCAGAGGGGACGTCTCTTGTAGAAGAATCCGCTGAGCGTCTGGAAGAGCGTTGGCAAAAGGCGAAGCTGAAAGAGAAAAATAAACACGGGTTGTAAGCGAGTCAAACGGTGTGTATTTTCACGCTCTTTGGCTCAGATCTGGCCCGATACCAGCAAATAGGAACAACATGCGTATTATTCTTTTGGGTGCTCCAGGCGCCGGCAAAGGTACTCAAGCGGCATTTTTGTGCGAGCACTTTGGTATCCCACAGATCAGCACGGGCGATATGCTGAGGGCTGCGGTCAAGGCCGGCACCGAGCTGGGCAGAAAAGCCAAGGTCATTATGGACGAAGGTGGCCTAGTCTCCGACGAGATCATCATTGGCCTGGTTAAAGACCGACTGGAGGCGCCTGATTGTGCCAACGGCTGTCTGTTTGACGGTTTTCCCCGGACCATTCCACAAGCGGAGGCGATGGTTGATGCAGGCATTGAGATCGATCAGGTGATCGAGATTGATGTTGACCACGAGGAAATTGTGTCACGCATGAGTGGTCGACGTGTGCACCCGGGAAGCGGGCGTGTTTATCACGTGATACACAACCCGCCCCGTGTCGAGGGCGCGGATGATGTTAGTGGCGAGCCACTGATCCAGCGTGATGATGATGCCGAAGAGACTGTAAGGCATCGACTATCGGTTTATGAGAGTCAGACTAGGCCGCTGGTTGATTTTTACAGCAATCTGGAAGGGCCTTCTTATCATCGGATCGATGGCATCGGAGCGGTTGAGGCTGTCACTCAAAGCATTCGAGACGCGCTGGGGCAGTAGTAATTCAGACTGCAGAGCTCTAAGCTTCTCTCACGTTGTTTGGGGGAAGCCGCATGTCTAGTTCACCGTTTATTCTCTATCACTATCCAGCGTCGCCTTACGCGGAAAAAGTGCGGCTGTTGGCCGGGTATTTAGCTGTGAGTTGGCAATCGGTTGAAGTGCCGATACAGCCACCCCGCGACCAGCTAGCGATTCTTGCGGGTGGCTATCGTCGGATCCCCGTCATGCAGTGTGGTGCGGATATTTTTTGTGACACTGCCGTTATTTGTGATGAGGTGATATCACGAGCAGACCGAGATTTGGCCTCATGTAGCGAAGCCGCATCAGCACTGGCGACGCGGGCAGAGGCGGATGTCTTTTTTGCGGCGATACGACAGGGGTCTCAACTCAAAACAGCCATAGGTCTCACGATGATGTTGGGTTTCAAGGGAATGCTTGCGTTCGCAAAAGACCGAGCTTCATTTGCGCAGGGACACGGTCCTGCTGCACAGACGCCTGATGTTGCAAAATCGGTGTTTTCCTCGTTCCTGAGGGACTTGGACCAGACGCTAGCGTCGCAGTCCTATTTGGGAGGTGATGAGCCCTGTTTGAGTGACTTTTGCTGCTATCACCCCATTTTTCTAGCTCAGGGCTTTAAGAGCATCAAAGAGTCGGCGTTGCCGGCGGGAGTGAAGGCTTGGATGGCGCGTATGGCTGGCTTCGGCTGGGGCCAATACACGGCCATTTCGAGTGATGAGGCCATGGTCGCGGCAAAATCACAGGAGCCGAGAGCACTTCCAGGGGCGAGTGCTGATCATCCAGATGTGGGGCAATGGGTAACGGTTACACCGTTGGATACGGGTAGGGTCCCGGTGACTGGCACGCTTGTGAGTAAGAGTGAGGCCCGCATTATCGTGGCGCGTCGCTCGGAGGATGTTGGTATGTGCCATGTGCATTTCCCTGTCTCCGGCTTCGAATGCAGTGTGATTAATTGACCACTGAGGCCGGCTAAGAGGGACGCAAAACCAATGAACGGTACTGTGCTCATTACAGGTGCTTCGGCTGGATTAGGCGCTGAGTTTGCTCGACAGCTTGATGGCAAGGCGACTCATTTTATTTTGGTGGCCAGACGGGCAGATAAACTCGAGGCGCTGGCTGAGACCCTAAAGACGCCGGTGACAGTGATCGAACAGGACTTGAGTAAGCCGGGTTCGCCCGAGCAGTTATGTCAGACCATCGCAGCCCACGGTCTTTCAGTCGATGGGTTGATTAACAATGCCGGGATAGCCGGCCCCAATCTTCTAGAGGTGTCTGACTTTTCGACGCAACGGTACTTCGAGCAGCTGATGATGCAGACAGTGGCTGAATTGTGCAGTCGATTGATTCCGGGGATGCGCGAGCGTGGCTACGGAAGAGTTGTCAACGTGGCCTCGGTTGCTGGTCGATTTCCCAGCTCAGATTCCGGTAATTACGGACCTGCAAAGGCGTATGTCATTGCATTGTCAGAGGAACTCAACATGGGAACACGTGGTTCCGGGGTCAACGTGACTGCACTGTGCCCGGGGTTTACTCACACCGAGTTTCATGAGGTCGCGGGCTTGATGGAGGCGAAAAACAGTTCGCCAAGCTGGATTTGGTACGACGCAGCTACGGTTGTCCGAGAGGGATTGATGGGCTGTGAGAAGGGCCGCTCTATTGTGATCTCGGGACGGCTCTATCGGTGGCTGGATCCACTGTTGCGATCAACGCTTTTCAGGGGTTTGCTATTAAAAATCGCTGGCCGGGGTTGAGCCATTTTCGTCTGAGTGGGCACTAGCACAACGACTGGAAATAATTCACAATTCGCGACGCATTAATGAGTTAAGTAAGGATAGGTAATGCCAGTAATTAAGTTCATTGAGTTTGATGGCACCGAGCACGAAGTCGATGCTGATGCCGGAATGAGCATCATGGAAGTAGCGATGAAATACGACGTTCCTGGCATTGATGCCGACTGCGGTGGTGGTGCGGTCTGCGGCACTTGCCATTGC
This sequence comes from Halieaceae bacterium, assembly GCA_038143085.1. Classification (GTDB taxonomy): domain Bacteria; phylum Pseudomonadota; class Gammaproteobacteria; order Pseudomonadales; family Halieaceae; genus Luminiphilus. Next base: position 221,060 of record JAYQLG010000008.1, read on the forward strand.
TTCATCGAAGAATCCGCTGGGCCGTTACCCGCTGTTGATCCCCAAGAGGAGTCGATGTTGGGCTTGAGGCCTGACCGAGAAGGTAACTCACGGCTTAGTTGCCAGATTCAAGTTAGCGATAGCATCGGTGACATGACCATCAAGTTGCCCGAATTCCAAATGTAATCAAGGGTCGCTATTGACCGATAATTCCTAGGTTCAGATATGAACAAGCGCGCCGACCCCATGCTAGCCGATCCGCTGAAGACGCCGCTCCAGGATTTAGACGTATCAGATCCACGACGTTTCGAGCAGGATTGCTGGCAACCACTGTTCAAGCGATTGCGCGAAGAATCGCCGGTACACTTTCAAGCAGAAAGCCCCGCTGGCCCCTTCTGGTCGATTACCCGGTTTGACGACATTGTCGAAGTCGAGAAGAACACCGAGATTTTCTCTTCAGAGCCCACCATCGCCATCATAGATCCGCCGCCTGAGCGTCGTTCACGAATGTTTATTGCTATGGACCAGCCAGAGCACGACATCCAGCGGAGAGCGGTACAACCCGTCGTTGCGCCAAAAAACCTTCAGGAGTTCGAGGCGCTCATTCGTCAGCGAACGGCAGAGGCGCTCGATGCATTGCCAGAGGGCGAGACATTTGATTGGGTAGAGCTTGTGTCGCGCAATCTGACGACGCAGATGCTGGCGACATTATTTGATTTTCCATGGGACATTCGCCACAAGCTGTCAGACTGGTCAGATGCGGTAACGTCTGATGAGCGGATGACAGCAGGTCAGGGCTTAAAGCAAGAAGATCGGCTTGAGATCGTTATGGAGATCCTCGAGGTCTTTACTCGACTTTGGCACGAGCGAGTGGGCGATGAGGTCGACTCCTTCGATTTGATTAGATTGCTGCAGCGCGATGAAAACACCGCCAATATGGTGGACGATCCCATGAACTACATCGGTAACCTGATGTTACTTATCGTGGGAGGCAATGACACCACACGCAATTCGATGTCTGGCGGTGTTCTCTTCCTCAATGAGTTTCCTGAAGAGTTTGCTCGGGTTAAGGCCGATCGGTCCCTTATTCCGTCGATGGTCTCAGAGATCATCCGGTTCCAGACGCCTTTGTCTCACATGCGACGCACGGTGACACGAGATACTGAGTTCCGCGGGCAACACATGAAGGCCGGTGACAAAGTGATTCTGTGGTATTGCTCCGCGAATCGAGATGAGTCCGTGATTCCAGAATCAGAGACTTTTCAAATAGACCGGTCGGGGGTTCGTAATCATGCTGCCTTTGGCTTTGGGATCCATCGTTGTATGGGCAACCGTCTCGCTGAAATGCAGCTTCGCGTTGTGTGGGAAGAGGCTCTGAAGCGCTTTAGCGATATTCGAATAGTTGAACCGCCGACCCGTCTTTGCCACAACTTTGTTCGTGGTTTTTCACGTATGCCAGTGCAGGTGACCCGCTACTAACGTAGGCTTAAATCCTTTAGTTCGTCATCGATGTAACCCACGTCACCATGTTGGCAGATCTCGGTCTTTCCACTTCATTAAAGTTCACGGCTGTTGGTATTGATGGGTGCCGAGCTGGCTGGGTTGCGGCGTTCCAGCTGGACGGTGAATTGGTGCTGGCGTTAGTCAAGACCCTGTCAGAGCTGACCCCACACCTCAGTCGCGAAACGATGGTCATGATCGACATGCCAATTGGCTTGTTGAATGATGAGTCGAGTCGGCGGTGCGATGCTTTGGCACGACAGCGATTGAGGCCGCACCGGTCCTCGAGTGTTTTTGGCGTCCCGCCGAGAGCGGTGACCCGCATTTCCGATTATTCGGAGGCCAATACTCTATCGCGCGAGCTCACGGGCAAAGGGTTGAGTAAGCAGTCCTTTTATCTTTTCCCAAAAATACGAGAGCTCGATGATTGGCTTGTGAACCCCGAAAGACAAGGTGAGTGGTGGGAGTGCCATCCCGAGGTGGCCTTCGCACAACTGAACAGCGGAATAGCACTCAAAGAGTCCAAAAAGTCAGAGGCGGGTCAAACCGAGCGCATATCACTCCTAGCTGATCTTCCTGGAGTGGATGCTGCGCTCGAGCGAGCTAGTCAGAATTACAAACGTAAAGACGTGCTCCAAGACGACTGCATTGACTCCCTGGTATGTTTACTCACGGCAGAGCGCGATCAGCATCAGCGGATCGTAATACCAGCGACCCCCGACAAGGATGAACGGGGACTCACGATGGCAATCGTGGCCCCCGTGTGAGGACTTAACTTGCAGCTTTGAGTGAGTCAGCTGCGGGTGATGCCTGTGGGCCTCGAATCAATATCCCGGGCGTTTTTCCAAGGTAGCTGCCGTTGTCGAAGGTCTGAACGCCCGACTTGAAGGTGGCTCGGTAGCCAGTAGACGATTGCAAAAGTCGCTTGCCGCCGGCTGGCAAATCATTGGCAACCCAGGGCTTGCTCATGCCAACTTTATCGAGCTCGATGATGTTGATGTCGGCCAGATAGCCCGGCGCGAGTACACCTCTATCATCCAAGCCGTAAACCTTGGCGGTGTCAGCGCACTGGCGCTTAATCGCCTGACTCAGGCTCAACCTGAAGCCCTCTCGATCTCGTACCCAGTGCTGCAACATGAAGGTGGGCGATGCTGCGTCGCAAATAGTCCCGCAGTGCGCGCCGCCATCCGACAGCGAGTTAATGCAGTCATCGGATTGAAGGACAGGTTCCAAGAAATTCAGATTGCCGTCCGCGTAGTTGAGCAATGGGAAGTAGATGAACCCTCTGCCGCCGTCACTCATCAGTAAGTCATAAGCATACTCGGCACCTGATACTCCTGCCTGCTCGGCGAGATAAGCGATTGACTGCTGCGCTGACGGCTCATAATCAAAGCCATCGGAAAGCTCGTATTGCATGGTGAAGGCAGTCGCCATGAGCTCCGTCAGTATCTGCACATCACTGTCAGGATAAACCGATTCCTCGGTAATCAGCTTGTTTCTAAAGTCCGGATCGGCGAGCCTTTTAAGCTGAGCGGCTTCCTCTAGATCAGCTACTTCGGCCCAGCTGGGTTTGAACGAGAACGGATTAAACGTAGTGCGCCATCCCAGTATGAGGCCGGTCCCTCGCATCGATATTTGAGCCAGGATGTTGGCGCCTTTAGCGTTCTGCTCACGCATATTGGCCATTTGGTCATCAAAGCTCATGGCTTTGACCGGTGACTGAAGGGCGGTGAAAGTGACTGGTAATCCGGTTTCACGACTGAGGTCACCCATCCACTCGAATTCATTCCATTCGGGCACGAGATCACTCGCCATTTCAAATACACCGTGACCCACGCGCGCCATGCCCCGGCCTATTCCAATGAGTTCCTCGGGCGTTGCCGTAGTGCCCGGGACCAGTTCCCCGTCCACCGATTTGTGGAGCACAGTTCGTGAGGTAGAAAATCCAAGGGCTCCTGCTCTCAATCCTTCCTCTACAATATTGGCCATTCTCGCGATATCAGATTCAGTTGGGTCTTCATTGGCCGCACCGCGATCACCCATGACGTAAGCTCGAACCGCGCCATGGGGTACATGCGTCGCGATATCAACAGCTCGCGGCATTTCGTCTAAGGCATCGAGGTACTCAGGGAAACTCTCCCAGTTCCATGACATACCCTCAGAGAGCGCCGATCCTGGAATGTCTTCAACACCTTCCATCAATGCGATGAGCCATTCGTGTCGGTCAGGTGCAGCAGGTGCAAAACCCACGCCGCAATTACCCATGACAACGGTCGTTACGCCATGCCAGGACGAAGGCGCCATTTCCTGATCCCATGTAGCCTGACCATCATAGTGCGTGTGGATGTCAACAAACCCCGGTGCGACGTAGCAGCCGCTGGCGTTGAACATTTTCTGCGCTTCACCAAGGTCAGTACCTACCGCAACAACTGTGTCACCCGTGATTGCTACATCTGCTACATAGGGCTGGCAGCCAGTGCCATCGACGACTGTTCCGCCGCGAATAATCAGATCGTAAGCCATGAATTCTTCCTAACGTTGTTATCCCCACATTTCGCCGAATGTTGTAGCCACTGTCAACTGATCTCCCGAATAGTCGGTCATTAGCTTTGGTAATAGGTTGTTAGGTGAAAGTTAATTCACGTGATTGGGGTATCCATTGGCTCGAAATTACATTCGCGCCTATTGCTTTCTATTCAGGCGGCGTCAGATTGTCTTTGCCTATAATCGTGAGTAACGTGAAGCAGGAAATAACAACAAGACACGCTGAGCTATGAATTTCGATATCCCCGAGGACATTCGCCTTTTTCTGGAAGAGGTGGATCGTTTTATTGAGCGCGAGATCATGGCCGATTCGGCTAAAAAGTGGCAGCGCATTAGATATAGGTACAACTATGATGCCGCTCGAAAACAGTAACGACAACAGTAACGACAATTCGATTTTTCGACCATCGCCGCGAGGATGCTCGGACGGACTGGGAGCGCGATGGGCTCCCCAACGAAGAGTGGGAAGAGTTGTTGGGGAGGCTAAGCGCCGCGCTATCGCCGCCGGTATTTTCAGTTACCCATTTCCTAGCGAGCACGGCGGACGAGACGGCGGTAACCTTGGCATGGCCATTATTCGCGAGCATCTAGCCGCTATGGGTCTGGGTTTGCACAATGATTTGCAGAACGAGCACTCGATCGTAGGTAACAACATTGGCCTGTTGCTAATGCTTGAGTACGGTACACCTGAGCAACAGGCAGAGTGGTTGCCCGGGCTTAAAAGCGCAACTGGGGGGTTTGCGTTTGGTATTACCGAGCCTGATCACGGCTCCGACGCTACTCACATGGAAACTGTTGCCGTTCGGGATGGTGATGACTGGATCATTAATGGGGTAAAGACCTGGAATACAGGGGTTCGTTGGATGAGCGATGGAACGATGAGTAGTCAGATGAATAAGGCCCATAGCGATATGGTCATGGCGCGCACCTCGGGGGGAGCGGGTGATGCCGGCGGTATAACCGCGTTTTTGGTGCCTATGGATTCGCCCGGCGTCGAGGTTGAAGAGTACCTCTGGACCTTCAACATGCCGTCTGACCATGCCCGAGTTCGCTTTACCAATGTGCGCGTGCCTGATAGCGCAAGACATCTTTGACATCCCCAGCCTTTTTCTAGAGGAGGTGGATCTTTGCAGTAACGGATTTTTCGAGGGCGAACGGATTGGGAACGCGATGGGCCTACAGGTAGTGCAGCACGATTTTTAATGAAAACCGTATTGGAAGGCAAGCCGCATCCAGTCTGGGGGCCGCTCAATATTGTGTGAACGAAGCGGTTGAATACGCAAAGCACCGCAAGCCCTTTGGCAAAGCGCTGGCGACCAATCAGGCGATTCAGTTCCCGTTGGTCGATCTTCAAGCACGCTGCGAGATGCTGAGAGCACTCATTCACAAAACGGCCTGGTTGATGGACCGGGATGGTGCGTTCTCTGTCTCTGACAAAGTCTCGATGTGTAACTATCAAGCCAACCAGCTGTGTTGTGAGGCGGCGGACACGGCGATGCAGGTTCATGGCGGTATTGGATACTCGCGTTATACGCCCTTCGAACATATTTACCGGCACCACCGGCGGTATCGCATTACCGAGGGAGCCGATGAAATTCAAAAGCGACGGGTCGCCGGTTATCTCTTTGGGTTTATGGGGCAGAGAAAGCCCAAAGGCGTCAGTTAACGGTGCTGGACGCTGAGTTTAACGCGCAAATAGGCCAATTTATCGGTCGAACTCTTTTCTGGCGCTGATCTCATCGACGTACAGCAGCTGACGGCAGGCGCTTCTCAACAAACGTTCAGAGTTAGCGTCCGTCACCCAGAAGGCCATGAGGCCGACTATGCGCTTCGCCGCGCGCAGCCAGGGCTTGAACGTTCCTCTTATGGTCAGGTGACTCCCAGCGTCGAGGCAGAGCTGCTCGAATTGGCGTCTTCGGCTAATGTTCCCGTACCTAAGGTGATTGAATCCTTGCATTCAACCGATGGCTTGGGCGATGGCTACTTGATGGAATGGCTTCAGGGCGAAACCATGGGTCAGCGCATCGTTAAGTTACCCGAGCTGCAAAGCGCCCGAGAAAATCTTGCGTTTGAATGCGGACAAGCGCTGGCCCGGATTCACGCGATAGAGGTCTCAAATCGGTTGCAGGAAGTGCTGCACTCGGTATCGCCTGCAGAGCTTGTGCGGGAGACCTGGGAGGCCTACATCGCGTTAGAGACGCCGCAGCCAATGATTGATTTCACTGCGCAGTGGTTACTTAACAATCTACCTCCTGAATCGGACAGTGCACTGGTCCATGGAGATTTTAGAAATGGCAATTTAATGGTATCCGAACAAGGCATAACAGCCGTTCTTGATTGGGAACTCTGTCATTTGGGTGATCCCATGCGGGATCTGGGTTGGCTTTGCGTCAATTCATGGCGCTTTGGTCGGCGTGACTTACCCGTTGGTGGCTTCGGTACTGTGGATGAGCTCGTAGCGGGCTACGAGGCTCAGTCAGGCACTTGCATCGATAGGGATGCGCTCCATTTCTGGGAGGTTTTCGGGTCTTTCTGGTGGTCTGTCACCACCTTAGGTATGGCACAGACCTGGCGTACTGGAGAAACCCCCTCGGTTGAACGTCCGGTGATTGGTCGGCGAAGCTCGGAAGCTCAGATGGATTGCGTACACCTTTTGATTCCGGGCGACATTGACTCGCGCTGCTGAAACGACAACAAACTGAGTTACCGACATCGGCAGAACTCGTGAACTCAGTGCGGACGCACCTCAAAACATCGGTTCTGGAGAACCTCGACGGCGCTGACAAGTTTTTACTGCGTGTTGCGATGAACTCGTTGGCCATTGCTGAGCGGGAGCTGCAGCTTGACCCCTACGCTAGAATCAGAGGAGTTAAGTCGTTTAATGGCGTTGGTCGGAGAGGGTGAGCTGGCCGAATTGCGCTGGAAGCTGGTGCACGCGTTACGAAGTGGGGAGTTCCCTGATGATTCTGCTTGCATCGAACACCTGCGATTGAGCGTTGCGGGTCGTCTCTCGATCGATCAGCCGACGTATTCTGCGCTGACACCTGGGTAAACTTGTCAATTGAAGGACCGGCGTTAGAGTTTTGAGCAAACCTGCCATAGACTTAGCGTCACGCCGTTGTAGCTCAGTTGGAAGAGCGTTTGCCTCCTAAGCGAAAGGTCGCAGGTTCGATCCCTGCCAGCGGCGCCACCGCTTTTTGACGACCGGCAAATTCTAATGAAGCAATGAAAAATAGTCCAGACGCCGAGCTGAACATGGTGAGAAGAACTAGGAATCGTAACCCTCAGTGCTAGGTCTCGGTTAGAACCGACTTGAGGTTGTCGTTGCTTAACGCTCCAAGCTTCGCGAAAACAGCTTAGAAAACTGCCGCGTTTTTTTCCATCTTTATTTGGAAACCATTCTTTTCCCCGAAGTCTGCTTGTTATCTTAGTCTCATTTATTTTCAGGCCACCTTAGATTTGTCACGTCGTAAAGTAAAAATCAATCGACCTCGTAAGTCACGATTGCCGGCTCCAGTCATCGAGGATCGCTTTACAGGCATTGTTCGCGATCTCAGTACTGACGGTCGTGGAGTGATTCAGGCGCCCGATGGGCAGGTTGTCTTTGTGCCGGGTGTCTGGCAGGGCGAGGAAGTCGAAATAGAGCGGTCGCGACGCGGTAAATCGACGTCTGCGGAACTCATTTCCCTCCTTCAGCCGTCAGAGGCACGCCGTGTACCTGAGTGTGAGCATCATCGAGACGGTAGCTGTGGCGGTTGTCCTTGGATGTTTGTCGACTACTCGGAGCAGCTCAAGCAAAAGCAAGCGCGCCTGTCGAAGGTGGTTGAACGAATCACTGGCAAGGCTGCAAGTTGCGCTATGCTCGGGGCGAGCCAGACACTGAGTTATCGCAATCGCGCACAATTCAAATCTGATGGCGTTAAACTGGGTTACGTTGCTCAGGGCACACACGAGATAGTCGACGTTATTCACTGCCCTGTCTTGAATGTCACCAACCAAGGGCATTTGAGCGCACTCAGGCAATCTCTGCCCAACAGTGACTGGCGTCCCAACAAAAAGCGTCAATGGACAACGATCGATATTGATGATGAGCGGGGCACCCCGCTGGTCAATCAGCGTCAGGCTTTTAGGCAGGGCAATTCGGAACAAAACGAGCAATTACGCGCCTGGTTGAGCAGTCGACTCGTTAACTTATCGAGGCCCAGTACCGTATTTGAACTGTTCTGCGGCTCCGGAAACCTGACGGAAGTCATCGCGGAACAACTGGACATACCCATAATCGCGATCGAAGGCGATGATACATCCCTCGAAGCCTTGTCAGCGCGCACCTATCCAAGGTGCAACCTGTTCGGGTCAATTTGTTCTCACAACACAGTATTGCCGACAACATGCCGGAGTGTCAGCCTGATATGGGCGTTGTTCTCGACCCCCCACGAGACGGCCTCAAGGAGCGAGAGGCGTTAAAGCCATGGTTTGCAAGGGCTGAGTGGGTTGTGTACGTCTCCTGCGATTTGGCGACCTGGGAGCGTGATGCGGCATTTTTGCAAGGGTGCGGGCTGGAGCTCGACGAGGCATCAGGACTGGATATGTTTCCTCAAACACCACACATTGAGACCCTATCGGTCTTCACTCGGCGCGCTTAATGGCGCTTGCGACGAATTCTGCGACCTCGCTGAAGCTTCCACGAAAGACGACATTTCGCTGTTTTGACTTCAGTTGGTAGTCGTACATGGGGTCGTAGTAGTCCCGCAACAATACTTCAATCCATTGCTTGTGAGGTTCTGGGTCACCCTGCTGGTGAGCCAATAATGCGGCCTCCAGCACCTTGGAGAGCTCTTGGTAACGCTCGCCGCCCAAACGCTTACGAATGTTCCCAAGGCTAAGCCTCAGTGAATCGGCGAAGGCTGTAAATGCGACCTCGTCTGAGTTGCAGAGCGTGATCTGTTCACGGTAGTTACTTAAAATATAGTTTTCCCAGGAGTGATGAACCCGGTCTTCACGACTCGCCTCTAGCATGACGAGAGGCGCCCCTCGGAGCTTTTCTTGTAACGTGAGCGGTAATGCACAGCGGCCAATCAATCGGCTCTCATCTTCCATCATCACCTGTTGATAACCAGATGCGCGCAGTTTCAAGAGCTCAATGGCAATACGATTCTCAAAGTTGATCTGAGTTGGTTGCGATTCCGCACGTTTACCAAAAGCGCTGCCTCTATGATGTGCGAGGCCTTCTAGATCGACCACCGGTAAACGATATGTCTCGTAGGCTTGATTCAGTAAGGCGGTCTTTGCAACCCCTGTTCTTCCGCCAACCACTGTGAGATTTAATTCGGACAAGCACTCTTCAAGCGATTCGAGTAGGTAAGAGCGGAGTGCTTTATAACCCCCGTTCACCACGGGCACTTTATATCCACTAGCAGCCAGCCAGGCTTGAACTGTCTGGGAACGCAAACCACCTCGAAAACAAAAAAGAGCGGCGTTCTCGTGACGTTTAACTTGATGTATCCATGCCGCAATACGCTTTTCTTTGACATTGCCCGACACGAGTTCGTGACCCAATGCCACCGCTGCTTGCTCGCCCTGTTCCTTATAGCAAATGCCTACCTGCTCGCGCTCGTCGTCGGTCATCAGTGGAACGTTAACCGCAGAGGGAAACTACCCCGTTGAAACTCGGTCGGTGCGCGAGTGTCAACCAAAGGCCTATCCTCCAGGAAGAGCTTCTCGAAAGCGGATGAGTCGAGACGTGATGAGTCCTTTTTAGTCACAGAGCTTAAGCGTTACCTGTTCGTTGACTTGCTTACTCAGGCGTCCGATCGGACTGAAGGGTAGTCCCGCCTCTTCCAGAACTGAAACGATGTGATCAACTGCCTCGGGTTGTACAGTGACGAGCAACCCGCCACTCGTTTGTGGATCAGATAGAATGGCGCGCTGCGTTTGGCTGAGAGGCGGTAAATGTCGTTCTATCGAGAGGAAATTGCGCTCTGTACCGCCAGGGACACATCCTTCCTCCACGTAGTGCTCGAGATTTGGCAGTTTTGGGATTTGAGACCAGGAAATCTCCGCATCAAGCGCACTGGCCGTCATGATCTCAGAGAGGTGTCCCAAGAGTCCGAAACCCGTGACATCAGTCAGGGCGTTGACGCCTTTGAGTCCAGCCAGTGAGGACCCAATGCGGTTAAGCGAACGCATGCTCTGGCTTGCCAGTTCAACGTCGCTCGCCTGAGCCTTTCCGCGTTTTATGGCTGTACTGATGATCCCAACGCCCAACGGTTTGGTTAGGAAAAGTATGTCCCCATTTTGAGCGGTGTTGTTCTGTTTAAGATTTTCGATGTCGACCAGCCCTGAAACAGCGAGCCCAAAAATGGGCTCCGAGATATCGATGCTATGGCCGCCTGCTAATGTGATGCCAGCTTCTCGACAGGTTTGACGTGCGCCTGCCAGCACGCGGCTAGCAATAGCGGGCGCGAGTTTATCTACGGGCCAGCCTAAGATGGCGATTGCCACGGTGGGATGTCCGCCCATGGCATAGATATCACTGATTGCATTGGTTGCCGAAATCTGTCCAAACTCGAAGGGGTCATCGACGATAGGTGTGAAGAAATCGGTGGTGCTCAGCAGAGCTCTACCACCACCAATATCAATAGCTGCTGCATCATCGCGACTACTGTTCCCTACAAGCAGGGGCGATGTGCTGTCCTCCAGTGCATCGACTTCTACAGGTGTCAGAATTTCTCGAAGCGTCTCAGGGGATAATTTACACCCGCAACCAGCCGCTGGGCTGAATTGTGTCAACTTAATCGTATGTGATTCCATGGTTACGGCTTTGTCTTTTTTAGCCTTTAGTGGCTTGTTTTTGGATTGAAAAAACGATCGGAGAGCTTCATGCTCCCCGAGATGTTCAGTTGTATCTTCCGAAACTCTCGCACAGTACTGGTCTGTTGTCTGCTGTCACTCGGTCCTCTGGTCGCAGCTGCGACTGAATCAGAGGAGGCGCCGAGTCAGATCAGCGATCGCGACAAGTTTAAATTAGCTGTGAAAGAACTTCGCACCGGCGCTGGCCCACGGTATCAGAGTTTGCGCCGGTCGTTGGATCATTATCCACTTGCCGTCTATCTCGATGCACTCGTGATCGAGGGTAACTTGCATTACGGCAAGCCTGAGAACGTAACGGCATTTTTGCAAGCAGCAGGAAAGTCTCCAATTGCTATGCGCACGCTTCGTAGTTTCGTGCGACATAAAATGGAAGATCGAAGATGGGGCGCCGTCGTCGAGGTGACAGAGGGCTTAACCCTCAGCACGGAGCTTATCTGTCATCGCGCACATGCGCTGTTGATGAGAGGAGAAACGGCCGAAGCGACACCGCTTTTGAATCGGGTATGGACCGTAGGTAAGTCTCAAATTAAGGCCTGTGATCCTGCGTTTAAGACTTGGTACAGAAAGTCCGGTCCGTCAGATGATGTGGTGTGGAGTAGGGCGTTGAAAGCTGCTGATGCGCGTAACTCAACCTTATTACGCTATTTAAACCGATTTGCATCGGCAGAGCTGAAGCCTAGCCTTGATGATTTAGGTGAGATCTATAGGCGCCCAGATCGGGTAACTCGCAAGAGTCGCGGATCGCTCACTCGTCAGCGAGACATTGCCCACATGGGTGTGAAGCGACTGGCCAAGGTAAATCCCAAGCGCGCACTCGATGCCATGCAGGCGCTGTCGAAGCGATTTGAGTTCGATGCAGCTCAGCAAACCGTAATGAACGGTCTTATTGTTCGTCATAGTTTATTTGCGAAAAGCGCCGCACCTTGGAATTGGGTTACATCCCGCCTGGCGGAGTTGCGTGATGATGAGCTGACCGAGATTTACCTGAGATCTACTATTGCTAAAGCAGACTGGCCGAGCTTTAGAACGGGGTATGAGTGGCTGTCTGCGAGTCGTCAGACTAGCGATGAATGGCGCTACTGGCGCGTTATGGCAGCGGCGCCAGGTGAAGCAGAGCGATCCGAGGCAGAACTTAATGCGCTAGCAGCAGGGCGAGGGTTCCATGCCTATCTGGCGGCAGAGATACTGTCTCTACCGCCTAGCTTAGCGCGTGATGAGATAGTAGCGTCGCCAACGCCTAACAGTAGCAGTGTTGCGCGTGTTCGGGAGCTAATCGCAGTGGGAATGACCTGGGAGGCGAGGAGCGAGTTCAGGGCTGCGCTTGACGATCCCGTCGTTGCTTTGAGTCTTGCTAAGTTAGCCGCGGAATCGGAGTGGCACAGTCTTGCCATCGAAGCAGCCGCTGCGGCGCAGGCTTGGGGCCTTGTGGATGTGAGGTTTCCTGTCGTTTACGAGTCTGAATTCGCCAATGCATCAGTCGAGTCCGGCTTGGATATCGAAGAGCTATTTGCTGTAGCGAGGCGAGAGAGCGCAATGGCTTCCGATGCGATATCTGAGGTTGGCGCTCGGGGGTTGATGCAGCTAATGCCCAGCACCGCTCGTTTGACGGCTCGCAAGCACAATTATCGTTATAGTCGCTCGCGTCTGATGCGCCCGGGCTATAACACGGCGGTTGGTGCCCTGTATTACGCAGATTTGATCAAACAGTACGACGGCAATCGCGTGTTAGCTTTGGCGGCCTATAACGCGGGTCCCAACCGCGTGAGGCGCTGGAGCGAGGGAAACATGAGTGTCGCGCGATGGGTGGACACGATTCCGTTTAAAGAGACGCGAGAGTATGTTCGCGCAGTTTTAGCTTACAACGTAATATATCGCCTCAAATCGGGGAAGCCGGCAGAAATGCTAAGTGAGAGTGAGCGCGATTATCTTTATTGATCGAGCTTGGTTTTAGTCTTTCTACAGTTAACTGATCAATAAGCCACTAAACAGAAAAACAACGAGGGAAAATAGTATGAAAAGTCTCCAAATGCAGTCTTGTGTCCACGAAGAGGGCACGATCGAATGTGCCTTATTCGAGGTTGATATAGCATCGCCCAATGATAATGAGGTCATGGTCAAAATCGAGGCTTCTCCCATTAATCCTTCCGATCTGGGGCTCATGTTTGGTGCGGCTGATGTAGGGTCTATTCGCGCCTCAGAGCGCAATGGGCATCCCTCTATCGTGCTTGATGTTCCAGCGCCTGCAATGCGCGCAATGGCAACACGGGTTGGAGAGTGGCTGCCAGTAGGGAACGAAGCTTGCGGTACCGTTGTCGAGGCTGGTGCCAGTCCTGAAGCGCAGGCGCTTCTTGGAAAGCGCGTTGCGCTATTCGGCGGAGAAATGTACTCCGACTACCGAACCGTATCGATGTACCAGTGCATCCCCTTGCCGGATAGCACAACGCCAGAAGAGGGCGCTTCATGCTTCGTAAATCCCATGACGGCTCTCGGCTTCGTCGAGACCATGAAAATGGAGGGTCACAAGGCAATCGTTCACACGGCAGCCGCCTCGAATCTCGGGCAGATGCTGAACCGTATTTGCCTTAATGACGGCATCCCGTTGGTTAATATAGTGAGAAGCGAAGAGCAGGTAAGTCTCCTCAAGGCGCAAGGCGCTGAGTATGTGGTCAACAGTTCCGATGCTGACTTTGCTGAGCAGCTGACAGCCGCCCTCAATGCCACAGGCGCTACTTTGGCATTTGATGCTATTGGCGGTGGAAAATTGGGTAACGCTATTCTAATGGCCATGGAGGCCGCGGCTGTACAACGTATGACCGAGTGGTCTCGCTACGGATCGAATGAATTTAAGCAATTGTACATATACGGCGCCCTCGATCTTGCACCCACTACGCTCAACCGTGGCTATGGGTTCTCGTGGGGTCTTGGTGGCTGGCTTCTAACTCCCTTCATGATGAAGGCGGGTCGCGAAGTGGTAGATCGCATGCAGGCCAGAGTGGTTGCGGAGCTCACTACGACCTTTGCGAGCGGATATTCTGATCGAATCACCCTAGCAGAGTCCGTTACTCCGGAGGCAGGCGCGAAATACGGTGTGCGAGCGACGGGGCAAAAGGCGCTGATTACGCTCTAATCTAGCCACCGGCGAGTTTGCAGGTAAATCCAAGGTGCTCGAGTGTGCTTTTACAGGTCACGCGCTGATCGCCTTGGATTTCGATCTGCTCACCCTTGATCGCGCCACCCACGCCGCATTTTTGTTTGAGCATTTTAGCAATCGCTTTTAATTCTGAGGGTGGGACGGGGAGCCCGGTGACGACCGTCACCGCTTTCCCGCCACGGCCTTTGGTTTCACGCGAAATCCTTACTATGCCGTCCCCAATATGACTGGGGCGGTTTGTGCCGCATACGCACCCAGTGACAGCCCGGTGACACTGGGGGCAAAGTCGACCCTGATCCGTGCTGTACACCGCGTTGCCTTTGATTTTTTTCTTCATGGTCCCTTTGGGGTGTTTTTTACTTCCCCAGCAAGTTTAGCAGTTGGTATGGTGTGCGGTGCTAGGGGGCCTTCCCATTAAGTGAGAAAACAACGTAGTGAACAATCAGGACACGACAGAGATCATCACTGAACTCGAGACCAAAATTGCATTTCTCGAAGCGGCGAATGATGACTTGGAGCGAGCACTGCTGTCACAGCATGAGCGCATTGACCGACTCGATGTTATCGTCAACGAGTTGCGAAATCGCATAAAAGAGCAGGCCTCTGTCATCGAAGGGCTTGAGGGTGTATCGAGCGAGCCGCCACCACCTCACTACTAAAACCAACAATAACAAAGAGATACAAGTTTATTATGAAGCGAATTCTAATATCGTTTGTGGCGTTACTTGTCGTCGTGGGGCTCTATGTCTCTACACTGATTTCGGCTCCCACACCGCCAAAGCATCAAGTGTTCATTGGAGGAGAGGTACTCACCATGGACGCTGACAATCGAATTGCGGAAGCGGTCAGCGTCCGAGACGGCATTATCGAACAAGTGGGCACTGCAGCGGAGATTTCGGCCCTAATCACAGACAGCACGACGATTGTTGATCTCGCCGGGCGGACGCTCATTCCTGGTTTTGTGGACTCGCATGGCCACTTTCCAGGCTCTGGTCAAACTGCCTTTACGGTCGATTTAAATAGCCCTCCGATTGGCGATACCGAGTCTATCCCCGAGTTGCTGGATAAGTTACGAGCATTTGGAGAAAAACGACCCGACGGTTGGTTGATTGGAAGTAACTACGATGACACCTTGCTCGCTGAAAAGCGTCACCCCACGCGCGACGATCTAGATCTTGTGTCGGCGACTAGACCGATTGCAATCGTGCACGTCTCAGGACATCTCATGGTGGTTAATTCCGCTGCACTGGCAGAACTCCATATCGATGAAACAACCCCTGACCCCGAGGGCGGCCACATTGTTCGTGATCTCTCCTCGGCCGATCAGCGACGACCAAACGGCATTCTGGAGGAGACTGCGACACACCATGCCAGGGACAAAACACTCGATTTGTCTGCTTCTGACGCTTGGCAGATGACCAAGCTCGCTACTGCCGAGTATTTGCAGTATGGCGTAACAACCGCGTCGGCGGGAGGTATGCCCACTGCTATCGCGAGCTTGCTTGGGCCCATGTCCACCTACAATCAGATGCCGCTGCGAGTGGCGCTTTTTCCGTTCTTTGATGAGGTTGGGGCCGGTTTACTTGCGGGTGAGTTGGCATTGGATGAGTTCGCCAGCGGGCGTGTATTTGTGCCGAGAGTAAAAATCATTGCCGATGGGAGTATTCAGGGGTTTACCGGATATTTGAGCCAGCCTTATCACAGACCTTACAAGGGCGATGCTGATTATCGCGGTTATCCCTCGGTGCCGCGCGAGGCACTTTTCGAGCAGGTAGAGGGCCTCTATAGGCAGCGTGTGCAGGTGGCAATTCACGGTAACGGCGACGCCTCAATTGAAGATGCGCTCGATGCTATCGAGGCGGCTGCCGAAAAATACCCATGGCCTGAAGCCAGACCACTCATTATTCACGCTCAAATGACGCGCAAAGACCAAATTGACCGCATGGCGGCGCTAGGTGTGACACCGAGTTTCTTTGCTGCTCACACGTTTTTCTGGGGCGATCGTCATGCCGGTATTTTCATGGGTCCGGAACGGGCGGCGAATATGAGTCCCGCGAAGTGGGCTCAAGATGCGGGTCTGCGGTTTTCCTCACACATGGATACGCCGGTGACGCCAATGAGGCCCCTACAAGCGGTTTGGAGCCCCGTAGAGCGGAAAACAAAGACAGGTGTGGTACTTGGCCCTGACCAGCGAATCGATCGCATGAGTGCGTTGAGAGCTGTTACGATTGATGCGGCGTGGCAGGTGTTTATGGATGATGACATTGGTTCCATCGAACCCGGAAAGCTGGCAGATCTAGTGGTCTTGTCGGGTAGCCCTCTGATCGCGCCTGATTTGCGCGAATTGCGTGTAGACATGACCCTGATTGAAGGAGTAACGCACTTCGAACGCGCCTCCAATTAGCGTGTTTTAGAACGCCAGTTTCTCAGCTCACTCACGAGTGTATCGGGCACCTCTAGCGCGGCAAAATGTCCGCCCCGCTCGAACTGATTGTTGAAGTGCACCAGATTGTGGAATCGAGCCCGGGCCCAGCGTTCACTCGTCCGCATGATTTCTTTGGGGAAAACACTCAACGCCATGGGGCGGGTAATCGGATTTAAGTTTGGGGTATTAAAACTCTCCCAATAAAGTCGTGCTGAGGATGCGGCTGAATTGGTAGCCCAATACAGCGTGACGTTGTCCAGCAGTTGGTCTTTTGAAAGCACGTTTTCAGGGTGTCGAAAACCGTTTCGCTCGCAATCCATCCAAAAGGCAAATTTTTCTACGATCCAAGCCATTTGCCCGGAGGGAGAATCGGCGAGTCCATACCCTAGTGTTTGCGGCCGAGTGCTCTGTTGCTTCGAATAACCCGAGTCCCAATTGTTATAGAACTGGAAGGATTCAAGTGCGTCGAGCTCGTCCGGTTGCGGGTCACCTAAGGTTGTCTCATCCGGGAGTACAATGGGAAGCGTACAGTGCCCTGCGGTGCAGGCTGTTTCCTCTTGTAGGAGCACCGCTTGCGTCACGATAGAGCCCCAGTCACCACCGTGAGCGTGGAATTCGCTGTAATTCAATCGACTCATTAGCGTTTCCCAGAGATTGGCGATTTTTGGAACGCCCGTACCCGTATCTCTGGGTTTGCCCGAGAAGCCAAAGCCGGGGAGGGCAGGCAATACCACATGGAACGCATCTTCGGGTGAACCGCCGTGCTGTGTCGGATCCGTCAGTGCGTCGAGGATGTCTAGGTATTCCAAAACTGATCCAGGCCATCCATGGGTTATCAATAGAGGAGTGGCTGCTGTGTGCTGACTGCGTTTGTGGATGAAATGAATCTCCACACCGTCGATGTCGGTTACAAAGTTATCGAACGCGCCAAGCCGTCGCTCGAGGCGCGAAAAGTCATAGTCATTGGTCCAGTAGTGTAGAAGCTCAGCTTGGTAACTCAGCGGGACGCCCTGACTCCAATCTTCAACCGTCTCTGCCTCAGGAAGTCGCGTCTGTTTAAGCCGTTGAATCAGATCTTCAAAGATTTCAGTTGAGATCGATGGTGTGAAGGGCCGAATCGTAGTTGGGTCCATGGGCATACTCGTACACAGCTTCAGATTGCCTCAACATACGGAGACATGACACGTGACTCAAGAGGTTGGGGGTATTCTAAGGTCGTCGTATTAAGGCGCGGTCTTGAGCGCAGCTTCGAAATCGTGCTGTAAGCGCGGTTCCAATGCTCTCCGCTCGTCTTCGGACTCGACATTGTTGCCGAGTAGGTAGGTCGATCGTGGCTCCCGATCCAAAAATAGTTTACCCGTAGACAATGCCGCCTGATTTGACTGAGCCATCCACACCACTGTGTCAGCGCCTTCGGCATGAGATCGAAGTACGAGTCGTGTGAGGCGGCGAAACGCGGGGAGTGCCTTCTGTACGCCCGGTGTATCTGACCAGCCGGGATGCATCGCGTTTACAACAATGTTGTGCTCCTGCCATCGCTCTGCCCATACCTCGGTCATGATGCTCAAAGCACGCTTACACTGTGCATAGGCCCGTGCGCCCCGATAGCCATCGGACGTCATGTTGAGTCGCTTGAGATTTAGGCGCTCGGCGTACATGCCGCCGGATACGACGTTGATCACGCGAGCTGTCGCGTCATGATTCTTCAGAAGTGGTAATAGTCGTTCACACAGTCTCCATGGCGAGAGCAGTAACAGCGCATAGCTCTTCTCTAGCCCCTCAGAGGTCATCGTATGGTCGTTGAATAAAGCGCCTGCATTGTTTATCAGCACATCGATTGCCACTCCTTTTGCAAGGAGGCGGTCGATTAGCGCGTCAGTGTCCTTTAAAAGACTGAGATCTGCGAATTCAAAGTGAATATCCGTTCGGCCCGTGGCTTCTTTGATGGTCTCCGCAGTTTGCCTGGCCTTAGCTTCATCTCTGACGACCAACGTCAATGAAGCGCCCGCGGAGGCCAGCTCTATGGCCGCTGCGAGTCCAATTCCCGAATTGGCGCCAGTGAGGAGAACGTGGTGTCCTTCCATGCGCTCACTCATGGGTGCCCAAACTTTGCGACCCGTGACATACCCGTGCCGCGTGAACGTTCGAAGTGCACTCAGCGTCTTAGCGTCAGCTTTGGCGTTTCGTGGGCTCAGAATGGCTTCATCGGCCGTCTCCGTAAGCGCCGATTTTAGGCCATTGATGGCCAGCCCACATTGCCTATCGAGTGCTTCAGCGAGTCCTGGGAAAAGGCGTTCCACCCCAAACTTAAAGTGAAATTCTGCATGATAGGTGATGGTTGTCTGTCCATCGGACTCACTCAATTCGATGGTGTCGTTGACGTTGAGAAAACTGCTTCGCCCGGCGATTACGATGCGTCGATTGGGGGTATATTCCGTGATGATGTAGCGGAACGGGATTTTTATCGCGCCAATCTCCACGCGCACTGTGAAGTAAGATCCCTTAGCTACGGGTCCCATGGATTCTTTGCTCGTGCCAGATACCGCCGGGTCCCATTCGATCAGTTTCCGCACATCGCCGACATAGAGAAAACAGTCCTCGGCGGATCGCGCCACAGTAATCGTCTTGGTAATGTCTAACATCACAACTCCCACAACATGCGTAGTTCCCTACGCGGGCCTGATGTGCTCAGTTCACCGAGGGTTATTCTTCGTGATAGACAATACGAAGCGGTTCACCGAAATCGTCATAGACAATCTGCTTTCGTGGCTGTGGTTTTCGACGCCTGACGGTTTTTGGGGCGCGTTTTAACTGTGATTCACGCCGGCGTCGTAATGTCTCAATGACATCGTTCACAGGCGTTCGCTGCTCTGGCTTGCCAGTAAAAATAGGCGTTTTGATTGGAGAGATGGCTTCGTCAACTGCACTGACCCCCTGCGGAACCGCGCGGATCTCACCTCCACGATCAAGATACGACCGCGTCTGTGACTCGAGTCGACGGCGTATATCCTGTTTTGATGGGGGTTTCTTCACTGTTCTCGCTCCTCGGTATCAGTATAAACCCCAGATCCGGGAATGACAGCGTTGACCTATTTTTGTAAGTGCTTGCTCGACGGCTCGACCTTGATACTATCCGAACGCGCCGCGTAACTGTTTTTAGGGGACTTTCGTGCTGGCTATTCGCTCCGCTATCGTTTTTTTGATTATGGCGGTCACCGTTATACCGCTCGCCACGGTATTAGTGATCTCGTCTTTTGTAGCACCTTATCGCGTTACCTATTTTTGGATTGGTAGACCTTGGCTACAGCTAGCCATAGCGGCAACAAAGTATGTCGGCGGTGTCAAAACTGAGGTTAACGGTTACGACAACCTGCTCGCGGCCGCAGAGGGTAATCGAGTCATCATCTGCAGTAAGCATCAATCCACATTTGAAACCTTTTTTTTCCCGAGTGTCATGACCAATCCTGTCGCCTACGTGTACAAGAAGGAACTCAGGTGGGTGCCTTTTTTTGGTTGGGCGATTGGCCGTCTACACATGGTCCCGATTGACCGAAGTGCCAAGGGCGATGCATGGAAGCGTGTCGCTACGATTGGTGCGAAGTTAATGGATCAGGGTAAGTGGATCATCATGTTTCCCGAGGGCACACGGGCAGCTCGAGGCAATCAACTTTTGTACAAGTCCGGCGCAGCGCGGCTGGCGTTAGAGACCGGAGCAGTGGTAGTTCCTGTTGCTGCAGCGACTGGTCGTTGTTGGCCCCGAAAAACGTGGCGCTTTGTCCCCGGAACTGTGGACATCTCAATTGGTCCGGCCCTCAAGCCGGAGGAAGGTGAGGATGCCATCGCATTTATGAAGCGAGTCGAGACTTGGATTGAGGCTGAAATGCGTGTGATCGACTCAGCGGCATACATAGACTAAATTTTGGAGTTCTGATTCAGAGACATCATTAACAGGGGTACAGATGGGACTTTATAACGATTATGTTGTACCGCGACTGGTTACATGCGCATGCGGAACAAAGCCAGTCATCCGACAGCGACAAAAGGTGGTTCCCCGCGCCCACGGGCGTGTTCTAGAGTTCGGTATTGGCGCTGGACACAATCTTCCTCACTATCAGGCTGACCGCGTTGATAAAGTTGTGGGCATTGATCCCTGCAGTAAATCTTGGGATTTGGCCGCCGAAAGGGCCGATCAAGCGAATGTCAACGTCGAATTCATTCAGGGTTCTGCTGAAGATATACCGCTTGAGAGCGGATCGTTTGACTCAGTGCTGATTACCTTTACGCTGTGCACCGTTCCCAATCCCGATGTAGCGCTCGCTGAGGCCCGTCGCATGCTGAAACCCGATGGCACGCTCTTTTTCTGCGAGCATGGCATTGCGCCTGATGAGCCAGTCGCAAAATGGCAACGTCGGGTCAACCCGGTTTGGAAGCGACTCTTCGGTGGCTGCCACATCACGCGGGACACGAGACAGCTGCTGCAAGATGCAGGGTTTGGCATTGATACCATTGAGCAGATGTACTTGCCCGGAACTCCGGCCATTGCAGGATTCAATACCTGGGGTGAAGCAAGGGTTCTCTGACCTTTTCTCAAAGCGAGATCCCGTTCAGTAAAGCCAATAAGAAAGTAGAGTCAATAACAAGCAACACCGTGAACAAGAGGTAGACCCTAATGCATCGCCCCGAACCCAATTTTAATGTTGCTGCGCAGGTCATAAAGCAGGCAGAACAAAATCCCGGTAACGCGGCCATTATTTTCGAGGGTAAGACCACGACCTACGGGGAATTCGCGACGCGTGTTCGGAAACTGGCTGGTTTGCTGCGTAGCCGCGGTGTCTGCGTCGGCGATCGAGTGGGTTTTCTTGGTTTTAATCAACCGAGCTTTATTGAGACGATGTTTGCCACCATTAGTTTGGGTGCTGTCTTTGTTCCATTGAACTTCCGATTAACGGGTGAAGAACTTGCCTTCATTATCGGCGATGCTGGCGTGCACACGTTGGTGGTAGATCCGGAGCTGACCGACGTGATCGACGGCGTCCGCGATCGCTTGCCTTGCCATCACTATTTTGCGGTCGAGGGCACGCCTCCAGGCTATAACTGTCTGGAGCAGGCAATGCTGGAAGCCGACGCAGCGCCGGAAGTCGCGAGCTCTAGCGCGCACGATACGTTGCTCATTATGTATACCTCTGGCACAACCGGACTTCCAAAAGGCGCGATGTTGACTCACGGTAATATTGTCTGGAACAACGTCAACGCGAATTTGGCATTTGGTGCAAAAAATACCGACGTCTTGCTTACCGCCGCGCCGTTGTTCCATATCGGCGGTTTGAACGTCATGACGATTTCGGCATTTCAAATGGGTAGTCCACTGGTATTACTCCGACACTTTGAACCTGAGGCGGTTCTCCAAGCGATTGAGCGACATAAGGTGTCCCATATGTTTGGCGCGCCGGCCATGTTTCTCTTCATGTCACAACATCCTGCATTCTCAAGCACGGATCTCTCGTCCATCGATATTTTGATTGTTGGCGCGGCGCCGTGTCCCGAGTCTCTGATTTCACTCTATGGCGAGCGCGGTATCAGCTTCTGCCAGGGTTACGGCCTTACAGAGACCAGTCCCTTTGCATCTTTCCTTGGGCCGCAACGATGTTTGGAGAAACTCGGCTCAGCAGGTCTTCCACCGGTACACACGGATATTCGTATCGTGGATGGCTCTAACTTGCCCGTTGGGGCGCTCGAGCGAGGCGAGATCTGCATTAAGGGTCCCAACATCATGAAGGGTTATTGGAATCGGCCCGATGCGACGGCCAATGCCATTGACGAGCTTGGATGGTTTCACTCCGGTGATGTGGGCTATCTGGATGAGGAGGGGTATCTCTATATCTGCGATCGACTCAAAGATATGGTTATCTCGGGCGGCGAGAATGTATATCCGGCTGAGGTAGAGAGCGTTCTGTTTGAACATCCAGCGATCGCCGAAGTTGCCGTTATTGGTTTGCCTGATGACAAATGGGGCGAGGCTGTGACTGCGGTAGCAGCACTGGTCCCGGACGCGGATCTCTCGCTCGAAGAGTTGCGAAGCTTCGCCGAAACAAAGCTAGCGCGTTACAAGCTTCCGTTGCGTTTGCACGTGATTGACGCGCTTCCACGAAACCCCGCCGGAAAGGTGTTGAAGTTCCAGTTGAGAGAATCGTTGGCCTGAAGAGAACGCACGGAGTGACAAACTCTCACTGTAAACTCTGGTGTCTTGTCGGCATCTGCTGGCTGTCTCTGTCACTTGGGTGTGCGCAGGAACGCCACACCGAAGCGGTTACTCGTGTCGCGACCCCTGTCGACATGACGGGCCACTGGGAAATCGACTTCGCTCGCAGCGACAATTTACAAGATCAATTAAGCTCGATTGCGCGCCGGGTGCAGAGGGAAGCTGTCCGTCGCGCCAGACTCTCTGAGGAAGGGCGAGGTTATGCGGGAAGCCCGTTGCCCGACCAAAGCGATTTAGTCACCTTGGCGCGATTGGCGGAAATCATTACTGAGCCAGTTCTGTTGGAGGTCATTCAGAGCGATGCTCGTATCAGGGTTAAACGAGACAAAAGCTTTGCGCTCGTATGTGAGTACGACGGATCAGGACTGAGCATCACGGTAGATACGCTCGGTATACAGCGTTGTGGCTGGGATGGGGATCAATTGTTCTTCGTGTTGGAGCTGGAAGAGGGTTTGGACGTGACACATCGTCTGTCACTTTCTGATAAGACAGACATGCTGTTGATGGTCACCTCAGTAGAGACCTCCTCAACACGATTTCCCCTCGTTGTCAGTCAGTACTTCACACCTTACGATCCGGATGCTTTGGGGTACCGATGTGAGCGGACGTTGACACGGGGAAAGGTGTGCTCGACGCGACAATGATGGTAATACCCACAAACAAAAGATGTTCTATGCGACCTCATTTTTTAGTGGTAGCTCTCACCGTCTTGATGTCACAGATAACCTCTGCCGAGATCACCTCAGATAACAACATAAGAGTCGTAGCGGAATCTGTCCTTTTAATGGCTGATACCCCCATTGGGCTGGATGTAGGTATCTCGGTTAATACCAAGGTTCGTAATAAGAGCGGTACCGATATGGAAGCGGCTTTCAGGGAGACCGAGGGCCTGTTGATCGGACAGCGTCTCAGGAGTGAATTTGAAAGGAACGATGATTGGGGGGTGATTCGACTATTCCCGGAGGCCTCGGTGATACCGCAGCTCAACGTTCAGTTGTCGATTCTGGCGTCTGATGGGCGTGAATTAGTTATTGAGACTATTGTGGGCGCTGTGACCGGCGAGACGATCTTATCTGCGATCTATCGTGATATCTCGGTCGATGAAGATTACACCAATGAGAAGAGCGACCCATTCGCAGACCTTTATGCCACGGTGGTCAATGACATTGCGGATTCGCTGTTATCAGTATCGAATCAGGAGTCGTATTTACGAACGCTGTCATCATTACGCTATGCGAGCGAATTGGTTCCAGAAGCGTTTCCCAATTATTTAGGCCAAGAGGCGGGCCTCTATAGCGTTCGACGTGAGCCGAGTCCTGAGGATCCGATGCTCATTCGACTGAATCGGTTGCGAGATTATGAGCTCTTGTTTGTGGATACGATCGATGAGCAGTTAGCGAATGTTTCACGGGAGGTTGGCGGTGCCTACTACCTCTGGATGAGGGCGAGTAAGGAGCAGCTGGACTGGTTGGATCTTCGTCGCGAGCGGGGTGTAAGTGCAGAGACATTGCGAAACGAATCAACCTTCACACGCTTACAAGCCGTGTATGCAGCGCACCGATCACTTAAAATCCACGAGCAGGAGCTCTTTGAACTGGTTCTGGAGTTAGAAAACGAAGCGCGTGCCACTGCGGTGTATGCTAACGAGCAAGTGTTTAAGCTCTCCGGAACCCTGGAGCAACAATATCGAGAGTGGCGCGCCACCCTTCGGCAAATTAACGATCTAGAGTCGACACTATGACCCATCCATTGTCATTCCTCGCGACCTGCCCCGTGGGGTTAGGGACATTGCTAGTCGACGAGCTGACCGAGCTGGGAGCTCAATCGGTGCGAGAGACGCCAGCGGGGGTGTTCTTCAGCGGACCGCTCGCGGTTGCTTACAGAGCCTGTCTGTGGAGTCGTCTGGCCAATCGAATACTTCTAAAGCTTTCAGATACGGCCGTAGCGAGTACGGACGATGTCTATGCGTCGGCTCGGGGCCTCCGTTGGTCCGACCATATGACACCACGAACCCGCTTTGCTGTTGAGTTTCGAGGGCAGACGAATTACATCAAGAACACTCATTTTGGCGCCTTGAAAATAAAAGATGGGATAGTCGACTTCTTCAGAGATCACTCGGGTCAGCGTCCGTCAGTTGATGCAAAGCGTCCTGATCTGCGCGTTGTCGCGCAACTGAGTAAGGGCAAGCTAGCATTAAGTATCGATTTGTCCGGCGATAGCCTCCATAGGCGCGGCTATAGACTCGATGGTGGCAAAGCGCCGCTGAAGGAAAATCTCGCTGCGGGGGTATTGATGCGTTCTGGGTGGGCTGACCGAGCGGCGCGGGGAGAGAGTCTAATTGATCCCATGTGCGGGTCGGGAACGCTTCTAATTGAGGCGGCAATGATCGCTTTAAATATAGCCCCTGGACTTAATCGAGAGCGGTTCGGGTTTATGGGGTGGCTCGGCCATCGGCTAGATCAGTGGCAAGCTATTTTGGCGGAGGCTAAAGCCAACGCTCGCTCGTCGCTGCCAGACGGCGTTGAAATCAGAGGTTACGACGGAGATTTGGGCGCTATCCGCCGAGCCGAGGAAAATGCTAGACGTATGCAATTGGGCTCATTTGTTCGTGTCCGGGTTAGGCAGCTATCAGATATTGCCAAGCCCACACATCAGAAGATGGACAGAGGGTTATTGGTCGTCAATCCACCATGGGGTGAGCGAATAAGCACGCCCTCTGCGGCGGCAAATTTATATGCGGCGCTAGGGCAGGCGATGCACTCGGAATTTGGTGGATGGGATGCATCAGTGATTGCGGCTGACGCCGCGCATGCGCGCGCCACAGGTCTGCGTAGCCACAAGAGCTACAAGATGAAAAGCGGTCCTTTGGACATTGCGCTCTTTTTATTTTCGTTGAGCGATGACAACAAACTGCGTGTCCCAGAAGCAACGCTAGCTACTGAGCCTAGAGAGTCATCCCTGCCCGAACTCTCGGCGGGCGGGCAAATGGTGGCAAACCGCCTGCAAAAGAATCTGAAAAAGCTCGCCAAGTGGCGACAGGCTGATGGGATAGAGTGCTTTCGTGTTTATGACGCGGATATGCCCGAATACGCCGTTGCTATCGACGTTTATGGTGCTGATATTCATATGGCCGAATACGCTCCTCCAAAGTCGGTCAAGGAAGCTGACGCCAACCGACGTTTTGACGAGGTGTTAGACGCGGTTCAGGTGGTCTTTGGCATTGTGGATCGATCAGAAATCGCCGTTAAACGTCGTACCAAGCAGCGTGGCCTTCAACAATACGAACGCGTTTCCACTCGGAATGAACGACGCTTGGTGAACGAGCTCGGAGCGAAGTTATGGATCAATCTCTTTGATTACCTTGATACGGGCCTCTTCCTGGATCACCGACCGATTCGAGCGCGAATTCGGGAAGAAGCAGCAGGTAAGCGATTCCTCAATCTTTTTTGTTACACGGGAGTCGCTAGTGTGCACGCTGGCCTGGGAGGCGCTCGATATTCCACGAGTGTTGATCTCAGTAACACCTACCTTGATTGGTATCGCGAAAACTTGGCGATTAATGGCTTATCGGATCAAAAACATCGCGCTGTAAAGGGAGACGTCCTCTCATGGTTAAGGGAGGAAGAGGGTGTATATGACCTTGTCCTATTGGACCCACCGACCTTCTCTAATTCGAAATCGACTAGCGCTGACTTTGATGTGCAAAGAGATCATGAGGTCCTAATCTCGTTGACAATGGATCGGATATCCGACGAAGGGGTGCTGTATTTTTCTAACAATAACCGCCGGTTTGAACTAGCAACAGAGTTGACGGAGCGATACAGCGTTCAGGACATCACTCGCGAGACGTTGGGCCCGGATTTTGAGCGGGCGCCAAACATACATCAGTGTTGGCGTTTTACGCACAGGAACGGTATTTCCCAAGTGAATTAAAATTTGTCCCCATATAACCCTTCAGAGATATACCGCATTACTTGTAAACCTACTTTGACAGCCGTCTCGCTGAAATGAGTGTAACTAGTTGATTTCACGAGTTAAATTTTCAGCGGAAAAATCGGCGCCCCTGAGGTGAGTAAAGTATTTTGGACACTCGCATCAAATAGCACGAATTGATCCCCAAAGTTATCCACAGCCCGTTGAATGGACCTATCAAACGGGATCTATGCTAGAATCGCGCGCCGCGACACTAGTGTTAATAGTGGTCGCAGGCAGTTCAATAACGTCAGCCTCAGCGTCATTCATCGCTGGAGGCCTCAGTAGGGAATTCGATATGGGACGCACGCTTTACGATAAGCTGTGGGATGCACACCTTGTGGATCAGCAAGACGATGGGTCAGCGCTGATTTACATCGATAGGCATTTAATCCATGAAGTAACATCTCCGCAGGCATTCGAGGGCTTGCGCTTGGCCGGTCGTTCACCTCGCCGCTTGAACGCTAACGTGGCCGTACCTGATCACAATGTATCGACCGATCCGAACGAACGCGCTTTAGAGGGCTACTCCGGGGTAGCTGATGCGACCAGCAGGGTCCAGCTTGAGACCCTCAATGACAATTGCAATGAATTCGATATCCCTCTGATCGATTTGGCGGATCAGCGCCAGGGCATCGTCCATGTTATGGGTCCTGAGCAGGGGGCAACGCTGCCCGGCATGACTATCGTTTGTGGTGATTCGCACACCTCAACCCATGGAGCATTTGGTGCGCTTGCACACGGTATTGGCACCTCGGAGGTTGAGCACGTGCTAGCGACGCAGTGCTTGCTGACCAAGAAAATGGATAACTTTCGTGTGGTTCTTGACGGAGAAGCCCAGGCAGACGTGACCGCAAAAGATCTGGCTCTCGCGGTGATAGGGCAGATTGGTACGGCGGGGGCGACAGGTTGCGCACTGGAGTTCGCAGGTTCCGCGGTAGGGTCTCTCACGATGGAAGGGCGAATGACCCTCTGTAATATGGCGATTGAAGCAGGCGCGCGTGCAGGCATGGTGGCCGTGGATCAAGTCACCCTTGACTATGTGAAGAGCCGACCCATGGCTCCGACCGGTGAGCAGTGGGAGATGGCGGAGGAATACTGGCGGACACTGCACAGCGATGCTGATGCCGTCTTCGATCGCGAACTTGTTATTGATGCATCGGCCATTGAGCCTCAGGTGACATGGGGTACATCGCCTGAGATGGTGACGTCAGTCGGAGGCACGGTTCCGACCATGGATGACATGCGCGATGAGACGAGTAAAAAGTCTCTCGAGCGTGCTCTGGATTACATGGGGCTTCAGCAGGGAATGAAATTGACCGACATTCCTATTGATATGGTTTTTATTGGCTCATGTACTAATGCGCGCATTGAAGATATGCGTGCGGCTGCAGCTGTCATTCGTGGCCATCAGAAAGCCGACAACGTGGAGCGGGTGCTCGTCGTTCCGGGCTCAGGCTTGGTGAAGGCGCAAGCTGAAGCCGAGGGCCTCGACAAAGTATTCAAGGACGCTGGCATGGAGTGGCGTGCGCCCGGTTGTTCGATGTGTCTGGCGATGAATGCAGACAAGGTTGAGCCAGGCAAGCGGTGCGCCTCGACCTCGAATCGAAACTTTGAGGGTCGACAGGGATTTGGTGGTCGTACCCATCTAGTGAGCCCTGCTATGGCAGCAGCGGCCGCGGTCACCGGTCGTTTCACCCATCCGGCGAACGTGGAGGCCGTCTAATGGAAGCATTCAGAGTTCACAGCGGGCTTGTCGCCCCATTAGATCGTGCCAACGTTGATACTGACCTGATCATCCCAAAGCAGTTTTTGAAATCCATAAAACGGACGGGTTTTGGCCCTAATCTGTTCGATGAGCTTCGCTATCTGGACCCATTTGATGAGGCTGCGCCAAGCGCAACTCGCCAACCAAATCCGGAATTTTCGCTCAACATGCCACAGTATGCGGACGCATCTATTCTCCTTAGTCGAGAGAATTTCGGTTGTGGATCAAGCCGAGAGCATGCGGTGTGGGCGCTTGTCCAGTTCGGGATTCGCTGCGTTATCGCACCGAGCTTCGCTGATATTTTCAAGAACAATGCTTTTAAAAGTGGCCTGTTACCGCTGGAGTTGGATGAAGCTGTCGTTGATCGGCTATTTCAACAGACTGCGGATGGCGAAGGGGTAAACCTGACAATCGATCTTGGCAGCCAACAAGTAACGCTGCCAGACGGTGCTCAGGTCGACTTCTCAGTCGACCCTTTTAGGCGCCACTGTTTACTCGAGGGGCTGGACGACATTGGTATTACGCTACAGCGTGAAGATGCCATCACCACTTTTGAGCGAAACCATCAACGAACCCAGCCTTGGTTGTTTAACGAGGTGAAACTCTGATGTCGCATCGTATTTTGCTGCTGCCTGGAGATGGGATCGGCCCAGAGGTAGTCGAGCAGGCGAAGCGTGTCCTAGAGGCTACGGCTGGTGTCTTTGATTTGGACCTAATATTCGATTCGGCAGATCTGGGTGGTGTGGCGATCGACCGGCACGGAGAACCCTATCCGGAGGCGACTCGGTTGCTTGCGCGACAGGCAGATGCGATTCTTCTGGGCGCCGTTGGCGGTCCAAAATGGGATGCGCTGCCTGCAGGCGAGAGGCCTGAGCGCGGCTTATTGGCGATCCGCTCAGATTTGGACCTTTTTTGTAACCTGCGCCCTGCCATGTTGTACCCGCAGCTTGCGGATGCCTCGAGCCTTAAACCCGATCTTGTTGCGGGTCTCAATCTGCTCATTGTCAGAGAGCTTACTGGAGGGATTTATTTCGGTGAGCCGCGAGGTGTGGAAACCTCAGCAGAAGGTGTCAGAAGGGGTTTTAACACGGATGTCTACGATGAGAGCGAGATCGATCGAATCGCTAGATTAGCGTTCCAGTTTGCCCAAAAACGAAACGGTCGACTGTGTTCTGTGGACAAGGCCAATGTCTTGGAAGTGACCATGCTATGGCGCGACGTTGTCACCGAGGTGTCCGCAGACTTCCCGGATATCGAGTTGAGCCACATGTATGTCGACAATGCCGCTATGCAACTGGTGCGCGAACCGAAGCAGTTTGACGTGATGTTAACCGGCAATCTGTTCGGCGACATTTTGTCCGATACGGCCGCCATGTTGACCGGCTCTATTGGGATGTTGCCATCGGCGTCGCTCAATGCAGAGTCCCGAGGGCTGTACGAACCGGTTCATGGTTCTGCACCTGATATTGCGGGTGCTGGCAAGGCAAACCCGCTGGCAACTATTTTGTCAGCTGCCATGTTGCTGCGCTATTCACTCGATGAGGGTCCCGCCGCAGATGCTATTGAAGCGGCAGTAGAGCACGTATTAAACGCGGGTTTGCGTACCCCCGACATAGCGAGCAACTCTGCCGATATGGCGACTACGGAAGCCATGGGCGACGCCGTGGTGTCCGCCATTACAAGCCTATCTTAATGTCTGGAGAAGTTTGGTGAAGACTTACAATGTAGCCATTATTGGTGCTACTGGCGCCGTTGGGGAGGTCCTGCTCGAGCTACTGGAGGAGCGCAATTTCCCTGTCGAAAATTTATATCTTCTGGCGTCGGAGAGATCAGCTGGCACTAGCCTGTCATTCAAAGGCAAGCGAATAACCGTTCAAAACCTGGCTGAGTTCGATTTCTCACAGGCGGATATTGGTCTCTTCTCAGCCGGCGGCTCAATTAGTGCGGAGTTCGCACCCAAGGCAGCGGCTGCAGGATGTGTGGTCATCGACAATACCTCGCATTTTAGGCGTGATGACAATATTCCGCTGGTGGTGCCGGAGGTAAATCCGCATGCCATCGCAAACTATCCTGAAACCAATATTATTGCGAACCCGAACTGTTCGACCATCCAAATGTTGGTTGCCTTGAAGCCAATTCACGACGAGGTAGGCATTACACGTATCAATGTGGCGACGTATCAGGCGGTAAGTGGTACCGGAAAGTCTGCAATCGAAGAGCTGGCAAGCCAGACAGCTCGCCTTTTGAATGGTCAGCCGGCAGAGGCAAAGGTGTACCCGAAGCGCATTGCATTCAACGCTTTGCCGCACATCGATACGTTTCAGGAAAACGGATACACGCGTGAAGAGATGAAAATGGTGTGGGAAACCCAAAAAATCCTCGAGGATGAGTTGATTATGGTGAATCCCACTTGCGTTCGCGTTCCCGTTTTCCACGGGCACTCGGAGGCCGTGCACATCGAAATGCGCGAGTTACTGAGCGCGGAGCAGGCCAGAGTGCTGCTCGAGGCGGCGCCGGGCGTTGAAGTGATCGATGAGCGGCAAGATGGGGGTTATCCAACACCCGTCTCTGACGGTGCTGGTGCTGATCCTGTATACGTGGGTCGTATTCGCTCTGATATCAGTCATGAGCGCGGGCTCAACCTCTGGGTGGTCTCTGACAACCTTCGTAAAGGTGCAGCGCTTAACTCCATTCAGATTGCGGAAGTTCTCATCGAAAAATACCTCTGACAAGTCATCTGTCGTTAGACAGTCTAGAATAAGCTCAATGAAATTTTCAGATAAAAGGCTCGAGCCAGGCACTCGAATCGCGCTGCGTGTCGAGTACGACGGAAGGGCATTCAATGGCTGGCAAGCTCAGACAAAGCTGGATGTGCCTCGCTCAGTCGTTGTTGGACAGCCTCGAATAAGCTCAATGAAGTTTTCGGATGAAAGGCTCGAGCCAGGCACTCGAATCGCGCTGCGTGTCGAGTAACGGCGGGGCGTTTTCAGACAAAGCGGCCCACAGGAGACGTCCTGGAGGCTGCACTGAGTGTCATTGGCAATCAGCCAATCCGCACCTGGTGTGCCGGTCGTACGGACACAGGTGTTCACGCATCCGGGCAAATCGTTCATTTCGAAGACCCTGTCGGGCGTAGTTTGAAGTCCTGGGTATTGGGTGTTAACAGTGAGCTGCCTGACACCGTTTCAGTTCACTGGGCTGGATCTGTCTCCAGTGAGTTCCATGCGCGTTTCAGTGCCGTTTCGCGACGCTATCAATATATTATTGCCAACGCACCAACTCGATCGGCACAGCTATCGGGCTTGGTAACTTGGTATCGACGGCCACTAAGTGCAGAATCGATGCACCAATGCGCACAACTGCTCGTGGGCGAGCACGATTTCAGCGCATTCAGGGCGGCGAGCTGTCAGAGCACTACGCCTTGGCGTCACTTATCTAAAATTTCAGTCTCTCGCCAAAACGACTTTGTTATTGTTGATCTCCAGGCCAATGCCTTTCTGCATCATATGGTACGCAACATCGTCGGAAGCCTGATGTTGGTTGGGGCAGGCCTCAAGACGCAAGCGTGGTTTGAGCAGGTGTTTATTGGCAAGGATCGAACGAAATCAGGCGACACGGCGAGCAGCGCGGGTCTCTACCTCGTCGCAGTAGGCTATCCCGAAGACTGCGGGATTCCCGCGGGCCCGAGAGCAGCAACATTGCTGTCCCACAGTGTTTGATACAATAACCGGCTTTCCTGAAGGGTATCGATGTGCAAGTAAAGATATGCGGCATTACTAATAGCGAGGATGCGCGCGCTGCCGTTGATGCGGGTGCCGATGCTATTGGACTCATTTTTTATCAAGGCAGTAAACGCTGCATTGACGAGCGACTGGCGGCTGAAATCGTCTCGCTACTGCCCCCGTATACATCCATCAACGCCTTGTTCGTTAATCCGACGGAAGCCGAAGTTCGCAAAGTGCTCTCAACGGTTGATGTGTCACAGATTCAGTTTCATGGTGAGGAGCCACCGGCTTTTTGCGAAGATTTCGGTCGTCCCTATGTCAAAAGCATACCGGTGGTGGATACCACGCGAATGCAAGCGTTGGTCGCTGATCACGCGAATGCCAGAGCGTACTTGTTTGATACCCATGTTCCGGGAGAGCACGGTGGAACCGGCAAAACCTTTGATTGGACGAAAATGCCCGAGAAAAATATTGGACATCGCATCCTTGCGGGCGGTTTAGACACGGAAAATGTCGCAAAAGCGATTAGAATAGCGTGTCCAGATGCGGTTGACGTCAGCAGTGGTGTTGAATCGCAACCCGGAATTAAAAATCACGAGACGCTAAAAAGATTTATTGCCGCCGCAAAGCAGGCCGGTAAGGACCTTGCATTATGACGATTGATATTAACCCCGACCTTTACGCACAGGTGCCAGATGAGCACGGGCGCTTTGGTATCTACGGTGGCAAGTTTGTGGCCGAGACACTCATGTCTGCGTTGGCCGAACTCGAGAGCCTGTATAACGATCTCAAGGACGATCCAGTGTTTCTTCGCGAGTTTGATCTCGATCTCGCGCATTACGTCGGCAGACCTTCGCCTTTGTATGAAGCAGCGCGCTGGTCAGACATGATTGGTGGCGGAAGAATCTACCTCAAGCGTGAAGATCTGAACCATACGGGCGCCCACAAGGTGAATAACACCATTGGACAGGCGTTGCTCGCGAAATATATGGGAAAGAAGCGGGTCATCGCCGAGACCGGTGCAGGCCAGCACGGGGTAGCAAGTGCCACGGTTGCAGCTCGCTTAGGTTTGGATTGTCACGTCTTTATGGGGGAGGAGGACGTGAGGCGGCAGGCTTTGAATGTCTATCGCATGAAGTTATTGGGCGCTGAAGTCATTCCTGTTACATCGGGCTCTAAAACCCTCAAAGATGCGATGAATGAAGCGTTACGCGATTGGGTGACTAACGTCGATAACACCTTCTACATCATTGGCACCGTCGCCGGCCCCCACCCCTATCCGATGCTCGTACGGGATTTCCAGAGTGTCATTGGTCGAGAGGCTCGTGCGCAATCGCTAGCTATGACCGGTAAGCTCCCCGATGCACTGGTTGCTTGCGTTGGTGGCGGTTCGAATGCCATTGGTCTTTTCCACCCGTTCCTCAGTGACAATGAGGTTGCAATGTACGGCGTTGAAGCGGGTGGTAAAGGAGTGGAAACCGGTGAGCATGCGGCGCCACTGAGTGCCGGAATTCCAGGTGTTTTGCACGGCAATCGCACCTACCTTATGCAGGACGAGAACGGTCAGATCATGCACACCCACTCGGTATCAGCGGGCCTTGATTATCCGGGTGTTGGACCTGAGCACTCGTGGCTTAAGGATATTGGTCGCGTCAATTATGTTGATGCTACCGACACGGAAGCGCTAGCCGCATTCCATCGCGTCACACGAGTAGAAGGCATCATGCCTGCGCTGGAGACAGCGCATGCGCTCGCCTATGCAGAGAAACTCGCCGCGGAAATGACGCCGGATCAGCACATCATTGTTAACCTTTCAGGTCGCGGCGATAAGGACATTCTCACTGTTGCCGAAATCGACGGTATTGACCTGGGGGCTCGCTAATGTCGCGTCTTGGCCCTCTGTTTGACACGCTTGGTGCGGAGAATCGCCGCGCCGTGATTCCCTACTTAGTGGCGGGGGACCCTGATGAGGCGTTGACTGTGCCTTTGATGCACAGCCTGGTCGAGGCAGGGGCAGATATCATTGAGGTAGGGGTTCCATTTTCGGATCCAATGTCTGAGGGGCCTACAATCCAGAAGGGCCATGAGCGAGCGTTAGAGGGCGGTACGAGCCTTCTTTCAACACTTGCCCTTGTGAAGCAGTTTCGTGAAACGAATACCGAAACCCCCTTGGTGTTGATGGGGTACGCGAATCCACTCGAGCGTAAAGGATATGCTGCGGTGGCAGATGCCTGCGCTGACGCGGGTATCGACGGCTTGATCACGGTAGACCTACCTCCAGAAGAAGTCGCAGCAATGAACGCTGAGTTGCAGCGCCGGAACATCGATAATATTTTTCTTATCTCACCAACCACGAGTGATGAACGCGTTGCCACGATTACGGCCCAAGCCAGCGGGTTTATCTACTACGTTGCACTCAAGGGTGTCACAGGGGCAGGACACCTCGACACCGATGCAGTCGAGGCACATCTAGCCACTATACGGCAGCATACGAGCCTGCCGGTTGCCGTTGGTTTCGGTATTAAAGATGAAGACACAGCAGCGACGGTCGCGAGATGCGCTGATGCGGTTGTGGTCGGCAGTGCACTAGTCGATCTGGTAGCTAACGACCTACGCAGTGGCGGTTCTCACAAGAGTGCCATTTCTGGGGCACATTCATTGATCTCAAGCATCCGAAACGGCGTAAATTTGGCAACTTCCAACTAAAACTGTCAACGACGTATACTGCGCATCGTGATGTACAGGGAGCCAAAATGAGCTGGATCGATAAAATCATTCCCGCGGGTGTGCGGAAAACAGACGGGGATAAAAAGGCGACTATTCCTGAGGGGTTGTGGCGTAAGTGCGTTAAGTGCGATGCCGTGCTCTATCTTCCCGATCTGGAGCGCAATGCTGAGGTTTGCCCCAAGTGCGATCATCATATGCGTATTACCGCGCGTCGACGGCTCGATCTGTTTCTAGATGATGTTGGGCGCACTGAGCTATTTGCAGATCTGGAAACGGTTGATCGCCTGAAATTTAAAGATAAAAAACGTTATCGAGATCGCTTGAGCACGGCGCAGAAGAGCACGGGTGAGAAAGACGCCATCATCGCGTTTCGTGGAACGCTCCAGGGCATGGACGTTGTCGCAATAGCGTTTGAGTTCAACTTTCATGGCGGATCCATGGGCTATGCCGTGGGTGAGAAGTTCACCCGTGCTGCTGGAGTTGCTCTCGAGAACGGCATACCACTGATTTGTTTTGCCGCATCGGGTGGCGCGCGCATGCAGGAAGCTCTGATTTCATTGATGCAAATGGCCAAAACATCAGCTGTGATCGAGCGGATGAAGGCCGCTGGCGTACCTTACGTATCGGTTATGACGGACCCGATTTATGGTGGCGTGTCTGCTTCGCTAGCACTATTGGGCGATATTAACGTTGCCGAACCTGATGCCCGCGCAGGATTTGCAGGGCCCAATATTATCGAGCAGACGATTCGACAGAAACTACCTCGTGGCTTCCAGCGAAGTGAGTTTCTTCTTGAGCATGGTGCCATTGACATGATCATTCCGCGGTCTGAGATGAGAGACACGCTAGCTCGGGTTCTCGCGAAGTTCACGAACGCACAGCTGGCGTCGTAAGTTAACTCGGGGGTAGTTTTGGACCTAGCCGCTTGGCTTGAACGCCTTGAGCAGTTGCACCCCTCTGCGATTGACCTTGGCCTAGCACGTTGCGGTGAGGTAGCGCGGCGTCTTGAGCTGCTGGATACCGGCGCTACTACCATCACAGTTGCGGGTACCAATGGCAAGGGCAGCACCGTTGCCGTAATGGAAGCCATTTTATGCGCCAATGGTGTTCATGTTGGCGCGTTTACATCCCCACACCTAGTCCGCTACAACGAGCGCATTCGCGTCGATGGGGCTGAGGTGTCAGATGAGCTTATTGTTGAGGCTTTTGAGGCTATCGATCAGGCGCGAGCGGCTGTCTCGCTCACTTATTTTGAATTCAATACACTTGCAGCGCTGTGGATTTTCAAAAAGCTAGACGTCACATTCCAGCTGCTTGAGGTTGGTTTGGGAGGAAGATTAGACGCGGTCAATATCATCGATGCCGATGTGGCAGTAGTCACCGCTATCGGTTTGGATCACCAAGAATGGTTGGGCGCGGATGTTGAGACTATTGCTGTTGAAAAATGCGGCATAACACGTGACGGACGCCCCTGCGTTGTCGCCGATTCGGCGGCTCCCGTCTCGGTTTCATCAGAACTGCAGAGAATCGGTGCTCACGAAATCTTGGCACTGCGCGATTACGTGTACGACGAAACGCAGTTTAAGAGCACGGACAACGAGGCAATTGACTGGTCGTTGCCAGCAGGCCTTCTCCCTCTGAATGCCGCTGCGGGCCTAATAGCTCTTGAGACTGCTGGTATTGGTATTAACGAAGAGATTGTTGCGGCTGGGATGGAAAGTATTGTGCTCAATGGGACGACGAGAGTCTTTTCAACTCGGTAATATCGATATTGTTCTTGACGTTGCCCACAACCCCGATGCCGCAGTGGAACTCAGGAACTTTCTCGATCGCCATGCCAGCTGTGCAAACGACGACAGCCATCTTTGCTGTCATGTCCGATAAAGACTGCCGTGATATGATCTCGGCCGTCGAACCAGTCATCGATGAGTGGTACCTACCGTCAGGTATCGGTGGAGAGCGTGGGCAGTCGCCGGAGATAGTTGCAGGATTTATTGCTGGAACGGCGCACGTTAAATCAACGTTTGAATCGGCCTTTGAAGGCGCATTGGGAAGTCTGTCGGATGGCGGCAGACTCATTATTTTCGGCTCGTTTTTTACCGTGGGGGAAGGTATTAAAGCGCTTGAATGCTTGCGTCTGCCGCAGTCGGATGATCAAACGTGATTAAACAGCGTTTTGTCGGCTTTGTGGTTCTTGTTGCGATTGCAATTATCTTCTGGCCTATCGTGTTCGTTACGCCGGAAACTGCTGATGATTTTGAGCTTCCTTCCTTTGAAATGCCGCCAAAACCTGAGATCGAGGTGTCAGAGCGTCGTGAGCCCGTACTCAATAAAGTAGATCAATCGGTACTTCCAAAGGTGCCGGAGCGTCAGCCACCGATCGTTCAACCCATTGATATCGCGTCGCCCGCGCCTAATATGGCCCTAGTGGACGCTGATGAGGAGCCAGATCAACAGTCGTCGGCATTGGAGAGAGCAGAGTTTGACGATCAAGGCCTTCCAGTCAGCTGGGAGCTTCAAGTTGCAACTTTCAGTACCGCTCAACGAGCTGAAGAAATCGCGCTGGAATTACGAAATAAAGGGCACAAAGCCTATGTGTCTGCTGTTACTATAGACGGCAAGATGCTGTTCCGAGTGCGAATCGGTCCAAAAATGCAAAAGCAGCGATTGCAAGATCTTCAGCCTGGCATTGACGCTTATTACGGCGTCGAGTGAAAGCATTCGATTCGTGAGATAGGCGACCAATCTATGGAAGACTCAGATAATGGATCTCGTTGAGCTCTTTTAATCAGTTTGAGTGGATCGTTGATTGGACGTAGTTTGTATCAGTATCCGGGGCTATGGGCCTTATCCGGGCGGATTTTTAAAGAGGCGATTTCACTTTTTGGGTGGGATTCTTGCTTTCTTCATTGCCAATATTCTGCAGAGCCAATTATATTTGCCGGAATAGGATCTAATCGATGATCGATCGTTGCTCTATTTATTTAGCTATGGCTTGGTCTTATATCGGTTGTTGTTTTTTTTTCGGTAGTGTGGGGCTGGTCTCTCTCAGATTAAAAAACGGGGTTAAATTTCGGTAATCTTGCTCGGAGCGGCGTTTGGTGTAGGCCGTGGAGTTGTTTTATTGTCAGTGGTAAGCCTTTTGATGGGTGCTGCAGCGCCTCAGTGGCAGGAAGACACTTTTGGCGAAAGCGCATATGCAGAATACCTTGAAATCACTGAATCGTTCTTAAGAGTGGCTTTGAGACAACTTTGAAGGATCCAAATAGATTATTTGGAGGAGACATGGATGAGCGGCAATATGCAGAAGGTACCTGACATGTGCGGCGTTGTGGGAATTTCATCAAATGAGAGTGTGGCTGCGGATATTTATGACGCTCTGACCATGCTTCAGCATCGTGGCCAAGATGCAGCTGGCATCATGACCTGCCACAAGGGGCAGTTTCTCCAGCGAAAAGGGGAGGGGCTGGTTCGAGACGTTTTCCAAGCCAACCACATGCAGCAATTGGCAGGAAATTTTGGTTTGGGTCATACGCGCTATCCAACCCAAGGGAGTTCAGGGTCTGCGTTGGCTCAGCCTTTCTACGTCAACTCGCCCTATGGAATTGCGCTGGCACACAATGGCAACCTTACGAACTCGGGGGCGTTGTCCGAGGAGCTTTATCAAACCGACTTGCGCCATTTGAATACCGATAGTGACTCGGAAGTGTTGCTGAATGTCTTCGCGCATGAGTTACAGCGGCAAGGCAAATTGATCCCGTCGGCAGAAGATGTATTTAACGCCGTAACAACGTTACACACGCGTTGTGAAGGCGGGTATGCGGCTATAGCGATGATCGCAAACGTCGGTTTAGTGGCGTTTAGGGATCCAAATGGCATAAGACCCCTGGTGGTAGGGGTCAAAACTCAGGGCGATCACAAAAGTTACATGGTGGCCTCTGAAAGTGTGGCTCTTGACGTATTGGGTTACCGACTCATAGGCGACGTTGACCCTGGTGAGGCGCTATTTCTTGATGCTGGTGGTGAACTTTTCCGGAGACAGTGTGCGGCTGAGCCCAAGCTGAAACCCTGTATCTTCGAACATGTTTATTTTGCCCGCCCTGACTCATTGATGGATGGCATTTCTGTCTACAAGACACGGATGCGCCAAGGCGAGCGGCTAGCGCATAAAATCATGCGTGAGCGCCCTGATCATGACATTGACGTCGTAATACCGATTCCCGACACGAGCAGAGTTGCGGGTCAGGCACTCACCCATGAGCTGGGTGTGAAGTTCCGCGAGGGCTTCATGAAAAACCGATACATTGGTCGTACGTTTATCATGCCGGGGCAGACGCAACGCAGGAAATCAGTGCGCCAAAAGTTGAATCCCGTGCCGCTCGAATTCGAGGGCAAAACCGTGCTGCTGGTCGATGACTCGATTGTTCGTGGCACAACGTGTCAGCAAATAATCCAGATGGCGCGTGATTCTGGCGCGAAGCGGGTCTATTTTGCCTCGGCGGCGCCGCCTGTCCGATATCCGAATGTCTATGGTATCGATATGCCAACCGCGTCAGAGCTGGTAGCTCACGGTAGAACCATAGAACAGATCTCTGACCACATTGGGGCTGACTGGCTGATTTATCAGGAGATAGACGACCTCATTGAGTGCTCCCGAGAGGGTAACTCACTGGTGGATGGCTTTGAGCTGTCGGTCTTCGATGGTCAATATCAAACGGGTGTCATTGACGACGCCTATCTCACAGGACTGAGTGATGCTCGCTCCGATAACTCGGTTGATCGCGCTGATGGGGCCCTTGTTGGCCTTCATAACCGGAGTTAATCAGTGTCAAACGAGTGGTTAAAAGACGCTGGTTTTGAAACGCTGGCTATCCGAGAGGGATTAACACGGGGATTCGAGCAAGAACATTCCGATCCCATCTATGCAACGTCGAGCTTTGTTTTCGAATCGGCTGAGCAGGCCGCGGCGACATTTTCGGGCGAGCGTGACGGTAATACTTACTCGCGTTTCTCTAACCCCACAGTATCTGTATTCGAGCGTCGCCTTGCGGCTCTGGAAGGGGGCGAGGAGGGCGTAGCCACTAGTTCAGGCATGGCTGCAATTCTTACGCTCTGTCTGACCGTGCTGCGGGCGGGCGATCATGTCATCTGCTCACGTAACGTCTTCGGAAGTACTGTAGGTTTATTCAATAACATACTGACAAAGTTGGATATTTCCGTCACGTTTGTAGCGCTGCGCGAGCTCGATGATTGGCGACAAGCGGTTGCACCGAAGACCAAACTTTTCTTCTGTGAAACGCCCTCCAACCCATTGTGTGAGGTTGGAAATATCCAAGAAATTGCGAATATTGCGCATAACACGGGTGCACTGCTTGCGGTTGATAACTGCTTTTGCACACCAGCGCTGCAACGTCCACTGTCTCTAGGCGCCGATGTGGTGATGCACTCAGCAACCAAATATCTTGACGGTCAGGGTAGGGTGCTGGGCGGTGCCTTAGTCGGCTCCGAGGAGTTAATGGCTGAGGCCCGAGGCTTTGTCCGTGTATGTGGCCCATCGATGAGCCCGTTTAACGCGTGGATATTCAGCAAGGGGCTCGAAACACTGCAGTTGCGAATGGATGCTCATAGTCAGCGCGCACAAGCCCTAGCAGAGTGGTTAGAAACACATCCTGGGGTAAAAAAAGTCAATTATTGCGGTCTAGCGTCGCACCCTGATCACGCGTTGGCGGCGTCTCAGCAGTCGGCCTTTGGCGGTGTGTTGTCATTTGAGGTTGATGGCGGGCGTGACAGGGCTTGGACGTTTATCAATGCGGTTCTGTTGATGTCACTGACAGCAAATTTGGGTGACGTGAAGACCACGGTATGTCATCCCGCGTCAACGACGCATGGTCGGCTGACTGACGAGCAGAAGCAGCAAGGTGGTATTACCGAGGGGTTGATACGCATCGCCGTTGGGCTCGAGGACCTCGAAGATTTAAAGCGTGATTGTGAGCGAGGTTTCGCTGCCATTTCTTGATAATGGCCAATAGTCGTCTTTTCGCATTTGAGCAGTTAAAAAAAGCACCCAGGAGGGTGCTTTTTTTTTTGGAGTGGAAGCGTCGGATCAGGCTACGTCTTCAATAAGCGATGCCGCAATTCGCTGCCCGTCATCGGCTAGGGCTTGGAAACTCTGGATCTCGTTGAAATTCATGTATCGATAAATTTCAGCCGCCATCGAATCCAATTCATCCGCGTAGGTCATGTACTCTTCTGGGGTTGGGAGGCGCCCTAAAATGGCTCCCACAGCAGCCAGCTCAGCCGACGTGAGATAGACATTGGAGCCTTCCCCCAGCCGGTTCGGGAAGTTTCTCGTCGAGGTCGATAAAACAGTCGACCTCGGCGCCACACGCGCCTGGTTGCCCATACACAACGAGCACCCTGGCATTTCAGTCCGTGCACCTGCACGTCCGAAGATAGCGTAATAGCCTTCCTCCATGAGTTGATACTCGTCCATGCGCGTGGGCGGACATATCCACATACGTGCTGCGACACCGCCTGTGTGCTGGTCAAGTAGTTTTCCGGTGGCTCTGAAGTGACCAATGTTGGTCATACAGCTGCCGATAAAGACCTCGTCGACTTGATCGCCTGCTACCTGGCTGAGTAATCGGGCGTCATCAGGGTCATTAGGAGCGCAAACGACAGGCTCAGTCACGTCGGCGAGGTCAATTTCGATGATGGCCGCGTACTCGGCATCTGCATCGGCCTCAAGTAACTCGGGGTTCTCGAGCCACTTTTCCATGTTGCGAACCCGACGCTCGAGTGTGCGAGGATCGCCATAACCCTCGGCAATCATCGAACGCAAAAGGACGATATTTGATTTCAGATAGCTGCCAATCGTCGATTCGGACAACTTGATAGTGCAACCAGCCGCTGAGCGCTCAGCGGAAGCA
The DNA here is from genome assembly GCA_038143085.1 of Halieaceae bacterium. GTDB lineage: Bacteria > Pseudomonadota > Gammaproteobacteria > Pseudomonadales > Halieaceae > Luminiphilus. The sequence goes on from JAYQLG010000008.1 coordinate 262,909, forward strand.
TCCGAGAGTTCAAAGGCTTGTTCTACGGTCAACTCTTCAAGGCCTTCAATTTCGAGAATACGGCCCGAGAAAATGTTCTTCTTGCCTTTTTTCTCAACAGTTAGCAGACCCTGTTGAATGGCGTAGTAGGGAATCGCATGTACCAGATCACGCAAGGTGATCCCTGGCTGCATCTCGCCCTTAAAGCGCACAAGTACAGATTCTGGCATATCGAGAGGCATGACGCCGGTAGCTGCGGCAAAGGCTACCAGACCTGATCCCGCAGGGAATGAAATGCCAAGGGGAAATCGCGTGTGCGAGTCGCCGCCCGTGCCAACCGTGTCAGGCAGTAGCATACGGTTCAACCAGCTGTGAATAATGCCATCACCTGGTCGAAGCGATACGCCACCCCGGTTGCGGATAAAGTCAGGCAGCGAGTGCTGTGTTTCGATATCAACGGGCTTAGGGTAGGCCGCGGTGTGACAGAACGACTGCATGGTGAGATCCGCCGAAAAACCTAGACATGCGAGGTCTTGTAGTTCGTCTCGTGTCATTGGTCCGGTGGTGTCCTGGGAACCGACGGTAGTCATCTTGGGCTCGCAGTAGGTGCCGGGTCTAATGCCCTCGACACTACAGGCGCGGCCCACCATCTTCTGTGCCAGGGTAAAGCCGGCATTCGTCGCTTCGGGCACATCAGGTTTTCTAAAGAGAGTGCTTTCGCCCAAGCCCAGCGCTTCTCGTGCCTTCGCGGTCAAACCACGGCCGATAATGAGATTAATTCGTCCACCCGCACGAACCTCGTCGAGGAGTACATCCGAGCGTAGCTCGAACTCAGAGATAACATCGCCAGCTTCGTTCAGAACCTTTCCGTCATAAACACGGATATCGATGATATCGCCCATGCCCATCTTTTCGACGGGCGCTTCAAAGACTAGGGCACCGGCATCTTCCATGGTGTTGTAGAAGATTGGCGCAATTTTACCGCCAATGCACACGCCCCCCATTTGTTTGTTAGGGACACCTGTTACGGGCTGACCGAAATACCACAAGACGCTGTTCGCGGCGGACTTTCGGGACGAGCCCGTCCCCACGACATCGCCTACAAACGCGACCGGTAAGCCAGTCGCTTTGACCGCTTCGATTTGCGCCATGGGACCCACAGCGCCGTGTTCTTCAGGCTCAAGTCCGTCACGTGTCATCTTGTACATGGCACGCGCGTGGAGTGGGATGTCGGGTCTTGACCAGGCGTCGGGCGCCGGTGACAAATCGTCTGTATTGGTCTCGCCAGTGACCTTGAATACGACCATTTTGAATGAGTCCGGTAACTCATCTCGCTTAGTAAACCACTCGGCGTCAGCCCAAGACTGCATAACCGATTGCGCATTTGCATTGCCGTCCTTTGCGAGAGCGGCAACGTCGTAGAAAGCATCAAACATGAGCAAGGTGTGCTTAAGTTCCGTCGCTGCTTGTTCGCCCAGTGCACCGTCGCTTAGGAGCTTTACCAATGTCTCGATGTTATACCCGCCGTGCATGTCACCCAACAAATCGACCGCCGTCACTTTGTCAATCAACGGGCATTCGACATTACCGAGCGCAACATCCGACAAAAAGGCAGCTTTAACGTAAGCGGCCTCATCCACACCGGGTGGAACACGGTTGGAAATAAGATCGATAAGATAGTCTTCTTCACCGGCGGGCGGTGCTTTTAAAAGCTCCACCAGGTCTGCGACCTGCTGCGGTGATAGTGGTTTTGGTGGGATGTTCATAGCCGCACGGTCGGCTACATGATCACGATAAGCTTCAAGCACTGAAATTTCCTCTTCCCCAGAATTTGTGAGGGCGCTCGCTTTGAAAAGGGCGCCTTGCTCTTTGGCGCGCAAATTATAGCTTGTGACCAGGTCTGTCGACAGCGATTCGATCAATTCTGTGCATTCATGCGATGTTTATCCTAGACTCTCGCGTCATGTCGACGGGTAAACCACCACACACCAACTTTAAGCCGATCAAGACCCCGTGCATTGGGGTCTGCTCAACAGGCATTGGTGACAGCGTTTGCCGGGGTTGCAAGCGGTTTAGCCACGAGGTCATTCACTGGAACGGTTACACCCAGGACGAAAAACGATTTGTCGATCAACGACTGTCGAAGTTTTTGTCGCAGGCCTGCGCCCATAAATGTACGGTCACCGATCGCGAGCTGCTGAAATGGCAGCTTGATACGCAGCTGGTGAGATACAACGACGAGCACGATGAATACTGTTGGCTGTTTCAGCTGCTCAAGGCGGGTGCGAGTCAGATTAGTGACCCCAGTAAGTACGGGTTTCAAATTCATCCATCGTGGGCCGACCTAAGTCTCATTGAGCTCCGTGATAAAATTGACGAGGATTTTTGGGTGTTGTCGACAGCCCATTACGACCGTTATCTGGCGACACCCGATCTCTTCGAGGAAGCACAACGCTAAGCCATGCCGTCGACCGTTGATTTGACCCCCGTTTTTGACTTTCTGCCGTGCCGGACGCCCGATGCCTGGTTATCTGCTGCAGTAAAGTCGCTGCCAGTATTGATGATTGACCATGCGAACTGTGAGAAGAAAGCCGCCGCAACTGCAATGTCGCTTATGCATCGTTACACGGACAACACACCGCTTCTCAACAAAATGTCACGGCTAGCCCGAGAGGAGCTGCGACATTTTGAGCAAGTGCTAAAGCTGATGACGCAACGAGGTATTGCTTACGAGCCCGTAACAGCCTCTCGGTATGCTCAAGCACTCCGGGAGAAGGTGCGCAAAAAAGACCCACACAGATTAGTGGACACGCTTATCGTCGGGGCACTTATCGAGGCCCGCTCTTGTGAGCGTTTTGCGGCGTTAGCACCGCATGTCGATGACACGCTGCGAGACTTCTATACGTCACTACTGAAAAGCGAGTCGCGCCATTTTGCGGACTACATCAGTCTGGCTAAAGGGCTAGAGGATGCAAACGTGGTGGAGGAGCGTCTAGCCTTATTCCGCTCGGTGGAAAAGGAGCTCATTGAGAGTGAGGATACCGAGATTCGCTTTCACAGCGGTGTGCCTATAGTTTGAAACTGGGGAGTGAAAGCGAGAACTCGCACAGCTCCAACGATGTTCCTTGTTCTCGTAAACACCAGCCGGTCTTATTCCAGTCCCCCAACACGATTCGCTCGGCGCTTTGCATTGGGTGTCGATAGGGTCTGTGAGTGTGACCGTGAATCAATCGTTTGACATCGTGCTCGGCCATTACGGAGCGAACGGTATCGTCGTTCACATCCATGATGTCCTCAGCCTTGTTACTCGCCGCCTCTTTGCTCATGGTGCGGAGGTGTTTTGCTAGTGCTCTTCGTTCCTCGAGTGATTTGCTCAACATTTCCGCCTGCCACTCCGGGTTGTGGGCGATGGCACGGAAGGCCAGATAATCGACGTCATCGGAGCAGAGTAGGTCGCCGTGCATGAGGAGGGTGGATTCACCAGCAACCTCCATACATACCGAGTCGCCTAGCAGCTTTGCACCGAATTGATTCAGATAGCCCTGACCAATGAGGAAGTCTCGATTGCCGCGGGTGAAGTAGATTTGAGTGCCAGCGTCCGCAACCCGCTTCATGGCTTCGGCGAAACGCAGTGCCAGCGGGCTGTCATCGTCATCTCCAATCCATGCTTCGAAGATGTCACCCAATAAAAAAAGGCGATCGATATCGCCTTCTTGTTCCAGGAATGCTAGTAGCCCTTGTTCGATGTGTGGCGTGTCCTCGCTTAGATGGAGGTCGCTGATGAACAGGGATTGGGTCATGGTTAGTCTGACAGCACCGTGACAGATTCGATGACGATAGGGTCATTAGGCACGTCTTGGTGACCTGCCTGACTGCCTGTAGGGACAACGCGGATCTTGTCGAGCACGTCCTCGCCCTCAACCACGCGACCAAATACGGCATAGCCCCAGCCCTGCATGTTCTCACCTGAGAAGTTCAGAAAGTCATTGTCCGAGACATTGATAAAGAACTGCGCTGTTGCAGAGTGAGGGTCCATTGTGCGTGCCATGGCGATGGTGCCGCGGTCGTTCTTCAAGCCATTGTTGGCTTCATTTTGGATGGGCGCATTAGTATCTTTCTGAGCCATATCGGTATCAAAACCACCGCCTTGCACCATAAAATTGTTGATCACTCGATGGAAGATTGTGCCGTCGTAATGCCCGCTGTGAGCGTACTCGACGAAATTTGCAACGGTGGCTGGCGCTTTATCAGCATCCAGTTCCAGCGTCATATCTCCAAGAAGCGTTTTCATTAATACGCGAGTCATCGCCATGGTTGGTACTGCCTTTTTTGGGAAAGGGCGCATGATACAAGGTCAGCAATGTGCATTCGAGTAAATTACTACCAGCCTGTCACCGTTGTTGGAAACTGACGTGGCCGGTTTCGCTTGGTAAACTCGCGCCCTCACATCAAGGGCGTCGCATGGACACAGAACCTCGCAGTAACTTTCTTCGGACTCAAATTCAGAGTGATCTGGACGCTGGGGTTGTGGATCGAGTGGTCACTCGGTTTCCACCCGAGCCCAATGGTTTCTTACATATCGGACACGCGAAGTCGATTACGGTTAATTTCGGACTTGCCGAGCAGTATGGTGGCGTTTGTAACCTTCGTTTTGACGACACCAATCCTGAAAAGGAGAGCCAGGTCTACATCGATGCCATTCAGGCGGATGTGAAATGGCTTGGCTACCAGTGGGACGGTGAGGTCCGTTATGCGTCAAGCTACTTCCAGCAGTTTTATGAGTGGGCACTTCATCTAATCGATGAAGGCAAGGCCTACGTCTGTGACTTGAGCGCTGATGAGGCACGTGACTATCGAGGCACTCTGACATCACCGGGTAAAAATAGCCCGTATAGGGATCGGTCGATCGCCGAGAATCATGCCCTGTTCGAGGCGATGAAAGCAGGGGAGTTTGAGGATGGATCTCGGGTGCTTCGGGCTAAGATTGATATGGCATCTCCGAACATCAACTTACGGGATCCAACGCTTTACCGCATCCGCCGAGTCGCGCATCACCAAACGGGTGATGAGTGGGTTATCTATCCCACCTATGACTATGCGCATGGACAGGAAGATGCGATTGAAGGTATTTCGCATTCGATTTGCACCCTTGAGTTTGAAGATCATAAACCGCTGTACGACTGGTTTATTGACAAGCTGCCGGTGCCATCCAGGCCGCGGCAATATGAATTTGCCCGCTTGAACGTCAACTACACGGTCACCAGTAAGCGTAAGTTGCGGCTACTCGTCGATTCCGGTGTCGTTAGCGGCTGGGATGACCCGCGGATGCCAACCATTGCCGGTATGCGTCGGCGCGGCTACACACCTGCGGCGTTGCGGCATTTTTGTGAGGAGGTGGGCACGTCGCGTTCTGACGGCGTAGTCGACGTTGCTATGCTCGAGAGCGCTGTCCGTAATGATCTCAACGTGACCGCGCCACGTGCTATGGCTGTATTGAATCCACTCAAGCTCCAGATCACCAACCTAGAAGCGCCCGAGGTGTTAATGGTGTCAAACCACCCAGCGGATGACACCCAGGGTAAGCGTGAGGTTCAGTTTGGATCTGAGATCTGGATTGACAAAGATGATTTCCGACAAGAGGCCAATAAGAAATTCAAACGGCTGGTTTTAGGGAAGCGGGTCCGTTTGCGCGGCAGTTATGTCATTGAAGCAGAGCGATGCGACGTCGACGCTGACGGCGAAGTATCTGTGGTGTACGCATCGATAGTGCCTCAGACCTTGGGTGAAGATCCGGATGACGGTGTGAAGGCTAAGGGTGTCATTCATTGGGTCGACGCTGCGACAGGTATTCCGGCAGAAATTAGAAGCTACGATCGTCTGTTCACTGTGGAAGACCCGTCAAAGGAAGACAAAATGGATGATGTGATTAATCCGGCGTCCCTTGTTGTCGATCAAGCGATTGTCGAAGCATCCCTCGCCTCGGCGGACCCTGAGGCTCGGTTCCAATTCGAACGCGAGGGCTACTTTGTGGCTGATCGATTTGACCACACTAACGAGAATCCCGTGTTTAACAGGGTGATTGGACTGCGTGATACATGGGCTGGTAATGACTGAACTACTCCTCACGAACAGTGCAGGCGGAGGAAAATCCGCCTTCAAACCCATCGATCCTGAGCACATCAGGATGTATGTCTGCGGTCCCACCGTTTACAACCTCGTTCACATTGGAAACGCTCGGCCGGTCGTGGTCTTCGATACCTTATTTCGGGTGTTGCAAGCGCTGTATCCCAAGGTGACTTACGCCCGCAACATCACGGACATAGACGACAAGATTATTGTCGCGGCGCGCGAGCGTAACACCGATATCATGACGCTCACTCAGGAATTCACTGATAAGTTTCGCCAAGACATGGCGGCCCTAAACAATCTCGATCCCTCAATCGAGCCGCAGGCGACGGCGCATGTTGGGGCGATGTTGGATCTCACCGCTCGACTGATCGAACGTGGACACGCTTACGTGTCTGAGGGACACGTGCTCTTTGACGTTACATCGATGGAGGACTATGGCGCATTGAGTGGTCGTAACCTCGAAGACATGCTCGCAGGTGCGCGCGTCGAGGTAGCTTCTTATAAGCGGCATCCCGGTGACTTCGTGTTATGGAAACCGTCCATTGGCGATGATCCAGGCTGGGACAGTGATTACGGTCATGGTCGTCCAGGCTGGCACCTCGAGTGCTCGGCAATGATCCACCAGCACCTGGGCGACAATATTGATATTCACGGTGGTGGCAGGGATCTGATCTTCCCGCACCACGAGAACGAGCGCGCACAGAGTTGCTGTGGTTACGATGGTGGCTTTGTCGGTACCTGGATGCACAACGCCTATGTCGATATGGACGGTGAAAAGATGTCCAAATCGTTGGGCAACGTGAGAACCGTGCGCGAATTACTAGATCAGTACTCGGGTGAAACCCTTCGGTTCGCGCTTCTGTCGGCCCACTATCGCTCGCCACTCAACTTTTCAAAAGAGCTTCTCGATAACGCACAATCCACCTTAGATGGCTTTTATCTCGCTTTGCGTAACGCGGGTGACATTTCAGTAGAGGTGTCAGAAGTACATCTTTCACCTGTCTTTGGTGCGCTTCTTGATGATTTGAATACGCCTGCGGCGATTGCCGAGCTTCACCAGCTGGCTAAAGCGCTCAACAAAGCGTCAGAGAGTGAAAAAGGCGAGGCAAAGGCGGCTTTACTGGCCGGTGGCGCCGTATTGGGGGTTCTGTCCGAAGATCCTGTCGAATGGTTGTCAAAATCGGATGCCGACGGCGATGGTTTAGCTGCGGAGGTGATCGATCAAATGCTTATCGACCGTGCCGAGGCAAAAGCCGAAAGAGACTTCTCGCGAGCCGACGCCATTCGGGATGAGCTCAATGCGGCAGGTATTATCATTGAAGATAGCGCGTCAGGTGCTACCTGGCGGCGTGGGTAAGCTCGAATTCGACTACGAGTGATGCACCTGTTTTAGGAATGCCAATATGGCTTCATTCACTGCTTTAGGTGCCTCTTCTGCAGTCCAGTGACCGACATTCGGCAGCTCTCGTGCGATCAGTAGATTGTCATAGTTCTTTCGCACGTGATCGATAAATGAGGTGCTCAGCGGCACGAAGCTACTGACGGGATCTAATTCACCGGTGATGAAGAATGCGGGTTGTTGGATTGTGGCACCATCTAAATGAGCAAGTTCGTGCCAGTCTAAATTTTGCGCTCGGTAGCGGTTATAGGGTCCTCGTTTCCCACTCAACTCAAACTGCGAAACGAGGTAGTCCAAGTCATCTTGCGAAAACCAGTCTGGGAAGCTGTCAAAGCGTGTCATGCCGTCCAGCAACTGGGCATCAGGTGGTTTTATACCGATGAATCCGCCTTCCTCATTTGTACGCTGATGAATCATGCCTCGAGCATCGATGGCCGTGTAAACCAAAAAGAGAGACTCGGCTAGGTCAGCTTCAAACTCGGCCTCAGCAATTCCCTCGTTAAGAAAGTACAGCTGGTAGAAAAAACGATCTTTGTACAGTTCTCGCCATAAATCGAGTGTAGGCAACGGTGGGCGCGTCAAATGGGGGACCGAGAGCGAACCAGTGGCATAGACGCGATTCGGATAGAGCAGGGCTGTTGTCAGTGCAATGGGCCCACCCCAGTCATGACCTATTGTGATGAAGCGGTCAAACCCCAGAGCATCGCTAATGCCGATGACATCGGCGGCGAGCTCTTTCAGGGTATAGGCCTCTACCGGATGGGGTTTATCTGACTCACCGTAGCCCCGCACATCGTAAGCAACGGCGGTATAACCCGCGCTTGCGATAGCCGGAATTTGATGACGCCAGCTATACCAGCTCTCAGGCCAGCCATGACAGAGAACCACCAAGGGACCGCTACCTTGCATGGCAATTCGCAGATTAATACCGTTGGCGGTAACAGTCCTGAACTCAATATCCGAGCGCAAGTTGAGCCCCTCCGGTTGCGCTGTGCTCACCCGAGGGCTTTTTCTCCGGATTCAACCGTTTGCATGATCAGAGTGTTGATAGTCATCGGACCAACACCCCCTGGGACTGGCGTGTAAGCTGCAACGCGATCAACCAATGGGCCGAGTTCAATGTCACCAACTCCACCCGGGTGATAGCCCGCATCTACAACGACCGCACCGTCCTTAATCCAGTCAGCGCGAATGAATTCAGGCCGTCCTACAGCGCCAACGATAACGTCGGCTTGTCTAATATGTGATTCGAGGTTCTGCGTTCTAGAGTGACAGATGGTCACTGTTGCGTCTGCCTGGAGCATCATCATGGCCATGGGCTTGCCGAGAATTGGACTTCTTCCGACAACTACAGCGTGCTTACCTGATAGTTCAATCTCATAATGCTCCAGAAGCCGCATGATGCCCTGTGGCGTTGCACACCCGTAAGCTGCTTCACCCATACTCATCCGACCGAAGCCCAAGCAGGTCACACCGTCGACGTCTTTCTCAAGCGCAATCATATCGAAGGCAGCTCGCTCATCGATGTGAGCAGGCACAGGATGCTGAAGCAAGATGCCGTGAACATCGGGGTTAGCGTTGAGTTGCTCGATTTCCCGGAGTAAATCATTGGTCTTGATAGACGCTGGGAGTTCGATCGCCAATGACTCCATGCCCACGCGTTTACACGCATTTGCTTTCATCTTCACGTAAGTAGCAGAAGCTGGATCATCGCCCACCAAAATAGTGGCTAGCACAGGTGTTCGGTCGCCCGTATTTGCTTTGAGCGATGCGACACGCTCCGCAAGATCGGCTTCGGTTAGTTGCGCTACGTGTTTTCCATCCAGAAGCGTGGCCGGCATAAAATGTCCCCCAATTTTTCGCGCAATTGTTTCAGAATTCAAATGTCGGCGAAAGGCGATTTCTGCAATTGACCCAGTGACCGCAAACCTTGTAGACTCGCCGCCCGCGAGATGTTGAACATCGCGCCTTTTTCGGGGTGTAGCGCAGTCTGGTAGCGCGCCTGCTTTGGGAGCAGGATGTCGGGGGTTCGAATCCCTCCTCCCCGACCACTTTTTCGGCCATATCGCCACGGCCGGAAGTCATGGGCATTCGCCCAGTCAGTGGTGGCTGTAGCTCACCAGGTAGAGCACCGGATTGTGGCTCCGGAGGTAGTGGGTTCGAGACCCATCAGCCACCCCATCTTTCGTCGATAATGATTACGCCGCCACGGTCGGAATTGCTTGGTTTTGTCGGGCCCTGATCAAGTTCTCTGCGTGTTCCTGTGCGACCTTTTCCGGGGAGATTCTCTGCGACTTTGCCCCCATTAGAATCGACTTGAGGCGCTCACCGATGGCTGCCACCTCAGCGTCGATATGTTCTTGAGTTGCGCCGTGTCTTCGGTGATAGACGTCGATGACACCACCAGCGTTAATCAAGTAATCGGGACAATACAAAATTCCCGCATTTTCCAGTCGCTCGTGATCCTCTTGGGTCAAGAGCTGATTGTTCGCCGCACCTGCGATTAGGGCGGTATTGAGTGCTGGAATAGACCATTCATTCAGCACCCCGCCAAGTGCACAAGGTGCAAAAACGTCACAGTTCCCGGTAAGCAACTCATCATTGCTCACAATGCGAATGGAGAGCTCATCTTGGGCACGACGGCAGCTATCCTCGTTGATATCGCTGGCGGCAACGATGGCGCCGTTGCTAACGAGTAATTTCGCAAGTTCGAAGCCTACTTTGCCTAAGCCCTGTACATGAACACGGACGCCGAACAGATCGGACCTCCCAAATCGGAAGCTGACGGCCTCACGAATGCCGAAGAAAACACCGAGGGCTGTGCTGGGTGAGGGGTCGCCATTAGTAGAGTCCGATTCAAGGCCCGCGACATGGGACGTAACCTCTGCCATAACCCCCATATCGGCCGGTGATGTGCCGGAATCCTCTGCCACGATGTAGTCACCGCCAAGCGACTCGATGGCGGCGCCCATGGCCCTAAAAAGCGCAGGCGTTTTAGCTGTTCGGGGGTCACCGATAATGACAGATTTGCCTCCGCCGCTATTGATGCCTGCGAGGGCATTTTTATAGGTCATACCCCGGGACAAACGCAGAACATCAGTAAATGCGGCATCTGCGCTTTCATAGGGCCACATTCGACAACCCCCCATCGCAGGGCCTCGTTGTGTGTTGTGCACGGCGATGATGGCCTGTAATCCCGCTGATTTGTCATTAACGAAGACCACGCGTTCATGATCGGCAAATTCGGGATGGGTAAAGCTAGTGTTCATTGATACCTCTGTGGTTTACATAGTTACGTTTAGTAGCTGTACTAATTGAAGCTCTGCTCGGTACCGATTTCGTTGGTCGAGCCATACCGTGCGGTTTTGCGTTCTCACATGCCCATAACCTTTCAGCTTTGATGGGGCATTAGCGAGTCGTTTTGCTGAGTCCATCGATTCGCTGGTGGCCATTTCGGCGATCAGATCGACGTCAGCAAGGTAGTCCGAAAGGTCAGCCTGTTCAGCTCGTCTTTCATCTGTGTAAGCGAAGATATCGATGGCTGTACCTCTGACAAACTTCAATCCCGCAAGCATCCTTAGAGGAAATCTGGCCCAGGCGCCGATCCGAACTTTTTTTGGTTGACCATTGCGCGACCACCACCGCGACAGTAACGGAGGTGCGAAGTAGAAATTGACGCCAGCTTGATTGAGTTTAGGTATGCCATCAGTACTATCGCGAGTGGTCAAAATTCGAGCGACTTCGTACTCATCTTTGAGCGCCATTAAGCGGTAAAGCTGTTTTGCGATATCGCAGAGCAGCGTGTCTTTCTCGGGTAAGTGAGTGAGACGATCCTTCACAGCTTTGATTCGCCGCACATACAGCGCTGCGTAGTCTTTCGATTGATAGCAAACCAACCGTGCCTCGCGATCGGCAACAATGTCATCGAGTGATGTCAGCGGAGTTGGTTTAGGATCTGGCAAGAGGCCCAAAACCACGTCTGGTTGCTCGACGAACCGTCGACCCCAGTTGAAAGCTGACTTGTTTAGCTCAACCGCGACGCCGTTAACCTCAACGGCTCGCTCAATCGCCTCGGGTGAGACGGGTAACAATCCTCGTTGGCTGGCTAGACCCACCAAGAACAAGTTGGCCGCAATGGCGTCTCCCGTGAGGGTGACCGCGAGTACCGACGCATCTAAGGCATCCATCTGTCGCTCACCGACAATTTGGCGAATCAGTTGCGCGGTTTCTCCGTTAGGAGTCGTTGCCTCCCCGGTGTAGAGGAAATCTCGGGTTTCAGTGATCTGGGTATTCACGACCGCATGACACGAAGGGCTCAGCTTGCGCAGTGTGTCGGGATTCGATGCCACAAGGGCATCGCAGGCCAGTAGTAGGTCTGCCTGCGTATCCTTGACTCTGACTGCGTGGATATCGCTCTGATCTCGCGCGATCTTAATGTGGCTTACCACCGATCCATACTTCTGAGCCAGTCCAGTTTGATTCATCGTGGCAAAGCCCTTTCCCTCGATGTGTGCCGCCATGGCTAAGAGCGAGTTGACAGTTAACACCCCAGTTCCTCCGATGCCAGCGACTAGTCCACACCAGGGCTTATCGAGTGCGGTAAGCGAAGGTTCGGGGAGCGGATCAAAAATAGGGGCAGGGACCTCAGATGTGTCGTCGGTAGCGTCTAGCGCTGTCGTGGGTAGGGTGATGAAACTCGGGCAGAAGCCTTCGATGCAGCTTAGATCGGTATTACAACTGTGCTGATCAATGACACGTTTAGTCCCTAACTCGGTCTCCAGTGGTTGAATAGAGAGGCAGTTTGACTGCTGCCCACAGTCGCCACAGCCCTCACAGAGCTCAGGATGAATATAGACTTTGGTTTTGGCTGGCGATATCAACTGCCGCTTTTGCCGACGTCGCTTTTCAGTCGCGCATAGTTGTTGATAGACGATAACCGAGGTGCCCTCTATCGAGGCATAGCGACGCTGTAGCTCCTCGTAATTAGCTCGCTGCCATACGTCAACGAATGAAGGAAGATGGCGAGGCGTAGCATCCTCGGAAACGACGGCGATATGTTCTACACCTTCAGCCCGAATTTGATGTAGTAAATCATCGAGAGACAGATTGCCATCGATGGCTTGCCCGCCTGTCATTGCTACCGCTTCGTTGAAAAGAATCTTGTAAGTAATGTTTACCTTACTCGCGACTGCGGCTCGAATTGCCAGGCTACCGGAGTGAAAATAGGTTCCATCGCCGAGGTTTTGAAAGACATGTTTCCTCGAACTGAATGCTGCCTGTCCTATCCACGCAGCACCTTCACCTCCCATCTGCGTGAAGGTTCGGGTATCTCTATCAGGCATCCAGGTCGCCATGTAGTGACAACCGATACCCCCCATAGCGACGCTGCCCTCGGGCACCTTGGTCGACGTGTTGTGAGGACAGCCAGAGCAGAAATGCGGTGTCCTAGTTGGCGTATCAATGCAAAGAACCTGGTTAGTTGCCTTTACCCCACCTGTACCGCGCAGAGAGATGCCCAGTTTTTCGAGACGACTGACAATCGCGCGAGCGACAAGATCAGGGTCGAGCTCACCTGTGTTAGGCAGTAATGACTCGCCTCTGTGGTCAAATTCACCGTATATCCTGGGTCGGGACTCCCCGCCCAGGTTGTAAAGCTGCGACGTCAGTTGGTCTTCTATGACCGATCGTTTCTCTTCAACCACCAGGATTTCGGTCAAGCCCCGCGAGAACACCTGAATGATTTCAGGGTCAAGCGGCCAGGGCATACCGATCTTGAGCACTCTGATGCCGAGGTCGTTCGCGGTTTGGTCATCGATCCCCAGCGAGCCTAACGCCTCCATGACGTCGAGGTAGGCTTTACCCGATGTGATAATACCAAGCGTGGGTTTTAGCGAGTCCATCACAAGCCGGTTGAGCCCATTGATACTTGCGAACAGTCTCGCCGCATAAATTTTGTAGAGATTCAGGCGCTTTTCTTGATCGAGGGGCGGATCCGGCCAGCGCGCATGCATACCATCAGGTGAGATCGCTTCCTTGGGGGGTAGGACGATCGAGTATCGCTCAGGGTCAATTTCCACACCCATCGCAGCATCCATATTGTCAGTGATCGCCTTCAGTGCGACCCAGCAGCCCGAAAACCGCGACATCGCCCACCCATAAATGCCGAAATCAAGGACTTCCTGAACGTTGGAGGGTGCGAGCACGGGTACAGAGGCGCCCATGAACATGTGTTCTGATTGGTGAGGAAGGGTCGATGACTTGCAGGCATGATCATCACCAGCCACCGCTAGTACGCCGCCATGGGGAGAGGTTCCAAACGCATTAGCGTGCTTGATTACGTCCATGCTGCGGTCAACACCGGGGCCCTTGCCGTACCACATGCCAAAGACTCCGTCGTAATCAGATTCCGAGACGATGCCAAGCTGTTGCGAGCCCCACACTGACGTGGCAGCCAGTTCTTCATTGATTCCAGGGTTAAACTTGATGTTGTGGGCGCCTAAGTGCGCTTTTGCGGCCCATAGCGCCTGATCCAGACCGCCCAGTGGGCTACCTCTATAACCTGAAATAAAACCACCCGTCTTCAAGCCCGCGGCGGTATCAATCTCATGTTGCAACAAAGGGAGCCGGACCAGCGCATCAATTCCCGTTAAGTAAACCCGAGTAGGGCCGGGAGCAAATTTGTCGTCTAACTGAACATTCCGGAGGAGGTGTGGTGTTGCATGCGTCATGCTGATTCCCTCGGCTGGCTATTTCGTTTACTTGAAAGCTGAATTATTTTCGTTACGCCTTGGAGAATTGTGTGCCGAATGAGGCGAAATATTTGCCCTTTTTCGTTCGAAAAATGCTTTTTTAAGACTTATAATTTCAAAAAATATTATTTTAGAGACTAAATATGTCTTCAAAGTGGACTAAGCAGGACATCGCTATCATGTCCTCACTGCAGCAGGACTCGACGGTATCGACTGCCGCACTGGCAGATCGTTTGAACAGCTCTCAATCGCCCGTGTGGCGGCGCATAAATCGGCTAGAGGAAGAGGGTGTTGTTCAACGTCGTGTGGCGCTGTTAGATCGAAACGCGCTGGGCATGGAAATCGTTGTCTTTGCGACCGTGAACTTGACTCAAACGGGAAGACAGAATCTGCTTGCTTTCGAACGTGAGGTGGAGATGCATCCCGAAGTGGTTGAGTGCTACACGATGGCTGGGATCTGGGATTACGTGCTAAAGATCATTTGCAAAGACGTGCGCCACTACGAGGATTTTGTCAGAAACACCTTGCTTAGCGGCGACCTGGTGCGGGAGATGCACTCTCACATTGCTGTCACGGAAATCAAAAACACCACCGAGCTGCCCATCGCGACACAGCTCTCGTAGTGTTCGTTTGACTTTAGTCCGCGACTGCTACCTGCGTTGGACGCTTTGCACCTTTGCCATAAAGATTGACCTTCAAGCTCGAGATGGCGTGAACTAGGATGATGGGCTCGATTTTCTGTTTTCCCGTCCAATGTATATTGGGAAAACGTTCAAGGATACGCTCGTAGGCCATTTTCAACTGCATTTGCGCGATGCGATTGCCCAAGCACCGATGCACGCCATGACCAAACGCCACGTGTTTTTCAACATTATCGCGGGTTAAATCGAAGACATCGGGGTTAGGGAAGACCGAGGGATCTCGATTGGCGGCGCCGTACCACATGATGACTTTTTCATTTTCTGCAATACGTTGACCTGCGATTTCTGTGTCCTTGGTCGCCGTTCGACGCATGTGCATCACAGGTGACGTCATGCGCAGCGCCTCGTGTGACATTCGCTCAATCAGAGACGGGTCATCAATCACCATTTGCCGCTGCTGCTGGAATTCGGTCATGAGCCGGATGGTTCCTGACAGCGAGTTGCGCGTGGTGTCATTGCCAGCAAAAATGATCAGTAGCCACGACCCGTCAAGATAGTTTTGCGACAGAGGTTTGCCGTCAAGGGTTGCGTTGGCGATGACGGTCAGAAGATCCTGCCGCGGATTTTTGATTCTGTCCGCCATGACGCGCTCGCCATAGTTGAACATGTCTTCAAGCATCTGATTGAACCTAAACAGGAACATAGGCTCTGCCATAAACATGCGGAAGGGATGGGTCAGAAACTGGGGGGCTAGCTCTAGGTAGTGCATCCACTTGATGATGTTTGGCCGGTCTTGCTCGTCCACACCCAGCATTTCGCACAGTGTGAACATGGGCAGTTCGGTCGAGAACATTTTGGCGAAATCAACCTCTGGGCCCTCGCGTTCCATGTTGTCGAGCAGGTCATCTATCTTCTTGCCCACACGTTCCTTCAGAGTTTCCACGTATTTAGGGAAAAAGAATTCTGACTGTTGTACACGGAGGTCTCGGTGCACGTCGGCGTCGAGGTTAATCAATGAATTGTGCGCCGCGTACATGAGTCGATCGGCCTTGCCGCTGGGCGGTAGCACGGCCATATTCATGCTGCCCCTCTGAGATGAAAACACGTCTGGATTGAGTTCCACATGCTTTACGTCTTCGTAACGTGATACCGACCAAAACCCTGATGCGGGTTTGCGCGCGCGGCTCCACATGACTGGAGATTCCTCGCGCATTCGGCGGTAGAAGTCAAAAGGCTGTCCACGAGTCCAGGCATTGGTCGACCCGAGATCAAAACCTCTCAGTCTCTGATATATCTCTGGATAAACAGGGTCTGTCGCGCCGGTATCAATAAAAATATCGTCGCTAACAGATGCGTAGTGCTCGATATCTTGTGGCTGATTCATACTCTTGCCTTGTGATTTCAGTGTGTTTGCCAAGCGCTAGGGTAATGAAATATGACGGAACCTGTAGAGTCTCGTCCAGCATTTCCCCCGATCGCTGATTCTGTATACGTTGCGCGCAACGGTTCGTCTCCATGACACTTATTTGAAATACGAGACCCAAGCCAGTTACTGTGTGAGCAACTGCCTCAGAGGAGCCGTTCATGTTTAAAAATTTCACAGAGCGGGCATTTGTCTTGGTCATGCTAATGTGCGGCTTTGTGGCTCTATGGGTCATGGTGCAAGATGTTGCGTTTGGCGGTTAGCCATCGGATATGCTCGAGGTCAGATGAAAGTGAGGGAGGGCGGATATGGATAAGCAGGCCGACATTCACGTAAAGATTCTCACCGCCAGTTCGACGGACGAGCTCATAAAGGTTTACGACAGTTGGGCGGATCGATACGACCGTGAGCTGTTGGAAGACTGGGGCTATACGAGTCCTCAGAAAGCGGTTCAGTTACTACTCGAGATGACGGACTCGGATGAGCTAGCGGTGCTAGATGCCGGCTGCGGCACTGGGTTGGTCGGCGAGTTGCTCAAAGAAGCGGGAATTTCATCCATAACGGGTATCGACTACTCGCCAGGGATGCTTGCCAGGGCCGAGAAGAAAGGCGTTTATGAGGCTCTGCATTCGATGGATATGAATCTTCCTCTGACCTTGCCATCGGATCGCTTTGATGCAGTGACCTGTATCGGCACATTTACCTCTACCCATGTGAAACCTGAGGCTGTGACGGAGCTCGCGCGAGTGACACGCTCCGGTGGCACGCTGATATTCACGGTGAGAGATGATTATTGGCAGTCGACGAACTTCATTGATTTAGTGACCGAGTTGCACGTCTCGGGTGTCGCGCTAATCGAACAAATAAGACTCGAGCCCTACATTCACTCTGAGGGTTCTGAGTGCCGTTTTGTTGTCTTGAGAGTGTGTTGAAATTTCAAAATGTATTCTCGCTCTTTTTCCACGCACAAGACTCTCTTAACAACAACGGCGAATCGGTCACGCAGTTTGCGGGTGAGGGGCAGTTGGCACCCAGTTCAATATCGGTCGGCACAACGATAGCTGCTATAACTTGAAGCGACTGACAATCAAACCAAGAACAAAAAACGAATAGAGACCAACGTTAACAACGATAAAAAGAGGTTACCCATGATTGACTTTGAAATACCCGAGGAAACCAAGTTAGTCCGCAACATTGTGCGAGAGTTTGTGCATGACGTCTGTATTCCTGCTGAAAAGGGGCTAACAGTGGATACCTATGAGGAAATACTCTCAGAGCTCCGTCAAAAAGCGCGAGCTAAAGGGCTTTGGTGTCCTTTTTTTCCCGTGGAGTGGGGGGGGATGGGTCTCAAGCCGCTGGCAAACGCATTAGTACAGATGGAATTGGGTGAGTCGATTTTAGGAGCCCTCGCGCTTAACACCCAAGGTCCTGATGACGCGACAATGATGACACTGCTACACCACGGCACCGAATATCAGCACGAAGCCTTCCTAAAACCTTTGGTGGCTGGTGAAAAACGTGTGTGCTACGCCATGACCGAGAAGGGAGGCGGCGCAGACGCGACGGGTATGAAAACGACGGCTGTCGAAGACGGCGATAATTATGTGCTGAATGGTGATAAATGGTACATCTCATCGGCAAACGTTGCCGATATTGCCGTGGTTATGGCGAAGACCGATCCGGACGCACCGCGGCATCAGCAGTTTTCGACCTTTATCGTCGAGCTGCCCAATCCAGGTTTCAAAATCCTCCGGAATATCGACACCATGCATCGTCACACACCTCTGGGTGAGCGATTAGGTGCAGCCCACTGCGAGATCGAGATTAAAAATCTGATTGTTCCAAAGGCCAATTTGCTGGGGGGGCGAGGTCAAGGCTTCAACATGGGCCAACACCGCCTTGGCTATGGTCGTTTACGGCACGGTATGCACAACATTGCTAAAGCACAGCGAGCACTCGATATGGCGGCCAAACATGTGCTGGAGCGAGAGACGTTCGGAAAAAAGCTCTCTGATCGTCAAAGCGTGCAGTTCATGCTGGCGGATTGTGCGGCCGAGATTTATAAAGCGCGTCTCATGTTGATGCACATTGCCTACAAGGCAGAGAACGGGCTCGATATGACGCAGGAAAACTCGATTGCTAAAATTTTTCTCGCCAATATGGTTCATCAGGTCGTGGACACCGCGCTCCAGCTTCATGGCTCGCTAGGTTACTCACGGGATACACCACTGGCGGATTGGTACACATCGATCCGAAGCCAGCGTTTGGTTGACGGGCCCGATGAAGTTCATCGTTGGAAGGTAGGTAAGAATGTACTGCGAGCTTACGAGCGAGATGGAACAACCGCTATGGCAGCAGGTGGAGACTTACTATAATCAACACACAGGCGTGAGTTGTGCGGTTTCGGTTCATGCGGCGTAAGAACCTTTAATTGGACGAACGAAAACAATAAAAGCGAGGTGAGGTATGTCAAACACGTTCCACTTAGCAGTACCTGCAGGCGACTTAGCGACTACGATCCCGTTCTATACCGAAGTTCTTGGTTGCGCGACGGGTAACAGTGAGGCGGGGAAATGGATCGATATCAATTTCTGGGGCAACGAGCTGACATTGCATCAAAGTGAGGAGCAATTACCGGGTGTTCGCCACGATGTCGATATGGGCAATGTCAGTGTGCCGCACTTTGGCGCGCATATGCCTGAGGCCGAGTTTCAAGCATTGAAGCAACGAATTGAGTCCAGCCAGTTTGACTATCTTGACCAGCCATACCGGAGATTTAAAGGTACTGAATTTGAACAGGAGACGTTTTTTATCTCGGACCCTAACGGTAACGTCCTCGAGATGAAAACCATGGTTAATCCGAGCGTTTTGTTTGACTAAGCCCGGTTTGCCGGCAGTAATTCGCTAGCGTGGGCAGCAAAACCGCTGCCGGCCTCGCCGTATAGATTGAAAGCGGAAATCCCTGCCGCGTGCATTTCTCTTGCGTGATCCTCATGGCGGACCACCGCCGCCAACTCACCACGATAACCCATACTCCGCAACAACTCGGCGACCAACATGTTTTCTCGATGGTTGGTCAGCGCCAGCATAATTAGTTTCAGCTCATTGAGGTTCAGTCGGAACCAGAAATCTGGATCGGAAGCGTCCGCGGTCACAACTCGACGTTTCTCAGAGATATGACGCGCTACTCGAGACTCCAATTCTTCAACTCCGAGAACCTCTTGGCCCCACTGGGGTTCCAGAGAATCATAGGCGCCGGTGCCTACCCGACCCATTCCCAAAATGACAATACGTGCGCCACAGGTGGGTTCGAAGCTCTTCGCCAGTTCTGATGATTGGAAACCGAGCAGTCGATTTCGATGCTTGCGATAAAACTCATGAGTCGCTGATGAGAGTGGCGCAGCGACGACGAAGCTGACGGCAACGGCGATGGATAGGGCAGCGCTCCATTGCGGATCAAGCAGGTTCGCCGCGGCCGCCACAGACACGACGATAAGTCCAAATTCACTATGGTTTGCTAGCACGCCTGAGGCCAATACCGCCGTTCGGGGACTGGTGTGGAAACGTGTCATAAGCGGAAAGTACAGCAATGGCTTTAGGCCCGCGAGCAAACCGATGAGGATCGAGACTAAAATCAAAGTCGTTGATGGCCAACCGCCGAGCCCAATGGACAAAAAGAAACCGACCAGGAACAAATCCTTCAGTTGCATCAGGTTATTGGCCATCGCCTTCGACTTGTGATGACCAGCGAGGACTGCGCCAACAAACAGGGCCCCCAGATCTCCTTTGATGCCAACTAACTCGGAAAGTTGTGCTGAACCAATTGCCAAGGCAAGTCCCAGCAGTGTCAGTAACTCACCGTAGCCAGCTACGGCCAGTAAACGCAGAATCAGGGGCCGCAATGGGATAATGGCCAGCATGCCTATGGCGTAAACTGTGGGAATCTTACCCGTGGAGACCGCAAGAAATAGAACCGCTACCAAGTCCTGAACGATCAATATGCCGATAGCAAGTGCCGAGTGGCTGGAGTCCACCTCACCGCGCTCCTGCATGGTCTGAATAACAAAAACGGTGCTAGAAAATGTCAGAGCAAGGGCGATAATACCTGCTCCTACGTAGTCTAGATTTAGTTCCTGCAGGGTGGCACTCAGCGTGATTAGCAACAAAAACATAACGACCTGTGTGGCCGCCATTTGAATCAGTGTAGTGCCCCAAACCTTGGTTTCGAGCAGTTTGATCGGCTCTAATTTTAGGCCAATTGTGAATAACAGTAGCGTGATGCCTAGATCAGCCAATGCCTCGAGCAAAGGGCCGCTGCTTATATTGAACTCGTACAGAACAAAACCCGCGGCCAAATAACCAATCAGTGCTGGGAAACCAACTGCCCGGCTTGCCATACCGCACAGCAGTGCCGTCAATATGATAAAGGGTTCGATCAAAGCCATTTCCTTCCGGAACTGTTTTCACTACTTACGGCTGGCGTTGGTTGGTAACCTACTGCGTTACGCATTTTTTCGATTTACCGAAGTGCTGTCTAGCCGCCATAAACGATACGGCATCGCAGTCGTGCTGGTTTATCTCAGGCACTCCAACAGCAGCTAGAGCATCAAACTCGCTAAGTTAATACTTAGCCTAAGATCGTCATAGGAAGATGGCGCGCCCACCAGGACTCGAACCTGGAACCTCATGCTTAGAAGGCACGTGCACTATCCAGTTGTGCTATGGGCGCGGGGCGCGCAAGTATCGCACAATCAAACCCAGTTATTCCACGATATCGCGACCTTGACAGTCCTTTCCTGGTATCGGTTTTTCAGTCCAGATTTGTAACAGCTGCATGATGGCAGTCACGGCTGCTATGAGCAGGCAGCTAGTTTGAATGGTTCCCGGTAACGACTCGTTCAGGCCCAGCTCAATGAGGATCGCAGTCACGGACAGGCAATAGGCCGTCACTAATGCTCTTGCCGTATTGGGAGCACGTGAATCCGCAGCACCTTCATGCATTGAAAGGCTGAGTCGAAAGCCCAACCAAAGGCCGATGAAGGAGGCTATGAGCCACAGTGGAATAGAGACATCAGCCATGTGTTTAACCGTCCAACTGCTTATACGAACTTAATAACGGCAAGCAATGTATAAAACCTTTGTCACCGAGTCGAGTGTAGTGCACCGACTCATACATCGACCTTTAAGATTGCGCGGGTCGCCGTGCGTAGCATGGCCTCGGCGTCTGCGTCTTGGTCAAAGGTGTCTAACAAACGATTGTGTTGCAATGTGGCGATGCCGTGCGCGGCAGACCATAACAGTGTCGCGGTCTGTAACGACGTCTCTACAGACTCGGGACGTTGCTTTCGCAAGTAGAGATCGATTGCTTCGTGGAGCACCTGAAACCCGGTGCGCTTCGCACGCGCCTCAGCTCTTCGCTCATCAGCGTCTCCATGGTTTTCCCACATGAGGCCAAAAAATGCTTTTTTGTCCATGGCGAAGCGCAGGTAAGCAGATCCAAGCGCATCAATGTGAGCGAGGGTGCCAGCTGCGACAGAATCTTGCGCGCCCGTCGTGTATTCCATGATTCCAATATGGGCAAGCTCCCTCACTGCCGTGAGCAGGGCATCCTTGTCCTTAAAATGGCGGTAAAGGGCGGGCGAGCTTACGCCCACTCGTCTCGCTACCTGCGCGATGGTGATGTCGTAGCTGCCAATGCTCTCGATGAGTTCAGCAGCTGCGATGATGGCGCAGTTGCGTAAATCACCATGATGGTAGGGCGTCACCGATTGATTCATGCCAATGCTCCCCGAGGCGCCTTAAGTTGAGCTCGCTCGATTCGGTTATCTTGCGGTGCGCCCAGAAGTACATAGGCTGGTGGCACCAAATAGAATGAAATGATGGTGGATAACAACACCCCACCGGCAATGGCCATCGCAAACGGCGGCCAAAACTGACTCCCCTCCAAAATAAGTGGCAAAAACCCACCAAACGTAGTCAAAGTGGTCGATATGATGTGTCGACTGGAGTCGAGTACTTCATCGCGCATAGCGTCTCGATTGCCGCTCGCAGCCGCGGGAGATTGTTGAAAGGACGTCAAGATAATGATGCACGCGTTAATGGCCACACCAATCGAGCCAACGACGCCCACGAGCGCCATGATGCCCAGTGGGTAGCGGAACAGGGCGAGTGCCAGGAAACTGAGACCGAAGGCGCAGATTACAACTCCGAAGGCAAGTGCGGTTAGGCGCCACGAGTTGAACGTGAGCATGATGGTTGCGAGGAGTAGCGACATCACCAGTCCGACCGGGCCAATGAGATCGTTCACAACGCCTTCGCGCTCACCGCTGTCACCGCCGAAGCTATATCGATAGCCGTCTGGCAAAGTGATCGGTTTTTCTTCGAGAGACTGCCTCAGTAACTTCAATGCCTCTTCCGGGAGCACGCCTCTGGTTAAGAATGCCTGTACCTGATTGATTCTCTCACCATCTCTGCGCCCGATAGGTGCGTCGTCTGGGACAATATTCAGTTCACCCACGGCGGACAGAGGCACAAAGCGTGGCTGTCCGAGTTGTCCGGGAAGAGGGATCTGCAAATTGAGAAGCTCGTCGCTATCTTGCCAGGCCTCTCGCTCTAACTTTGCTCTGACACGTAACTGCTCCGTATCTTCAATGACCGCACCGCCGAATCGACCTCGCAGATAACCATCAACAAGTACTGCCACTTGTGTTCGCTCGAGACCCAGGCGTCGTAACTTCTCCTCGTCGAGTTGGAACTCAACTTTGGGCGCTGCTGGGCTGATGGATAACTTCGTGTGTGTTATGTCTGGGAGTTCTTGTAGGCGTTGTCTAAATTGTTCGCCCAATACGCGCAACATATGCGTATTGGGACCGTAAAGAACGACCTCGAGCGGCGCATCGACGGGCGGACCCTGATCAATACCCAAAACGAGGATCTGTGCTTGAGGGTACTTACGATCAAAATTTTTCTGCAGACGGCGTATTAGCGCGTTGGTCTGGTTTTCGTCTCGTGTGAGCACCATACCTTCCGCCCAACCGGGTGCATTTCGCTTATTGGAGCGCAGGTTGTAGTAGAAGGCCGGCGGACTCTCGCCGACGGACCAATCAACCCGTCGGATGAGAGGTTCTGCACGAAGATCGTTATCGAGCTGACGGACAAGCTCTAGGGTTGCTTCAATACCGGCGCTCCTCGGCATTTCAACCCGGAGGTACATTTGATCACGGTCAGTACCGGGGAAAAATTGTGCTGTAAGCGTCGATACACTCGCAAAGCCGAGCAGGGGGATGGATGCCGCGAGTAGCACCGAGGCTAGGGGATATTTTAGTGACCAATCGATCGAGGCGGCGAAACGCTCTCTCGCTCTGGGTAAGACGATACCAGATCGCCACCACGCGGGACGCTCCGTCATCGCTCCTGGTAGGAGGCGTCCCCCCAATGCGGCTGTCACGGACAGTGCGAGGACTAGGCTCATAACGAGCATAACGATGACGCAGGTGGCCAGACTCCCAAGAAAATCACCAGAGGGGCCCTGCAAAATAGCCATGGGCGTAAATGCGAGGACGGTCGTAGCGGTGGCGCTAACCAAAGGTACCGTCATGCGTTTGACCGCTTTTTGCATCGCCTCTAGGGCTTCGTCACCTTCGAGAAGATGTTTGCGGATCTCATCGGTTACAACGATGGAGCCATCCACTAATAATCCTAGAGCCACTACGAGACCCGTCATCGATAGTTGATGAATAGGTACATCGAGGTAATTGAGTACCACCATCGATAGTAGGGTGCACAGCGGTAGGCTGAGTGCCACGATTAATGCAGCGCGCCAACCCAAGGTCACGAAAAGTACAGCAACAACGATCAACACACCGGCGATGATATTTTTCGCAACGCCTGCCAAGCGGGCCTCTGTGTAGCCACTTTGGTCATAGGTTGTTTCGATCGTCAGGCCATCGGCGGCATTTGCGCGGTAGTCTTCAAGAAACGCATCGAATTGCTTGCTGTACTTATCGACTTGATAGCCTTCTTTCATTTCGACAGCGAGGAACACGGATCGACGGCCATTTGACAGCGCTAGCCGGAGCGGTGGCTCCGCCTCCGATTTAGTCACAGTGGCGACATCGCTAATTCGGATACCTGTAACGCTATCACGATCAGCCTTGATAAATGTATCGCGCACGGCCTGAGCGTCCCCAAAGTCGCCGGCGACGTCGATAGTGAGTGCCGTTGTGGGCGAAGCGAGCTTACCTGCCGGAGTCCTTGAGTCAGAGAGGGCCAATGTTCGAGCAATATCGTCGACTGAGAGTCCTAATGTGCTGAGTGCCGTGCCATTTATCTCTACATTGATCTCTTCATCCGGCAGGCCATAAGGTTTCACACGTCGTGTCTGAGGCACCTTTCGCGCTGCATCGGCAAAACGAAGCGCTTCGCGGCGCAGGAGTGATGGCGAGATATCGACACCTTCATTCGCACTAATAGCAACGATCTTTACAAACGTGGTGAAAAGATCGTCGTCGAATACCGGTTGGGTTGTCCCCTCGGGAAGGTCGGCAGTGACCCGGTCAACTTTGCCCCGGAGTTCAGACCACACCCGCTTGATATCGGATCGAGACAGGTAGTAGTCGGCCTCAATAACGATGGTAGACACTCCATTGATCGAACTGGAGTCGATCTCTTGGACATCCGGGTGCTCGCGTAACGCGTCCTCCAACGGCTTCGTTACGAGGCTTTCTACACGCGCAGGGCTTGCGCCGGGATAGAAGGTTTGAACCGAGGCAACGAAGGGCGTAATCGAGGGATCTTCCTGTCGACCCAAGCTGTTATAGGAAGTGACCCCCACAACAATGATGGAAATTACGAGTAGGGCGAGATAGCGGCCATTTTCAAAGAGGCTTGTGGCAATCATCGCTGGGGGCTCAGTTGATGACGCGTATCGAGGGTACGATTTCGACAGGAGATCCAGGTGACAGCCGCTGCATGCCGGAGGCGACAACCATTGCATCATCAGTGATCGTTCCTCGTACAAAGACGCGATCGCCCTCGCTGTAGATGACCTCCACACTTTCTCGCGCTGTAATGGTCTCACCGGCTTCGTTTTTACGCGTGACGAGCACGGTCCATAGTCCCTTGTCACCCTCAAGAAGGGCACTGAGAGGTAACCATCCGCCTGTTTCCGTAACATCCTCCTCGAATTGGAGTGCGACGGTTTGCCCCACGCGAGCGGTCGTACCCTCGGGTAGGGTAAGAACAGCGAGTACCGTCAACGTTTGGGAATCCACGTCTGCGCCCACACTTCGTAGTGTTGCCGGAACGGCTGTATCATTGAGATAGAGGCTGTACTGCTCACCAATTCGGGCGCTGTCGGCGAATTTTGGTGATATGCCAACGTGAGCTTCGCGCTCACCGACAGATACGAGGCGTAGGACCGGTACATTAGGGCCAATGATGCTTCCGGGTTCTCGCAGGGTCTTTGAGACGATGGCATCAAAGGGCGCGGTCAACTGGCTCTTTGCAACGACTATTTCTGCATTTCGGACGCTTGCCTGGGTGGTTTCAAGTCGAGCTTGGGTAGCTTCAACGGTAAGACGTGCATCGTCGGCCTCCCTTTGTGAAACAAGATTCTGACTGAGTAGGCTGTTGATGCGTTCTAAGTTGAGTTCTGCAAGTTCTAGCTGAGCTGCCACTTCTTTCGATTGGGCTTTCGCAAGCGAGAGCGCGGCTTCTTGCTGGCGCGTATCAAGTTTGCCTAGTTCTTGACCGGTGGTGACGTAATCACCCTCCTGTGCAGTGAGAGCGTCTAAGACGCCCGCGACCTCAAACCCCACATTGCTATCTGAGCTTGCCTCGATAACGCCTAAAAAGCGTGTCGCGGTCGTGTAACTGCGCTCCAGCTGATAGGGCACAACGACAACGGGTAGGGGCTGTGCTTCCGTCGAAATGGTTGGTTTGACATTTGCCTCGATTGCATCAGACCCGAATAGTACG
Source organism: Halieaceae bacterium (assembly GCA_038143085.1). Lineage (GTDB taxonomy): Bacteria > Pseudomonadota > Gammaproteobacteria > Pseudomonadales > Halieaceae > Luminiphilus. The sequence continues at coordinate 289,207 of JAYQLG010000008.1, forward strand.
ATGCCGGCGGCACCGACAGCACTGAAGAGGGTTGTAAAGAACATTCGTGATGTCATGGCGTCGCGAATCTCGTATGTTAATGACATTAACTTACGATGTTATCACGATTAACATTCAAAAATCAGCCTGTCATGTTGCTGTTTAGGTTGAGGATGGGAACCTTTCGACTTGCGTCACATTCGCTAATCCGAGACACTTCACGGCCTTGTCTTCGGACAAGGTCACTGGTGACTCGGACGGTCCCCTCGCAGCGATAGATAGTGAACCCCGCCAGGCCCGGAAGGGAGCAACGGTAGTTATCGACTCGGGTGCCGAGGTGTGGCTGTTCGAGTCGCCTCCAATAACGGTCGGGCTCCAAAATGGCTTATCAAGTTCTTGCGCGTAAATGGCGACCTTCCAACTTCTCCGAGATGGTTGGACAGGAGCACGTGGTTAAGGCACTGACGACCGCATTAGAGTCCGAGAGACTGCACCATGCCTATTTGTTCACGGGTACGCGTGGGGTAGGTAAAACCACGGTCGCTCGGCTGATCGCGAAAAGCCTCAACTGCGAAACTGGCGTAACCGCTGAGCCCTGTGGGCAATGTGCGAGTTGCATCGAGATTGCCGAAGGCAGAAGCGTCGATGTTCTTGAAGTTGATGCTGCCTCTCGAACCAAGGTCGAAGATACACGAGACCTGCTTGATAATGTTCAATACGCGCCAACGCGCTCGCGCTTCAAGATTTATCTGATCGACGAAGTTCACATGCTCTCGAATCACAGCTTCAATGCGCTGTTGAAAACGCTCGAAGAGCCACCGGAACACGTCAAGTTTTTACTGGCAACGACCGATCCGCAAAAGCTGCCCGCAACCGTGTTGTCGCGGTGCCTACAGTTCAACCTGAAGAACATGGTGCCGCAGCAAATCATTGATCATCTTCGTCATGTGCTGGCAGAAGAGTCGGTAAGCTTCGACGATGAGTCGCTGGCATTGCTCGCTCGTGGTGCCGAGGGGTCAATGCGAGACGCACTGTCGCTGACCGATCAGGCCATCGCGCATGGATCGGGAAAGTTGGCGGCTGATGAAGTCCGGCAAATGCTTGGCACAGTGTCGAGAACCAAGGTGTTTGATTTACTGGATGCCATCGTTGCGAACGATCCCAAGCTTGCACTGGCTGTGGTCGAGGACATCGCGTCACATTCACCTGACTATGCCGGGACACTAGACGAGCTCGCATCAGTCTTGCACCAGATAAGCTTGGCTCAGGCAGTCCCAGGCTCGGTAGATTCGACCTTACCCGAGCATGAGAGGCTGGCGAGCCTGGCTCAGGGCATGACAGCTGATGATGCGCATTTGTGGTGGCAGATGGCTGTGGCCGCGAAGCGTGAGCTTTATTTGGCATCTGATCCCCGTGCTGGGCTCGATATGGCTGTCCTGCGAATGATTGCCTTCAGGCCGGCCGTTGTGCTGACAGACGCATCCGAGGTGCCCCCGGCAAAAAAGCCTGAGCCACCGGTGATGCCGGTGGAGCCGGCAACCACGCCAAAGCAACAGCCGAGCATTTCATCGGATCGACCTAATAACGACGCTAGAAGCGCGGATCAAATGGCTTCCGAGCAGGAGGTTATCGCGTCAAAGCAGGTGTCTGCGCCAGCGTCCGGGGTCTCTGCAGCAGAAAATCTCGCACCCGCAGTGGAAGTTGCTGATAAACCCTCAACATGCACCCGTCGAGGCGCCAACTCGAGCTGCAGCAAGCGTCGCTGCGTTGAGGTCTACCGACGGTGTCGCCAATGGCAGTCAGGTTCCGCCCGCGACTGTCATTGAGGTCCCTGACGGAGCCAAGCCACCGGATGAAGATCTACCAACTAGTGGATCATGGCCTGACTTTTTCGAAGGGTTGGGACTCAAAGGCGTTATACACACGGTAGCCTCGCACTTCGAGCTGTCTGTGGCCTTTGACAGGACTCTGTGTTTTACGCTGTCTCCCGCCAATGCCACGCTTTTCAACGAACGGCACCAGAGAGGTCTGGCATCTGCGATCGAACAAGTGTTAGAAGAGCCGGTGACAGTGCAGGTTGTTCTGGGTGAAACCTCGGACAAAACGCCTGCGTATCAACGCGAACTGTTGGAGCAGCAACGGCTCTCAGCTGCGCGCCAAGCGCTCGAGTCTGATGATTGTCTCAACGCGTTGTTGACTGATTTTGATGCTGTTGTCGTTCCAGAGTCGGTCCGTCCCCCGCTAGTGGAGCTGTAGACCCTTGAAACTGAGTCCCGCAATACAAGAATTGATTGAGGCGTTGCGACACTTGCCCGGCGTGGGGCCTAAATCTGCTCAGCGAATGACATTGCATTTGCTTGAGCGCGATCGCGAGGCAGCTCAATTGTTGGGAGATGCGCTTTTAAATGCGCTGGCAAAGGTTGAACGCTGCCAACGTTGTCGTAATTTTACAGAACTGACCATTTGTGAGATTTGCGGTGATCCAAAGCGTGATGATACGGCGCTGTGTGTGGTGGAGACCCCAGCTGACGTAATGGCGATAGAACAGACGGGAAGTTATCGGGGACTGTACTTTGTGCTCATGGGGCATTTGTCGCCCTTGGATGGGATCGGTCCAAAGCAGCTGGGTCTAGACAGCCTCAACGGTCTTTTCGACTCAGAGTCAATTGCCGAAGTCATTCTGGCGACGAACCCGACCGTCGAGGGCGAAGCAACAGGTCATTACATCGCGGAGCTCGCACAGCGACATAACATCAAGGTCACTCGCATTGCTCACGGGGTGCCACTGGGCGGTGAACTGGAATTTATCGATCCGACCACGTTGGCTCACGCGTTGGGCGGTAGAAAAGAAGTAGGGCAAGCTTGACATATCACCTCATAGAAACAGACGAGGCCTTGGGTGCGCTGCTGGAGCAGCACTCGGGCGAGCGATTTGTTGCCGTTGATACCGAGTTTCGACGTCGAGACACTTTTTATCCGCAAGTTGCACTGCTACAGCTTTGCTGGAAAAAAGAATCGTATCTAATTGATCCTACGAAGATTTCCACTCTTGATTCAGTGAAAGCGTTGCTTGCTGATTCCCGAGTGATCAAGCTGATTCACAGCCCTAGTGAAGATTTGGAAGTGTTTGATCGGTGGCTTCAGATGACGCCAACCCCCTTGTTCGATACTCAGCGTGCGCTGGCTGTACTCGGACGAGGCTTCGGACTCGGCTATAGAGCAATGGTGGAGATGTATACGGGTGACGTTATATCCAAAGAGGAAACCACCTCCGATTGGCTCAAACGACCCTTGACCGACCGTCAGCTTAGTTATGCGGCGCTCGATGTTACCTACCTTCGTAAGATCGGAGAGCAATTGTACGACGCGTGCGAAGAGAGTCAGCGTCTAGCCTGGGTTCTGGATGATACGGCGCGTCTGACCCTCGGTGGCCGAGGGCCCGCGGCAAAATTTAAATCTGCTTGGAAAATGAAACCTCGTGAGCAGGCCGTACTTCATCGATTGATCGACTGGCGGGAGGAAGAGGCGAGACGACTGGATAGGCCACGAAGTTGGGTGATACCTGACAAGGTAATGGTGTCACTTGCGAAGCGTCAGCCATCGCATATGGCACAGCTATCCACCATCGACGGACTTCACGACGCTATTATCAGAAAAAGGGGCAAGCGCATTCTGGAGGTCATCGCCAATGTAAGCGATGAACTGTCCGAATTGCCTGCTGTCTGGCAGGCACCGCTGCGTTCAGATCAAAAAGAATGGGCATCAACGCTAGGCGAAGCTGTCGCAACCGCTGCGGTGACTCTTGGCGTTGCGCCTGAGGTTCTGTTTGCGGGTAAGGACGTTGAGCGCCTAATTCAAGCTACCTTGGCGTCTCAGGAAGTACCGGAACATCTCATGGGTTGGAGAGATGCGGTCATAACTCAGCACCTGGTAACGCTATTGGCGTCACTAGTGGACCCATCTACTGACCCCAAGGCATGAATGCGCAGCCACACTGACAGCTTGAGTTACGCATCTTTAACTGCAATGGCATGGCCTTTCATTTTGGCCAATGCGTCGGTGCCGTTGCTCGGCATTGTTGATACCGCAGTTATCGGTAATACAGGTTCGGTTACTGAGTTGGGAGCAATTGCGCTTGGGTCCCTTATTTTCTCCTTTGTTTATTGGAGTTTCGGGTTTCTCAGAATGGGAACAACCGGCTTTATCGCGCAAGCTGACGGGTCGTCCGATCCCACAGAGGTCCGAGCCATTCTGGGTCGATCCTGCATTATTGCGCTTCTTATTGGGGTGCTATTACTCGTCATCCAGTGGCCGATCGGAGCGCTCAGCTTTAGCTTGCTGTCGGGCGATGCAGCGGTTGAGAGCGTCGCAAAAACGTATTTTTACACCCGTATTTGGGGTGCTCCCGCGACGTTGCTTGTCTTCGTCATTATGGGTGTCTGGATAGGGCTTGGAGAGGCAAAAGAGTTACTCAAGCTTCAGCTTTTTCTCAATGGTCTAAATATGGTGTTGGATATTCTCGCCGCTGGGGTTTTGGGGCTGGGCGCTTATGGCATTGCTCTTGGCACCGTTGTTTCCGAAATCATCACCTGCCTGGTCGGGTTTTACCGATTGCAGCGATTTCTCGCCGCGAAACACGAGGTTGGTGTGGCTTGGAACGCGTTCTGGCCGTTGGAACGCGTGCGCGAAATGACGCAGATGTGGCGCTTGTTGACGGCCAATGGAGACATCATGATCAGAACGCTCCTGCTTGTCTTCGCGTTTTCATATTTCACCAACGAGGCTGCCAAATTCGGCGTCGTATCACTTGCCGCCACGCACATCGTGCTTCAGATCATGGCGTTCACCGCCTTCTTTCTCGATGGATTCGCTTATGTCGCTGAATCTCAGGTAGGTCGCAGTTACGGCGCCAGAAATGTCCAGGCATTTAAGCTCGCCTTGCACCGAACAACGGTATTAGCCGCGGTTGCTGCGGTGATACTTGCTGCGGCAATTATGTTGTTCGGAGAGATGCTCGTGGCCGCGTTGACCGATCTTGATGAAGTTGTTGTGGCCTCAGTGGCGTTGCTGCACATTTGCGCTGTTTATGTCATTGCCTCATTTCCAGCATTCCAGTTGGACGGCGTATTCATTGGCACGTCACGGACAAAAGAGATGCGTAACGCGTCGTTCGTGTCGCTCCTGGTATTTTTGTTGGCGGTCTGGGTGCTGACAGAAACCTACGCGCTTGCGGGCTTGTGGTGGGCGATGGTGGTGTTTGTCGTTGCCCGAGCCATCAGTTTGTGGGTTTATGTACCAAGATTCTGGAATCATTTTGCTCGAGACGACGAGGTAACTGTATGAGCGCGGCAATTAGTATCCGGGTGCTGGCAGGAAAGCGTAAGCCGGATACCTATCTCTATATATCGGCCGAAGCGGAAACCGAGGATTTGCCAGCCGATCTGCTTTCATTGTTGGGCGAGCTCCGAGAAGTGATTACGCTGGACATTACGCCGGAGCGGCAACTGGCGAGGTGCACGGGCGCAGAAGTGCTCGAGGGCCTCGCTGATGCGGGTTATTATTTGCAAATGCCGCCGGGGGAGCGCACGCGTCATGATGACGACCACTAGTTACCTATTTGCACTTATCATTTATTGGTTGGCTGCGGTTGTGGGCTGCCGGCTGCTCTACGTGATGGTTTTTCGTCATCTATCGCCAATGTGGTCTGGTGCGACCACGGGTCTCGTTGCTGGTCTGTTGCTCGTCCCCTCCTATGCGGCCGCTGACGCTAATACGCTCGCACCCGCGCTGATCACGGGCGTGTTTAATCTGCTTTTTGCAGGTGGCATGGAAGCGGCGGTAGGGGCGTTTTTGATGCTGTCCGTAGGCGCGGTACTGGGCGTCATTGTGGGCATCATCACCGCACGACTGTCCACGTCACGTCCGAGCCAGCAGTAGATCTGCGAATCGTCAGAATCAGTAAAACGACTCGTAAACCTGCGGATTGTCCGTTAGTCTCACGTCTCGATTTTAGGGAGCTGTTTTATGAAATTCACCGGCACTGATAATTATGTAGCGACTGACGACCTCAGAATGGCCGTGGACGCGGCGGTCGCGCTACAGCGTCCTTTGCTCATTAAGGGCGAGCCCGGTACTGGCAAGACCATGCTGGCTGAAGAAGTTGCATCAGGCTTGGGGATGAAGCTGATTCAGTGGCACATCAAGTCAACGACGAAAGCCCAGCAGGGTTTGTATGAGTATGATGCTGTATCGCGGCTCCGTGATTCACAGTTGGGTGACGAAGGTGTCCACGACATCTCCAACTACATCAAGCGGGGAAAGCTCTGGGAGGCATTTGACGCCGATGAGCAGGTGGTATTGCTCATAGACGAAGTCGACAAGGCGGACATCGAATTCCCTAATGATTTACTGGTGGAGCTCGATAAAATGGAGTTCTTCGTCTACGAGACAGGCGAGACCATCAAGGCCAAGCATCGCCCCGTTATTATTATTACGTCCAACAATGAGAAAGAGCTTCCCGACGCCTTCTTGCGCCGTTGCTTCTTCCACTTCATTAACTTCCCCGATCGGGACACGATGCGCCAGATTATTGATGTGCACTATCCGTCCATCAAGCAAGACTTGGTGCAAGAGGCGCTTGAAGTTTTCTTTGAGCTTCGAGCGATTCCAGGTTTAAAGAAAAAGCCCTCGACTTCTGAGCTGATTGATTGGCTGAAGTTGTTGATGGCAGACGATATTCCAGATGAAGTATTGAAGAATCGCGATCAGAGCAAGGCGATTCCGCCTTTGTACGGTGCGTTGGTCAAGAACGAGCAAGATGTTCAATTGCTTGAGCGTCTCGCCTTCATGCATCGTAGAGAAAGTAGCCAGTAAGGAGCTTAACGATGCTGGTCAATTTTTTTCAGGGATTAAAAGACGGTGGTGTGCCGGTTACGCCCCGTGAGCTTTTGGATTTGCTCGCTGCGATGAACAAACAGCTCGTCTTTGGAAGTATTGACGACTTCTACAACCTATCTCGCGCCGTCATGGTGAAAGATGAGAAGTATTACGATCGTTTTGATCGGGCGTTTGGCCTGCATTTTCGTGATCTTGAAGGTGTGGATGATGTTATTGAAGCGCTGATCCCGGACGACTGGTTACGCTCCGAGTTCGTGAAACAGCTCTCGGAAGAGGATAAAGCGAAAATCGAGTCGCTAGGTGGACTCGAGAAGCTGATCGACGAATTCAAAAAGCGTCTAGAGGAGCAGGAGAAGCGTCACGAAGGCGGTAATAAGTGGGTTGGTACGGGCGGCACATCACCGTTCGGCAACGACGGTTTTCATCCTGAAGGTATTCGCGTCGGCGGACAGGGCAAAAACAAGAAGGCGGTCAAGGTATGGGATCGCAGAGACTTTAAAAATCTCGATGACAGTGTCGAAATTGGCACTAGAAATATTAAAGTCGCGCTTCGCCGACTGCGAAAGTTTGCGCGCACCGGCTCGGCAGACGAGCTCGACCTCGATGATACGATCAGCTCAACAGCGAAAAATGCAGGGCTTCTCGATATCAAGATGGTCCCGGAGCGGCACAACGCTGTGAAGGTCCTCCTGTTCCTTGACGTGGGTGGGTCAATGGATCCCCACGTAAAGGTATGCGAGGAGCTATTCTCCGCCGCGAAAAGCGAGTTCAAGCATCTCAAGCATTTCTATTTCCATAACTTCCTCTACGACAACGTCTGGGAAAACAACATTCGGCGTCATAACCAGCGAACACCTTTGCACGATGTGATGCATAAATTCGGTCACGACTACAAAGTGGTGATCGTAGGAGACGCCTCCATGTCGCCCTATGAAATCGTTCAGCCAGGCGGCAGTGTGGAGCACTGGAACGAAGAGCCAGGTGCCGTTTGGTTGGAGCGTCTGCGTTCGACTTATGAGAAGTGCGTCTGGCTCAATCCTGTCCCTGAGGACGAGTGGCAGTACACTCAGTCTATCTCCATCGCCAATCAGCTCATGGAAGAGAAAATGTATCCCTTAACCTTAGGCGGTTTAGAGGATGCGATGGGTTTCCTCGCCAAATAACAGCGGTTCCACATATGCCAGACATTGGCTAGACTCAGACGCATAACAATTAAAGCTCTGAGGATTTGAGATGTCTTATAAGAAAGTGATGGCAAGTCTGGTAGCGGTGGCCCTAGTGTCAGCATGCGGAGATTCTGATGCCCCTGCTGAGACGCTAGTAGATGCGTCAAACGCTGTTGCAGCGGTGGATACACAGCGCATCATGAATGCAGCGGACGAGCCCGAGATGTGGCTGACGTATGGCGGTTCATACGATGAGACACGTCATTCATCACTCGCCTCGATCAATGGCGACACCGTTCAAAATCTGGGTGTGGATTGGGTTTACACCATGGACAAGCCACGCGGCGCCGAGGCCACACCTATTGTCGTGGACGGCGTCATGTATGTGACCGGATCCTGGTCTGTTGTGTATGCGGTTGATGCGCGCACTGGGGAGGCGCTCTGGACATATGATCCTAAGGTGTCGGGTGAAGACGCCGTTAAAGGCTGTTGTGACGTTGTAAACCGAGGAGTAGCGGTGCACAACGGGAAAGTTTTCGTCGGTGTGTTTGACGGACGTTTAGAGGCGCTGGATGCAGCTACGGGTGAGGTTCTGTGGAGCAACGTCACCGTTGATCAGTCAAAGCCCTACACCATCACGGGCGCGCCGCGCGTGTTTAAGAACAAAGTCATTATTGGGAATTCTGGTGCTGAACTAGGTGTTCGCGGGTACGTCACTGCTTACAACGTCGATACCGGTGCACAAGAATGGCGGTTCTACACGGTACCGAACCCTAACAAGGAGCCTGACGGTGCAGCATCGGATGCAATCTTCGCAGCTCTCGCTAACCAGAGCTGGGGTGACACCGGTGCGTGGACCACAGACGGTGGCGGTGGCACTGTCTGGGATTCCATTGTTTACGACACGGTAAATGATCAAGTGCTCGTTGGTGTCGGTAATGGCTCGCCCTGGAACGCGTCAATTCGTGATCCTGAGGGTGATTTCAGCGGCGCCTACGACAACTTATTCCTGTCATCAATTCTGGCGCTCGACGCTGATACAGGCGAGTACCGGTGGCACTATCAAACAACGCCTCGTGATCAATGGGATTACACGGCGACCCAGCAAATGCTGCTGGCGGACTTGCCGTTGGGCCCTGACGGTGCAGCGCGCCGCGTTGTAATGCAGGCGCCAAAAAACGGCTTTTTCTATGTTCTCGATGCAGCTGACGGCGAGTTGTTGTCCGCTACCCCGTTTTCCGAGCAGAACTGGACTACCGGAGAAGTCGACGAGAATGGACGACCCATTATCACAGACGAGGCGATTGCTCTCGATAACATGGTGGTAATTCCAGGACCTACGGGCGCTCACAATTGGCACCCCATGTCGTTTAACCCCGATACGGGTCTAGTTTACATCCCCACTAATTTGCCCTTGCCCTATGTTTACGCCGATAACGAGGCATCGCGGAGTGCAAAGAGCATCTGGAATACAGGCTACGATGCGGCTTCGGCTTGGGCCTACGAGTATCCTAAAGGCACCATTGCCTACACTCAGACGCTCGACGGCGGCAGTCTTGTTGCGTGGGACCCGGTTGCAGGAGAACCTGCATGGATGGTTCCTTTCCCACAGGCGTTTAATGGGGGAACGCTTAGTACCGATGGTGGCCTCGTTTTTCAGGGTAATAAGCGTGGTGAATTCGTAGCCTATGACGCAGCCACGGGTGAGCGAGTTTGGGCTCAACGCCTTGTCGGTGATGCTGCGGCTGCGCCTATGACCTACGAACTTGATGGCGAGCAATATGTATCGGTACTGTCGGGCTGGGGAAATGTTTCGATGATGATTTATGGCGCTGCACTCGAGAAGCCGGTGACGCCAGAGCCAGGTCGCATTGTGACGTTCAAGCTAGGCGGTAATGCTGAGCTGCCGTCTCCACTTGACTATTTAGTCGTGGAGTCACCGAAGGCGCCGCTTGCAGGCGATGCTGAAACTTGGCAAGTGGGTATGCAGCGGTTTGCCGAGAACTGCCAATTTTGCCATGGTGCCTACGCCATTAGCTCCGGCGTTATTCCCGATCTGAGATGGTCGGCAATTTCAGCAAGCGAGGACTCGTGGGCGGCCGTGGTTCGTGATGGCGCGCTAACAGCGAACGGGATGGTAGGGTTCTCTGACATCATCGATGATGATGAAATTGAAGCCATCAGGCTGTACGTACTACGCCAGGCGTGGCTCGCTGTTGAGAATGGCACGGCCGATGCACCTGAGCTCGCAGCGGCGGGCGATCAGTAGACTGGTTTATCGCTAGTGGGCATAAAACGCCACTAGCGCCGCAGTGACAGCAACGTTGAGTGATTCAACGTTATTCGCCATAGGAATACGCAGCGAAACACTCGCTGCGTTTTTTATTGTGTTATCCACTCCGTCCGTTTCACCGCCCAGAACATAAACCGTGGGTTTTGCTGGTTTGAAGTCAAACAAGGATGTTTCCGCATGACTATCCAAAACAGCGATATCGAACCCACGCGCTTGCAGTGACTGAGCAGTCAATCGGGCATCCTCACATTGGACGATCGGTGCATTGAACAGTGTTCCTGCGGAACCTTTGATGACGAGTGGTCCGAGGGCGGCAACGGAGCGCTTCGGATAAAAAATCGCGTTGATACCTGCTGCACAGCAAGACCGAATGATCATCCCAACGTTTTGCGGGTTCGTAATTCCGTCTAGCAGTACAGCCTTGAACTCGTTGCTCGAGTGCACCTCAGCGCCAATGAAATTATCCAACGAATCGAATTCTGGGCAAAAGAGGTCGAGCGCCACGCCCTGATCCTGTTTTCCATTCTTGGATATGCGCGACAAGGCCTGCCGTGCGTGAACCTGAACGTCGACTGCCCGGGTTTTTGCTAACTCTTCAATCTGACCTACAATTCCGCCGGGTTTGTTGCTGTCCGCGAGATGAAGGCGCGAAGGAGACAAGCGGTTGTCTTGGAGGGCTTCCAAGACAGGCTTTCTTCCATAAATTGTGAGCGTTTTTGATAAATCCATCGGTGGTCAAATTCAGTAGGCTATGAAAGGCCAGAAAGCCCTAGGTTATAGGATCATCACTCATGTCACTAACACTGTTCAGTAGTCCGGGATGCCATTTATGTGAGCAGGCGGAGGACATTGTCGATTACGTGGGTGTTCCCTTTGAGGTGGTGGATATCACGTCAGATGTCGAATTGGTTCGACTGTACGGGGTTCGTATTCCGGTGCTCAAGCGTAGTGATGGTTCGGAGCTCGGCTGGCCCTTCGATGCCCTTGATGTGGAACGCTTTACCGCATGAGTCACTTATTTCTCCCTATCTACTCGAACCGCCAGCACGTCGCAGTCTGCAGCGCTTACAACCCCATCAGTCGTGGTGCCCAGTAGAAGTTCCAAACCCCATCGACCATGACTACCTAAGACAATTAGGTCGGCGCCTATCTCCCTTGCCACGTCCGGAATCTCTTTTTCAGGTCGACCACTGGCGAGATGACAGTGTTGTTTGGGGATGTTCAGATTTTCTGCGAGGTCTGATAAGTGAACCTCGGCTTGTTCGTTGATGTCTTCCTGCAGTGCTGAGGTATCGAGGTGGAGGTCGGCACCGTAAGTCAGCGACAGTGGTTCAACGATATGCAAAATGTGAATTTCAGCTTGCTGGTTGCGGGCCATCGTCGCCGCTTTTATAGCGATTTTGTCTGATGCGGCGCCAAGGTCGATTGCGACAAGAAGACGTTTGTAGGCCATATCAATTCCAACGTTGACTTATCATGCGATCAGCATACCTTTACGGCTTCCGATGAACTAGTGGTGGATTCTGTGTCGATTATTTGGATTCTTGTCATTATCGCCGTCGCCGCAGCACCGTTGGTGTCAGCACTTCCCACCGAGGCACAGCGGTATGAGGCGAGGATCCGAGAGCATGCGATGCAGTCCGGATTACTGGTGAAGTTAGAAACCCCGCCGGAGGTGCCAGCGCGCTTTAGGTTGTGTCGTGATACTAATCTGGTGGCCTACCGATTGCGCCGACCGAAGCCAGAGCCGTTTTTTACAGAGAGCGTGCTCGCCGTAAAAAGCGATTCAAGGTGGGTTTCCGTGCCGCTCGAGAGAGATCTTGCCGATCTAATGCCGCCCGTGCCGTCTGGCTCGCACATCGCCGAGTTATCTGAATTTACAGTGACGCTTTATTGGGACGAGAAAGGTGATACGGACGCGGTTGATTGTGTGGCTGATGCATTGCGCTTGTTACTCGACTACCGAGGTTTTGAATAGCTTGCGTTTGCACCTGTTCACATTTATCGCTTGACCTTAGCCTATTACTGTCCCGTACACTCCGCCGTCTGCGCTGTCTCTAACGGCGCGTCGCGAGCACAAAACTGAGTAGATGTAGCGTTCATGGGTAAGTCACTAGTCATTGTCGAGTCTCCTGCAAAGGCAAAGACGATCAATAAATACCTAGGCTCGGATTTCATTGTGAAATCCAGTGTTGGGCACGTGCGTGATCTGCCTACTGCCGGTAGTGCGCCTGCCTCGGATCCCAAAGAACGCGCCGCCCAAGCAGCGATAACGCGCAAAATGGCGCCTGACGAAAAAGTCCGTTACCAAGCGAAAAAGAAGCGTGAGCAGCTCGTGCGACGTATGGGTGTTGATCCGAAAAACGGTTGGACTGCTCGTTACGAGGTGTTGCCAGGCAAGGAAAAGGTGGTCGATGAACTGAAGAAGTTAGCGAAGTCAGCCGATGCCATTTACCTCGCGACAGATTTGGATCGCGAGGGCGAAGCCATAGCGTGGCACCTGAAAGAAATTATTGGTGGTGACGAATCTCGTTATCAGCGGGTGGTTTTCAACGAGATTACCAAGCGCGCGATTCAGGAGTCGTTTGCCGCGCCAACACAGCTAGATACCAATCGGGTGCAAGCGCAACAGGCGCGTCGCTTTCTAGATAGGGTTGTAGGCTTCGAGGTGTCGCCGCTGCTTTGGGCCAAAATTGCACGTGGCCTCTCGGCGGGTCGGGTTCAATCTGTAGCGGTGCGCCTCATCGTTGAGCGCGAGCGAGAAATACGTGCCTTTGTGCCCGAAGAGTACTGGGATCTTCATGCGGAACTCTCGCTTGGTGGGCAGCCCCCAGTTCGTTTTGAAGTAACAAAATATGAGGGTAGTGCGTTTGACCCTAAGACCGAGCAGCAGGCAGCGGTAGCGGTAGATCGTCTCTCAGGTGCCCAGTATTCGGTTTCTAATCTCGAGGCGAGAAAGACAAGTTCCAAGCCACCAGCTCCATTCATAACGTCCACGCTTCAGCAGGCAGCGAGTACGCGTCTTGGGTTCAGCGTTAAGAAGACGATGACGTTAGCGCAGCGCCTCTATGAAGCGGGGCATATTACTTACATGCGGACTGACTCAACGAATCTTAGTGGTGAGTCCGTTGCCGCGTGCAGAGCCTTTATCGAGGACAACTTCAGTAAAGCCTACTTACCAGAGTCAGCAATTCGATACGGTGCTCGAGAGGGCGCTCAGGAAGCGCACGAGGCAATTCGTCCTTCCAACGTTGAACTGCGCTCAGAATCCCTGAAAGATGCTGAGAGAGACGCTCAGAGGCTCTACGAGCTTATTTGGCGTCAGTTTGTGGCATGTCAGATGACGCCAGCCCGATACTTGAGCACGACGGTGACTGTCAGTGCCGCAGGGTATGACATGACGGCACGGGGCCGTGTGGTTGAATTCGATGGCTACACACGGGTGCAGACGCCGATGGCGAAGAAGGGTGACGATGCCATTCTTCCTGACTACCAATTGAACGATCGCTTGTCGTTAAATGAACTTCTGCCAACACAGCACTTCACTAAGCCGCCTGCACGCTACGGCGAGGCGAGCCTGGTTCGAGAGTTGGAGAAGCGAGGTATTGGACGCCCATCTACGTATGCCGCGATTATTTCTACCATTCAGGATAGGGGTTACGTGAAACTTGAAAATCGCCGCTTCTACGCTGAGAAGATGGGCGATATCGTGACTCAACGACTCCAAGAGAGTTTCGAGGATCTGCTCGATTACGGGTTCACGGCATCCATGGAAGAGAATCTTGATGACGTGGCCGAGGGTCGTAAGGACTGGCGTGACGTTCTCGATGCGTTTTATGACGATTTCCGGTCGAAGCTTGATCTCGCGGAACAGCCGGGCGCTAGCGGTATGCAGGCGAATGAGCCGACGCCTACCGGGATTGCCTGTGGCTCCTGCGGCCGCTCTATGCAGGTTCGCACAGCGAGCACAGGGGTATTTCTTGGCTGCTCTGGCTACAACTCTGCCGCCCAAGGAGCGTTGTAAGAGCACGGTCAACCTAATTCCCGGGGATGAAGTCGTATCGGCGGATGCAGACGATGAAGCCGAGTCGAGGCTGCTTTTAACGAAAGAGCGTTGCCCTAAGTGCAATGCTGCCATGGATAGCTATCTGATTGATGAGACTCAAAAGCTACATGTCTGCGGTAACAACCCAGATTGCGATGGGTACATGGTCGAGGCGGGCCAATTCAAAATTAAGGGATACGACGGCCCAACACTCGAGTGCGATAAGTGTACCGCGGAGATGCAGCTTAAGACTGGGCGGTTTGGCAAATATTTCGGTTGTACAAATGATGCTTGCTCGAATACCCGTAAACTGCTGCGCAACGGCGAGGCTGCACCACCCAAAATGGATCCCGTTCCGATGCCTGAGCTTCGGTGCGCTAAGGTTGAGGATCATTACATTCTGCGAGATGGTGCTGCAGGCTTGTTCCTCGCCGCTAGTCAATTCCCCAAACATCGTGAGACACGCGCTCCCTTTGTGGATGAGTTGATACCGCATCAAGCTGAACTTGACCCTAAATACCACTTCATTCTCGATGCGCCTGTGACTGACGACGCCGCTAATCGGACGCAAGTCCGATTCAGTCGAAAGACCAAAGAGCAATATGTGATGACCGAGGTCGACGGCAAGGCGACGGGTTGGAAGGCCTTCTTCAACAGTGGGAAGTGGGTAGCTGAAGGATCGGGTAAACCAACGCCAAAAAAGAAAAAAGCGAAGGCGAAGGCTAAATCAAAAGCCAAACGGAGCTAGTGTCGCGTGAGTCAGGCGCAGTCGTTCGCAAATCACTGCATGTATATGGCTTCGGTCGTCCTGGAAAGCTGGCGTAATGCCATTGCGGCAGACGGTAAGCCTTTATCGGTTCTGACTGCATCCTTCGGTCCAGCCGTCCGACTGCATCTACTTGATGCCTATGGTTGGCAGCTACTCGCCTGCAACCGTGTTACGTCGACACCTACTAAGCCACCCCATCGAGCGGCCGACGTTCCTCCACTGGCAAACGGAATTGCACAATCGCCCGAGGTGACGGAGATGGCGATGCTTGAGCGATCAGGCTGGTTAGCCGATCTCCAAAGAGAGATTCCTCCCGGCCTCACTCCGCAGGCCGCGAGTGGTTTTATTGCGGTGTCCAGCAATGTGTTTGATTTTGATACTGCGCGTCATTGTTTCGCGGAACTAGAGTCGCTGATGGCTCGTGTCGCCGATGCGATAGATGAGTCGTAATGGGATTCCATGGATTGTGGTAAAACCCGATCTATAGTGTTACTGTCGCTTAAACAACACGACATATTGTGAGGTTGGAACATGTCTACATCGCTTTTGGAAATTGTTGATCTAGGAGATGGAGAGGTTGTTTTGCAACGAGCAGACGACGATTCAGAGCCTTTAGTGAGCATCCAGTTTTCTGAAGAGGCGAGTGCTTACCTCATGGAAAATAACCTCGAAGTTGCCAAGGTGATGATTCAGGCAGGCATTCAGGCCGCGGCTAAAATGGCTGAGATGTCTGGTGTTGAGATGGAAAGCAGCGAAAGCACCGAGAAAGCCGAACAGCGCACGCTTCACTAAGTCGTATTCTCGGATCAGCGTCGAATGACACCGACGCTAATACCTTCCACAAAAACGTCTTGCTCACTGAGATCCACCTCAATTGGAGCATAGTCATCGTTCTCTGCAACTAGATCGACGCGAGTAGTGCTCACTCGTTTCCAGCGTTTCACTGTCACTTCATCTTCAATCCTGACGACAGCAATCTGACCTTCTTTCACCTCCGTTGTGCTGTGAACTGCCAAGAGATCGCCATCGAAGATGCCAACGTTAATCATGCTGTCACCACAGACTTGAAGCAGGTAGTGAGCGGGTGGCGCAAAGAAGCTTGCGCTCAGGTCACAATAATCTTCAATGTGCTCTTGCGCGAGCAGCGGTGCGCCTGCAGCAACGCGACCTATGATCGGCAAGCCCAGTTGCTCGGTAAGCCGAATGCCTCTGGATGCCCCTGCAACAAGCTCGATGACGCCTTTTTTCGCCAGTGCTTTAAGGTGCTCTTCAGCGGCGTTGGCTGATTTAAAGCCCAGCTCCCGAGCGATGTCCGCGCGAGTTGGCGGCATACCCGTTGCTTCGATACTCGATTTGATGACGTCCATCACCTGCTGTTGTCTAGCGGTTAGCTTTATCACGGCTCAATCCTTTTACGTTTTACTGACTATATCTCCAGCATGTGTAAATGTACAGTATTGGCCGATTCGTAGTGGATGGTTAGCTTATGCAACTCATAGTGGTTTGGATCTCTCATGGATTTCTTTCTGAATCTTGTCACTCCGTTGAGCGAAGCGACTGGCATCCCGGTTGTCGCCGCTGCGCTTCTCTCCCTATTTGTAATGGGCCTGTTGGGCCATTTCATCATCCGACGTTCCGTACAGCGGCTTGGCGTCTTTGCTGATACGACAGCCACTCGCTGGGACGATGTTGTCTACTATTCCATCTCGCCGCCGGCGGAATGGGCGATGTGGGTCTGTATCGTTTATGGCTCGTTGAGTTTGTTTGAGGAGGCTGAGGCACTCAGTGCCGGTTTACTGCAGTTAGCTGATACCTTGTTGATTTTACTTGTCGGGTGGCTCCTGCACCGTGTTTCAACGGGCATTGAGAAAGAGTTGCTGTCAGAACACCGAGGTCCTCGAGATTCGGATGACCGGGCAACTATTAGCGCGGTGGCTCGCCTTGCCAGAATTACGGTATGGGTTCTTTCGGCCCTCATGGTTCTGCAATCCTTAGGCGTTTCAGTGTCGGGTCTTCTTGCCTTTGGTGGCATTGGAGGCATTGCCGTCGGCTTTGCCGCGAAAGACATGTTGGCGAACTTTTTGGGCGGTCTCAGTATCTACCTCGATCGCCCGTTTGCCGTTGGGGACTGGATTCGATCGCCCGATCGCAGTATCGAGGGGACCGTTGAGGACATTGGTTTGCGCGTAACGCGCATTCGGACTTTCGATCAACGGCCCTTATACGTTCCCAACTCCACTTTCTCCAGTGTTTCGCTGGAGAATCCCTCGCGCATGACAAACCGAAGAATCTACGAAACCATTGGTGTGCGTTACGAAGATGCGAGTCGAGTGGCGAAGATTGTCAGTGATGTTCAGACGATGCTGACAGCGCATGAAGACATTGCGCAGGACCGGACAATGATTGTGAATTTCAATCACATGGGGCCTTCCTCGCTGGATTTCTTTGTCTATGCCTTTACCAAGACGACGAATTGGGTCGAGTACCACGCGATTAAGGAAAATGTGCTTCTGCAGATTTTAGAGATCGTAGAGAGCAATGGTGCTGAGATCGCATTCCCTACACATACTATTCACCAAGTGCCGGCGGAACCTACGGAGCAATAGTAGCTGAAGAGTCAGGGTCTGCCTGCAGTCTTGGAGACCCTGTTTTTGGCGCAGCGGTCAGTGTTCGCGTCAAGCTATCGATGTCGCGCCTAATGCGCTGTGACTCACCGAGTTCGTAGACTTCCCTGAATGACAATTCGCGCCAAGTTGCGACAACCTGCAGCGTTGGATGATCAATGTATCGGACAAAACCTTCCCGGATGTCTCGTTGCTCCGAGACGGCGATGGCATGTCGGTAGGGGCTGGATGTTTGCTCTGCAGACTCAGTGGACGTGTCGGACTCATCCACGCTTGACTCAGAGCCATCGGTATTCAGACCTGTTCGTAAGTCAATAAATTCCGGGGCTTGAGAATCTTGCACTGGTTCTTGGTCAGTTGGGGGTGTCTCTATTACCAGCATTCGCCTGGGTGCAGAGGGAGTCTCTATCGCCTCAAATCGAGGCGGTAGGTAGTCTCCGACCGTGTTTAACCAAAGATCGACCGTGACGGATGCTTCGTCGTCACGCACAAAGGTTAGAGTGCCTTGTATGACCGGGAAGGTCACTCGCTTGCTGCCAGGCATCCAAAACAACGGGAGTACCGCCATCGCCGGGGGCTTGTAGCCAGGCAAGAGCAGTGACGGGCGCTCTATCAGTCTGCTGTTGAAGTTTGGCCAGACCTTGTTTGAGCATCTCTACCGTTAGTGCTTGATACGGCGTTGGCAGGGCAGGTGGCGCCTCCTCGGGAGCGATCGTATCGGTGTCCTCAGCGCTCTCCTCATCAATTGCGTAACCGTCTAGCCAGTTGATATCGGAGCCGGGAATACTGCTGTTATCAGAGAAGTCGCCGGTCATACTGCCAAACTGAGCGCTGGCTTCTGTCAGAGCACCCGCGTTGAAGATATCGACGGCATCAATCGCCGCGGTATCGACGTTATCATCGAGACCTTCCGTACTGACTGCCACCGTCGCGTCGTCCGTTAATGTTGCCTCGGCAAGCACACTGTCGGCGTTTGAGTCTGTATCGACCTCGCTCAGTAATTCCTCCATCGAAACCTGCGTTTCACCGGATATTAGAGCTGCCGAGGAGCCGTTTGGTGAGACATCCGGATTGTTACCTAGCTCGCGTGCATCCTCTGGCAATGGCTCAAAAACTTCAGCGAGGTCAGATCCATCTATTTCGGCCGAAGGGCTGGTGTCAGCACCAGTGAGCGCCTCAGGTTCATCAATACCCAATATTGAGTCCACGGCGATACCCGCATCATCGCTAACTTCGAGGGACGCATCGCCCATAGTTGCTCCTGGGGATTCCCCTTCTAGTTCGCCATCAATAAGAGGCTCGCTATTCTCCTGTACAGCCTCGATCACCGGCTCGATAACGGGTTCTGGTACCACGTCAATAGAGCCATCAGCGTTCACCGTGACAGCGGATTCACCCCACTCATCCATGAGGGCCTTAATCTCATCGTATCGGGTAAGCCAGCGTCTGCTCTCGGGATAGCGGAGTGCGGGGGCGTGTTCCCAAGTTTCGGCGTTCAGTGTGGCCGCGTTTGAGTCTGCGAAGATGGCAACCTCAACGCGGACCCAGCCTGAGGGCTCATCGCTGTACTCGGGCACCGTGGCCATTGCTGCGCCTCGCTCTTGGCTGATTGCGGCTGTCGCAAGCAATGATGCCAATAGCGATACCAATGCCTGTTTGGTCAGCTGCTTTTGCATGCCTCTTCCCACTGTGTCATGAGCCTATCAATATAGTTACGACGTGCTTCCCCTGATTCTAGCTCTCGAATAAACCGTAAGGTGTCAGAGCCTGCTAACTTAAACTCTTTCGGATTACTCTGGAGCAGGTCAATGAGTGCATTCACCGGTACAGGGGTCGTCGATTCAAACTTGACGCTACCACCTGCAACGCCCACGTCAACTTCCGATATCCCAAGTGCCTGAGCTCGCAGTCTAACTTCGGCTTGGATAAACAGTTGTTTGGTTGCATCGGGCAGAAGACCAAAGCGATCGATCATCTCGACCTGAATATCATTTAACGCCTCTTTGTCCTGTGCTTGTGCGATTCGTTTGTAAAGCACGAGGCGCGTGGAGATATTGGGCAGATAATCGTCGGGGATCAGTGCAGGTAGATGCATCTTGATCTCAGTCCCGGTTTCCAGAGGTGCGTCAATATCCGGAATCTCGCCCTTGCGGAGTGATTCAACCGCTCGATTAAGCATCTCGAGGTAGAGTGAAAATCCTACCTGCTCAATCTGTCCAGATTGTTCATCACCTAGCAGTTCACCAGCACCTCGGATCTCAAGGTCATGTGACGCGAGCATGAACCCGGCACCCAACGCGCCGGCCGACTCGATGGCTTCCAGTCGCTTCTCCGCATCCGATGTTAGTACCGAGCGGGGAGGGGTGAGCAAGTAAGCATAGGCTTGGTGGTGTGACCGGCCAACGCGGCCCCGCAACTGATGAAGTTGTGCCAGTCCGAATTTATCAGCTCTATCTATGATGATGGTGTTTGCATTGGGTACATCGATCCCCGTCTCGATGATGGTCGAGCATACGAGAACGTTGTGACGCTGATGATAGAAGTCAGTCATTACGCGCTCAAGCTCTTGCTCTCTTAACTGACCGTGGGCAATGCCAAATGAAAGCTCTGGTACCAGTTCCGATAGCTTGCGGGTCGTTTCTTCAATGGTTTTGACCTCGTTGTGCAGGTAATACACCTGACCCCCGCGCAAGGTCTCTCGCAAGATGGCTTCTTTTCACCAAGCCCACGTTGTGCTCTCGGATAAATGTTTTGATCGACAAACGTTTGGCAGGCGGTGTTGCAATGACCGATAGGTCGCGCAATCCTCCCAGGGCCATATTGAGCGTACGAGGTATGGGGGTCGCTGTCATCGTCAGAATATCGACCTCAGCGCGCAAGGCCTTGATTGCTTCCTTTTGTTTTACCCCGAACCGATGCTCCTCATCGATAATAAGCAGGCCTAGATCCTTAAAGCCGAAATCGGTCTGCAAAAGCTTGTGTGTGCCGACCAAAATATCGATCTCACCGGCTTGTAAACGCTTGCTCACGGCAGCGATATCTTTCGCAGTTTTAAAGCGTGACACCACCTCAACGGTAATAGGCCAGTCTGCGAAACGATCATTGAAATTATTGTAGTGCTGCTGAGCAAGCAGGGTGGTGGGGACAAGAACAGCAACCTGCTTGTGGTTCTGGGCGGCAATGAAGGCTGCCCGCATGGCAACCTCGGTCTTGCCAAAACCAACATCACCGCAGACGAGCCGGTCCATCACCTTCTCAGCACACATATCCTGACGGACCGCCTCAATGGCAGCCGCTTGATCTGGGGTTTCTTCAAACGTAAAGCTCGAGCAAAATAGCTCCCATGCCTGCTCATCTAAGCTATGGGCGTAGCCTTTTCTGGCCTCGCGCTTGGCGTACACTTCCAGCAGCTGCGCGGCGACATCAGAGGCACGTTCTGAGGCTTTCTTGCGTGCCTTGGACCATTGCTCGGTACCCAGCCGGTGAAGAGGCGCGGTATCTTGGTCACCACCCGCATAGCGGCTGATGAGATGCAGCGATCCAACGGGTACGTACAACTTATCGTTGTTTGCGTACTCCAGAAGCAGGAATTCAGCGTCATGACCTTCGATGGTCAGTTTTTCAAGACCTATGTAGCGACCGACACCGTGCTCGAGGTGGACGACGGGTAGTCCCGCACGGAGCTCGGTCAGGTCGCGAATAATGGCTTGCGTATCGGTTTCTTCAGCCGTCTTGCGGCGACGCTTCTGCGCCACCCGCTGACCGAATAGCTGATCCTCGGAAACAAGTGCTGGCGCCTCGGGCGAGGTAAAGAGGGGACGAGTTATATCAGTGACGGTAATACCAAGCGGCGCGCCGCTGGCTTGGAATGTTTCCCAGCTATCAACAGGTTCTGCTTGTAATCCTTCTTTTGAAAGTGACTCGAGGATAATCTCTCGTCTACCGGCACTTTCAACGCTAAGCAATACGGGAGATTCGTGTGCTTTTAACAGAACAGAAAGTTTTCCCACTCCCGATACATTGCGAAAGTCTTCTTCGGAAGAAAAAGGCTCAGGTGTGTAAGTATCCAGCGTGAAGTGTAGCGGGGCCTCAGCCGAGTCGCGGAATTCCAACACGCAATGCTTGCCAATGGCCGCATAGAGCTCCTCGACGGGAATGAAGCTTCTGTGAGGCTCTACCAGAGGGCGCCTCGGGTCGACGCCATATTCCTCAAAGCGCCGATTTACCTCATCCCAGAACCGGTTGGCTGAACTGAAGTTGTTACCCACCATAACCACGGGTGTATCGACCGGAAGGTAGTCGAACATCGAATGGCATTCATCGAAGAACAGCGGCAAGTAATATTCAGCGCCTTGCGGTGCTCTTCCTTGGCTGACTTCATTGAAGACGCTGCATCGCTCTGGGTCGCCATCAAAACTTCGGTACCAATCGATTTTGAAACGTTCGATCGCATCGGTGTGTAGTGGGAATTCCCTGGCTGGCAGCAGGTCGATTCGTTCTAGCCGCTGAGCGGTGCGCTGGGTTTCTGGGTCAAAACTGCGAAGCGACTCAATTTCGCCATCAAATAGATCAATTCGGAGTGGCTCGTCGCTGCCCATGGGAAAGACATCTAACAGTGAGCCCCGGGTCGCGAACTCTCCGTGTTCGAAAACGGTGTCGACACTTCGATAGCCGTTTCGGGTCAAATTTCTCACGAACTGCTCGGCGTTCAGTGTCTCGCCCGTTTTTAGACTGAGCACACCGGCGTCGATGAAGTGTCTCGGTGCCAAGCGATGCATCAGTGTAGTCACCGAGACAATGACAACACCGGACTCTAGGGTAGGGAGTCGAGAAAGGGCTTTTAATCGATCGGAGACAATGTCCTCGTGAGGAGAGAAGTTGTCATAGGGCAGTGTTTCCCAGTCGGGCACCAATAGGATTTCCCGATCCTCGTTAAGGAAGAAAGGAAGTTCAGACGCTAGGTTGTGTGCCGCAGCAGTTGTTGCCGTGATAACGAGAATTAACGGCGTCGTTTTTGCCAGTTCGCTGATGGCGTCGGACTCGGCGGCACCCACGAGTGGACCGACCGCAGTTCGCTTACCTATCGCATTCGGCCAGGGCAACGTCGATGTGATGTCGAAAAATGAAGTCATTGGCTCTCCCTGAGAGGGGCGCGATTCTACTTGTCACAACAGTCGCATGCTAGGCCTGAACGGTTGCTGTTCACCTGCTCTCGGAGCGATAATCCACGAACACTCACACACCGAGACTCCATAGAGAGTCCACAAACAGGAACCAAGCATGGCGCCACAGAGAAAGCGCCAGCGTCCTGATGATTATTTCGTGGATTGGAAAGAGCGCGAAGCGCTTGCCGAATCCATGATTCCGATCGTCGGTACACTGGCACGTGAAAAGAACGTTAAGTGTTACATCTACGGAAATTCGCTAGTTAATCTCAGCGTTCTCGACATCATGAAAACCCACCGCTGGGTTCGGCAGGTCGAAGATAATGAGTTATCCGAGTTCGAAACCATCCGTGTCATTGAGTCGATGGCGAAACTCAATTTGGGCCCCTCGCATATCGACATAGGCCGTTTGTCTGTCGAGTACTTTGATAAGCATCAAGGTGAAGATTTATCTCTCGACGACTTTGTTGCTGATCGCCTCTCCCATCTGGTCGACTCAGCACATCGCCCAGAGGGTCCGGTTGATGTGGTTCTCTTTGGATTCGGCCGTATCGGACGCCTTATGGCCCGTATTTTGGTGGCAAAAACAGACGGTGGCGACAATCTCCGACTGAGGGCCATTGTGGTTCGAAAGGGAAGCGCTCCTGACGACTTATTGAAGCGCGCAAGCCTTCTGCGTCGAGACTCGGTTCATGGCGTGTTTCAAGGCACGATTCGTGTTGATGAGGAACGCCAGTCGTTTGTGGCGAACGGCAACGAGATTAAGGTCATTTATGCAAATGCACCCGAAGATGTGGATTACGAGGCCCACGGTATTAGCAACTGCCTTGTAGTCGATAACACGGGTGTGTGGAGGGATCGTGACGGGCTGTCACGTCATCTGAAAGCAAAGGGTGTCAGCAAGGTCATCCTGACTGCTCCGGGTAAGGGCGACATTAAAAACATTGTGGCGGGCATAAATCACAGCGAGATCGCTGAGGATGACACTGTCCTGTCCGCGGCTTCGTGTACCACTAACGCGATCGTGCCGCCGTTAAAAGTCATTCAGGACATGTTTGGTATTGAATCCGGCCACGTCGAGACGGTCCATGCCTTTACCAATGACCAGAACCTTATCGATAACTATCACAAGGCGGATCGCCGAGGTCGAAGTGCGCCGCTGAATCTTGTGTTGACCGAGACGGGCGCAGCAAAGGCCGTGGCAAAAGTGTTGCCGGAGTTAACGGGTAAGTTAACAGGTAATGCTATTCGTGTGCCGACACCTAACGTGTCGATGGCTATTCTGAATGTGACGCTGGGCAGAGAGACTTCCAAGGACGAGCTGAACGAATTCATGCGTCAGGTCGCGCTCCATAGTCCTTACAGAAAACAAATCGACTTCTCTAACTCACCCGAGGTGGTATCGACCGATTTCGTGGGCTCACGTTCCGCCTGTGTGTTTGATGCGCAGGCCACCATTGTGAATGGACGACACGCTGTCCTGTACCTTTGGTACGACAACGAATACGGGTATAGCTGCCAGGTTTATCGGGTTTTGGAGAAGATGGCAGGGATAAAATATCTCACCTATCCCCCTACAGATACCGGTGGTCTCTGATTTGCAGAGAAATGTGGTAACTCGGCGTCAGCTCCGCTAGAATTCGCGGCGCCGGATGAGTAGATAAATGAGCTGAAAATCAGCCGCCGGCAAACCTGTAGTTCACTTCACTGGGGGGAGTGGCGACGCTCACATCAGACATAGTCTGAGCGACTTCGGTGCAAGCTGACTACACGACAGCTAGCACGGGCGCGTGCGCGCGTTTTGCGAACGTAGATAGGGACAGGCATGATTAAAATTCGCCGCGGATTGGACATTCCACTGGCAGGAGCTCCCGAGCAAACGATTGCTCGAGAATTCTCACCCCGCCATGTAGCGCTCGTAGGAGCGGACTACGTTGGCATGAAACCCACAATGGCGGTTGCCGAGGGTGACACTGTCGCCAAAGGGCAAGCCATTTTTACCGATAAGAAATGTGAAGGCGTTGTATACACGGCACCTGCGTCAGGTCGCGTGTCCGCGATCAATCGTGGGGCGCGCCGGGTGTTTCAATCTTTGGTCATCGAAGTTGACGATAGTGTGGAAGCGCGTAGCTGGGGCGCTTCAAGCGCTGCAGAGGCTGTACAGCTGAGCGCTGATGACATCAAGGCTCGCTTGATCGACTCAGGTGAGTGGACAGCTATTCGGGTTAGACCCTTCAATAAGGTGGCTGACCCGGCAACCAGCCCAAGCGGTTTATTCATTGCAGCTATCGACACTCGCCCTCACGCGGTCAATCCCGAAATCGTGATGGCCGAGCAACGCGAGGCGTTTGAATTGGGCCAGGCGCTTCTGGCTAATATGGTTGGCTGCGCGGTATACGTTTGCGTCGCACCGGGAAGCAGTGCACCTATCGCCACACACGCTCAAGTGCAAAGTGTCGCCTTTGACGGACCTCATCCTGCAGGGTTAGCGGGCACGCATGTTCACTTCCTACAGGGAGCCTCTCTTAACAAGCTGGCTTGGACGATTGACTATCAGGATGTGATTGCGATTGGGCGCCTTTTCCTCGATGGTGAGGTTTACAGCGATCGCGTGGTTTCGGTTTCGGGTCCGGCGACAGAGACACCACAGCTTGTTCGCACCCACCGGGGGGTTGATATCGAGGCGCTCGTCGCTGGCAACCAGGCAGCCGGAGAAAATCGGCTCATCAGTGGCTCTGTTCTGGGTGGTCGACGAGTTCACGCGCACTCTGCCTACCTCGGCCGGTTTCATAACCAGGTGGCCGTCCTTGCAGAGGGACGAGACAGGGTCTTCATGGGCTGGCTCGCTCCAGGCACTAAAAAGCACTCGGCGATGGGTATTTACCTCAGTAACCTGTTTGGTCGAAAGCCGCTCGAAATGACGACCACAACAAACGGTTCAGAGCGCGCGATGGTGCCAGTGGGTGCCTACGAGCGCGTTATGCCGTTGGATATTCTGCCGACACAATTGTTACGAGCGCTGTTGGTTGGTGATACAGAGACTGCTCAGTCCTTGGGTTGTCTGGAATTAGATGAGGAAGATTTAGCGCTTTGTACTTATGTATGCCCCGGCAAATATGAGTACGGGCCGGTGTTGCGTGACAATTTGGCACGCATTGAGAAGGAGGGATAGGTCGTGGGATTACGCAGTACCTTAGATAATCTCGAACCCCATTTTAAGCCGGGTGGTAAGTACGAATCGTGGTATGCGCTGTACGAAGCGGTAGACACGATTTTTTACAGCCCCTCAAGTGTTACCAAGTCATCCGCGCACGTTCGCGACGGTATTGACCTGAAGCGCATCATGATCACGGTGTGGTTCTGCACCTTCCCAGCCATATTCTATGGCATGTACAACATCGGTTATCACGCAAATGAAGTGATTGCTGCGGGCGGTTATTCGCTTGAAGGCTGGCGCGGTGCGATTGTGGCGAGCCTGGGTGGTTTTGACCCGAATAGCTTATGGGACAACTTCCTTTACGGGGCGGTCCACTTCCTACCGTTGTATGCCATCACGTTTATTGTCGGTGGTTTCTGGGAAGTCTTGTTCGCAATGAAGCGCGGGCACGAGATTAACGAGGGCTTCTTCGTAACGTCTATCCTTTTCACGCTGACATTGCCACCCGACTTGCCTCTCTGGCAGGCGGCGATGGGCATTTCGTTTGGTATTGTTGTCGCGAAAGAAGTGTTCGGCGGTACGGGTAAAAACTTCCTCAACCCAGCGTTGACGGGCCGCGCATTTCTTTACTTCGCTTATCCGGCGCAGTTGTCTGGCGACACTGTTTGGACGGCAGTCGACGGTTATTCTGGTGCGACGGCGCTCAGCGTTGTAGCAACTGATGGTATGGCGGGTTTGACCACCGCTTACACTTGGTGGGATGCGTTCGTGGGAGCTATGCCAGGATCTATCGGCGAGACGTCTACGCTTGCCATCATGATGGGTGGCGGCATCTTGCTGATTATGGGGATTGCTTCATGGCGCGTCGTCGCGGGCTGCTTTGCCGGTATGATTGCGTTCTCACTGCTACTCAATGCGATCGGCTCAGACAGCAACCCCATGTTTGCCATGCCGTGGTACTGGCACATGGTGATTGGGAGCTTCGCATTTGGCGCCTTCTTCATGGCCACCGACCCTGTGTCTGCTGCCATGACCAACAGCGGGCGATGGGCGTACGGCGCACTGATTGGCGTCATGTGTGTATTGATCCGTGTGGTTAACCCTGCATTTCCCGAGGGCATGATGCTCGCCATCCTGTTCGCGAATCTGTTTGCTCCGCTGTTCGATAATTTCGCGGTGCAAGCCAACATTAAAAGGAGACTAGCTCGTGTCAGCTAATAACGAGACGCTGTCTCGCGTACTCACGGTCGCGCTTGGACTCTGCATTGTCTGCTCGGTCGTCGTTTCCACCGCTGCGGTTGCCTTGAAACCACAGCAGGAAGCGAATAAGGCGAGGGACCTAAAGCGCAACATTTTAATGGCGGGTGGTTTGTACGACCCGGAGCGATCGGTAGAAGAGCAGTTTGAAACGATCGACGCACGCGTAGTCGATTTGGATACTGGTTTGTTTGTCGATGACGTTGATCCGACGTCCTTTGATCAGCGCAAGTCATCGAAAGATCCCGCGCAGTCACGCGCATTGAGTGGCGATGAGGATCCTGCACGGATCATTAGGCGTGAGAATCGGGCCGTGGTTTACCTTGTTAACGACGGAAACGGTGGCCTTGATCGCATTATTTTGCCAATTCATGGTTACGGTCTCTGGTCGACGCTCTATGGTTTCGTTGCACTTGAATCTGACGCTAATACCATTGTTGGTCTTGGGTTCTACGAGCACGGAGAAACACCGGGGCTGGGTGGCGAGGTCGATAACCCAAGTTGGAAAGCTAAGTGGGCTGGCAAGCTCGCTTACAAAGACGGTGACGTTGCTATAACCGTGCTAAAGGGGTCCGTTAACCCTGCGTCAGCAGATGCGCAATGGCAGGTCGATGGGCTGTCCGGCGCAACGCTGACGACCAATGGCGTAAGGAACTTGGTTCAGTACTGGCTCGGGGATGACGGTTTTGCGCCGCTTCTCGGCAATCTTCGTGGAGGTAATGCATAATGAGCGTTCGCGAAACCTTATTTTCTCCTGTTATTCAGAACAATCCGATCGCGCTGCAGATTCTCGGTATTTGCTCTGCGTTGGCGGTGACATCGTCGCTTCAGGTAAGCCTCGTCATGTCAGTTGCTCTCACCGCTGTGACAGCACTTTC
This sequence comes from Halieaceae bacterium, assembly GCA_038143085.1. GTDB lineage: Bacteria > Pseudomonadota > Gammaproteobacteria > Pseudomonadales > Halieaceae > Luminiphilus. The sequence continues at coordinate 317,437 of JAYQLG010000008.1, forward strand.
GTCCTTCTTTATTTCATGTATCCGCAGCTATATTCCATCGAGCATTCGTATCATTGTTCAGATGACCATTATTGCGTCGCTGGTTATTGTCGTTGACGAGATCCTCAAAGCTGTCGCCTACGATATCTCCAAGCAATTGAGCGTGTTTGTGGGATTAATCATCACGAACTGCATTGTGATGGGTCGTGCCGAGGCCTTTGCGATGAAGAATCCGCCGGTACCTAGCTTCCTGGATGGTTTGGGTAACGGACTGGGTTATTCGTTTGTGCTCATTGCTGTGGGTGTGGTTCGTGAGCTCTTCGGCGCCGGCTCGTTGATGGGTATCGAGATCCTTCCTGTGGTTACTGAAGGCGGCTGGTACAACCCCAACGGGTTGCTGTTACTCCCACCGAGTGCGTTCTTCCTGATTGGCTTCCTCATTTGGGCGATTCGAGCGGTGCAAACCGAGCAAGTTGAAGAACCGGAGTTCAAGATCGCCAAGCACACAGCTGCGGAGGAGGGCGCGTAATGGAACATTACCTAAGTCTTTTTGTGCGGGCGGTCTTTATCGAGAACATGGCTCTGGCATGGTTCTTGGGAATGTGCACCTTTTTGGCCGTGTCGAAGAAAATCTCCGCGGCGTTTGGTTTGGGTGTTGCTGTCATAGTGGTTCTCACCATTACGGTGCCGGTTAACAACCTGATTTATGACAATCTGCTCGCTGAAGGTGCCTTGGCATGGGCAGGCTACCCAGATCTCGACCTCAGTTTCTTGAAGTTGCTGGCTTACATAGGTGTTATCGCAGCGATGGTCCAGATTCTAGAGATGTTTCTTGCCCGGTATGTACCTGCGTTGTACTCCGCGCTAGGTGTCTTTCTGCCACTCATCACGGTTAACTGCGCGATTTTGGGCGCATCTTTGTTGATGGTTGAGCGAAGCCTCGATTTTGGCGAGAGCGCCGTGTTTGGATTCGGTGCTGGCGTTGGCTGGGCCCTGGCGATTGTGGCGCTGGCAGGCATCCGTGAGAAGTTGAAGTACAGCGACATTCCCGATGGGTTGCAGGGGCTTGGCATAACCTTTATCACTGTGGGTCTGATGTCGCTTGGCTTCATGTCCTTCGGTGGTATCGATATTTAACTGGCTACATAAGCTCTAGGAGAGATCTGTGTATACAACTATTTTCTTTGGCGTGGCGATGTTTACTGCCGTGGTTGTTGCCTTGGTAATGGTGATTCTGGCGGCCCGTAGCAAGCTCGTTGCGAGCGGTAATATCAACATCGAAATTAACGGTGAAAAGACGATTCAGGTGCCGGCTGGCGGCAAGCTGTTACAGACGCTGGCTGACGCCGATCTGTTTCTGGCTAGTGCTTGTGGCGGTGGCGGTACCTGTGCACAGTGCAAGTGCGTGGTTTCTGAAGGCGGCGGGTCTTTGCTTCCGACGGAGGAAAGCCACTTCACACGTCGTGAGGCGAACGAGGGCTGGAGACTGTCCTGTCAGACCCCTGTAAAGCAGGATCTCAAGATTGAGATTCCGGAAGAGGTGTTCGGTGTTAAACAATGGGAGTGCACCGTAGAGTCCAACGACAACGTGGCTACGTTCATCAAGGAATTGGTACTAAAACTGCCTGAAGGCGAGACCTGTGACTTCCGCGCTGGTGGTTATGTCCAGTTGGAGTGTCCACCGCACGCAGTCAAGTTCTCAGACTTCGATATCGGGGAAGAGTACCGAGGCGACTGGGAGCATTTTGGCTTCTTTAAGCTCGAGTCTTCTTGTCCGGATACAACGATCCGAGCCTATTCGATGGCGAACTACCCAGAAGAGAAGGGTGTCGTTAAGTTCAATATCCGTGTTGCGACGCCACCGCCCCGTACTGAGGGTCTACCCCCCGGCATCATGTCGAGTTGGGTATTTAATCTGCAGCCCGGCGATAAGGTTAACGTTTACGGTCCGTTCGGTGAGTTCTTTGCTAAGGAAACCGACGCAGAGATGGTGTTCATCGGTGGTGGTGCGGGAATGGCACCCATGCGCTCGCATCTCTTCGATCAGCTACGTCGAATCAAGACAGACCGCAAAATCAGCTTTTGGTACGGCGCGCGTTCGCTTCGCGAAATGTTCTATGTCGAGGACTACGACACGCTCGCCGCCGAAAATGACAACTTCGACTGGCATGTGGCGTTATCTGACCCTCAGCCCGAAGATGACTGGGACGGTCTCACTGGATTCATCCACAACGTACTGTTTGAGCAGTACTTGAAGGACCATCCGGCACCTGAGGATTGCGAGTACTACATGTGTGGACCGCCCATGATGAACAAGGCCTGTATCGATATGCTTTTGGATTTGGGCGTAGAGCGCGAGAATATTTTCCTCGATGACTTTGGTGGCTAATCCTTTGTTGTCACTGTCTCGAAGGCCAGCCATCGCGCTGGCCTTTTTACTATGGTTGGGTGGCTGCCAAAAGGCACCTGAGGGCATACAGCTCTCAGGGCCCATATTCGGAACTCAGTGGAGTCTGATTTACCATGATGTGGATGAGTCGATCACCGAAGAAAAGGTCAAGGAAGCCCTTTTAGAGGCCTTCTCGGTGGTTGATGACAGCATGAACCACTACCTTCCGTCTTCGACGCTGAGCGAACTGAATCGGCTGCCGGCCATGGAGGTCATGGAAGTCGATTGGGACTTCGCACTGGTCTTCAACACCGCGCTCGATATCTACTATGCGACGGATGGTGCGTACGATCCTTCGGTCTCGCCCCTGATCAATCTTTGGGGATTTGGTCCTGAGGGCGTCACAAAGCGTCCTACCGACGAAGAAATAGCTTCCGTCGAGCCCTTTGTTGGCTTGGACGTGTTCGCGTGGGATCTATCGACGCGCGGGTTTGTAAAGCGTGACACCAAAGCCACGCTAGATTTTTCGTCAATTGCCAAAGGGTACGCCGTTGATATTGCCGCCGACTCGCTCGACGATCTGGGCTTGGAGCACTTCATGCTGGAGGTCGGCGGAGAGATTCAGGTCCGTGGTACGAGCCCTCGCGGCGATGGCTGGCGCTTAGCCGTGGAGCGTCCAACACCTGGCAGTCGTGGACAGATTTTCACGGCTATTGAAGTCGCAAACGTCGGTGTAGCCACCTCCGGTGATTACCGTAACTTTTTTGAGGAAGGGGGACGCCGCTTCTCTCATTTGATTGACCCAAGAAGTGGTTATCCGATAGAGCACGATCTCGTATCCGCAACCGTTGTGCATCCTTCAACGATGATTGCAGATGCATGGGCCACGGCACTCATGGTTGTGGGTACCGAAGAGGCGCTGCGGTTGGCGGATGTCTACGAGCTCGCAGTCTTTCTCATTTCGCGTGAGGACGACCAGCTGGTAAGCTCGCACAACGACGCTATGACTCAGTGGCTAATGGAGCCTGAAGTGGGGGGAGAGGCAGAGTGATCTTTGTACTAACATTTTTAGCGTTTGCGCTTGTTGTAGGGGCGATGTCTGTGGGCGTGATGGCAGGGCGGGACCCTATAAAAGGATCCTGTGGCGGTATCGGCGCACTGGGCATAGATCAGTCCTGCGACATCTGTGGCGGCGATCCACAGCGCTGTGAAACTGAAACACGCTCTGATAGCTCAAAACCCGGTGCTATCGAATTCGATCCCACCGAACGCTAATGTCCTCCCGCTTGGAACTCACAATCGCAAGGCGACTGAGTTTCAGTAGAGAACAACGCGCTTTTACCCGTGGCGTGTCCATTTTCGCTGCTCTCGGTATGGCACTGGGTGTCTCGAGCCTCATTGTTGTTCTATCTGTAATGAACGGTCTCGCAGGTGAGCTCACTGGCCGATTGTTGAAAGCAATTCCGCATCTTGAAGTGAGCAGTGTCTCCGTTGCCTCTAGCGTTCTCGAGACGACCGAGCTGGATGGGCTGACCTTCAGTTACACACCTTATATTCGTCGCCAGCTCATGTTGCGCGGCGACTTCTCTTCCTCTGGTGCCGAGCTTACCGGCGTCGGTGCAATGAACCCGGAGTTCTTCTCAATGACGGTTCTGGAGGGTGATCTCGGTAATGTGACGTCCGAGCGATTTCATGTTGCGCTTGGAGAGGTGCTTGCGCGTAATCTCGGTGTTGGCGTGGGCGATACGATCGACGCGGTCCTTCCTCAAGTCGCCATAACACCGTTTGGGTTATTACCGCGCTATCGGAAACTAACAGTGGGCGCCGTGGTCGCCGTTGGAGCAAGCCCCGATGCGACACTAGCGCTAACATCTTTGGAAACAGCTCGAAAGCTGAGCCGAGCAGAGCGCGCAGACGGCATGCGGCTGCAGCTGTCGGACCCTTATCGTGCAGGTGAACTTGCTCAACTCATTCGATCAAAGAGCGATGGCGCTTTGATCCCGGTAACTTGGGCCGAAACATATCAGTCGCTATTCGCTGCTATCCGAATGGAAAAGCTTATGGTGAGTGTTTTGTTGTCAGCACTGATCGCAGTTGCGGCTTTCAGCGTCATTTCCTCGCTCACGATGTCAGTGGCCGAGAAGCGCTCGGATATCGCCTCTCTGCGGGTGCTGGGCTTAACTCCTGCGGATATTCGGACGGTGTTTATGCTTCATGGGCTATATCTGGCATTACTTGGGATTGGTGTTGGCCTGGTGCTGGGTCTCGTAGTGACCGGTCATCTTGAAGCGTTCATGCGTGTGCTGGAGACGGTATTTGGGTGGACGCTGTTTGATCCCAGTATTTATTACATTGGCGGGCTGCCTACCGATCTGCAATGGCCTGACGTTGCCTACATCATCATGGGTTCTTTGGTTCTTAGTCTCATCGCAGCGGTGTATCCCGCGCATCGTGCAAGTAAGATTTCACCTGTACTGGCGCTGGACGGATTGGAGGCTGCATGAGCATTTTATCCGCTGTAGGTATTTCAAAACGGTATGACTCCGCTGCTGGCAGCGTCTCTGTGCTCAATGGTCTCAATTTTGAACTCAATGCCGGCGATCGTGTTGCCATCGTTGGTGCTTCCGGAGCAGGTAAGTCGACGCTGTTGAACGTATTGGGTGGGTTGGATAGAGCGACATCAGGGAAGGTACTTCTGGGCGATAAGGACCTCACGAGCCTCGACGAGCGAGCTTTGTGTAACTGGAGAAACAAGAACCTTGGTTTCGTTTTTCAGTTTCATCACTTGATGCCTGAGTTTTCGGCGCTCGAGGCTGTAGCGATGCCTGCTCAAATTGCAGGAAAAACTGCTAAAGAGGCGCTTGTTATGGCAGAGGAGCTACTGCTTAAACTCGGTCTGTCGGAGCGGCTACATCACCGACCTAGTCGTCTCTCCGGAGGCGAGAAGCAGCGTGTTGCCATTGGTAGGGCACTGATCAATCGGCCCCTGTGTCTGCTAATGGACGAACCTACCGGTAATTTGGACCCCAAGACAGCTGAGTCTGTAATGACGTTGATGCGCGATGTCGTCTTTGAGGACACCGGTTTTGTGATTGTCACTCACGATCCTGTGGTTGCTCAAAGCACGGACCGACAGTATGAGCTGTCTAACGGGCAGTTAATTGAGCGTGTCTGACTGATGCGGCGTCTTCACTGGGATATCGCGCTGCGTCAGGCAAATGATCCTGGACACGGCTTATCTGCGTTTTTATCGCGACTGTCCGTTTTCGGCATGGTCATCGCCATTTCACTACTCCTGGGTGCGCTATCGGTCATGAATGGTTTTGAACGCGAGATGCGCGTTCGCATACTTAATCTGGTGCCGCACGTCACGATACGTGGTTTCGCCTCCGAGGATGATTGGACTCAAGTACAGGCCGATTTGGCACAATCGCAAAGCGTAACTCGACAGAACCGCTTTAAAGACATCGACGCCCTTCTGATTGCTCAGGGCGATGCTCAAGTCACTCGCTTAACCATTGCTGAAAACGGCGCACTGGAGCCCTTCAAGGAGCACTTGCGACCTGAAGTGGATTCATTAGGTTCCCGACAGCTTGTGATCGGCTCTCACCTGGCAGCCACACTGGGACTCACTGTTGGAGACAGCGTATCAACGTTGTTCTCTTCGGGTGGATATCAAAACACCCTCCGGCCCTGGATCACTACAGATCGTCTCTCTGCTCGCATCTGATACAGAAATAGACCATGTCTTTTCGATGACTGGTCGAGGGTCTGTTGAGATTGATGAGTCGTCTCAGGGCAGTGCTCTCGCACTCAATCTCGTTGATCCTCTTGAGGCGCCCGAGCTCGCGCGGTATCTGCGCCAGACACTCCCAACCGCCTTTTGGGTGACCGATTGGACGGCAACGCAGGGCAATCTTATATCAGGCCATTCAGTTGTCGCGACAGATCGTTGCGCTGATGTTGGCCTCGCTGTTGATCATTGCCATGTTTAACGTAGTCACTTCGCTTGTGCTCGTGGTCTCAGATCGACGTGCGCCATCGTCCATGCTCAGAGCGATCGGCTTAACCTCGAGCGATATTGCTCAGATATTTGTCATTCAGGGCACGATGATCGGTGTCGGTGGTGCGGTCTTGGGTGCTGGATTGGGCTTGTTACTGGCGTTGGTAACGCCTTCGCTTGTGCAGTTCATTGAGTTGGGGACGGGGAGTCCATTGCTGGATACTACCGTGTATCCGCTGGCCTATGTCCCAGTCGACATTCGGTTGGAAGATTTCCTGTTGGTCCCGGGAGTGGCTTTGGTGCTTTCGATTGTGTGCTACTCTGCCGGCCTTTGCAGCAGCGAGATTGCCCATAACCGAAGGATTGCGAGAATCGCGTTAGCGGGGATTGCTATTTCTCTCGCTTTTTTCCAGCGCTTTTCTTTCACGATCGCTCTCTCCGAAATTCGCTGCAATACGTAAATCGCCATAGGCCATCGGCAATGAAATAGCCGAAAAAGGCAACGAGGACACCCATAACAAAACAGCCCACGAGGAAGGAGGGCCAGATACTAAGTAAGTTCTGGGCTGTGGGATCAAGCCAATCAACGGCGCTGGCATCAATGACAGGTGCGTTCAGTAGAGCGCTACCCAAGAGGTAGGCCGCAAGGTAAATCACCGGCATCGTCAGCGGGTTCGTGATGAAAATGAGCGAAAACGCCAGAGGTACGTTTGCGCCAACCCTAATCGCCACAAAAACAGCAACAATCATCTGACCCGGAAGCGGCACCATAGAGCAGAAAAGGCCAATCGCCGTAGCACGTGCGATAGAGGTTCGACTGATATGCCAAAGTTCATGCCGATCGAACAGGTCTCTAAACATACCCAGCCCCTTTCACGTCCTTAAGGCGTGCAGGAGTCGGGAGAAATTTTCTGAGTGACCGCTTGGGCATAGTTACCGCTAAATTATTTTTATACAGACCTTTATCCGCTTATTTCAGCTCAAAAGGTCTGCTGTTCTTCAAACTTAATAGGACTTTTAGAGTCTTCGACATATACGACAAGTATTTAAGTCCGCCACGCTCGAGCGAGTGAAATTTTATGATTTCGTCCAACTAAACAGGCTTTTATTGTGTTTTTCCATAGGCTTGCTGTCGACGTTATTGTTTTCAAGAGACCTATTTTTGGGTTTCATCGATAGCTAGTCTTGATCTCTGAGTTGTTTTTCACGCAAGTTAACGAGTTTTGTCGGCCTCTCTCTCGGTTTGTCAGTGGGCGCCTACCATTTTCTAAACTTTGTTGAGGTTGCCCCCGACAATCACTGCTTTCAAGAAGCCATTTAAATTTACAGCGGAGGTTGATTTCCCCGTCAGTCTGACTGGAAAGTCTGGTGATGTTATATCTTTGTTGGCTCCAAATAATCGAGACCACTGCTGGAGATGACTGCCCTTCAATGCGCACGATTACTGCGGATCGTTGTCGATCCTGATGATCAGCAATTCTTTTGCCCGGTGATTTAGTGACCGGTCATGCGCGTCTTAATCGCCCTGATTATCGCTGGATGAGGGTTCATTGCCTCGTAACGTTCAAAGTTGGAGCGAGGGTATAGAGGCTCAGTTAACGATCCAGTCAATCGATAAAATCAAACACGGGGAGGGAGCTCTGCTGTCGTCTATTCGTGTGTCTCTCGCTGACTTTATTCTGGAAATGCCACGTCCGAAAGAGCGATGAGACATCTGAGTGGCTTGGTTTTGGGGAGACAGGACGCGCTCCAAGAAGAGGATTGGCTGAATCTTCGCACCTTTGGGATGACGCACGCTTTGTTGTAAGTGGACTGCACCTGAGTTTGGTGGCCCTGTGGATGCGCAATACTCGATTATTAAATCCGCTGTATTCACATTGCGACTCCTCCAGGTGGTTGGCGTTTGTATCGTCAGCTACGTATACGTTGTCCTCACGGGCGCATCTCTGCCCGCCGAGCGAGCACTGTTGATGATCTCGATAGCCTTATTCGCGCGAACTGTTTTGTGGTCGGTTGAGCTCAGCATCGTTTGGCAACCGGCGCAATATTACTGGCAATCAACCCGTTATCAGCATTGAACTGGCGTCATCGTTGCTTTTGTCTCACGCCCCGTGTCTGGAAAACTGCGCTCTTGGTTAATCCTGCACAGTTCTGATCGTGGCCGTCTCATCCGTTCTCACTCTTATGTTTTTTCTCAGATCACATGGGCTGGTTTTTTTGCAAATATTTTCCTCGTTCCCTTACTAACGCTCATTCTTCCGCTAGGGCTTATCGGTCTCTCTTTGATGAGCGTTGGTCTGGAGTTTGGGGTTACTTTTTAAGCGCCAGTAGCCTTTCAGAGCTCCTGCTCAAGGGTATGGATTATGTCGTCTCTGTAGCCGGCGACGGGATGTTACAAACCGTCTGGTTGCATCCGGGATTTTCAGCGTGGTTAACTTTTCAGTTCCCAGAACAATCCGAAAAACTCTTCAACAAGCCCGGATAGCAACAGAGTTTATCTGCAAGTGACGGACGTGGGGCAGGGGACGGCGGTTGTTATCAGGAGCGGAAATGCCGTGATGCTTTATGACACCGGTGGAGAGAGCTTTACTGGACCAGTCATCGAGCGTGGTTTCGTCCGCTGGAGGCAAAATGGTATTTCAGCAATCGACTTACTGATCGTAAGTCATGGTGATGCGGACCAGCGGAAATACGCAAATATTTCGACGTTCAGAGGCATTACGGATTTGCTGGAAACGCCTGTGTGCCAGGGAAAGAAATTCGTTGGGAAGGACGTTCACATCCAATTTTTAGCTGGGACAGGACACCGACTGGATAGCTGACGACTCCTGCGTTATCAGTCTAACCATCTTTCAGTCCAATATTTTGCTTCCGGGAGACGTCTCACGGTCCGTTGAGCTCGATTTACTCGCGTTCAGGCAACTTGCAGCACCCTTACGCTGCTTATCGCAGCGCACCATGGCTCTAATACATCGAGCGGTGCTCACTTTATCGATCAAGTGGCGCCGGATCATACGGTCTTTACCACAGAATTTGGCCATCAATTTGGGCATCCGCACCCTGCTGTGAGGGAACGATTTAGGCGAAGAGGCGTCACGCTTTGGGACACGGGCGTCCGGGCAGGTATTGATTTCGAATTCTTACCGAATAATCGCTTGTCAGTGAGTCCGATGCGTTATTGGGCGAGTGGACCGCCCCTAAACTGATTCTTCCCTGATCGACTGAGGTGGGTATACTCAAGTCAGCAGTCTGGGGAAAACACTATGATCGATCTACTCGTCGCCGGCGGATGGGTTATGCCGCTGATCGTTGCGTGCTCTGTGGTCGCGTTAAGTATCAGTATTGAGCGATACATTGCGCTCGACCGCTCCAAAGTAGCACCACCGCACCTTCTGGCCACTGTTTGGCGCGATTTGAAGCAAGGCGAGCTGAATGCCCAGAAACTCGCCCAGTTGCGGACCAATTCGCCTCTGGGGGCAATCTTGGCAGCGGGCATTGCTAACCGTGGGCAAGGCCGCGACGTCATGAAAGAGAGCATTTCAGAGGCGGCAAGCCACGTAGTTCATGATTTAGAGAAGTATCTGAACTCCCTCGGCACGGTCGCTGCGATTGCACCGTTGCTGGGCTTGCTAGGCACTGTTGTCGGTATGATCGACGTTTTCACCCAAATTACGACCGTAGGGACAGGGAATGCGAATGCACTCGCTGGCGGCATTTCAGAGGCGCTTTTGACGACGGCTGCAGGGCTCATTGTGGCCATTCCTGCATTGGTGATGCACCGCTATTACACAGGTCTAATTGACACGATTGTGGTCGATCTGGAGCGGGAGGCGATCAAGTTAGTTGATGCGATTCACAATGGGGCCGGTCAGGATTACACGGCGTGAAATTTAAGCGTCAGCGACGGGATACGTTGGCGGTGAATCTCACACCGCTCATCGACGTAGTCTTCCTCCTGCTCATTTTCTTCATGGTATCGACGAGTTTTACCGATCTCAGCGAGCTGGTGGTGAATCTCCCTGAAGCGGAGGGCGAGACAGTAGAGCCCGATAAAGGCTTGGATATCATCATCACCGCCGATGGCTCCATGTTTTTAAACGGCACACCGTTTCCTGCAGACGCGGAAAATTTACGTGCAATTATCATTGAAAAAACCGGTAGTAGACGCGATATACCAGTATCGATCGTCGCAGATGGCGATACGCGGCATGCTATGGTGGTCATGTCGATGGATACAGTGAGTCAATTGGGGTTCAAGCGGCTATCAATCAGTACGCAACGACCCGCAGCCGGTGAATAGTTTGGCAGATCAGTCAGTTAAGACAGTTTCAGATTCCAAATTGTATGGACGGCTCCTCACTTACGCCTTCGCTTACAAGTGGTCCTTATTTCTTAGTTTCCTAGGCTATGTTGTCTATAGCCTTGGGAACGTGCTGCTGGCTGATCTGACGCAGTTCTTACTCGATTCGCTAGGCGGTCAGCCAATGGCGGGGCTGGGTTTCGTGTCGCAGGCCTCACAATGGATCTGGCCTCCAGGAGACAAAACCCCAACAGACTATGCGCGTATCGCGGTTCCTGTCGCGGCAGTTGTCCTATCGCTGGGACGTGCACTGGGCTTCTTTGCCGGAAGCTATTTCATGAACAAAGTAGCGCGCTCGGTCGTTCACGTGCTGCGGACACAGCTCTTCGATGTCCTTGTCAGGGCGCCCAAAGCCCACATTGACAATTACTCCACCGGAGAGCTCCTCTCGAAGGTCACGTTCAACGTAGAGCAGGTGAGTGGCGCGGCATCAGACGCGCTGAAGACGATGCTGCGTGAGGGCCTCACCATTATCGCACTCGTTTCCTACATGCTGTACCTGAACTGGGAGCTCACAGCCGTATTTTTCATTGTCGCACCAGCCATAGGCTTGGTTGTTCACATCGTTGGAAAGCATTTCCGCCGCTACAGTAAGCGTATTCAGGACTCTATGGGTTCCGTAACCGAGGTTACAGCAGAGAGTCTGTCTGGACTTGATGATGTGCGTATCTACGGCGCTACAGAGCAGATTAGTGAGCGATTTGAATCTGTCAGTCTGTTCAACAAACAGCAAAGCTTGAAGCTCGCCTTCGTACAGGCGGTTTCAACACCCATCATTCAGACGCTATTGGCGCTAGCGCTGGGTGCGCTGTTTTGGTTCGCCCTCGATCCTGCCGTGCTAATGGAATTTAGCGCAGGCTCATTGGTTGCCTTCATAACGGCTGCGGCGCAGCTAGGTAAGCCAATTAGGACGCTTAGTAATATTCAGAGCATTATCCAGCGAGGTCTAGCCGCTGCCGAGGATATCTTCGAGCAACTCGATACAGAGCTTGAGCAAAACACGGGTGGCAGTACCTTGGATGAGGTCGACGGCCGTGTGGAGTTTCACAATATTGCGTTTCGTTATCCCGGGGCGCAGAGCGACGCGATATCTGATGTCAGCTTTGCCGTTGAGGCAGGGCAAACAGTTGCGGTCGTAGGTCGCTCCGGTAGCGGGAAGAGCACACTTGTGAAGCTGTTAGCGCGGTTTTACATCCCCACTCGGGGCCATATCACCCTCGATGGTCAGGATATCCACGGTATTGAACTGGCTAATTACCGTGAGCACCTTGCGTTTGTTCCTCAAGCCATCAATTTATTCAGTGATACCGTCGCTGGAAATATAGCACTCGGCAGCATGTCCGATAGCCCTCGGGAGGCCGTTATCGCGGCGGCCAAACAAGCGCAGGCCCATGAATTTGTGTCAGAGCTCGGTTCTGATTACGACACCCTCATTGGTGAGCAAGGTGTTGGTCTATCCGGTGGTCAGCAGCAGCGTGTAGCCATTGCTCGCGCGTTGTTGAAAGCGGCGCCAGTCCTCATTTTGGACGAGGCAACATCAGCATTAGACAACGAATCAGAATCCCTGATACAGACCGCGCTTGATGCATCGCGGGCGGGTCGGACAACGTTTGTGGTTGCACACCGTCTTTCCACGATCGAAAGCGCTGACACGGTGCTTGTGATGGATGAAGGGCGCGTGGTGGCCGCAGGCAGTCATACGAGCCTGCTGGAGCAAGAGCCCATCTACCGGTCGTTGCACCAGCAAGGATTTAACGACGCATGAGATCTCGCCGAGAGGGGCTGGAGAGGGCGTTTAACAACGCTTGGTATCGCGGCGCCAAGTGGACATTGATCTTTCTGCCTTTGATCCCGTTTGTGATGTTGATGACGTATCTACGTCGCAGTTTTCGTCCCCAGAGCGGGTTTGCCGCGTTAGGTGCGCCGGTGGTGGTCATTGGGGGATTGACCGCAGGAGGTACGGGTAAAACGCCCACACTCATTACATTGGCGCGTTACCTGTCCGGCAGAGGATTTAGAGTAGGTGTTGTGAGTCGTGGTTATGGCAGAACGACCGATGACAGTTCACTGCTGGTCAGTGATGAGCATACCCATGATGAAGTGGGTGATGAGCCTTTGCTCATTAAGCGATCCGCCCCTAAAACGCACGTAATTGTTGGTAAGTCACGGAAAAAAGCGGCACAAAGCCTGATTCGTGAATTTGGCGTGCATGTCATTCTGTCGGACGATGGTTTGCAGCACTATGATCTCCCGCGGGACTTTGAAGTGGCAGTTATCGATGCTGATCGAGGGTTGGGTAATGGCTGGTTGCTGCCAGTAGGACCGCTTAGAGAGCCCAGAGAGCGCCTTTCTTCGGTTGATTTTGTGTTGGAGCGTAATGGAAGCGTTGAGTCTCGAGCGCTCAGCTACGCGCCAAAGCGGTTTATATCGCTGAAGACCCAGCAAACGCTGACGGTTGACGAGGCCCGAGACCTGTTTTCGGGCATGTCGCTGGTTGCAGCCACTGGCTTAGGGCAGCCAGCTCAGTTTTTTGCAATGTTGCGCCACATGGGTTTTGAGTTCACGGAAGTGGCTGTTGCTGATCACGCGCTACTGCCTCTGAGAGAGATTCAGGAATCCCATGATCCCCAGTACGTGGTTGTCACAGCGAAAGACGCGGTGAAACTTGACAACCAAGCGTGCGACAATGTGTGGGTCATAGATGTTGAAGCTCAGTTGCCGGAGGCATTGATGTCTTCATTGGAGCAACTGCTCGACCGTGTTGCTCGTAACTAGTTGCCGATAACCGGGTAGGCCAGCATGTACCACATTGTCATCCCAGCACGATATGGCTCGACGAGGCTTCCAGCGAAAGCCCTTGCCGATATCAATGGAAAGCCCTTGGTTTATTGGGTGTGGCGGCAGGCAATGCAGTCAAAAGCGTTGTCAGTGACCGTTGCGACCGATGATGTCCGCATCCAGGAAGCCATGACCTTACACGGAGCAGAGGTGATAATGACGGATCCCGATCACCCTTCAGGGACAGATCGCCTTGCTGAAGTTGCTCGTCTGAAAGCGTGGGATTCAAGTGCCATTGTGGTCAATCTACAGGGCGATGAGCCGCTAATGCCTGTAGCTAATCTCGAGCAGGTGGCAGATTTGCTGAATGGCCATCCGGAAGCCTCAATTGCAACGCTTTCTGAGCCTATCGACACAGCTGACGCCTTCCACGATGCTTCGGTTGTCAAAGTGGTATCTGATGCATCGGGCAGGGCCCATTACTTCTCGCGCTCAACCATTCCTCACGTTAGAGGTGCTGATGAGACTTTTGTCCCACCTGAGGCTCGCCGCCACGTCGGTTTGTATGCCTACCGAGTTAGCTTTTTAGCCGATTTCGCATCTCAACCTGTGGCACCGCTTGAGCAACTCGAGTCGTTGGAGCAACTTCGAGCGCTGCATTGCGGTCATGAGATCCGCATAGCCGACGCAATAGAACCCGTACCTGCCGGCGTGGATACACCTAAAGACCTCGATGCTGTAAGACGCTTGATGGCCCCTTAATGTTTGAGGTTGAGGCCAACGTTCAGCTCGGTAGCCTTAATACACTGAAACTCGAGTGTATTGCAGAGTGCTATGTGCAGGTTTCGACGACCGGGGAGTTACAGGAGGCCTTGAGCGAAGCACGACTGCGCTCGGCGAACATCAACGTACTCGGTGGTGGCAGTAATCTCATACTGAACCGTTATTTACCCGGCATGACCATTCACATGGGCTTAAAAGGGCGCGAACTACTCGGAGAGTCAGCGGATGATGTTGTCATTCGTCTACAGGCAGGCGAGGAATGGCATGAGACGGTCCTTTGGGCAAATGCTGAAGGTTACTTTGGGCTTGAAAATCTCGCGCTTATTCCAGGCAGTGTGGGCGCAGCACCCGTCCAGAATATTGGTGCTTATGGTGTTGAAATTGCTCAGATGATCGAGTGTGTTCATGTTGTTGATGTCCGTAGCGGTGATATTCGGGCGCTAACGGCGGACGAATGCTGTTTTAGCTACAGAGACAGTTTGTTTAAGACCTCTGAGGGGAAACACTTGATCATTTGGGCAGTTGACTTGCGGTTGTCAAAGCGTCCAGTTGTCAACACGTCCTACCCAGCGTTGCGAGAGGCAGTGCCTCATCATACCGCGACGCCCTTCGATGTATTGACTGCGGTTGTTGCCGTCCGGCAGTCAAAACTTCCTGATCCAAGCGTTGAGGCCAATGTCGGTAGCTTCTTTAAAAATCCGATTGTTGACCGTGTGACGGCTGAGCATCTAAAGGGCGACTATCCGGATATGCCTCAATACCCCGTCGACGCCAACACCGTTAAACTGAGTGCAGCATGGATGATTGACCAGTTGGGCTGGCGCGGAGTAGAGGAGTTTGGCGTGTCAGTATCCGAAAAACATGCATTGGTCGTAATTAATAGATCTGCAAGGTATGCATCTGAAGTGATTGAATTTACTGATAAAATTACTTCCTCAGTTTCTGAAAAATATAGCGTTTCGCTGGATCGGGAACCAGAGTTGGTGGGAATCGATTAACCGTTATGGCAGCGACCAAATTCGAGGCTGAGTCTTTTTTAAAGCAACTGACCACACGGCCAGGTGTGTATCAGATGTACGACGCCGCGGGTGGGCTCCTGTACGTAGGAAAAGCAAAGAACCTCAAGAACCGTGTAACGAGTTACTTTCGCGCCAGTGGCCTGTCGGGTAAGACCATGGCCTTGGTCTCACGTATCCGTGACATTCAGGTGACCGTGACGACGACAGAGCGCGATGCACTTCTCTTGGAACACAATTTAATCAAGGAGAATCACCCGCCTTACAACATTCTTCTCAAGGACGATAAGTCATATCCCTATATTTACCTGTCGTCCGAGGATAAGTGGCCCAAACTTGCCTTTCACCGGGGTCCAAAACGCCGAAAGGGCGAGTATTTTGGTCCTTACCCAAGTGCTGGCGCCGTGCGATCGACCCTGCATTTGATGCAAAAGGTCTTCAAAGTGCGTCAGTGTGAGGAGTCCTACTTTCGGAATCGGTCACGGCCCTGCCTCCAGTATCAAATTGGCCGTTGCTCCGGCCCATGCGTGGGCTTGGTCAGTGATGAGGACTATCAAAAGCAGGTTGAGAACTCGGCGCTGTTTCTTGGCGGTAAGTCCCAAAAGGTCATGAAGCGTATTGCCGATGACATGGAAGCAGCGGCTGAAAAATTGGAATTTGAGAGGGCGGCTGAGTATCGCGATCAGCTTCAGAGACTTCAGGATGTGCAGTCTGCCCAGGGAATTGAGGGCTCACGGGGTGAGCTTGACCTTTTGGCGGTTAAACAAGCTCATGGGCAGGCCTGCATTCAAGTGCTGTTTGTACGGGAGGGCCGAGTACTAGGATCGCGCACCTACTACCCGGCAACACAGCTAGAAGAAGACGAGACCTCGGTATTAGACGCCTTTATTCCTCAATTTTACCTCTCCGGGCGCCAAACCATTCCGCAGGAAATTGTAGTCAGCCACAAGCCAAACGATGCGCAACTACTCTGCGATACGCTCATGGAGCAGGGAAGCCGGAAGGTCGTGATCAAAACACAGGTTCGCGATGCGCGAGCACGCTGGCTTCAGCTCGCAAAACAAACAGCTGAGAGCAATCTCGAGTCTTTCCTCAGTGGGAAACAGACCATGGCAGGGCGCCTAGAGGCCCTGAGACGCGAGCTGGACCTCGATATGACCCCGTCGCGCATGGAGTGCTTTGATATCAGTCACAGCTCAGGTGAGGCCACTGTCGCGTCCTGTGTAGTGTTTGACAGTAATGGCGCGCGAAAAGCGGACTACCGTAAGTTCAATATTGACGGCATCACAGGTGGCGATGATTACGCGGCTATGCAACAGGCGCTGGAACGTCGATATCGTCGGCTGTCTAAAGGCGAGGGGACCTTACCGGACGTCTTGTTCATCGACGGTGGCAAAGGACAGGTATCGCAGGCGCAGCAGGTATTGGAGCAATTCGAGCTAAGTACGGTAAAGGTGGTAGGCGTTGC
This sequence comes from Halieaceae bacterium, assembly GCA_038143085.1. GTDB lineage: Bacteria > Pseudomonadota > Gammaproteobacteria > Pseudomonadales > Halieaceae > Luminiphilus. The sequence continues at coordinate 334,213 of JAYQLG010000008.1, forward strand.
CAAAGGCACGACCCGAAAAGCCGGTTTCGAAACATTGATCGACGGTGATACGGGAGCAGAGAGTCAGTTGCGGGGTGATAATCCGGCGTTGCACCTGATTCAGCAGATACGCGATGAGGCCCACCGCTTTGCGATCAGTGGGCACCGAGGCAGGCGCGGTAAAGCCCGAAAACAGTCGACTCTAGAGGGAATTGGGGGCGTTGGTGCAAAGCGAAGACGCGATCTGTTGCGTCATTTTGGCAGCATTCGGGGTGTTGAAAATGCGTCAGTCGAAGAAATTTGCAAAGTTGACGGCATCAGTGCCACTCTTGCGCAAATAATCTACGACCATCTACACACCGTAGAGCAATGATTTTGGAAAACCTGTGAGCTGGAATCTCCCGAATATACTGACCCTCCTGCGAGTTTTGTGCATCCCTCTGATGGTGGGAGCCTTTCTACTTGGCTGGACCTTATGCGGGCATTACGTCGGCGATTATCTTCGTCGTCGCGGCCATCACTGATTGGCTTGACGGCTGGGTGGCTCGAACCTTGGATCAAGAGAGTGAGTTTGGTGCCTTTCTAGATCCGGTCGCTGATAAGCTGATCGTTGCCACCGCATTGGTACTCCTCGTCGATCACTATGATTCTCTTTGGGTGACACTGAGTGCCATTGTCATTATCGGCCGAGAGATATTGGTCAGTGCTTTGCGTGAGTGGATGGCGAGGCGCGGAGACAGTCAGTTGGTTGCCGTGACGGCTGTCGCCAAGTTCAAAACCACACTTCAAATGGTGGCAATTATTGGTCTACTTTGGCGAATGGATGAGGGCTATGGCGATTTACTTCTCATCGTTGCCTTCATTTCCCTAGCGCTCGCCGTCGTGCTGACACTCTGGTCCATGTGGAAGTACCTCGAGGTAATGCTGAAGGCTGAGGCGAAGGACGCGGCCCAGTAAAGCAGTTGATAACGCTGTCTAGAGGGTTACACTGACAGGACGCGGGAATAGCTCAGCTGGTAGAGCGCAACCTTGCCAAGGTTGAGGTCGCGAGTTCGAACCTCGTTTCCCGCTCCATTTTCTCTTCGTGTGTTTGTCTGATTCGCTGGTGGTTTTCACCGGTGCGCATTAAGACCTGAAACCACACAAACGCTTGGCGGCCTCGTGACTCTTGAGCTCTGGCTATTACTCGCAATGACGTTACTGGCTGGCGCAATGTCGCCGGGTCCCAGCGTCGCACTCGTCCTTCGCACAGCTATCACACACGGTCGTTCAAGTGCTCTGACTGTAGCGCTCGCACATGGGGCCGGAATCAGCGTCTACGCCTTCGCTGTGGTGCTTGGCTTAGCCGCCTTGATTGGGAGTTCAGGGTTTTTCATGAAGACCCTACAGATCGGTGGAGCGCTGTTTCTCCTTTATCTGGGTTGTCGGATGCTATTCGGCGGCATTAGGGCGCTGACGGGCGCCACTAGAGAGGGTGCCGATACCAGTGATCATGCAACGAGCGAGGACGATAGTTCAGCACTCAGGATCTGGCAGCACGCTTTGAACGGTTTCCTCATCGTGTTTTTTAATCCTAAGGTGGTGATATTTTTTGTGGCGATCTTCAGCCAGTTCTTGAGCGCCGAACAATTGCTCTCAACACAGCTCATTGCCGCGGCTATGGCAGGCGTTATTGATGCGGCCTGGTACGCTTTTATTGCGATATTGGCAAGCAATCAGCGCTTTGCCGTAAGGCTTAATCGAGCCTCACCGTTTGTTGACAGTGCGTTCGGCGCTCTATTCGTCGGATTTAGTATCACTGTGGGCCTAAGTTTATTCTGAGCGCTAAGGTTTTACTGGTTGATGGCCGACACCACCCTTGCATGAAACTCCTCGATGAAAAAGGTGGTAGCCGCTGGGATGGCCATCGCATTGGGCACCGAGCCAAGCCAGTTAGAGTCGGCAACAGATCCTGGAATGAGAAACATTTTTCGCTCGTCTGATCGATTGAGGTAAGGCTGATAAAGGCTTGCCCGGACCAGAATAAGATTATGTTTGAAGTCCATTGCGATGAATTGACCATCAAAGCCGCGGGTGACAATGACAAGGTTTAGGCAGCCGCCATTGCCATCTTCCTCGCCACAGAAACTCCAGAACTGCTTATCGTAGAAGCTGTCCATCGCGCGAACTTCGGATACGTAGCTGCTGTATTGTGTTCCGCTCTCCAGCTCAATACCGCCTACATGCATCAGGTAACCAAATTTTGCAAAATCACGAGGTGTCGCATCGAGGCAGCAATACGTTAGATAGTTCCCATTTGACTGGCCGCTTTCCACGTTATCGCGCCACCAGTAAGCGGTCATATTGATGGGCTCGAAGAGTTCCGTTTGTGCAAAGGTTCCCGGGTCCTGCCCGGTCGCTCGGAACAGTATTTCCCCCAGAATCTGAGTATCACAATTCGAATAGAGAAACTCGCCGGCTGTATAGACGCCATCGGAGTCCCAGGGGTAGGCATCACCATCTACTGCAAGGCCACGATTGATGCATCCCGTCATTTGGTCTGGGTAAAAGACGATGTTCCCGCCGGCCGCCGCATCGCTTTGATTCGCACACTCTCCAACGTTGCCGGTACTGGGTAAAAAGCACACAGGAACAAGCCCCGAGCGCATGTCTAATAGCTGCTCAATGGTGATATTGATGCGGTCATCTACCTGCCATTCGGTGATGAAATCCGAGGCTAGCTGTTCGGTCGATGTGATGAATCCTTTTTCGATGGCTATGCCTATCAGCATACTGGTGAAAGACTTCGCGGTAGACCATGAGGTCATCAGGCTTGTGCTGTCACGAGTTCCATAATTCTCAATCCAGAATGCGGGATCTTGATCGCCAGGATAGGAACCCAGAGAGGTGAGCGTATCAACCTCACCGTCCGCAATGCCTCGATACTGCTCCTCGATGAGCTTGCCGTCTCGTATGACAAGGGCTGCCTGGGTAAATGTCCCATCTTGCATGGCGTAATCAAAGGCATCCGATAATGCTGTGGCGTTAAAGCCGGCGTCAGCTGCGGATTGCGTCTCCCAAGTCTCGGGATGCGGTGATTCGAAGCTCGGAGGTGGCGTCACGACAGGTGAGGGTGGCGTTGAGCCACCGCCACCACCACCGCAGGCTTGGAGCGAGAGGGCTACGATGAGTGAAAGATAACCTAGCTTGTACATACGTAGCCTCCGAGGCCTTTTAGTTACAGAGGTCTATTGATGGGCTTCTGCGGTTGCTTTGGCCCACTTGTAGTCAGCTTTTCCATTTGGTGCTCGTTGCACAACATCTACGAAAATGGCTTGTCTAGGGGCTTTATAACCTGCGAGTTGCGATCGAACATGTTCTCGCAACCCGTCTTCACCAATCGGTGCGGTCCCCGGTTTCTGTGAGTACACCGCGACGACTCTGTTGCCAAGACGCTCATCCGGCAAACCCACCACAAGGCAGTCCTCCACGTCATCGTGCCGTTTGATCGACTCCTCAACCTCTTCCGTGAACACTTTTTCACCACCGGTGTTGATACATTGAGATCCGCGACCTAGAAGCGTGATACTTCCATCCGCCTCTACCGTGGCGAAATCTCCGGGGAAGGAGTAACGAACACCATTGACGGTTCGGAAGGTTCGCGCCGACTTCTCCTCATCTTTGTAGTAACCACGAGGCACGATGCCTGCCGTCGCAACCATTCCCATTTCGCCGGATCCAGGCGTTACGGGCTCATCATCTTCGTTGAACACTTTTACGTATTCCGCGATGCTAAATTTCGCGGTTTTCGCGGCGTTGTCTCGCGTACTAATCGACCCGCCCATGGAGCCCTCTGTCGAGCCCATGATGTCGTTGAGCACCATGTCCTGATGCTCGAGAAGGCCCTCTTTGATTTCCGATGACCACATCACGCCCGAAGACGCAATTTGGCCCACCCGCGACAGGTCATAGGGTTTGCCCGCCGCCTTTGCTGCATCGAGCGCGGCTAAAATTGGCCGCGCAAATGCGTCACCGACGATGGTCAGATCGGTCACTTCATTGTCAACCACACATTGCAGTAAGGCGTCCGCATCTAGATGCTGGGTTCGCTGTGTGATCACCGTGCCGCCACAGTTCAATGCAACCATGGTCCCAATCCACATGCCCGTTCCATGCATTTGAGGGCAAGCGGGCAAGCTCCGGTGCAAAGCGCCCATCTCTGTAATGGCTTTTGCTCCCGCAATAACCTCATCAATGGACGTGGGTGGCGGGAGTCCGCGCGATGTATAGCCACCGATGCACAGCCAATGGGCGAGGGCGCCATTGTCATACATAACGCCCTTTGGCATGCCGGTGGTACCGCCGGTATAGAGCATGTAGCGATCGTCGTAGGCACTTGGCGCAAAGGGAAGCGGGGTCGAGTCGCCCAGAGCTGTCTCATAATCCAGAGCGCCATCTAGCAGCGGGTTGCCCGATTCATCCTCCACCTGAATGTAGAGCTTTATCTTGGGTAGGCTGTCTCGAATTTCGGAAATGCGAGGTGCATAACTGGCGTGATAGATAACCACTTCGGCATCACTGTTATCGAGCAGGTAGATCAGCTCCTCGGCACGATAGCGGTAATTGACGTTGACTGGGCAGACTGACTGCTTGAAGCAGCCAAAGTGCGCTTCTGTGTACTCGTTGCAGTTGAGCATGTACATGCCCACTGAAGCCCCATTGGTGACATCGTTCTCGCTGAATAAACCGGCGAGGCGAGCTGCACGCTCATTGAACTGTGACCAAGTGACGGTCTTACCCTCACAGACAAGTGCAGGTCTGTCAGGAAATGTCTCTGAAAGCGCTGTCCAGACATTATTGAAGTGAAATTCCATTATTTTGCTCCGCTGAACTTATTGTTGTTTCAAAGCGCGGCGCTGACACGGGAATCAAACGCCGATCCACAGCCCCGAGCGTCTCATGAGCTACATGAGAATGCTAGAGCAGCGGGTGACGCTGAGGGGGTCTCGCCGAGTTTTCGGCGAGAAGGGAGGTTACGACGAGACTGAGTCGACGACGCGCACCATACCCAAGTTGGTGCCTTTTACTCGGGTTTTCTTTAGGTGCTTCAAAATTGGTTTTGGCATACCTTCCGGAAGATCAACCGTCGAGTAGTGCTCGAAGATATTAATGCTGCCAATGAACTGGCCTTCGATACCTGCCTCATTGGCAATGGCGCCGACTATTTCGCGAGCTTTTACGCCCTGTTTTCGACCTATACCGAGCCAGAAGCGCTCCATTACGACGTCGGGGTGCTCATCAAGTGATCTGGCTCGTCCCAGCTCTTTCGCCGTGTAGGTAAGCGGTAGCTCACGCTCCTTGCCTCGCTTATCACGAAGCGGCAGTGGTTCTCGTGACTTCTTTGGGCGCTCACTATTATCACCGAGCGGCTTTTTGGTGACTCGTGTTTCCCCAGGAGGCTCGGTGCCGTCGATGATCATGGTTGCTAGTGCCAGCGCAATATCGCGATGCGTATTTCCCTCGTTGATTAATTGCTCAATGGCATCATTCGCGCGAGGATGGTGTGGCGCTTCTAAGCCAGAACGAAGTTGCCCAATCAAGCGCTCTCGTGCTTTGGCATCAATATCCTCAAATGACGGGAGATCAATTTGCTTAATCTTCTGCTTTGTAACGCGTTCGATGTTGTGGAGCATGCGGCGTTCTCGAGGAGCTACAAATAGGATCGCTTTGCCCTCGCGCCCAGCACGACCGGTTCTGCCAATACGATGCACGTAGGATTCCCGGTCAAACGGAATATCATAGTTGATGACGTGCGTAATTCGCTCTACGTCCAATCCTCGTGCGGCAACGTCAGTCGCGACCACAATATCGAGTCGTCCGTCCTTGAGTTGCTCGACTGTTTTAAAACGAGTTTTCTGATCTATATCGCCGTTTAAGGGTGATGCGTTAAAACCCCGCTGGCGCAATTGGTCTGCAATGGCAGAGGTGCTCTCTCGGGTTCTGACGAACACGATGACGCCTTGTGTATCCTCGACACCTAGAAAGCGTGTCAGTGCGTCTAGTTTATTGGTGCCCTTTACCAGCCAATAGCATTGCTGAATATTGGCATTGGTTGTAGCGGCCGATGTAATGGCTACTTCCACTGGATCTTGCAGGTGCTCGCTCGCAATTTCTCTGATGCGCTGGGGCATGGTTGCTGAGAAGAGGGCAACGCGCCGTCCTTTCGGCGTCTGAGCGAGGATTTCATCGACGTCATCAATGAATCCCATACGCAGCATTTCATCTGCTTCGTCGAGAATAACTGACTTTATTTCGCTAAAATCGGCGCTACCTCGTTTGAGGTGATCTAGCAGCCGGCCAGGTGTGGCCACGACGATATGAACGCCATCCTTAAGGCTTCGAAGTTGCTGGCGCATGTCATTACCACCGCACAATGCCACTACTCGGCAGCCATCAGACGATTTGGCGTAGCTCCTGAACGCATCCGCTACTTGCATGGACAGTTCACGCGTGGGGCAGAGCACTAGGACCTGTGGATTTCGCCGTTTGTAGTCCAGCTTGGCTAAAGCCGGAAGGGCAAATGCTGCCGTTTTACCCGTGCCTGTCTGCGCGATACCGACTACATCTCTGTCCGCCATCAGGGCCGGAATGGTTTCCGCCTGGATGGGCGTCGCCTCTTCGTAACCCAGTGCGCTTAGGGAATCCAATAAAAAAGGCGGTAGCCCAAGGCTTGAAAAGGCCATGGGAGAGGAGGAGGTGTCGGTCATAACGGATATACGGGCGAGGAAAGCGCGCAGACTACGCGTTAAGGCACTACTTCAAAAGGGAAATCCTGCCACTATTTGCAGTTAGTCCCTGTGATCCACCTTAGGACGTTGCTGTCGTTCCTGTCAGCGCGGCATCAGTTTTGGAGATATCGGCCAGTAGTGTCCGATGAGCCATCCAGAAGAAGAACACCCCCGAGGTACCCATGGTGAGCGCTGTTAACATTGCGTACCGTAGATTTTCCTCGCCAAAGATCGGCACATAGGCGTCGGAAAGGGCGCCCACAACCAGCGGTCCTAAACCCAGACCGATCATATTGATAACAAATAGCAAAACAGCCGAGGCACTTGCCCGCATATTCGGAGCAACCAGCGTGTGACAGATGGCGATACAGGGCCCCAGGTACAGCGTGTTTAAGATATGAGCTGGGGCGTAAGCGAGAACCACATACAGGGGCTCGCTCCCGAGCAAGGTGTAATAAGACAGCGGCAACGACAGTGCCAGTCCCCAAAGCGCAATACGCACATACCATCGCTTATCGTGCTTGCCCCATCGATCGGCGAGGTAGCCTCCAAGAAAGGTTCCCAGCATCCCTGTAGAGCCCGAGATCACGCCCATGAACATACCGACCTCGGTGACTGTCAGTCCGTAATTCCGGATTAACAAAGAGGGGAAAAAGTTACCGTTGCCGTAGCCAACGAAGGACGCGGTTGAGCAGCCCAGAGCTATCCACCAAAAAGCGGGACGTTGCAGGAGAAAAACGATGGTTTCCTTGAAGCTGGCTTTTTCGTTCGCAACCGTGTTCGGCAGAGCGGTTCTGGGCGGCTCCCGCACGAGCAGCAACAGAAAAAAAGCCAAGACAACGCCGGGGATGCCAACGATAAAAAATGCATTTCGCCAGCCGTAGGTGTCTGCAATCCAACCGCCAGCAAAGTAGCCGAAAAAGATACCTAGATAGATGCCCGTGGTGTAAATGGAGATTGCGGTGCCGCGCTGCTCCTCAGGGAAGTAGTCGCTTATCATCGAATGCGAAGGTGGCGATCCGCCTGCCTCACCGAGACCCACACCCAAGCGTGCCAATAGCAGCTGGGTGTAGTTCTGCACCATGCCTGATAAGGCTGTCATGATGCTCCAGATGCCTAGCGAGACGGCAACAATATTGCGGCGATTACTTCGATCGGCCAACCAGGCGATTGGGATGCCAGCGGTTACGTACACCACGGCAAAGCTGAAGCCGGTTAACAGCCCCAGCTGAGTGTCACTGAGCCCGAGCTCTGCTTTGATGGGCTCCTGCAAGATGACCAGAATCTGCCGATCGATGAAGTTAAACGCATAAACCACGGTGAGAATGGCCAGAACAAACCACTTGTAGTTATTCGATTGGGGGTTAGTCACGCTGCCTCTTTGCATTGATTAGGTTTTATACTGGGAGAGCTTGTCTTCACTCGAGTCGTTGCGCGTTCACCGCGTCGACACAGCATGCCATAGTTGGGGTAAGCTTCCAGTCCCTTGGTAAACAGCAGAAGAGTCCGATGAGCGATCAGCAGCCCCTGACCCACCTCGATAGTAATGGCGAGGCCCACATGGTGGATGTGGGAGATAAGGCTGTGACTCAACGGATAGCTACAGCACGATCCAAGATCAGAATGCAGCCGGAAACCTTGGCAGCGATTGAGTCGAGCGAACTCAAGAAGGGCGATGCGCTGGCTACGGCGCGCATTGCAGCGATTCAGGCGGCCAAGAAAACCAGCGATTTAATACCCCTATGCCACCCCTTGCCCATCACGAAGGTGTCGGTCGATCTCACCATCGATCACGACCTACCGGGTGTGGTGATTGATGTCACTTGCAAAGTTCGAGGCCAGACGGGCATTGAAATGGAGGCGTTGACCGCGGCATCTCTCGCGGCGCTGACGATCTATGACATGGCCAAAGGAATCGATCGAGGCATGGTGATTCAGGAGACGGCGCTGGTGTTCAAATCAGGCGGTAAGACAGGGGAGTGGCAGAATGACGATTACTGTTAAGTTCTTTTCGCTGATTCGTGAGGCTGTGGAGACCGAGCAGTTAACGCTTGAACTGAGCGACGGGTTGAGGACGGTAGAAGCGTTGAAAAATGAGCTGGGTCTGCGAGGGGAGGCTTGGAGCGAAGCACTGTCTCACCCGAATTTAATTCAGGCGGTCAATCAGCGGGTGGTCTTCCAAGAAGAAGGTATCAAGGACGGGGATGAGGTTGCCTTTTTTCCTCCCATGACCGGTGGTTGATGTGTTGGTGCAGGTGACGAACGAGGCGATCGACCCGGGCAATTTGGCGACCCAATTTTATTGCGTTCATCCCGATGCTGCTGTCGCCACCTTTGCCGGCTTCGTTCGTGATTTCAATGATGACGGGCAGGTCGATAGTTTGTACCTCGAGTGCTATGTCGAAATGGCGACACGTGTGTTGACCGATCTAGGTAATGCAGCAGAGCAACGATTTGGCCTGCGGGCATGGCAAATCGTTCATCGTTACGGTGAGATGCAAACTGCAGATCCGATTGTTTTTGTCGCTACCAGTGCCGACCACCGAGGCGATGCGTTTGCTGCCTGCGAGTTTGTCATGGATACGCTCAAGACAGATGCCCCTTTTTGGAAGCGAGAACATTCCGGCGATACAGGCCAATGGGTTACAGTCAAAGCTGTCGATAAGGACCGCCGCCAGAGGTGGTCGACTGAGGGTCTTGATCAATGAAGTATTGTAGCAGTTGCGCCCACGAGGTCGTTCGCAAGATCCCAGAGGGCGAGGATCGTGAGCGGGACGTCTGTCCATCCTGCGGTGAGATCTTCTACGTCAATCCTAAGGTCATTGTTGGCTGCATTCCCACTGTGGGTGACCAGGTGCTCCTGTGTAAGCGTGCTATCGAGCCGCGCTATGGCAAATGGACGTTACCTGCTGGGTTTATGGAGAACCGAGAGACTACCGCAGAGGGCGCTGCACGCGAAATGTGGGAAGAAGCCGAGGCGCGCGCTGTCGACATGGCGCTTTATCGCATATTTGATGTCCCTCACATTAGTCAGGTCTACGTCTTTTACCGCTGTGAGGTGCTGGATGGCCAGTTTGGCGCGGGCTCCGAGAGTCTTGAGAGCCAGCTTTATTCTGAAGCTGATATCCCCTGGGATGAGCTTGCGTTCCCCGTTGTCATTGAAATGCTCAGAGAGTTTTTCGAGGACCGAAAAACGCAGGACTTTCCGGTGCGAAACAGCACTATCCGTTATCAAAAACGCCGCGCCGGGTAGGCCACACGATTGGCTTTTTTCGCGCCTTAACTTTTAACGCAACGATAATCAGAGGACTTGTCATGTCACTTCCAACCACAGGATCACCCGCACCGGGCTTTACGCTTCAGGACAACAACGGCGCTGAGGTCTCACTGAGCGATTTTAAGGGCGTGAAAAATGTATTGGTCTATTTCTACCCTAAGGCGATGACACCCGGATGCACAATACAAGCTCAGGGGTTGCGTGATATCGCAGCAGAGCTAGAGGGACTCGATGTTGTCGTGTTAGGCATCAGCCCCGATCCAGTAAAGCGTCTAGCCAAGTTCGTGGAGCGCGACGCGCTAAATTTTCAGCTACTCAGCGATGAGGACCATGCTGTGGCTGACGCCTATGGTGCCTGGGGTCCAAAGAAGTTCATGGGTCGAGAGTTCGACGGGATTTTGAGAACAAGCTACCTGATCGATAAAGACGGCAACCTACGGGACATTCTCAATAAGTTTAAAACCAAGGATCACCATGAAGTGGTGCTGAACACGATCACTGAGCTGGGTCTATGATCGACCTTTACACATCGCCAACACCCAACGGTCACAAGGTATCGATTGCGCTGGAGGAGATGGGGCTCGATTACGAGGTGCACACAATCGATCTTAGGTCGGGTGAGCAGAAGCAGGAACCATTCTTAGCGCACTCGCCGAATGGACGCATCCCTGCCATTTACGATCGTGATTACGATCTTTCTATCTTTGAGTCGGGGGCCATCATGATTCACCTCGCGGAGAAGTCGGGTCAATTCCTTCCTGCGGATACTGTGGGTCGATCTCGGGTGATTCAGTGGCTGATGTTTCAAATGGGTGGCGTAGGCCCCATGATGGGCCAGGCAAACGTGTTCTACCGTTATTTTCCAGAGAAGATTCAGCCGGCCATTGACCGCTATCAAAGCGAGGGTCGTCGACTCTTTGAGGTGCTGAATACGCAGTTGGGAAAGACAGAATACCTTGGCGGTGAGTACAGTATTGCCGATATGGCGAATTGGGCTTGGGTGCGAACCCATCGCTGGAGCGGTATCGAAATGGACGGGCTCGATCACCTTCAGCGTTGGCACAATGCGATTAAGGTCCGTCCTGCGGCAGAAAAAGGAATCACGGTTCCGGTCGATATGCGTTTGCTTCGTGATGGGAAAGAAGACTCGAAAGAGACGAAAGACTTCATTAAAGGCGCCCAATCGATGGTGCAGGGTATCAAACAGGACTGAATAACGTGTTTAGAGTTATTACGTGCAATACCAATGGCATTCGAGCCGCCCAGCGCAAAGGTTTTTTCGAGTGGCTGGCGAAACAGGATGCCGATGTGGTGTGTATTCAGGAGACGAAGGCACAAGAGCACCAGCTGGTGGATGATGCCTTTAGGCCCGATGGCTATCACTGTTATTACAACGATGCCGAGCGCAAGGGTTACAGCGGCACAGCGCTTTACGCTAAGCAAAAGCCCTCTGCGATTGAAGTGAAGGTAGGGTGGGAGCCAGTAGATTCTGAGGGGCGCTACTTACGGGCTGACTTTGATGGAATCAGTGTTATATCCCTCTACGTCCCTTCGGGCTCGAGTAATGATGATGCTCAGGCAAGAAAAGATGTCTTCATGGAGCGCTTTACACCCCATATGGCAGGGCTATTGAAGGAACAGAGGGAGTTCATCATCTGCGCCGATTGGAATACCTGTCACCAGAACATCGATCTGAAAAATTGGCGAAGCAACCAGAAAAACTCGGGCTTTATGCCTTATGAGCGTGAATGGCTCACCAAGCTCTACGAGGAACAGGGGTGGGTTGACGTATTTCGTCAGATGACCACAGAGCCCGATCTTTACACTTGGTGGTCCAATCGCGGGCAAGCCTGGGCAAATAACACGGGGTGGCGACTGGACTATATGCTTGTGTCACCTGGGTTGTCGGGTACGGGGACAGATTTCGCCATCTATCGTGACGAGCGGTTCTCAGACCACGCGCCTGTTACCATCGATTTTAATTTATAGAACCCAATACCCATTAATCATTTAACTTACTGTTTTAAATAAGGTTTACGATATGTTTATAAGTCAGGCACATGCACAAGCAGCGAACCAAGCCCCAGCGGGAGGTGAGTGGTTCCTGCCCATCATGATGATTGGTTTGCTGGTCTTTATGTATTTCACGACGATTAGACCACAGCGAAAACGTCAGAAAGAGCACGCCGAACTGGTTAACTCGCTCGGTAAAGGTGATGAGGTGCTTATGAGTTCTGGCTTGATGGGAAAAATTGTCGACTTGTCCGACCTTTACGTTGTCGTAAACGTCTCAGATAAGGTTGATCTGAAGTTCCAAAGAACCCACGTGACCGCAACGTTGCCAAAGGGCACAATCAAAACGCTGGGGACTTAACACTATCGTTCACTATCCTCCCAGAGAGCCACTGGCGGTTCTCCCATCACCGTTTCACCTGCTTCGCCGGGCGTCTGATCGATGGGGGCAGGGCCGCCGCATCTGGTGTAAGCGGGATGACCTTACCGGCTCGCTTCTGACGGGCAACAAGGTGAGAAAGCTCGAGTTCCTTGCAGCGGAGGCACTCAATACCGAATGCACCGTATTGGTGACTGCGGGTGCCTTGCAGAGCAATCATTGCCGCGCGACCGCCGCGGTAGCTGCCCAGCTTGGTCTCAAGTGTGAACTGATACTGAGGGGAGAAGAGCAGGAACTCAGCGGTAACTATCTCCTTAGCAAAATGCTCAACGCTGAGATTACCTACGTGTCGCGGCGGACCACGGGCGATGAAATGACAGATCATCTCGCCGAGTCCGAGAGACGATGGGCTGAGAAGGGGGAAAAAGCGTTGACGATCCCCATTGGTGGTAGTGATGCGATGGGTATCTGGGGTTATATCCTCGCGGTTGAAGAACTGATGGCCGATATGGCGGAAAACGCTCTGACTCACGCGGCTATCGTGCACGCCACGGGATCAGGCGGTACGCAAGCGGGGTTAAATGCGGGGGTTTTATTGCACGGTGCGTCGGCCGATGTCATTAGCTATGCGGTCTGTGACGACGAGCGCTATTTCAATGCGAAAGCACAGGAGGATTGGGAAAACCTTCGTGCTTACCGCTCAGAGCTTCCTAATGAGCCAATTAAGACGCTCACTAGTGATAGATACATTGGACCGGGCTACGGCCGAGCGGGCGATGAGATCTTTGACACGCTGGCAGAACTCGCCCGGCTTGAAGGTATCGCCTTAGACCCAGTTTACACGGGCAAGGCATTTCACGGCCTGATCACCGATTTGTCACAAAACACCTTTCCATCGGAGGCATCCGACATCATTTTTATGCACACAGGCGGGGTATTCGGTATCTTCCCCCATGCATCGGCTGTTCAAGCGGCGCTGGGGCGCGACTGAACAGCTGTTCAAGCAACCATAAACAAGGGGCAGGATGATGCTTGAGACAATAATTCAGGAAGTGAACGCGGTGGCGTGGGGTCTGCCCATGCTCATTTTGCTGCTTGGCACGGGGATTTATCTCACGCTTGGGCTTGGCTTTATGACGCTGCGAAAGGTGCCTCGTGCGGTGTCACTGCTCTTCTCGGGCGTATCAGGTCGCGGGGAGGGCGATATTGTCCCCTTTAAGGCCCTAATGACGTCACTGTCCGCCACTATTGGCACGGGTAACATCGCGGGTGTTGCCACAGCGATCACCCTGGGCGGTCCCGGAGCTTTGTTCTGGATGTGGATTACGGCGCTATTTGGGATGGCGACTAAGTACGCTGAAGGTGTCCTGGCGGTACGCTACCGAGAGCAAGACGATCAGGGCGGGTACTCAGGCGGCCCCATGTACTACATTCGTAATGGCTTGGGCGCTCGCTACGGTGCGTTTGCGACTGGGTTAGCCTTCGCCTTCGCTTTATTTGGTGCAACGGCCGGTTTTGGTCTTGCTAATACGGTTCAATCGAACTCCGTAGCCCAGGTTCTGACAGATAACGCGGGCATTCCCTGGTGGATCACTGGCCTGGTGCTTATGTTCATGGTGGGCGCCGTTATCCTCGGGGGTATTAAGCGAATTGCCGATACGGCGGGAGCCGTCGTACCCGCTATGGCGATCTCGTACATCATCATGAGCTTGATCGTCATATTGATGAATATTTCTGATGTGCCCGCGGCGTTTTCGACCATTGTTGATAGCGCCTTCAACGGTGCTTCAGCAGCCGGAGGCTTCGCAGGAGCGACCGTATGGGCCGCTATTCGATTTGGTGTGGCACGCGGCATTTTCTCGAATGAGGCGGGTTTGGGCAGCGCGCCTATCGCGCACGCCGCGGCCAAAACAAATGAACCTGTGGAGCAGGGGCTTGTGGCTATGCTTGGCACCATGATTGATACGCTGATTGTTTGCACCATGACGGGCTTAGTAATCGTGCTAACCGGGGTTCTTGAGTCGGGTGTCTCGGGGGCTAGCTTGACCTCGATGGCGTTCGGCGCTGTTTTGCCCGGGGGTGAATGGGTCGTGACCATTGGTGTCGTCGTTTTCGCAACCACAACCATGATGGGATGGGCCTTTTATGGTGAGCGTTGCGTAGTCTATCTTTTTGGCACCAAGGGCATCATGCCGTTTAGGGTGTTGTGGGTGCTAGCGATTCCTGTAGGTGCCGGTGCGGATCTGGGCTTAATTTGGCTGGTCGCCGATACACTCAATGCCTTCATGGCTATTCCAAACCTGCTAGGACTACTATTACTGTCGCCTGTCGTATTTGCACTAACGCGGGAGTATTTCGCGCGTAAGCCCTCGGGTAAAGAAGTCGCTGCCGAGTGATTTCTAAAGTGCGGGGAGGCTGAGGGAATGTCTAAATTAGCGCCAGAGAAGTTAGTTATAGCGATCTCATCGCGAGCACTCTTCAATCTGGATGCTGAGCATTTAGTCTATGAAGAACATGGGCTTGAAGCGTATTCCGCATATCAAATTGAGCACGAAGATACGCCTCTAGACCCGGGGCAGGCATTCAGTCTTGCCAAGAAGCTGCTGGCGTTGAATGACATCTTGTCCGACCCTCTCGGCGTTGAAATTGTCTTGTTGTCCCGCAACTCAGCAGATACTGGATTGCGAATCTTTAACTCGATTGAACACTACGGCCTGCCGATTACGCGAGCGGCTTTTTGCGGTGGTGAGTCGCCCTGGCGCTATATCCAGGCGTTTGGCTGTCATTTGTTTTTATCGTCTGAGTCCGCGGATGTGCGTAAGGCGCTCGAAAACAACGTGGCTGCAGCGACCTTGGTGTCGAAGCCAGTCGATGACTCGGCGAGTTCAACCATCCGCTTCGCGTTCGATGGTGATGCGGTGCTGTTCTCTGACGAGGCAGAGAAAGTCTACAAATCAGAGGGACTTGAGGCGTTTACGGCGAGCGAGAAAGCACATCGCAATGAGCCTTTGATGGGGGGGCCCTTTAAGAGTTTCTTGAGTGCGCTTCATGTACTGCAACAATCGCTTCCTGAGGAAGCTCAGTTGATAAGAACAGCGCTCGTCACAGCTCGTTCGGCACCTGCGCATGAACGCGTGATCCGTACATTGCGCGCATGGGATATTCGTCTCGATGAGTCCATTTTCCTTGGCGGTCTCCCGAAAGTTGAGTTTTTGAAAGCCTACGACGCTGATGTGTTTTTTGATGATCAGCAAACGCACTGCGAGTTGGCGGCGGACCATATTGCGACCGGGCATGTGCCGCACGGTGTTGCAAACGAGTCATAATCGAGTCTGTACACCTCTTTAGAACCAAAGTATCTTAACGGCCAGCTTTTAATTCCGTAAGGTGCTTATGAAGCTTCAGCAACTTAAATACATCTGGGAGGTGGCACACCACGATCTCAATGTATCTGCCACGGCGCAAAGTCTTTACACGTCGCAACCCGGTATCAGTAAGCAAATACGACTATTAGAAGGCGAGTTGGGTGTTGAAATTTTTGCCCGCAGCGGCAAGCACTTAACACATATCACGCCTGCGGGTGAGGCAATCATCGATATGGCCGGCGAGATCCTGCGGAAGACGGAGTCGATCAAGCGAATCGCACAGGATTACTCGGATAACGTCGCGGGCAGCATGTCGGTGGCTACAACGCATGGTCAGGCGCGTTATGTGCTGCCAGAGTCGATCTCTCAGTTTGTTGTTGATCACCCCGATGTGTCGTTGGAGTTAAAGCAAGGTAGCCCGCACCAGATAGCAGAGATGGCAGCTAAAGGCGCTGTGGACTTCGCTATCGCGACAGAAGCGCTTCAGCAGTACGCGTCGCTGGTCACACTGCCGTTCTTCCGATGGTCGCATTGTGTCGTTGTTCCTCAAGAGCATCCACTAACAGCCATTGCCGACCCAACGCTCGAGCAAGTTGCCCAACACCCCATCGTGACCTACACCGAGGGTTTCACGGGTCGCTATCGAATTGATGAGGGGTTTCAAGCGCGAGGTTTGACGCCAAACTATGTTGTAACAGCGGCCGACGCCGACGTTATTAAAACTTACGTTAGACGTGGACTCGGTGTTGGTATCATTTCAACAATGGCGTTTGAGGATCAATCAGACACTGATCTGGTGCGAATCGGTTCCCCGAATTACTTCTCGCCACTGTTATCCTGTATTGCCTTCAGACGAGGGACTTTCTTACGCGGCTTTATGTTCGACTTTATCGAACAGCTGGCGCCACACCTTGATCCGGAATTTGTTCGCCACGCAATGTCTATTGCAGATCCGGAAGAGCGCAATGAGTTTTGCTCAAGACTCGAAGTTCCACGCATTTAGCGAATAAAGACATCAAAAATACGACTAATGGACGAGGTTTTTTACTCAAATAGTGTGCGATTATGCGCTCGGTCATCGGATACGGCTCGTGTGCGTATGAACCCTAGTCTTGGGGAATTCGCACGAGATAACGCATTGCCTCTGTTGGCTGCGCTACAGGATAAAGAATGGACTTAACACCAGATAACGATATGACACCAACACTCACTAATCCTTTTGAGAATGTCGACGAGGCGGCGACAGCGTCCACTGACTATCAGGCGGCCGTTGCTCGAGGCGAAGAGCTTCAAGCGCTCCCACGATCAGCGGCGACCGATCGCAATATTCAGCGTCAACACAGCAAAAATCGAATGACTGTGTGGGAGCGCATCGAATTCTTGGTCGATGAAGAGCCCACCATTCTTTATCAAAATTGGGGTCCAAACCTTGACGGCGCCTCGCTTGTGACAGCGATCGGCTCCATAGACGGGCGTGATGTTGCAATCTACGGGCATGATTTCACTGTCCGAGCCGGCTCGATGGACGCAACCAATGGTGAAAAACTTGCACGGCTATTTGAGCTTGCCGGAGAGCGGAAGATTCCACTGATTGGCCTGAATGACTCGGCTGGCGCCTACATTCCGGCTGGTGTGGGTGGTCTTGATGGATACGCAGAGGCGTTTACGGGTCTTCGGAAAATCTCAGGTGTCGTTCCTAGCATCATGTGCATGTTCGGCTTCAACGCTGGTGGTGGAAGCTATTTGCCGCGTCAAGGTAGCTTTCTGATTCAGCCTAAAGACACGTTCTTTGGATTGACTGGGCCGGGCGTTGTTAAGTCAGTACTGGGTGAAGACATCACCCCCGATGAGTTGGGTGGCCCTGGAGTCCATAGTCAAACAGGCGTCACCGACTTCGTCGTCGAGGACGAAGTAGCAGCGCTGCGTAAAGTTCGTGAGATTCTGCGCTATTTGCCCGATAGCAACGCCAACGCCCCTGAGGTTCAGGCGTGCTCGGATCCGATAGACCGCTGTACCAGCGACATCGATACGTTACTGAGGACCGCCTTCGAATCCCCCACAGGCTTTAATACGCCTGTCGATAGCTCAATCATCATTCAGCAGCTCTGTGATCACGGGGATTTCCTCGAGATACAGGAGGAGCGGGCGAAGAACACGATTACCTGCCTGGGCCGAATCGGAGGGCATGTCGTAGGCTTCGTTGCCAACAATTCGGCCGTTGCATCGGGGCAGATAGATATTGATGCTGCATTGAAGAACGCGCGATTTATTCGTTTTTGCAACCTCTACAACATACCCGTAATGTTTTTAGAGGATACGACGGGATTCTTACCTGGCCGAGAGCAGGAGCACCGAGGCATCGTGCAAGCGGGTAGGGCCATGCTGGATGCCATTGTTGACCTTAGAACACCGCGCTTCCTGATTCTGATTAGAAACGCCTTTGGCGGTGCCTATGCGTCCTACAACAACTACCCAACAGGCGCGGATCTGGTGGTTGCGCTGCCAACGACCCGCGTAGCCGTAATGGGTCCCGCCGGCGTTGAGTACGTTTACAAAGACGAGCTTAAAGCGATTCGCGAGGCGATACCCAAGCGCACTGCTGAAACAAAGGCTGACTTGATGAGCCAAGGTGTGTCAGAGGCGGATGCGAGTGATCAGGCGTCAGCTGCAGCATCTGAGTGGGCCAAAGCATCCGAAGCCGATCTGGCGAAACGTTACGAGCGGGAAATTATGAATCCCGAAGAGGCACTGAGCCTCGGTTCGGTATCGCAAATTGTCATGCCGTCTGACCTCAGAGCCGTAATCGCAAAACATCTCATGTTCTGCCTGCGCCACTACACTCCCGAACCTATGGGCGGTGTTCAGCGCGAATTTCATTAAAAATCAGCGAGTTATATTGGAGTTTTACTGTGTCAAACGAACACTACTTACATAATGCGCTGATTCATCAGGACCGTCGTCTTGGCAACAGCGGTGATGCTTGGGTGCGTCAATTTGACTGCACTCACATTAAGCCACTCATCATCTGCCGTGGTCCCATCAGAAAGGAAGCCATGGACGTTTTCGCTGAGATGGGAATCAACGACTACGGCATTTTGCTCTCTGAGAAGGACTCTATTGTCTACCCGCGCGCCATCGCGCCTGAGCTTCGCGTCATTGGTGATCCGAACCGGGTCCATCGTGTCAGTGATTATTCAGGCGTCGACAAGGCTGATCGCGAGGCGCGCATCGATGAGATTATTCAGATCGCCTACGACCACGGCTATAACGCGATATTCGCAGGTTACGGCTTCATGGCGGAGGACGAGACAATGGTCGCGTCCATGGAGAGTGCCGGTCTTAACTTTATTGGGCCTTGTTCTCGAACTGTTCGTCAGGCGGGCTTAAAGGATGAGGCCAAGCGCACCGCGCTTAAATCAGGCGTGTCGGTAACACCCGGCGTCGATAATGCAACAGCGCTGACACTGCTAAAGAAATACCCCACAGCTGAAGCACTTGGCGATCTCTGTCGTGAAAAAGGCCTCGAGAGCGTAGATCTGAATGATGGTGAGCTAGAGGATCTGGCTGATCGTGTGCTGGGCGCTTCTTACAAGGCTGGCATTGATCTCTATACCATTGATGAGCTCATCGAGACGCTGCAAGAAGCCGTTCAGGGTATGAACAATAAGTACCCTAACAACCGTGTGCGCCTAAAAGCCATTGGTGGCGGTGGTGGAAAAGGCCAGCGAATTGTTGAGCGGGGCGAGGCCGAGCGTACTGGTGAGCTCGTCAAGGAGATTCTGCAGGAGGTGAAGGCCTCAGGCGTTGGTGACAACAAAAATGTCTTGGTTGAACTCAACATCGAGTCAACACGCCATCAGGAAATTCAAGTGATTGGCAACGGAGAGTGGTGCACTACGCTGGGCGGTCGCGACTGCTCACTGCAAATGCACGAGCAAAAGTTGCTCGAAGTCTCCGTGACACGCGAATCTCTCATTCAAGCTGCAGAGGAAGCAGATGCTGCAGGTCTGAAAGATGAAGCCGCAGTGCTCAGCGCTGACGTTGTCACGCTGGATACCATGGAAGAGGAGGCGTCTCGTTTTGGTGCTGCTGTGGGTCTTGATTCGGTCTCTACCTTCGAGTGCATCGTCGATACCGACAGTCACTTCTTTATGGAGATGAATACCCGTATTCAGGTTGAGCACCGCGTTTCTGAGCTCTGCTATGCGCTTAAATTCAGTAACCCGGAAAATGCTGGGGAGAGTTTCACTGTCAATTCACTGGTTGAGGCGATGGTATTGTTGGCCGCGCACGGGCCCAAACTGCCACCTCCAGAACGCGTTTTGCGCAACAACGACAGTCTTGAAGCGCGAATGAATGCCACCAATGATGCCTTGCAACCGCATGCTGGCGGTCAAATTGAGCACTGGTCAGACGCGATACAAGGTGAAATCCGCGACGATCAGGGCATCTGTGTACATAACCCGGATACTGACGTGTTCATGAAATACACGCTTGCGGGTGCTTACGACTCCAACATTGCACTGATTCTGAGCGTGGGAGACAGCCGTCTCACTGCCTATGAAGAAATGGCCGAGATTCTGCGGGTAACGACACTGCGGGGTCGAGACTTAAGCACCAACCTGAACTTTCACTACGGCCTTGTTCATTGGTTCTTAAGCCGAACTGTGCACGCCCGACCTACAACAAAATTCATTGTTCCTTATCTGACGGCAGTGGGTGAACTCGCCGCAGCCGCACGTAAGATCGACCTTGAAGCCGCGTGGCGTGGTTACACGCGCGCAGATTCGAGCAATGGCGCCGGTGTTCTCGACGCAAAGAAGACACTCGTGCTGCGCCCCATTGAAAAGCTTTTGGCCTGTCCACACACGCTGTCCGGCTGGCTGAGCGCCAATAAAGACGCTTTCGCTTTTAATGCCGGTCGTGTGAGCTTCACGGAAAACCCTGTCGATCTTCTTGTCGATACTTATCACTTCTTGAACCTCGACAGTGAAGGGTCAGCCGCAGCGTCTGAGAAGATCTGGTCGCAGGACGCGCATCTTTTGGAAACGGCCGAAGCCTTCTACATGGATGCCGCTAAAGCGTTGAATGTCGACTCGTGGGAGACATTAGCCAACGGTTTAGGGGCAGAGTCGCCGAGTGGACTATCCGAT
Organism: Halieaceae bacterium; assembly: GCA_038143085.1. Classification (GTDB taxonomy): domain Bacteria; phylum Pseudomonadota; class Gammaproteobacteria; order Pseudomonadales; family Halieaceae; genus Luminiphilus. The sequence goes on from JAYQLG010000008.1 coordinate 355,146, forward strand.
GATCAATGGCAGGCAATTCAGGCGGCGCATGCAGGACACCAGGCAGGGCTGTCGCTTCTACTTCTGCTGCCAGCCATGGCGGCGCAGACAGGGTTTTACGAGCTTGAGGTCAACTCTGATCTGAGTATTCATATTCCCGACCGGCTTTTGGACGATGAGCATCAGGACGCAATGGCAAAAGCTTTGGCGCCACCACCTGTAGCCAAATCCGATGAGATCGTAGCCACGAGTGGCGGCATGTTCTACGGCCGGGAAGCGCCAGGAGAGGCGCTCTATGTCGAGGCGGGATCGACGTTCAAGACAGGCGATCCTTTGTTCATTGTCGAAGTCATGAAGATGTTTAATAAGGTCAATGCACCGTTTGACGGTAGAATTGACGAGGTCTTGGTTGAGGGAGACGGGGTCATCATTAAGAAGGGACAACCCATTTTTAAAGTGACACCCGATGAGAAGCCAGAAGACGTTTCAGAGGAAGAACTCGCAGCCCGACGCGCCAAGAGCACGCAGGAACTGCTGGACAGCGTGATTTAGAAACGGAGTATCAAATGATCACAGGTTTAGATCATATCGCTATTGCGGTCCCTGACCTCGAGGCGGCTATTCAGCGTTTTATGGCCGACTTTGGGCTTGAATACGAGGGCACTGAGGAAGTCGAGGCGGCAAAAACATCGACGGCGTTCTTCCCGCTACCACCTACTAGTATTGAGCTGGTCCATCCGCTTCGAGGCGAGGGCGCTATCGCGAAATACCTAGAAAAGCGTGGTGGTGGCATCCATCACCTGTGTTTTAGGACTGACGATATTGATGCCGACGTAGCCCGATTAAAAGAGAAGGGGTATCAATTCATTGGTGATGAGCCGACGCCGGGCGCTCACGGCGCACGTGTCATTTTCATACATCCTAAAAGCTGTGACGGTGTCCTGATCGAGTTATCTGAGCCGCAGCAGGGAGATCATTGATGTCGGTTTACAACCGAGATAAGGCAACCAAAGCAGCTTGGGCCGCGCTTGTTGAGAAGCAGAGCAAGGGCCTCACGCCTGACGAGTTCACGTGGTTCACACCCGAAGATATTCCAATGAAGGTGCTGTACACCGCCGAGGACACGGCTGAGCTTCCCTATACGGACACAATGCCCGGTCTCAGCCCCTATATTCGTGGACCTCAGGCGACCATGTACGCTGGTCGGCGCTGGACTATTCGCCAGTATGCGGGGTTTTCGACGGCAGAAGAGAGTAATGCCTTCTATCGTAAAGCTCTGGCAGCAGGCGGGCAGGGTGTCTCTGTTGCCTTTGACCTAGCAACCCACAGAGGATATGACTCCGATCATCCACGAGTTGCAGGTGATGTAGGCAAGGCGGGTGTTGCCGTTGATTCTGTCGAGGATATGAAGATCTTGTTCGACGGCATTCCGCTGGACAAAGTGTCAGTATCCATGACGATGAACGGAGCGGTACTGCCTGTGCTTGCGGGCTACATCGTGGCTGCCGAAGAGCAGGGCGTCGGTCCTGAAGCGCTCGCGGGAACAATTCAAAATGACATCTTGAAAGAATTTATGGTGCGTAATACCTACATTTACCCACCGGTTCCGAGCATGCGCATCATCGGCGACATCATTGCCTATTGCTCCAAGAATATGCCCAAGTTCAATACCATTTCGATCTCTGGCTATCACATGCAGGAGGCGGGCGCCAACGCCGCGCTGGAACTGGCATACACTCTGGCGGACGGTAAGGAATATATCCGGACTGCCATTGCAGCCGGTCTGAATATCGATGAATTCGCTCCCAGACTCTCGTTCTTCTGGGGAATTGGTATGAATTTCTACATGGAAATCGCCAAGATGCGGGCGGCTCGTTTGTTATGGGCAGAAATTGTCGGCGAGTTTTCACCCGAAAACCCCAAAAGCTCTATGTTACGGACGCATTGTCAGACATCTGGCTGGTCGCTTACCGAGCAGGATCCTTACAACAACATTGTCAGAACCACGATAGAGGCGATGGCTGCCGTGTTTGGCGGCACACAAAGCTTGCATACCAATGCGCTTGATGAAGCCATCGCTTTGCCATCGGACTTCGCAGCCCGCATTGCACGTAACACTCAGCTGGTCCTCCAAGAGGAGACTGGCATCAGTCAGGTCGTAGATCCCTGGGGTGGCTCTTATATGATGGAGTCTCTAACCAATGAGATTGCGGAAAAAGCACGGGCGCTCATCGCCGAGGTCGAGGATGCCGGCGGTATGGCTCAGGCGATCGAGACCGGTCTCCCAAAACTACGCATTGAAGAAGCAGCAGCCAAGAAGCAAGCACGTATCGATCGTGGTGAAGATGTCATCGTTGGCGTTAACAAATATCAGATCAGCGAACAGGATGAGGTTGATATCCTTGAGGTCGACAATGACGCGGTTCGTGATTCTCAAATTGAAAGACTCGATCGTATCCGGTCCTCGCGTGACGCTGCATCGGTAGAAGCCTGTTTAAGTGCCTTATCCAAGGCGGCAGAGACAGGCGAAGGCAATTTGCTCGGTCTTGCTGTTGAAGCAACGCGGCACCGTGCTACCGTGGGAGAAATATCAGACGCGCTTGAAACGCACTTCGGTCGATTTGTCGCGAGTGCACAGACGGTTTCAGGTGTTTATGGTGCCGCTTACGAGCAGGACGAAAACTGGAAGCAAATCGCAATGGATATTGAGCGCTTTGTCGAGGAACATGGCCGTCGCCCACGAATGCTCGTGGCGAAAATGGGCCAAGATGGGCATGACCGGGGTGCTAAAGTGGTTGCCACTGCTTTTGCAGATGTCGGTTTTGACGTTGATCTGTCACCCATGTTCTCCACGCCAGAGGAGGTTGCGCGACAAGCCGTCGAGAACGACGTGCATATTGTTGGTGCGTCGAGTCTTGCCGCAGGCCACAAGACACTGGTACCACAGCTCATTGAGGCGCTTAAGGCCGAGGGAGCCGATGACATTGTTGTTATCGCTGGCGGTGTTATCCCGCAGCAAGATTATGACTACCTCTACGACGCGGGCGTGAGTCTCATCTTCGGTCCCGGAACGCCGATTCCTGACGCTGCACGAAAGGTGCTGGATGCCGTTAACGCCAACCGCTGAGGCCATCGTTGCGGGCAATCGACGGGCGCTCGCCAAGGCGATTACCCTTGTAGAGAGCTCTCGACCTCAGGACCGTGAGGCCGCGCAGGCGCTACTTAACGAGTTGTTGCCGTTTACAGGAAAGAGTTTGCGGGTGGGCATTACAGGCGTGCCGGGCGTAGGCAAATCAACATTTATTGAATCTTTTGGTCAGCATGTCATCGCCAAGGGGCATAAAGTGGCTGTGTTAGCCGTGGATCCCAGTTCACCCATGGCTGGGGGCTCTATTCTCGGTGACAAAACCCGCATGGAACACCTCTCGCGGGATCCATCTGCATTCATTCGTCCATCACCTGCTGGCAAGGCCTTGGGCGGTGTTGCGCTTAAAACGCGAGAGTCCATGTTGCTTTGCGAAGCGGCAGGCTTTGATGTGGTGCTCGTTGAGACCGTGGGGGTAGGCCAGTCTGAGCACCAGGTGGGGAGCATGGTGGATTTTTTCCTAATCCTGCTGCTACCTGGTGGTGGAGACGAGTTGCAAGGGATAAAGAAGGGCATTTTGGAGCTTGCCGACGCCATTATGATCAATAAAGCAGACGGTGAAAGTGCCAGTTTGGCGAGGAAAACCAAGCTGCATTACCAAAGCGCGATGTCGCTATTGGCGAGCAATGACTTTTGGAAGCCAGAGGTTCATACCTGTTCGGCGCTCGAACGAGAGGGCATCGAGGAATGCTGGTTAATGATGGAGCGTTTCCGCCAGGAGGCGCAGGATTGCGACGCCTATAATCGCAAGCGCGCCGAACAGAATCTTCAATGGATGTGGCAACTTACAGACGAAATGCTTCGCCAGCAGCTCACCGACCATCCGGGCGTTGGCAAAATGCTACCTGCGGTTAGGGAACAGGTAGGTCGTGGAGAACTCACACCGGTAACCGCAGCCACGCAAATCATTGCGCAATTACGGGGCGACTAGGCTATGCGTTTTCTTCCTCTGGATAAGCTGATTAATGTTCAAGAGGGCTACCGTAAGCGCTTTAAAATAGACTCAACCGATCTCATTCTCTCAAAGGAAAATGATCAGATTGTGGCGTTTGGTGCCGTATGCCCTCACCAGGAGCAATCATTGGAAGAAGGGCAAATAGAAGGCGGTATTATTTTTTGCCCGCGACATCAGTTCGCATTCGATCTCAGAACGGGTGAACATACTGCCGGGCACTGTCAGTCATTGCCCATTTACGAGGTTCACTACGAGGGCAATGAGGTCGGCATTTTAATCGACAGCTGATGTACTACTAGTGCGATGTATCTACCTGGGGTTCTTCAATAAACCCGAGTGACCACCACTCTTTCAGTATCTCTAGTTGAGGGGAGGTGACATCACGGGTCGTTACGGGCTGGCCTGAACTTAGCGTCGTCACTAAAGCTTCGTCACTGGTCGACAAGCGATACCTACGTCCCGCCAGAAACACCGCAAGGTGATCATTGCCGTCGCGCCATAGCAGACGCTGACTTGGAATCAAGGCGACGGTATCGCTGATGGGGTCCTCGTTTAGAGGCAGATCCTCACCCGTTTCCGACAGTAATTCCGGGAACCAATCGCTATCACCAAGGGCCTCGATAGCGTTCACCACCGCAGTCTGAGCGTTAGCGAGATGCTGGTCCGTAATTTCACCGGGGCGCGGTTGGACTCGCATGCTCGCCGTGTCTTCGAGTAATAAATTATCCCGGAGAGACTCGATGACACTGTCGGATAGGCGAGCAACCAGGTCAGCCAAGCGAGGTGCTCTGAAACCAAGGGAGTAGGTCATGCTCTCGCCTACCGCAGTTCCCCAATGTGCATATCCAGGAGGGATGTACAGCGCATCTCCCGGATTGAGCAGAAAAACCTGGTCCGTATCAAACTCTTCGATAAGTGTGAGTCCGTCCGCGTCAATCGTAGGCGTTGTAGCGTCACACCGCGGCCCGACTTTCCATACTCGTTGCCCGGCACCTTGCAGTAGGAATACGTCGTACTGATCGAAATGGGGGCCAACCCCTGCGCCATCGGTGGCGTAGCTCACCATCACATCGTCAAAGCGCCATGTGGGTAGGAAATCCACACATCCTCGAAGCGCATCAACTTCTGGAAACCATTCGTTGACGCGCTGAACGAGGAGACTCCACTCGCCGTCTCTCAAAAAATCGGTATCGACGAACGGTCCTTGCTCGAGCTGCCACTGGTGCGCCAGGCGACTGACAATGCGACTGTCTACCTCATCCTCCATGGCCAATCCCGCGAGTTCCTCGGGGCTGATGGGTGACTGGAAGCTAGGAAGGGCATTTTTTATGAGCAGTGGACGCTTTTGCCAATACTCGTCCAGGAATAGCTGCGCGTCGAAATCGAAGCGTGGAGAAATCACCTGGATTATTTGCCCCAGGTCTTTGTAAGAGATTCTGCAAGGCCTATATAGCTAGATGGAGTCAGTCTCATAAGTTCCTGCTTCACATCGTCAGGTAACTCAAGCGTCGATACAAACGACTGGAGGGTTTCCTGTGTAATTGCCTGGCCCCGAGTGAGCGCTTTCAGCTTTTCATAGGGTTCTGGGATGCCGTATCGACGCATAACCGTTTGAATCGGCTCCGCCAGTACTTCCCAAGCGTTATCAAGGTCTTCCGCCAAGCGCTGTGGATTAACCTGTAATTTACTGATGCCTTTTAGCGTCGATGTATAGGCCAGGAGTGAATAGCCAAAACCAACGCCCATATTGCGAAGAACGGTGCTGTCCGTAAGATCACGTTGCCATCGGCTGACAGGCAATTTCTCACTCAGGTGACCCAGAACAGCGTTCGCCAGCCCGAGATTTCCCTCTGAGTTCTCAAAGTCGATTGGATTGACTTTATGGGGCATGGTGGACGAGCCAATCTCACCCGCAACAGTCTTTTGCTTGAAATATCCTAATGAGATGTATGACCAGACATCCCTGTCAAAGTCGAGCAAGATCGTATTGAAGCGCGAAATCGCCTGAAACAGCTCGGCCATATAGTCGTGAGGCTCAATCTGCGTTGTCATGGGGTTCCATTCGAGCCCGAGGGATTCCACAAACTCTCGGGATACAGTCGCCCAATCTACATCGGGGTAGGCACTCAGGTGGGCATTGAAGTTACCCACAGCACCATTGAACTTGCCGAGTGGCTTAACGGTCTCCACGGCATTCAACTGCCGGCGCAATCGAACCGCAACATTGGCCATTTCTTTTCCCAAGGTTGTGGGGCTGGCGGTTTGACCGTGTGTTCGACTCAGCATTGGGAGTGACGCATGCTCAGTTGCCAACGCGTCGATACCAGCGATGATGGCGTGCATTTCCGCCGTCAGTACCGGAATGCCATCTCGCAGCATCAGGGCATGTGATAGGTTGTTAATGTCTTCACTGGTGCAAGCGAAATGAACAAACTCACTGGCTTCAGCTAGTGCTGCGTCAGAGGCTATAGCGTCCTTAAGGAAGTACTCGATCGCTTTCACATCGTGATTTGTTGTTTTTTCAATGGCCTTTACGGCGGCCGCGCTCTCAGACGAGAACGAACTCAAGACCGCTTCAAGGTGGGCATTAGAGGGAGAGCTGAGAGGTTTCACTTCAGGTATCTCTGAGGTCTCCGCTAGCTTCTGTAGCCATCTAACCTCGACTTCCAGCCTTCGAGTGATAAGACCATATTCACTGAAAACCGTGCGCAAGGGGTCCAATTTCGAGGCATATCGCCCATCGAGTGGTGATAGGGCAGTTGCAGTGTCGTAGGTCATAAAGCGGCTCCATCGCGAGCGCGTAAGTTTACCACGCGGAGGACCTAATGGAGCGATCCGTTGTCCGTCACAGGCGATAATTGCTTACTAAGATCCGATGCGGTAGCCGCAAGTTTTCCACCTTTGAAGAGAAAATGGTGGGAACGTCCCCCTAACTGGCGCCACAGGTGTGCAGACCGTAATCCCGCAAGCAAAAGCGTACGAACTAAATCAGCGTTCTTCGTTTGCTGAAGATGCTGCACATTACCTTTCACTTTGATTCGGTAGGGTAGGTGGCTGATGGTGTCCTGGTAGATTGCACTGATACTTGCGGCGAGCTCCACTGCGTCGTCACTAAAATGTTGTGCCTTGAAATTAACGTGGCCCAGGCGGGAGGCCACGACCTCCTGAAGGTCGGGCCGTTTGCCAAATTGATCCTCCAATTTGAGCAGTCCTCTGACATAGGCTCCCATCGCAACGTGGTCTTCATTCGTTGCATCGGTCAACATATCAACCACGCTTCTTAGGCCGAGTTTCACGCCTTGAATATTTCCGTAAACGGCGTCCACAGTAGGCGCATCAAACGTAAATAGAGAACGCAGCGATGCCTCAAAAAAGGCCGCAGGATAGGAGCCAGTTTTTGCCACCTGATCAACCATTCTAGCGGCCTGAACGACGCCAGCGAGCGCTATAACCTGCTGTTGAATTGGTGTGAAGCTGCTCACGAGGCAAGTTTCTCCAAACGATCGAGCACCATCTCGATAACGCCACCACCCAGACATTCGCTGTCTTGATACAACACAACGGATTGCCCGGGCGTAATCGCACGCTGTGGTTCGTCGAACTGAATTAGATAGCCCGCATCGCTCGCTGTTACCGTGCATTGCTGATCGGCTTGCCGGTAGCGGATCTTGGCGGAGCAACGGATACTCGCTTCGGGCGCTTCGCCGGCGACCCAGAAGATGTCACTTGTCTGCAGGGCGGTAGCGAATAGGGCAGGATGATCGTTTCCCTGACACGCCCACAGTGTGTTCGATGACATGTCTTTGTCAGCGACGTACCACGGTGCTTCGCCTGCATTTTTCAGGCCACCAATACCCATGCCTTGGCGCTGCCCAATGGTGTGGTACATCAGACCCTGATGTTCACCGATAACCTCGCCCTCGGGGTTCTTAATCGGGCCGGGATTCTTTTTTAAATACTGGGATAAGAAATCGGAGAAACGCCGCTCGCCAATGAAGCAAATCCCCGTGCTGTCCTTTTTCGCTGCTGTCTTAAAGCCATGCTCCGACGCCAGTTTACGAACTTCGGGTTTTTCGAGCTCGCCTACAGGGAACAGGCTGTCATGAATCGCATCATGGCCCACCTGATGAAGGAAGTAACTTTGATCCTTTGCAGCATCTATGCCCTTGAGCAGCGTCGCCTTTGCGTCGCGTTGACCTTTCCGCACGTAGTGCCCAGTCGCGATCTTATCGGCACCTAAAACATGGGCGTAGTCGAGGAAGGCGCGAAACTTAATCTCTTTATTGCAAAGGATATCGGGATTCGGTGTCCGGCCAGCTTGATACTCCTCCAAGAAATGTTCGAACACATTATCCCAATACTCAGCCGCAAAATTGGCAGCATGAAGTTTGATGCCCAAGCGATCAGCTACCGCCTGAGCGTCAGCGAGGTCTTCCTTGGCCGTGCAGTACTCTGTGCCGTCATCCTCCTCCCAATTCTTCATGAAGAGGCCTTCCACTTGGTAGCCCTGCTCTCGGAGCAATAGGGCGGAGACCGACGAATCAACACCTCCTGACATGCCAACAATGACCTTTGTAGCGTGATTTAGACTCATAGCTGGCGAACCAAATCCAAAGTGACCGCGCTACCTGCGCAATATTGATCAATGACGTCCAGAACAACTGGGTGACGCAGCGGTATATCGCTTGTCACTATGTCATCTCGTGTCATCCAATGAGTTGCAATAATACTCGAGTCACGCTGATACGTGGTGTCAAATTCCATAGCCGCACCTACAAAGCTGTGTCTGAGGTAGCAGATGCCGTTAGCGCCATTGACGATAGTGACGCCTAGATAAGCCGTAATCTCGCTGTGCCAACAGGTTTCCTCCAGTGTCTCGCGTGCGGCTGCCTCGATGAGGGACTCCATGGGCTCGAGATGTCCCGCCGGTTGATTAAGCACCCGTCGCCCCTGACTAAGCTCCTCAACCAGAAGAAATTTGCCATCCTTCTCGAGGACAGTGGCAACCGTTGCGTGTGGTAAAAACCGGTCATTATCTGTCACGTAGTACTCCTCAGCGACTTCGCCGACTCATATCTGCTCTCGCCCGGTTGCAAATCTCCGATGTGAAACGGACCAATGCTTCTGCGAATAAGTCGTAGCGTAGGGAACCCAGCTGCCGCAGTCATCCGACGCACTTGACGGTTCCGCCCCTCACGAATGGAGAGTTCGATCCAGCTATCGGGAATCGACGCTCGGTATCTGATAGGTGGATTCCTATCCCAAATAGTCGGTATTTCCAAAAGCTTACAACGCGCCGGCAGCGATCTGCCGTCTTTGAGATCCACCCCATTAGTCAGGTGCTCGCATAGCGCTGGTGTTGCCTCCCCCTCAACTTGAACCCAATAGGTCTTCCATTGTTTTCCACGTGGATTCGCTAACTGGTGTTGCAAAGCCCCGTCATTGGTGAGTATCAGCAGACCTTCAGAGTCATAATCTAAGCGCCCAGCGGCTCTATATTGTGCTGCCTTGAGAAAATCGGCGAGCGTTTTCCTTGGATTATCAGCGCGCTCTTTATCCGTAAATTGGCTCAGCACATTAAAGGGTTTGTTGAAGAGAAGGACCTGACTCATAGCGTTTGCTTGCAAGAAAAAGTGGTAAACTTACGACATAACAAGAGGAGTCGCATTGTGACTCACCATAAGCGAATCGCATTAAGTGATTCAATCCGGGGGCGAGCCGCAGCGCTCAGCCAGCCAGTCAATCAACAGTAAGGTTCTGACTACTATGGCGTATCAGCACATTAAAGTTCCAGAGCAGGGAACACCGATCACAGTAAACGAGGATCATAGCCTCAACGTTCCGAACACACCTATTATTCCCTACATCGAGGGAGACGGCATTGGTATCGATATCAGTCCCGTGATGATCAAGGTTGTGGATGCGGCCGTTGAAAAGGCTTTCGGCGGCGAGAAGAAAATCGCTTGGATGGAGATTTATACGGGCGAGAAGGCGGCAGAGCTATATGAGGGCGATTGGTTTCCTCAGGAAACGCTCGACGCGATCAAATCATACCTTGTCGCTATTAAAGGGCCCCTCACAACACCTGTTGGTGGCGGTTTCCGCTCGCTGAACGTTGCGCTGCGCCAAGAATTAGATCTTTACACCTGCCTGCGACCTGTTCGATGGTTCGAAGGTGTGCCTTCGCCACTGAAGAGCCCCGGCGACACCAACATGGTGATCTTCCGCGAAAATTCTGAAGACATTTACGCAGGTATCGAGTACCAAGCGGATAGTGATGAGGCCAAGAAAGTCGTCGATTTCCTCATCAATGAAATGGGCGCTACCAAAATTCGATTCCCACAAAACGTAGGTATTGGCATCAAGCCCGTATCAGCTGAGGGCACGAAGCGGCTGGTCAGGAAATCCATTCAGTACGCTATCGATCAAGATTTGCCTTCGGTCACCCTTGTGCACAAAGGCAACATCATGAAGTTCACGGAAGGTTCATTCCGTGATTGGGGCTACGAACTTGCCATGGAAGAGTTTGGCGGTGAACTACTGGACGGTGGCCCGTGGGTAAAAATCACTAATCCGAATACGGGGAAAGACATCATCATCAAAGATGTCATTGCAGATGCCATGTTACAGCAGGTCCTGCTCCGCCCACGTGAGTACAGTGTCATTGCAACGCTCAACCTAAACGGTGACTACCTGTCAGATGCTCTGGCAGCTCAAGTTGGCGGTATTGGCATTGCGCCAGGCGCTAACTTGTCAGATGACATTGCCCTGTTTGAAGCGACTCACGGTACAGCGCCTAAATACACTGGTCAGGATAAAGTTAACCCAGGTTCACTCATTCTTTCCGCGGAGATGATGCTTCGTCACTTAGGTTGGAATGAGGCCGCTGACCTGGTCATTGACGGTATGAACGGCGCGATTCAGGCGAAAACCGTTACCTATGACTTTGCGCGTTTGACGGACAATGCAACTGAGGTTTCATGCTCAGCCTTCGGTGATGCCATTATCGACCACATGTAAACCAGCCCATTGAGTAAAAGCCCGCGGATGCGGGCTTTTTTTTGGGCCAGGAAAAATTTCATGCCGACAAAGTAACGACCAGAAGTCCTTCGCGTGCGTACTGGACTATACTGGGGTAACGCTGTTACACATAGAGACGATGACGTACCAACACAGACATTCCGATATTCAACTCATGGCGGCCAAACCCGGTAAAGGCGACGAAGAGGGCGATTTAGCTTTAGCGCCCGCCAAGCCCAAGTTAAAGCGACCACCCTTGTACAAGGTCGTATTGCTGAACGATGACTACACACCTATGGAGTTTGTCGTCGAGGTGTTAGAGCATTTTTTCTCAATGAACAGAGAAAAAGCAACGCAGGTGATGTTGGCGGTACATACCCAAGGCAAAGGTGTCTGCGGCATATACACGCGAGATGTGGCAGAGACAAAAGCCGAGTTGGTGAATCAGGCAGCGCGCGATAATGGGCATCCGCTATTGTGTGAAGTAGAGCCGTCGCAAGACGGAGAGGATGACAAGTGAGGAGAGTAGTCAGTGCTGAGTAAAGATCTTGAACGGGCCCTGAATGAGTCGTTTAAACAGGCGCGAGCGCAGCGGCACGAGTTCATTACTGTAGAGCACCTACTGCTGGCCTTGCTTGATGACAGCGCAGCGCAGCAAGTTTTAAAGGCCTGCAGTGCCGATATCGAAGCACTGCGTGGTGACCTGACCGAATTTATTGATGCCACGACGCCACTGGTGTCCGGCGAGGCAGAAGTTGATACACAGCCGACCCTTGGCTTCCAGCGCGTTTTGCAGCGAGCTGTGTTCCACGTACAGAGCTCAGGCAAAGCCGAAGTGACCGGCGCAAATGTACTGGTCGCAATCTTTTCGGAGCAGGAAAGCCAGGCGGTTTACTTCCTCAAGACGCAAGACATATCGCGCCTTGATGTGGTCAATTTCCTTACACATGGCGTGAGTAAGGCGGATGATGACGAAGAGCATGACGGCGATGAATTATCGGCCAGCACTGATACTGGTGACGCCGAGGGAGAGGAGGAGAGCCCTCTTGCTAAATACGCGACAAACCTCAATGAAGAAGCAGCTCAAGGCCAGATTGACCCACTGATCGGTCGCCTAGATGAGGTCGAGCGAGTCGCTCAGATTCTGGCGCGGCGTCGCAAAAACAACCCACTGCTGGTCGGTGAGTCCGGTGTAGGTAAGACGGCCATAGCCGAGGGTTTGGCGAAACTGATTGTAGACGGGCAGGTTCCCGACACGCTTAAAGCGGCAGAGGTGTTTTCGCTAGATTTAGGGGCTTTGCTGGCTGGAACCAAGTACCGCGGCGATTTCGAAAAGCGCTTCAAAGGCGTTTTAGCCGACCTTAAGCGACGTGAAGGCTCCATCCTGTTTATCGACGAGATCCATACCATCATTGGCGCGGGGGCAGCATCTGGCGGTGTGATGGACGCGAGCAACTTGCTCAAGCCTCTCCTTAGCTCCGGTAAGCTCCGGTGCATTGGGTCTACAACCTACGCCGAATACCGAGGTATTTTTGATAAGGACAAGGCGCTCAGTCGGCGTTTCCAGAAAGTCGATGTCCTAGAGCCGTCTGTTGAAGATGCATACAAGATTCTCAAAGGCTTGAAGTCGCGCTTTGAAGAGCACCATGGTTTGCGGTACACCGACAAAGCGCTGCGGACGGCGACCGAAATGGCGGCGCGCTTCATTACAGATCGATTTTTGCCGGACAAAGCTATCGACGTGATTGACGAAGCTGGAGCCTACCAACAGCTTCAGCCCGTGAGTAAGCGTAAAAAAGTCGTTGGCCCAAGCGATATCGAAGCTGTCATTGCGAAGATAGCCCGAATCCCGCCAAAAACTGTCAACAGCGACGACAAGGAACTGCTCGAGAAACTTGAGAGCAATCTCTCTCTCGTTGTCTTTGGTCAGAACAAAGCGGTCAGTCAACTGGTGAGCGCCATAAAGCTAGCGCGAGCAGGTCTTAGGTCAGGCGACAAGCCAATTGGCAGCTTCTTGCTTGCCGGTCCGACGGGCGTGGGTAAAACCGAGGTAACGAAACAACTTGCGATGCAGCTGGGGCTCGAATTACTGCGGTTTGACATGTCCGAGTACATGGAGCGACACACCGTATCGCGTCTGATTGGCGCACCTCCAGGCTATGTTGGTTATGATCAGGGTGGCTTGCTGACCGATGCGGTAACAAAACACCCTCATTCAGTGGTCTTACTCGATGAAATTGAGAAGGCGCACCCAGAAGTCTTCAACCTTTTGCTTCAGGTGATGGATCACGGCACGCTCACGGACAACAACGGCCGTAAAGCCGATTTCCGGAATGTCATCGTGGTTATGACCACGAACGCGGGAGCTGAGAGCATTTCTAAGCGCTCTATTGGGTTCTCTGTTCAGGACAACAGCACCGATGCCATGGAGGCAATCAACAAGCTATTTACCCCTGAATTCCGAAACCGTTTGGACGCGGTGGTACCGTTTGAGCCGCTGAGCCAAGAGGTCATCTTGACCGTGGTCGACAAATTCCTCACTGCGCTACAGACCCAACTTGATGAGAAGCAGGTGCAGCTGCAGGTTGACGAAGCAGCGCGCGAATGGCTGGTCGAAGAGGGTTACGACCCTAATATGGGAGCTCGCCCCATGGAGCGTGTCATCCAGGAGCACATTAAAAAGCCGCTTGCCGACATGGTGTTGTTTGGCGCGCTGAGCAAGGGTGGTACCGCTAAGGTGACGGTAGATTCCAAAGGTGAAGGTCTCAGCGTTGAAGCGGTGACAGAGAAGGCTGAAGAGGCTGTTCCCGCTTAAGCGACGCTTTTTTGCCAACACATCCCTATTTTCCTAGCGCGCACTTTCCTATAGAGTGCGCGCCATTCATTTATTTACTAGGTAGGCTTAATGGCTAAAGAAGATCAGATCGAAATGGAAGGGGAGATCATCGATACGCTCCCTAACACCACCTTCCGTGTGCGTTTGGAAAACGGGCACGTCGTTACGGCTCACATTTCAGGAAAGATGCGCAAAAACTATATTCGCATTCTGACCGGTGACAAAGTGCGCGTTGAGGTGACTCCATACGATTTGACCAAGGGCAGGATTACCTACCGAGAGCGTTAGTCGCGCGCGTCCCTCGATACGTTCACAACGGGAATCGTCGACAGACCACTTTTCGACGAGTCTCCATCTCCATGCCACCGACCGTTGGACAACATCTCCAACGGCTTGAAGCGTGTCTTGTAGCTCATCTTTCTGCACCCATCGATCCAATAACCGAGGTACACGAAGGGCAGGCCTAATTTTTTTGCCTGTGATATTTGGAGTAAGACTGCGAACGTTCCCAGGCTGCGCTTGTCGAGTTCTGGGTCATAAAAGGTATAGATCGCCGCTAGACCGTCGAGCATCTGATCAGAGACGGCCACACAGACCAGCCGGTCTTTGTCGTACAGCCTGAAATACTGCGTACAACCGAGGCTATTGTTTAGGAACGATTCGTACTGCTCTCTATCCGGCGGAAACATGTCCCCGTCGGCATGCTTTTCCATGATGTATCGCTCGTAGAGCTCATACGCTTCATCATCGATCACTGAATCCGTGATTTTTAATCGCAAGTCTGCATTGGCATTAATAACCCGTCGTTGACTGCGCGAGGGTACAAATTCATCGGCAACCACCCGCGCTGCCGTACAGGCATTACAGCTATGGCAATGCGGTCGATAGATATGATCCCCACTGCGCCTGAACCCCATCAATGATAATTCGGTGTACAGCTCAGGTGTGATCCTTTGTCGGGGATCTACGAATAGGGTAGTCGCTTCCTTTTCAGGAAGATACGAACAACGGTGCGGAAACGTTGTGAAGACCTTTATTTCTCTTAGGTTTGCGGTCATAGCGCGTTACATCTGTTCCCTGACAGCTCTAAGCTGCACATCGAGCGGTGAAGATACATAGTCTGACGCAAGCGTCGGACCACGACCAATATCCCCCACGGTGATACCGTTTTTCAACTCCATTTCAAAGTTTTCGCGAGAAATGAGTGTCATGCCCAGTGACGCTAGGTGCTCGTTCGGCATCTGACAGTCAATCAAATTTAAGCCCCCGGGCGCACCCAATTCGCACAAGGCTTTCAAAGCTACTTTTGATGCGTTCGACGTCATTGAAAACATCGATTCGCCGAAGAATATCTTCCCAAGTTTGACGCCATAGAGACCACCGATGAGCCGACCGCTATCCATGACCTCAACACTGTGTGCGTAGCCAAGGCGATGTAGCTCTAGATAGGCGGCTTTCATATCGTCGCTAATCCAGGTTTCCTCACGTCCGGGAGAGGGCGCCGCGCACGCATCAACAACCTGCTCGAACCGCAGGTCGTATTCGACGTACCAGTCAGTAGTCTTTAAAAATTTCCGAAGTGATTTTGACTCATGAAACTCGGCGGGCCTCAGCACGGCACGAGGTTGTGGCGTCCACCAGAGAATGGGCTCACCCGGCTCATACCAGGGAAATATGCCGCGCTGGTAAGCTTCCAATAGCCTCGCTGCGCTCAGGTCACCACCAACGGCCAATAAACCATTAGGGTCCTCTAAGGCAGCACTTGTAGGAGGAAAGGGCTCCATTCCTCCAGTCACCAGTCTCGATTACTGCGCATCCAGAAATTTTTCGGCATCAAGCGCTGCCATACAACCAAAACCGGCCGATGTGATTGCCTGGCGGTACACATGGTCAGACACGTCGCCCGCTGCGAAAACTCCCTCTACAGAGGTCAGCGTGGCGTTGCCGTTCAGTCCGGAGCTGGTGCGAATATAGCCGTCTTCCATGTCGAGCTGACCTGCGAAGATCTCGGTATTTGGCTTATGGCCGATGGCAATGAAGACACCATCGACTGCAATATCCATGTCATCGGCGTCCACTGTTGATGTCAGTCGAACCCCCGTCACGCCCGATTCATCACCCAACACCTCATCAAGCTGTCTATGCCAGTTCAACGTGATGCGGCCTTCCTCAGCGCGCGAAAATAATCGATCTTGCAGGACCTTTTCTGCCCGAAGTGCGTCACGACGGTGTACCAGATGCACCTTACTGCAGAGATTCGACAAATATAACGCTTCCTCGACGGCCGTATTGCCTCCGCCGACGACCACAACTTCTTTATTACGATAGAAAAAACCATCGCAGGTGGCGCAAGCGCTAACCCCTTTACCCATAAAGGCAGACTCACTGGGCAAGCCTAAATATTGCGCTGAAGCACCTGTCGCAATAATGAGAGCATCGCAGGTGTACTCACCAGATCCCTTAAGAGTAAAAGGACGGGCTTCGAGATCTACCGAATCAATATGATCAAAGACGACCGACGCTTCGTAGCGTTCCACGTGTTCCTGCATCTGCTGCATTAGCGCAGGCCCTTGCAAACCCTCAGGGCCTCCGGGCCAATTCTCAACCTCGGTTGTTGTGGTTAGCTGGCCACCTTGTTGCATACCTGTGATAACGACGGGGCAAAGATTCGCTCTCGCTGCATATACCGCGGCCGTATAGCCGGCAGGTCCAGACCCCAAAATAACTAACCGATGGTGTTGAGATGTACTCATTCGCGTGGATTTTCCATGAAGAATTAAAACTGGCGAGGAGGGTAGCGCATTCTGTAGCGTTTCGAAATGGGAAAGCCTCATGTTACCACGAGAACAGCGGCTAAGTGACTGAAAAATAGATGGAATTTTATGAAAATTGAGTTTTTTCTTTGTGATATGATGCGACAAACCGGTAGGGGGAAAATGCATTGCCGTCCAAGAATGTACCTTCAAAAATAGCGAAGGGAGAAACAGAGGCCACCACGCCGGGTGCTCTCGCGACGATTGGCTTTTTTACTGGCATCGCGACGGCCTGTTTCACGGTATTGAGCCTCACGACCTTTGATTTGTCGGATCCGGGCTGGAGCTCAAGTGGCAGTGCTGGTGAGCTGATCAATCAAGGCGGTGTGGTAGGCGCGTATCTCGCGGATATTAGTTACTCCCTTGCAGGCGTTTTAGCTGGCATCATCCCACTTGCCCTGCTGTTCTGGGCCTATCGGCGCGTTAAACCGCTCCCCGAGACTGCGGTTACACATTCAGACCGTGCTATCGCGATATTCGGTTGGTTGGCTTTTCTAGGAGCCAGTGCGGGTTTGGCCACCATGGTGCTTCCGGACAGTGCGACGCTACCGCAGGGGAGTGGGGGTATTGTGGGGATAGCTATAGCGAACTGGTTCACCGCTGCATTCTCCGATCTCGGGGCAAGACTTTTACTTAGTTTTTGTGCGTTGCTGGGTGGCACACTTGCCCTAGACATTGACTGGATTAAGGTTGCGGATAAAACGGGGGCGTTAACACTGGCCGCAGCGGCGTATGTTCGTGGGAAGCTGGATGACCTCAGTGATCGCCGCAAGCTCCGCAAGGAAAAGAGCAAGCGCAGCATTCAAATTGCAGAGCATGTAGAGAAAGAGAAGCGCCGCGCGCCACCCAAGATCAAGCCGCCCAAATTACTAGACTCTTCGAGTAAAAAGGCCGACAAAGAGAAGCAGCAGCATTTGTTCGAATTACCCGAACTCATGCCAATGCCACCCCTCGAATTGCTCGATCCGCCGACCAACAGTGGGCCGAGAGGCTATTCAAACTCCGAACTTGAATCGCTGTCACGCTTACTTGAACTCAAGCTAGCTGACTTTGGTATCACGGCAGAGGTTATGTCTGTCTATCCCGGACCCGTGGTAACACGATTTGAAATTCAGCCTGCGGCTGGCGTCAAGGTTAGTCGTATTTCGAATTTGGCCAAAGATTTGGCCCGGTCACTCGCGGTCAACTCGGTACGCGTGGTTGAGGTCATTCAGGGTAAAAGTGTCGTAGGGGTTGAAATACCCAATGCTGACCGTCAGACCGTTAATTTCAGGGATGTACTGAGCTCGAACGCTTTTGATGAGGCGAAATCGCCGCTGACATTGGCCTTAGGACACGACATTGCAGGAAGCCCCGTCGTGGCCGACCTCGGGAAAATGCCTCACGTCTTGGTGGCCGGTACGACGGGTTCCGGTAAATCCGTCGGTGTGAACTGCATGCTGGTTAGCTTGCTGTACAAGGCGACACCTGATGAGCTGCGTTTAATCCTAGTTGACCCGAAGATGCTGGAACTCTCTGTCTACGATGGTATTCCACACCTACTAACGCCAGTGATTACAGACATGAAGGACGCGGCCAACGGCCTGAGGTGGTGTGTGGCGGAGATGGAACGCCGCTACAAACTCATGTCGCTCCTTGGCGTTCGGAACCTTGCGGGGTATAACCGCAAGGTCAAAGACGCTGAGAAGGCGGGGACGCCGATCGAAGATCCTCTTTGGATCCCTGATCCGGTACTGGAATTGACGGGTGAGGAGCAATCACCACCGGCATTAACAACACTGCCTAGCATCGTCGTAGTCATCGACGAATTCGCTGACATGATGATGATCGTTGGTAAGAAAGTTGAAGAGTTGATCGCGCGGATTGCTCAAAAGGCGAGGGCGGCAGGCATTCACCTGGTGCTCGCGACGCAGCGGCCATCGGTCGATGTCATCACAGGGCTCATTAAGGCCAATATCCCTTCAAGGATGGCCTTTTCGGTTTCTTCGAAAATCGACTCCCGCACCATCCTTGACCAAGGTGGGGCAGAGCAATTGCTCGGTTATGGAGACATGCTGTATTTGCCCTCAGGCTCTAGTACGCCCACCCGCATCCACGGTGCTTTCTGTTCAGATGATGAAGTGCATCGCGTTGTAGCAGATTGGCGACGCAGGGGTACACCGGACTACATTGATGGGCTTTTGGACGAAGGGGGACAAACTCCGGTGACGGCGCAAGAACTGCAGTCAGCTGCGTCTTCAGAGGAGGATCCAGAAAGCGATGCCTTATATGATGAGGCCGTACATTACGTCTGCAGCAGCCGTCGTGCATCGATTTCATCGGTACAGCGAAAATTGCGGATTGGCTATAACCGAGCGGCGCGACTCATCGAAACGATGGAAGCCACAGGTGTCGTTTCTGCCATGGGAACGAATGGTCAACGTGAGGTGTTGGCTCCGCCACCACCGGGTGGTGAGGAGTGACCAGACTGTTGAGCCTCTGGCTCATTTTACTTGCTCTGACTCCCATAGCTCAGTCGACTGAGGACATCTGGCCGCTCGAGGGTCAGACTATGGCCAGTGGCACATTTCGCCAAACCGTGACAGACATCAATGGCGCGGTTGCATTCTCCAGCACGGGTCGATTCGCTGCGCTGAAACCAGATCATTTTCGCTGGGAAATAGAGTCACCTGACAGGCAGTTACTCGTAGCAACACCTGACGCGTTTTGGCAGTGGGATAAAGACTTGGATGTCGTCATTTTGCGGGATGCCCCTGATATTACAGATCTGCCTATATCCGCTATCTGGAGTGGCACCGGGGACGATCGCCAGCCGGGTAAAATTGAGTCAGGTCATTTTGGTGACCAGGTAAAGAATTTTTCCGTTCGCTCACCCGATGAAAATACCATCATCGTGCTGTTTGAGGACTCACTAGGGCAGAGCACCCGATTCGAGTTCGCCTTAGAGACGCAGGGCGTTGTAACCCCATCAGCGTTCGCGGTACATATACCGGACGGAGTCGACTTCTACGATGAGACAAGTCGGTCTCTGGGGCGCTCTGGAGCGACAGAGTGATCTATCTCGCTGTAGCCCTCGGCGGAGCGCTCGGTGCTGTGTCGCGATTTGGCATAGGCCAGTGGTTGACTGATTCAGGCTACGCCTATTTGCATCCAGCCACCTTCCTGGTAAACGTGATCGGCTCATTGCTGATTGGTGTGCTTTTTGTTGGAGCAGAGCGCTTTACACTCTCTGAGGCGGCTCGACTGGGTATGTCCGTCGGATTTCTAGGGGCGTTTACCACCTTTTCTGCGTTTTCATTGCAACTTCTCACGGATATTCAGGAAGGTCAGGCACTGCGCGCCGCGTTTTATGCCTTGGCTACGGTGCTCCTATGCCTCATAAGTTGTCTACTTGGAGTGGAGTTGGCGAGATCCGTCTTCGATTAAACATCATTTGGCGTTAGACTAGCGCTCCACACAGGCTGTTACTGACCACCACCATGCTCGACATCAAGCAGGTCCGAAAGGACCCCCAATCTGTTGCTGAGGCGCTTAAGAAGAAGCGCTTTAACTTTCCTCTCGATGAGTTTGTGCGTCTCGACTCGCAGCGCAAAGAGGCAGATATTAGATCTCAGGATTTGTTGGCTGAGCGAAAAAAAGCCTCTAAACAAATTGGCGCATTAATCGCTCAGGGCAAAAGCGTCGATGATGCCAAAGCAGAGGTTAATGAGACGCTGGACCGACTCTCAGCGGAGCTGGATGCGGCGGTCGAAGACGCAAAAACGGTCCAGCAAGCCTTAGATGAACTGCTCATGGGGACTCCTAACCTCCCAGATGAAGCGGTTCCTGACGGTGTTGACGAGGATGACAACGAAGAAATCCTGGTCTGGGGAACGCCGCCTGCGCTGTCATTTGAAGCCAAAGATCATGCAGATCTCGGTGAGGCGCTCGGTCAGCTTGACTTTGAACTGGCTGGCAAAATAACCGGTAGTCGGTTTAGTGTCATGCAGGGGCAACTTGCCAAGTTGCAGCGGGCCTTGACGCATTTCATGCTCGATTTACATACGACCAAGCACGGATACACCGAGGTCTATGTCCCTTTTATCGTCAACAGTGATTCGTTATACGGGACCGGCCAGTTACCTAAGTTCGCGGACGACTCCTTCAAGCTCGAGGGCGATTCTGGCTACTACTTAATTCCAACAGCGGAAGTGCCCGTTACCAATATGCTACGTGATCGCATCATTGAAGATGCAGAGCTGAGTGACGAAGGAATGAAATTCACGGCACATACCCCTTGCTTTAGGAGCGAGGCAGGCAGTTACGGCAGGGATACCCGGGGTTTGATTCGACAGCATCAGTTCGAGAAGGTCGAGCTTGTTCAGGCCGTCAGACCATCCCAGTCAGATGCCGCGCTCGAGGAACTAACAGGCCATGCAGAAGCAGTATTGCAAGCGCTTGAGCTTCCCTACCGCAAAGTCAGACTTTGTGGAGGTGATCTAGGCTTTAGCGCAGCCATGACCTATGACCTCGAAGTATGGCTGCCCGGTCAGAATGCCTATCGTGAAATATCGAGCTGCTCTAATTTCAGAGACTACCAAGCGCGCCGTATGCAGGCTCGCTGGAGAAATCCAGAGACGGGTAAACCTGAGTTACTGCATACCTTGAATGGTTCAGGTTTGGCGGTAGGGCGTACACTGGTTGCGGTGGTTGAAAATGGGCAGCAACGCGATGGCTCTATCGCCGTGCCATCAGCACTTGTCCCGTACTTTGGGGCTGACACCATTACAAGCCAGTAGCTAGACTCTAACGGCTGTCTGCGCGCGCCATAACGGGGCCGCTCAGATTAATGGCATCGGCAAGAATACGCGCGGTTTCAGTGATAAGCGCGTCTACTTCTTCAGCTTCAGTATCATCGCTTGCTGCTGATAGCTCCTCAGCGCTGTCCTGCGGCGCGGCAGATGTATCATCGTCCTCATCTGCTAGATCATCCAAGGAGGCAAGGATATCCATACCTTTAGCCTGTCGCCGCGTGTTTTCAATCGCTAAGTATTGAATTTCCTGCGACGTTCGCTGAGCGATCCGCTCGGCCTCGTTGAGCGGCAAGACCTCAGCCCCCCGGACCTTTTTGGCGAGGGCCTTCTGATCCCAAATATATTGAAAGTCGGGATCGGCATTTGCACGCTCAGTATGCTTGGCAACGAGTGTAGGAAGAATGGCGTCGACTACGCCGTAGTCCTTGTGTCTAACGGGCGCTATACGATCCCAATCGAGTGCCTTCTCAAGGGAACTCTCACCAATCTCATCGTGCTGCAGCAGGGAAGGGTAGCTAATATCCGGGATAACACCGCGGTGCTGCGTACTATCGCCTGAAATGCGATAAAACTTGCTCTCGGTGATCTTTAGTTGCCCCTCAGGCAAATCTAGCAGCGTCTGTACGGTCCCTTTTCCAAAACTACGGTCACCGACAACAATGGCGCGGCCGTAGTCCTGAAGCGCACCAGCAAAGATCTCAGAAGCGGAAGCGCTGAGACGGTCAATCATGATCGCGACCGGACCATCGTAATAGGGCCCCCGCCGGCGTTTCCCGTCTCGCCACACACGGCTGCCGGTACCGCGTATCTGTACAGTAGGTCCATATTCGATAAATAAGCCCGTTAATTCATTCGCTTCTCGCAGGGAGCCGCCGCCATTGCCGCGAAGGTCAATCACGAGACCGTCCACGCCAGCCTCATTGAGTTCATTAACCAGTTTGGCAACGTCTCGTGTAGTCGATCTGAAGTCAGGGTCGCCTTTGCGGTAAGCATCAAAATCCAGGTAAAACGCAGGGATATCAATGACACCTATCTTTCGAGGAGTAGAGCCCAGGTCGTTGATTTCAATGATCTTTGACTGTGCGGCTTGCTCCTCTAATTGAACTTCGTTCCGTGTGATAGTGAGACGTCTAGCCTCATCTGACCGTCCCGCGGCTGGAATCACATCTAAGCGCACTACCGTACCTTTTTTTCCTCTGACGAGGTCAACGACATCATCTAAACGCCACCCAATCACATCTGTCATGGGCCCGGCCTTACCTTGACCGACTGCGATTATGAGTTCTGCGGCCTTAAGGTCGCTTTGTTTATCTGCAGGACCCGCTGGAACGACCCGCACAACCTTTACATATTCGTCTTCGTTTTGAAGCACAGCACCGATGCCTTCCAGGCTTAGGCGCATATCAATGTCGAAGTTTTCAGCACGACGTGGAGAGAAATAGCTTGTATGGGGGTCGAACTGAGAGGTGAGGGCGTTCGCATAAACCGCAAACACGTCTTGCTCGTTGTACTGGGAAAGCCGGTTTTGCTGGTTTTCATAGCGCTTCACTAGCGTGGGCGCGATCTCTTGTAACGGCTTTTCAGCGAGTTTCAGGCCCAGAACCTGATTCTTCAAACGTTTACGCCACCGATCGTCGAGTTCAGCGGTGTCGACTGCCCAATCCCTTTCAGTTGGATCCGAATCAATATATTCGTCCTTGCCGAAGTCCAATCCACTTACGATAGCGTCCATGTTCGCAATGACGAGGGCTAGCCGGTCGGACGCTCGTTGCTCGTATCGGTCAAAGATTGTAAAAGCAGGGGAGAGCTCTCCCTGCCGTCCCAGATCGTCGAGACGGGTCGAGTAAGTCTGAAATTCCGCGACATCAGAAGCCGTAAAATAGAGATGAGATGGGTCAAGACGTTCCAAATAAGTTTCGAGGTGTGCGGCTGACATTGCATCGTTGTAGCGCCGGTCAACGTAGTGGTTCTCCTCTAGCTCAGTCACCAGAGCACGCAGTGTCCAGGTTTGCTGCGTCGTAGGCGACAAATTCGAAGCGAAGGAGATTGAGGCTACGAGAAAACTTACTCCTAGAGCCGGGAATGTTTTAGTGAATGTCATGTGGCGTTATCTCTTAAAACGAATTTACTGCTATCACGAAACCGGTACACGCTTAGGTGCAGGTGTATGCACCGTCGTAACTCCGTGAGGGCATAGATTAGCGTAGTTCAATCTATAACCACAGATACGTGGTAGCAGGGGGATCGGACGACCCATTTATCTTACTAATTTAACATAATATACATTATGCGCATATATCAGTTAGTGAATATCGGTGTATTATCGAAGGTACTCCGCTTCTACGAGCCCTGTGCCCCGCAACCAATGCCTACAGACCCACACATTCCTTCCGTTACTGCATTCTTCGACGAAGTGACATCAACACTCTCTTACGTTGTCGCTGATATGGAATCCAAGGTCTGCGTAATCATCGACCCAGTGCTCGAGCTCGATGAGTCGTCTGCCGAGATCACAACGCGCGGCGCTGACAAAATTATTGAGCATCTGCGAGTTAATGAACTGTTTTGTGCGTACATCTTAGAAACGCATGCACACGCTGATCATCTGAGCGCAGGCTATTTTCTCAAGCAGCGTCTATCCGCGCCCATCTGTATTGGTCAGGCGATTGTGGATGTGCAGCACGTGTTCGCAACTATGTATTCTGAGACACCGAGTTTTAGACGAGACGGGTCTCAGTTCGATTTATTACTGACAGACGGTGAGAAATTGGCGCTAGGGCGCTTCTCTGTGGAAGCCATGCACGTGCCAGGCCACACACCCGCTTGCATGGCCTACAGGGTCGGTAATGCCGTTTTTGTCGGCGACACCCTCTTTATGCCGGATTCGGGGACCGCACGCTGCGATTTTCCGGGCGGCAGCGCTCTCGCGCTTTATCGGTCGATACACCGCCTTTTGGCGCTCCCGGGCGAAACACGTGTGTTCGTATGCCACGACTACCAACCTAATGGTCGAGAATTGGCGTTTGAAGCGACAGTTGAGCGCCACAAGCGAGAAAACGTGCATGTGAGCGACGGCATTAGTGAAGCCGAGTTTGTTCGAATGCGCACGGCGAGAGACGCTCAACTGTCGACGCCACGGCTCATGCTTCCGTCGATGCAGGTAAACATCCGTGCGGGCGCCCTTCCCGTTCACCCTGTTTCCTCTCGCCCCGTTATTACGCTGCCTATTAATGCGCTGAGTGGCGTTGATATAACGGAATTACTCGAAAAATCAGTGGATTAGACAGGAGTGACTGGGTTTATCTCGACAAGTAAGGACGCATTGGGACGCCTCGCAACCCGCTAGTCAAACCGAAAATCGGTCGATAATCTGCTTTCCCAGAGCCATCTGGTGTACCTGATCCGGACCATCTGCCTGACGGCACCAACGTGCGTAGTTGTAGGCCTCAGCCATCATATAGTCTTCGGTCAGCCCCCCTGCCCCATGTATTTGCATACATCGGTCGATCACTTTCTGTACCAGGAATGGAATCGTTGTTTTCGTCGCGGCAATCATATCGACAGACGCTGGAACGCCCTGTGTATCAATTTTGTGACAGGCTTTTAGCAACAGCAAACGCGCCATCTCGATTTCCGAAAAGCACTTAGAAATATCCTCACGGACACTCTGGTGTTTGCTCAGCAATCGGCCAAAGGTGGTTCGGCTGTTCGCACGGTGACAGGCAAGCTCAAGTGAGCGCTGCGCTGCGCCAATGAGACGCATACAGTGATGCATGCGGCCCGGTCCCAAGCGTCCCTGCGCAATTTCAAACCCCCTGCCCTCGCCAAGTAAGATGCTGTCGTGAGGCACACGGACGTTTTCGAAAATGATTTCCGCGTGCCCAATCGGCGCGTCGTCGTAGCCTAGTGTTGTGAGTGGCCTCACGAGCTTTACACCAGGCGTATCTTTGGGAACCAGTATCTGTGACTGCTGCAGATGTCGGCTTGGATTCTCGGGATCAGACTTTCCCATAACAATCAAAATCTTGGTCCGCTCGTACATGGCATTTGTTATGAACCATTTATGGCCGTTGAGAACCCACTCATTGCCGTCTTTTTCGATCCTCAGTTCAACATTGGTAGCGTCGCTAGAGGCGACCTGAGGCTCTGTCATGGCGTAGGAAGACCGGATGTCGCCTGCAAGCAGTGGGTCAAGCCACTCGCGCTGCTGGGCCTCGGTCGCGTAGTTCATGAAAACTTCCATGTTTCCCGTGTCTGGCGCATTGCAATTGAAGACCTCTGGGCACCAAATCACCCGTCCCATCAACTCGGCCAGTGGCGCGTAATCGAAAAACGATAGGCCGCCATGCTCGCAATACTCAGCGTGCTCCTCAGGGACAAAGAGGTTCCATAAGCCTGCCTCTTTAGCCTTGAGCTTCAACTCATCCATTAAGGGCAGCGGCGCGAAGCGATTTTCGGCGGCTTTCAGCTGATGGGCGTAGGCTTCCTCGTTTGGATAGATATGCTCATCCATGAAGACCTGCAATCGCGCTGCTAAATCTTGTGACTTCCTGCTGTGTTCATACATAGACTTAACCGTATTGCCGCCGCTTGCTAGTGGCCACCCTTATAGTGAACGTTATATATCGTTGTTTTAATGAACTTCTTCTTGTCTGAATCTAGGCTAGGCCGCGTATCTCACACTGGACTGAGCACCGAGCCCCCGTCTACCACGAGCGATGCGCCATTGATATAGGAACCTGCGCCACTGACGAGAAGTAGCAGAGGCCCCGTCAATTCATGGTACTCACCGGTCCGCTGCGGCACGAGCCGCTTTACATAGGCTCGACCTTGCTCTGTCGCGAACTCCTTTTCGTTGATCGCTGTCTCGAAGTAGCCAGGACACAGAGAATTCACGCGAACCCCCGAGCGTGCGAGCTCAAGCGCCATATTCTTTGTGAGCTGATCGATCGCGACTTTTGATACGTTGTAATCGGCCTTATGCGTACCAGACACGTGGCTGTAAATAGATCCCGTATTCACAATGTTGCCACTGCGCTGCTGCTTCATGCGCCGGGCAGCCTCTTGCGCAACACGCCACGCACCAGTGAGGTTAACGTCAAGAACGGGGCCCCAGTCGTCTTCAGTCGCGTCGACAAAACGCAGCGGCGGATTCGCAATACCCGCGTTATTTACGAGGATATCCAGCCGAGAGAACTTTGCATCAAAAACCTCGAACGCTTCGCGCACGCTTTGCCGCGACGTGACATCCATGGTGATGGCGTCTGCCATCCCGCCTTGATCGCGAATATTGTGTACCAGTGACGTCAACTTATCCGCACGTCGAGCGGCAACGACTACATGGGCGCCTGCGCCCGACAATACCTGCGCAAAATGCTCGCCCAGTCCGCTAGATGCTCCTGAGATCAGCGCTGTACGCCCTTGAAGCGAGAATAAGCTCTCAAAATCGATGCGGTGTGCCATGGCGTTTCCAGTCAATGCTGCTCCCCTCGGGATATTTCCTATAAAAAGCGTGTGTCGTTGACTCGCTTCCACAGCCGCAGAAAGAGTCTGTCAGCCGTAGCTTCAGCGGCGAAACCCATCTTTTCTGCCAATTTTTGCTTGCGCTTATATCGGACTTCAATCAGGTCTCGATCCTTGGCCAGCCGCTGCAGGTATCCATCGGAGGTGGATATTTCGTCAATCAGACCAACGTCGATTGCCTGTTGGCCATACCAAACTTCACCCGTAGAAATCTTATCAATATCAATGCCTTGCCGATTATCCGAAACAAACTGCTTAAACAGACCATGAGTATCTTCTAATTCGGATTCAAACTTGCGGCGACCCTTATCGGTATTCTCAGCAAACATAGTGATGGTGCGCTTGAACTCGCCAGCAGTGAACTGCTCAACATCAACATCATTTTTCTTCAGCAATCGATGAAAATTGGGCATCTGCGCAACGACACCAATGGAACCCAGGACAGCAAACGGCGCGGCTAGGATGCGGTCACCCACACAAGCCATCATGTAGCCCCCGCTAGCAGCTACTTTGTCCACGGCAATGACCAGTGTCACGCCCGCTTCTTTGATTCGGCTGAGCTGGCTCGCAGCAAGCCCGTATCCGTGTACGACACCGCCAGGGCTCTCCAGCCTCAACAAAACCTCATCACCGGCTTGCGCATTCGGAAGCACAGCCGATATTTCCTCGCGCAAGGCTTCAACTTGAGAGGCCATCATGTCGCCTTCAAAGCTTAGGACGAAGGTACGTGGGCGTTCGCTCTCTATGTCGCTTGGGCTTTCAGCGGCTTTACCAACTTCTTTTGCACGTACCTTATCCGCCTTCGCACGCTCTTTTTCAGCCTTTTTGTCTAATTTCGCGCGCGCTTTCGCGACTTCATCAGTGTCTGATAGTTCTCTGATGGCAGCGGTATATCCATCAAATCGATCGTTGATTGATCGCACTTCGATAAAACCTTCGTCTGTACCCTTGCTTTTTTGCCCGGCACTGGCAGCAATCACCATAATGATGGCGACAATGCCCAAGACGATGAGCACGGTTTGTGCAGCGAAGAGGCCTAATTCGTATAAAAATTCCAAGAGTGATCCTTTTACTGATTGGTTGCCGCCTAATGCGGCGACATTAAGGCAATGACTTTAAAAAACCGTTAATGAGCTGTCCCGCTATTGAAAACGGAGGTGGCACAGGTGGCAAATTATCGGCCGTACACCAGATCGCGTCATCAATTTCTTCGGGGTCGATATTAATATCTCCGCTGCGCCATTTTGCCGTGAATCCCAGCATCAACTGCCCGGGAAATGGCCAAGGTTGAGAGCCATGGTATTGGATGTCATCAACCTCTACCCCAACCTCTTCCATCACCTCACGTTGCACCGCTTGTTCGCAGGTTTCCCCCGGCTCTACAAAGCCCGCAAGGCAACTGTAGAAACGCCGGTTAGAGCCCACGCCCGCCGCCAATAATAATTCTTCTTCGCGTGTTACAAGCACGATTACACACGGTGATAGCCGCGGATAAACGCTCAAACCGCAGGGCTCGCAGGCGCGGCTCTGACCTTTGTCCGCTAGCGAGGTCTCCTTACCGCAGCGGCCACAATGGCGATGATCTCTCTCCCAGCAAAGCAGTTGATACGCCCGGCCAATGACGTCAAATTGCTCACCAGCAATCCGCCCGATAAGCGCAAATAAGTTGCCACTCGTGTACTTCATAACGTCCATATTGGCGGTCTCTACCGAGCAGGCAAATACGGGTTTGTCATCAAGAAAGCCAACGGGTGTGATATCGGTAATCGTTGTAAAGTCGCTCATCAACTGACCGAGTGGAATCGGTGCTCCAGGCGACCCCATCAGCTCGCTCACTAAATGGCGTCCCTGGAATGGCCACACCAGGTCGGTAGCCGAAGCGGTCGACGTGGGACGCGTAAAATTCAACATACTGACTCTCCTTGAAAGGACATACTAGGGGGCCATACCAGCCTGCTCAAGCAATCTGCGAACTGATCGACAGGTAGGTAGAAAACGTCTTTTATTTCTTAGTTTGCTTCGTATAACCTGAAGGCACCACACACTCGTCCACTCTGTGACCGAATGCGTATAGCAACGGATATTCTGGGCGCTCACATTACATTATAAAAGGACAACGTTGTATGAACACTGCGGTAGCTAATCCATACTGGCAAAACTTCCTCGGGGCCTCCCCTGATTGGTACAAGAAAACGATCATTGCGTTCTTGGTCATCAACCCGATCTTGCTCAATGTGGCAGGACCTTTTGTCACAGGCTGGGTGCTGATTGCGCAGTTCATCTTCACGCTCGCCCTCGCCTTGCAGTGTTATCCCCTGCAGCCTGGCGGTCTCCTTGCAATAGAGGCTATTGCGATTGGTTTGGCCGACCCACACACGGTCTTCCACGAAGCAGAAGCCAACTTTGAAGTAATCTTGCTGCTGATGTTCATGGTCGCAGGCATCTACTTCATGAAAGAGCTGCTGCTCTTCATCTTTACCAAGATCTTGCTCCGGGTCAGATCTAAGAAGCTGCTCTCAGTCCTCTTTTCATTGGTGGCTGCGGTCTTATCGGCCTTTTTGGATGCGCTCACCGTAACCGCGGTACTTATTAGCGTGGGTGTTGGCTTCTTTACCGTTTATCACAAGGTGGCGTCTGGCACTGACTTTGATGACTCGCAACACGACCACACGACCGACGATGCAGTCAAAGCCGAAAACGAAGAGAATCTCGAGCAGTTCAGAGCCTTTTTACGAAGTCTTTTGATGCACGGCGCCGTAGGTACAGCACTGGGCGGTGTATGTACGCTTGTTGGCGAACCTCAGAATCTTTTGATTGCGACGGTGGCCGGATGGGAATTCATGGAGTTCTTTTGGCTAATGGCCCCCATCACTATGCCGGTACTGGTATCGGGATTACTGACCTGTCTCTTCCTTGAGCAAACCAAGATCTTCGGTTACGGGACTGAGCTTCCTCCAAAGGTCCGGTCGGTTCTCGAAGACTTTCAGGCTCAGGAAAATGCGAAAGCGACACCACTGTCCAACGCTCGATTGGTGATACAGGCATTAGTCGCAGGTGTTCTAGTCATCGGGCTTGCGCTGCATCTGGCGGCGGTTGGTCTGATTGGTCTCATGATTATCGTGCTGCTAACGGCGTTTAACGGCATCGTAGAAGAACACAAGCTGGGGCATGCATTTGAGGAGGCATTGCCCTTCACAGCCCTGCTGGTGGTATTTTTCGCCATTGTGGCGGTCATTCATGAGCAACACCTATTCTCTCCTGTTATTGAGGCTGTTTTGGCCATGGAGAGTAGTGTTAGACCCGCAATGTTCTTCCTCGCCAATGGTGTTTTGTCGATGATTTCGGATAACGTATTCGTTGCAACCGTCTACATCGGTGAGGTCAAGACAGCATTGGATAACGGTGTGATAACACGTGCGGAGTTCGATCAGCTGGCAGTGGCCATTAACACAGGGACGAACCTGCCTTCTGTGGCGACTCCTAACGGACAAGCGGCTTTCTTGTTCCTTCTGACCTCAGCGCTTGCTCCGCTGATTCGTCTCTCCTACGGGCGTATGGTCGTCATGGCATTGCCCTACACCATCGTATTGACTGCCGTAGGTCTGACTGCGGTTATTTACACGCTCTGAAAAGCCGGCGGTGTGGCGTCAACGGCGCCACACCGCTCCGTTTTCAGCTATCTCCGATAACTTATCAAGACGAGCTTCATGGGCTTGCGTCTCGCTCGTCTGTCGCAGAAATTACCCTTAACTTAGGTCTGTCGGCTGCTAATCGGCGGATGGCACCTGAACTGCCTGCGGTCGATCCTGTCGCATCGTCATCTGCGGATAGGCCTAGCGTCGTTTGCCCGCCCGTCATCAGCAGATAAACATCAGCCAAAATCTCAGCATCGAGCAAAGCGCCGTGCAAAGTTCGGTTGCTGTTATCGACAGCGTAACGTTGGCACAGCGCATCGAGATTATTTCGCTGTCCCGGATGTTTCGCCCGAGCCAACTGCAGGCTGTCAGTGATCTTGCATTCGGTTGCAACAAGACGAGCGTCCGCATCCAGTAGCTTCAGTTCAGCATCGATGAAGCCAACATCGAATGGCGCGTTGTGGATGATTAGCTCGGCACCACGGATAAAGTCCATAAACTCGTCCGCAATGCGCGAAAATACGGGTTTATCTGCCAAGAATTCTTCGGTAATGCCGTGTACTTCCAGGGCACCTTGATCAATGGCGCGCTCAGGCTTGATGTACTGGTGGTAATGCCGACCGGTAAGCTTTCTATCAACAATCTCAACGCAGCCAATTTCAATGATCCTGTGCCCTTGGCTTACTTCAAGTCCTGTTGTTTCGGTGTCCAGTACAACCTGACGCATGCTAACTAGCTCCTAATTCGTCCATCGCTAAGTTCGCCAATCCATCAGCGCGCTCATTTTCAGGGTGCCCAGCGTGCCCTTTCACCCACCGCCACTCAACCTGATGGCGCAGACACTCAGCATCCAGTCTTTCCCATAAATCCTTGTTTTTAACAGGCTTCTTGGCGGCCGTCTTCCAGCCATTGGCTTTCCAGTTGCGAATCCAGCGAGTGATACCGTCTTTGACATAGGTAGAGTCTGTCGTGAGGATAACCGCACACGGTTCAGTCATTGCCTCAAGGGCGCTGATCGCGGCGAGCAACTCCATTCGGTTGTTGGTCGTGTTCTCCTCTGAGCCGCGAAGCTCCCGTTCGTGGCCGCCAAACCGGAGCACCGCCCCCCATCCGCCAGGCCCCGGGTTGCCTCGGCACCCCCCGTCAGTGAAAACCTCAACTGTTTTCATTCAGAGGGTTATTTCCAGAGCGCTGATGCGTCTCGGCGCCGACAGCCGGTCTCGACACGGGAATAGGCACAAGGCGAGGTCGCACGCGCCGGCGCTGAAGTCCTTTAACACCTGCACCCACTTGCTTCTTCGCATGCACAACGAATGCGCCACCCATGGGTACGCGATGGTCAATCAGCCAATCGTCGAGCCGTGCCATCCAGCGGAACAGCGCACCTTTGCCGATAGGCCTTAGCACGAGTTTATGCTTTGGTTTGTCGACCTGAAAATTCAACAGTGACAGCCAGTCCATTAACTTGGGTATGCGCTCCAGTTGGAGGTCACGCCATTTTCGAGGCGAAATGAATCGAGCCATTAACCAACCCAATCCAAAAAAGCTTTCCGGATTGAAGCCCACAATGATCACATTGCCGCTCGGAACAAGTACGCGGTGTATTTCCCTTAGCACCTGGTGAGGCTCGCCAGCGACCTCAAGACTATGAAACACAACGACCGTATCAATCGTTTCAGTAGCAAAAGGGAGCCACTCATCGGTACAAACAACACTTTGCGCACCTTCAACCACAGCGCCATCAGTAGAGGCCACCAGTTTGTTCTGTGAATGCGCGACGTCTTTGATTGATAGATCGGGTGGCACGCCCAGAAATAGCGTGTGATAGCCAAATAAGCGCTCTAGCTGGCTATCTAGCTCATCGACCACCTGCTGTCGCAACCGGCGGCCGACAGGCGCAGACGTATACCACTCGTGCAAATGGTCTCGTGTCGTGATGTGGTGCTTTTTGGCGGCTTGATTTCCCATGCACCAAGGGTATCGTTTCCCGAGTTGACTGCAAATAGCTTAGGTAACGAGAAATCCTATGAATATCACCCCAATTCCTGCGTTTTCCGATAACTACATCTGGATGATCGTTCATGAAGGTAGGGCCGCGGTCGTTGACCCGGGCGATCCAGCGCCTGTGCTCAAGACGCTAGAAGAGCAAGGCCTGACACTCGATACCATCATCATCACGCATCATCACTTTGATCACACAGGCGGTGTTGGCGCGCTGAAAAGCGCTACTGGATGCCGAGTAATTGGTCCCGATAACCCCAAAATTGCGGACATTGACGAGACATTGACTGAAGGTGCTCAAGTCACGGTTCTCGGGTATGGATTCGAGGTCATGGAAGTGCCGGGGCACACCCTGGATCACATTGCCTACTATAGTGCAGAGGATGGGACGCTGTTTTGCGGTGATACCTTATTCGTAGGCGGCTGCGGTCGGGTATTTGAAGGCACTTTTCCCATGATGCAGCAGTCCCTGGCGAAATTGAGCGACCTACCCAGCGAGACCAAGGTCTACTGCACGCATGAATACACCATGGCTAATCTCAGTTTTGCGCGCAAAGTTGAACCTACGAATGCCGATTTATTGGCTCATATTCGGATCTGCGAGCAACGACGTGACAGCGATTTACCCACAGTGCCTTCGACCATTGGGCAAGAACTGCGCATTAATCCCTTCCTCCGGTGGCACTCCCCCGCCATCATCGCGCAGCTCAAACAGCAAGGACGCCACACGGGCGATTCTGCAGCTGATGTTTTTGGTGCCGTACGGGGCTGGAAAGACGAAGGCTAGTGCTGAGGCAATAGGTCCGCACTGCTGAACATATCAATAAGCCGGATCAGGCCCTGTCCCCTGCTATCTGTGCGCCAGGCCAAAAGCATTTCAATATCCGGCGGCCTGCTATCTAGTTTTATCTCGACCAGTTGTCCCTTAAGGACCATAGACTTCGCGACCTGCGGCGGAAGAAACCCTATCCCTAGGCCTTGTATCTGTGCAGCCAGCTTGGCTTCGAGGGAGTCAACCAGTATCACGCTTTGAGGGGTAGTAGGAAGCAGATCTCGCTTTGGCGACATCGACGAAGAATCCTTAATAACGACCCAACGAGCAGCCTCGAGATCTTCGTCCGTGAGCAAGGCACCACGCTTTGCCAAGTAATGATCCGGACTTATCGCTAAAACTCTTTCAGTTTTTCCTAAGGGCAAAGTCTGAACTCCAGACCCAGCCGGTTTTGGCGCGATAGCACCAACGATAAGATCCACGCGCTGCGTGGTGAGTGCGTCCCAAGTGCCCTGTAACGCTTGGTGTTCGATCTGTAGCTCAACCTGAGGGTATTCAGCCAAGAAATCCGAAATCACACTCATCACAGCATCAGTGGATACCCAAGTGTCAACGGCCAATCGAATCCTCGGCTCTACCCCCGTTCCTATGGCTAAAGCTTGCGCTTCAAGTGAATCAACGCTGTTCAAGATATCAGCGCCCATCTCACAGATGTGCAGTGCTGCTTCTGTAAGCCGAATGGTTCGTCCATGCGGCTGTAACAAGGTAATCCCTAGAGAATCTTCATACTTATCGACTTGATAGGTTAGTGCCGATGCCGCTTTGCCACTTTGGGCAGCATCTTATCGACTTGATAGGTTAGTGCCGATGCCGCTTTGCCACTTTGGGCAGCAGCTTGACTCAGCGTACCTGCATTCCTGATGTGGCGTAGGAGTCGGATAAGTTCGAGTGAAATCATATTAATTCAAAAATTTTGAAGTATACCCGTTACTTTACAGTATTTTTATAGCGTCTTCGAGTCGATAGGATGCCGCCCGTTTCAACGAGAAACAGCTAACACATTCAAAACAGGCAGGAGTAAAGATGAACATTCTATTTAGTGGTAATAACGGCATAGCGGATTTACCCGTCCGAATTGCATTTGGAGCAGTATTCATAGCGCATGGTGGACAAAAATTATTTGGTTGGTGGGGAGGCTACGGGCTGGAAGCGACTGGTCAATGGATGGCCTCGATCGGATTGGAGCCTGGCTTCGCAATGGCGATGATAGCTGGCGGCATCGAGTTCTTCGGCGGGATCGCGCTCATTCTAGGCGTCATTACTAGGCCCGTAGCAATGGCGGCCAGCCTACTCATGTTAGTTGCCATGATGTCGGCACATTGGTCAAACGGGTTCTTTATGAGTGCAAACGGTTACGAGTTCTCTTTAACCCTACTTGCCATGAGCGCTTATCTGACGATAGCTGGTAGCGGCCGACTAAGCATCGATTCAATATTTAGAAGAGCATAAGGAGGATAACGGTGGGTCTAATTGTTGATGGACAGTGGGTCGATGAGTGGTACGACACTGGTAAATCAGGCGGTCGCTTCGAGCGTCAAAACAGTGCTTTTCGGCATTGGATTGGTTCTGAGGACAGCCGATTTGCCGCCGAATCAGGACGCTACCACTTGTACGTTTCCCTTGCCTGTCCGTGGGCTCACCGAACCTTGATTTTTCGGTCGATCAAGCAACTAGAAGCACATATTTCAGTCAGTGTGGTCGATCCCCTCATGTTGTCAGAGGGTTGGGTTTTCTCAGAGCCTGAACCACTTTTGGGATGCACACGCATGTATGAGGTCTACCTCGCGGCGGATGCGTCTTACGAAGGGCGAGTGACCGTCCCAGTACTTTGGGACAAGAAGCTGGGTACCATCGTCAACAATGAAAGCGCTGAGATCATCAGAATGTTGAATTCTCAATTCAACGACTTAACGGGCGATACACAGGATTTTTATCCAGAGCGACATAGATCAGAGATCGATGTCATAAACGACCGGATCTACCACGATATCAACAATGGCGTTTACAAAACTGGCTTCGCCACAACCCAGGCAGTCTATGAAGAGGAATATTCAAGGGTGTTTGCTGCCTTGGATTGGCTTGAAGAGCGACTGGCACAACGAACTTACCTGGTTGGTGATAGCGTCACAGAGGCAGATTGGCGTCTTTTTACAACACTCGTGAGATTTGATTCGGTTTATCACGGGCACTTCAAATTAAACCGGCAAAAGCTCATTGAGTTCCCAAGGCTTTCCGACTATGTCGACCGCCTGAAAGCTGTTCCGGGTGTATCAGAGACAATCAATCGAGATCACATCAAAGCCCATTACTACGGCAGTCACGCGAGCATCAATCCGACGGGTATCGTACCCCTGGGACCCGCTTAGACTGTAACCTCGTGCAGCTTTGCTACCGCTGAGAAATAAAGTGCTACGCGGGTATCCACCACATCCGGGTGATGACACTGATCGTAGAGCTGCATCGCAGATCGATATCTCATCAGTTGATCTCGATATCGAGCCGCCTCTTCGTCAAAGAAATCAGTCATTAATGCGTCATCGGCGGGACGACTTGTCTTGTAATCAATAATCCAGCGAATTCCCGTTTGGGCATCGATGAACGTACGATCAACCACAAGTTGCTTTTGTGTCTCTGCCACGAAAAGAGAGAGCTCTGACTGTGCGTCGTGATGATGGGCCGATAGCACCCAGCGGCCCACCTCGTCACAAAGTACACGGTTCACATCGATAATCAGTGAATCCAGCTCCTCTGCGATCTCTGCACTAGGACTTGAGAGCTCAGCCAACTGAAATCTCATGGCTCGCGATATTGAGGCAGGACATTCACTTGGGAGTGGGTCTTGTAGCGCCAGTAACTCTAGCCCACGGTGTAGCGCTGTTCCGTAGCGCCTACTCTGCAGATTTCCTGACCTCAACGCAGACGCAGGCGATGCCTCGACTGTTTCGCTCAGGAACCTATCCGGCGTATCAACCACCCGCAGCAGTTGGCTATACCCCTGCTCTGCTGCGACTTTGCTTTGACTCTCGCCTGGTGGGTGAAATTGAACCTGAGGGGCTGCGGCGCAGAAATTAGACCAAAAGCTGCCGGTATTTCTGGGTGGCCACTGAGACTCGGACGACAAGGTGGCAGTCACACTGCAACTCTCGCGAGCGCGGGTAATCCCGACATAGTAGAGTCGAATGAGTTCTTGAGCTTCCTTGCGCTTGTTAACAAACCCCAGATAGTCATAAAGCGTGTCTTCAGCGTCGGATGCAGGCCGCGCGGCAATCAAAAGCCCGTTTTGCTCATCTCGATTCCACCGCAACAGGGGTTTTTGACTGGACCGACCAGATTTCCCTGCGCCCACGATAAAAACATGATCAAACTCGAGTCCCTTGCTCCGGTGCAAGGTCATCAACTCAACACGCGCTGTAGTCGACTCAATCGTCGCGTGTTTTGTTTCGAGCCAGGAAACTAAACGGTCGGCATCCAACCCCGCCCCCTCTGCTTCCTGATCTCTTAATTGCTGGAAGAAGGCGCGAGTGTCCGGCTCCTCTTCTGTTGGCAAGATGAGATCCCCGCCGAGGCGTTTCCAGGTTTCCTCGACCCAGTTAACGAGGTTTAGACGATCACGCTTACCCTCAGCCCATAGGAGTGCTTTCAGGGCAAACACGCTACGCTTCTGACCGTCCGTGGATAGCTCAACGCTCTCGTCTGCTATTTTCTCAACCGAAGCGGCCAGCGAGTATCGAGTCAGGATGGGGGTCAGTAAGCCTAGGTCTTTTAGCGTTAAGCCCACCATTGGACTGCGCAATAAAGCAATCAATGCGACGGTATCGGCTGGATTGGCTAAATAGCGGGTTAGCGACACCAGGTCCATGACCGCCGCTCTGCGGGAGAACGAGGTGAGATCCGAACCGACAATGTCTATCCCACTATCGCGCAACATTCGGGATATCGGCTCAAGCGAGGAGCGGGTTCTTGCTAGCACACCAATAGTGCTGTCATTCGATTGACTCAGTAGCTTGCAAATTCTCGAAAAGACATAGTTTGTCTCCCGCACTTGATCATCGGGAAAATTATGGATCTCGACTGCCTGCTCAAGACCTTCAGATCGCGTCGCCTCGGCTATGGTCATGGGCACAACGCCAAGTCGGCGATCCCCATACTTGGGACAATCGAGGAAAACTGTCGGTTTACCCAGTCGATCACGCCAGCTTGAGAGCGAAAGTTGCGCGACAGTGATCGGTCGTTAAGCTGAACTCCCGCGATTCCCTCCTCCCGTGCTCTAAGAAAGAGACCCACGTCTGCATAGCGGAACCCATAAATACTCTGCATTGCATCACCCACGATAAATAACGTGCGTGGATGCTTAGGGTTTGCATAGTTGTGCTCTGACCAACCCCGGCAAAGTTTTTCCAGCAAGCGATATTGACCTTGAGAGGTATCCTGAAACTCATCCACCAAAATGTGGGCCAGTTGATAGTCGAGTCGAAGTGCGAGGTCTGTGGGCTCTTCATCGGTTCCAAGCGCCGCTTCAGCTGACATGGCAATGTGGGTGTGATCAACCACACCTCTCGATCGAAAAACGGTCAGTAATTGAGCTGCCAGGGTTGGTAACACACGGGATAAGTGAAGCACCCCTTGCCACTCTTGATCATCGTTTGTCGTGCTGGGTAAATAGGCGATTTCTACCAGCAAATCCAACCAGTCTGCCCGCTCCTCGAGCTTCGAAATAAGCCCAAGCACGTCGTCTTTCGCTGTTTGATCAACCTTGGCCTGAAAACCATTATTCTTATCGAGACGCTTTCTGGGCTTTTTGTCGCCTGTCAGAATCCAACGTACTACCCATTGCCAACTACGTAGCTGAGCCGGTTCGTTGGTGAGTTGAATAGGGGCTACCGGGATATCAACTTTTTGAGGCTCCACCAGTCCACTCTCTACGTAGGTCTTCAAACGCCCCACAGCAGCGTTTACCTGATGCTCAAGTTCCGACAGCCAGTGAGCGTCGATCGTCTCTGTGAGGGCTGACAGGCGCTCAGAGATAACGGCCTGAACGGTTGCTGTAAGTCGCTGGCTCGCGCCCTCAGGATCGGTATGCTGACCCAACTCTGGTAACCAATCGGCTCGGCGACCCAATAACTCGAGAAGTAATTCAGAGCAGCGCTGCCAATTGTTATCCATACTCAGCAGTAATTGACGCAGCGCCTCGCCTCGACTCGAATCCTCTCCAACGAGCTCATATAACTCCGACGTCGCTTTCTGATAAAGCGGCAGCACATCATCTGTCACGGTGATACCACCGCCAAGCCCGCTCAATACGGGCATGACGCGGTTTAATTGCGCCGCTAATCCATCAATGGTGCGGATGTTCAAGCTCTCTGCAGTCAAGCTCCAATTCAAGGCCCTCGAATGCGCCAAGACTGCATCTGCCAGTGACTGGGTTCGCGCCTCATGCTCATTCTCTGCCTGAATACCCTGCTTAACTGCGTCCAGTGCCTCCATCACCCGCTCGCGCATCTCTGCCGCTGCTTTACGGGTAAATGTAATCGCCAATACCTGCTCTGGACGTTCCACGGTGACAAGCAATGCAAGAACCCGCTGTGTCAGTAGGCTGGTCTTTCCCGAGCCCGCCGGTGCCGTAACACAAAAGCTTTTTGTGGTATCTAAGACCTCATGACGGACAGCTGTGTCACTCACCCGACAACTCCTCTTCAGCATCCCAATCGGACACTACATGAGCTCGGCAAATGGCAGCGTAGTGACAATAGCGGCACGCAGTGGGTGATGGGGTCGGTGTGCCGCTGCCATCAACAAAAGCCCTTACCAAAGACCTGAGATCGGCCAGCCACTGATCTTTCAAGTCAGCTAACTCGCTCACACCAGCGCGATCCATGGCTTTTTTGTTCTTCTTATCGGCATCATCAAGCCCAATATCGGCGCCCAGCGTCAAATAGCCTGGCTCGTTCATTGATACTTGGCCAATGGCGATTGTTTCCACGTCGGCGATGACCTGGCTGTAACATGGAAGTTGAGGCGACTTGAGTGGGCTTTGCGACCAATCTGTTGCCGACTGTCCGGCGCTCGATTTGTAGTCGATGACAATC
The DNA here is from genome assembly GCA_038143085.1 of Halieaceae bacterium. Lineage (GTDB taxonomy): Bacteria > Pseudomonadota > Gammaproteobacteria > Pseudomonadales > Halieaceae > Luminiphilus. The sequence goes on from JAYQLG010000008.1 coordinate 394,764, forward strand.
CGTTGTCCGGTACTCAGGCGGTCCACTCGGTCGACTTTCAGCGATAGGTTAAGCCCTTCACACTCCCATTCGAGAGGTGCCTCACTTAACTCCACGGTGAAACCTATATCTCTGCTGCCTTCAACCTCGAGCCAAGCCGCCAAGATGCCACTCAGTCTCTGACGCTCCAAGTCCAGTGCGGACAGCCCTACTCTCTCTCTGACTGGTGCTTTCAAACCCCTGACCGCCTCATCAGCCGCCGCCTCGATAAGCACCTCACGATCTACTGCCGTTAATGCGTTGATCTGATCACTGTTCTTCAACGAGCTAAACAAGTGCTTGAGCGCCTCATGAAGCACGCCACCTCGCTCACCGGGCGTAAGTCCTTCTGCTTCATCCTCCAAAGGCCTGATACTCAGTCTGTGATTCAGGTGTGCTTTCAATGGGCAAGACGCTTGTTGCTCGAGAAGCGATACACCGCCTACTTGCTGGTTGGGAAGATTCGTGATTAAACCTACGGGGTCATCGATCGATTCAAGAGGCACAACGATACCTTTGCCACTGCGCCCGTCACTGGGTGACTCTTCATGACTCAGGTCGCAAAACCGGCTGGCTAGTTTGGCCGTGCCATCCGAGACTCGGTGATACGTACACGACACTTCGCCTACCGAACTCAGTTGTCCAATAAGTCTCGCCGCAACTTCTTCGTGAGCCTCCTCGTCAATTTTGCTGATCTGATACGACCGACAGATCTCCCAGGGAATAAAACTCAACAAACTGGGCTTGGACGGCAAAGATTCGGAGGTCGCTCCAACTATCCGGATAGCTTCAAAAGACAAGCCGGTAGTGTCGGCCAGGCTCATCACCTGTAGCTTCCCCACTTCCGTCTGTGGTTGAAAAAGTTTCTCGGATAGCACTGAACCTAGACGCGAGACGAAAAGAGTTAGCGGGTACGGCTCATGATCGAGTGAATTGGCCTCGATCTCATCAAAAAGCCCATCAACCAACTCCAGCTGCTGATATTCCACGGAGTCCAATCCAGAGGCGGATGGCCAGCCTGCTGTCTGTAAAAGAGAAGACACGCGGTCTCTCCATTCGCAGGCAGACAAGCGCAATGATGACAACCTATCAACGCGAGCCGCGGACAAGGCGGTCTCCAGAGGGCTTTTTGGCACCACCTTGCCTAGGGCTTCCAGGACATGCCGCAGTTCAAATTCGGCCCGTTTTGAGTTGAAAAGATGCGCAATAACCGTAGCTTTGTCATTGCGATCAGTATCTAGCCAACCAAAAAACGGCGAGCGGAGTAGCGCAGTTAATTCAGCGCGCCCTAGATCTCGAACAATAAGACCTAGTAGCAAGAGCGCGTCACGAAACATGGGCACTTTGGCCAGTTCTATGCCGCGACTAAAGTTCACCGGAAGATCGGTGAAGACCTGATCCGAGCTGCCAAACAACTCACGTAACTCATGCTCTAACAGCGGCCGGTCGCGCTGATAATCAGCGAGAACTATGGCGCTCACCCGACTTTTCTCATGCTGGTGAAAGCCCCATGTCGCTGCCGCCGCTATCTCTGCCTCACGAGTCGGGTATCCCGCCGTAGAGATACCGCTCTCAATGGATGCAGAGTGAAACCAACGAGTTACTTTAAATTTGCTGGCCAGAGCAGTCTCCACCGAGGGCACGGGCGTCTCTTCCGACAGAAACCATACCTCCGAGCCCCGCTCCTTTTTCTCATTGGTTATCAGCTCAGGAAGGTCTTCCGGCATTACCCAGCCTTCCTGCTTTAAGCGAATATCCACTCGATCGAGCCACTTGAGAAAACACGCGGTATCCGATTCCGAGGCAAACAATGTGCGTACTTGCTCAGATGCCACTGGCACCCGATGATCCTTAAGCGACGCTCTACATCTCGCCGCCAATGCCGCCGCAGCCTCAGGCTGCAACAAGCTAAACGCATGGGTTTGTGACTCGTACCGCGAAATCACCTCTCGCCACAGGGCCTCGACTTCAGAGCTAACTAGCAATCGTCTAGGGGTCTCGCTCGCCTCTGCCTGCTGGCGCCATTCCTGGCGAAGCCATGCATCCAGAGAGAGAATCTTGGGAAAACGAGATACCGAAGAGCGGTACTGAGCCGACTCGCTGACAAGATACCGTGCTAAACGCTGTGTCGCTGTTATCACGGTGACGCCGTCGCCGACTGCGCTCGAAATAGCGGCGATATTCGGCAGGGGCGATACAGCTGTCATAGTCATGTGGATGTTATACAGCAAGCCTTGGGTCGATTAAATTGCGAATCATCCCGTCGTTATCATGACTACGCCACGTGTTCGGGGTATGCTCCGCTCTCATTTTTTTGAGCCCACAGAAGTAATGAGCCAATCAAGCATTCACAACGTCAATGTCGCGTCACAGCAGGCCCTAACGGCACCTGTGGCACTTCGTTCATCTGTACCTGTTGATGAGTCGATTTTCAGCTTTGTAAGAGAATCTCGCGAGGTTGTTAGCAACATTCTCGATCGCAAGGACCACCGTCTCATGGTTGTGGTGGGACCCTGCTCTATTCACGATCGTGACGCCGCAATCGACTACGCCGCTAAGCTAAAGACGTTGTCAGACGAGCTTGACGATACGCTTTACATCATCATGCGTGTTTACTTCGAGAAACCCAGAACAACTACGGGATGGAAAGGCTTAATTAACGATCCATCACTTGATGATTCATTTGATATTGAGGCCGGCCTCAAGCTTGGAAGGACTCTCCTGCGTGACCTTCTGGAGATGGGTTTACCAACCGCTACTGAGGCGCTAGACCCCATAACACCTCAGTACCTCCAGGACTTGATCTGCTGGTCAGCCATTGGCGCTCGAACAACCGAGTCACAGACTCACCGAGAGATGGCCAGTGGTCTGTCGTCAGCGGTTGGCTTCAAAAATGGTACCGATGGGAGTCTGGACGTTGCTATTAATGCGTTAAAGTCAGTGCAACACCCACATCGCTTCCTCGGCATTAATTCTGACGGCGTCGTTTCTATCTTTGAGACACGCGGTAATCCTTATGGGCACGTTGTCCTCCGCGGTGGAAGTAACGGCCCCAACTACGACAGCGTCAATATTGCCAAATGTGAATCAGCACTGGCAAAAGCGGGTCTACCCTCCAACATCATGGTGGATTGTAGTCATGCAAATTCAAGCAAGGATCACAACGTTCAGCCACTGGTGACACGTGATATCAGCAATCAAATATTGAAGGGCAACAATTCGATTGTTGGACTGATGCTAGAGAGCCATCTTCACGAGGGGCGTCAGGATATCCCCGCGGATTTGAAAGATCTTCAATATGGCGTGTCGGTCACAGACGCTTGCATGGATTGGGATACCACGGAGAACAGTTTGCGTGAACTCGCTGACAGCCTGAAGTCTAGGTTAAGGAGCAGGCAGGAGGCCTAGTAGTAAGCGTTACTTCGATCTGTATGGTCGGTCATATCCCGAACACCGGCCAATTCAGGAATCTGCTCGGTCAACGTTTTCTCGACCCCATCCTTGAGGGTGATACTGACAGCACTACAACCCTGACATCCCCCGCCGAAGCGCAAGATAGCAAAGTTATCTTCAGTCACCTCTACAAGTGAAACATCGCCCCCATGCGCGGCTAGCGAGGGATTTACCTCGTTATAGAGCAAGTAGTTTATGCGATCTTCAATGGGACTATCTGCGTCGACGCGCGGCATTTTCGCATTAGGTGCTTTTATGGTGAGCTGCCCGCCCATCCGGTCCTTTGCATAATCAACGACGGCGTCTTCTAGGAAAGGGATACTCCGACTCTCTATCCAAGCATTAAAGTGCTCGAAGTCATGCTGCTCATCACTCGCCTGCATGTCACCTTCACGACAATAGGCAATGCAGGTCTCAGCCTGGGGTGTGCCGGGATTATTTATAAAGACTCGAACGCCAAGTGCATCAGCCTGTTTATCCAATAGCTCTTTTAAATACACACGCGCTGATTCGGTAATGGTGACCATGAATTCCTCCGTCCGCCGGGGCTAGGGTAACAGAAATCCTGTAAAAAGATTCTTACACTTGCTTTACGAATATATAAAACTAGAAAATCCCAGATAACCAATATGGAGCCCAGACATGCCGCCTAAATTCCGCCGAATTTTGCAGAGCACTCTTGCCGCAGCTTTTGGCGTGCAGAGTCATGAAAACAGGGCGCAAGACTTTGAAGAAGGGAATGCCGGCTGGTTTATATTGGCCGGCATTGTCTTTACGGTGATCTTTATTTTCACCGTCTTAACAGTGGTTAACCTTGTTGTCGCTTAGGCGGGAAGGCCCGACAGCCACTCCACAACGCTCAGTACAACCACTGATACAATTACAACGGCGACAACCGCATCGGCTGTGCTGTCATCAAGATTACTTTTTGCCATAAATCCCCCGAGAAAACAGGCAGTTATGAGGCAGGCTTAAAGCGCTGCCTCGAGTTCAGGAAGGGCCGCAAACAAATCCGCAACAAGACCGTAGTCTGCCACCTGGAAGATGGGTGCATCTTCGTCTTTGTTAATTGCCACAATCACCTTGCTGTCCTTCATGCCGGCGAGGTGCTGAATCGCACCAGAAATGCCTACCGCAATATAGAGATCAGGTGCGACGATCTTACCAGTCTGACCAACCTGATAGTCGTTGGGGACAAAGCCCGCATCGACCGCTGCTCGCGACGCTCCGATGGCTGCATTTAACTTATCCGCTATGCCTTCAAGCATTGAGAAGTTATCGCCATTCTGCATACCGCGGCCACCTGAAATGACCACCGACGCCGACGTAAGTTCAGGTCGATCAGAGACTGCGACTTCTTCACCGATAAAGCTAGAAACACCAGCGTCATGAACACCATCAACGGGCTGCACTGACGCGCTCCCGCCTTCAGCTGGTACTGCATCAAAGGCAGTGGTTCGTACGGTAATTACTTTTTTGGCATCAGAGCTCTTAACAGTAGCGATAACATTGCCTGCATAGATCGGACGCTCAAAGGTATCGGCATCGATAACCGCCGTGATGTCAGAGATCTGCGCCACGTCTAACAACGCAGCAACGCGAGGCATCACATTTTTGCCATTGGCTGTGGCGGCAGCCAATACCGCATCATATCCCGCTGCAACATCTGCAACGGCGAGGCTTACATTTTCGGCGAGCTGGTTTTCATAAGCGGCGTTGTCAGCAAGTAATACTGAAGCTACACCGGGAACCGCTGCAGCTGCGTCAGCCGCTGCCTGACAGCCACTACCCACAACCAGAACATCGATGTCGCCACCCAACTGCTGTGCGGCCGCGACGGCATTCAATGTGGCTGCCTTGAGCGTTTGATTATCGTGTTCTGCAACAATTAACGTCTTCATGAGATCACCTTCGCTTCGTTCTTGAGCTTGTCTACTAGCTGCTCAACTGATTCAACTTTTATACCCGCTGATCGCTCTGCCGGTGGCGTCACGCCGACTAAGGTCACGTGTGACTGGATATCGACGCCTAGGTCAGCCGGTGAAACGGTTTCTAAAGGCTTCTTTTTTGCCTTCATAATATTCGGCAAAGATGCATACCGAGGCTCGTTCAAGCGAAGATCGGTGGTTACTACCGCGGGGAGCTTGAGCTCCACCGTCTGCAGACCGCCGTCAATCTCACGGGTTACCTGCACTGTACCGTCACCTACATTAACTTCTGAAGCGAACGTACCCTGCCCCATGCCGGTCAGCGCAGCGAGCATCTGACCTGTCTGGTTGTTGTCACCGTCGATAGACTGCTTGCCCAGGATAATCAGATCAGGTGATTCAGAGCCAATCACTCCTTTCAAAAGCTTGGCAACCTCTAGTGGCTCAGGACGACCTTCAGCTTCAACGTGGATGCCACGGTCTGCACCTAATGCGAGTGCGGTGCGAATTTGCTCCTGGCAGCTCTTGTCGCCAATAGATGCAACAACAACTTCAGACGCTGTGCCTGCTTCCTTAAGGCGTACCGCTTCCTCAACTGCAATTTCACAGAATGGGTTTATCGCCATTTTGACATTGTTGAGCTCAACATCAGAGCCGTCGGCCTTGGCGCGCACCTTCACGTTGTAGTCCACAACGCGTTTAACTGCGACGAGTACTTTCATAGCATCTCCACTGAAAGTTAACGTGTTTGAAAATAGTAGCGATCAGAGATCAATTTGTTGCCCGCATTACTACATTTGCGAGGCGCGATACTTTAACATACCGCGAGTTCAAAAAAGCTATAGGTTATGCATATTTTGTGTCGATTTGGCCTATTGCGATAGTTAATTGGAGGTGACTAGTGGAACGCGAATCCATGGAATTTGATGTAGTGGTTGTCGGGGCGGGACCTGCGGGTCTTTCGGCGGCCATTAAGCTCAGTCAATTGGCGCAGGAACAAGAGCGCGAGGTCAGTATTTGCGTGGTTGAGAAAGGCTCTGAAGTGGGTGCTCATATCCTTTCAGGTGCAGTTCTGGAAACCACAGCACTCGATGAGCTCTTACCAGACTGGCGATCAATGGGGTCACCACTGAACACCGAAGTGACCAAGGACGTCTTCTACTACTACACTTCCGGCAAATCGGCTGCGCAAATTCCAAACCTGTTCCTACCGGCGCCTGTTCACAACGATGGCAATTATATCGTTTCCATGGGTAACGTCTGCCGCTGGCTTGCCGAGCAGGCAGAAAATATGGGCATCGAGGTCTACCCGGGCTTTGCCGCTGCCGAACTGCTATTCAATGATGATGGCTCAGTAAAAGGTGTTGCCACTGGCGACATGGGTATCAGTGCGGAGGGAGAACAGAAAGACTCCTACATGCCGGGCATGGAGCTACACGCGAAGTACACGCTCTTCGCTGAAGGATGTCGTGGTCATCTGGGTAAAGAATTGATCGCCCACTTTGGGCTTGATGAAGGGAAAGACCCGCAACACTATGGCATCGGGATTAAAGAAGTTTGGCAAATCAAGCCCGAACTTCACGAGGAAGGTAAGGTCATTCATGGACTTGGCTGGCCGCTATCAGAGAGCGGTTCCTCCGGTGGCGCCTTCATGTATCACGCCGAGAACAACGAAGTTTATATAGGTTTAATTACCGACCTCAATTATTCGAACCCTCACGTCAGTCCTTTCGAAGAGTTCCAGCGCTGGAAAACTCACCCCAAGACCGCAAAGTACCTCGAGGGTGCTGAACGCCTTGCCTATGGGGCTCGGGCGCTGGCAAAAGGTGGACTTAACTCACTACCCAAGATGAACTTCCCCGGTGGACTCATCATTGGCTGTGATGCGGGCACGCTCAACGCGGTCAAGATCAAGGGCAATCACACAGCCATGAAGAGCGGCATATTGGCAGCTGAGGAAGTTGCTGCAGCGCTTATGTCCGAAACCCCGGCTACTGATCTAGTGGGCTTCGAACAGCGGGTTGCAGACTCTTGGCTGGGCAAGGAATTAAAAGCGAGTCGCAACTTTGCAGGTTACATGCACACGTTCGGAGCACTTTTGGGATCTGCTGCCGTGTGGTTCGACCAGACCATTATGCGGGGCAATATGCCGTTCACACTTCGCGACAAGAAGCCTGACTATGCCTGTCTTAAGCCAGCCGCGTCATCGAAGAAAATCGATTATCCGAAGCCGGATAATGTGCTGACGTTTGATCGCTTGTCGTCAGTCTTCTTGTCAAATACCAATCATGAAGAAGATCAGCCCTGCCACTTGCAGCTGGTTGACACCGCTATTCCGATTCAGGTCAACCTTCCGACCTACGACGAACCCGCTCAACGCTACTGCCCTGCAGGAGTGTATGAAGTAATCACAGATGGTGACGAACCGCGCTTTCAGATTAACGCTCAGAACTGCGTTCACTGTAAGACCTGCGATATTAAGGACCCCTCTCAGAATATCCGCTGGGTAACCCCTGAGGGCCTGGGTGGACCAAACTACCCCAACATGTAACACCAAAGCTCCCTGCTTTAGCTACCGAGTTAAAGCAGGGAGTACTTTTGACCACCACTTTCGATGCATCCATGGTCATCTGCCATTTCCACCAGCCGATACCACGCGGCACGCGTGAACAATGCAGTCAGCTTATTCGGTAGTGATATGAACGCAGCACCGGCAGCCGCTGGCTCTGGTGTCAGCCCAGTCTCGTCGTTGAGGAAGAAAACGCCGCCTGAATTGAGGATAAGTCCAAGGCGACTTTGTCCTGTCGTTGTATCATCGACGCGCGTCGCGTCTACGACCATCAGTGGATGTAACGCCACCGCGACTTCCACCTTTTCTACCGGGGTAACAAGGTAATAGGCGCCATCGTCCTCACGCCTTAATAGCCCAGCAAACAGCGAAACTAGCTCGACGCGTTTTATTTCAGATCCTTCGTGAAACCAGCGCCCATCGCGATCAATGGCAATATCCACAAAGCCACAATTACTGGGATTCCATTGATCAAGCGGGTAAGGCTGGCGGCCGTTAACACTGCCAGAGAATAGCGGTGCCGATTCCTCAACCGCCGTAACCGACCCAGCGTTGTGAACAAGTCGCGCAAATGCGTCCTCAGCCACAAACAGTCACTCTAGCGAATGACAACATCGCCCCTTCGCTTCAAGTCAGCCATGAACTCCTGCCTAAGCAGTGATGCAGTGACGTCTGAGGCTTCGCGCAGCAAAGCATCCCTCTCAACACCCACCATGGTGTCTTCACGACCGGCTTGAGTCCTTGCGAGCTGAACAAGTGCATAACTTTGGTCATCGAGGCGAACGGCACTCACCGTTTCCGTATCTGTAGACCGCTTACTGAATGCCGATTGCAGCACCGCAGCGGGTAAATTGACATTTTGCCGGGTGGCTGCCAACTCAACCCGCCATTCATATCCCTTAGCCGATGAAACAGACTCAAGTGTCTCGCCTGCCGAAAGCGATGCATTGACCTCATTAACCAAGGTCGTCATGGCGCGATCCTTGGCCTCGGAGGCGAGTTGAGCCTCGATGCCGTCACGCACCTCCGCTAAAGGTTTTATTCCCTCAGGTAGACGTTCTGTGACAGCCAGAGCGACAAAGCGAGAACCCGATAACTCGATCACATCACTGTTATTGCCGTCGATCAAAACATCCTCCGAGAACGCTGCGCTCCGAAGTGCTGGTTCCGTGAAAAGACCTTCACCGTCTTCGCGAGAAAATGCCTGAGATGTCGATACATTGAGACCGAGTTGCTCGGCTGCAGTCGCCAAACCGGTTGAGGTGAAGACGAGATCACGCAGTTGATCAACTGCAACCAGTAGGTCGCGCTGAGTCTGGGCAGTCTGAAGACTTTCGGTGATTTCAGCACGCAGAAGTTCGTCCGGAACCTGCTCCGCCGCTGATCGACTTTTGACCAAAATGAAGTGTGTGCCGGCATCAGTTGTCACAGGAGGCGAAATACCACCCACCTCTAAAGCAGAAATTGCATCTTCCATCGAATCTGGAAAAACTGAGCCGTCGGTGAAGCCCAGGTCGCCGCCGACGAACGAAGAACCAATATCATCCGAGGCGTCAGCTGCAATAGTTGCGAAATCTTCATTGGCGGCGAGTCGAGACCCGACAGAATCGATGCGTGCAGCATAGGCGTCTTCTGTCTCATCATCCTGTTGAATCAATAGGATGTGCGCCACCTCTGACTGCGCCTTGGTCTCATAGTCGGCAAGTGCGTCAGCGAGCTGTGCTTCCAGCTCAGCTTCATCGACAGGCAAAGCGTACTCAGCCGGATTTAACTCAATAAACTCCACACGTAGACGCTCGGGTTGAGCGAATAGCCCCGGATTAGCGTCGTAGAACGTCGAAATAGCTGCATCATCAACGTCCGAGGCGGCGGAAAGTGCGGTGTCTGGCACCACTAAGAAGCGTACATCTCGACGCTCAACTACGACGTCAATGGCTGCTTTCGCCTCTAACGGAGTTATGAAGTCCGCATCAGCAATGATGGACTCAAGTTTGATAAGTTGGTCAGTATTACTTTGCTCTGCGCGGTACTGATCAGGTGAAAGACCATTGGAACGCAATACATCGCGGTAATAGTCGGCGGAAAAGCTACCGTCCACCTCAAAGGTTGGGTTTGCAATAATACTGCGGCGCACAGCATCGGGAGACGCGGTGACACCGAGAGAAGTCGCGTAATCCTCGAGTAGTGCACGATCGATAAGATTATTTAAGACTCCGGGTCTCAACAGGTCGTCATCAAGCAAGTTTGGATCTAATTGATCGCCGTATATCTCGGATAACTGGCGGCGCTGCTGTTCAATCGCAAATTGAAGCTCATTAAAGGAGATTTCGCGATCATTCACCTTAGCCGCGCCAGATTGGGCACCGCCGAAAGTTAATGACTCGGCTCCCGTGAGTACAAACGACAACACGATTAAGCCAATAACCACCAATACCCATGGGCTTTTCACGCCCTCTCGCATGCTCTGAAGCATTAGATTTACCCTGCTATAAACTTGAAGAAATTACTTGCCACAAAAAAAGGCGCACTAGGCGCCCTTTTGATTCTCAGCCCCAGCTGAGATTTTACACCATTACGAGTTGCAAGCGTCCTTCAACGCCTTACCCGCTTTAAAGCCAGGAGTGTTTGACGCAGCAATCTTAATTGTCTCACCCGTGCGTGGGTTACGACCATCGCGCGCTGCACGTGGCTTCACCGAAAACGTTCCGAAACCTACGAGAGATACGCTGCCGCCTTTAGAGAGCTCTGAAGTAATGGCTGCAACGGCTGCATCGAGTGCGCGACCCGCAGCTGCCTTTGGGAGATCTGCTTCTGAAGCGATAGCATCAATTAGTTCATTTTTATTCACGATAGATCCTCGTTGTATGCTTTAGGAAAATGCCTGAAAGTGAGTTCCAGCCTACCCATGCGCGTATTCGGGGTCAATCAGGAAATGTAAAAATTTCTTAATTTTTTCGCCCAAACGGACTGAAATCGCGTCAATGAGACGTGGCTCGCGCTTCACCCTCCTCCTGACCATCCGAACTTGCTACTTTTGCATCGTTTGTACCGGCTAAATACTCATCGTCAGTCAGTGGCTGTGGCGACGATTCAAGGGCGATCTCAAGTACTTCATCAATCCATTTCACCGGCTTGATATCGAGCTTGTCCTTGATGTTATCGGGCACCTCTGCGAGGTCACGCTCATTCTCGTGAGGGATGACCACCGTCTTAATACCGCCGCGACGCGCAGCGAGTAATTTCTCTTTGAGTCCACCAATAGCAAGAACTTCTCCTCGCAAGGTGATTTCTCCGGTCATGGCAACGTCAGCTCGTACCGGGATGTTCGTGGCGACACTCACGAGTGCGGTGCACATACCAATGCCAGCGCTCGGACCATCTTTTGGCGTTGCACCCTCAGGTACGTGAATATGAAGGTCATGCGTATCGTGATACTTCGCGGGAATACCCAAACCCTGAGAGCGCGAGCGAACAACTGTCATAGCAGCCTGAATCGACTCCTGCATAACATCGCCTAAACTGCCTGTTCGAACGTGACGTCCCTTACCACTGACAGATGCCGCCTCAATAGTGAGGAGCTCACCACCAACCGATGTCCACGCGAGGCCCGTGACCTCGCCAACCTGATTAGCCTCATCAGCCACACCAAAGGTGAACTTGCGAACACCCAGCAGCTCCTCAAGGTTCTCGGAGGTAACTTCGGTGCCCGACTTCCAGTCCTCTAACGCTAACTTCTTAACGACCTTACGACAGACCTTAGCAAGCTCTCGCTCCATAGCTCGCACGCCAGCTTCGCGCGTGTAGTAACGAACAATATCGAGAATGGCTTCATCCGCAACGCTAATTTCAGCGGGCTTCAACCCGTTTACTTTGACCTGCTTGGGCAGAAGATACTTACGCGCAATGCTTACCTTCTCATCTTCCGTGTACCCAGGAATTCGAATCACTTCCATCCGATCCAATAACGGACCGGGGATATTCATGGTATTCGATGTACACACGAACATGACGTCTGAAAGGTCGTAATCAACCTCAAGATAATGATCGTTAAAGGCGTGGTTTTGCTCGGGATCAAGCACTTCGAGCATGGCTGATGCGGGATCCCCGCGATGATCCATACCCATCTTGTCAATTTCATCCAACAAGAACAGCGGGTTACGAACGCCGACCTTGACCATCTTTTGAATCAACTTACCGGGCATCGAACCGATATAAGTGCGTCGATGTCCTCGAATCTCAGCCTCGTCACGCACGCCACCGAGCGCCATACGTACAAATTTACGATTAGTCGACTTGGCGATCGACTCGCCCAATGAAGTTTTACCTACCCCGGGTGGTCCAACGAGACAGAGAACAGGTCCCTTCAGCTTTCTGACCCGCTTTTGAACGGCCAAGTACTCTAGGATACGATCTTTTACCTCTTCCAGTCCATAATGGTCCTGATCGAGGATTGTCTGAGCCCGCTTGATATCGTGCTTAACCTTGCTGCGCTTTGCCCATGGAACACCGACTAACCACTCGATATAGCCCCGAACTACCGACGCCTCAGCTGACATGGGTGACATCATTTTGAGCTTATTCAGCTCGGAATTAGCCTTCTCGACAGCCTCATCCGACATTTTGGCTTCGTCGATACGATTCTGCAGCTCATCGATCTCATTGGGCGCGTCGTCCATTTCACCAAGTTCTTTCTGAATGGCTTTCATCTGCTCATTCAAGTAGTACTCACGCTGGCTCTTCTCCATCTGCTTTTTAACGCGACCACGAATTTTCTTTTCCACCTGGAACAGATCGATCTCCGAATCCATCAACGACATCAAGTGCTCAAGTCGAGCCTTTACCGCCGACATCTCCAAGATGTTCTGCTTCTCTTGCAAATCAACTGACATATGCGCTGCAATCGTGTCAGCTAGTCGACCGGGCTCATCAATACCGGACAGCGATGTCAGTACTTCGTTGGGTACCTTCTTGCTGACATTCACATATTTTTCGAAGTGATCTACGGTTTCGCGAATTGCCGGATCAGCATCGGCATCATCCAGGTCCTCACACTCGATCTGCCTGACTGTTGCCATCGAAAACGTTTCGCCCGTATCGATAGCCTCGATAGCCGCACGCTCACTACCTTCTACCAGCACCTTTATCGTGCCATCCGGCAGTTTGAGTAGTTGTAGGATGGTTGAGACAGTACCTACCTGGTACAGATCATCCACATCGGGATTATCGTCAGGCGCGTGGCGTTGAGCGACCAGCAATACTTGCTTGTTACCGGCCATGGCATGCTCTAGAGCTTCAATCGAGCGTTCACGACCAACAAATAGCGGAAGCACCATGTGGGGATAAACCACCACGTCGCGAAGTGGCAGTAACGGTAGCTGTAATGCGGATGTATCGCTCATAGTCATCTCCATGTGTTCAGGGTAGAGATGGGGGCTTTTTCACCAATCTCAAGCCCCGAGACGCATCAATTTATGCGTCTTGAGCAGCAATCGTCTCGTCTTGCGTTTCGTAAACCAGTAGAGGCTCAGAGTCGCCGTTTATCACCGACTCGTCTACCACGATCTTGGCAACACCGGTCTGCGATGGGATGTTGTACATGGACTCAAGCAGGACATTTTCGAGGATAGACCGCAAACCCCGTGCACCAGTCTTTCGCTCCATTGCCTTGGTAGCAACGGCACGTAATCCGTCTTCGCGGAAATCGATTTCAACCCCTTCCATATCGAACATTTTCCGATACTGCTTAGTAAGGGCATTTTTGGGTTCGGTCAGGATTTGCATTAGCGCAGAAACATCCAACTCTTCCAGGGTCGCGATCATCGGTAAACGTCCGACAAACTCTGGAATTAATCCATATTGAACTAGGTCTTCAGCCTCGAGGTCATGCAAACTCTCGGCGAAATTTTTCTGCTCTGATTGAACCCTAACGTCTGCCGAGAAACCAATACCGCCTTTTGCCGAGCGGTTTTGGATCACTTTGTCTAGACCAGCAAACGCACCACCGCAGATGAAAAGAATGTTGCTGGTATCAACCTGCAAGAACTCCTGTTGCGGATGCTTCCTGCCGCCCTGTGGGGGCACTGAAGCGACGGTACCTTCAATCAACTTAAGTAGCGCTTGCTGTACGCCTTCGCCCGATACGTCACGCGTGATGGATGGGTTATCGGACTTCCGCGAAATCTTGTCGATTTCGTCGATGTAAACGATGCCCATTTGAGCCTTCTCAACATCGTAATCGCACTTCTGCAACAACTTCTGAATGATATTTTCGACATCCTCGCCCACATAACCCGCTTCGGTAAGTGTGGTTGCATCAGCAATTGTAAAAGGGACGTCTAATAGACGCGCCAGCGTTTCCGCCAACAGTGTCTTACCAGATCCAGTCGGACCCACTAGGAGAATGTTAGATTTACCCAGTTCTACGTCTGAGGCCTGGCCTTCGCCGGTTCGCAATCGCTTATAGTGATTGTAAACAGCGACTGACAGAACGCGCTTGGCTCTAGATTGGCCAATCACGTACTCGTCTAGAATTTCATTAATTTCTCGAGGGACGGGTAACTTATCAGACGCCTCTGGCGCAGCAGCCTCCTGAATCTCCTCTCGGATGATGTCGTTACAGAGGTCAACGCATTCGTCACAGATAAAAACAGAGGGTCCGGCAATTAACTTGCGGACTTCATTCTGGCTTTTCCCGCAAAATGAGCAGTAAAGCAGTTTTCCGTTTTCGTCGCTGGTGCTGTCACCCGTCATCGCGTCTGACCCTGTATCTCGCCTATCTTCTAGGCACAAAGATGATAGGTTTCTACGCCTATTGCAAGGCGGCAGATCTAGTTTCTATAAAAAGGCGTTAGCGCGACGTTATGACCTGGTCTACCAGACCGTATTCAACGCTCTGTTCAGCGCTCATAAAGCGATCGCGTTCGGTGTCACGCTCAATCACATCCATCGGCTGACCCGTGTGCTCAGAAAGCATTCTGTTAAGCCGCTCACGCAAGAAGAGGATCTCCTTGGCCTGTATCTCAATATCGCTCGCCTGCCCCTGTGCACCGCCACTCGGTTGGTGAATCATAGTTCGGGCGTTCGGTAGTATGAGCCGCTTACCTTTAGCGCCGCCGCTCAACAAGAAAGCTCCCATTGATGCGGCTTGGCCGACACACATGGTGCTGACCTCAGGTTTGATAAATTGCATCGTGTCGTAAATCGACAGACCTGCAGTCACAGACCCACCCGGGCTGTTGATGTACAGGTGAATATCCTTGTCCGGGTTTTCAGACTCCAAAAAGAGCAACTGAGCCACGACCAGATTTGCCATCTGATCTTCAATGGGACCTACGATAAAGATGACGCGCTCCTTCAACAGACGAGAATAGATATCGAACGAGCGCTCACCGCGTGAGGTCTGCTCGATTACCATTGGCACTAGACCCAATGCTTGCTCGTTTCCTGTCTCGTAGCCGTACGACATCCCTTCTCTCCTAATTAACTCGCAGTGCTTATTGCTGCGTCGCTGCGCGGGTACGCTGCAACGCGTCTTGGTAGCCCGTTGCTTCCTCGATGACTTTAGCCTGTTCAAGCAACTTTTCCACTACCGCGTCTTCTAATACACGCGACTCAATGCCCATCAACTGGTTGTTGTCTTCGTAGTACCAGTTGATGACTTCCTCCGGATCCTGATACGTAGAGGCAATCTCCTCGATCAACTCGCGCACCTTGTTCGGCTCAGCACGGACGCCCAAGTCCTGCACGAGCTCACTCACTAGCAAGCCCAGTCGAACACGCGTTTCAGCGCGCTCGCTGAACATCTCATCAGGGAGAATACTCTTAAGATCCATATCTGGACTTACACCACCGCCAAACTGCTGGAACATCTGGCCCCGCAGTGCATCAGTTTCCTGGGCAATCAGACTCTGCGGAATCTCAAGCTCTGGGTGCGCCTCTATGATGGCATCCATGACCTGCTGCTTGACGTGCGCGTCGATCGCACCCTTGAGCTCTCGCTCCATATTCTTCTGAACTTCTGCTCGGAAGGCCTCGACATCATCACCCTCCACGCCATAGGAGGCGAAAAGTTCGGCGTTGAGCTCAGCTAGCTCCATCGCTTTCACTGCTTTCACGGTTACTTTGAACTCGACTGCCGCCCCTTTGAGGTCCTCGGAGTGATAATCCTCAGGGAATGTCAGTTCAAGCGTGCGCTCATCGTCGGCAGAAGCACCAACGAGCCCGTCCTCAAACCCTGGAATCATCCGACCTGAGCCGAGCTCTAGCGCGGTATCTGTTCCAGCCCCGCCATCGAAGGCCTCACCGTCTTTGAATCCCTCGAAATCGATAGTCAGCGTGTCACCCTCTTCCGCAGCGCGATCCACGTCGACTAATTGTCCCTGCTGTTTCTGGAACACTTCGATGATGTCGTTGACGTCACTCTCGCCGATCTCACAGGTAAGTTTTGTGACCTCAAAGTCTTTGACTTCATTAAGGGAGACAGTGGGATAGATTTCAAACGTCGCAACGTATTCCACGTCCTTCCCACTCTCGACACTCTTGGCCTCGATGCTTGGTTGTCCCGCGGGTCTCAGATTTTCACCAATCACCGCCTCTTGGAACGACTGATTAATGACGTCACCGAGAACTTCCTGACGGACACCAGGACCAAACCGTTGCTTCATCACGCTCATGGGAACCTTGCCGGGACGGAAGCCAGGCAGGCGGACATTTTTGGACGCTTCTGCTAATTTTTTATCAACCGCGGAATCCACTTCGTCCGCTGGCACACCTACTGTTAATTTACGCTCTAAACCCGATGTCGTTTCTACCGAGACACGCATCTTCGTCTCCTAACTTAAAACACTTAAAGACCCCATCGTGGGGCAATAATCCATGAAGGAATTTGGTGCGGAAGGAGAGACTCGAACTCTCACGTCGTAAGACACTGGAACCTAAATCCAGCGCGTCTACCAATTTCGCCACTTCCGCGTAAACGATCACTCATGCGAGTGCGTCGGTGGTTCCTGACCTAAGGGCGCGGATGGTGTCACATTAGGTGAATCGATTCAATCGGGGGAGACCAAATCCATGGCAAGAATCGTGAAACTAATGCTGTTGCAATACAGCGAGTCTTACATCGTGTGAGTAGGACGGTCAGAGACGAGACCAGTGCCTAAATGCTCTTCAATTTTTGTGGCAGCAGCAAAGTCGGCCTCGGAGAACTGAACGCCTATCCCAGCCTGCCGATTGCCCTGCGCACCTTTTGGAGTCACCCATACTACTTTTCCGTTTATCGGGATTTTCTCAGGCTCGTCCATGAGCGCCAGTAGGATAAATACCTCCTCTCCGAGCTCATACTTCTTATTCGTGGGGACAAAAAGACCGCCGTGCCGAACGAAGGGCATATAGGCCGCGTACAACACCGCACGGTCTTTGATCGTCAGTGAGAGGATGCCCTGTTTATTGTCTTCGCTCATGCGCTCAGACTATCGCTGACTGGCTTGGTTGCCAAGTCACGTTCAAGCCCCCATGACCTCAAGGCTTCGATTGATACCAGCCACATCGTCGCGCCTTGCTTTCGCAATCAAGCTCGCAATCTCGTAGCACGTGGACTCCCTCGCCGGAACGGCACCGTTTCGGAGTCGCTGCAAGAGCGAGGCGATGGCTCGATGCAACTGCAGTAAGGCGATCAGTGAGCTACTTCCTGCAGCCTGATTGCTAAGTCGCTCCTCAAGAGCGAGTGCGACTGCCTCGACACTGTCGGTGAGTTCAAAGCCTTGAAGCACGCCTGACGCGTCAGCCACAGACATGTCGGTCGACAACATCGCTTCAACCATGTTCATCACGACCGAGCGCGACTCCGCTTTTCCGTCGGCCACAGATAAGACCAATCTTTCGAGCGCTCGTTCGTTCTCGCTGATTTCAGAGGGAATAGCAATGCCTGCAGTACGAAGGTGATCAATCGACGAAGCGGCTTTAAGAGCCGGTAACCGCCAGGTCTGACATCGCGAGCGAATCGTAGCCGGTAGCAGCCAGGTTCGTTGAGACAACAATACGATAAATGAATTCCCCTGAGGCTCTTCTAAGGTTTTGAGGAGCGCATTTGAGGCACCGGTAGTCATTTTTTCGGCATCGGCAATGACCAATATCTTTTGCGACCCGTAACCCGCCGTTTTTGTGACGAAGTCACCGGCTTCGCGGATCTGATCCACACCAATACTCGCTTTCCCCTCAGCTATCTCCACCCACCGATAATCACCGTGCGTACCGGCTGACACCCGGCTACAACTACTGCACTCACCGCAGGCCTCTTCTCCATCTCGTTCACACAAAAGCGTCGCGCACAGACTGCTGGCAACTCTTGCAAGCCCCACTCCGGAGACACTTGTAATAAGAATGGCATGGGGTAACTGATTATTGGTATGCAGCGACAGGAGATTACCAATGGTCGTTTTATGCTCGGAAAAGACATCTAGCATCATGATGTTCTATCCAAAAGTGGCTTCAATATCTCTCGCAACGCATCCTGCACATCGCTAATTGATCGCGATGCATCAATGATTCTGAAGCGCGAGTCGCATTCAGCACGGCTCAAATAACCTTTTCTGACCCTCTCGAAAAACGCCAACTCCTCTTCTTCGAAACGATCGAGCTCGGCACGCTGTCTAGCACGCGCCATCCCCAGCTGCGGATCAATATCAAATAACAGGGTGAGATCGGGATGTCTTCCGCGTTGAACCAACGTCTCAAGCGCTTCAATTTCCCCCAGGTCAAAGCCGCGACCGTTCCCTTGATACGCGTAGGTTGCATCGGTGAAACGATCACACAAGACCCACTTGCCATCCCGTAGCGCAGGTTCGATAACTTCGTGCAGGTGTTGCGCACGTGCCGCAAACACCATCAAAAGCTCGGTGGTCACCGAGGGGGCCGTGCCGTCTTTCGACAACAGGAGCTCTCGCAAGGCCTCACCAATCTGTGTCCCGCCGGGTTCTCGTGTTTGGATAAAGGGTACGTTGTACTCCTCAAGTAAGGACACAATAAAATCGCGGCTCGTAGATTTGCCTGCACCCTCGCCTCCCTCAAGTGTAACGAACATTGCTGACGTTTTTGATCCTGTCATCACTTGGGGCTCGACCGATAATCCTTGCGACGTTTGAGTTGATAGCGTCTCACATTTTCCTCGTGCTCGCTCAGGGTCCGACTGAACGCATGACTACCGTCACCTTTTGCAACGAAATACAGCGCTTTCCCGTCTTTTGGATTGAGCGAAGCCGCAATCGCCTCTTTTCCCGGGAGTGCAATGGGCGTTGGGGGTAAGCCAGCGATACGGTAGGTATTGAACTGATTGCCTTCATCCCGTAAGTGACGACGAGTGAGGTTACCGTCAAATTCGCCCCCCAGTCCGTAGATAACCGTTGGATCGGTTTGGAGCCGCATACCCAGCGCCAAGCGCCGTGTAAAAACCCCCGAGATTTCGGCACGCTCACTTGCGACACCTGTCTCTTTTTCGACAATCGAAGCCAAAATAAGCGCCTCATAGGGCTGCTTCAGCTGGACGCTTTCGGCGCGCGCGCTCCACTCAATCATCAAGGCATTCTGCATTGCAGCTCTTGCGCGTATCAGAACGTCAAGGTCCGTGTCGCCCGCCTGGATGAGATACGTCTCAGGCAGAAATAGACCTTCGGGACTGGCATGGGGCTGAATTAGATTCAAAAGACGCACATCCTGAGCGCTCTCGAGTACCCTCGTTACCTCGGGATGCTCCCAAAGCCTCGTTAAAAACCAACTGAAGGTAACGCCTTCCGGAATAGTGATTGGATAGAGTATGACGTCGTTCTTATCCATTCGATCGAGCAGTTGGAGCACGGTCTCACCCGCAGAGAGCTGGTACTCTCCTCGCTTGACGACAAGGTCCGTAGCGTTCAACCGCAAACCGACCCGAATCTTGAACGCGGAGTCAATCACTCCTTCAGATTCCAGGGTATTCAGAACCCTAATTAGCCCGTCTCCTTGCTGAACCTCGAAAATACCCGGTTCCGCATTGAGATTAAGAGGTTCATCGAGTGCGTTTCGTGCTGATGAGACCAGAACAATAACGGCTAGTAAGGCCAGAAGCGCCAGTGCCAACCCAGTTCGCATCAGCACCTGATTGCGCTCAGCTGAATTTTTTAAAGACGAGCGTACCGTTGGTTCCGCCGAAGCCAAACGAATTTGATACGGCGACATCGATCGATCGCTCCTGCGCCGTACCGGGTACGTAGTTTAAGTCACAGCCATCGTCTGGATTTTCGAGATTGATCGTAGGCGGTGCAACACCATCACGGATCGCGAGAACCGAAAATATTGCCTCTACGGCGCCAGCAGCGCCCAGCAGATGTCCTATCATCGACTTTGTTGAACTGACCGCCAAATCGTATGCGTGCTCCCCGAATACGCTCTTTATCGCGACGGTTTCGGCGACATCACCCGCTGGTGTCGACGTTCCATGCGCGTTGATGTAGTCAACGTCTGAGGGGTTCATTCCGGCATCCTGAAGGGCGTTTCGCATTGCGAGAGCAGCACCACGTCCATCTTCAGGTGGTGATGTCATATGGTAAGCGTCCCCACTCATGCCAAAGCCAACCACTTCCGCGTAAATCTTAGCGCCCCTCGCCTGAGCACTCTCTAGCGATTCAAGCATCATCACACCGGCGCCATCACCCAGCACAAAGCCGTCTCGATCTTTGTCCCAAGGCCGCGAGGCGTGCTCAGGATCGTCGTTACGCGTTGATAACGCTCGAGCAGCTGCAAAACCGCCTAGGCCAACCGGTGTCGTACCCATCTCTGCGCCGCCTACCAGCATTGCGTCAGCATCACCGGCCGCAATCAGTCGGGCACCCAAGCCGATGCTGTGTGTGCCGGTCGTGCACGCAGTCACCATAGCGAGATTAGGTCCACGCAGATTGAACTCGATAGACAAGTTACCGGCCACCATATTGATGATGGACCCGGGAACGAAAAAGGGAGAAATTTTTCTAGGGCTAGAATTATTGAGTGTTAAGGACATCTTCTCGATGAGCCCAATACCGCCTATGCCCGCCCCGACATTACAGCCAACTCGATCCTGATTTTGTTCCGTAATTTCGAGACCTGAGTCGCGCATTGCTTGAATGCCAGCGACCATTCCGTACTGAATGAACGCATCCATGCGCTTCGCGTCACGTGCCTCTAGGTAACCGTCGGTCGAAAAATCATTGAGACTCGCACTGAAGCGAGTTGAGAAGGCAGACGCGTCAAAATGATCAATTGGGCGAACCCCGTTCACGCCATTGGTAACGCCACGCCATGTACTGTCAACGTCCAAACCCAATGCGGTTATTGCACCCACACCAGTAACCACGACTCTGCGGTTGTTCATCTGTGCCCCCAGATTTGTCAGACCACTCATTGTACCAGCATAAAAAAAAGCCGCCCTTACTAGAGCGGCCTTTTCACGAGATTACTCTCTAGATTTAAGCGAGATTCTCGTTGATGTAGTTGATAGCCAACTGAACAGTAGTGATCTGCTCGGCTTCTTCATCTGGAATTTCGGTATCGAACTCTTCCTCGAGCGCCATGACAAGCTCTACGGTATCGAGAGAGTCTGCGCCAAGATCATCAACGAATGATGACTCATTGCTCACTTCATCTTCTTTTACACCGAGCTGCTCTGCCACGATTTTCTTTACGCGATCTTCAATGTTGCTCATGACGTCCCCTTTCTGGTTTCCTGTTGTCGCCTGCCCTCAGACGGATAGCGTGCGGATTTTACCTATTATTGAAGAGATTAAAACCCACATTTTTTCGCATCACATGTACATGCCGCCGTTCACGTGAATGGTTTCACCCGTAATGTAGGCACCCGAGTCACTTGCCAAGAAGGCGACCACTTTCGCAATCTCTTCTGGTTCACCCAAACGCCCTAACGGTATTTGACCCAGCATTAGAGACTTCTGATCGTCCGTCAGCACCTTGGTCATATCTGTATCGATAAAGCCCGGCGCAACACAATTCACGGTTACTGCACGGGAACCCAACTCTTTTGCCATTGCTCGAGACATGCCTTCTGCGCCCGCTTTGCTTGCTGCGTAGTTCGCTTGCCCGGCATTCCCCATCTGTCCAACGACAGACGAGATGTTGATGATGCGGCCCCATCGCGCCTTCGTCATTCCGCGCAAGCAGGCTTTACTAACCGTAAACAGAGGATTCAAATTTGTTCCGATAACGTCCGCCCACTCTTCATCCTTCATCCGCATCATTAAATTGTCGCGCGTGATTCCAGCATTATTGACGAGAATGGTGGGGGCGCCGTGTTGCTCCGCAATTTCCGCGATTGCCGCCTTTACAGCCTCGCTATCGCTGACGTCGAGCCGCATTCCTAGACCGCCCCACTCCGAGAGATGCGACGTTATCGTCTCTGCACCGCCATCTGAAGTCGCTGTGCCTACGACGGTGTGCCCTGCCCTAGCTAGCTCTTGAGCAATGGCCTTACCAATCCCACGTGTAGCGCCCGTAACCAGCGCCACACGACTTTCTGTCGATCCACACATATCTAAGCCTTATAGATCGGTTACGCCAGCTTCAATCGCTGAGACCGTTTCTATTGATTTAATAGGTACTGATTTATCGATTCGTTTGCTCAGCCCGCTGAGTACGTTTCCGGGGCCACATTCAACAAAATGAGTGCATCCCCTCTCACCTAATGTGGCCATACAAGTAGTCCACAAAACGGGCGCCGATATCTGCCTGACCAGACTGTCTCGAATTGAATCCGCATTGGTTTGTAGCGAGCCGTCCACATTGCTAACAACCGGAAACTGCGGTGCAGACCATTTGACGTCCTCGAATGCTTGCTGCATGACTTCAGCTGCGGGTTGCATCAGGGGAGTATGGAACGGAGCGCTAACCGGCAAAGGCATTGCTCTGCGGGCGCCCGCGTCTTTTAGCGCGGCTACTGCTGAATCAACCGCTGCTGAATGCCCGGCAATAACAACCTGTCCTGGCGCGTTAAAGTTCACGCCGCCTACAAAGCAATCCTCCGAAGAAATACTGTTACACGTGTCAGTGACAACGCCGTCATCGAGACCCATGACCACCGCCATGGCACCGACACCCACTGGGACCGCATCTTGCATGGCTGCGCCACGTTGTCGAACCAAGCAAACACCGTCTGCCAGGGATAATGCACCGGCGCTGACGAGAGCCGAATACTCTCCAAGGCTGTGGCCTGCGCCTGCTATTGGCTGAATCGTATTTGACTCAGCGAACGCCCGATAAAGAGCAACGCTGGCCGTCAGTATCGCCGGCTGGGTATATTCGGTAAGACCCAGTTTCTCCACCGGTCCCTCTGATACCAATTGCCACAGGTCATAGCCAAGCGCATCGGAGGCCTCGGAAAAGGTATCGGACACAATTGAAAACGCGCCGGCTGCTTCCTCAAGCATCCCGACGCGCTGCGAACCCTGTCCAGGAAAAACGACGCCCAACGACATAGGTTTAGTCGTCGTTGTTTGTATCGATGACCTTCTGGCCCTTGTAGAAGCCGTCGGCGCTTACGTGGTGACGACGGCGTGTTTCACCTGACGTACTATCCACAGTCAGTGTGGAACCACCCAGTGCATCGTGTGACCGACGCATACCGCGCTTAGAACGCGTTTTACGGTTTTGTTGAACAGCCATGGTGCTCTCCCATCTTTTAAAGCGGCTCGGTGTATGACACCGAGTCCAGTGTTAAGTTCTATCCCTTGTCGTCCTCTGCCTTAGGTGTCTTCAGTAAAGCACCCAAAGCCGCGAACGGACTTTCCTTCTCTTCGACGACATCCGTGGTTGAGTCGCCGAACGCTCTTGATACGTCCTCGCAGTCACCTATGTCGTGCATCGGCACCGCGGGCAACGCAAGAAGTAATTCCTCTTCCACCAGTGCATGTAAATCACTGACGTCACCGGCTACCAGCGGGTCATAACCCGACGGTAGCTCTTTAGTCGAATCCTCGTCCCAAACAACGCATAGGCTGCTTTGTGTCACCAGTTCCAGCTCACAATGAGAGAGGCAACGCTGACACTCGAGCGCCACAGTCATCTGTACTTTAACGTCAACAACGTACCGATGTTGCTCGTCTTTCCAGCACCTGAGCGTCGCATAAGCGGGCTCTTCTGCGCTCGCGACGACAGCTTGTAATCGTGGCATCCGAGTCACTAGCACATCACCCTCGACTTCGATGCCGCGGGAGGCCCAAGTTCGTAACTCAGCCTCGCGTGGTAATGCGGTGTTCGACATGGCGGCGGACTATACGTTCCAGGCCTTTAACTGTCAAAATCGAAAGCTGTCAAAAACTAACACGACCGATATGCCATCAAGAGATTCAACACTCATCCTCGCCTCAACATCGACATACCGAGCCAACCTGCTCGACCGCCTGGGGATTCCTTTTGAGACAAGCGCTCCTGCCGCGGACGAATCTCGGTTGCCCAATGAGCCGTTTGACGCCATGGCAGCTCGCCTATCCCAAGCGAAAGCAAAGTCCATCAGGCATCCCAATGCCTTGATTATTGGGTCTGATCAGGTTGCCGTCATGGGAGAACAGCAACTTCATAAACCAGGCTCCATAAACCGTGCGGAAGAGCAGTTGGAGCTCATCAGCGGCAGAACAGTTCAGTTCTATACCGGAGTATCCCTCTGGAACACAGCGACGGACCGGTGTCAGACCGAAGTTGTCCAATATAAGGCGACACTCCGGGACCTTAACCATCACGAAATCGAGGCCTATGTCGCGGCCGACTCGCCATTAGACTGCGCAGGAGCTTTCAAGTGGGAGCGTTTGGGAATTTCTCTGATGGAGGCGCTCGAAGGCGCTGACCCTACCGCCCTGGAGGGCCTACCCCTGATAGCCCTCTGCAACATGTTGCGTAAAGAAGGCCTAGCTTTACCCTGAACTCTTTGCTCCAAAAGAATCACAAACCGCAGTGAGTTCATCGTCGATCGGCGCCTCAAAACGATAGCGTCTCCCACCTAAGCGAAACTCCAAACGTTGTGCGTGTAGGAATAATCGTTTTAGACCGTGAGTTTTGGCGAGTGCCAGCTGCTCCTCGGAGCCGTATTTGGTATCGCCTAAGATGGGATGGCCCGCGTGCTGTGCATGAACACGTATCTGATGCGTCCTACCAGTAACTGGTTTGGCTTCGATCAAGGTAGCTCCTCGGTAACGCTCAACAACCCTGAAATCGGTCAGGCTTCGCCGCCCCTCCGATGTCACTCGGACAATACGCTCGCCTGACGAAAGTGCGGATTTCTCAAGAGATGCCTCAACGCGCGCTCGGTGTGCAGGCCACTTTCCGGTAACCAGTGCCAAATAACGCTTATCAACGCCATCGCCGCGCAACAATGCATGAAGCTCACGTAGGACCGAGGCGCGTTTCGCAATCATGACTAAACCCGATGTATCTCTATCCAGCCGATGAACAAGCTCCATATACCGTTGTTCTGGAAACATCTGCCGGAGCGATTCAATTAGTCCGAACTGGACCCCACTGCCACCATGCACCGCAAGGCCTGTGGGTTTATCAATGACCATCAGTTCGCTGTCGTTGTGGATAATGCTGCGTTCGATTCGTTGCGACCAGCGATCTGGAACACGCCTTCCCTCTTCCCGAGCGGCAACCGAGATTGGAGGTATTCGAATGACGTCACCGGTGTTCAATTTACGGTCGGGCTTGGCTCGACCCTTGTTGACACGAACCTCCCCCGTCCTGATCGCTTTGTAGATTCGTGTTTTCGGGACACCACCTAATATCCGCATCAAGTAGTTATCGAGACGCTGACCCGATTCCTCGTCGGACAACTCTATGAATTGCACTTTAGATTCAGGTTGGGATTCAGACACCGTGCTCTACTTAACTCTTTGTTTGATGAATCAACAGCCCAGTGCTATGCTCCGCGCTGGTTTGCGATGGACCGATAACGACGCGTAAGCGACCGGGAGGAGACTACCCGAAACACGGACCGCAAAACCAGTAAAACGAACTCGAAGCGCCAGCGAATTGGAAACGGAAACGACGCACGGCAGCTCAGAGTTATTAGTAAACACCGCGATCCGATAGCGCGGAGAGATTCAGGCTGAGTTACATCGTAATATCAGCCACGACAAGACGAACTAAGCGGCAGAGCCCTGTCTGCTTTCTGATATGTCGTGCACCTCAGTGCACTCCCCCGCTGTTGGGTTGCTTTATGGAACCTGACAAATGAAAAAAATGTTGATTAACGCCACTGAGCGCGAGGAAGTTCGCGTAGCGCTCGTAGATGGCCAACGCCTGTACGATCTTGATATCGAGAATCGGGCCCGACTGCAAACCAAAGCCAATATCTACAAGGCAAAAGTTACTCGCGTCGAACCCAGCTTAGAAGCCGCTTTCGTGGATTTTGGTGCGGAGCGACACGGCTTTTTGCCCCTAAAAGAGATTGCACATCAGTACTACCGCTCCTCATCTCCCGATGAGGGCAAGATGAAAATTAAAGATGCCATCAAGGAAGGCACAGAGGTCATTGTCCAAGTAGACAAAGAAGAACGTGGCACCAAGGGGGCTGCACTTACGACCTACATCAGCCTTCCCGGACGCTACATGGTGCTTATGCCCAACAACCCGCGCGCGGGCGGCATTTCACGTCGCATCGAAGGTGATGATCGCTCCGAACTGCGAGACGCGCTGGCCCAACTTGAAATACCCGATGGCATGGGTGTCATCATTCGTACTGCTGGTGTCGGCCGAACTGCTGAAGAACTTCAGTGGGACCTCGATTACCTTTTGAAGCTGTGGGCAGCCATTTCGGAAGCGGCAGATGAAAATGCACCACCGACGCTGCTTTACCAAGAGAGCGACGTCATCATCCGCGCGATTCGTGACTACCTCAAAGACGATATCGATCAAGTATTGATTGACGAGCCACACGCACACCGGCAAGCCCTCGACTTTGTCAGCATGGTCATGCCGAAGTACCAAAGTCGTATCAAGGCCTACAACGATACGCTTCCCTTGTTCAACCGTTTTCAGGTTGAAGGTCAAATCGAGACGGCTTTCCAACGGGAAGTGAGACTGCCCTCAGGTGGATCGATCGTGATCGATCCAACCGAAGCTTTGGTGTCGATCGATATCAACTCGGCAAGAGCAACCAAGGGAAGTGACATTGAGGCCACAGCGCTTCAAACCAACCTTGAAGCCGCCGACGAAATTGCGCGTCAGTTGCGGCTTCGTGATATGGGCGGATTAGTTGTTATCGATTTCATCGATATGAATGCGTCGAAAAATCAACGCGCGGTCGAGAACCGTAT
>JAYQLG010000009.1:0-3458 GCA_038143085.1 Halieaceae bacterium
CGCTCATAAGCTGCCTTACTCTCAGGTGTCATGGACTAACTCCAAACATCACAATTAGGATGATTTGGGACCCTACCATACAGCGCTAAGGGCCGAGCCGTAGGATTGAAAAGTATGCAGAGCGTCCTAGTGGCCGACCACGTAAAAACGAGGAGCAGTCAGTTACATGTGACCGCTTGAGATCGCGCAGTACCGAGCCATTCAGAAGCTGCGAGAGGGCTCTCGACAATGCTTTAAAAGCAGACCTACTGGCGACCCCAATCACCTGCATAGAAATCTCGAAGCACGTAAAACGCTTGCTTTCGGCGGCCATTTTCATCAATTAAGCCTTTACGATTTCGGAAGTCTTGAACACCGCCGAGTGATCGAAGCATGGCTCTGAAGTCTTTTAATATCCACGGTGTCATGCCTTGCACCTGAGGACTGTTCGCAATCATCTCAAATTGCGCACGGTAGACCTTGGCCTGGTAATCCTCGGTCCAGACACCCTCGCCGCGCTTACCGGCCTTCGCGCCAGCACCAAATTCCGAGATAAACATGGGCTTATCAAACGCTGATGCCAAGGTCACCTTGGGCATAAGCTCCAGCATGAGTAGCCGGATGGTGCGCTCGCTGACACCCGTTTGATCCGCAATGAAGCGCGAGTAATACCAGCCAAAATATTCGTTGTAACTGACGAGGTCGACGAGCTCTCCAAGCGGATCAGTGATCAACAGGTTGAAACTACTGTTTTGCCTCGGAGCATTGTCTCCCGCGGCGTTGATGACCTGCTGAAAAATCCACTTTTCCCTATCAGAGGGTATATCCGAAGCAAGCCCATTGGCGGCTAGATAAGTAACAAGATGCTGCAACTCGCGCCGAGTATCTCCAAGCAAGGCGGCAGAGACTAGACGAGTATCGTCAAGCTCGCGTACGTCCTGGATCAATCGGTTTAAAAAAGCCATGCGAGGCTCTGAATACGTCGTTTCATTGGCGACTGACCAAACAACCACGCTGGCCCTATTCCAATCTCGCTGTACCAAACGAGCAACCTGATCCCTTGCAATTCTCAGGGTCTCGGGATTCTCCCAGTTGATATTCCAATAGATCGGGACCTCTTCCCATAGCAATAGGCCCATCTCATCGGCTGCCTTGGCCGCGTGCCGCGAGTATGGGTAATGGGCCGCACGGACGAAGTTGACGCCTAGCTCCTTGGCCTCACCAAAAAGAGCATCCACATCGGCCCGCGAATAGGCCACACCATCGCGTCCAATCGGCTCCTCATGGGTAGAGATACCTCTGAATCGAATTGGCTTACCGTTGAGAAAAATCTGAGTGCCTTCAACCGCAATCGTCCGAAACCCCAGCCGGTCGCTGATCTGGTCGGAGTCGGAAACAATCTGGACCTCATACAGTTTGGGGTTGCTTGGCGACCATAGGTCTAACGACGCTTCAAATTTAAACCGCGCAACACCGGAGTCATCGGTTTGAGCTGTGGCGCTAACATCGATTTCCGGAAGGGAAATAACAACTTCCTCACCAGCCGACATACCATGAGTGAGTACATGACCTTCAACAGTGGAGAGGTCGTCATCAAGTTGAACTGACGCATTCACAATGTAGGCCTCAGGGGTATGAATCAACATCACATCGCGGGTTAATCCACCGTAGGGCCACCAATCCGTACGATCGGTAGGTACCGTATCGGCATCCAGTCGATTATTCACTTGAACGATGAGGTCATTGTCCTTTGACAACAGATGGTCAGTGACATCGATCGAAAAAGGGACGTAGCCTCCCGACTGATGTGCTACCGCTTGGCCATTCAAATAAACCGTCGTTTTGTAGTTGGCACCTCCAAACCACAGGTGGTACCGACCTTTTTTTGACAGGTCGATATCAAAGTGACGCTGGTACCAAACCGTGTCGCGGTAATAGAGAAGCTCATCAAACTGGGTATTAAAGTCACCGGGCACGCGTATATCCGCTGCATCCGCGTAGCTATATTCGAGTAGTTGATATTCATCTTCAGGCACCCGCGTAGTCGCCCAACCTCCGAAGAGGCTCCCGGGCGTTCCAACCTGCATGGGGTCAACCAGAAACTTCCAGCTCCCATTGAGGCTCAGCACCTCTCTCGAGTCTACCCAGCCCATAACATGCTCACTAGGCCGAGGCGCATCAACGGAGAGCACCGCAAAAGGAGATTGATCTGAGTCCTCCGCCGCGAGTACTGCACTGCAAAGGAACGTGATGAGGATAAGGAAAACCGACGGCTGCACTCTATTAAGGATCATATTCAATCTCGAATTATTTTTCTTGTTAGATGGACACCGCCATTTAACGCGATTAGAGGGACGTGGGTCTCCATGAATTTCGCCTGCATAATCTGCTTTGACTAAACAGCCGCACCTTTTCTTGTAGAGACGCGAAAATTTTCTAAAGGCGCGAAAACAATGCATGATGATCAACAACCCCACACAAAACATAAGAAAGGTGGAAATCATGAGCAATCAGTCAGATCAGAAATTTGCGGGAAAAACAGCGCTCATATCCGGAGGTGCATCAGGTATCGGACTGGCCACAGCAAAACGCATGATTGCTGACGGTGCCACGGTATGGATCTCCGATATCCAAGATGAGCTCGGGGAATCAGTCGCTGAAGAGATTGGCGCCACCTATGTTCATCTTGACGTAGTCAATGAAAGTGAATGGATCTCGGTGGTTGAGCTCATTGCAAGCCAGGGACAGGGACTTCACTTTGTGATGAACAACGCAGGAATTGCCGTCAACGGAAACCTGGAGACCGAGACCACAGATGGCTTCATGCGGACCATCAATATCAACCTGCTCGGCGTGTTCTTGGGATGCAAAGTCTGTGCGCCACTTATGGAAGTTTCGGGTGGAGGCGCCATCGTTAATGTCTCATCGATTTATGGCATGGTCTCGTCGTCCAAAGTCATAGCTTACTCGGCATCAAAAGGTGGCGTACGCACAATGACCAAATCCATAGCGCTCGACCTTGCCGAGAGAGAGACGGGTATTCGAGTTAATTCGATTCACCCTGGTTTTGCAGAAACGCCGCTGGTTGAAAATGCCATCGCCCAGCTCGAGCCCGAGGAGGGGGAACAGTTCTCAGCTCGACTGGCAGAGCGCGCCCTATTAGGCCTCGCAGACCCAGATCAAATTGCTGCCGCGGCTGTCTTTCTGTTTTCAGACGACAGCTCCTTTATGACGGGCTCGGAACTGGTGGTTGATGGTGGCTTTACCGCCTCCTGAAGCACCAAACGGGGTAAGTGGCTTTATTAAATAAACTCAACCGGGTACTGATTTCGCGAGATTTCAATTTAATGATCGTAAGGGCTCAACCTTAGCGGACAGTTTCTCCACATATTCGCATACGTAAATGGGTCCGGATTACCATCACCCACGTCTAATCACGGCTGAACAAAATGAAACACTTGCTACTTAGTTTTTTAACA
>JAYQLG010000010.1:0-174868 GCA_038143085.1 Halieaceae bacterium
CGGGCAGTGGCTACCGAATCGAGTTAAGCGGTACACTCTGAATAGATAGGCTCTGGGGCCTACTGATACAACAATAACGAAGTGAGATGCCTATGAAGTTATGGCAGATGCTTGTTGTCCTCGTCACACTGGGAGGCGCTATGCCGACAACAGCTCAAGATACGCCAGCCGTCATGGACGGCTTTCCGCCTAGCACAGAGTCGCAGGTTACCAAGAAGAATCATCGGGATTGGCCCTACAGTCAGTGGGCGTTTAAAAATTTTGGTGCGCCGAATAATACGGTCATGGTCCCAAGGGGTGGTGAGATTCACCACTTTCCGCGAGAAGAGTCCCGGCTAGACCAATTCACCGTTAATGGCGCGTCGCTGGGCGATGTCTTTGCTGCTAATGCCGCGGACGCTCTGGTCGTCATCCATGGCGACACCTTAGTACATGAGTCGTACTGGAATGGGATGGACGCACACCGACAGCACATCTGGTATTCCATGACCAAGTCGCTGGTTAGCAGTATTGCGGGCATTCTGGTGGAGAGTGGGCAGCTGGATCTGACAAAAAGTCCGTCCGAGTACGTACCAGAGCTCAAAGGAAGTGCTTTCGATCGCGTGACAGTGCAAAACGTGATGGATCATGCCAGCGGTTTGGCGTTTGAGGAGAACTATGTCGATCCCAAGAGTGACTTTTTCCTCTACTACGCGCCGGCCTTGAACCTCGGCTATTTGCCCGGTGCCGCGGATCTTCAACCGGGTCAGACAGAGATTTATGGGGTCTACGATTTTCTAACGCACTTTGTGCAGCCTGATC
Organism: Halieaceae bacterium; assembly: GCA_038143085.1. Lineage (GTDB taxonomy): Bacteria > Pseudomonadota > Gammaproteobacteria > Pseudomonadales > Halieaceae > Luminiphilus. The sequence goes on from JAYQLG010000010.1 coordinate 802, forward strand.
CCGAGACCCCACCGGGAATGCGTTTTGACTATAACTCCGCGAATGCCGATGTCCTAGGTTGGATGGTATCCCGACTAATGGATAAGTCTCTAAATGACATCATCCGAGATGAGGTCTGGCAGAAGATTGGCGCAGAGCACGATGCCTTTATCGCGGTTGACCGCGCTTACATCCCGGTCGCCACGGGTGGATTTAACGCAACAGCCCGCGATGCCGCGCGCTACGCCATGATGATCCGTGACAAGGGGGTCTTCAGAGGCGAGCGAGTGCTCCCTGCCGATTGGCTTGAGCACATGGTCGACGTGAAGGACAGCGACCGCAATGCGATGAATCTCAATCCTAATTATTCGCAGGCGGACTGGATTGCCTATCAGGACATGTGGTGGATTTTGGATGAGACAACTGAAGAGTTCTGTGCGGTTGGCATTCACGGTCAGGTTATCTACATCAACCGAAGCACCGATACCGTCATGGTGTGGTTCTCGAGTCAGCGAGACGCAGCATCGACACTTGCCCCCGAATTTCCCGTAAAACTCAATGCGGCGCGTGCCGCAGCAAACTATTTAGCGGAGCAATAAGCAATGGCAGCAGGCACACCCGTTTGGTCTAGTCGTTTCGCCTTCATCATGGCCTCGGTCGGTTTTGCCGTTGGCTTGGGCAATATCTGGCGATTCCCCTATGTCACCGGTGAGAATGGCGGTGGCGCTTTTGTCATTGTCTACCTACTTTGCGTCTTCGCTATCGGCGTTCCGTGTGTCATGGCGGAATTGCTGGTGGGTCGACGCGGTCAATCGAGTCCGTCAAAGTCGATGGCAGCGGTTGCCCAAGAGAGCGGGCACAGCCCCGCCTGGGGCGGTGTTGGTGGTCTGGGCGTTTTCACGGCCTACACGATCTCCATCACCTACGCGGTTGTTGTGGGCTGGGTGCTTTGGTACCTCATTCAAGCGGCGATGACCGGCTTTGTTGGCGTGGATGCGGCGTCTTCATCACAGGATTTCGATGCGCTCCTAGCTGACGGGTCGACGATGCTGATAATGACCGTGGTCGGGAACCTCATCGTCGGTGCCATCATCTACGCTGGCGTTGCCGGCGGTATCGAACGCGCGGTCACCATCATGATGCCTTTGTTGTTTGCACTCTTGGTGGGCCTCAGTATCTACAACATGTTTGCCGGCGGTTTTGGTGAGACCCTCAGTTGGTTATTCACACCGGACTTCAGCAAGATCGACGGTCCGAGTACTGTTGGCCGCGGTGGGACAGGCATTTTTCTCTATTGGTGTCGGCATGGGTGGCATGATGACCTACGGATCGTACCTGCCGGCCAACTTCTCCATTACGCGGGGCGCGATGATGATCGTGCTCGCTGACACCATGGTGGCTTTACTAGCTGGTTTTGTTGTCTTCCCCATGGTCTTCAACTACGGCCTCGATATCGCCGGTGGCGCTGGCCTTATCTTCCAGACGCTCCCTGTCGCGTTTGCGCAGATGCCCGGCGGTCATGTATTCGCGGTTCTTTTCTTTGTGATGCTGTCGGTTGCCGGCGTGACGTCCATGGTGGGGCTGCTCGAGTCCGTGACCAGCTGGACTGATCAGCGCACGACCTTAGGACGCGAGATGAGCGCTGTCGTTGTTGTTGGCTCAGTCACCTTCTGCAGCATTGCGTCTGTCCTGTCCTACAATGTATGGCAGGACGTCACCCTGTTTGGTATGAACTTTAATGCGGCATCTGAAGGTTTGTACGACAAGATTACGCTACCGCTGGGTGGCTTGCTGATAGCGCTCTTTGTGGGTTGGTTTATGAAGCGCGAACTGAGTTTCTCGGAGCTTGCAACGGGTGAACAGGTCTTCTCAATCTGGCATCTCCTGCTCCGCTTTGTCGTGGTACCCGCCATTGCCATTATTCTGATTACAGGACTGATTTAAGACATGCTCGCAACCGTTACCGATTGGCTCTGGTCGTATGTATTAATCGCAGCATTACTGCTGGTTGGGCTGCGCCTCACATGGGACGCGCGGTTTGTGCAGTTGCGTCTGTTCAAAGAGATGTTTCGCGGCTTGTCCGGCGGTTTCTCGGGCACCGAAAAAGGACTATCGAGCTTTCAGGCCCTAGTGGTCAGTGTGGCTGGACGCGTTGGTGGTGGCAACATCGCCGGTGTCGCGGTAGCGATCACGCTCGGTGGCCCAGGCGCACTCTTCTGGATGTGGTTAATTGCGCTGATTGGCATGGCCACCAGTTTGTTCGAGTGCGCGCTTGCCCAGCTTTACAAGCAAAGCGATGGATCCGAAACCTACCGGGGTGGTCCTGCCTACTTTATGCGGTTTGGACTGGGCTGGAGCGTCATGCCGGTCATCTATTCGGCGCTTTTACTCGTGACCATTGGTTTTGGGTTTAATGCGGTTCAAACCTACTCGGTTACCAACTCCATCGAGTCAGCCTTCGCTATACCGACCTGGCAGAGTGGTCTTGTTCTGACGGCGGTCATGGCAGCCATTTTGTTTGGCGGTATCCGTCGACTCGCCGCGGTATCCCAGGTCATCGTTCCAATCATGGTCGTAGGCTACTTTGTGCTCGCTATTGGCATCCTGATTGCCAACATTAGCGAAGTGCCTGCAGCGCTTGGCATTATCTTCAAGTCCGCCTTTGGTCTCGAGCAGGTTGTCGGAGGCGGCGTTGCCGCGGCCATCATGCAGGGTGCACGACGAGGTCTTTTCTCCAACGAGGCGGGCCTCGGTACGGTGCCCAATGTCGCTGCGACGGCCGATGTGACGCATCCGATTCAGCAGGGGCTGGTGCAAAGCCTGAGCGTCTTTATCGATACCATCATTCTCTGTACCTGTACGGCACTGATTATTTTGCTCTCTTCGGCTTACCAGCCAGACGCAGTTAATCCGCAAGGTGTTGTTCTGACACAGCTTGCGGTTGCTGAGCAGCTGGGGGGTTGGGGTGAGTCACTCGTCAGTATTTTCCTCGTGCTCTTTGCTACGACGACCATCGCCTACAACTGTTATCTCGGTGAAAACAGCATTGCTTATTTTGCCAATCGGCCTTCATGGGCGATTCCGGCCTTTCGCATTTCAGTACTGATGATGATTGCCTGGGCCTCGGTCCAGGACTTGGGTACGGTCTTCAGCTTCTCAGATCTAACGATGGCACTGTTGGCGATCACCAACCTGTTAGCCCTTTGGTACCTCGCACCGATCGGCATGAAGTTGCTGAAAGATTTCGAGGCGCAGCTTAGAGGGGGGTCTGCACCCGTGTTTAAGCGCGAGACCTTGCCTGAGGAGAAGATTGACGAGGGAAGCTGGTCGTAATGGCTTTAAAGGATGGGCTGTTTGGTGTGCCCCGTTCGTGAGACAGCTTCCTCGCTTGAGAGGCAAAACCTGATATGACCATCGATAACCGACCACAACACATCGTTATTACGGGACCTACGGCCGGTATTGGACGCGCAAGTGCGCTCAGTTTGGCGCGGGACGGCGCTGACCTGACCTTGCTTTGCAGAAATCTCGAAAAGGGTGAAGCCTTAGCCAGTGAGATCTTTGAAGCGGGCGGGACGAGACCGACGGTCATCGAGATGGATATGGCCCGCCTCGACAGCGTTCGTGCTGCGGCAGAGAAAGTGCGGCAGTTGGCAAAGCCCATTGACGTTCTTTTGAATAACGCAGGGGTGATCAACTCTCACCGACGAGTTACGGTCGATGGCTTTGAAGAGACACTGGCAGTCAATCATTTCGCGCCATTTCTACTGACTGGCTTGCTGTTGCCCGCTGTGCGTGAGGCAGTACCGGGAGCTCGCATTGTCAACGTGGCTTCGGGTGCGCATCACTTTGTCAGAGGTATGCAATTTGATGACATTCAGTCCGAGCAGAATTACAAAACCTTTGATGTGTATGGTCGCTCCAAGCTCGCGAATATTTTGTTCACACGATCACTAGCAAAGCGTTTGAAGGGGACAGGTGTGACGGTTAACTGCTTGCACCCCGGTGCCGTTGCCACGGATATTGGAAAGCAGCATGGGGAGTGGGTGGCTAAGGTCTTGCACTTGATACTTAAGCCGTTCTTCAGGAGCCCACTTAAGGGCGCAGAAACATCGCTTTACCTGTGCTCCAGCGATGACGTCGCTGAGATATCAGGGGCCTACTTCAACAACTGTAAGGTCGAGCGACCCAAGCCTTGGGCAGAAGACGATGCCGCGGCCGAGCAGCTCTGGAACTACAGTGAGGAAAGTGTCGGCTTTGCTTACTCGGATACCGATGCTTGAAGGGTAAAGATGATGCAATCCGTCGGTCGCGCCCGACACATCAAAATCGTATTAGAAAGAAGAAATAAAACAGTTGCGGGTAACAAAAACCCGCAACTGCCTTATCTTATAGAGCTGAATAGACGACTTCACAGTTCATGGTGAAGCCATGCTTTAGCTTTCGCATACCCGAGAACTCGGCCATGATTGGCGCGCCCCAAGAGCTATTGGTTTGATCAAGGAACGCACCCACTCGCTCGCCGCTGGGGCCTTGAACAACAACCATCATGTTTCCAGTTTCAGGTCCTGTTTGGTAGGAGTAGCCTGTAAAGCTAATATCACCAAAGCCATTGGCTGCCGCGGCTGCTTGCATGCGCTGAAGACCCGACATGTAAGCGGCCGGCTGGTCGGTCTCTACGACGACGTTCCAGTTGGAGAATGTATCTCCTCGCTTGTAGGTACCCTCGCTTGGCATCACTACCGAGTAAACATCGCTACGATTGACTACTCGATCGACAGGTAACTTTTTAAGCTCGTTCATTACCGTTTTGTTATAGCTGTTGGCACCCATCGCTGAGGCATGGCTATCAAATAAATGCCAGTAGTAGAGCTCACCGGGCTTATAGTAGCCACCGGACGCAAGACATATACCACCAACACCAGCGCCCACAGACTTTGCAATCGCCTCGCCGGAGGACTTTGTCCATTCCGCGTAAGCCATCGGATCGCCTGTGTTGACTGTCAACACAGTCATAGCGGGCGTTGCTAACGCAGCAGCAGAAAACAATGCACTTAAACCGGCAATTGAAATTACTCTTTTTTTCATGGTGCTTCTCCTAAACAGATTGCGAGGCAACATTGCACTCACCTGAGGTATAGGAGCTGCGGACCAAAACATCAAAAATAAGTGACATCGACGACGTCTCTTCCTGTGGTATTACACAAAGCGTGACTTGAGTCTCGGTTACTGACTCTCGGTTACTGACTCTCGGTTAACTCCACATTGAAGCTTAACGTCTTACCGGCACGCACCGTTTTTATCGTGACGTTATCGCCGACACGATGCTTTTCCATAGCAGATAGAAAATCTTCGTTACTTCGAACTTCCTGCCCGTCAACGCTGATGATGATGTCGCCCAACATGATGTCGTTGCGCCCGACACGGCGTGCGCCAATCATGCCGGCCCCATCGGCAGGGAAACCACGGTAAGTGCGAACGATGGGGACCCCTTCGATTTTATTGCGACGAATCCACTGGTCCGATGCGCGCTCAATACCCAAGATGGGACGGAGTATTTTTCCGTAGGCGATGAGCTGAGGGACCACCTCTCGAACGGTATTCACCGGAATGGCAAAGCCAATACCTGCGCTGGCGCCGCTCGGCGAATAAATAGCGGTGTTCACGCCAATCAGTTGACCTAGGGAGTTCAGTAACGGACCTCCAGAGTTTCCTGGATTAATGGCCGCATCGGTTTGTATGACGCCCCTAATCTGACGGCCGCTGGGAGACTGAATTTCTCTGCCCAGGGCGCTGACAACACCCACTGTTAACGTGGTGTCGAGGCCAAAGGGATTACCGATTGCAAGTACCTTACGACCCACGGAGAGCTCGGACGAATCGCCGAGTGGCAACTCTACAAGCCCCTCTGGCGGATCGAGAAGTCTGAGTACAGCAAGATCGCGCTCAGGCGCCAAGCCAACAACCTGAGCTTCGAATTCGCGCTGGTCGCTTAGGGTCACGGTCAGCCGGTTTGCCCTCGCGACAACATGATAATTGGTGACAATCAAGCCACTGTCATCCCAGACGAAACCTGAGCCGGCCCCTTGAGGAATTTCCATGACGTTCAAGCTGAACATTTGCCGCCTCAGCGCAGTTGACGTCACATAAACAACGGAAGGGCTGGCGTTACTGAAGACTTCAGTCGTATTGGCTTCGTCGTCAGTGGCAAAGCTCAAGTAGTCTAGGCTGTTGGCTGCCTGAGACGGTAAGGCGAATAACAACTGGCTGAACAGAAGAGCGAGGCCAGCAAAGGTCCTCGCCATAACCTGTTTGATCATCGGTTTTGAAGAGCCTCGATGCGCTTGTCCAAAGGTGGGTGCGACGAAAAGAGTTGACCGAATTTTGAGCCACCTGGTCTGATGCCGAAGGCAGTCAATTCTCCCGGTAGATCGGAAGGCGTATTCATTTCGCTTTGAAGGCGGCGCAATGCAGCCGTCATATGCGCCTTGCCGGCGAGATCAGCGCCCGCCGCATCGGCCCGAAACTCTCGGTAGCGTGAGAACCACATGACGATCATGCTCGCGAGAATGCTGAGTAAAATTTCGGCGACGATAGTACCTACCCAATAGCCGATACCGAGTCCTCGCTCATTTTTGAAGACGACGCGGTCCACTGTGTGGCCGATCACCCGAGCAAAGAACATAACAAACGTATTAACGACGCCTTGGATCAAACTCAGCGTAATCATATCGCCGTTAGCGACGTGGCCAATTTCATGTGCCATGACCGCTCTTACTTCTTCTGGCTTGAAACGCCGAAGCATGCCGCTACTCACTGCGACCAGTGCATTGTTTCGATTCCAGCCAGTGGCAAAGGCATTGGGCGCGTCTGATGGAAAGATGCCCACCTCGGGCATGCCAATACCTGCGTTTTCTGCCAGCTGCCGAACGGTTTGAACCAGCCATTCTTCGTCGCGGTTTGAGGGGGTCTCAATGACGCGTGTGCCTGTGCTTCGCTTTGCCATCCATTTTGAGATGAAGAGCGAAAACAAAGAACCGCCCATACCAAATAGGGCACAGAATACGAGGAGGCATTGAAGTCGAGCCCAACACCATTGGCGTCGAGAAAACTGTCAAAGCCTAAGAGACGCCAGACAGTACCAACCACAATGACAACAGCCAGGTTGGTTAGCAGAAAAAGCAGAATACGCATTCATTATCTCCGAAGAATAAAAAGCTTATGAGTCATACGTGGAGACGTTAGACCGGGTTTTCAACCTCGGGTTCCACAATTTCATCGTCCGCCTCGTCAAATCCAGGCAATGGCACTTGGCTCACTTCCAGCTTTGGCAATTTCCCGTTCTTGAGCTGCACCTCAAGAATCTCAGCCCGTAGTCCGAAGTCCTTCGAGCTCAGTTCGAATACCGTATTACTTGCCTCATCGCGATGCTTGTATTGGGCAACACGGGCGCGGTCCGACCCGTCGACCCATTCCTTGCTACGTCCCCAGTAGTGCCCATCTTGATTTTTGAGGATGAAGTTTCGCTCCACAATCGGTGGTTCCTTATTCAATACTCGGCAGTCAGTCGTTCAGCAGAATGTCTTTGGCTTGATTGATCTTCGCAGCGAGAAAGTCATTACCGCCACGATCGGGGTGAAGTTTTTGGATGAGACTTCGGTGTGCCGCGACAATTTCTTCTTCCGTTGCACCCTCGGCCAGACCCAATGTCGCAAGGGCCTCTGCTCTTGAGCTGTCGGCCGCTGCCTCACGTTGTGCCTCGCTTCGCTCTTCTTCCGCATCATTAGCCTGCTGCGTTCGCTGATCAATGTAGGCCTGCAACAACTCTGCAGATTCTTCATCTGCTGTTTGATAATGCTCTAGTAACCTCGAGTTCGTTCATCGAGAGTTCAGATAGCAACCAGCCTTTGTGAGGTCCTTCGACAATCTCACCTTCGATTAGACCGCTCGCATGATCCAGAGTGGCTGAAAGGTGATCGGTTTGAATGGCCGACTGACCTTGTTGCGCGCTTTGCTGCTGTCGCAGCTTATTGAGGAAGGGCAGGACACGTATGACCCACGGGAGCACCTGTCTCAGGAACACAAATGCACCTGTGATGGCTGCGCCGAGCCAATGCATTCGTCCGGTGGCGGTTAGAAAAATGACCGTGAACACCGCTAAACCAATGAAAAACTTGATATAGCCCGATCGCTGCTTGTGTGGTGGCAAGCTTCGAATGCGCCACAAGTAGGAGATGGCGATAGCGGCAAGCGCAATGGCAATGACGACTCGTATCACGATGGTGTCCTTTTAAAACGGCATTTGCTCGCTGAGCGACTGTGCAACCCTACTGGCAAGCGAGCTAGGAGGATAGCTTGTTGAGCAGTAGTTTATCACTTTCGTGGCGCGAACCTTGCAGTGCCTTACGCCCCCTAATACGAATCGCACGGCCGATTTCAAAAGTTCCCGCAAGCGATCGCCACTCGCATCGTCGAGTTGTACATGGGCACCGCCCGACAGCGCCGCCATGGAAGCAAAGCAGCGCGATGCAGTCGCATCTCTTCCTTCTTGAAACAAAAGCAAGGGGCGTTTCGCCAGTCGGCACTGAACAGCCAGCGCGTTGAGCGTGTCAGGATTCTCCTCGCAGGCATCGCCAATGTAGACGATGGCTTTTATCGAACTACTACCCTCAAATTCTCTCAGGACGTGGCGTAAGACTCGCTCTATCTGCGTAGCTCCACCTTGACAATAAACAGCATTCAACGCGTCGAGAAGCGGACCTGGCTCAGTCATCCAGGGTGTCGCCTCGAATTCTATCAGGCCTCGAAAGTAACAGAGCTGCAGTGCGAAGGTTGCATCCTCGGTTGCTACATCGAATAGAGCCTGATGCATCGTCCGAGCGACATGCCAGGTTGGTTCTCGTGAAGCGGTGGCATCGAGAGCAAAAATGAGGCGATTTTGCGCATCGGCCACGCGCTTAAGCGCACGTGCCTTACTGACGAAAGCAGACACACTTCGGGGTCGATTTGTTATTTCCTTGGTGATACTGAAGCCCTCTCCCTGTTGTCGGGTATCAGGCTGATGGTAGCGAACTAGCGCTCGTTGAGAAGCCCCTGTGCTTCGAGTTCCCTTAGGTAGTGTTGTCGCGACTGTAACTCGACAATGGCCGATTGGACGTCGATCTCGCTCTTGACGCGAGGCTCTGCCACAGCAATAGCAAGCAATGTTCGGCTCGACAGGTTGCTTGCCGGCGTTTTGGTCGATCTGTTGGGTATGGATACTACAATTGGCATTCTAAACTCTCCCTCGGCTTACCATCTGTCTCGGCCGATGCACCATTTTGTCTATGTTGAAGAGATTAGACCCGTTTTATGACAAAAGTTCAGCGCTATAATGGGCGTTGATGAATTTTTTGTTTCTGGGGTTTCATCATGGACATCATAGATTTTCGACGAACGCATGCATTACCTTCAGCCGAGGAAGCGCTTCCAGGCCGCGATTTTGCGATGCCGGTCACTCATAATCACACTGTGCTTGGAACACCTTTGATGGGCCCCTTTGCCGAACATTTAGAAGCTGCACAGTTTGGTCTCGGTTGTTTTTGGGGCGCTGAACGTGTCTTCTGGAAGGTCCCGGGCGTATACACCACAGCGGTTGGCTACGCTGCCGGTTATACCCCCAACCCCACCTACCAAGAGGTATGCACCGGTCAAACGGGACACAATGAAGTCGTGCTAGTGGTTTTTAACCCGACGCTCGTCGGTTACGACGATCTACTCCGGGTGTTCTGGGAGAGCCATGACCCTACTCAGGGCATGCGCCAAGGCAATGACTGGGGAACACAATATCGATCAGGAATTTACACCTATTCAGATGGTCCAAGCCGAGGCAGCACAAGTCAGTCGGGATGAGTATGACCACCGACTCAAAGCGGCGGGCTACCACGGCATCACGACTGAGATTCAAGCGGCAGGGGAGTTCTACTACGCCGAGGAGTATCACCAGCAATATTTGGATAAAAACCCGGCAGGTTATTGCGGCATTGGTGGTACAGGAGTGGCCTGCGGTATTGGAACGGGCATAACGGCCTAGGCCATTAGCTTAGTATTCAAAGCTCGATGGGTTGGTGAAACCGATCCCGACTTAGTAAAGATCACGAGCGAGCACGGCGCAGACGGCGGTATCGACGCTCATGATGCGGTTGCCCAGATGTGCGACTGTCGCACCCAGCGATTGCGCCAATTCAATTTCGTAGTCGATGAAACCACCCTCTGGTCCAACGAGGAGGCAGTGCTTTTTTCCGTCTTCGGTTTGCAGACGATGTTCACCACTGGGGTGTGCAATGACTAACTCTCGCTCCGCTGCGATGCTCGATAGCCTGTCTTCCATAAACGGTTTGAAGCGTCGGTGTTCCGTAACGACCGGAAGTACCGTGTCACCCGCCCGCTCTAAACCTTGGATGAGCGCGGCCTCTACTTTACCTCTGTGTAGATAGGGTGACTGCCAAAAGCTTTTCTCGACGCGGTAAGAGTGGATAATGTGCAGCTCATCAACGCCAAACTCGGCCACTGTCCGCAGTATTCGGCGAAGCATCTTTGGGCGCGGTAGGGCTAACACCAGTCGCGTTGGATGGCGGGTTAGGGGCTCCTCGGTCAGCGCTACATCGAATTGTACTGTCGTTGAATTAATAGCTGTGACAGTACCGACACCCCTGTGACCATTAATCAAACCAACGCGCAGTGATTGTCCTACCGCGGGTTGAATGATCTTAATGATGTGTTGGGCCCGATAGTCGCTCAAACGAACCGATTGACTGTCCGTCCAATCGCTTTCTCGCAACAAGATAATGTTCATGGTTGTCGGTTTACACTGTCCAGAGATCGTAATCGTCAGCATCGATAACGTTTCGATTCACGATATCTCCGGGCTTCAGATTCGCGGCATCCGCGACGTAGACCACACCATCGATTTCCGGTGCGTCGCCTTTAGAGCGACCTACCGCCCCGGTTGGTCCGATCTCGTCGATCATCACATCGATCGATTGTCCAATTTTCTGCTGCAGCCGTTCAGCGCTTATTTCCTGTTGCAGTGCCATGAAGCGGTGCCAGCGCTCTTCCTTGACCTCTTCAGGTACCGGGGTATCTAGCTCATTCGCCGTGGCGCCGTCGACGGGGGAATATTTAAAGCAGCCCACGCGGTCAAGCTTCGCCTCTTTGATGAACCCTAGCAGCTCATTGAACTCGCTTTCAGTTTCACCGGGAAAGCCGACAATGAAGGTTGAACGCAGTGTGATATCTGGGCAAACCGCTCGCCACGACTGTATTCGATCGAGCGTCTTTTCCGAGGCGGCGGGTCGCTTCATTCGTTTCAGTACGGAGGGACTGCCATGCTGAAGGGGTATGTCGAGGTAGGGCAGGACCTTGCCCTCAGCCATTAACGGAATGACCTGATCGACATGCGGGTACGGGTAGACATAATGCATTCGCACCCACGCGCCTAAGTCACCCAGTGCGGTGGCGAGGCTTTGCATGTTGGTCTTGAGAGGGCGACCTTCCCAGAAGTCAGTTTTGTATTTTAAGTCGACCCCATAGGCGCTGGTGTCTTGTGATATGACGAGCAATTCTCTGACGCCTGAGCGAACCAATTGCTCAGCTTCTCGCATGACGTCACCAATGGGGCGGCTCACCAGATCGCCGCGTAGACTTGGGATGATGCAAAATCGGCAGCGATGATTGCAGCCTTCGGAGATCTTCAAATACGCGTAGTGACGCGGGGTTAACTTGACGCCCTGCGCAGGAATGAGATCGATCTTTGGATCAGGCGTGTGTTGGTTAGGTAATACCCTTCGGACTTCGGATAAAACTTCCTCGTAGGCCGCTGGACCGGTAATGCCCAGTACTTTTGGATGACGCTTGAGGACTAAGTCCGCCTGTTCACCACCACCCATGCAGCCTGTCACCAGCACGCGGCCATTTTCTTCAAGTGCCTCGCCAATCGCCGCCAAAGACTCTTCTTTAGCACTATCGATGAAGCCGCAGGTGTTAACGATGACAACCCCCGCGTCGTCATAAGAAGGGGACACCTCGTAACCATCGAATCGCAATTGAGTCAGGATGCGCTCTGAGTCAACGAGTGCTTTTGGGCATCCCAAAGAGACAAAGCCAACTTTTTGCGGGTGGGGCATGACGATCAGTCCGAGAAAAACGCAGTAGCTATTGTCTCACAGCGTGAGATTTCGTTCGCTACCGAAGGTGCGGACCGGTAATTCTCCACGCAATCGCTTGAGTAAATCCTCGGTCTCATCTTTATTCAGGAATTCCCCCAAGCTGGTCCTCGTTTCTCTGTTATGAAGCCAGAGCGCCGGCCCTTCCCACTGATTTTTCGCAGTAATGACATTCAGCGCCGTGTCGTCACGCTCCCACAGCCAAGTTTTCTTAGGTACAAAATAGCCCTTCTCAATCTTGACGTTACTGTCCGAGACAGTCACGACCTGTCGGTATTCAAGATTCCAGTTCACGTAATACAGCGCGGCTGCTAGTGCGATGAGTTCGGCACCTGCGAAGGGAAGTATCGGCCAGGCTCCCAGCAGCGCGAAGCCAATCGCTGCCCCGAGTGAAGGGATGGATATGGCAATCAATACATAGAGATTGGCGCGCCAGGTCGAGCTTTTGTTCGGCTTGACCACAATGACTCTGGATTCGCTCTCTGTAAATTCGTCAATCACTCCGCTTCCCCACAATCCGGTGGTACCCCACTCAGGCTTACAACCCAAACGGTATCGGGGAAAAGGCCGAAAGCCAATTGCCTGTTGAGGGCGCGCACAACTTTAGTCGCGTCGCATGAAGTAGCAGGCGATCGGAAGCTTCCAACGCTTCGGGGTGGGCGTACATATCACAGCCGATGATTGGATGTCCTAAAGACTGCATGTGGATCCGCAGCTGGTGCGAGCGACCTGTCACTGGTTTTAGTTTGATCAGGCTTCGGTTGTTACCTCGCATCAATACTTCAAAGTGGGTCAGCGCGTGTTTGCCGCGCTCCTCACAAATGATTTGTTTAGGTCGGTTTGGCCAGTCGGTTGCGATAGGCAATTCGATTGAGCCTCTATCCTCTGCTAACTCTCCCCACACAATCGCTGTGTACTCTTTCTCGATCTGACGCCTCTGGAATTGTCGAGCGAGCTCGGAGAGGCTTTCACGGCGTTTTGGGACCACCATAAGGCCCGACGTATCCAGGTCGAGACGATGCACGGCTTGCACATCGGGGTATCGGGGTTGTAGGCGTCGAATCAAACTATCGTGATTGAGTGGGTGTCTGCCGGGGACGCTCAGTAAATGATGCGGTTTATCGATCAGCAGTAGGTCCGTATCCTCGTAAATGAGACGGATGGGGCTTTGGCTGTGTGGAACGAGATAGGGCGGTAGCTCGTCGATTGACTCGTTTGGCTTAGCTGATTCACTCACTCGGAGGCCCTGGCGGCCAGTGCCTCTCCGTAGCGTTTGACGCTCTCTGAAAAGCCAAACCGCAGTGCATCCACCGTCAGCGCATGTCCAATAGACACTTCAAGCAAGTGTGGGATAGTGAATTCCGGTAGGTTCACTAAATTCAGATCGTGTCCGGCGTTTACACCCAAGCCCACCGCGTGTGCAGCGATTGCAGACTCAGAGAACCGGTCTAGTACCCGCGCGTAATCACCTGCGGCAAACGCCACGGCATAGGATTCGGTATACAGCTCCACACGGTCGGCACCAATGGCTGCTGCCAAGGCCATGTCTTCCGGCTCCGGATCCATGAATAAACTGACGCGGCAGCCCCAGTCTTTGAGTTGAGCGATAATGGGTGCCAGTCGATCACCCTCTTTGCGCAGGTCGAAGCCGTGATCTGAGGTCAGTTGAGCATTGCCATCGGGTACTAGAGTCGCCTGTGCTGGACGCGTCGCCTCCACCAAAGCCATAAAGCCCGGGTAGTCAGAGACGCCCGCTCGGTCACTCGCCATGGGATCGGCGAAGGGATTGCCCTCAATATTGAATTCGACATCGACAGATTGCGCTAAAGCAATACAGTCACTAACGCGGATATGTCGCTGATCGGGCCTTGGATGCACCGTAATACCTCCTGCGCCTGCCGCAATAGCAACGGCGGCAAATTGGACAGGTGAGGGGGAGGTCGTGTCGCGCGAGTTTCGAATCAGTGCGACTTTATTCAAATTAACGCTGAGAACCGTCATGGTGATACGCGCTTCACCCTCAGTAATACAATTGGATCCAGTGGTACGTTCTGCAACGGCATCTGGCCTTTATCCGTCTTACCCACAGCGTTGCCCGTAGGTGTGGACGCTATGAAATCGACGATGCGCATGCCTGTGATCACCTCACCAAAGACCGTGTATCCGGGTTTGAAAGGAGTCCAGTCGAGTCGAGGGTTGTTTCGCTGGTTGATGAAAAACTGGCTGCCAGCCGAATCCGGATCATTGGTGCGCGCCATAGCCAAGGTGCCACGATCGTTGTGCACCCGGTTTTTCGACTCATTGATGACCTTGCGCTCGGTTTTCTTCTGCTTCAGGTCCACATCAAAGCCGCCGCCTTGAACCATGAAGTTGTCAATCACACGATGAAAGATTGTGTTTTCGTAGAAGCCTTCATCGACGTGAGCGAGAAAGTTGTCGACTGTTTTGGGGGATTTATCAGCAAACAGCACAACAGTGATATCGCCCTCACTAGTTTCGAGCTTAACGATGGGGTTTTCTGCGAGCGCCGATGAGCTGAGAACAATCAGGCTGAGGCTCAGCAAGTGTTTTACGAGCATATTAAGATAGGTCATGTTGGTATCCTTTGGCCGTTAACGCCAGCCGTCATTACGTCGGCGTTTAACAGTGAGTCGAGGGATGAGCAATGCGATGACAATGCCCCCGAGTAAAGACAGCACGACCCAAAGGCGTTGATTACTCGCCACGCGATCTTCCAAACGGGCATTTTCCAGTTTGAGTAGATCGTTGCGCTCACTCGCGTCCTCCAACTTGCCCGTCAACTCCTTGGTCAATTGGTCGAGCCGAATGGCATTGGCCGAGATACGTTTGATCTCGGCGAGCTCAGTACGTGTTTCCGTGAGTGCTGATGCGGTTGCGCTCATATCAGTGTCGCTGGAGGTTAATTGCTCCATTGCCTCATCGAGGTTTTGCTGCAGCGTCTTCGCCCGTTTCTGACTGGCCGCGAGTTCAGCCTCAAGTGCATTGAGCTGATTCGCACGAGGTATGTCTGTTTGCAGGTACTGAACCCTCAAATAGCCGCGTGTACCACCTCTGGTTTCTACCTCGGCCCAAACACCATCGTCAGTGGTCCCGTAGTAGGTCACCTGGGTGCCTGAGGGGAGGCCTTTATTGATGATTCGATAGTCGCCACCGGGACCTGTGCGAATCGGGGTAAAAATCAGGTCCGTAACGTAGCGCGTTTCGCCCTCTGTGGGTGCATCGCTGGCTTCCTGCGCCAGTGCGCTTACAGACATCAGTGCCGCCAAGCTACTGAGCAAAGTTAATCCAAAAAATCGCATAGGTTGATTGCCCCCAAAAGGCCCTAAAAGGTTTTTGTTGTTTCGTTGTCGTCGGCGCTATCGGCTTCTTTCAAGTCTTCTCTCAAGTAAGGCCCAATGATAACGCCAATCACTCCCGCCCAAAGTATGGTGAACAGTACCGCAGACCAAAGTTTGAACGAGACCCACGTATCCATTGAGAAGTTGTAGGCGACGTAAAGATTCACAGCACCGACCATGAAGAAATGACATGTCGATATGAAGGTCACCCGAGTCCATGCGTGCTTCGGCATCTCGATCTCGTCTGGCAATAACTCCTGGAAGAAGCATTTTCCTCTGGCACCACGTGCCAAACGACGTAAATGCCGGCCAGCGCCCAGTTAAACACGGTGGGTTTCCAGAAAATAAACACGGGATCTCTGAGTAAGACCGTCGCGCCACCAAAGACGATAACGGCGCCGGCAACGCCCAGCAGTCGCTTTTCAACCAACCCCCACACCAGCTTGACAATTAGTACCTGCAGTACGGTCGCAAGCATCAAGGCGATGGTGGCTGTATAGATGCCATCAAAAGTGTATTCCGAGTTCCCAAGGCTCAGCGTCGTACCTGACATTTGGTAGACAACGACAAAAATGATAAGCGGTAAGAATTCTAGGAGTTGCTTCATGTTGGCTCTGGTACCATACGACTCTGTATTCATTACGAGCCATTCAGGCTACAAGTTTAGTAATTGTGATCGTCGACTTCCACACTCATTCTCTCGCATCCGATGGCGCCTTGACGCCATTGGAGCTGGTGCGGCGTGCGAAGGCGGCTGGCGTTCGGCAATTTGCGCTGACTGACCACGACACCACGGCGGGGTACTTGTCCGTCAGACACACGAGTGAAGCGGACGAGGTGGGGCTCATTTCGGGAGTTGAATTGTCCTGCCGATGGGCAACCACGACGGTGCATGTTGTGGGACTGAATTTTGATGCCGATGCATCGCAAATAATCGCTGTGGTCGAACAATTGACTCAGGCACGCGAGGAGAGGGCTGAGAAGATTGCAATGCGTTTGGCGGGCGTCGGCATTGATGGTGCGTTAGAGGGAGCCAAAGCGGTCGCAAACGAGAGTCAAATTGGGCGACCGCATTTTGCCACCTGGATGGTGGAGGCGGGTGCTGTGAATTCGGTAACCGAGGCTTTTGATAAGTATTTGGGTGCTGGGAAAATAGGGGACGTCAAAATGTTCTGGCCACCCTTGAGTGACGTTGTCCAGGCGATCACCCAGGCGGGTGGCGTTGCGATTCTCGCTCATCCGCTGAAATATCGACTGACAGGCATGAAGCTACGCGCGCTGATCAACGATTTCAAAGCAGCGGGTGGGGGCGCAATCGAGGTATTGAACGGCCGTCAGCCCGAGACTGATCTAAAGCGGTTAAGTCAGTTAGCCGAAGGCAATGGTTTGATGTGCTCTGTCGGATCCGATTTTCATCGGGATTTCGAATATGGCCCTAAGCTCGGTATCGATGTCGGACGATTACCCGACGGCGTGTATGTCTGGGATGCATTGGAGGTCTCCGCATGAGCCAGTTTTTCTCTATACACCCAGAGACGCCTCAAGGGCGATTAATCAATCAAGCGGTGGAGATTCTCCAGTCTGGCGGCGTTATTGCTTACCCAACCGACTCTGCTTATGCCCTTGGCTGTCTACTCGATAACAAGTCGGGTGCTGAGCGCATCAAGCAGGTTCGGAAGCTGGAGGATGACCACAACTTTACGCTGGTGTGCCAGGACCTATCGGAGCTGTCGCGTTACGCGCGGGTCGACAATGCAGCGTACCGGCAAATAAAGCACTCAACGCCCGGGCCTTACACATTTATTTTTGAGGCCAGCAAAGAGGTGCCGCGCCGTCTGATGAATCCAAAGCGCAAAACCATTGGTTTACGCGTTCCGGATAATGCCATTGCTCAAGCACTGCTGCGGGAGCTGGGCGAGCCCCTCATGTCAGCGACGCTTTTACTGCCCGGAGATGACTATCCGCTCAGCGATCCGTACGATATACGTACGACGCTAGAGCGCGACGTTGATTTGGTGATTGATGGGGGTTACTGCGGTTTAGACCCTACGTCGGTGATCGATATGAGTGGCGACGAAACTCAAGTTCTGAGACAGGGCTTGGGTGATACGACAGACTTTGCTTAGGTCCTAGGATTGACGTGACAGATACGAACGACAACATGACTCAGGACCCGGTTGATTCCGAGCAAGGTTCCGACATCAGCGCGAATGATGCCGCGCCTGAGGCTTTGTTGCGCGTCTCCTCGGCCGTTGAAAAGCGCATGGGTCAGCCGCAGCAGGGTGAAATGCCGTTTGCCGTTGTGCAAGGTGAGGCGCTTACCGAGTTGCCAAAGGACCTGTACATTCCGCCTCGAGCTCTCGAGGTCTTTCTTGAGGCCTTTGAGGGCCCACTCGATTTACTGCTTTACCTGATTCGGCGCCAGAACCTCGACATTTTGGATATCGACGTCTCCGTAATTACCGAGCAGTACATGCAATACGTCGAACTGATGGATGCCATGCAGTTTGAACTGGCGGCGGAATACCTCCTGATGGCTGCTATGCTCGCTGAGATCAAGTCACGTATGCTCTTGCCGCGCTCCAATGAGGCCGATGATGACGAGGAAGATCCGCGTGCCACTCTGGTGCGTCGATTGCAGGAATACGAGCGCTTTAAAAAGGCGGCAGAAGACATGGCAACGCTGCCGCGTGTGGAGCGCGATACCTGGGTTGGATCGGCTGAACCCCCTGTCATGGAGCGTACAAAGCCATTGCCTGAGGTGAATCTGCAGGACCTGGTTATTGCGTTTTCAGAGGTCCTAAAGCGTGCAGATCTCTACGAGAGTCATCAGATTAAACGTGAATCCTTGTCAACGCGCGAGCGCATGGCTGATGTATTGCAGGCTCTTCAGGAGCAAGAATTCTGTTCCTTTGACTCGCTGTTCAAAGTCGAAGAGGGCAGGCTGGGTGTGGTGGTGACCTTCCTGGCCATATTGGAATTAATCAAAGAATCTTTGGTGGATATTGTGCAATCCGATGAGTTTGCACCCATCCACATCAAGGCGAGAAGCGAGTAAAGCGGACTATGGGTGATCACGATTTGGTTGAAATTATCGAAGGCGCGTTGCTGGCGGCCGGAGAGCCTTTGACTAAGAAACAGTTGGCGCAGCTTTTTGATGAGCTTGATCGACCGTCGACTGCGGATATCACGGCGGCGCTAGGTGAGGTGGCTGAGCGATGTGACGGGCGTGGCTTTGAACTGGCCGAGGTGGCGAGTGGTTTTCGTTTTCAGGTGCGACAAAGCCTGTCGGCATGGGTCAGCAAGTTGTGGGTAGAGCGTCCCGTTCGTTACTCGCGCGCTTTGCTCGAGACCTTGTCACTGATTGCTTACCGTCAGCCAATCACGCGAGGTGAAATTGAGGATATCCGCGGTGTCGCGGTCTCGAGCAATATCATGAAGAGCCTACTCGAGCGCGAGTGGGTGAAAGTGGTGGGTCACCGTGATGTGCCGGGCAAGCCCGCTATGTATGCCACAACGCGAGAGTTTCTCGACTACTTTAATCTTAAGTCACTGGATCAGTTGCCGCCTCTGGCAGACGTTAAAGACCTTGAAACCATGACGAGTGCGCTACCTCTTGAGGAGTTTCATGATTCGCGTGGCGAAGAGAGTGAACCCGATGCCGTTGAATCTCAGGGTATTGCGGTCGAGTCTGCGCAAGACGAAGAGGCCGTTGATTCAGAATGAGTAAGTTAGACACTCAGACCGACAAATTGATTGTGGGCGATGTAGCCGTCAAACCTGATGGAGAGAAACTCCAGAAGGTGCTCGCGCGCATGGGGCTTGGTTCTAGGCGAAAACTCGAAGAGAGCATTCAGGCGGGCGACATTACGGTGAACGGTAAGACTGCGAAGCTGGGTGATCGCGTCGTCTCGGGTGACAAGATCAAGTTCAAAGGGCGCCCTGTCGCCAATGATCAGCTCTTGGACAACCGAGTTTTGCTGTACCACAAGCCAGTGGGAGAGGTCTGCTCTCGTAAGGATCCCGAGGGGCGAGCAACCGTCTTCGACGGTTTGCCTCGCTTAAAATCCGGACGTTGGGTGTCTGTGGGGCGTCTCGATTACAACACGTCCGGGCTTCTGCTGATGACCACCGATGGTGAGCTGGCCAATGCGCTGATGCACCCTTCGACTCGTGTCGAGCGAGAGTACCTTGTTCGTGTCATGGGGCGGGTTGATGACGCGATGCTGGCTCGCTTGAAGTCTGGGGTTGAGTTGGATGACGGTCCCGCACGCTTCTCCGATATTCAAGAGGGTGGTAGCGACAGTGACGGCATCAACCGTTTCTTTTACGTCGTGTTATCGGAGGGTCGTAATCGCGAAGTGCGTCGCCTCTGGGAGTCGCAGGGGACGACCGTCTCTCGGCTTAAACGTGTTCGTTACGGTGATGTTTTTATTCCCTCGAAGCTCAAAAAAGGGCAGTGGATGGAGTTGAAGCAGCGCGATGCTGACGTGGTTTACACCATGGCCCAAATGGAGCCCAAGCCCGTCTACCAGCCCTCAAAAAAGCTGGCTGACAAGCGTGAGCGTCAAGCAAAGAAGAGCGGTAAACACATCGCTAAACGAAATAAGAAAGAGCGTAAATCCTAACAAGAAGGTCCGATGCGTGGGCGTTGCCGTGCGTGCTACCCGCCAGTAGAGGCTATTGATCGTTAGCACGCGCTCATATTATTCAAGCGCTACGCTCTATCCGAGAATGCGGGGTTGTCGGAGGTTACTGGGCACTCAACGCTTCCCCGTTGAGCTGCGCGCTTGCATCGCTCATGAGATAAACCCACTCTTGGATAATATCTTCTGGACTTGGGTTGGTTGTTGGCGGCTCAGCTGGGTAAGCAGAGCGCCGCATGGCTGTGTTGACGGCGCCCGGGTTAAGGCTATTAACGCGAATCTTTGACGTGGCGCCGAGCTCATCGGCAAGCACTTGCATCAAGCCCTCGGTGGCGAACTTCGATACGGCGTAGCTTCCCCAGTAGGCGCGTCCGGTTCTACCGACACCTGAGCTGGTGAAAACAATGGATGCTGATGTTGCCTGATCGAGTAGGGGCAGCAAGGTCTGCGTAAGCATGAAGCCTGCGTTGACGTTTACCTGCATCACGTCGTGCCAAGTGGCTGCTCGGGTCTGAGCAATCGGTTTTCGATCGCCGAGCAGACTGGCGTTATGCAGCAAACCATCCAATTTGGGTAGCGCCTCGCTCAGCGAGCCTGCGAGCGTAACAAAGTCGTCGTGGGTCGCTTTAGCTAGGTCCATGGGAAGTAGAGCAGGTTTAGGCGCACCCAATGCCACGATCTCGTCGTAAAGAGCTTCCAATCGTTCCTCGCTGCGACTGAGGAGCAGCACTTCCGCGCCGCAGCCCGCATAGGCAAGACTGGCGGCACGGCCTATACCCTCCGACGCACCGGTGACCAAAATGGTTTTGCCCGATAGCTCGGCTTTCGTGGGAGACCATTGACTGGGAGCGATAGGCATTACAGTTGATTCCTTATCCATTGGCAGAGCGCTTGTGGCGAATCGACACAGAGGTCGGCTCCCCAATGCTCTGGATTATCGTGATCTTCGATGTAGCCGTATTTCACCGCGACGGTGAAACACCCCGCTGCATTGCCAGACTCGATATCCCGAATATGATCGCCAACGTAGACCATTGCCGCAGGTGATACATTCAGCTCAGATGCAGCGAGCAGGACCGGTTCTGGGTGGGGCTTGGCATAGGTGACGTCGCAGGGAGTGACCAGTACGCCTGCCGAGGGCTCGAATGGCATCTCATTCATTAACGGCTCGGCAAAGCGGCGAAATTTGTTTGTCACTACGCCCCATTTCTTACCCGCGCTATGCGCCGCCCTTAAAGTCTCGACCAACCCATCGTAGGCTTGGCTGTTGAGCCAAGTAGTTCCTCATACCAGTCCAGATATTGCTGGCGATACGGCTCCCATCGAGGATCACCTTCCTCGATGCCGGTCGCTTCCGTGACAAGACGCCCTGAGCCGTGGGAGATTAATTTTCGGGCATCTTCAAATGGTTTCTCGCCACCACCGAGCTCGATGCAGAGCTTCTGATAGGCCGTGATGAGCTCGCTGGCTGTATCGACCAGGGTCCCATCGAGATCGAAAACGAAGGCGTCGAAGACGCGTTGACTCACGCGGGCTTACTCGCTCGAATCATGTAATTCACGGACACATCACCCTCGACGAGTCGATAATGTTTGGTAATGGGGTTGTAGGTCAGCCCAATCATTGCTTCGACGGTTAGACCAGCAGCTCGCGCCCACCGTGCAAGCTCCGATGGTTTGATGAGCTTGTCGTATTCATGGGTTCCCTTGGGAAGTAAATTGAGTACGTACTCCGCTCCCACAATGGCAAAAAGCCACGCCTTTGGGTTGCGGTTGATGGTTGAAAAGTAGAGATCAGCACCCGGCTTGGCCATATCAGCGCATGCCTGAATGACTTTCGATGGATCAGGGACGTGCTCGAGCATTTCAAGGCAGGTCACCACATCGTAAGTGGCAGGGTGTTCCTCGGCAATCGTTTCAGCAGTGGTCTGACGGTACTCTATGTCGAGCTTTGACTCGAGCAAATGAATTTTTGCGACCGAGAGTGGCGCCTCGCCCATATCAATGCCGGTAACGGTTGCGCCGCGATGTGCCATAGCCTCGCTCAGCAATCCGCCACCACAGCCCACATCGATCAGTTTCTTGCCCCGCACTTCACTGAACTGGTCGATCCAGCTAGCTCGCAGCGGGTTGATATCATGTAATGGTTTGAATTCGCTATTTTCATCCCACCATCGAGACGCCAGCGCCTCAAATTTCGCAATTTCGTCTGGGTCTACATTGCTGTAAGTCATGATTTATTCATCTCAATCAGGCGGCTGTCTGCATATACGTCAGGATTAGGCGGAGAGTTTAGCGCGCCAGTCGGCGGCTTTGTGCCTCAATGCGTCGCTGTCTAGGCTTTGCAATTGTCCGTTTTTCACGGCGTTTTTGCCAGCGATCCAACTGTGCGTGACTTCGTTTCCAGAAGCAGCGTAGACAATATTGGATTCAACCTGGTGGTTGGGCGCCATGTGAACGCCACTCATGTCGATGGCAATAAAGTCGGCGGATTTACCCGCCTCGAGACTACCAGTGATAAGGTCCAGCCCTAGAGCGCGAGCGCCGTCGAGAGTGGCCATCCGGATAGCCTCGCTGGCCGACAGCGCTGTGGGCTCGCCACTTTCTAATTTTGCCAGCAATGCCGCTGACTGCATCTCTGCAAGGCCATTGAGCCGATTATTGCTAGCAGCGCCGTCAGTACCCAACGCAACGTTGACACCTGCATCTCGTAGCTTAGAGACGGGGCATGCGCCCGACGCGAGTTTCATGTTGGAGCGCGGGCAGTGAACTACATGTGCACCGTGCGCCGCCACGGTCTCGATATCCTGTGACCCGAGGGCTGTCATATGGACGCACTGTGTTCGCGGCCCCAGTAAACCAATTCGCGCTAGTAGATCGATGGGGCGTTCGCCCGTCGCCTCAACATGCGCCAACACCTCGGCTGTCGTCTCGTGAAGGTGAATTTGGATGGCGGCATCAAGCTCGTTTGCCAACATAGCCGTGCGAGCGAGTAGCGACTCATCGACGGTGTAGGTCGAGTGAGGGCCAAAGCCAATATCGACAAGCTCGTCATTTCTAAAGTAATCCCGTAGTGCTAATCCTTTTTCGAAATATTCCTCGGCGTTTTTTGCCCAGGCGGTCTCGATATTCATGACCGGAAACACCAGCTGTGTTCGCATGCCTGCAGCGCGTAGGCTTTGGGCCGCGATATCAGGGAAAAAATACATGTCGCTGGTAGTCGTGATGCCGCTGAGTAACATTTCGGCCGCCGCAATGTCAGTGCCGTCCCGAACGAATTCGGGAGACACCCAGCGGGCTTCCAGCGGCCAGATTTTGTCGTTCAGCCACGATGCCAGCGACATGTCATCGGCATAGCCGCGCAGCAATGACATACCCGCATGACCATGCGCGTTAACAAGGCCTGGCATGAGCACATGACCCGGAAGTTCGATATGCTCTACGTCGCTCACGGCGCGCGCCTGCGCATGCGGCATTAACGCATCGATCAGTCCTTGCCTCACGACAATGCTGTGAGATTTCAGGACATTTTCGGGCCCGGAGACCGGGATAATTGCGTCTGCGTGAACCGCAAAATTAGCTGATGTCATAAATCGTAAGTTTCCGCTTTTCTGCACTGCTAAAAGTAGCCTTAACAGGCTGAATTTGATAGTATTTGCACCTTACAAACTGCAGGGTTTTGGCGGCGTGTCCGCCGATAAAAAAAAGATCACCGGATGTCAGATCAGCAGCAAGATTTAGCGCAAGAAGTACTCCCCATTAATATCGAGGACGAGCTCAAGCAATCCTACATGGATTATGCGATGAGCGTTATTGTCGGGCGCGCATTGCCCGATGTCCGAGATGGATTGAAACCTGTTCACCGTCGTGTCTTGTTCGCCATGAACGAGCTGAATAACGACTGGAATAAGGCCTACAAAAAGTCCGCTCGCGTCGTTGGTGACGTGATTGGTAAGTACCACCCGCACGGTGATTCCGCCGTTTACGACACCATCGTTCGAATGGCGCAAACATTTTCGCTTCGCTATCCGCTTGTGGATGGGCAGGGTAATTTCGGTTCTATCGACGGCGACTCGGCCGCGGCGATGCGGTACACCGAGATCAGAATGACCAAGCTGGCGCACTCGCTGCTGGCTGATCTCGAGAAAGAAACCGTTGATTTTGCGGAAAACTATGATGGCACTGAGCACATCCCCGTCGTTCTGCCAACGCGTGTTCCCAATCTTCTAGTCAACGGCTCTGCGGGTATTGCTGTTGGTATGGCGACCAATATTCCGCCACATAATATGCGTGAGGTTGTCGCTGGCTGTTTGGCTCTGCTTGATAACCCTGAGATCAGTATCGACGAACTCATTCGTTACATTCCCGGACCGGATTTCCCGACGGGAGCCATTATCACGGGCCGAGCAGGGATTATTCAGGCTTACCGCACGGGTCGAGGGCGTATCTACGTCCGAGCAAAAGCAGAAGTGGTAACTGATGAGTCTAAGGGCAAGGACACGATCATCATCCACGAGATCCCTTACCAGCTGAACAAGGCGCGTTTGCTCGAGCGCATTGCCGAGCTCGTCAAAGAGAAGAAGATCGAGGGCATTACCGAGCTTCGCGATGAGTCCGACAAAGATGGTCTGCGGGTCGTTATCGAGTTGCGCCGAGGTGAAGTTGGCGATGTTGTACTGAACAACCTGTACGCACAGACTCAGTTGCAGTCGGTTGTTGGCATCAACATGGTGGCTTTGGTGGACGGACAGCCCAAGGTGCTCAATCTCAAGGAGATCATTGAGGCCTTTATTCGTCACCGACGCGAGGTTGTCACACGCCGGACGCTGTTCCTGCTCCGCAAGGCGCGCGAACGAGGCCATGTGCTTGAAGGCTTAGCCGTAGCGCTTGCGAATATCGATGAAATCATTGAGCTGATCAAAACATCGCCGACCGCGGCGGATGCGCGTGATCGATTGGTTGCCACTGCCTGGTTGCCCGGCGATGTCAGCGCCATGCTTGAGCGCGCTGGTGATTCTGCCTGCAGGCCCGATGACCTTGAGGGTGACTACGGCCTTATTGATGGTAAATATCACCTGTCGCCCGCGCAGGCACAGGCTATTCTCGAGTTGCGACTCAATCGACTCACGGGGCTCGAGCACGAGAAATTGCTCCAAGAGTATGCTGACAAGGTGGCCGAAATTGCAGACCTTCTCGAGATCCTAGGCGATCCCGATCGCTTGAGGTCCGTCATTCGGGAGGAGCTCGAGGAGATCGTAGAGGATTTTGGTGATGATCGACTCACTGAGATCACGGATTCTGCGCACGATCTGACAGTTGAAGATTTGATCACCGAGGAAGATCGGGTTGTCACAATCTCGCACCAAGGGTATGCGAAAACACAGTCGCTCACCGACTACCAGGCGCAACGGCGTGGCGGTACCGGTCGAAGTGCCACTGCGGTGAAAGATGAGGATTTCGTAGAGCACTTGTTGATTGCGAGTACTCACGCGACGGTTCTCTGTTTCTCAAACCTCGGCAAGGTGTATTGGCTAAAAGTTTTCCATATCCCGCTTGCCAGTCGAAACTCGCGAGGTCGCCCCATGGTGAACTTGCTGCCACTCGACGAGGAAGAGCGCATTACGTCGATTTTACCCATCGATGGGTATGACGAAAATCAGTTTATCTTTATGGCGACGGCGAACGGTACCGTTAAGAAGACGGCAGCCACCCAGTTCTCCCGTCAGCGAAGTGTTGGCTTGCGAGCTATCGAGCTAGAAGAAGATGACGTTCTGGTCGGCACAGCCATCACGGACGGTAATAGCGATATTATGTTGTTCTCATCTGAAGGTAAGGCCACGCGCTTCAATGAAGGCCAGGTCAGGGCAATGGGACGTACCGCGCGAGGTGTTCGAGGGATAAACCTTGCTGCCGGTCACAAACTTATCTCGCTTATTGTGCCAAAAGAGGGTGGTCGTATTCTGACTGTCACAGAAAATGGTTACGGTAAGCGCACCGAGAACGCGGAATTCCCTGCGAAGGGCCGCGGTGGCAAAGGTGTCATTGCCATGTCCACGTCAGAACGCAACGGGTCACTTGTGGGTGCAGTCCAGGTTTGGGATGGCGATGAAATGATGCTGATTTCCAATCAGGGTACCGCTGTTCGGACGCGTGTCGATGAAGTGAGCCTCTTAGGCCGAAACACGCAGGGTGTCAGAGCCATCCGAACGCGAGACGGTGAAGCGCTGGTGAGCGTGAGTCGAATTGCTGAGGATGATGACGCGGCAGAACCTGCTCAGCCCGTCGTGACAGACGAAGACTCGAATAGCGGTAGCAACGAGACAGAAGAGTGACCAGAGCCCATAATTTTTGTGCGGGGCCTGCGGCGCTTCCCGCCGAGGTACTTCAGCGCGTCCAAAGCGAGCTGCTTGATTGGCAGGGCGTCGGCGCGTCTATCATGGAGTTGAGCCATCGAAGCCCCGAGTTTGTCGGTGTTGCTGAGCGTGCGGAGCAGTCGCTGCGCCGATTGCTCGGCATTGGTGAGGATTATGCAGTCCTGTTCCAGCAGGGTGGTGCATCACAGCAGTTTGCGTCCGTCCCCCTGAACCTGGCTCGCGCCGATGATACGGTGGATCAGGTCGTCACGGGTCAGTGGTCAAAGAAAGCGCTGAGTGAGGGCAAACGCCTCGTCAACGTGAATGTCGCTTCGACATCCGAAGATTCGAACTTTTCAACCATACAAGCCGAATCTGAATGGGAATTGACCGAAGGTGCGGCTTACCTTCATTACTGCCCCAACGAAACCATTGGTGGACTTGAGTTCGATTTCGTTCCACAGACCCCCGCGCCGGTTGTCGCTGATATGTCATCGACCATCCTGTCGAGACCCATCGACTTGGATCGTTTTGGTGTGATCTATGCGGGCGCTCAAAAGAACATCGGTCCAGCGGGCTTGTGCCTGATTATCGTGAAGCGAGATTTGCTGGATCGCGCGCGGTCAGATATTCCCGCCATGCTCAGCTGGAAGATCGCGGCCGACAACGACTCCATGTACAACACGCCTCCGACCTTTGCGCTCTACCTATCAGGGCTCGTATTTGAGTGGATAGAAGCTAAAGGCGGTCTTGCGGCAATGCAGGCGCTGAATGAAAAAAAGGCATCAACGCTTTATTCCACTATTGATGACAGCGGTTTTTATAGCAATCCGGTGGACGCTCGATACCGTTCATTGATGAACGTGCCTTTTACGTTGGCTGATCCGTCACTCGATAAGCGGTTCCTCGAGGAAGCAGAGGATGAGCGGCTGCTCAACCTAAAGGGGCACCGCTCGGTTGGTGGTATGCGAGCGAGTATCTACAACGCGGTCGAGCAATCGTCCGTTGATGCTTTGTGCGATTTCATGCATCGTTTCGAAACAAAGTACGGATAGAGACGATAGATCATGGCGTCTGATGATCAATTAGCCGAAATTCGAGCGGATATCGATTCCATCGATAAGCAGTTGCTTGAGTTGATTAACGCGCGGGCTGAGTGCGCGCGTCGTGTCGCCGAAATTAAGCTGGCCGCCAGCCAAGATGGGGATGCGCTGTTCTATCGTCCCGAACGGGAAGCGCAGATTTTACGTGCAATCCAAGAGCGTAATCCGGGGCCCTTACCGGCGGATCAGGCGGCGCGTATTTTTCGTGAAATTATGTCTAGCTGCCTGGCCTTGGAGCGCCCCTTAACCGTTGGGTTTTTGGGTCCTGTAGGCACTTATTCTCAGGCGGCCGCCCTAAAACACTTCGGGCAGTCCGCCATTCTTGAACCCCAGCCCACCATCAGAGATGTGTTTCGATTGGCAGAAGATCGGGCCTGCGATATGGCCGTGGTGCCGGTTGAGAACTCAACCGAGGGCATGGTGGGCCAGACTCTCGATTGCTTCTTGGAGTCCCCGCTTCAAATTATCGGTGAGGTTGAGTTACCTGTTGTCCATCACCTGATCGCGGGCGCCGCGCAGGAATTGTCTGACATATCCGTTGTTTGTGGGCACGAGCAGGCGCTTGGTCAGTGCCGCGATTGGTTAGATGCCAATTTGCCCGGTATTCCCCGAGATGTCTGCCGCAGTAATGGCGAAGCCGCACAGCGCGCGCAGAGTGAGCCTGGTGTCGCGGCGATTGCTGGCGACCTGGCAGTAGAAACTTACCGGCTCGTGAAGCTGGCTGAGGCGATTCAAGATATTGCGCACAATACAACCCGCTTTTTTGTTGTTGGCCGTGAGACGGTGCCGTCGAGTGGTGCTGATAAAACATCCATTCTGATTGCAAGTCGTAACCGGCCGGGCGCACTTCTAAACTTGTTACGCCCCTTCGAGGAGCGCGGCATCAGTTTGACCCGCATTGATTCACGACCTTCGAAGACCGAGAAGTGGACGTACATGTTCTTCATTGAGTTTGAAGGACACCTGTCTGACGATGTTGTCCGCGAGGTAATGGCAGCACTAGAGGAAAACTCTATTCTGCTAAAGCCATTGGGTTCTTATCCTAAAGCGCCCATCTGATGACACAATTTCAATCTCGCACCGTTGCGTTTATTGGGCTAGGCCTCATTTCGGGCTCGCTCGCTCGCGCCTTGAGAGCGAGTTCCTGGACCGGAACTCTGACGGCGTGGGGTCCAAGAGAAGCCAGTTTACAGCGTGGGCTGGAACTGGGTGTGATCGATCATTATTCGTTGGACTTATCTGAGATTATTGCTGCGGCCGATATGGTCGTCGTGGGAGCGCCGCCTGCCGCAACGGGAGAGATTTTAAAATCTGTCGTTGATGAGTTGAGCCGGTTGAATCGCACTCCAGTGGTTACCGACCTTGCGAGCATTAAAGGTCATGTGATTGATGCCATGGCCTGTGACTATGCGAATTTCGTTCCGGGTCACCCCATTGCGGGCTCAGAGCACAGCGGCGTCGAATTTTCTGACGGCGCTTTATTTCGCGGTCGTGAGGTGATTTTGACGCCGCTACCGCACACCGCTGGCGATGCGACTGAGCAGGTTAAGGCCATGTGGGATCTGACGGGTGCCTACATTAGACAAATGGGTGTTGAACAGCACGATGCGCTACTTGCGGCTAGCTCGCATATGCCGCACATCGTCGCGTATGCACTCACCCGAGCTCTGGAGAGAGATGCCTCTGATCCCATGGTGCACGGTGGTGGTGCCTTGCGTGATATGACGCGAATTGCCGGCTCTGACCCATTGATGTGGACCGATATTTCGGTCACTAATCAGACGGCTCTGCTGAACGCAATCGATGGGTTTCAAAACGAGATGACCTCGCTTCGAGACTTAATTGCATCGGCCGATGTGGCTGCACTTCGTGACTACTTTGCAATTTGTCGAGCCCATCGGCGTGCACATGACGACATTCTTAACCCCCTTCCTGCGAGTGATTCAGAGGAAACATCATGAAGTTTTTGGTTGAGCCCGGTGGATCGATGACCGGCTCGTTGCGGGTGCCCGGTGATAAGTCAATGTCTCACCGGACCGTCATGTTTGGCGCGTTGGCCGAGGGTACGACCACAGCGACAGGATTTCTGGAGGGTCAGGATGCACTGTGCACTGTTCAAGCCTTTAGAGACATGGGTGTCGTGATTCGTGGCCCGGAGCAAGGACGAATTGAAATCGATGGGGTCGGTATGTACGGCCTGTGTGCGCCTGAGAATGTCCTAGATATGGGGAATTCCGGGACGAGCATCCGACTGCTAAGCGGTTTGCTAGCACCCCAAGCCTTCGATTCAGTGATGACAGGCGATGTGTCTCTGCAGAAGCGCCCGATGGGACGTGTAACGACTCCGCTCGCGCTGATGGGGGCCGTAATCGACAGCGAGGAGGGTAAGCCACCGCTCGCCATCAAAGGTGGTCAGCGCCTTAAAGGTATTCACTACGAGATGCCAATGGCCAGTGCGCAGGTCAAATCCTGCGTCTTGCTTGCAGGCATGTATGCAGAGGGACGCACGTCGATAAGCGAGCCAGCCACGACGCGAGATCATACAGAGCGCATGCTCCGAGGCTTTGGTTACGAGGTGGAGTGCGAGAACGATGTCATTAGTCTTCAGGGTGGTGGCGCCTTGAAAGCAACATCACTCGATATTCCAGCCGATATTTCATCCGCAGCTTTCTTTTTGGTCGCGGCCTCGATTGCTGAAGGCTCGGATTTGACTGCTCGAGCACGTGGGCATGAACCCCACACGCGCCGGTGTGATTACTATTCTCACGCTCATGGGTGCCGATATTGAAGTGCTTAACGAGCGCGAAGTGGGTGGGGAGCCAGTAGCCGATTTGCGCGTTCGATCAGCACCGTTGACCGGCATCGAGATTCCGGAAGACCTTGTACCCCTGGCGATCGATGAGTTCCCCGTGCTCTTTATTGCCGCCGCCTGCGCGTCTGGCAAGACAGTTCTGTCGGGTGCAGAGGAGCTGCGCGTTAAGGAAAGCGATCGTATTGCCTCGATGGCAGAGGGTTTGACACGCCTTGGAATTGAAAACGATGTTCGCGAGGATGGCATTGCCATCACCGGCGGGCAAATTACAGGTGGCGAGGTCGATACTTTCCATGACCACCGTATTGCGATGTCTTTCTCCGTCGCCGCGCTTCGGGCATCAGGGCCGATCCATGTCAACGACTGTGACCACGTCGCCACCTCGTTCCCCGGTTTTGCTGCGCTTGCTCGCGGTGTCGGATTGAACATAAAAGAAGTGAACTGAAGTCTGATGGTTCCGGTTATCTGTGTGGATGGTCCAAGCGGCTCAGGCAAAGGAACGCTGGCCCAGCGGCTTGCGAGTCATTTGGGTTTCCACTTACTGGATAGTGGCGCGCTTTACCGCATCGTGGGATTTGCTGCCTTGG
Organism: Halieaceae bacterium; assembly: GCA_038143085.1. GTDB lineage: Bacteria > Pseudomonadota > Gammaproteobacteria > Pseudomonadales > Halieaceae > Luminiphilus. The sequence continues at coordinate 31,843 of JAYQLG010000010.1, forward strand.
ATCAGGGAATCGCTTGGGATGATGAGGCATCAGTCACCCAGATTGCTCGCGATTTAGATGTGACTCGTTTGTCACCACCGATCTCGGTGTTCGCGTTATTTATTGCGGCAGAGATGTCACCGAACCTGTGCGGTCCGTGCGTGGCGGAGAGGGCGCCTCTGCTGTTGCAGCCATACCCTCCGTTAGAGAGGCTCTGCTTGCCCGTCAACGCGAGTTGGCAGCGGCGCCCGGTCTCATAGCTGATGGGCGAGACATGGGGACCGTTGTGTTTCCCGATGCGCCAGTGAAGATATTTCTTGAAGCCTCAGCCGTGGCCCGTGCGCAGCGACGACAAAGTCAGTTGCAGCTGCAGGGCGAGGATGTTAGTCTGCCGCGCCTTTTGGAGGCCATTGAGGCTCGCGATACGAGAGATCGAACACGATCGGTATCGCCACTTGTCCCAGCGGAGGACGCCGTCATCGTCGACAGTACCGACCTGACTGCAGATGCCGTGTTTGAACGAGTGCTGTCTCATGTGGTTGCTAAAGGGATAGTGCACTCGGGCGATTAAAGGCCTTACCCCTCGACTCAGTGCGTTTATAAATCGACCCAGCCGGGTAAGACGGTTGGTGCTGCGATGTTTGCAGCGATAAGACAGGTATGTTCAATGAGCGAATCATTCGCCGAGTTATTCGAAGAAAGTCTCAAGACCGTTGATATGGAACCCGGTTCAATTGTTACCGGTGTGGTTATTGATATCGACAACGAGTGGGTTACGGTCCACGCAGGTCTAAAATCTGAGGGTGTCATCCCTCGTGATCAATTTACTAACGCTAGTGGTGAGTGCACCTTAAATATTGGTGACGAAGTCCAGGTGGCATTGGAAACTGTCGAAGACGGTTTCGGTGAAACCAAGCTCTCACGCGAGAAGGCAAAGCGCGCAGAAGCGTGGAAGACGCTGGAAGCAGCTCACGTCGCTCAAGAGGTGGTCACTGGTGTTATCAACGGAAAGGTCAAAGGCGGCTTTACCGTCGATGTCGACTCTATCCGTGCCTTCCTGCCTGGTTCATTGATTGACGTACGTCCAATCCGTGAAACCGCGCACCTCGAGGGCAAAGAGCTTGAGTTCAAGGTAATCAAGCTTGATCAGAAGCGTAACAACGTCGTCGTTTCTCGACGCGCGGTCATGGAAGCGGCCAACAGCGCCGAGCGTGACGAACTGCTGCAAAACCTCCAGGAAGGTCAAAGCGTTAAAGGCGTGGTCAAGAACCTCACTGACTACGGCGCGTTCGTTGATCTTGGTGGTGTTGACGGTCTGTTACACATCACTGATATGGCGTGGAAGCGCATTAAGCATCCAAGCGAAGTTGTTGAAGTCGGCCAGGAAATGGACGTTAAGGTTCTCAAGTTTGACCGAGAGCGTAACCGTGTGTCATTGGGTCTGAAGCAGTTGGGTGAAGATCCATGGGTAGAGATTACTAACCGTTACCCAGAGGGTAGCCGCGTCAATGCACGTATCACCAACCTCACTGACTATGGCTGTTTCGCCGAGATCGAAGAGGGTGTTGAGGGTCTGGTTCACGTCTCTGAAATGGACTGGACGAACAAGAACGTTCACCCATCGAAGATTGTCCAGCTTGGTGATGAAGTAGAAGTGATGGTGCTTGATATTGATCAAGAGCGTCGTCGTATTTCGCTTGGCATCAAGCAATGTCAGCAGAACCCCTGGGATGCTTTTGCCTCTCAGCACGCGACGGGCGACAAGATTTCTGGATCTATCAAGTCAATCACTGACTTCGGAATCTTCATTGGCCTTGCCGGTAATATTGACGGCTTGGTTCATCTTAGCGATATCAGCTGGAACGAAACCGGTGAAGAAGCCGTTCGCAATTACAAGAAGGGCGATGAGATCGAGACTGTGATCTTGAGCATTGACCCCGAGCGTGAGCGTATCTCACTGGGCATCAAGCAGCTCGAGGAAGATTCGTTCTCCATCTTCTTGGGTGAAGCCGAGAAAGGCAGCATCGTTACGGGTGAAGTGACTGATGTCGATGCGAAAGGTGCGGTCATCAAGCTCAACGAAGAAGTTGACGGCTACATCAAGGTAGCTGATCTGAGTCGGGATCGCGTCGAAGACGCACGCTCAGTCCTCAGTGTCGGTGATAAAATCGACGCCAAGATTGTTGCTGTCGATCGTAAGAGCCGTTCAATCGGTCTGTCTATCAAAGCGAAAGACATGGATGACGAGAAAGAAGCGGTTGCCTCGCTCAAGGAGCAAGATAGCGCCGCTTCTCCGGGAACGATTGGTGATCTCATCAAGGCCCAAATGGACGAGCAGTAGGTCGATTTGTGCTGATGTAAAAAAAGCCGGTTTTACCGGCTTTTTTTTGTTTTTTCCTCCTTTGTTTTGTCTTTGCAGAGCGTCAGAAAAATGACATGCTTTACCAATGAAAAAGCATAAGACAACGCTGTGGGGGCTGGTTGTTACTGTGGTTGTTGCTTTAGTCAGTAACGCCAATGCGCAAAATTTAAATGCAAACTGGTTCACCCATTTTGAATACGATGGCTCTGACGCTGCCGAGTTTGGGGATCGCGAATTCGAGTGGGGTGAATCGGCGTTATTCCTGACGGGTAATAGCGGGCGATGGTCGTTCCTATCAGAGTCCACATTTCAGGCATCAAAATATCGTGACAAGCAATTCACGCTGGAGCGCATTCGCGTGAGGTATGAATTCAATCGTGATAATGCGATCAGCCTTGGCAAGATGCACACGCCGGTGAATTACTGGAACGATAACTTCCACCATGGGCGTTTTTTCTTTCCAACCATCAACCGACCGAGCTCCTTTGGCAGATTTATCCCTATCCATGAGGTGGGAATCCGCTTCTCAGGTCAAAGCCCGATGGTTGAAGGAGTTGGGTACGATATCGTATTTGGCTCCGGGCAAACGGCAGGCGATGATGCGTTCGATAATGGTGTCAAGTCGTACACGGCGAGTTTCAGTTGGGCGCCAACACCACAGTCCAAAAGTATGCTGAGTTATTACCGGGATACCATTCTTGATCATGAGGACAACCCCTTCCATGGTGGGCATCATCACGGTGGTGATCACGGTCAGGATATGAGTGATCACGGGATGGACATGGAGCCAATGGACTCGGGTACCGACGAGGATATTCCCTACGAGCTGTTGTCCTGGTCGCTCCATCATGAGGGAGACCTCTGGCGCACCCTGACGGAGATCTCGGCTAACCGAACCGACCAAGGAGACTGGAACTGGGCGGCTTTTCAATACCTGGGTTACCACATCGACGAATCATTGTCCGTTTACGGCCTCTTCGATTACGTGAACGTTTCGCGCCAGGAACGGCATTTTTCCAGCGGTGTAAAGCAACACTATGGTTTGGGAATCGAATGGTTTGCGGCGAATAACACCTCGCTGAAGATGGAGTTGCGCCGAGAGCACGACGGTGCGATTGAAGGTGATGTCGACAGTACGGTGCTAGAAGCACAACTGGCCTTCGGATTCTGAATAAGATGTTGCGTAGTCTTTTGACATCGTTGACCGTGCTGTGGGGCTTGACTCTCACACATGGCACCTTTGCAGCAAATACCTTCGTTGTGGTCAACGCACCTGCAGGCTCGTCGATTGATCAAGCGTCGCTTGAAGCGTTGCTCACGGGTCAACGACGGAACTGGGACGATGGTGATGCGGCAAAAGTGATCTTACCTTCTCGTATGTCTCCCAATTTTGATTTCGTGGGTCACAAACTGTTTGGCGCATCTGGGCAGGTCATGCAGCGCCAATGGTTTCGCCTAGTGTTTAGTGGGAAGGCTAACGCACCAGACTATGTTGATAGTTCAACAGAGGTTCTCGATGCTGTGGCGCGTCAAGCCGGGGCACTGGGTATCTTGGTTTCTGATACGGCACCTGAGGTCAACGAGAGTCTGACGGTAGTTCAGCTTAAGTGAACAGATCAGTCCTCTTTCAAGTCGGTCTACTCATGACCATTGTCACCAGTTTGGTAGCGGTCTTGATGCTGTATTTACTACCCAGTCGCCAAGAGTCTGAGCTCGAGCAGAGTGTTCGAGACGAACTTTCTGGTTTATCTCTCGCTTATTCGATCAGCATTCAGTCAGCACTTGAGCAAGAAAATCTCGGAGTGTTAGCGGAGCTTAATCAGCAAATTGCAGCCGAACCTCGAAGCCCCAAAATAGCCATCATTAGCGAAGTTTCGGGTGCAAAAAACGTGTTCGCATTTTTCCCAGAGAGCGAAGACGTACCGTCAATCGGAGACATTTACTCCTCTAGGTTTCTGTTGGCGGAACGAACGTTTAAGAGTGCTATTTTTGACGGTGTTGTGGTCGTCATGTTTGAGCGGAGCATCCTCGAGAATCGATTACGGCTACTAAATCTGCCTATTTATTTGGCCTTTGCCGTCATTTGCCTGCTTCAGATTTTGTTTGCACGACAACTGTATTCGAGAATTTTAATGCCCGTTATTGAGGCATCCTCCTTTGCGGATCGACTGGGAGAAGGAAACTACAAGGAAGTTCGAGCGAAGTCAGGAAGGACTGACGAAATCGGCACGCTGGCGACCAGTCTGAGGCGACTCAAGACCCGCTTGCGTCTTCAACAGCGAGAAAATCAACGCTTATTTCTCTCATTGGAGGACACCGTGGAGTCAAGGACTGCCGAGTTGCGAGAAGCGCTGAAAGCAAAGGATGCGTTTACCGCCAGCGTGAGTCATGAACTAAGAACGCCGCTGCATAGTATTATTGCGTCTCTTGACTTGATGCCAGATAAAGCTGACACCGAATCAAACGAGCGCAATTATCTTCGAATCGCAAAGCGGGCTTCTCAGGCATTACTAGTGCTTATCAACGAGCTGTTGGATTTTCAGCGCTGGGAGCACGAACAAATTGTTTTAAACCTAGAACCCGCGGTATTGCACGCGTTTTTGCAAGATATCGAGAGGACGACCGAGATTCTTTTTGACGATTCCGTCATAAAGTTTAGCGCGTTGATGACCGAAACTCGTGGGTTTGAGGTGGCCTTTGACCCAAAGCGGCTAGAACAAATACTGCTGAACCTATTGAGTAATGCTAGGAAATTCACGCGCGAGGGTGAGGTTAGTCTGGAGGTCAGCCTACTCAGTCAGACGGCTTTCGATGCTGAGTTTCTGTTTGTTATCGCGGATACAGGCATAGGTATTTCTCAGCAGGATCTGAAGAGGATAGGAGAGCCTTATTTTCAGGCGGCGGATGGTTTGAACCGGAAGTACTCGGGTACAGGCTTGGGGCTTAACATCGTCAAGCAGCTTCTCGAAGCTATGGGGGCTCGCTTAAATGTTTCGAGTCAGCTGGGTGAAGGCACGGTATTTGATTTCTCTCTAAAGTTGTCGAAGGCCGCTGTCCGAGCTGATGGGGCAGCAGATCAGGCGACAGAGGCTGCTGCAAGTAAGCTTAAGCACAGAGAAATATTAGACATCCTCTACGTAGAAGACAGCCAGACCAATCAGTTGGTAATGAACGCGATGATGGAACAGCTCGGGATGAAGTTATCAATCGCCTCCTCGGCGGCTGAGGGATTTGAGCTACTGAAGGCTGAGCAATTCCCAATTGTGATCACCGACATCCAAATGCCGGAGCACTCAGGTTTAGATTTATTGGAGTGGATTAAAGCTGAGCCCTCGCTTCCTCATAACTTGCGAGTTTTCGCCTGCACCGCTAACGCGGATGCAGATGCGGTCAGGGAGTTTAAGGAGCTTGGCTTCGAAGCAGTCTTAACAAAGCCGGTAGATTTGCAAACACTTGAGGCGTTCTTAGCGAACCTGTAACTCCAATGAGAGTAAGTAGCAAATCAATCAATTCGACAGATCTTAAGTACTTGTCTGCATGCGGCCTGTTGTGGACAATACTCCGAACCGGGGGAGCCTATGACACGAAGTGAACTCATTGAGCTAATGGCATCGAATCAAAATCAGCTGACTTCGAAAGATGTGGAGTTAGCTGTGAAACTGATGATCGATCATATGGCCGAGTCGCTCGCGTCTGGAGAGCGGATAGAGATCAGGGGCTTTGGGAGCTTTTCTCTTCACTACCGAGAGCCTCGGAGAGGGCGCAATCCCAAAACGGGTGATGCAGTTGAGCTCGAAGCGAAGCACGTCCCGCACTTTAAGCCAGGCAAAGAGTTGAGGGAACGCGTTAATCGTTCGATTAAGGCGGTATTCTAATGCTCCGCTGGCTACGTGCCGCTCTCACCCTCATTGTCTTGTGTCTTTCGGTTTTTCTAGGCGCCATCTTCGCGACTCAAAATACGGTTGCGGTGCCATTGACGCTGGGCTCATGGGTGCTTGGGGAGCAACCGATGGCCGTCTGGTTACTATCCTTTCTTATTGTTGGTGTCTTGCTCGGCAGTTTGATGAGCTCCGCGCTGGTAATTCGACAGCGGGCCGCGAGCGCCTCGTTGAAGCGCGAGAACGCGCGATTGAGTCAGCGGCTGAGCAAGGACGTCAAAAGTGGCTGAACCCAATACGCTGTTACTGGTCTTATTGTTTTTGGCTGTTGCCGCAGGTTGGGTGCTGGGAAGAGGTGCCGCAAGCCGTGATGTGCCCGAAGAGACGGCGCCCCCATCGCAGTATTACCTCGGACTGAATTTCCTTCTTGATGGCGAGCAGGAGTCAGCGCTGAAAGCATTTAGTGAGGCACTGGCGGTTAACGCGGAGACCTTTGAGACTCACATCACCTTTGGCAGCCTGTTGCGAAAACGAGGCGAGGTGGACAACGCGATCAAAATTCACCAGTCACTCTTATCGAGAAGTCATCTACCCGACGCCCAAAAGAATCAGGCACACCTAGAACTCGCGAAAGACTTCATAGCGGCGGGCTTGTTGGATCGTGCTGAGCAGTTGCTAAAAGATTTACTTGAGTTATCTGAAGAGCACCAATTAGACCCCAAATCGCTTCTCATCGAGGTATTTGAGGCGAGCCGTGATTGGGATCAGGCCAGCGAGCTTACAGAGTCTCAATTAGTTGAGGTTGGCGATGATGATCCGCATCAAAAGTCAGCCATGCTCAAGGCGCGCGCAAAGTTGAGTCACTACTGTTGTGAGGCGGCGGAAGATAAAGAGTCCGCGGATGACCTTGAGGCGGCGCGTGAGTTAGCAGAGCGCGCGTTGGATTGGACTGAAGATTCGATCTGGCCCCACACAATCCTTGCGCGTTTGGACCAACAACAAGATCAGCCAAGGCGCGCCTATGATCGTCTTATAACAGCTGCAAAAAAGTCACCCGAGCGGTTTCCCGAGCTCGCTGCGCAGCTTATTGCAGTCAGTGAGCGTGTTAACTGTCGTGATGACCTAACGCCTTTGATCGCCACGCTACTCTCCCGACGAGAGGACCCGCAGTTGCGAGTCATCTTGGCGGATGAACACAGAGCGCGGGGAGATGATGCCAAGGCCTTGGATATCATCAAACAGGGCTTGAGTAAAAAGCCAAGCTCGCGGCTTCTAATGCAGGCACTTACACTGCTGGGCGAAGAGGTGGCGACGCGAGAAATTATCGAAGGGGCGAAAACGCTAGCGTCACGTCAGTCGACTTATCTGTGCGGTGTGTGCGGTTTTCATGGCCCAAGTTTCTACTGGCAATGTCCTGGCTGTAAGAGCTGGGATACACTCCATCGACCGGTGCGCTGATCCACCGACTCAGAATGGGCGCCTGAAGAACAGGCGGTTAAAGGACGGTTAAGAAAACGATATGTTGAGCCCGCTTATTATTGCGCTTGATTACCCATCGCTCGACGAAGCTCTGGCCTGCGCACGAAAACTGGATCCAACAAAAGTTCGGCTGAAGGTGGGAAAACAACTCTTTACGAGCGAGGGTCCTAGTGTATTGGATGCGCTGCACGGGCTTGGCTTCGAAGTATTTCTCGATTTGAAGTTTCATGACATTCCAAACACGGTAGCCGGTGCGGTTGGTGCGGCGGCAGATCTTGGTGTCTGGATGGTCAATGTCCATGCATCGGGTGGTCGTCGTATGATGGAGGCTGCAGCCACAGCGGTTGCTCAACGCAATAGCGCACGCACGCAACTCATTGCGGTCACGGTGCTTACCAGCATGGATGAAACTGATTTGCTCGAATTGGGAATTTCCGAAACGCCCGCCGAGCGCGTCGGCCGGCTAGCTGCCTTAGCCCAATCCAGTGGTTTGGATGGTGTTGTTTGCTCAGCACAAGAGGCGGCAATGCTATCGACGCAATGCGGACCTGAGTTCTCCTTGATCACGCCTGGGATTCGTCTCCCAGAGGACTCTGCGGGTGATCAGCGACGTGTGGTGACCCCATGGGACGCGATGGCAGGCGGCTCGACGCACCTTGTCATGGGTCGATCGATAACCGGAGCCGCCAACCCTACGGCCGTGGTGGATAGCATCATAGGAAAGCTTTCCTCACCGAATTAGATTAATGCCGTGTTTGAAAGCGCGCTGACGAGTTAGTGGGATGGGGCTTCTTCTAGGCTGATATTGAGTCGATAAGACTCATGTCACAGGAGAAGAAATATGCATTCATTCACTGGCAGCTCCCTCCGGAGTTTTCCATTTATTGGCCATTTGCTGGCCGCATTCATCATTGCTTATGGGTCGGTAACGGCGGCTTACGCGTCAGATACGGTCAATATCAACACCGCAAGTATCGAGGTTCTTGCCGAGGAGTTGGTTGGCGTTGGTCCCGAGCTGGCGAAACGAATAGTTGATTTCAGAGAGCGCTACGGCGAGTTCAAGTCGCTTGAAGCTCTAGGCGATGTCCGTGGTATTGGTCCGAGTTTGCTTACCAAGAACGCAGGAAAAATCGTCATTGAGTAGGATTTGTCAGCGGGCAGAACGTCCAAAGGCAACTTTGTGTCACTTATCTGCTAGCATTCGCCCCGCCGGTCTTGGGGGGCGATTACATGGACTACGACGTATTCAACGGCGATGCTGATGGCATCTGTGCGCTCATTCAGTTGAGGCTTGTTGAGCCGAGACCTGATGCCACACTCGTGACCGGTGTAAAGCGCGATATTCAGCTCCTCGGACGTATCCGGGATGAGGGAGTCGATCGTGTGACGGCCCTCGATATTTCTTTTGATAAAAACCGTGACGATGTTGATCGATTGTTGGCCGCGGGTGCCGATCTGTTTTTTTGTGATCATCACTTTTCTGGGGATATTCCTGAGGCGGAAACATTGGATGCGTTGATCAGTCCCGCGCCCGAAGTGTGCACCAGTGCATTGGTCAACGGTCGCTTGCGCAGTGCCTTTACAGAGTGGGCTGTCGTGGGGTGTTTTGGCGACAACCTCGACACCACAGCCGATACGCTGATTGGTAATTTATCGTCATCCGTCGATCGTGATGCACTCAAACAGTTGGGTATCTGCGTAAACTACAATGCCTACGGCTCGCAGCCCGCCGATCTTCATTTTCACCCGGCTGAGCTTTACCGACGTATGCAGCGACATTCATCACCGACGGCATTGTTAGAGGATGATCGAGACTTGTTCGAGACACTGGTTGCAGCTTACGAGACAGATATGAACGCTGCTCAATCGGCGCCCAGGGCTGTGGATGATGACGACATTGCCGTGGTGTCTCTCCCCGACGAAGCTTGGGCACGGCGGGTGAGTGGGGTTTATGGCAACGATCTGGCGAACCAGTCACCGGACAAAGCGCACGCGGTACTGACGGATATCGACGGCGGTTACCTAGTAAGCGTTAGAGCGCCGCTCAATAATCGGACAGGTGCGGATGCCGTATGTCGTCAATTTGAGACAGGGGGTGGACGGGCCGCCGCCGCGGGCATTAATCAGCTGCCGCGAGACCAGCTCGGTCGCTTTATCGATGCCTTACGGGCGCAATACGCCTGACGTTCGCCGTCTCTAGGATTGAGAGAGTTTCGTTTCAATGCGGGATAGCGCCTGCATGATCTCGGAGGCGTCAAGTCCCTTCGCGTTGTCAGTCTGCGATGAAGGGCGGTACTGGACAAAGAGTCGCATCAGATGATCAATGACCGTTGGATCGAAGCCTTGCTCTCTCAACACCAAGGTTCGGGCGGAATGCTCCAAGGTTCCATAGAACACATCTCGAATTTGCCAGATTGCCGTGTCGGCACTGAACTCCCGTAAATCGATGCCGCGTTGCATGATGGCATCGAAAACCCGAACGTACTCCCGGATTTGAGGTAGCTGACGGCCGGGCTCGCCATGGCGCATTCGAGCGCGCGAGGTAATCTCAACGATCTTGAAGTCATCAATCAACGATTGCAGGTGATAACTGGCTAACTCATGAAGCTGTTGGCTGACAGTCGCACCTTCCGATATGGCTGCAATTGCACCCTTGGTCAACTCTCGCCAAAAACGATCCACGACAGCCTCGAGGAGCTCGTGTTTATTTTTGTAGTAGAGGTAAACAGTGCCTTCAGCGACGTCTGCACGGCGCGCGATCTCAGCCATGCGTGCACCATCGACACCTGACTCGCCAAAGACAGCGGTGGCTGCGGCCAAGATGGCTTCCTCTTTTGCTTCCAGTCGTTGACGTTGTGTATCTGCCATGCTCCCTCTAGTACAAAAGGCTCATTCGCTGTGATTAGACATGGTTATGGCTTGAAGCCATTTTTTGTTGCGCCTATAGTCATGAGTATGCCTCATTATAAATGAGCCGCAATCATTTTTATGCCAGTCATGTTGATGAAAAGGGCCTATGGTGAATGACAAAACAATCAAGATAGGTGGGGCTACCGGTTTCTGGGGTGAGACTGACATGGCTATGTCCCAGTTCTTTGCGGAAGGTAATCTTGACTACATCGTCTTTGATTATCTGGCTGAGATCACCATGTCTATTTTGGCCAGGGCGCGTGCCTCCGACCCGACCCTCGGTTATGCCACGGATTTCGTATCAGCGATGGTCAAACCGAACTTGCAGCGGATTGCTGGCTCGGGAGTGAAGTTAATCAGCAACGCAGGCGGCGTTAATCCAGAGGCCTGCGGTAATGCCCTGCGAGACATTATTGCCGCTGAGGGTCTCGACTTAAAAGTCGTCGTCGTGACAGGTGACGATGTATTAGGTCAACTCGATGCCATCAAAGCATCAGGTGGTGCCGAGATGTTCTCCGGTGAGGCCTTTCCACCCATCGACAAGGTGGCCAGCGCCAACGCCTACATTGGCGCCTTTCCTATCGCAGCAGCGCTTGCCGCTGGCGCCGACATCGTTGTAACGGGTCGATGTGTGGACAGCGCGGTTACACTCGGCGCCTGTATCCATGAGTTTGGTTGGTCGGCTGATGAGCTGGATAAGTTATCGGCTGGTTCAGCCATAGGCCACTTGATCGAATGCGGCCCTCAAGCCACCGGCGGCAACTTCACTGACTGGGAAGCGGTGGCGGATTCGCTTCACAATGTGGGCTACCCCATTGCCGAGGTCTCGCCTGACGGGTCCTGTGATATCTACAAGCCTAAAGACACGGGTGGCATTGTTAATCGTGGCACTGTGGCAGAGCAGCTTCTCTATGAGATCGGTGATCCTGCGGCCTACATATTGCCTGATGTTGTCTGTGACTTTACGCAAATTAAGCTCGAGCAAGTGGCTGATAATCGTGTGCGCGTCTCGGGCGCCCGTGGACGCGGTGTTCCCTCGACTTACAAGACGAGCATGACTTGGGCGGATGGCTGGCGCGCAGGCACAACCTTTTGGTGCATTGGTCGCCGTGCCGCGGACAAAGCCCGTATTTTTGCGGAAGAAGCACTGATGCGGACGCGTAAAAAGATTCGTGCCATGGGTGGACAGGACTTTGATGACGTTGCCATCGATGTCATTGGTGAGGAGAGCTTCTGGGGCTCGCATGCGTCTGCGCCCAGTAGTCGTGAAGTAGCTTTGAAAGTGGCATGCCGCCATCAGGATGCCCGTGCTGTAGGCCTGCTCCTTCGAGAGCTATCGGGCGTGGCGCTGGGAGCACCGGCAGGGATGGCGTTTTTTGCGGGTGCGCGTGCCAAACCGTCGCCCGTCATTCGCCTCTTCTCAGTTTTGGTCGATAAGTCATCACTAGATATAAAGCTCGTTGATGAGTCTGGGGCACAAGCGTTTCAACCGCCAACCACGAACGATGAGATTACGGCATTTGAAGAGCCCGCAATTCCGGAGGCAGATCCGCAATTGGGAGCGCTTATCGAAGTGCCGCTTGAGGACCTGGCCTGGGGACGGTCCGGCGATAAGGGCGATAAGGCCAACATAGGCATTATTGCGCGTAAGCCCGAGTACTTGCCGTGGATTGCCGCGAAGCTGACGGCTGATTATGTCGGCGACCGATTTGCGCACTTTATGACGTCGCCTAGTATTGACCGTTACTACATGCCCGGTTTGCCGGCGTTAAATTTTCTACTCCACAATGCATTGGGTGGTGGTGGTATAGCGAGTCTGAGAAACGACCCTCAGGCAAAAGCGTATGCCCAGGTCCTGCTCGATACCCCGATTGCGATTCCACAACAACTTTTGGAGGCCTGATATGGCAGTGCTTTCGTCGACTGTTCAGCCCGCAAGCGACAGTTTCAAGGAAAACAGATCCAGTATGTTCGAGCTCATCGATCACTGGCGATCTCTCGAACAACGCACCATTGATGCGTCGAACAAGCGCCTGAAAACGTTCAGGGCAAGGGGTCAATTGTCGCCTCGCGAGCGCTTGGAGCGGCTATTGGATCCAGGCATGCCATTCTTGCAGATGCATTCCATGGCGAACTACTGCGTTGAAAATCCCGATCGTGAAACAAGTGTCCCCGGCGCTTCGGTCATTGTGGGTGTTGGGTTTGTCGAGGGCGTTAGGTGCATGATCTGGGTCGATGACTCGGGTATCTCGGCGGGCGCCGCGACCGAATCGACCGGGTTCGTATCGACGTCCATTCTCGAGATGTGCATGCGTCAGAAACTTCCGGTCATCCACTTAGTGGAGTCTGCTGGCGCCAACCTGCTGAAGTACAAAGTCGAGTTGTGGTCGCGCTTCGGCAACGTATTTCGCGATCTGGCGCGATTGTCCGCAGCTGGCATTCCTACCATGGTGGTGCTGCACGGCGGTTCAACGGCGGGTGGTGCGTATATGCCGGGCATGTCCGACTACGTTATTGGCGTAAAGGAAAACGGCATGGCTGCGCTGGGTGGCGCCGCCCTCGTAAAGGCCGCAACCGGAGAGGAAGCGGATGATCGCGAGTTAGGCGGTACCGAAATGCACTCGAGCGTCTCTGGCGTTGTCGAATACTTGGTCGAAGATGACGCGCACGGGATTCTCAAAGCGCGGGAGGTTATGAAGAGCATCGACTGGAATAAGCGAGTTACCACGGTGGTCCGACGACCTTATGAACCCCCGCGTTTCCCAGCCGAAGAACTCGCGGGCGCTATCCCCGTCGATCCAAAAGTGCCCTATGACTTCCGTGAAGTGCTGGCGCGTATTGTCGATGATTCCTCGGTCGAAGAGTTCAAGTCACGCTACGGTGTCTCCACCGTCTGCGGCTATGCATCCATCACCGGGATCAGTTTTGGCTTCATTGGTAACAACGGCCCCATTGATCCCAATGGTGCCACGAAGGCGGCGCAGTTTATTCAGCTCTGTGATGCTGCAGATATGCCCATCCTGTTTTTCAACAACACCACCGGATACATGGTGGGCACAGAGTACGAGCAAGCGGGCATGATTAAACACGGCTCGAAGATGATTCAGGCTGTGTCTAACGCCCGTGTCCCCAAGATTTCGCTCTATATCGGTGCCAGTTTTGGCGCCGGTAACTACGGCATGTGCGGCTGGTCCTATCAGCCGGATTTCCTGTTTGCCTGGCCCAATGCGCGGACAGGTGTCATGGCAGGGCAAAGCGCTGCGGACACCATGTCGGAGGTGGCGCGGGTCGGTGCTGCGAGAAAAGGTCAGGAGGTCCCCGAGGAGATGCTCGAGCAGCAGGCGGCCGCCATCAGAGCCCACTTTGACGCACAAGAAGACGCCTTCTATACCTCAGGCCGCGTACTCGATCACGGCATTATTGATCCGCGCGATACACGAAAAGTCTTGGCGTTCTGTCTGGAGACGGTACTTGAGGCTCGTCTGCGTGAAACACGGCCGAACGCGTTCGGCGTAGCGAGGATGTAATCATGGCGACACTACCTGAAACACAAACACTGGCCCTAGATCTAGAACAAGGCTGGCTCACGGTCTGGTTCAATCAGCCCGAGCGTCGTAACCCGTTGACGGATGAAGCCGTAGAAGACTTGGCAGCGGTGATCGATACCATAAAGGACCAGCGCGATATTCGCGGCATGACCATTCGTGGCAAAGGCGGTTTCTTCTGTGCGGGTGGCGACTTAAAGGGCTTTAACGCCATGGCCAGCGGCGCGACCGAAGAATCGATGCGAATGAGTCGTCGCATTGGACACGTCCTTGCGGAGCTCAATGCGCTGCCTCAGGTCACGGTTGCCGTGATTGAAGGTGCGGCGATGGCTGGTGGTTTGGGCGTTGCCTGTTGTTGCGACGTCACCATCGGCATGAGCGATGCGAAGTTTGGTTTCTCCGAGACGCGTATCGGGATCACGCCGGCGCAAATTGCACGTTACGTGTTGCAGAAGTGCGGGTATTCAACCGGTCGTCGCTTAATGGTGACTGCCGCTCGCTTCAAGGGAGATGAAGCAGGCCGACTTGGGGTTCTTGATTTTGTGGCAGAGGATGCTCACGCCTTGGCGGACCTTGAGGCCAAGGTGAAACGCGATGTATTGGAGTGTGCTCCCGGCGCAGTGGCCGCCTGTAAAGAGCTGATTATTGGTATGCCTGCGACACCCGATAGCGAAAAGGTGGAATTTGCCGCCATGAACTTCAGTGGTTGTCTTCAAGGTGAAGAGGGGAAGGAAGGCGTTGCCTCCTTTGTCGAAAAACGCAAACCCAACTGGCACACGGAGATTTAACTATGAAGGCACTAACGACACTATTAGTCGCCAATCGTGGCGAAATTGCCGTTCGTGTGATGCGTACGGCCAAGGCTATGGGGCTGAAAACAGTTGCTGTCTACTCTGAAGCGGATGCCAATGCGCAGCACGTAAGGGAAGCGGATCAGTCGGTCTGCATTGGTCCGGCACCTGTAGCAGATTCTTATCTGCAGTTAGATGCCATTCTGGATGCAGCAGAGCGCACCGGTGCTGACTGTATCCACCCCGGTTACGGTTTTCTCTCTGAAAATCAAGTATTTGCCTCGGCTTGCGAAGCCAAAGGTATTGAATTTATCGGCCCGCCCAATGCCGCCATCGAAGTCATGGGGGATAAAGCCAGGGCAAAGCGCGCCATGATCGACGCCGGTGTTCCCTGTGTTCCTGGCTATCAAGGCGATGACCAGAAGGTAAGTACCCTTGTTGCGGAGGCTGAAAAAATTGGACTGCCGGTCATGGTTAAAGCGGCGGCTGGCGGTGGTGGACGCGGGATGCGACTTGTTCACGAGGTGCGTGAACTCGAAGCCGCGATCGATATGGCGCAATCGGAAGCCAAGAACGCCTTTGGTTCTAGCGAGTTGATTATTGAAAAGGCGGTCATGCGGCCACGGCATGTCGAAATTCAGGTATTTGCCGACAAGGCGGGAAATACCCTTTACCTCGGTGAGCGAGATTGTTCTATCCAGCGCCGGCATCAGAAGGTGGTCGAGGAAGCTCCATGTCCGGTGATGACTCCTGAACTGCGAGAGGCAATGGGTAAGTCAGCGGTCGAGGCCGCGAAGGCCGTCAATTATGTTGGCGCGGGCACCGTCGAATTCTTGCTGGACGAAGCGGGAGAATTTTATTTCCTCGAGATGAATACGCGACTTCAGGTTGAACACCCCGTGACCGAAATGGTGACCGGATACGATCTTGTTGAGTGGCAGATTCGGGTTGCGCGAGGGGAAGACCTACCCGCAGAGCAGGAAGATATTGAACTATTTGGACACGCCATTGAGGTTCGTTTGTACGCGGAGGATCCGGCGTCAGGATTTTTACCCAGTACCGGTCCTATCAAGTTATTTACGCAGCCGCAGGGTCCCGGCATTAGAGTGGATGCTGGCGTGGAGACGGGCGATGAAGTCACCCCGTTTTACGACGCGATGGTAGCCAAGCTGATTACTTATGGCGATACACGCGAGGACGCGCGTCTGAAAATGAGGAGCGCGCTCCGGGACACCGCCTTATTTGGACCCGAAAATAATCGAGACTTCTTGCTTGATGTGATGGATCGAGATGAGTTCATTTCTGGCGCGGCAACTACGGCGTTTATTGCCGATAACTACGGCGATGCGTTTACGCCGGCTGAAATGAGTAGTGCTGATCTGGCAAGCGCAGGTGCGATACAGCATGTCTTGGCCATGGAAACCCATCACAGCCAATCGGCTTCGGTAAACGAGGAGTTGCTCGACTGGGTTTCAATGGGACGCGTGACAGACACGAAGTCATACGACGTGGGTGATGAGGCTCACGAAGTTCTTGTCGTTCCGGTCAATGCGGGTGAGTACGAGGTTTCCGTGGGCGCTGATAATCATCATCTGGTGGTGACGGATATTGATGACAACGCTATGACGTTGGAGGTCGACGGACTCTCTCGACGTTATCACCTCCACCCAGAGGCTCCGGCGACGCTTTATCTCGCTTCGGACTCGCTTTCAATGATGCTGGCGGACAGCACGCGTATTCCGCCCGAGGCGGAGGAGGCGGCCGGTGGCGGCACGATCACGGCGCCGATGCACGGGCAGCTGTTATCGATCGATGTGGCAACGGGTGATGCGGTCACAAAAGGCCAGCGCATCGCAGTTCTCGAGGCCATGAAAATGCAACATGAGCTCATTGCACCCGGTGACGGTGCCGTCGTCGAGGTGGTGGCGGTGGCGGGCAAGCAGATAGGTGTTGGTGATCTCATCATGATGTTGGAGCTAGAAGAATGAAGCCCTCATTGACAGAGACGTTCGATATTGAGTTTCCGCTATTTGCCTTTAGTCATTGTCGCGATGTTGTCGCCGCTGTCTCGCGTAACGGTGGCTTCGGTGTGTTGGGAGCGGTGGAGCTGACGCCTGAAGAGTTGCGCGTTGAGCTCGACTGGATTGCCGCTCATACCAACGGACGACCTTTTGGTCTCGACCTTATCGTGCCTAACGCGGCTATTGGTAAAGACGAATCAATTAGTGACACTGATCTGGTGAATATGGTCCCGGACGGGCATATCGAGTTCGCCGATTCGATTCTCGAGTCACAAGGTATCGATACATCGGATCTCGCTGCGGATCGAAATTACGATTTGACCTTCACGCATAACATTCAAGGTCAGAAAACGAATGCCATGCTCGAAGTCGCCGCTGAGTATTCGGTTGCGTTGTTGGTCAACGCACTGGGTGTTCCACCACCCAACATGTTCGAGTTCGCTCGCGCGCATGGCATTAAAGTGGGCGCCCTCGTGGGGACGGTTAATCATGCGCTCAATCAGGCGAGAGCGGGCGTTGATGTCCTGATCGCCGCGGGTGGAGAGGCTGGCGGACATTGTGGTGCGGTCAGCACTATGGTCCTGGTTCCCGAGGTTTGTCGGGCTTTGAAACAACACAACCTATCTGTGCCGGTATTGGCGGCGGGTGGTATTGCCACGGGTGAGCAAATGGCGGCCGCAATGACGATGGGGGCCGAGGGTGCATGGTGTGGGAGTGTCTGGCTTACGACCGTTGAGGCGGAGACCACGCCCACCGTCAAGCGCAAAATGATAGCGGCCACAGCCAGCGATACGGTGCGGGCAAAATCGAGAACGGGCAAGCCGTCGCGACAGTTGCGATCGGCGTGGACCGACGCATGGGAAAGCACAGGTGCTCCGGAACCACTGCCCATGCCGCTTCAGTCATTGGTCTCTGAGCCAGCCTTGAGAAAGGTCGACAAGTTAGCCGAGGGCGGGCACGGTGGTGCTGAAGCATTGGCAACGTATTGGGTTGGACAGGCGGTTGGCTTGATGAATGCAGAGCAGTCGGTCGCTGATGTCATGCTGGGTTTCAAGACCGACTTCATCGAGGCTCATGGCCGGATATCCGCATTTATTGAGGGAGTGGACGATGCAGCAAGCGAGTGATTTTCGAGAGGAGAGTCTGACACTTAAGACCTTGATTGCCGATCTGGACGATGCGGCCTTTGAGCAGATGACACAGTTCAAGTCCTGGACGATTAACGATGTGTTCCGTCATCTTCATTTCTGGAATAAGGCTGTCATGGTGGCGACTGAAGGTGATGAGGCTTTCGCTGCATTTTTTGAAGGTGTTGGCGAGCACATGATGAAAGGCGGTTCGCTGCCTGAATACGAAAGGGCCTATTTGGAAGATCTGAGCGGTGCGGCGCTTCGCGAGGCGTGGGCTGCATTGGTTGACGAGACGGCGGATGCTTATGCCGCGCTCGATCCCAGTTCAAGAGTGCCTTGGGCAGGCCCTAGCATGAGCGCGCGATCAGCTATATCGGCACGCCAAATGGAGACCTGGGCTCACGGGCAGGAGGTCTTCGACGTGCTGGGTGCAGATCGTGAGGAGCACGATCGTATTCGCAACATTGTCGTCTTGGGGATTAATACCTTTGGTTGGACGTTCAAGGTGAGAGGAGAAACGCCGCCTGAGCCTATGCCATTCGTGAGCTTGGTCGCTCCAAGCGGCGAAGTTTGGACCTATGGTGAGTCACAGCAGAGCAACTTTATTCAGGGGGATGCGGTCGAGTTTGCTCAGGTGGTGACTCAAACAAGGAATGTCGCAGACACCAGTCTCACTGTCGTTGGTGATCCGGCGAGTGACTGGATGTCCAAAGCACAGTGCTTCGCTGGCGGTGCTAATCCACCACCGGAAAAAGGTTCTCGCTTTAAAGCCGGTTAATTGCATTTGAAGACGGTTGTCATTCAGTCCGCCCCGGACAGTCGACCCCGGTGGGTAACGGACTGCTTGCTGGGCGTTGAGGCCTGGTCGAAAGATCATGGCTTTGCTTACCAATTTTTTGATGACAGTTTCTTTGATGTACTTCCCGGTTGGTATCGGAAGAAGTTATTAGGAAGAGGGCCCATACTCGCCGATTTAGCACGGCTACTTCATATTAGAGCGGCCCTGGAAGCCGATGCTGACCGCGTCATATGGTGCGATGCCGATACGCTTATCATCGATGGGAGTTGGCAGCCATCGGTAACGGCGCATTCGCGGTTTGGCGAAGAACATTGGTTGCAACGAGATAAGTCGGGCCGGTTGGAAATTCGTCGTCAGCCTCACAATGCCTTCATGATTTTTTTGCAGGCATCGCCGGTACTGAACTTTTTAATCCACACCATCGAGTCGATGATCGCGCGCGTTGATCCAGGTCATATTGCACCCCAAATGGTGGGCCCGAAGCTACTAAAGGCGCTCCACAACCTCGCTCATTTCGATCTAGAGCCTGAAGCAGGCGCCATGAGTCCACTGTTACTCAAGGCGATACGCCAGGCTGACATAGGTGTCATCGACTTTTTCCTCGAGCGGAGTGGCCAAGTGCCCAAGTGCTTGAACTTATGCGCCAGCCTCATCGACGAGTCTGATCTCGATATTGAAGGAATCCGCCAAAAAATAGCCGCATTGCTATGAGGTCATGGCTCCGAGTAAAACATGTCTTAAGACCGTTGATCTGGCATAGTAAGAGCAAATAAAAATAACTGTTCATCGACAATAAAAAGAGAAAGCCAATGACAGACGACACCGTCAAAGTGAGCATTGACGACGATATTGCGTCGATCATTCTTGACCGCGCTGAGGTTAGAAACGCCCTTAACCGTGACACAATGGCGCAACTCAGGGATGCGGCACTGGCGGTTTCCGATAAAGATCATGTGCGCGCCGTCATCATCCGAGCCCAGGGAATAGACTTTTCCGTTGGCGCAGATTTGAAAGAAGTCTCCGTTATGGAGTCCGGCGGTTCGCTATTGAGAGCCCGGCGCGATGCCGAGCTCGGGCAGAAGTTACTAACGGCTATCCGCGAGATTCACCAACCGACGATTTGCGCTGTGCAAGGAATTGCCACGGGCGGCGGTGCCTGTATTGCGGCTGCATGCGATTTCCGGATTGCAACAACGGATGCGCGTTTAGGTTTGGGCGAGGTCAAGGTGGGCATGAATCTCATGTGGAATGCTGTGCCTTTGTTTGTCGAATTGGTAGGTTTATCCCGTGCGAAACAGCTGATTATGTCTGGCGATCTCTATGGCGCAGATCGACTGGAGAGCTGGGGCTTGATCGATGACATCTGCGCGGGTGATGACCTTCAGGCGGTGGCGCAGGGGTGGGCGCGACATTACGCCGATCTTCCGCCAGTGGCAGTGCAAATGATTAAACGCAGCGTGAATCAATACGCGCTGGCACTGAGCGAGTCCATCATGCATATGGATCAGGACCAGTGGATTCTGGCCGCCCGCAGCGAGGACTTCAAAGAGTGTATTTCAGCATTTGTTGAGAAGCGCTCCGCAAAGACCACAGGCCATTAATCACCATCAACAGGATACTAGGAGTAAAGAGTGAGTGATCCTATCGTCGCGGGCCACTGCGACCCTCGATTTCAAGCTGTTCGTGATCAATTTGCCCAAGCGCTTGCCAGTGGATTTGATACTGGTGCCTCTGTAGCGGTCGAGCACCAGGGCGAAATGGTGGTCAATCTTTGGGGTGGCTACAAAGATAGAGAAAAAACAGATCCCTGGTCTAATGACACCCTCACTAATGTGTTTTCAACGACGAAAGCGATCACGGCTACGTGCTTCCTGCAACTGATTGAGCGAGGCAAGGTCGATCTTGACGCCTTAGTCGGCGACTACTGGCCGGAATACGCCTGCAACGGCAAAGAAAAAACTCGAGTCAGTGATTTTTTATGTCACCGCGCGGCCATGCACGGGTTTCAAGGGGGAGTACCCCAATTCGATTATCGTGACTGGGATAAGTGGACTGACGCGCTCGCGCAACAGCAACCCTTCAGAGAGCCGGGAACCACTCAGGGCTATCATGCATTGACCTATGGCTGGTTGGTTGGCGAGTTGATTCGGCGTGTTGATGGTCGCAGCGTCGGACAGTATTTCCGAGAGGAAATAGCCGAACCCTTCGGTCTGGATTTCAAAATTGGTCTTGACGATGCCGATATTGAGCGGTGTGGCGATATTCTTGTCGATCCACAGCCGACGCCATGGGCCCTGATGGCCATTGCGATCGCGCCCGACTTTGTTCTGCCTAAATCACTTCGTTCGCTGAAGTCCTTTTTGAGAATGGGCGATCTCAAAGTGGCTTTCGCCTCAAGGTCCGCTCAGCCCGGTGAGATGAATTCGCGAGAGTGGCGTGAGGCCGAGATACCCTCAGCCAATGGACATGGCACAGCCGAGTCCCTCGCCAAACTCTTCGGCATTTTGAGCACGGGTGGCGAGAGAGACGGTCAGCGGATTATCAGTCCGGAGACACTGAAACTGGGGCTAACGCCGCTGTCAGAAGGTCCAGATACCGTCATTTTAGGTGCCCCAGTCCGCTTTGGTGTTGGCTACGATCTTGGACTCGGCATAACGACCATTCGGGGCACACCGCACCCCGGTCGCATTTTTGGGCATTGTGGCGTAGGCGGCTCTGTCGCTTTCGGCGACCCCGAAACGGGCCTTGGCTACGGCTTCCTGTGCAACCGAATGCACAAGCTGAAAGATCTGTACCAGACCTCTAATCGGCTAACACGTACTGTCTTGGATATTGTCAGTTAGCTTTGCCGTCGAAGTTAACTCACATCCCGAAAATTGGGTTTGCGCTTTTCAATGAAGGCGCGAATACCCTCGCTGACGTGCGGAAAGTCGAACAGCATCCGCTGAGTATCTTTTTCGTACTCGAGTTGCTCGCTTAAGGTGTTGGAAAAGGCACGATCATGTGCCTTCACCACCGCTTTTAGGCCTGCGGTGGGTCCATCCGCTAATCTTCCCGCTAGGGTTAAGGCAGTGGGCAGTAAATCTTCATCGCCCACACAGTCCCAAATCAGTCCCCAGGCTTTCGCATCCGAGGCGGATAAATTATCTCCCAACAGCGCTAGGCCGTTGGCGCGTGCACGGCCAACGAGATTGGGCAGGAACCAGGAGGCGCCCATGTCGGGAATGATCCCCAGATTGGGCCCGAAGACGAGTTTGAACTTTGCAGTCTCTGCGGCGACTGCAATGTCCCCGGCGAGCGCAAGGCCGACGCCGCCACCTGCGGCAACGCCATTAATGGCGGTCACAACAGGTTTTGTGGATTGAGCAACGGCTTTGACCAAGGGGTTAAAACCTCGCTCCATATTCGCTGCGGTGGCCTCGCCCGCGGAGACGCCCTTTACGGCTGGCCAGCTTCGCGCATTGAGATCGGCGCCTGCGCAAAAGGCACGACCGGCACCCGTAATCACAACAGCCCTAACTGCGCTGTCAGTTTTTGCCTCATGCATTGCATCTACAAGACCGAGTGTCAGCGATTCATCAAGTGAGTT
The DNA here is from genome assembly GCA_038143085.1 of Halieaceae bacterium. GTDB lineage: Bacteria > Pseudomonadota > Gammaproteobacteria > Pseudomonadales > Halieaceae > Luminiphilus. Next base: position 54,326 of record JAYQLG010000010.1, read on the forward strand.
GAGAACCTCAGGTCGGTTCAGTGTGATCGTGAGTACGCCATTGTCGGCAAGATGGGTAAGAACAGATGCGCTCATTCAAAGCCTCGATTTTTGTTGTTTTAGTGAGACTACTGTACGGGTACTGGGGGAGGGGTGCTAGTGATCCGCCAAACGTAGTGCTTCTAGATTAAACGGGCTAGATAGGTCTTAGTTTGAGGGTAGGCGAAACAGGTCTTCGACAGAGCATCCGAGGGTGTCTGCAATCTTCAAGGCGAGTACGGTTGACGGAACATACATGCCATTTTCAATGGCATTGATGCTTTTACGCGACACCCCAGCGAATTTACTGAGCTCCGCCTGCGTCAGTCCCGCCTGCCGTCGCATCACCTCAAGATTATTGAGAAGTTTTGGATGGTGTTTTCCCATTGTGGAGATATCGCCGTGCTTACCTGCGATGGCTCGCAGGCTGACATATGAGATTTCGGATGATCACTGAAGAACTGTACGAAGGGTGTCTTGGCCTGAATTACCGCTTTTCGAAATCTTCGACCGCTTGATTGAGTTCATCACTTGTCGGCGGATACAAGTAGCCAGCAATCACGATCCCGAGTCCAATGAGACCAACGAGCATGCCAACCCCTTTAAAGAGCGAGCCCAGCGTGAATGCTCCTAGTGCATAAATTCCCATGCCAACGAACAGAGTAATGACACCGCCACGTCGAGAGTCTGTCGGTTCGCTCTTTTTTTCATCGAGCAGCGATAGCAGTTCATCGAGTCTGTCAGGGTCATCAATGGTCTTGGAAATTTCCAAGATGGTCGCCCGTCGTTCTTTACCCTCGAGGTACTGCCAAAAAAAGACTGCCAGCGGGATTGCGATACCGGTCAGCATGCCCAAAACGGGAATTACGTCGCTCATTTGAAAAGTGTCGCTCAATAAAAATGTAACGTAAACGTATCATATTGATAGGAGAAGTAAAGGTTACATTTGGGTTTTTTTAGATGTTACAACTGTGGTTAGACAGCAACCGCGAAGTCCCAATCAGCTTGCGCCAGCATTCACGCAAGGTACGGGGCTTTGAGACTGACCCCGCCTTTGGATCCGCAGACTGAAGGGGGGAAAATGAAGCTGTGATTTTCCATTAATGCCGCGAGGGTTATTTCGCACTTACTTACAGTACTCAGTGACAAGCGGATGTCAGAACGCTCAGGTTTGAGGAGCCGACCTAAAAGGCGATCGGTTGGATGATCGTTTTCGAGAGAATATTGGTAATGGGTCCTACCTTTGTGGAATTTGTACCCGCAGACCAAGTGCTTTTGTTATGGTCCGACCTCGCTCGCAGGTCCGGTCTATTATGACAGCATCCAAATTTACCTCGCTCCCCATTAGTCCCCAGCAGATTGAGGCGCTAGAGGTTTTAGGCTTCTCCAGTATGACCTCGGTGCAGGCGGAGAGTCTTCCTCTGATCTTGGCGCGAAAAGACGTGATCATTCAGGCCCAGACGGGTAGCGGCAAGACCGCGGCCTTTGGTATTGGTTTGCTCAATCACCTGAATCCTCGCTTTTTTGGTGTGCAGGCTTTGGTGATGTGTCCTACTCGCGAACTCGCCGAGCAGGTCGCTCAGACCATTAGGCAGTTAGCGAGCCGCATGTCGAATATTAAAACCGTACTCTTGTCTGGCGGTAAGCCAATCGGCCCTCAGAGGGATTCGTTGCGGCACGGAGCGCATATTGTTGTTGGAACGCCGGGGCGCATAGAGGACCATTTAAAGAAAGGTAACTTGGAGTTAAAAGGCGTAAAAACCTTTGTACTCGATGAAGCTGATCGAATGTTGGATATGGGTTTTGCCGAGGTCATGGCGAGTATCACTCAACGGCTACCGAAAGACCGACAAACGATCTTGATGTCGGCGACCTTTCCCGACGACATCAAGCGAATCAGTCGATCGATACAGAACAATCCCGTGCAAGTCACGATCGATGGTCAGCCAACGCATGACGTGGACGTGCTCGAGCAATTGTTCTTTGAAATCAAAAAGAACGAGCGCGAAACTGCGTTACTAGCTGTTTTTGAACACTACCGCCCCCGCAACGCGATGGTGTTTTGCAACACAAAAAAGCAGTGCTCGGATGTCGCTAATTTCCTGTGCGAGCACGATATTGAGGCTATCGCTCTGCATGGTGATCTGGATCAGCGCGAGCGCGATCAGGTGTTATTGCAATTCGCTAATGGCTCTTGTCCTGTGCTAGTGGCCAGCGATGTGGCGGCGAGAGGTCTAGATATTCCGTCGCTTGAGATGGTCGTGAATGTCGATTTGCCGCGGGATGCGGATACGTATATTCATCGAATTGGTCGTACTGGCCGTGCAGGCGAGAAAGGGAAGGCCTTTAGTCTAGTAACACCTGCCGACACGCATCGTTTGCGCGTCATTGAGGATCATCTCGAGACCCCGTGTATTTGCGATGTGCTCGCATCATTGGATCGAGATCCTAATTATGTCCTCCGGGGCGACTGTGTAACGGTGCAACTCGATGGCGGTCGGAGGCAAAAAGTGCGGCCGGGAGATATATTGGGAGCTCTAACTGGAGACGCGGGTTTACCGGGCGATCAGATTGGGAAAATCACAATTCTCGATAACAACAGTTTTGTTGCGATCCAAAGGCCCTCGCTTCGACAGGCGATGAACTACCTCGCCGATGGCAAAGTAAAGGGCCGCAAAATCAAGGCTCGGCGATTACCATTTAAGTAGACCGCGGGTTCATATGCCTGTGATGGATTTAAGACTAGATCGGATATAAAAAAGGCAGCTTACGCTGCCTTTTTATAAATTGGCTCCGGCTGCTGGGCTCGAACCAGCGACCCAATGATTAACAGTCATTTGCTCTACCAACTGAGCTAAGCCGGAATAGTCTCTAAAGAGGACGCGGACTATACACGTCCGGATTTTCTTGCGTCAAGAAGAACAGAAGATACGAGTCCTAAAGATAATTCCGTTAAGCTATCCGGCTAAGAATTTTGGACGTATCAAGGCTGTGGCAAAGCAATTCGAACTTCAATCCAGTTACAAACCCGCCGGTGATCAACCGGGGGCCATCGAGCAGCTGGTAACTGGTATCTCGGCCGGTCTGGCTTCGCAGACCTTGCTGGGGGTCACGGGTAGCGGTAAGACCTTTACCATGGCTAATGTCATTCAAAAGCTCCAACGTCCCACGATTGTGATGGCCCACAACAAGACACTGGCAGCACAGCTCTATGGAGAGTTTAAGGAGTTCTTTCCTAAGAATGCCGTTGAGTACTTTGTCTCTTACTACGATTATTACCAGCCAGAGGCTTACGTACCGTCGTCCGATACCTACATCGAAAAAGATGCACAGGTGAATGATCACATTGAGCAAATGCGCTTGTCGGCGACGAAGGCCTTACTCGAGCGGCCAGACTGTTTAGTGGTCTCCACGGTTTCTTCGATTTATGGACTTGGCGATCCTGAGTCGTACTTCAAAATGGTGATGCACCTCTCGCGCGGTGAAATCATCAACCAACGAGGTATTTTGCGTCAGCTGGCAGAGCTACAGTACACCCGCAACGATCTCGACTTTAAGCGCGGCACCTACCGTGTTCGTGGTGATGTCATCGATATCTTTCCGGCAGACTCGGACGAGTTAGCGATTCGAGTCGAGCTGTTTGACGAGGAAATTGAAAATATCTGTAGTTTTGATCCGCTGACAGGTGCCGTTGCTGAGAAACTGCCACGCATTACCATTTTCCCCAAAACACACTATGTCGCGTCGCGTGACACGATGTTGGGTGCAGTCGACCTCATTGAAGAAGAGCTCGAGATGCGGGTGAAACAGCTGAAAGAATCCGAGAAACTTTTGGAGGCGCAGCGGTTGGCACAAAGAACCCGTTACGACATCGAAATGATACGGGAACTGGGCTATTGCCAAGGTATTGAGAACTACTCACGCTATTTGTCGGGTAGGGCGCCGGGAGAGCCTCCACCCACGTTATTCGAATATTTACCGGACAACGCCTTGCTCGTTGTTGATGAGTCGCACGTCACCGTCCCGCAAATAGGAGCGATGTACAAAGGTGACCGCTCCCGAAAAGAGACATTGGTGGAGTATGGCTTCCGGCTCCCATCGGCGCTTGATAACCGGCCCATGAAGTTCGAAGAGTGGGAGCTGATGTCTCCGCAGGCAATCTATGTCTCAGCCACGCCTGGCAAGTACGAGAATGAACATGCGGGTGCGACGGTAGAGCAGGTTGTTCGACCCACCGGATTGGTCGATCCGGTTGTGGAAATAAGACCTGCGCGCACTCAGGTCGATGATTTGCTCGCAGAGATTCGTGAGACAACGGCAAAAGGCGATCGAGTCTTGGTTACAACGCTGACCAAGCGTATGTCTGAAGACTTAACCGAATACCTCAATGAGCACGATGTTCGGGTGCGGTATTTGCACTCAGATATTGATACGGTCGAACGGGTTGAGATCATTCGAGATTTACGACTTGGGCATTTCGACGTCCTTGTTGGCATCAATCTCTTGAGAGAGGGTTTGGACATGCCTGAAGTATCGCTGGTTGCGATATTGGATGCGGACAAAGAAGGGTTTTTGCGAAGTGATCGTTCATTGATTCAGACCATTGGCCGAGCAGCCCGAAATCTGAATGGGCGTGCCATTTTGTACGCCGATGCCATGACCGGCTCGATGGAGCGCGCCATCAATGAAACCCAGCGACGCCGGGACAAGCAGCTCGCGTTCAATGAAGCGAACGGCGTTGTTCCTAAAGGTATTGAAAAATCAGTACGCGACATTCTCGAGGGTGCGCGACGTATGCCAACCAAGGCCCGCGGTGCACGTGATACGAAAGTCACAAATGACCGAATTTCATTTGCTCAGGATGTGATGAGCATGACTCCGGCGGCGTTGTCGCGTAAGTTGGCAGAATTAGAAAATACTATGGCTGAGCATGCGAAAAACTTGGAGTTCGAGGAAGCGGCCGCTGTCCGTGATCAAATAGCTGAGCTCAAGCAAATTGCGTTCGTGGGCGCGTAGTATGATGCCTGAGGGCAGTCAGTTCTGAGTAAGGGGAATGTGGCATGAAAAACGTGTGGGTGTTTATCGCTTTATCTCTGTGCCTCAGTGCCTGCACGTTTACGACCGATGAGGGCTACATACGCTGTTTGCAAGGTTTTAACGATACGGGGTCAGGTATCAAAGTGCCCCCGGGCGCTGCCGCCCAGGTGATAGGTGCCGGTACGGTAGGCGCCGCAGCGGCCTTGGTCTTGTGCAAAGAGCCCGAGATTACAGAATCACCGGACGCACTCGTGGCGGAGGTGCCAGGGGACCTGTCTCAGCCTTTAGAGGAGCGTCGATCACTGGTCATGACCGATGGCACGCCAACCGCGGCCCCAGTGTCTTTGGCCCCTGTTACGGGTTTTGTATTCGACAGTCGTACACTTCAATTCGATTTGGAAAGAGCTGCGCTTCAGCCGGGTGCTGACATCACATTGTCTACCGTAGTCAATTTTTTGAATGACTATCCAGAGGTCAGTGTTCGCATAACCGGTCACACGTGCTGGCTCGGTAGTAATGAATACAATCTGGATCTTTCGCAACGGCGCGCCAATGCCGTAGCAGGCTACCTGATTAGCCAGGGCATCGATCGCGATCGTTTGTTTGTAGCAGCTGAAGGCGAGAGCCAACCTATCGACACTAACTTGACCGAAGAAGGCCGCCGATCGAATCGACGGGTCGAAGTGGTGCAGCTCTAGCGAACGAGATAGTTATCAATGGAGCATAAGAAAGAAATTGTTGTGACGGGTGTGCTCGCCCACGTGATGCGCTTTTTCAAAGATATTTTTAAATCGGTTGCAGAAAGTTTACTGGTGGTCGTGGGCACATTTGTTTTCGCCACCACAGTCTCTGCGGGCATGCTTTGGTTTTACGAGTGGCCACTGTTTCTTGCACCGGTGGGTGGATTCATTGTTCTCGGTGTGATGCTGGTTTTGTGGTACGACGCCTAATCCTCAAGCTTTGCTGAGGGAGGGCGCATACACCAAGATTGCAAGTCCGCCATTAAGAAATCCTGAGACGTACATGGTGAGGTCATACACCGCATTTAGTTCGCCAGAGGGATAGCTTGCAACAGGCATTCCAATTAGCGAGATCAGGATGCTCGGTATAAAGAGGAAGCGCGCTGCAGCGACGTCGAATGCAATCAATAACAGACTGATGAGATAGCCTATGGATGCTACCGCAACCACGGTATTTGCCCAGTTTGGATCAGCCTCGGGCATGGGTGTCACGAATGCCGCTGCTCCCATGGTCAAGAAACTAGAAAGTACCAGCAATCGCTTTAGTGTGAGCGGTTTCATCAATACTCTGGTTCCGTTTGATTACTCTTTTGAAGAGTAACGTATTCTCGCGTCGGTGTGGCATTTTGCTCGGAGCGGATCGGTAATAGTCATGATCGCAACTATTCAAGAAAACATTGGCGTCACCATGCGCCATAAATTTTTGTTATAATATCCACTCCGAGGCGTGCCGCGCGCTACGCCTGCCACTTCCGGAAATACACATTCATGTGAGGATTAGATAATGGACTTGTCTGACAAGTTTGCACGTGGACAAACCATGTTTTTTAGGTTTTTTGCCGACGCATTCTTCGCCAAGCGCTATGGGCATCGAGCTGTGGTTCTCGAAACCGTTGCGGGGGTCCCGGGTATGGTCGCGGGCATGTGGATTCATCTCAAAAGTCTTCGCCAGATGAAAACTGGGTACGGACCGATTATTCGTGAGCTCCTAGCGGAAGCTGAAAATGAGCGAATGCATCTTATGTTTTTTATTGAGATCGCAAAGCCAAATTGGCTAGAGCGTGCTTTGATTCTTAGCGCGCAGGCGATTTTCTGGAACTACTATTTCATATTTTATGTCTTCTTTCCCAAGACGGCTCACAAGATGGTGCATTACTTCGAGGAGGAGGCGGTCAGCAGTTACACCAATTATTTAGCGTTAATTGAGGATGGTCAGATTGAAGATGTGCCCGCGCCTCAACTAGCGATCGAGTACTACAACCTCCCGCCCGGATCCAAATTGAGCGATATGGTCAAATGTGTAAGGGCTGACGAGCAGCATCATGCCGATGTCAATCTGCGCATGGCGGGTGGTCATACGAAGGAAGAGCCAAACGTCTCAACGGATGCAAGTCAAACAACGGGCGATCCGAATACTAGTGGGGTCCAAGCTTAAAAAAATGGATTCACCGCGTTAACATGGACGCATGTGTAGGTAGAAGACACAATTAGTTGAAGATCGCCTAATGAGCATTGCGGCGGTCTTCAAATAAACACGCAGTACACCGTAGGTACTGCCACTGATTAAGGAATGTATATGCCGGTTATTACCCTTCCTGACGGATCCTCTCGTCAATTCGATAATGCAATTACTGTTTACGATGTCGCGGCAGACATTGGGGCGGGGCTTGCCAAAGCAACCTTGGCGGGTGTCGTGGACGGTCGTGAAGTTGATGCTAGCTATTCCATTGATAGCGACGCCGAGCTGCGAATCATCACCAGTCGCGATGATCAGGCACTCGAGATTTTGCGGCACTCGACCGCACACTTACTGGCACAAGCCGTGCAAGAGCTGTTTCCCGGCACTCAAGTCACCATTGGACCGACTGTGGAAGACGGCTTCTATTATGACTTCGCATCTGACCATAACTTCTCGCTCGAAGATTTAGAAAAAATTGAAGCGAAAATGCAGGCGTTGGTGGCCGATGACCTCCCGGTATCGCGTCTTGTCTACTCTCGCGAGCAAGCCGTTGAAATGTTTCGAGAGATGGGTGAGCACTACAAGGTAGAAATCATCGAGGAATTGCCTGAGGGCGAGGAAATCTCGGTGTATCAGCAGGGCGACTGGATGGACTTGTGTCGCGGACCTCATGTGCCGAGTACCGGTAAGTTAGGTGCTTTTAAGTTAACGAAAGTAGCCGGTGCCTACTGGCGAGGCGATGCCAACAATCAACAGTTGCAGCGCATTTACGGTACTGCTTGGTCCTCACCTAAAGAGCTCAAGGCGTATTTGAATCGTATCGCTGAGGCAGAGAAGCGCGATCACCGAAAGATTGGCCGAAAATTGGGCTTGTTCCATTTTGCCGACGACGCACCTGGCTCCGTATTTTGGCATCCAAAGGGTTGGACGCTCTTTCGCGAGCTACTGGAGTACATGCGCGGCCGACAGGACGCGGCAGACTATGTTGAGGTGAATACACCGGATGTAATGGATCGGAGCCTGTGGGAGACATCGGGGCACTGGTTTAACTACCGAGAGAATATGTTCTCAACTCAAACCGAGGATGAGCGCATTTTTGCGTTAAAGCCGATGAACTGCCCAGGCTCTGTGTCGATGTTTGCGCAGGGTTTAAAGAGTTATCGGGATTTGCCGCTACGCATGGCTGAGTTTGGAAAAGTCCACCGCTATGAGCCATCGGGAGCCTTGCACGGGCTGATGCGTGTTCGTCATTTCACTCAGGACGATGCGCACATCTACTGCACTGAGGAGCAGATGGAGCAGGAGTGTATCGATGTCGTTGCGCTCGTTCTGGATATCTACAAGGACTTTGGCTTTGATGATGTTGTTATCAAGCTGTCGACACGACCTGAAAATCGTATTGGCTCCGATGAAGTCTGGGACAAGCTCGAAGGTGCGCTGAGTAATGCACTCGATGTGATGGGTTTGGATTACGTGTTGTTCCCGGGTGAGGGCGCGTTTTACGGTCCCAAATTGGAGTTTGTCCTGCGCGATGCCATTGGACGTGATTGGCAATGCGGTACTTTGCAAGTCGACATGAACTTGCCCGAGCGGTTCGACATCACTTATGTCGATGAGGACGGAAACCGGGATAAGCGTCCTGTGATGTTGCACCGTGCACTGTTTGGTTCGTTGGAGCGCTTTATCGGGATTCTCATCGAGCACTTCGAGGGTAACTTCCCCGTATGGCTGGCACCTCAGCAAGCGGTTGTGGTCAACATTACCGATAAGCAGAGGGACTACGCCGAAGACGTAGTGAGCACGTTAAAGGCGGGCGGTTTCCGCGTTGCGACCGACCTCAGGAATGAGAAAGTGGGTTTTAAAATTCGCGAAGCCGAGCTCTCTAAAATGCCCTATGTGTTGGTTGTGGGCGAGAAGGAGCGCGAAGCGGGTACAGTCGCTGTACGTGGTCGTCATGGTGCTGACCTGGGTGTTATGTCCATTGCCGACTTCGGCGCACATTTACAGACCGAAATTGCTAATAAATCGGCGGTGAACAAGACCGCTTGATCGGCATAAATGCAAGGCATTAGCGTAGCCTAGTGCCTTGTTATCCCGCGCTGTTCACTATAAAATCGCCGCCCTATTTTGGGTGGTAAGTGCGTCTTTCACTGATTTCTTAAGCCGCGAAGCCAATACCCGTGTGTGGAGAGAGTCAGTATCAAGAACGATAGCAAGAGCAAAAGAGCTCTGACGAATGAGCAGATCGAGGCGCCAATGGTGCGCTTGATCGACGCCGATGGCAGCCAGGTCGGTATTGTCTCGAATGCGGAGGCAATGGGAAAAGCCGACGCGGCGGGTATGGATCTTGTGATGATGGCAGACGGTGAAACACCTGTTTGCAAGATCATGGATTACGGCAAGCACATTTTTGAAGCAAAGAAGCAAAAAGCGGCTCAGAAGAAGAAGGCCAAGCGCACACAGATTAAAGAAATGAAGTTTCGTCCGGGAACGGACGAAGGCGATTACCAGGTCAAACTTCGTAATTTGGTCCGGTTTTTAGAAAACGGTGATAAAGCCAAGGTCACGTTGCGATACCGCGGTCGTGAGATGGCTCACCAAGAACTCGGTATGGAAATTCTCAAGCGAGTTGAGAGTGACCTCAGTGAGTTGGGTGCTGTTGAACAGTTTCCAAAAATGGAAGGTCGTCAGCTGACGATGGTGATAGCGCCCAAGAAACGAGGATAGTGGCCCGTGAATGCCCTATCGCTCGGTTGATGAAACGCTCTGACAGGAAACTGGAAAGAGCCTTAAGCAGGAGTATCTAAGATGCCAAAAGCCAAAATTCACAGTGGTGCCGCTAAGCGGTTTAAGAAGACGGCCAGTGGTTATAAGCGCAAGAGTGCTTACAAGAGCCACATCCTGACGAAAATGACGACTAAGCGTAAGCGTCAGCTTCGAGGCACATCAATGATTCATAAGTCCGACGTGGTACTTGTGGATCGTATGTTGCGCGCCAAGTAATCGTTAAATTCCTTAGGAGATAAGACATGCCTCGTGTAAAACGTGGTGTCACGGCTCACCGTCGACACAAGAAAATTCTCAAGCAAGCAAAGGGTTACTACGGTGCGCGTTCACGTGTGTTCCGAGTGGCCAAGCAGGCCGTCACCAAAGCGGGACAGTACGCTTATCGTGACCGCCGTCAGCGCAAGCGTCAGTTCCGTGCGCTCTGGATTACGCGTATTAACGCGCAGTCACGTGCAAACGGCATGACCTATAGCAAGTTCATCAATGGTCTCAAGCGAGCTGAGATTACTCTCGATCGTCGCGTCCTTGCTGATCTCGCTGTCCACGATAAGCCAGCGTTTGCTGCAGTGGTGGAGCGTGCTAAAGCTGCACTCGCAGCTTAATTGCAGTTTTCGGGCTACCGACTGCAATAATGCAGAGCGATAATCAGAAGGAGGCTACGGCCTCCTTTTTTGAATGAGTGGAGCGTGAGTAACAAATGCAGTCATTGGAAAATATCAAGGCAGAGGCCCTCGTTGCCATAGAGGCAGCGTCTGATATCGCTGCCCTCGAAGAGTTGCGGGTTAGCTACCTCGGTAAAAAAGGTGCGCTCACTGGTCTATTGAAGAATCTGGGCCAGCTATCAGCAGAAGAACGACCCAAGGCTGGCGCTGAAATCAACGCCGTTAAACAGCAGCTCAACGAGCAACTGAATGCTCGTAAGGCGTCTTTGCAGAGCGCCGCACTTGCAGCGCAGCTCGCTGGGGAGGCGATCGATGTCACCTTGCCAGGACGGCGCGCAGAGACGGGCTCACTACACCCGATTACTCGCACGATTCAGCGAATGGAAACATTCTTTTCTTCAATGGGTTTCGAAGTTGTCGAAGGACCCGAGATTGAGGACGATTACCATAATTTTGAAGCGCTCAATATCCCTGCGCATCACCCCGCCCGTGCAATGCACGATACGTTCTACGTCGACGACACACATGTGCTTCGCACGCACACGTCAGGGGTGCAGGTGCGTACCATGGAGGCTCAGCAGCCACCCATCCGCGTGATCTGTCCAGGTCGGGTATATCGCTGTGACTCTGACCTAACTCACTCGCCGATGTTCCATCAAGTCGAGGGGTTATTGATTGATGAGACTTCCAACTTTGGTCATTTAAAGGGTCTGCTGGAAGACTTTTTACACGCCTTTTTTGAGCGCGACGACTTATCGGTACGACTGCGTCCTTCGTATTTTCCGTTCACTGAGCCCTCGGCTGAGGTCGATATCCAATGCGTGAAATGTTCGGGCGCTGGCTGCCGAGTATGCAGTCACACAGGATGGATTGAAGTTTTGGGCTGCGGGATGGTTAACCCCAAGGTACTTGAGATGAGCGGTATCGACCCTGATAAATACCGTGGTTTTGCCTTTGGTATGGGAGTGGAGCGCTTATCAATGCTGCGTTATGGCATTGGTGATTTACGCCTGAATTTCGACAACGATTTGCGCTTCCTTGCGCAATTTATGTGAGTTAGCACGATGATTATTTCGGAACAGTGGCTTCGTACCTGGGTCAGTCCTCAAGTGACGACAGATGCTCTGAGTCATAAGCTGACCATGATCGGCCTAGAGGTCGATAGTATCGCAGGGGCCGCTGAGGCGTTCTCGGGTGTTGTCGTCGCGCAAATTATTTCGGCTGAGCAGCACCCCGATGCCGACAAGCTGCGGGTCTGCACCGTCAATGCTGGCGACGAGACCGTGCAGATTGTCTGTGGTGCACCGAATGCCCGTGCAGGCCTGGTTGCACCACTTGCCAAGGTGGGTGCAGTACTGCCCGGCAACTTCAAGATTAAGAAGGCTAAGCTCCGCGGAGTGGAGTCACAAGGTATGCTCTGTGCTGGCGCTGAGCTGACCATTTCCGAAGATAACGACGGTCTGATGGAACTACCCGCGGACGCGCCCATTGGTACAGACATTCGGGAGTACCTGTCGCTTGACGATCAGGTGATTGAGCTGGGTCTTACACCGAATCGAGCCGACTGCCTGAGCATTCGTGGTGTTGCTCGCGACGTGGCTGTTGCTTTTGATGAAGACTTAAATGAGCCTGCGATACCAGCTGTGGAAAGTACGATTGCTGATACCTTCCCGGTAGCTATTGAGGCGACAGCAAAATGTCCACGATATCTCGGTCGCATCATCAAAAACGTTGACCTATCGCGTTCGACGCCTGACTACATGCGTGAGCGCCTAGAGCGGGCTGGATTGCGGTCGATTGACGCCGCAGTCGACGTGACTAACTACGTTTTACTGGAATTGGGTCAACCTCTTCACGCTTTCGATCTTGATCGGCTAAGTGGTGGCATCGTTGTCCGCGAGTGTGAGCCAGGGGAGGTCTTGACGCTCCTCGATGGTACTGAGCAGGCGTTACAGCCCGGGACCTTGGTGATTGCTGATCACGCTAAACCCCTAGCACTTGCAGGTATCATGGGTGGTGCGGATAGCGGCGTGAGTGAGTCCACGACCAATCTATTTCTCGAGAGCGCCTTCTTCACCCCAGTCCTGATGGCGGGAAGAGCGCGGTCGTATGGATTGCATACGGATGCATCTCATCGTTACGAACGTGGCGTCGACTTTCAGCTCCAGCGCGACGCGATGGAGCGTGCAACACAATTATTCATTGACGCCGTAGGTGGTGAAGCGGGCCCTGTGACAGAAGTGGTCTCCGATACCGATCTTCCCGTGAATGACGCTGTTCTTCTGCGAGAGACTCAGATCGAAAAGTTGCTGGGTATTAGCATCGATCGCGTGGAGGTGGAGCGCATCCTAGAAGGTCTTGGCTTCTGGGTTGTTGGGCACGAGCAAGGTTGGCTGTGTACTGCCCCGAGCTGGCGCTTCGACATGGGTCTTGAAGTAGACCTTATTGAAGAGCTCGCACGCATCATTGGGTTTGATGCCATTCCAGCGCAGCCAATTAAGGCGAGCCTTATTCCAGTTGCAGTTCCGGAGACACGTCGTGCGCTGCGTATTGCGAAAAATGACCTCGTCGCACGGGGTTACTTCGAAGCCGTGACTTTCAGCTTTGTCGCGCCCGAGGCGCAGACTTACTTTGATCCGGAGTTGTCACCCATCCCCCTGAGGAATCCGATATCAGCTGATCTAGCCGTCATGCGTACCAGTCTCATTCCCGGCTTGTTGAAAGCCATCGCGCACAATGCGAGTCGACAGCAGAGCCGGGTTCGGTTGTTTGAGACGGGCTTGAAATTTATCCAGGGCGAAGGCGATGCTGGGCAGATCCCAATGCTGGCGCTCGCGGTTTCTGGATTGCGAGACACTGAGGGCTGGTCAACAGAGAAGGCGGCGGCTGACTTTTTTGATGTGAAGGGGACCATTGAGGGCTTACTGGCGAATTTAGGTGACCGACTGACCTTCAAGGCGTCGGTGTTCCCGGGGCTTCATGACGGTCAAAGTGCCGCGATCTTGGTAGACGGCAAGCCCGTCGGTCGTATCGGTGCCGTTCACCCAAGCGTCCGCAAAGCTATGGGTATTCCGGCCAATACGGTCGTTGCCGAGGTACTTCAGTCGGTCGTGACTGAGGTTGCCATGCCTGCATACGATGATATTTCCAAATACCCCGAGACCCGCAGAGACCTCGCATTGGTGGCTGACAAGGGTATTGCCTCGGCAGAGGTACTCTCGACTATTCAAACCGCTGCTGGGACCTTGCTCACCAAATTAGATCTTTTTGACGTCTACGAGGGAGCTGGCTTGGCAGAAGGGAAGAAAAGTCTGGCCATCGGTTTGACATTCCAAGATCAAAGTCGCACTCTCGACGAGTCCGAAGTATCAAGTGCCATTGACCAAGTGCTTGATTCATTGAGAGAAAAACTGGGTATCGAATTGCGAAGTTAATATCAACATGTCCGCATTAACGAAATCAGAGATGGCCGATAAGCTCTTTGAGGAGTTGGGTCTAAACAAGCGCGAAGCGAAAGAATTGGTAGAGCAGTTCTTTGAAGAGATTCGCATCTGCCTCGAAAATAACGAGCAGGTGAAACTCTCTGGTTTTGGCAACTTTGATCTTCGCGATAAAGGCTCGCGCCCCGGTCGTAACCCGAAGACGGGTGAAGAGATCCCAATTTCCGCTCGACGCGTCGTTACCTTCAAGCCCGGACAAAAGCTCAAAGTCCGGGTAGAGAAGATGCAAAGCGATGCTTGAGCCTACGCACAATAACGAGCTACCGCCGATTCCGGGAAAACGCTACTTCACCATTGGTGAAGTCAGCACCTTGTGTGCTGTAAAGCCACACGTGCTTCGCTACTGGGAAGCCGAGTTTCCCCAGCTAAAGCCGGTCAAACGGCGCGGCAACCGGCGTTATTATCAGCGGGGTGATGTTGAGTTAGTCCGAGCCATCCGCGGCTTGCTCTACGAAGAGGGCTATACCATCGGTGGTGCACGCCAGCGTCTGACCAGTGAAGACGGCCCCAACCCGGTGGCAGTCATGTCAGCGGTGAGCGATAGCCTCAAAGATTTGCAAGCTGCAAAGTCCCTGCTTCAACTCGACGACTAAGATTCCCTAACGCTACGAATACCCGTATACTTCGCGGCCTTCGGGGCGTAGCGCAGTCTGGTAGCGCACCACACTGGGGGTGTGGTGGTCGCAGGTTCAAATCCTGCCGTCCCGACGACCATCTTTTTCGATCAGTTCTTTTGCAGAAAAATAAACATAGCGAAATGACCATCCCATCTAGGATCGCACCGATCAATAAGAGACGCTAAGAAGTTCATAAAGGCTGCTGGAGGGGACCTCGTTGGGTTCGGCAATCAGTGTCATTGGAATTCCCATACAGAACAAAGCAACAAACAGCAGTCTGCCTGATGGCTTGAAGTTTCTGAGTTGGTCGCATGATAGGCAAATCTATCACCGACAGCGGTCGCGTTGCTCAGGCAATACGAGCCAAAGCAACTCGAAATACAAAACGATTTCTTGTACACTTTTCAGCCCTGGTGTTTTATCCGTCCAGCTACAGTCTGCCACGTGCAAGAATTCTTTTCATAAGACGGGTTTTGAGGAGATCTACCAAAATGTTTATTAATTGCGACTATCCCTACAAACATGATGTAGATTAATCAGTTGGGTTATGGTTTGGAAGAGTCTGAAAACACGGAGTATTCAAGCCTCGATGACCTGCTTCATGATCAAGGCAATTCGATTTTGCCATGCTAGGCTCCACTCCGAATGCCAGTCAGATCCCAAGTCGCTTGTCATAATGTCAAGATACTTTGGAACAAGACTCGTACATGGCTGTGGTCGCAGAGTAGGCCTTAATGTGGTTTTCCAGCTCCCAATCCAGATAGCCGCCTGGATCTAAGTGTTCATCGGAGAGAAAGAGTTCGAGCATTGAGGCAAACATTCGTCCCCGCATGTACTCATCCGAGTACTCCATCAGCGCTGCAGCCTCAAGATTAAGCTCGAAAAAGCGTTCGTAGACTCGAGGCGCCATATCGCCATGGCGCTCGGCATAAAGCTCGAGCGAGTCTGAAATAAGGGCGATCTCGTTTGCGGTGTCGGTCATCAGGGACTAGTACCGAGGTGTTCTAATGGGTGCTCGTTGACGCGCTTTGTGGCGCGCAGTGTCCATATGCTCACCTTGGTGATACTAGGGAAGTCACATCGGCATAAAAGCACCACAGTTTGTTCTGCTTAACCCAGTTTCGCGATGACATCTCCGAACAGCTCTTCGTCACTTGGGAGCGTCTTTGCTTGCGCGAGCGGCTTTGAGACCCAAGTAATGTTCACCAGATGTTTCCAGTTAATGTTCTCATTGGTGGAGTTGCCGCCCCAGCTGCCACAACCGAGCGAGAAGGTTTGGCGCATGCCATTCCACAGATTGCCACTGTTGGAGGGCGCCTGTGGCTGGTTCACCATGACACGTGAGGTTTTGGTGCCACTTGCCAGCGTGATGATGTTCTCATCGCTGTTGGAGTAAATGCCGCAGGAGTGACCCATGCCCTGGTATTCCTGAATGGCGTTTGTCAGCGCAACCGCCTCGTGGATATCGGCGACTTTATAAAACGCCATCACGGCCGAGAGCTTTTCGCCAGAAAAGGGGTGGTCCGGTCCCACGCCCTCGTAAGGCACGATAATAAACTTCCGATCTGCCGGAATAGAGAATCCCGACATCTCAGCAAGCACCTGCGGCTGCTTGACGACCGCTGCTGTATTGAGCGCACCGTCATGCCATAGGACCGCTGCAATCTTGTCAGCCTCCTCGGGTGATGCGACATAACCACCTTCGGCGATCAGGTTGCTGAGTAGTTCGTCATAGACGCTCTCAAGGACAATGACGGAGTTATCGGCGGAGCAGGATGCTGCTAGGTCGAGCGTCTTAGAAATACGTATTTTTTCTGCCGTGTCTAAAAGGTCGGCTGTGTCATCAACCGTGATCACTGCATTCCCAGCGCCCACGCCCAACGCAGGCGTGCCGCTTGAATACGCCGCCTTCACCATGCCGGGCCCACCTGTAGCGAGGATGAAGTCACATTGCTTCATGAGCTCTTCGGTCTTGCCGAGTGATGGCTGTGCCATGGTTTGTACGAGGTCAGCAGGAGCACCCATCTTTTCGAGAGCGCTGCGCATTTTTTCGACAATTGTCATGTTGATGAACTTAGCGCGTGGGTGTGGCGCTATGACGATAGCGTTTCGGCCCTTGACGGCGTTAATGCTTTTAATCACCGGTGTCGCCTCTGGGTTCGTCGAGGGTGATAGAGCCCCAATGACGCCGATTGGCTTGCAGATTTTGACGATATTGCGCTCGAGGTCCTCCTCGATCACACCGACCGATTTGTCGGGCAGGATATCCATGAGCGCCGCTCGGGTTTTCACTGATATTTTTGCGAATTTCCCGTTGTAGTCACCGAGCTGAGTTTCATCGAGGGTTTGTTGCGCGAGTTCCTCGGCCACACCTGGTTGTGCGCAGGACCAAACCATTGCTCTAATGAGTTCATCGACTTGTTCTTGCGTGTAGTCGGCTATCGCGGCTTGAGCAACGCGTGCGCGTTCAATCAGCGCTGCAACTTCAGCTGTTTCCTCAGGCAGTACGATAGTTTCTGGTGTGCCCATGACGTTCCCCTCACGTTTTTATGTTGCGAATCATACGTCCTAAAACGATGGCGTGCGATGGTCATAGTGCGGACCTAGTCCTTCAGGCTGTCTCTAAACTTTATGTTTACGGTAGTGCCTAAAGAGACGAGCCAATGCGCACAACAATCCCTAACTGAGTTTTCGCGGCGCGAGTTCGTGCTTGAACGCGCGCACCTGAGATTTTATGCCATCACGCCGGCCTCGTAGGGTGCGCTACGTCATTTTTTGGTAGCTTAGTGCCATGACATTATGAGAACGACGAGGGGTTTATCGATGCGATACGCGCTGCTGTTAATAAGCTTGCTGGTGACGATGACGGCCTACGCAGACGATACGTCGTCTATAGACAGCATCATCAACGCCTACTACGAGGTCGTGTCAGGACCAGAAGGGTTTATCTACGATGCGGACAGAGATACCAACATTCATGCTGACGGCGCCTTGATCACCAAGGTGTTTCCTGACGGAAGGTTCCAGAGACACGATCTGAGCGTTGAGCAGGGCATGATTTCAGTGCCCTACGATCAAGCTTTCTTTGAATCTGAAGTTGATAGACGTATCGAGCGGTACGGAAACATTGCGCATGTTTGGAGTGAATTTGAGATGCGAACCTCTCTTGAGGCAGAGCCGTATAGCAGCGGATTCAACAGCATTTCCCTCTATTTTAAAGATGATCGGTGGTGGATCTCATCCTGGTCGACGCAATACAAAGATCCGTCTATCAAGCCTTCAAAAGCGCCTGCGGCGGCGAAGTTGACGGATCTGGACACAGAGCAGTTCGCTGATGTTGTGAAAAGTATTGTGCAAGACACGCTTCAGGCGTGTGAGGTGCAGGGGGGCATGCAGGGCCGTGCAAAAATGAACCTCGCCGTTGTGGGTGAGGTCAACGCCAAGCTAGTGTGTTCAGATGAGTGAGTTCGCAGTGAACAAAGTAAGAGGCCATTATCTTGACTCGGCCTCAGAGGCTCACTCGAGTCTCAGCGCGGTTGGGTTGGACAGAGCCTATTATCCGAACTTGTTTAGGGTTGACGTATGGGTCCGATGAAATCTGACGACTACGATTTAGAGGCAATCGCTCGCCAGTTTGGGACGCCACTCTTCGTATTTTCTGGAGATGCTATCCGCGAGCGCGTGCGTGAATTTCGCGCTGCTTTTGGCGCAGAGTGGCCGCGCTTTGAACTCATGCCCTCGCTCAAAGCCTGCCCAATACTCGGCATCAGGGCACTGTTGTCGGAGCTTGATTGTGGTTGTGATGTGTTTGGTCCCGGTGAGTTCGAGGGTGCGCTTCGCGCAAATGTGCCTCCGTCGAGCATTTCGCTCAATGGATCGATCAAAGACGAAGCGATCATACGCAAAGCCATTGCCTTGGGCGTTCGTATCGTCATCGATAGCCCGCGAGAAGCATCCCTAATCAACGACATAGCCGGCGAACTGCACACCACTGCGCGCGTTATGTTGCGCTTAAAGCCCGAGATGGGTGAACTTTCAGCGACCTCTGACTTTGCTCCGGATTTATTAATTTCCGAATTGAGCCAGCGCATTAAATACGGCATCCCAAACAGCGAACTCGCTGAGATTGTTGGCAGCTGGCCATCCTATGCTCATCTGCAATTAGTGGGTTTCCACTCGCACATTGGTCGGCACAGCAAGCAGCTTGACGTATGGAGCACATGGGCCTCAGTGGTTGCATCAAAGGTGATTGAATTGGAGCCATTACTTGCGGGCATCGATCACCCTGTCATCAATATTGGGGGTGGCTTTGCTAGCGTTTTAGATGCGGATCTGGATGTCGTTGATCGAAGCGGAGAGACGCCATCCCTATCCGAGTTTGCTGCTGTCATTTGCGGTGGTTTACGCCAAGCACTAACTGGTTCAACGACGCCTTGGTCGGACTGGACTCTCGAGATAGAGCCGGGTCGCGGCTTGCATAGCGACACGGGCGTTCACCTGACGACTGTTAAAAATCTCAAAAACGAGACTGCTAGCGAACACCGGCGATGGGCGGAAGTGGATACGTCAGAAGTGTTTCTCGATCTTCACGGTGTTCCGGACGAGTGCCCTTTGGTGTTTACCTCCGTCAGTTCGGGACAGTCCCCCAATTGTGTTTATGACGTTGTAGGCCTGACTTGCAACGCGGAAATGCTTTCGCTTGATGCCAAGCTACCTGAGTTGTCCGTGGGTGATGTTTTAGCGATCTATCCCACTGGCGCCTATTTAGAGCCTATGGCGGCAAACTTCAATGCGCTGCCGAGACCGGGGTCGGTGTTGTTGGATCAGGGCAGTGCGCGATTAGTTAAACGTCATGAAACCGTTGATGACGTCTTTGCCCGTGACATAATCAGATGAGTCTGAGGCCTGTTGGAGCTATGAGCAGATGACGAAGCCTGCACCTGTAAAAATCCGAGGCGTGCATCATTTTGCGATGTCTGTGCCTAGCCTTGAGTCTGCTATTGCGTTCTATCGCGACGCATTTGGCTTTGAGGTGGTGGATCACGAGCACCTCGGGCACAGCGAAGAGGGGGATCGCGTGACGCAAATGAAAAACGCTGACACGACCTTGGCGATGCTGCATGCGGGCAATATTTTCATTGAGCTTTTTGAATTCCACAGTCCACAACCTGCTGAAAATACCCGGCGAATGTGCGACTACGGAGTGACACACTTCTCTTTTGAAGTGGACGATGTGCACGAGTCTCACCAGGCACTAAAGGCGCACGGTGTTGAATGGCATAGCGATCCGATCGATGCGGGAGATGGCTACCTGATGACCTACGGACGTGACCCGTTTGGCAACGTCATTGAAATACAGCAGGTCCCTAATGAACGCGCCTATGCCTTCGCTCAACTCCGCGGCGAGTGAGCTTCTCGGGTTAAGAACAAAACCACCGACCCAACAATCATTCCTACAATCGACACCCAAACAACCGCATCTAGGTTGACGCTGCTTGCGAGCATGCCTGCCAGAATAGGTCCGAGAGCAGTCCCCAGCGATTGACTGCCCGGAGCTAGTATCTCTGTTCCACTTTGATCACTCACCTGCGCTATGGCGCCGTAAACGAAGGCGATACCAAAGTTCCATGCAATCTGATGGAGCAAGAAGCCCGCTGCGAGCATGGTAATCGACGTTGTATTTGCGATTATGAGTAACCCGATAGCCCCTGTGACTGTCGCGATGATCACCGGGTTGGCCCTGCCCAGCCGGACATCAAGCATGCTGGCAAAGATCGATCCAAGCATGCTGACCGGCAGAATCACCGCCAGCATCAGTCCCATTTGCTCAAGCGATATTTGCCGCTCACGACCGATAGACTCGATAAATGCCCAAATAGCGGAAAGCCCGAGTTGGTAGCACACCAGCGCGACAAGTAACCACATCATCAGCGGCTTGATAGTGGCTTTTCTGCCCGACTCGGACGCGTAACGAATTGAGTTGTTTGTAAGTTTCAGGAGTGGCAACAGGACAAGCACAATGGCCACCAATGACCAATAAACCGTTTCAATGTCAGTAGCCAACAGAACTTTGGGTAGGGCCAGCAGTAAAAGGGAACTGAAGCTAATTTGTGTCACGACACTAATGGCAATTGCTCGATCTGGCTGTGGTGCGCGACAGAGGAGTGCGGTGCCGAGCGAAAAGGCGATGCCATGACCCAGAACACCCGCCAAAAACCTAAGGGATAGGACAGCTTCGAAGGTGTCGGCAAAAAACAGCCCAAGATAGCCGAGCACCATGCTCATCGAGGCGAGTTTGGCGAGGGCCTGATGAGAAAAACGCCGTGTCCACCAGAACCCCGAGAAACTCGCCAACACCACACCTAAAATATCAGCAGACGCCAATAAGCCGACTTGGTCAGGCGCAAGGTTTAAAGCTTCGCTCATCACACTGAGGAAAAAGGGCTGAACTGCAAAGGGCATGGCGCCGAGTACGGCCATTGCCCAGCAACCTACAAGGTGTTTTCGGTCACTTTGCGGTAACTCACTGGGGTTGGCTGACATTGTCATTAGCTGTCGATGCCGTGAGCGCGAGGCAGATTAAACAGATGTGGGTGCGCCGCCTCGTAGTGCGAAGCGAGATGAATCAAGTCGTGTTCACGACGCCACGGAGCCATGAGCTGCATACCAATAGGACAGCCGTTACGATCCAACCCCGACGGCAGTGATAAGGCCGGTAAGCCCATGTGGTTGGCCGGTATGGTGAAGCAGGCGGCGTCAAAAAGGTTTTCTGACCACTCATCAAAGCTTTGTGGCGAGTCCATTCGATAATTGGACTTAATCTTGGGACAAGCGATAGGTGTTATTGGGGACAGTAAGACATCGCATGCGCCGCTTTGCCAGAAATCACCCCAACGACACATGAGCGCCTCGGTGACCATTTGCGCTTCAAATAAATCGTCGATGCTGTAACGATCCGCCAGTGCTAGGTGATGCCTCAGCTGTACTGACGTGTTCTCGTCGGTTAAAGCCACATTGGCTTCATCAGTTAGGTGCATTAGCTCGCGACTGATGGGAAGAAGCCATTCCGCAACCGAAAATGAGGAGCGTAAGGCCTTAAAGTCACAAATTTCCTCCGGTGAGAGTGGTACGAGTGTGTGGCCAAGGGCTTCAAGGCGTTTGGCGGACTCCTCGATAGAGGTCAACACGTCTGGGTCAATCGCTACGGAAGCCCCCCATGCGTCAAGACTCACCCCAATACGCAGCGGTCGATGCGGCGCTGATAATTCGTTGACGAGTTGTGGCGGGGGATGGGCAGGCATAAAGCTGCGGCCTAATTGCCTGTGTACGGCCAGTGCTTCGGTAACTGCAGCGCAGTCCCTGACACTGCGTACGACAGCGCCTTCGACAGCGCCTGCTAGGATGGATTCGTTCAGTCCCTGGGGTAACGGATTCATGCCTCGGGTGGCTTTGAGGCCGACAAGCCCCGTCCAGGCGGCGGGAAACCGTATAGACCCCGCCCCGTCTGACGCTGAGCATATCGGTGTTATTCCCCCGGCGACGCTCGCTGATGATCCGCCGGATGAGCCGCCCGGTGTATGTTCAAGGTTGAAGGGACTGTGCGTGTCTCCTTGAGGAATGCTGTGCGTGATGAATGTCATGCCGTCCTCAGGCACGGTAGTGCGTCCGCAGACAATAAAACCGGCCGCTCTAAAGTTCTTGATGAGTGGGTCGTCCTCGGCAGCTAAATCAGGCGTTTTAAAGCCGAGTCCAATTTGCTGATCCCTCCCTTCAATTCGTGATCCCATGTCCTTAATGAGTATGGGCACGCCGTAAAACGGCCCGTCGGGATTTGCACCGCTGGAGGTGGGGTCATCTAAAACATCATCAAAAACCTCGATAACGGCATTGAGACGCGGGTTTTGGATTGAAACCGCATCAGAAAATTGATGCATAACCTCAGAGACCGCGACGTCTTTCGCTCGAATTTTTGCCGCCAATTCTGTGGCATCGATATGGCTCCACGTAGCCCAGTCGAATGGATGCGTTGTCATGGCATGTCCCGCTCTTTTTTAATCAGGCAATCTAAGCAGGCTAACATCGTGAGGGGATTTAGCCAGTCGGCGTTTAGCACACCTAGACCCTATGCTGCGGTTGAGCTCATCGCTATCCGTTTGTCCCTAACTTGCGTATGGTTCATAGCAATTCTGATCGACGGAACACCCGCTTATGGCAGCGCCACTCCCAAATCATCCGCAACTGCGCGGTAATTACGGTCCTATCAATTTTGAAGCGTCTTATGACGATATTGTCATTGAGGGCACAGTGCCCCCTGATTTGTCAGGATCGCTTTATCGAATAGGTCCAAATCCCAAATTTGTCGAGGGGACTTACCACTGGTTTTTTGGTGCTGGCATGGTTCACGCGTTTCACGTGGACCAGGGGAAAGTAGGTTATGTGAATCGCTGGGTAAGAACGCCGAAATTTGAAAAAGAAATCGAGCTTGGGCGAGGCCTCAGTCTCGATATCAATATCAATTCGGAAACGGGCCAAATCGAGAGCAATCGTCGTAATGGCGTCGCTAACACGCACATTTTGGCGCACGGCGATCATTTGGTGGCGCTTGAAGAGGGAAGTCACCCGTTCAGTATGGACCCTCAGACGTTGGTGTCAGAAGGCTACGGTCAGTACGCCGATGGCATCAAAGGCGCCATGACAGCGCACCCGAAAATTGATCCGGAAACGGGCGAGCTTCATGGTTTCGGTTACATGACCGATCATTTTGGCAGTAACACCATGACCTACCACGTCATCGATCGAAATGGTCGCATGCTCCGGTCGGATGTTTTCGAAGCCCCCTACGCGGCGATGGTTCACGATTTCATGATTACTCGTGACTATGTGATTTTCCCTTTGTTCCCTTTGACATGCGACTTAGATCGCGTTGCCCAGTTTGGTTTTCCTTTTGCTTTCGATCGAAGCGCTGGCGCGTACATAGGTGTGCTGAAACGTGGCGCTCCCGCGTCCAGCATTCGCTGGTTGGAAGCACCTGTCTGCTATGTCTTCCATTACCTGAATGCGTGGAACGAGGGCTCAAAAGTGACCTTCGATTCAGTCGATTTTCCTGTGGCCCCTAACTTCCCCAATGCGGATGGCAGTATTCCCGCGCACGCGGACGCTCAGGGCAAGTTGACGCGCTGGACGCTAGATGTCGACACCGGCGCGATAGATCGCCAACAGACGTTGGACGTGGCTTCTGAATTTCCGCGCATTGATGATCGATTTGCCGCCTCTCGCCATCGTCATGGCTACATTGCAGCCGCTTCGCAACGGGCAAAAGGCGACGGTGGCTTATTCCACGAGATTACCCATATCGATTGCGATACGGGCCATGTCAGCTCTTGGGACGCTGGTTTTGGAAACGGTGTTTCTGAACCTGTTTTTGTTGAGAAAAATGCTGGCTCGAAAGAAGGTGAGGGCTGGTTGCTGGCGACGGTCTATGACAGCAAGGCCAGTACATCCTCCATGGTGATTCTCGACGCCCAAGCGGTCAGCGATGGGCCTGTGGCCGTGGCCAAGCTGGATCATCGTATCCCCTACGGCTTCCACGGGAGCTGGCGCAATAACTGAAGTTAATGAGCATCCCAGTGCTGCGCCTGTGGATGCGATTTGATTGATGTCATGTCTCTTCGCTTACGGGTCGCATCTGCGCCGGAGGTGGACATATTTACGCGATGACATCGCTCGGTGAAGCGCTATTTCTTCGCTTTCTCAGCGATACAAAAAACCGCCTCTTTTTGTCTTGATTTTGTCCGGATATTGGTTTCCTATAGCGCGAAATAGGTGCTCGTAGTCTCTGAGGAAAACCATGCGGGATGCCATTCGATGAACGCCGAGGCGCTCGGTAACGTGAAGGTCACATGGCCTGACGGTGAATGTATAGACCTTCCCACGTTGTGGCTTCGTGATGTCTGTCCTTGCGAAGAGTGTCGGATTGCTCAGACTCAGGAAAAGCGATTCCACCTTGCCACCTTAGACAGCGTATCTATTGAAACCCTGACTGTCAGTGACGACCAGCTTTGCGTTACCTGGGCCGGTGGTCATAAGAGTCAGTATCCAAGGGCCTTTCTGTCGGTAGATCACACGCATGCAACGCCACGGTGGGAGCCATGGACTGATGATTATTCCCCTGCTTACGTCGATTTCGCATCGTTTCAAACAGACGATACCTGTGCCGAGGCTGCTATCGAGGAGTTTCTGAGGTCGGGTGTTCTCATTCTTGAAAACGCACCGACCGAAGAGGCCACACTGGAATTATTAGCCAAGCGACTTGGTCCTATCCGGGAAGTCCTGTTCGAGCGCATCCACAATGTGAAAGTGGACCCCAAAGGCTACAACGTCGCCCATACCAATTTGGGCCTACCGCCGCATAACGACTTTGCGAGTTATTCCTGGCCACCCAGTGTTCAGGCGCTTCATATGCTAGCGAACGAGGCGAGCGGTGGACGGTCAACCATTTTTGATGGCTGGGGGCTGTTGGAAGAATTCCGCTCAGATGAGCCTGAGGCGTTTGACGTCTTATGCCGGGTGGGAGTGCCCTTCAGAGAATTTGATGAAAGTAATGAGACTTTCGCCTGCGAGCCGATTATTCGGCTCAACGCAAAAGGCGAGCTCGTTATCTTCCGCTATTCGAATCAGCTAATGCAGGTGATGAATCCCTCTGATCCAGATACAGCCGCGTTTTACGATGCTTATTACAAATTGAGCCGTCGCTTGTTTAATACGGGTAGAGTACGGCGCTTCCGATTGGAGGGTGGGCAAATATTGATTGTCGCGAGCCATCGCATTCTGCACGGGCGCGAAGCAATCGACGACGCCGGATACCGACATTTACAAGATGCTTATTTTGAGCACGATAATGTCCGCAACATGCTTACTGTACTAGCGAGGTCGCATGACTGAAGTTTCATTTACACAAATGAAAGATGGCACCCAAGCCGATTATGAGTTTTTGGAACAGTTGGAAAACGATCACATCAGCGGCTTGCCCGATCGCATCATGAACGCTCTGGCGGGATTATCCGATGGGCTTGCTGGGTACAAGATCGATCGGTTGCAACACTCCCTTCAGACTGCGACCCGCGCGGAGGATGACGGTGCCAGTATTGATTGGATTGTGGCTGCCTTGGTACATGATATTGGCGACGAACTGGCGCCACTCAGTCACTCGGAATTTGCTGCCGCACTTCTCAAGCCCTTCGTCAGTGAAGAGATTGTCTGGGTGATAGAGAAACATGGCTTATTTCAGGCCTACTACTACGCCCATCACGTGGGGGGTGATCGTCACGCCAGAGAAAAATACAAAGACCATCCGTTCTACGATCAATGCGTGCACTTCTGCGAGGCTTGGGATCAAGCATCCTTCGACCCCAATTACCCCACGCGATCGCTCGATCACTTCGAGCCCATGGTGAGAGAAGTTTTCTCGAGACGAGCTCACTGAACTGATCCTTATTTGGATTGGCTGGTTTGGTTGCTCCGTCGGCGGTGCGACAGCACAATAGCGTCTCACTGAGGGGCGTATTCAACATGATCAGCTTTGCGCAAGCGCAAGATAATTTGCATCGGCTGTGCCAGACATGGCTGGCGACATATTCAGATGTGAGCGAGCCATTAGCACTGAGTAAGTCTCTCGGCCGCTATCTCACCGAGGATGTCATTGCTGCTCTAGAACTGCCTCGATCAGATGTTTCCGCAATGGATGGTTACGCTGTTTGCACGCGCGCCCGAGACGGTGCCGTAACGTCACAAGTTTTTGTTCTTAAAGGCGAGTCCCGGGCGGGAGAGCCTTACAACGGCGTTCCATTAACGCCGGGAGAGTGCGTCCGAATTTTTACGGGAGCGGTGGTCCCTGCGTCAGCCGGTACCGTGGTTATTCAGGAAAACGTCGAGCGTGAGAATGCCTCTGCACGAATGCTGCATGACACAGCTTATGGCGCGAACATACGTCGTCGTGGCGAGGAGATTGCGGCTGACGCGGTGATTGCCACGGCCGGGCAGTTGATTACCCCAAACATGATCCCGCTGCTTGCCAGTCAGGGCATCGCAGAGGTGAAGGTTCGAACAAAGTTGCGTGTTGCATTTTTCGCTACCGGCGATGAGTTAAAAGCGGCGGGTGATAACTTGGGGGAGGGCGATATCTATGAAAGCAATTTGGCCTCCATTGCCGCTGTCCTGGGACATTACCCCATTGACCTCATCAACTTGGGCGTGGTCGAGGATACCCCGGAGGCGATCAAGGCCTGTTTAGCCGAAGCCAGCAATAATGCAGACGTGGTGATCAGCAGCGGCGGCGTTTCTGTCGGCGACTATGACTACGTGCGGCAGTGCGTTGATGCCATGGGCGTGGTATCCGACTACAAAGTTGCCATGAAACCGGGTAAACCCGTCTGTTTTGGGCATATTGATGGTGCTGAGAACGGGAAGACGCTGTTCTTCGGTCTACCTGGAAACGCCGTATCGTCTTTCGTCGTCCTGACTGAGTTATACCTCCCAGCAATGAAATATCTACTCAACCGCGAGCGGGTTATTCCCAATACGCAGCTTGAAGCCATACTCGAGACGGACCTTTCAAGACGGGGTGGACGCCTCGAATTTCAACGCGGTGTGTTGAGTCGGGATGAGGATGCTACCGGGCGCCCCTCGTTGCGGGTTTCTGCCTTGGGGAGTCAAGATTCGCACCGCGTGCTTGGGCTGGCTCGGGCAAACTGCACCATCAAGATAGCGGCGGATGTTGAGCATATTAGCGCGGGCTCCAAGGTCACGGTCTCCGTTTTTCCGTGGACCGATTTACAGTGAGTGATACATCGAATGCTGTCATTGCGGCGGCAATTTTGGCGGGTGGTGACAGCCAGCGCATGGGGGAAGATAAAGCCGCTATTGGCAATGACGACTCATCGCTAATCGAGCGGCAGGTGAGCGATCTGCGAGACCTATCTCAGTCCCTGCCCATTCTCATCTGTTCAGGGTATCGACGCTATGAAGCACTCGATACCTATGACGTTCAATATGTACCGGATTCGGTAAATTCTGCTGGCCCGTTGGCGGGCGTGGCCAAGGCGCTTGAAACAGCGGCAACCTCAGATCGCGGGGATGGCTATGTGTTTGTGCTGCCCACGGACTCGCTTATTCCTCCATCGCATATTTACGATTGCCTCACTGATGCTACGTCAGTCACCAGTGAGGTCGTCCTATTGCAGGGCGAACGTTTACATCCGTTGCATGGTCTATTCTCCGTGGCGCTAGCCTCCAGCATGAATGACTATGTCGAGTCGGGCGGTCGATCGGTCATGGGGTTTTTGGATGACCAGTCTTGGACCGCTGTGACTGTGCCTGGGGCCTGGGAACCCTGTCTAAATTTCAATACGCCCGAGGAATTTGAGCGCGCGCTAGCAGCGTTCGCAAAAATGACATCTATTTAGTGCAGTTTTGAGGGTGAAGCGCTGAGGCAAGCAAAGTTTGTCGTTGCCGCTTATAGTGATACCGACCATTTAACGATGTGAGCTGTGAGTGATTAATGATGAACCGACGACACTTTTTATCGGCATTTGGGACGGCAGCGCTGGCGAGCTCTGCGATACCCGCATGGAGTCAGTACCTCATACCTGAGGGGCAGGTTCGACTGGTTTTTAATGAAAATCCGTATGGACCCAGTCCAAAGGCCATCGCTGAGGTTCAAAAGATTCTGTCTCTGAGTGCTTATTATCCCGACTCGCCATATGACTATCCGATTCGAGATAATTTGTTTGACGCCATCGCCGCAGATAACGCGTTGAGTCATGACAATCTCTTCGTATCCTCTGGCTCGAATGAGGGTCTTCAGGCAGCGCTGATGGCCTATGGACGAAGGGGATCGGTCCTAACGCCGGCGCTCACTTACGATGCGCACTTGGGTTACGCGGAGGCTCTCGGCGTGACGGTGTCGAGGGTGCCATTGCGATCTGATTTGCAGGTCGATTTGGACGCGATGGAGGCGATGGTTGATGAATCCGTTGCCGTTGTTTACCTCGCTAATCCGAATAACCCCACGGGTCTCCCAATTGACGCAGAGCGTCTCCGAGCTTTCTGTCGCTCCGTAGGTCCCAAGGCGCTAGTGATTGTCGATGAGGCCTATAACGAACTCACAGATGACCCTGAGCGCGACACCATGGTTGATCTCGTGCGCGAGGGTGAGAATGTTTTGGTGACTCGAACGTTCTCAAAAATCTTTGGTATGGCTGGCATGCGGGTGGGTTACGGCATGGCCAGGCCTGACATTATTGAGAATACGTTTAAGCACATAATGGCGTGGCCTAACGGGGTAGGACTCACAGCGGCGTATCACAGCTACATCGACCAAGACTTTATCAAGTTCTCTCGAGACAAGGTCCGCGAAGGTCGAGCCATGGTTCAAAAGACGCTCGCTGATGTCGGGCTGACGCCCGTGCCATCACAAACTAATTTCGTGTTTGTGGACGCTGGTCGCGATGCGATGACCATTCGCCGGGCGATGGCGGACGAGGGGGTGTTGATCAATGCCGGGTACGAGGGATATCCCCACTATCTGCGGATTAGCATGGGCAAGCTTGAGGACCTCAAAACATTTGACCGTGTGTTCAAGCGCGTTATGGCCCGTACCTAATCTGCGCTTATGGAGCGTACGCTGCAAGTTCGTCTTTGGTTATCACGCCTGCTGTTGGACTGTTAGATAAGCCGCTACTGCTGATGAACGATTTTGCCGTTGACTACGGTCACCGCGACAGAGGTCGCGTTGATGGTCTCAGCGGGTATATCGAACAGATTTTTCTCGAGTAGCACCAAATCCGCGAGCTTCCCCTCGGTAATCGACCCCAGGGACTCCAGTTCACCCACTTGGATGGCGGTATTGCGAGTCATGGCAATAATGGCTTCAGCCAAAGAAACGGATTGCTCGGGGTTTCGAGGGGGCATGTCGGGTTCTCCAGGCAAACGTCGTGTAACGGCTGCCTCAATCAGTTCTAGTGGCTTGTACGTCGATAGGTAGGCGGATGCGGGCCAATCCGCTCCGAAGCTTTGGTTGGCGCCAGCGTCCATGATCGAGCGAACGGGATAGGCGTTCTCGACTTTATCCATACCAACAAACGAGCCGATATTGAAATAGGAGGGATCGCGGGCCGCCCACTGTATCGAGGTTTGGGCAGTGACATTAAGTGCTTTAAAGCGGGGAATATCGTCGGGATGTACGAAGTCCATGTGCGCGATGGTGGCGCGCACTGATTCGTTACCTGTCGTGGCTCTGGCGCTCTCAATTGCATCGAGGGACATGCGCACTGCAGCACCGCCAATGGCGTGAATGTGAACGGGTATATTCTGACTGAAGTAGGTGGTTATGTTGACTGTGAGATTCGCCTTCGAAATCATGGGCTGCCCAAAGTCCTCATTTGTTGAGTCAACATATGGGGTCAACAAAAAGGCAGTGTGTCCCTCGGGAACACCGTCAGCCGCCAGCTTGATCGCTTCGGGCCGGATAAGCTGACTGCTGTAGCTCTCTTCGAAACGTTTAAACTGAGCGGCTACGCGATCTGCGGCATCAAGCTCTCTGACCGAGCCGAAGACCCTCAAACTGAGATCGCCTGATTCACTCAGCGAATGCCAAATTTCATAGGCCTCCTCTTCAGTCGGGGCACCTGCCCAGGCATCGAAAACCCCCGTAAGGCCAGACGCCGAAGCGCGTGGAAGCCAGCTGACGAAACGTTCGCGGTAGGCCGCTTTATCGCCAGGAATGAATTCGGCTTCAATATGTCCACCTGCTTTTTCACGACCTGTGCCAAGCGGTTCGTTAGTCAGTGGGTCGCGCTCAAAAAAGCTCACGCCCGGGTGCGGATCGGGGTAGTTAGCGTCGACACCGCCCTCGCGCAGCGCACGTGATGAAAACCACCTTGAATGACCATCAACTGAGCCTAGAATTACAATGCGATCACCGAAAATCTCATCCAACTGTTGCGCTGTAGGGCCGGTCTTGGGGAAGAGGTGGTTCTGCCAGCCTCGAGCGTAGACGGGCCCTGTGCCTGGATTGGCTTCTCGTATTGCTTCTAGTGCTACCTGTAGTTTCTCGCGGGTGTCGGCGAGACTAAGATTGACCCCAACATCGGAGAAAGACCCATTAAAGACATGGGTGTGTGAATCCATAAGTCCCGATATGAGGAGTCCATCTCCAATATCGATTTTTCGGGTATCGGGGCCGATGAATGGCTCAATGCCGGCGTCGTCGCCAACGTAAACGATACGTTGCCCGCGAACCGCAACGGCCGAGGCATTGGGTTGTTCGGGGTCCGATGTGAATACGGCACCACCTGCAAAGATGAGATCGGCTGGCTCGACTGAGGGTTCGCTGCTGCAGCCCGCTAGGATGGTTGTAGCGATAAGGGTCAAAGTAACGAGTATGATGCGCATAGTCATCGTTTCCTTTTATCTCTCTGATTGAGTTATGTCTTGTCATTGAGCCCAGTCGGTGCAGGCCAGCGACTTTACTATTTTGATGGTACCTCAATTATTCGGTGCAGGATCGCCACTATGGTGATCCGTTACTCATCGATCACGATGTCGAAATACGTGTCAGGGTAGGGCTCATCAACCAGCGTAAAGTGCCACCACTCCGCGTAGTAAGGTCTAAATCCAGAAGCTGTCATTATCTCGCGAAGTAGGAACCGGTTTTGACGAGCTCCCAGATCGATCTCATTGCTGTCCGTGTGAGACATTGGATCAAAAAAGTCCCACGGCGTGCCCATATCAAGGGGTTGTCCAGTCGCACTATCCACCAGTGTTAAATCAACCGTACTCGCTCGTGAATGCCCCGATTGACTGGCGATGTATCCCAGCTCTATCAGCGAGGAACGCTCGAGGCTGGGGTAATAAGCGATTTTCGTCGGTTCGGGAGCGTTACCAGAGACCCAATCGACGAAATCGTCCACGGCGCGCTGGGGTCGGTAGCAGTCATACATTAACAGGCTCAGACCGCGGCTCTGGGCTCGCTCCTGAGCGCGACTAAGTGCCACAGAAGCGGCCTCGCTCACTAGACAAAGAGAGGCCTCGTAACCGGCTACAGGTCGTCCAATAAAGTTATTACTACCTGCATATCGTATGTCCGTCAGTAAGCTCGGCGTCCTCACTTGTGCGTTGACTAAAAGGCTTGGGTCACCGTGCACGATGACGGGTGTGAGGGTGAGTACTAATGCTGTGAGTAATTGGCGCACGATGAATCTGACTCGTTCGCTGATCGATGCGCCTAGCTTGCCGCGAGAGAGTAGCTCTGCCAAGCTCAATAACAGTTATTGGGAAATGCACGCCATGGATCGACGATCACTCCTTCAATTGAGTCTCGCGAGCACCCTAATGGGGGTCGCGCCCCGATTTGCATTCGCAGACGCGGCTAGACGACCGAGGCGTCTGCGTGCTGGCGATACCATTGGGCTCGTAGCGCCAGCGTCTGTCACCTACGAGTCTTTACAGCTTCAAATAGCGCTGGAGGCTCTCGATGCGATGGGACTCAAGGCGAAAGTGGGTCCGCATGTCATGGACCGATTTGGCTATCTTGCCGGCGAGGACGAAGATCGCGCCTCCGATATCAATGCCGCCTTCGCTGATCCTGAGATTGATGCTGTATTTGCATTACGTGGTGGTTGGGGTGCGAGCCGGCTACTGCCATTTTTAGACTTCGAACTCATAGCGAAGAATCCGAAAATTTTCCTTGGGTACAGTGATATCACTAGTCTGCTCAACGCCATCTACGCCAAAGCGGGCGTCGTTACTTTTCACGGCCCAAATGTGATGTCGCGCTGGAATGAATTTACCTATCAGGGAATGCGTGAAGTACTGTTTGACGCTAGGTCAGCGATCTACAGTAATCCTGAAGTCATTGACGATGATCTTGTGGCTCGGAAACACCGCATTCAGACCATCAATACAGGAAAGGCCTCGGGGCACCTGATTGGCGGCAATCTCACCTTAATGAGTGCACTGGTTGGAACGCCTTATTTCCCGAATGCCAGAGGAGCGATTCTTTTTCTCGAGGACGTTGGGGAGGCAATTTACCGCGTCGACCGCATGATGACGCAGCTTAAGCTCAGCGGTGTGCTAGACCAAGTTTCCGGCATTGTGTTTGGACACTTTACGGGCGTAAAACCCAATCCTGGCCTAGGAAATTTCGCCTTGATGGACATCCTCAAGCAGCACTGCGAACCCCTCGGCGTACCTTGCTATTTTGGCGCCATGATTGGGCACGTAGAGCAGCAGAGTACCGTGCCTGTCGGCGCGATCGCTGAGATGGACGCCGACACGGGTGTACTGCGACTCCAGGAGCCGGCGGTTCGATAATGATTTTTCGGGGGGCGCTTTTGGGGGTGCCGTAATAACCTTAAGTAGCCCGAGGAGGGGAGTATGAAAGGAGATCTTAACGAGATGACAAGGCCCAGAATTCCCACGGTACCGCGAGACCAGCTACCCGGTTTCGAACCTATGTTTCAGCTACTCGAGGGAAGCATGGGCTATGTCCCCAATAATTTCCTATCGATGGCTCATTGGCCCGAGTTACTGACGGCGTTTGGTGGGATCGGTGCGACCATACTGCAGACTGGAGAGGTTGACCGCGGTTTG
Organism: Halieaceae bacterium; assembly: GCA_038143085.1. Taxonomy (GTDB): domain Bacteria; phylum Pseudomonadota; class Gammaproteobacteria; order Pseudomonadales; family Halieaceae; genus Luminiphilus. The sequence continues at coordinate 87,794 of JAYQLG010000010.1, forward strand.
AAGCAGTTGGTGGCCATGGTCGCGAGTGCTGCGAATGGCTGTCATTATTGCCAGGCACACACCTCACACTCCGCACATAACCTGGGCGTGCCTCAGGAAAAAGTCGAAGCTGTTTTCGAGTTTGAGTCCTCGTCTCTATTTAGCGATGCGGAGCGCGCGGCCCTCCGACTGGCATGGCACGCCGCACTTCAACCCAATGCGTCGAGTGATAGCGATTTCGCTGCGCTGAAGGAGCATTACTCCGATCGAGAAATCGTTGAAATAGTCAGCGTTATTGCGCTGTTTGGGTTTCTGAACCGATGGAGTGACACGATGGGCTCAGAGCTAGAGCCTTTGCCGCAATCATTTGCTGAGTCCATCAATCTCGATGCCCGTAAGCTCGGAAGCTGACCAATCATCCGTAGCGACTAATAATGACGTACGCCGCTGATAGCGAGGTGAGAAGCTGATACAGTGCGCCACGATTTACCAACGAAGTGGTTCAAAACCTCATGCAACATCCCGGTTTTGCCGAATTAGTCGGCTTTGAGGTCTTTCCAGAGGCCGATGGCACTGGAAAGGGGCAACTAACAGTCTCGGAGCGTCATCTGAATCCCAACGGTGTGGTTCATGGCGGTGCTTTGTTTACCTTGGTCGATACAGCGATGGGTGCCTCACTAATGCAGCGATTAGACGAGGGTGAAATTTGCGCCACACTCCAAATCTCTATGAATTTTCTGAGGCCTGTTGTTGGTGGCGTGGTTGAGTGCGAAGCCCGCGTGGTTAACAAAGGTAGACGTTTCGCCAATGTTCGCGGGGAGCTCTATGTCCAGGAGAAACTTGTTGGGACTGCCGATGGCAACTTTGCCATCATGCAAGCCCCCTAACCCATTTATGAAATAGCCGTCGCGTAATTACGCCTGCGCTACTACCAGAATTCCCGGATGGAGCGCGACAACACGAACGCGATCGCCACTGGCAAGTGATTTGTCGCCTTCCTCACGAGCAAGCTCAACGCGCCACGAGACCCCAGAGAATTGATGCGTGGACTGAGTCTCGCGATCCAAGAGACTCGACAGCGCAAACTCATAACCTACAAAGTCTGAACTTTGACCAGAGCGAGGAGGTTCGGCCGCCTGATATTGCTTGAGCGGTTTCCAAAGTAATACGCCCAAGATAAATGACAGCACACCCATGACGGCGAACCCAGTTAACCAATCGTCAGGCACCACCCCTAGGTAAATGAGTAGCGCGGTGAGTAGCGATCCAAGCCCCGCGAGGAAGAGCACGATAGTGCTCATGCCAAGCACGACTAACTCGATAACGAGCGCAAGCGCGCCTATCGCAAACCAGAAGCTCGCTGGATTTTCAGCAAAGTATTCAAGCAGCGCCATCGGTCTTACCTTGCACGTCATTTAATCGATTGACGATGGTCATCGCTTCAGCCACCACATTGGATGCATTTGTTTGCGTATCGCTGAGAAGTACAACGGATGAGTCTCGCGCGATGGCTTGCTTGGCCGATATCGCCTGTTCTGCTAAGTCCAGTTGCACAGCCTTTTGGCCGTCGTCCGTATTGGCTGCCGCACCGACTTTGTTCAGCGCCTCTGCTTTCGCTTCAGCGACCGCAATGATCGCGTTGGCTTCACCTTCAGCCGCCAGAATCTGCTCCGCTTTTTCAGCCTCAGCGGCAAGTACCCGGGCTTGCTTCTCACCCTCGGCGACGTTGATAGCCGATTGTCGCTCACCTTCGGACTCTAGGATGGCGGCTCGCTTTTCTCGCTCTGCTTTCATCTGTCGTTCCATGGCATCGAGTACGGTGCGTGGCGGTTCAATATCTTTTATTTCATAACGGAGGACCATGACCCCCCAGGGTCCCGCGGCCTCGTTTATTTGCGAAACAATGTTGTTGTTCAACGCTTCGCGCTCTTCGAACGTCTTATCAAGCTCGATTTTACCGATCTCACTTCGCATTGTGGTTTGCGCGAGCTGCGTGACGGCATAGACGTAGTCGTCCACACCATAAGACGCTTTGTACGGGTCCAGTACCTTTAAATATAGGACGCCATCGACGATTAGAGAGATGTTGTCTCGCGTGATTGCAGCCTGCGATGGGACGTCAAACGCCTGCTCCTTCAAGGTTCGGTTGTAGGAAACGCGATCAAAGAATGGATTGAGGAAATTGAGTCCAGCCTCGAGTGTGCGGGTGTATTTGCCAAATCGCTCAACCACAAAAGCGCGGTTTTGCGGAACAAATTTAACCGCCTTCGTTAAAACGACAATCAGTACGATCGCTACCGCGACAGAACTTACCAAACCAAACGATAGGAACTGCATGACTACCCCCTCTTAATTTTGTCTGAATTAATTAAACTGGGGTCTCCGCCCCTCAATTTCAAGTGTAGGAGCTGATTTCAGGGAGGCAAAAGTTTTTTCAGAGGCCTATTCCATCGATCGGAACATTAGAGCAAGACGCTTCCCTCGACTCAGATTCTCGAGAAAGTCTTTGGCGTTGTCCTCGCGTGAGAGGAAGTCTGAGTACCCTTGCAACGTCTCAATATCGACCCCGTCGAGGTTAAGAAAGCCCATCTGCCAGTCAGGGAACTCGCGGTCATCAACTTCACCTTCAAAAAGAACATCGATCGCAGTGTGTCGTTCGTCTTTCTCGATGCTGTCAAAAGTTTCTCGGACTATATCCTCTGCGCCCTCCATTACCTGGTAAAACGAGCGATCGCGGTGAAGTAAAAGCCCGGTAATGTCGCGCGATGTATTGATCCGCCGGGCTTCGGTGAGTAACTCCACCATGCCAGCTGAGCCCATGTCTCCGGTCTCGGTGCTGACATAGCCCAGATGAAAGAGGCGGTCACTCGTGGTTTTAGACATATGCGTAACTCTCTTCGGCCCGATATCGTCGTCTAACTTGATTGAACTGCTAAGGTAAAATAAAGTTGACAGTTAATATATCTAAAAAATTGGACTTTTAGCTTTTTTTTATGCCTGAAGTCTAAACGGGGGAATTATGGCAGAAGATTCAACAGCGGTTGATATGAACAATAGCACTAAGCAAGCGCTCGAAAGTCGCGCCTTAGCTCCGCGATTCTACACGACCGATTGCGAGGAAATTGGACGCTACGACATCGACCCCGTCCGCGAGGAGTGGGACGCTATGATGGCGGCTTTTGAGTTGGACACGAATCGCGAGCACTTTAAACAGAATTACGAATTTGATCCCGAGAAATTGGAGGCAGACCCCGAATTAAAAGCCGAGTTTCTCGATCTGTTGGTCAGTTCAATTACGGCTGAATACTCGGGCTGTGTTTTGTATCAAGAGATCGAGAGCAAAGTGGGTGATCCCGAGATAGCGCGGCTTTTCCGCTACATGGCTCGCGATGAGTCTCGGCACGCGGGCTTCATTAATCGCGCGCTAAATAAATTGGGTGTCGCTGTCGACTTGAGTGTTCTCAAGCGTGACAAGGAATATACCTACTTCCGACCAAAATTCATTTTTTACGCAACCTACCTCTCTGAAAAAATAGGATATGCGCGTTACATCACTATTTACCGCCATCTTGAGCGTCATCCGGAGCGGCGATTCCATCCTATCTTCAAGTGGTTCCTCGAGTGGTGTAATGATGAGTTTGCGCATGGTGAGGCCTTTGCATTGTTGATGCGGGCCAACCCGAAGTTACTCACTGGTTATAATAAGTTGTTCATTCGGATGTTCCTCGTGCTGGTTTATACAACCATGTACGTGCGTGATCATTCTCGTCCCAAGTTGTACGAAGCATTTGGTATGGACGTGACGGAATTTGACCACACGGTTTTTGATATTACGACCGAGATTTCGAAGCAGGTTTTCCCGATGACACTGAATACGCGAAACCCTAAATTTCAGCGTGGCCTCGAGCGCCTGTTGGACTTGAATTTGCGCCTCGATGAGCTTGAAGGTGTTAAGGGTATTGGTGCTACGCTTAAGCGTCTGTCATTGCAGGTGGGCATTGGCACAACGATATTACGGTTGTTCCTGCTCCCAACAATTCCGAACCAAATGCCCGCACAGGTGGCGATGCAGCCCGCCTGGTAGTGTCAGTGCGCGGGTGTTTCAACGCCCGCGCCAGTACTGCCTGAATTCGAAGAGGTGACACAGCCCAGCCATTGTGAGACAGCCCAGTAAGGCCGTCGCGGGTGCGTCCCAGACGGCTAGCTGAATACCGCACATCAGAAATAATCCCGCTAAGAGATTTGGCAGAAAAACAGCGACTGACACCTCGTTGCCCGTTGTGCGATGCCGGCGATACAGTACCACCGCTTCAACAACAATTAAGGCGACGATGATCGCAATCAGGCTGCCTGACTGAAGTAGAGCCGTCATGGCACCGATCAGGCAGCTGTTTTAGACAGGCCTAGTAGTTGTGCAACGTCTTTAATAAACACACGTAGGTGCTCTTTTTTCTTCTTCTTGACGAGTTTTTTCTGTGTGTATGCCTGCCACGTGAGTGTTTGAACGTCTTCGTCTTTGCACATCTCAACGAATTGCTCACGCCGCTTGTCACTGTGGTACCAGAAATATTGCAGTAGACCTAAGGCAAAGAAGGTACGTCCATGCAGCTTCATGAAGCGTTTTCGTGGCGCTCGTAAGGCGGAGGCTTTGCCCGTCACCAGGAACTCTTTGATGGCGTCAGCACTGAGCCGCCCGCACAGCATGGCATAGTAAATGCCCTCTCCTGATGCAGGCGCTACGACACCGGCGGCATCACCAGAAACCAACAGAGCTTTACCGTCGTCCCACCGCTTCATAGGCTTCATGGGTATTGGCGCACCTTCTTTCCGAATGGTTTCCGCCGTATCGAGGCCTGAGATGGCTCGCAGCTCGTTAACGGACTTCTTCGCGGAGAAGTCCTTGTAGGCGCTGCCAACACCAATACTTGCTGACTTTCCATGGGGGAACACCCAGGCATAGAAATCCGGTGATAAGCCTCCCTGGTACCAAACCTCACAGCGCTCGGGGTCATAGTCCTCAGTTGCTGATTCGGGTGCTTGGACAATCTCGTGGTAGGCCAGTACCCAGGGCACATCAGCGTGCTTCGGAATACCTTGCTTTGCGACTTGTGATCGTGCGCCATCAGCACCCAAGACACAGCGTGCGGTTGCTGTTCGTGTTTCCGTTTCGTAGTCCTTAGAAACATAGGTCACCCGAAGCGTGGATTTATCGATGTACTCGACCTTCTTAAAGGCTGCGAGCTCAAGGTCTGCACCCGCCCGCTGAGCCCTCAGGCGTAACCATGGATCAAATTCGTCTCTGTCGACCATACCTACAAAGGTTCCCTCGATAGGCATATCAACTTTCTGTGCCTTGGGTGAGATCATTCGCGCCGACTGGATTTCTGCCTTCAGTAGAGATCGAGGGATATCGAACTCACCTAAAATGCAGGGAGGAATCGCACCACCACAAGGCTTAATTCTAAAAGCCCGCTCCAGTAATAGGACTTTATGGCCAGCAAGCGCAATTTCGTGCGCTGCGGTCGCGCCCGACGGGCCGCCACCCACAACAATCACATCGTAGTCTGTTTCTCTATCGCTCATGGGTTGACTCCCCCGAGTTGATTTTTGAGTGCAAAGTTATTGTTAACGTCCGACTCTTTTACGTCGGCGTTTACTTGTTGATCAATGTTAAATATGAGGCTAGCTGCCCATACAAATAAGACCGCTTCAGCGAGGAATACGAGGCCGTAAGAGGCCGCTGGGTTACTCAGCCAGAGTCCTGTGATATCGACTGCTACGGTACCGAGGAATCCCCCCATCGCGAATGAGATGGCCTGAGCCGCTCCCCACAAACCCATTCGCAGTCCATCGCGTTGCTTACGTCCTTGACCTGCCAGCATCATCATTCCGCCGATGGCCGCGACAGCGAAACTGCCGTTAGCAACGCCAAGAACAAATACATTGAGGTTGATTGGCCAGTTCGCGCTCGTCATCCCACCGAAGGCAAGCAGTGTTAAGGAGATGGCTGATACAAGACATCCACCGCGTATCCAGAGGTGTAGGGCATGGCGCGCACGGGATTTAAACGCGTAGGTAGAAACCGCCATTGCGAACATACCCAACAACATGCCGGCGTGTTGAATACCCGCCAACGCCGTTGTCTCACCAACAGTCCACCCGAAGGTCAGTCCGACAAATGGCTCCAGAATAAGATCTTGTGCGCTGTAAGCCAGCATCGATGCGAAAACAAAAATGGTGAATCGACGGGCGTGATCTTCAGCCCAAACTTCCTTAATTGCTTCCGCAAACGGGGGCTTCTTTTCTGGCTTAACCGCGCTGATTAATTCTGGCTCAGATGCTTTTTCTATGCCGATGATGGCAGTGAAGGTGACGAGTAGGGCAATAGCGGCCGTGCCACAGACGACGGCCAGGAGTCTTGTTTCGGAGAATGGATCTAACAGTTGGCCCGTAATGCCGCCTGTGACCGCGAATCCCATGATCATCATGAACCACACCAGAGAGGCAGCGGCAGGCTTTCGCTGATCACTGACTTGCTTTGACAGCAGGACAAGCAGTGAGGTGCCGGCGGCACCTGATCCTACGCCGATAAGCAGATAGCCCAAGGCGGCAACTACGTGTCCTACCCAGCCAAGTTCATTGGCTAAGGTGGCACCGTAAGCTGCGGTCACGCTTCCGATAGCCAGAATGATCATGCCGCCAACAATCCAAGGGGTTCGTCGACCTCCTGCGTCACTGCCATACCCAATATAGGGTCGTGCGAGTTGCACTACGTGATGCAAGGTAATCAGGAAGCCGGGGACTGATGCTGCCAGTGCGTACTCCACGACCATAATTCGATTGAGGGTGTTGGTCGGAAGAAAGATGAGCGCTCCCAGACTGGTTTGAATCAGTCCCAGCCGAATAATTGCCAGCCATGAGAGCGTTTTTAGCTCAGCCAAAATGACCTCCCATTGCAAGAGCAGAAACCATCATGCCAGCAACGTATTGAGTCACTCCAACACCGTTGTACCAGGGCGCGAGCTGGCGAGGATTATTCAGGAAGCGCAGCATCGCCATAAGCTGACCTACAATCAAAAAGGCAACTAGGCTAGCGGCGACACTATGACCCCAATCTGCGAGTAACCAGAGGACGCCTAGCTGAGGGGTGATCATGACAACGCAAGCAAGTTTTGCCGCGTGCTCTGGTCCTAGTTGCACGGGCAGTGTCCTAATGCCGATAGCTACATCCCCATCAATGGCCTTAAAGTCATTCAAGGTCATGATGCCGTGCGCCCCCAGACTATAGAGTGCCGCGACGAGTAAAATAGAAGTGCTGGGAAGTTGACCGCCAACTACTATCGCGGCGCCCGTAATCCAGGCTAATCCCTCATAGCTCACAGCAACGGAGAGATTTCCCCACCAGCCATTTTGTTTTAAGCGAAGCGGGGGAGCGCTATAGGCCCAGGCGAACAGTAGTCCTACCGCGGTTGCACCTGCAACCCACGGACCCAGCATGAAGCTCCACGTTTGTGCAAGGATGCACCACACGAAGGCAAAACGAAGCGCGGCGGTTTCTGAGACACGGCCTGAGGGGATTGGTCTGTCCGGTTCGTTCAGTGCGTCGACCTCTCGATCGTGCCAGTCATTGATGATTTGACTTGCGCCGCAAACTAAAGGGCCCGTGAGTAATATCCCAGCTAGGAAGAGCCAGGGCGCTTGAAAAGGCGTCATGCCACCCGATACTAGGCCACACATCAATGCCCACATGGGTGGGAACCACGTGATTGGTTTAAGGAGCTGAATGAAATCGGCGATCGACGCGCCCGATGTTGCTCCCGGGTTTACAGCCGTAGAATTGCTCATCCCAACATGGTGTACATGCTGGGACAAACAGTCAATAAATCATGACAATTTAATAGTAATTAAATATTTACAGTGTGTCTCGATCGCCATCGACCTCGGCATCACCAAGATCAAAGCGACGCAATTTGGTATACAAACTTTGACGGCTAAGGCCCAATAATTCGGCTGCTGAAGCGCGATTACCGCTGGTCAATTTGAGGGCGGCTTCTATGCAGAGAGCCTCGATCACATCGGTCGACTCGCGAACCAGTTCTTTCAACGGGACACGACCCACGCGGCCTGTTATCTGCTCAATCGAGCGGGGAAGGTGGTCGTCTACCGACTGATCCGGCGTAATCCGCCGACCGATATCTCTCACGAAGACCATGACGCGCGTAGAGCCGTTTTTGCCGACCCTGGAAACAGACAATTCAATATCGACAGAGGATTCGGTTTCGGTGCGTAGGGTAGTTGAGTACAAACGCACGGAACCCTCTTGTTTGGAGTGATCCAACACAATATTGAGGTCGACAGCTGACCGACCTATCCAGCGATCGGCCCTGCGCCCCTCAACAAGCTCTGGCGATAGGATGCCGGCCATGTCTAAAAATGCATTATTCGCGGCCAAGATAATGCCTTGCTCGTCCAGCTCCAAAATGCCATCGGGGGCGTCGCTGAAGAACGACTGAAACTCGACGCCCTTGAGATCGCGCTCGCTGTCATCTCTCAGTCGAATAAGGAGGCGTCCCTCGCCTGACTGACGAAGATAGGTGATCGCAATGTTAAGCTCCAACCCCCCGTCAGTACTTATCATTCCGTCGATAGTGGTGGTAACCGACCGCGCTTCGCGAGTGAGTCCCTCTAGGGTATTTCGCGCCTCCTCATCGAGCCCCTGCGGGAAAGGCTTTCCGACTAGCGCGGCGCCAGCGCCCACCAGTAAGGTTGCTGCCATGGGGTTTGCTTCAAGTATGCGGCCACTGGAGTCGTCGACCACAATGAATCCTTCAGACACCATGTCGAGTAAGCGTCGGTAGCGAGCTTCAAGCCTTCTCTTTGACCAGTAATCACGTTCCATTGCGTGTTGAGCATTCAGTAGCTGGTGCCGCAGGCTCGCCTCGGGCAGCAGATCAATGGCTGCTACTTTGACGTTGCTGGAATTGGTTTCTGCGCAGATCCAGCAAAGTAGCGGGACGGTGTTACCACTGCGTGGCTCGATCGACGTATCGCACCGGACAGCTACTCCTTTGTTCCGTCTTGCCTCCTCTATTCGCGACGCTAGAAGGGCTCCCGAATCGTCGGTCACCAGCTCGCTAAGCGGACGGCCAATAAGCTCCTCTGGTTGCAGGGTGCTTGAGGGGCCATTGATAGTGGCGTCGATAACAATCCCATTTTCACTGATGAGGAATTGCAGACTTGCGAGGTGCTGAAGTAGGAGCTCGGAAGGGGGCGCTGTTACGGTATTCACTGCGGGTACTGCTCCGATACTACGAAGGGCGCCGTGGGCGTCACTATTGTCTTAGAAATCCAAATGTTACACAGGGTGGAGTGGGTCGTCATCACAATGTTTACAGTTCAATGGCTATTTCCTTAATACGTCAACTTTATCGATCAGGATCACTGTAATATTTAGTTGACACTCATATGACCGAACACTACTCTGCAAATTAATAAGATGACGCTAAATGTGCGTGTTCCGCACAGAGCGGGGAATGTGGCGTGAGTGATAAGAAAAATGAAATAACCGGCGCTGGTTTGTACACGCCGGAACAAAAGTTACGCCGAGACCAGACGGTCTGGACGCTGGTGCAGGGGGTGCTGGCACCGCTTCAGTTTTTGGTTTTCGCAGTCAGCGCGGTTTTTGTGGTGAATTTCTTGCTGAATGGGACGGGGCTATTTGCTGCCACCGTTTCGGTCGTCATAAAGACAGGCATTCTCTACACCATCATGGTTACCGGTGCGATCTGGGAAAAGGTCGTGTTTGGTCGTTATCTATTTGCACCGGCGTTTTTCTGGGAAGACGTCGTCAGCATGGGTGTTATTGCGCTCCATACGCTTTATCTGGTCATGCTGTTGGCTGGCTGGGGTACACCTCAGGAGCAAATGTGGATCGCGCTTGCAGCCTATGCGGCTTATGTCGTCAACGCAGTGCAGTTTCTCAAGAAATTCCAGCTGGCAAGAGCGACGTCGGTAGAGACGGTAACGTCATACACGACCGATGAGATGCCCGCAGGTGCGCGCTCATGAGTTCTGTTATTGCAAGTAGCGTAGCTGAACATCATCCGGGTCCTCAGACACAAGAGCGAGGTCAAAGAGCCGTTTTTTGCGGCCTCACATCCATTATATGGTTGCATCGTCGCATTCAGGATGCCTTCTTCCTTGTTGTTGGCTCGCGAACTTGTGCGCACCTTATTCAATCGGCGGCTGGCGTGATGATCTTTGCGGAGCCGCGTTTTGCGACCGCCATCCTAGGAGAGAGAGACCTCGCTGGCATGGCGGATTGCCATGAGGAACTGGACCGTGTGGTAGGTGAGTTGATTGCACGTCGCTCCGGTATTAACCGCCTCTTTCTTGTGGGCTCCTGTCCGTCCGAGGTAATTAAACTTGATCTGGAGACCGCTGCCGCCAAGCTGCAGGTCAAACACGAAAATCGTGTACGCATTTCTGCCTTCAGTGGGAGCGGCATTGAAACAACCTTCACTCAAGGTGAAGACCAGTGCCTGAAAAGCACAATTGCTGAGTTGCCCGTACTCGAAGCCTCGAAAGAAAATCTCATCGTCTTGGGAACGGTCTCGGATATTGTTGAGGATCAGTTCCGGCGCTTATTCGACGAATTAGACATCAAAGATGTTCACTTTTACCCCGGGCGTAAGGCCGGTGATTTGCCGGCGGTGGGGAAAGGCACGCGCGTTATAGCGGCGCAGCCGTTTGTTGGTGAAACGGCGCGAGCCCTGATAGCGCGAGGCGCTGAGTTGATTAGCGCACCCTTCCCATTGGGCGCCGAAGGCAGTAAAGCGTGGTTTGCGTCAGTTGCCCAAGCGTACGGCGTCGATTCGGAGCGTACAGAGCAGGTGCTTGAACTGCCGTATCAGCGCGCAAAGCGAGCGGTATCGGTGCATCGCCCAAAGCTCGAGGGCAAACGCATTCACTTCTTGCCCGACTCACAACTTGAAATTCCGATGGCCCGTTTCCTGTCAGAGGAGTGTGGCCTGGGCATCAATGAGGTTGGTACCCCTTTTCATGATCAATTAGTGATGCAGGCAGAGTTGGCTCGCTTGCCCAAGGATGTGCCTATGGTGGAGGGACAGGATCTCGACCCTGCATTGGCTCGCGTTCGAGCCTCGCGGCCCGATTTAACCGTCTGCGGGATGGGTATTGCCAACGCGCTCGAGTCAGAGGGGCTACGAACTAAGTGGTCGATTGAGCTTGTTTTTTCACCCGTTCAGGGATTTGACCAAGCCGGCGATCTGGCAGGTCTTTTTGCCAAGCCCTTGGCACGCGAAGAGATACTGGAGGTGGGGTCATGGAGCTGACGCTATGGACTTATGAAGGTCCGCCCCACGTGGGCGCGATCCGTATTGCCGCATCGATGCGCGACATTCACCTGATGTTGCATTCACCGCAGGGAGACACCTACGCCGATTTGCTGTTCACGATGATTGAACGGGAAGGTCAAAGACCGCCGGTTACGTATACGACATTCCAAGCACGCGATCTGGGTTCCTCGACAGCCGAGATGGTTGTTAATTCATTGCGTGAATGTGCCGAGCGCTTTAAGCCTCAGGTGTTAATGGTGGCTGATTCCTGTACCGCTGAGCTCATACAAGATCAGCCCGGTGCATTAGCTCTAGGCGCCGATCTTCCGGTGCCCGTGATCCCTCTGGAAATGGCCGCTTACACTCGAAAAGAGAACTGGGGTGCGGCGGAGACGTTTTATCAATTGGTTCGTGGACTACTGTCTCGTCAAGCGCCACCCCCCGGAGCCCAGCGGCCACCTCGAGACGCCAATACGACGCCAAGTGTGAATCTTCTCGGCCCCACTAAGCTCGGGTTTAGGTGTCGTGATGACGTCGTTGAGATAGAGCGCTTGTTGAGGTCCATGGGTGTGGACGTCAATGTGGTTGCGCCCCTGGGCGCCTCTCCACAGGACTTGCAAGCCATTCCTAAGGCCGACGCTAATATCAATCTCTGTCCCGAAGTATCGGATTTAACCTGTAGTTGGCTCGCTCGAACATTCGGGATGCCAACCATTAGCACGATTCCAATGGGCTGGGGTGCGACGCGTGACTTCATCGCTGAGGTCGCTGCGGTACTGGATTTAGATATCAATGTTGACGCGGTTGGAGAGTCTCGCCTGCCTTGGTATTCACGCTCGATTGATTCGACCTACCTAACTGGCAAACGGGTATTCGTGTTTGCCGACGGTAGTCATGCGATTGCTGCGGCGAGGGTTGCTCGCGATGAAATGGGATTTGAGGTTGTCGGTTTAGGTACCTATAGCAGAGAGCGAGCCCGCGATGTTCGTGCGGCCGCCAAGGAATACGGCTTAGAGGCGCTCATCACAGATAATTACCTCGAGGTTGAAGCCAAAGTTCAAGAGCTGCAGCCCGAGATGGTACTGGGAACCCAGATGGAGCGGCATATCGCTAAGCGACTTGGGATTCCATGTGCTGTTATTTCAACGCCCGCGCACGTCCAGGATTACCCGGCTCGATACTCGCCTCAGATGGGATTCGAGGGAGCAAACGTACTGTTCGACACCTGGGTTCATCCGCTGATCATGGGCCTTGAAGAGCATCTTTTACACATGTTCCGTGATGACTTCGAATTCAACGACAGTGTTGGGCCCTCGCATTTGGGGAGTGAAGGAGAGGGCGCTCGAGCTCAAGGTTCACCGGACGATAGCCAACCAGATGATGGTGCTGTCGTCTGGGCATTTGAAGCCGAAAAGGAGCTCAAAAAGATTCCGTTTTTTGTCAGAGGAAAGGCTCGACGAAACACAGAGAGATTTGCATCCGAGCACGGACTTACCACTATCGAAGTAGACACGCTCTATGACGCGAAAGCACACTTCAGCAACTGACGAAGCGACGCCGATAAAAGTCGTCCTTGTCACGCTAGATAACCATGTTAATGGTGCTATCGCTCGGGCTGAAAAACGGTTAACCCATGACTTGCCCGGTATCGACTTTAGAAGCTTTGCCGCGACCGAATGGGATGCAGACTCTCGGTCATTGACCGATTGCAGGGATGCGATCGCTGGGGGCGACATAATTATTGTCACCATGTTGTTCATGGAGCCCCACATAAAGGCAATTTCCGATGCGCTAGCTGCGCGACGCGACGATTGCGATGCCATGGTGTGCTGCATGTCGGCACCTGAGGTCATGCAGTACACCCGAATGGGTCGATTTACGATGGACGGTGAGCCCTCAGGTCCTATCGCTTTGCTCAAACGTTTGCGAGGTACCCCGAAAGACGGTAAGCCTGCCGCTTCAGGAGAGCGCCAGCTGGCTATGTTACGTCGCTTGCCACGCATACTTCGGTTTATTCCCGGGACTGCTCAAGATGTCAGGGCCTACTTCCTCACGCTGCAATATTGGCTCGCTGGATCTGAGGACAATCTGACCCGAATGGTGAGCTTCCTGATTCATCGCTATGCCGCGGGCCCTCGCGAGGTGCTCCGAAAAATCGCGCGGGAAGAGCCTCCGATCGAGTATCCCGACGTCGGCGTTTACCAACTTGAGGGTCGTCAGCGCATTGTCGATTCGGTCGACGAAATATCGGCGCCGGATCAACACGCTGGAACCGTTGGCTTACTGTTGATGCGCTCCTACGCGCTTGCGGGTAATACCCGTCACTATGATGCGGTCATAAAAGCTTTGGAGGCACGAGGTCTTAAGGTCATTCCCGCCTTCGCTGCCGGATTGGATGCACGTCCGGCCGTTAGGCGCTTCTTTATGGAGCATGACCAACCCATTGTAGATGCAGTGGTCTCGTTAACGGGTTTCTCGCTCGTTGGCGGGCCCGCGTACAACGATACTGACGCGGCACAAGCTATGTTGGCTGAGCTAGACGTGCCTTACCTTGCTGTCCAGGCGCTAGAGTTCCAGAGTATTAATCAGTGGCGTGACTCTCCCATGGGGCTTATGCCAGTCGAAGCCACCATTATGGTTGCGATTCCTGAACTCGATGGCGCGACGGGACCCATGGTCTTCAGCGGTCGTGATCGAGAGGATCCGAAGCGTTCCTTTGATATGAGCCCTGAAGTTGAGCGTATTGACCGATTGGCAGATCGCGTTCACAAGCTCGTAAAGCTCCGACGAACAACGCGAGCAGAACGCAAAATCGGTATTACCCTATTTAACTTTCCACCCAACAGCGGAGCGATGGGAACGGCTGCGCATTTGAGCGTTTTTGAGTCAGTGCTCAACACACTGCGAGCCCTCGATAAGGCAGGTTATCAGGTTGAGTTGCCTGAAAGCGTTGATGCGCTCCGTGAGGCATTGCTAGTCGGGAACTCAGAGCAGTACGGTGCCGAAGCAAATGTACACGCGACAATACCGGTTGATGATCACGTTGCCCGCGAGCCTTACCTCGAGGAAATCGAAGCTCAATGGGGTCCCGCGCCAGGCAAGCATTGGACCGACGGACGCCAGTTATTTGTTCTTGGCAAATCATTTGGCAATGTGTTCATCGGGGTGCAACCCGCAATGGGTTACGAAGGCGACCCGATGCGACTGCTGTTTGAGGGGGGGCTAGCACCGACACACGTGTTCTCCGCCTACTACCGGTGGCTTCGCGAGGATTATGCCGCAGATGCGGTACTGCACTTTGGCACCCACGGTGCGCTGGAATTTATGCCCGGCAAGCAGGTGGGTCTCTCTAGCCAGTGTTGGCCTGACCGACTGATTGCCGATCTACCAAACTTTTATCTCTACGCCGCGAACAACCCCTCCGAGGGTTTGATTGCAAAACGTCGTTCAGCCGCCACCTTGATTAGCTACCTCACACCCCCTGTGACTCGTGCAGATTTACACAAAGAGTTTGCCGAATTGCGATCCATGATCGATCGATGGCGGACGAGAGAGCCCGGGACCAATGAAGCTCAGTTACAGCAGTTACTGGACGCCATTGCCGCGCAGGCCGAGATCTGTGAGTTGCCCTCGGCGACCACGCCTACGGAACTAGCTGAGGCTGAGGCGTGGGTAAACGAGTTACGGCTCCAACTCGATGAAATTGAAACGTCTCTGATTCCGTTTGGCCTGCATGTCGTCGGGTCTCCAATGACTTCATCTGAGCGCGCTGAGACCCTTGCTGCAATCGCGCAGGCGGGTGGCGCTGATGGGATTGATCAAGGCCGACTGGATAGTGTTCTCGCGTCTGAAGATCTCGGCGCATTGAATGGACTGCTCGCGGAATATCACGTTGCTGCCGACGATATCGAGTCGCTTGCCGGTCGATTGACCGAGGCATTCAGTCATTTGGTTGAGGAGTTTGAACTCCCTGCTCTGATTGACGCATTAGACGCGAAATTCATTCCCCCTGTGTCGGGTGGAGATCTCATTCGAAATCCGGAAAGTCTTCCAACGGGCCGCAACATTCATGGGTTTGATCCCTTTCGGCTGCCTAGCGCATTTGCCGTGATCGAGGGCGAGCGACAAGCCAAGCAACTTCTTGACCGGCATCTCGCCGACAGCGGAGCCCCACCAACGTCAGTTGCCCTGGTGTTGTGGGGAACAGACAACTTAAAGACTGAAGGCGTTGCCATTGGTCAGGCGCTTGCGCTCATGGGTGCGCGCCCACGGTTCGATAGTTACGGCCGGCTGTCGGGTGCAGAGCTGATCCCTATCGATGAACTGGGTCGGTCTCGTGTTGACGTTATCGTGACCTTATCCGGTATTTTCCGCGATCTGCTGCCAATGCAAACGCGTCTGCTGGCAGAGGCGGCGTATTTAGCTGCTGAAGCTGATGAGCCATTGGAGCTTAATCCCATCAGACGAAGTGCCTTGGAGTATCAGGCGAAGCATGACTGCGATTTAGACACTGCCGCATTGCGTGTGTTCAGCAATTCCGAGGGGGCCTACGGCTCCAACGTTAATATGTTGGTTGACTCCGGTCGCTGGGATAATGAGTCTGAGTTCGCTGATACCTATACAAATCGTAAAGGGTTTGCCTACGGAAGAACGGGTGCGGTATCACAGCAGACCGAGCTGTTAAATGACGTGCTAGGAAACGTTGATCTCGCCTATCAAAACCTTGATTCCGTCGAACTCGGCATTACCACGGTCGATCATTATTTTGACACCTTAGGTGGCATTAGCAGTGCTGTTCAGCGGGCAAAAGGCGACAGTGTTCCCGTATATATCGCTGATCACACGGGCAGTGGCGACGGCAAGGTCCGTACGCTTGATGAACAAGTTGCGTTAGAGACGCGCACGCGTCTTTTGAATCCGAAATGGTACGAGTCGATGCTCGACCATGGATATGAGGGTGTCCGCCAAATTGAGGCACATCTCACCAATACCATGGGCTGGTCAGCGACTGCTGGCGGTGTGGCACCGTGGGTTTATAAGCAAGTATCAGAAACATTCATTCTTGATGAAGACATGCGGCGGCGGTTGGCTGAGCTCAATCCCGTTGCGGCATCTCGCGTCGCTAATCGGCTCATTGAGGCACAAGAGAGAGACTACTGGGGAGCTGACGAGGAGCAACTCGAGGCGCTTAGGCGCGCGGGTGAAGACCTTGAAGATCTTCTAGAAGGCATATCGGGGGAGGTAGCCGCATGAATTCACCAAACCAATTTATTCCAGTTAAGGATGTCGGAAACGGTGATGGCGAGGGCAGTGTTCAGGTGCATTTGGATGAACACATTGATGTCGCAAAAGCCAAGGTTTTTGCAGTCTATGGAAAGGGGGGGATTGGCAAAAGCACAACGTCCTCTAATTTGTCGGTCGCGTTTTCCAAGCTCGGAAAGCGCGTCATCCAAATCGGCTGTGACCCAAAGCACGACTCTACCTTCACTTTGACCAAGGCGTTAATGCCTACGGTTATCGATGTTCTGGAGTCGGTTGAGTTTCACGCCGAAGAGCTCCGCACCGAGGACTATGTGCACGTTGGTTATAACGGTGTTATGTGCGTAGAAGCGGGTGGTCCACCCGCGGGAACGGGCTGCGGTGGCTACGTCGTTGGTCAGACCGTCAAGCTATTAAAGCAGCACCATTTGCTCGACGATGCCGACGTCGTCATTTTTGATGTCTTGGGAGACGTCGTATGTGGTGGCTTTGCGTCGCCACTACAGCACGCTGAACGGGCACTCGTTGTCACGGCTAATGATTTTGACTCAATTTTTGCGATGAACCGGATCGCAGCTGCGATAGAAGCAAAATCCAAAAACTACGGTGTCCGTTTAGGCGGCGTAATTGCGAACCGTAGCGCCGATACAGATGAGATTGATCGATTCAATGAGGCTGTGGGGTTGAAGCGTGTAGCTCACTTCCCGGACCTCGATGTCATCCGGCGTAGTCGCCTGAAAAAGTCGACCTTATTCGAGCTGCCTGACTCTCCCGAGCTCAAAGCGGTGCAAGACGAATATCTGCAGCTTGCTGAGGGTTTATGGAATGGCGCAGAGCCACTCGATGTGAAGCCAATGAAAGATCGCGATCTGTTCGACTTCCTGGGATTTGACTGATGGCTCATGCGAACTACCAACAGCGACGCCAGCAGATCGAACATTACTTTGATCGAACAGCGGCCGACGTATGGGCTCGATTGACGTCAGACGAGCCCGTGAGCGGTATTCGCGAGACGGTGCGTGCCGGTCGGGAGGAAATGAGGAATACCTTGCTAAGTTGGCTACCTGAGGACTTGTCTGGCCGGCAGGTGTTAGACGCAGGCTGTGGAACTGGCGTTATCTCTATCGAGCTTGCCAAGCGTGGTGCCGAGGTAATCGCTGTTGATCTTTCGCACTCCTTAATTGAGCTCGCGAATGAGCGTTACTCGTCGATGGATGAGTATCACCGAATTGAATTCATTGTCGGTGATATGCGCCAATTAGAAGGCCAGCGCTTTGATCATGTGCTAGCGATGGACTCAATTATTCATTACGCGGCCCATGATGGGCTCCGGACGCTCGAGACACTCGCCGACAGCGTTGATGAGTCGATGGTATTTACCTTCGCTCCGAAGACCTTGCCACTGGCGGCAATGCACGCTGTCGGAAAGTTCTTCCCTCGAAGTGATCGCGCGCCGGCCATCGAGCCAATAGCTCCCGCTGCTCTTCTGAAATCACTCGGTAACTCGACTGAGTTGACTGACTGGCAAGTGGGTAGAGAGCACAGAGTCTCGACCGGCTTCTATACGTCTCAAGCAATGGAGTTGGTCAGAGAATGCTGATTTCGCGCGACCAGTTTATGGCGTTGACCGCTCGAATTAACGAGCGATATCTGCCATGGCTGAACGTTGTTCAGGGTGATCTCACCCTATCTCGTCTCGCGCGCCTGTCTCTCTTCCAGGTATCGGTTGGAATTTGTTTTGTACTGCTGAACGGTACGCTTAACCGCATCATGGTGGTCGAGCTAGGCCGAGCCGCATGGCTGGTGTCGGCGATGTTGGCACTACCACTGTTACTCGCGCCGGCTAGGGTGCTGATTGGTTATCGCTCCGATAATCATCAATCCTTCTTAGGCTACCGGCGACTTCCGTATTTGTGGATGGGAACCATGGGTCAGTTTGGGGGGCTGGCACTGATGCCATTTGTGCTCATCCTTATGACGTCGGCCGATGCTAGTGCCTCATGGATGGGCTTCGCCATGTCACTTGGTGCTTTGCTGCTGGTGGGTGCGGGCATGCATACCACACAGACAGCTGGCCTCGCCTTGGCCACTGATTTGGCCACTGAAAAGACACGCCATCAGGTCGTAACGATGCTCTATCTAATGTTGCTAGTGGGCATGGTGATCGGTGCTCTCGGGTTCTCGTTGCTGCTCGAGCCCTTTAGCTATTTCAGGCTCATTCAGGTAATTCAGGGCTCGGCATTGGTTGTCGCTGGTCTGAATATTGTGGCGATGTGGCAAATGGAGCCTAGAAGGCCTGATCTCACGAGCTTTGAGCTATCGCGACCCAGCTTTGGACAGTCCTGGAGCGCGCTGGCTGCAAATCCCGGAGCGCACAGACTGTTAATCGCAGTGGCTTTAGGGACGCTGGGGTTCAGCATGCAAGAAATTTTGCTTGAACCCTATGGCGCCGAGGTATTGGCGATGTCAGTCAGTCAGACCACACGCCTCACCGCTATATTTGCAGGCGGCATGTTGATCGCAATGGCACTCTCGGCGCGCTATCTCGGACGCGCGGGTGAGCCCATCCGGTTGGCTGCCTATGGTGCCGTGGTTGGTGTTTTCGCATTTGCTGCGGTCATCATGGCAGGCGCCTTTGATTCCTTAATATTGTTTGCTGCCGGAACTTTGCTGATCGGCATTGGTAATGGGCTGTTTGCCGTCGGTACGTTAACCGCCGCCATGCTGTTGGCGGGAACCGCCACTGCGGGTCTCGTGATCGGGACCTGGGGCGCTGTTCAAGCAACGGCGGCGGGCTGTGCTGTTTTCCTTGGTGGCGCGCTGCGAGACGTGACCGAAGCCCTGATACAGGGCGGCATGGTCAGTCAGCAATTATCAGGCCCCGCGACACCATATGGCGCGGTTTATCACCTCGAAATAATTATCTTATTCGCCTCGCTTATTGCACTGGGACCATTGGTGCGGCAGTTAGGCAATGACAAGGACCAACCACTCACAATGAAACTTGCTGATTTCCCAAGCTAGAAACCACTACCAGGAGGACACACCATGGGTACTGGAGAAATTTACTTAGACTTTGCAGCGATTATGTTTACCGTGTTTTGCGGTGCATTTGTTTACCTTGTGCTCTATCTTCATAAAGAAGGTAAGCG
This sequence comes from Halieaceae bacterium, assembly GCA_038143085.1. Taxonomy (GTDB): domain Bacteria; phylum Pseudomonadota; class Gammaproteobacteria; order Pseudomonadales; family Halieaceae; genus Luminiphilus. The sequence continues at coordinate 107,541 of JAYQLG010000010.1, forward strand.
CGAAGGTTTTCCGCTTCGTCACGACGGACCGGTTGATACCTACAGCACCGGTGTAGGCGGCCTTCCGGATCCAAAAACGTACAAACTCGCACATGGTCAGGGCGAGCGTACGGTTCCCGGACCAATGCCTGATCAGTATGAGCTGAAGGCTGAGCCCACGCATGCTCATCCAGGAGCGCCACTTGAGCCAACTGGTGACCCCATGGTTGACGGCGTTGGTCCAGCGGCATATTCAATCCGTCCAGAGCGTCCTGATCTGACGATCGATGGTGCGCCTAGAATCGTACCGCTGCGCGTAGATAGTGATCATAAAGTTCACAAAAATGATCCTGATCCTCGCGGTAAGGCCGTTTATGGCTGTGATGGCGAGCGAGGTGCGACGGTCGTTGATTTATGGGTAGATCGTGCTGAGCCACACTTCCGTTACGCAGAGCTCGATGTCGGTGACCGACGTGTATTGCTTCCAATGACGCTCGCCCGTGTAAAAGCGGATGGCTCTGTTCATGTGAAATCGATCCGCGGCGATCAGTTCAGGCAAGTGCCGGGTTTGGCTAATCCAGATCAGGTGACATTGCAGGAAGAGGACAAGATCGTAGCGTTCTACGGTGGCGGCACCATGTACGCAATGCCAGATCGCCAAGGCCCCTGGCTGTGAACGAGTACGGGTACGAGCCCATTGCTGGGCTCCCTGGGGATCTGCCGGAGGGGGAACACGTCCTCTGGCAGACATCTCCAAGTTGGGAGTCGATGGCTAAGCGCGTATTTCAGGTCTACACCGCGTCGCTCTATTTTCTGGTGTTGATTGTCGGACATGCTATTTACCGCATCATGGATGGTGCGCCGGTATCGGTACTGACCGGCACACTGGCATGGCAAGGTGCTTTGGCGTTGACGGTCATCGGTATTTTAGCGTTCATGGCGAAGCTTTATGCTGACAGCACGATCTACACCATCACTAACCGACGTTTGGTTATTCGCTCGGGTGTGGCGTTACCGATGATTGTGAACCTGCCATTAACCAAGGTGGAGTCGGCGGGACTACGCCGCCTTCGCGATGGTACGGGAGACATTACGTTCCTGCCGCTTGAGGGTACGAAGGTGTATTGGCTCATGCTATGGCCACACGTTCGACCGTTCAATTTCCGGCGAGTACAACCGTTACTCAGGGGTATACAGGACCCTGATTCGGTTGCGCGACTGCTGGTTAATGTCATTGAGGAAATGCGCGAAACGTCGAACGACGAACTTGAAGCGACAGAGATCGCTGCGGTTTAACAGACGCTAGTTCGAAACTAGCTTGGGGGATAATGTGGGTTGGCCCGGATTGCTATTCGGGGTGCTTAGGCACCCTATCTTCTTATTGCTAGCGCTATTGGCACTGGCGTGGTCTCTCATTGCCGTCAATGACCAGGGGTACCAAGGCCCACCCCAAAAGCCCGATGTGCAGATTGTTGCAAGCGTTACCCTAAAAGTCGTTGATGGTGATGCGGGTGGCGTGATGATTCTTCCGTCGGGTGGCGCTGATAATCCTATTGTTCACTACGGTGCGGGGGAGGGTAGTTTTTTCAGGGGCGTGATGCGCACCCTAGTCCGTGAGCGCTCAGCTCGATCCATCATCGATAAACCCGAATTCATTCTTGAGTTAACGTCCCAAGGCGGCCTGATTCTGGTCGATGAACTCACGGGTTACTGGATAGCAATAGAGGCGTTCGGTCCCGACAACTACCGTGAGTTTCGATCAATTTTTGATAAGGCTCGCGAATCGTCACTCGTCGTGGCGGATAGAAACTAAGTGATGTTTTGGCCTGCTTTAGTCACTGCTGTGTCCTCATGGTGGCTACTCACAGGACTCGCCCTGTTGTTGGCTCATCAGTCGGGGCAACGTGCTCGCGCCGGGTTTATGTTGGTCTCCGCATTGGCACTGGCTGCGTTGCTCTTAGTGCCATTTAATGCAAGCTTGGCAACCCCGATGGCAGCGGCACTAGGATTTATTTTAGGTCTGATCATCTGGTGTTGGTTGGAAATCAGTTATTTGCTGGGATACGTGAACGGACCCAACCACCAACCCTGTCCTCCGCAGGTTACAGTCTGGGATCGCTTCAAGGGTGCTGTATCTACAACAATCTATCACGAGGCCTGTGTGGTGGGCGCCGTTGCATTCCTTGCTCTGATTAGCGTGACGGAGCCTAATCCCACGGCTTTCTACACAGTGACCGTCCTCTGGCTGATGCGATGGAGTGCCAAGCTTAATTTGTTTTTCGGCGTCCGGGCCTTCAACGAGCGCTGGCTACCTGATCACTTGAATTACCTGGTTTCCTATTTGAGAACTGATCGTTTGAGTGCTTTTTTACCTCTCTCGACGGCTGTAGGTTTCTTTGTGACCTATCTATTATTTAAAAATGCGATGCTTGTCCCCGATCTTACCCAGCAGCTATCGCTGTATTTAGTCGGCAGTTTGATGCTTTTAGCGTCAATTGAGCATCTTTTCCTGATGTTCCCGGTAAATGAGGCGGCTTTATGGCGCTGGGCTCGTGCGAACGAGCCTCAATTGCGGGCAGTTCGGGCCGAAAAAGATGAGATCTGAGCGATTGTTTTGTCCGATTTTCGTCCAACTTTCCTTGACGGGGTATATTTCGAGGAATAGTGTAGGTGCGTGGGAATGGATCTTTTGTCCCCAACTGACTGGTGCTCCTGTAGCGCTTCCGTTTGCGGTCTTCGGTCGACGAAACACCGGTGAACCCAGCCAGCGATTAACGCGGTATTGAACGGGGTGCGTACGACATGACATGGTCGAATCAAAAGCCGCCAGGCTTAGATGACATCTTTGATCGACATGGTAGCCCACACGCGATAGCGGGCGAGGCTGTTGCGGTGGTCGACGAAAACGCGCATCTGTCTCTGTCAAACGCATTAAGAGAAAGCGAGGCCACAATGGCCGCGCTCTATGTTCATATTCCATTTTGCCCTAGTCGCTGTCTTAGCTGTGATCATCTCACCATTGTCGAACACGATTACAAGGAAATGGATCGCTACCTAGCTGACCTGCACGATGAGTTGGCGTTAATGGCAGGGCAGTCAGGATTATCTTTACAGATAAACCGGATCCATATCGGAGGGGGCTCGCCCAACTATTTAGACGATGTTCAACTCGCTAGGCTCATGGCTTCCATTCACGGCGCCTTTGATGTAACGGCGGATGCGGATATCTCGATGGAAATTAATCCTAGACGGACCTCCCGTTCACAGTTGGATTTAATTCAGGGCCTCGGTGTACAGCATCTGCATCTGGAGGTCCGCGACGTCGATGCTAATGTGCAGAGTGAGCTCGGTAGAACGCAGTCATTTAGTCTCTTAGAAGACGTTTTTAGCGTGGCGCGAGATATGAAATTCGCCAGCGTCAACATGGATTTGGTTTTCGGCCTTCCAGGTCAAACGTCTAAGTCAATCAAAAACAGCGTTGCGATGATCGCCGAGTTGGCGCCGGATATGTTGGTATGTCAGCAGTACACGCGACGACCTCAACAATTTCCCCATCACGCGGCGCTTGCTGATGATGCAATGCCCGGTTTGGCCGAGAAGCTTGCGATATTTAATGCGGTGGCGGTGGGGCTCGAAGATGAGGGTTATGAGTGGATTGGGTTAAACGCATTTGTTCGACCCGGCCATGAGTTCAGTGCAGCACAAGCGAATGGCACATTGAGGTATAGCGCATTTGGATACAGTGAGACAGACGTTTCGCAGGTCCTTGGTGCTGGACTGGGCGCGGTCAGTGAAGTAGGAGACATTGTGGCTCAAAACTACGTAGACATTGACGCGTGGAAGATCGCTATCGGTCAAGGCCGGCTTGCGACACAAGTGCTGATTGAGACGAGCGATTTTGAAATTGCACGTCGATCGGTCATGCGTCGGTTGATGTGTAACTCTGAGGTGCCAATTTCCTCAGTTGACCAACCAGATGTGTTAACCCTTGTAGAGTCTCTAGAGAACCAGGGCTACACCGAACAACGTGATGCTCACGTCTATCTAACGGAACTCGGTAGAATGGCACTGCCACATTTTTGGTCGGATTCTTCGCCAAGATTTCGCTGGTTGTAAGCTTTGTAAGCCTCAGGCGCTTAGAGGCATCTGTCCACTAAATTCATCTTTAATGCGTTGCCACTCCATGGCAAACCAGGGAGTCGTCTGCACGTTGTCATCATGGAGCCATTCGTCCACCGTATTGATGGGGACCCATGTGGTCTCTGCAATCTCAGTAGGGTTGAAGTCTGGCTGGGGTCTACCGGTCACGTTTCCGATAAATACGGAGCACAGCTCGTGTTCGCTGCCAATATCATTGAACATGGCGTGATATTGAAACTTGAAGAGGAAGGTTAGCTGAGACTCTAAATTGAGTTCTTCTTTGAGGCGGCGTTTGGTTGCTTGAGTCAGGGACTCTCCGCGTCTGGGGTGGCTGCAACAGGTATTTGACCAGTACTCAGGCCAAAGTGGTTTAAGTGAACTTCGTTGCTGAAGCAGCACCTCGCCCTGATCATTGAATAAGAAAATCGAAAACGCTCTATGCAAAACACCGTTGCCACGATGCGCAGCCGCTTTCTCTTCAAAGCCTATGACAACGTCATTGCTATCTACGAGCATCAGTGGCTCGTTGTCGAAGGATACGATGTTGGATGTCTCTTCCATAACGTCAGTTTAAAGCGGTTTTGCTACGTGCGTCAGGCGATAAAGGTAATAAAAAGACCCACTCCTTGGGGAAGGACATGTGAACTTAGCAATTCGGGTGGAGATCGGCGATCGTAGCTCTGGGGGCAGGGTGATCGCGAAGTCCCGATTGGGTTCACATCGCAGCGTCTGGGGGCAGCCGGTGCGTGGGTCGGAAATATCGGAGCCCTTTTCAGGGCCCGATTCTATGACGGTACTTACTGCCGTGAGGGAGGGAGTGCCTCCGCCATGGCCGCAGGTGCCGCATATGGACCATCGATCCAGTTGTACTTCGCAGAGCTCAACAGGACGAAGTGGATCAGTACAGCTACTGAGAACAGGAAAACACCCTGCGCTACCAGTACCCGACGTGGATCAAAGATCTTCCAGATCCTTGAGAAGGGTTGCGTTAAGATCATTTCATCTCTCCATTTGCAATCACGACAAGCCCGTCAAGCCGGACAGTCGCTTGGTTAAGGTGATAGCCTCGGATTACATTCCGAACCAGGGCTGCCACTTCCATACAGCAATGTGAGCCGCGCTTGCGATAGCCACAAACGTCCACATGCCTTTTTCGTAAGACCGCATGAACTCGCTAGCTTCGCTAGCTGTGAGTCCTGACATGCCTACATTTTCATCACTCATGGTTTTACCTCCCATGTAGTAGTTCGCGATCTGTCGCAGCTCGGTAATAAATACCTTGATACGACGTCCTTCACCGGAATTGGGGTGAAAACACCTTAGTTCCGCTGATCTTCCCGGAGAGACGTCTGTGTAAGCACGCAACCCCAGGGAGATAAGTCCACACATTCATGTGGTTGCGAGGGCAGGGCAGACGCCCTCGCTGTTTTATCCATTCACTCTCTGCCGAGTTGTCTATCAATCACTACCTGTTGCCATGTCAGCCATATCACTGGCCTCAGGCATTTCGCTTGCTTCCTCAGCGGGTGCTTCCGGCTCTGGTTGCGCAAGACGAGCAAGGTTTGGGTAGTCCTTGATCATGTTGGCGCCCAGTAGGGGCTTGTAAGCACCCTGGTGGCAGGTTTCGCAGTTAACTTTCTGCGCATCACCTAGCTTTCCAAGACGGTGAGGTGGTAGCCAGTCGGTGGTGGGGTCAACGTAGTCGTTGTTCATCTCACGAACCATTCGGATACCGTGCCAAGCTCTAACGCGCTGTGGTGAGCTTTCTTCCCAAGAGAAGAAGGCGCGCGAGTTGTGGCAGTAGGTGCAGTTCACGCCCAGCGCACTGGAGAAGTGCATCATGAGGCTGTATCCCCACTCAGATTCTTTGAGTGACACACCGCCCTCATCCCGCAGGGCTGTGGTGCCCGCATGACGCCCGTTTCTTGCGTCGAGTAAGTAAGGTGTGAAGGGGTCAACTGGCAATGATGACAATCCTGCAGCGACTGAAGAAACGTTTTGCATCTGATTCTTCATGCCACCCGCGACCGTATGGCCGGGATTAATGTTCCAAACGTACTCAGGCACGTTTTTCCCGCGGTGACAGGTATAGCAAGTGACACCGGCGCCACCGACGTGTTGGCTCCAGTTCTCATTGGCGTTCTGAGTCATCTGGATCATCACGCGCGCTACCTTCTTGGTGTAGAGCGTGTCGGCCGCGAATCCTTCACCGGCAACGTGACAGTAATTACATCCTTCCTCAGGTGAGACCCACTCGGTAATGGCGGCCATCAGGCGTGTGAACTCACCTACAGATAGGTCACCGAGAACCTGAACGTTTTGATAAACGTCTTTGGACTTAGGTCCGACAGCGGGAACCGCTGGCAGCGCCTCTGGCACGATGTTGTTTGCGTCCAGTTCGTTGAGGGTATCAGGGTTGTAAAGACCCTCCATACCTGTTCCACGGTAGCCCCATTGAGTTGATTCGGGTGGTGGCATTTCACAGCCACCGAGCAGTAGCGCCGTACCCAGACCAACAGTTGCAAATAGTTTGGTCGTTAGCGTTTTCATTGTGCACCCTCAGTCAGTAGTGGATCGACGACCGCTTCGCCAATCATTGGATAGGTGGGTACGAGACCGTGCTTCATGCCCCACAGATACCAGTTTTCTACAACGGTTCCCGTGAGGAGGATGCCGATACCGCCCGTGACACAAGTCAGCACACCGAACCACCATGCCCACTTGTGGATGGATTCCATTGAAGCGTTGAAGCCCATGGTCCATCTCCAGAAGAGAGCACCGCGTTCTGCGGCTGTACCACGATCGGTGATTTGATCGATTTCACGGTCTGCGCCATATCGGCTGGTCGCCAAAATTGTGGCCCCGTGCATCGCAAATAAGACCGCTGATCCGTATAGGAAGAAGATGCTCCACATATGGAACGGGTTGTAGAACAGGTTCCCGTAACGCAGTGAGAAAGCGGCCGTCCAGTCTAGGTGAGGGAAGATCCCAAACGGTACCGCTTCAGACCAGCTTCCCATCAGAACAGGGCGAATGAAGCCCAGGACCAGGTAAAGCCAAATCGCTGCGGCAAACGCCCATGCCATCTGATTACCCATGCCATAGTTGTTAGCGAGCGCAAACGTTCGCCACCACCAGAGCATGATAGAGAGCGTCAGGAACGCGCCTGCTATCAACCACCATCCCCCATCGTTCAGTGGCGGGAAGGAGAGGCCGTATTGAGGACCTGGAGGCTCGAGTGCTAACCAGAATAGCTGGCGAACAAACTCGATGGGATCCCAGTTCACAGAGGCGAACATGTTCAAGCCAATGATGAGGAAGGCAATCGTACCGGTGAATAGCGCAGCGACACCGAGAGGGCCAAGGTATATTGGACCAATCTGTGCGTCACCCAATTTGCCCATCAGATAGCTGTGTGTCAGCACGCCCGTACGGTCATCATGGGTGTTTTCGACGGGGACGCCCGCATAATCAGGTGCTGCCACCTGCACTGTTGTAAAGATATTTTGATATTCAATCATCGTAGTGGTCCCCTTATCAGTACCAGATAGGTAGCGTTAGCCACCAGTTCCACCATTCAGGCCATCCTTTCGTCCAGAAAGGCCCACTAAGGACGATACAGACCGCACTCCAGAAGGCTGCTGAGATTGCAACGAAGGTACCCAGTCGGTGAATACCGAGGGCGCCGATCGAGTAGCCAATGTCATCTCGGAAGTAGGTGTTTTCATGCTCACCTGTCTTCACGGTTTCGCCCTCGCGTGGGTTCGTTGCCATCAGAATCAGCGATCCGTGCATCGACAAAGCCAGTGCTGTGGTGAAGAAGAAGGTCACCGCGAGCATGTGCGCAGGGTTGTAGTGGAAGTGCAGGAATTGGTAGCCGACGTTTGACACCCAGTCGAGGTGACTCATGATGCCGTAGGGGAAACCGTGACCCCAGGCACCGAGCAGCATCGGACGAATGATGACCAGCGTCACGTAGGCCAACACAGCGAAGGAGAAGGCGAAGGGAACATGCAAGCCCATACCGAGTTTTCTCGATATTTCGACCTGACGCAAAATCCACGAAACAAAGGCACCCGTGGCACAAATCGTAATGATTTGCCAAAGTCCGCCCTCCTTTAACGGAGCCAAGCCCAACCCGTAAGACAGATCAGGTGGCGCGATATTAATGCGCCAGATATTCCACGTGTCGCCCAGGGCTGCACCGTAGAAAATTAGCGCTGTTCCAGTGACGGCAAAGAACAGGGTCGTAATCCCGAAGAATCCGACATAGAACGGCCCCACCCAGAAATCGAAAAGATCTCCGCCGAGAAGGGTACCCCCGGACTCGATACTTTTTCTCAAAGCTCATCATCGACATTGCATACTTCTCCCTTCAGAGCGCAGAACGCTCCTTCCTTCCAGCCCGCGGTGGCTACTTGGGCTGATTTATCTATCTCCAAGCCCGTGGGCCTGGAGCCACACTTCGTTAAATCTTCATGAAGGCGTAGGGCGCCACGCTGTGCGCTGCCCGCTTAGCCTCCTGCCAACAGTTAAGTTCGTGTTGCCGCACCAACTTCACTCGCGTAATTACTGCCTGCCCCAAAAACCACACAAAGACAGTGATAAACAGCAGACGAAACTGCAGGTGTTCCCAGACAGTTTTGCGCTCTGTATGTCGCTTACTCGTGGTCATACTTCCTCCCGTCATCAGCATTTGCCGTGCCGCGTTGTTGTAATTCTCTTCGGTCATGCAGCGCTCCCGAGTTGCAGCTCATGGCTGGCATCTAAAACGTGCACTGAGTTCACTGATTCGGCGTTATCGCCTCGAGCGGCCTGCTCCGACGCGTCGCGCAGCCGTTTTGCGGCTGATATCCGAACTAAAATGGGTTGGTTTTCAATAATTTGATCGAGCAGCGACTGTGCGTCCTCTTGCCATGCGAGGCTCGCGCGAGCTGGCGTTGCCACGGTCTCATCGAGCTCGGTGCCGAGAGGCAAAATATTGAACAGGGCATCGAATAGGGCGTTGCAGACTTCTTGAATGAGATAGCATGCGCCGGCATACCCCATGAAGGGGGTTCCTGTGTGACGCCGAATGATGGTGCCGGGCAGTGATGCGGGAATGAACATGCTTCGTCCACCTGCCTCAGCAGCGTACATACGCTCGTTGTAGCCGCCAAAAACAATCAGAGGCCCCTTTTTGTGGATGGCTTCCCGAACCTCTCGGTTGTCTGGCTTGACGCCGGCCTTACGCGAGAAATGGAAGGCACAAGGCAGACCCAGGTCTTCTTCCAGGAAGTGACGCAGGCCTCTGGTATAGGTCTCTGTTGCTACGACACCGAAACTGGCTGTTGCAAAGAAATCCTGAGTGACGGAACGCCAGAGGTCCCAGACGGGCTTCAGCGTTGTCATTTTTTCTTGCGCTATAAAGGGCTCGGGATCAATGTCGAGAAGCTCACCTAGCTTTCTAAGGAACTTCGTGGTGCTGTCGAGACCAATAGGTGCCTGAAGATAAGGCTTATCGAGGGTCTCGCATAATTTACGTCCAAATTCGCGGTACATGCAGATATTGACCGCTGCATCATCGAGCTTGGGGATTTCATTCAGGTGGCATCCCAAGGGGAAGACCATATTGACTTCCACACCAATGCCGGCGAGGAGTCTTTGTATTTCGGCTAGGTCAGACCAGGTATTAAAGTAGCCATAAGCAGGCCCAATAATATTTACTTTCTTGGTTTCGGTCTTCGCTTCAGATTTTTTCGCTTTACGCTTTTTGGTGGCTCCGTATTGCTCCCAAAGCCATACCAGCGCGCGATCAGCACTCTGCCATTGGTCTTCGTCAATAGTGCGTGGCAGGAAGCGCTTAATATTGGTGTCTTCTGGCGTGACGCCGCCACCAATCATCTCGGCAATCGATCCAGTGACAACAACCGATGGCTTTTTGGGGTCAAGCGTGTGATGTGCTCTACGCAACGCACCCTCAGTGCCGTGTTGACCGAGTTCCTCTTCTGCAAGACCCGTCACGACAATGGGTAGCTCGTGTGGTGGCAGACCATCGGTGTAGTGAAGTACCGAGGTCACAGGAAGATTTTCACATCCCACGGGACCATCAATAATGACCTGCAGGCCCTTCACCGCGGTAAAGACATAAACAGAGCCCCAGTATCCTCCGGCGCGATCGTGATCAAGTACTAGCATTAGCAGGTACCTCCCACACCAGTTTTAGCGATGATTTCTGGCGTCCAGACACCGCTTGTTGGGCCCTCACCGACACCCTCAAAAAACTCCTCCATGGCAATCATGCGAGGCTGGTTTGCGAGTGCGGAATTGATGACTTGCGCTACAGATCCAGCACCTGCCGCTCCCATAAGAGGGCGTGCGGAGATCAAGTTGGTGAAGTACAGACTTGGAATAGAGCGTTCTTTTGCTTTCTGAACGATTGGCGTCGTTCCGATCACAAGATCGGGTTTGAATGCCTCCATTGCGATTAAGTCATCTTCGAGCGATGCCCTAAACTTCACTGACACGCCGCGATCCTCGAGCCAGTCAGCATCCACAGCGGAGAATTCGGTCTTGGGGCAGGCTGAGCCTACATAGGCGACATCAGCGCCACTTTCTATCAGCAATCGTGCCACTAAAAGCTCAGATCCCTCGTAGCCGGATAGCGTGATTTTCGCGTCAATGGGGTTGTTATCAAGCGCCGCGCGAATAGCACTCTTCTGCGTGCTGATAGCGGCATCAATGGAAGCTCGATCGGTTCCCAGAAGTTCACCCATGGCTTCAAGCCAGGCTGCCGTGCCCTCTACGCCGACCGGCGCGGAGCCCAGTAAAGGGCGTCCTGCTGCCCTAAACTGACGAGCAGTAGCTGCGTAAAACGGATGAATCATTGCGGCGGCTTTACAGTCGAGCGCGGCGTACAGTTCACGCCACTCGCGAGTGGGAACCACTGGCCCCGCCGCGGCTCCCAGGGAGTCGAGTAGGCGATCGATAGTGATGGCATCAACTGGGAACATTTCACCGACCAGAGCCACTGTTGCCTTATCGCGTTGAGACTCGGTTTGCACCGGCCGTGCGACGGGCCCTGCCTGAATTTCCGAGCGAGCGTATTCCAGCATAGCTCCGGCGAGTACGTCCTTTGCTTCAGCATGCGTAGGCACGCCGAAACCGGGAACATCGATCCCCACGATACGCACTCCATTGATTTCTTTTGGGAGTAGGTCAAGCGGTACGCCGGATGCGGTCGGAACACAGAGATTGATAACCACAACGGCGTCGTTCGTTTCAGGCTCTGCTAAGTCGTGGACTGCCTCGCGAATATCCTCGAATAATTTGCCCGTCACTAACGACTCGGAGTCGAATGGAACGTAGCCAACCGTTCGTTTGGCGCCATAGAAGTGAGAGGTAAATGTCAGACCGTAGACACAGCAGGCTGAACCTGAGAGTACCGTCGCTGTGCGGCGCATTCGCAGGCCCACACGAAGTGACCCGAAGGCAGGGCACATGCTTTGAGGCTGATCATGAGGCCCTTTTGGGTAATCCTCGGCAAACTGCGCCAGCAGTTCGGTTTTACCCGACGCACTGGCAGCCGCGGCTAACTGCTCCGCTCCAGCGTGGCAGCCGAGATCTTTTGTCTCGATAATGTCGGCTTCAGACGCTGTCATAGACAACCTCGAGAGACGGCTTGTTGAGCGCCTCTACATCACACAGATCTGAAAGCGTTGCAGGCTGCAGCACTACATCTCTACCGACTTCATCGCCATCAAACAGGGACAAGAGCTCGTCTTGCGTCATAGGGGTGGGTCGATGGGGTGATGCTTCCGCGGCATTTTCCGCTAACTCAGCAAATAGGGAGCCCCACTCACCCTCTGGGTGACCAATAATTTCGTAGCTCGCACTTTTGCGACGGATATCCTCATTGGCCGGAATTGATGCGAGCTCAGGAATGCCAACGGCCTTACAGAATGCTTGCGCCTGACCAGTGCCGTCGTCTTTGTTAGTCACCATGCCGGCGACACCGACATTACCCCCGAGTTTTCGGAAGTATTCGACGGCAGAACACACATTATTGGCCACATAGAGCGATTGCAGGTCATTTGAGGCGACGACAATCACCTTCTGACACATGTCACGCGCGATGGGTAAACCAAACCCGCCACAGACGACGTCACCTAAGAAGTCGAGCAGCACATAATCGAAGTTCCAGTCGTGGAAACCGAGCTTTTCGAGCGTCTCGAAGCCGTGAATGATGCCCCGTCCGCCGCAACCGCGACCAACTTCTGGACCACCAAGCTCCATGGCATAAACACCGTCACGCTTGAAGCAAACATCTTCAACACGGCACTCTTCGCCTGCCGCTTTCTTCGCAGAGGCTGTCTCAATGATGGTGGGGCAGGCCTTTCCGCCGAAGAGTAGTGACGTCGTATCACTTTTCGGATCGCAGCCAATCAGTAATACCTTTTTGCCTTGCTGAGCCATCATGTAGCTTAAGTTGGCAAGGGTGAAACTCTTTCCAATGCCTCCTTTGCCGTAAATAGCAATGATCTGGGTTCCTTCAGCGTTATCTGCTGATGTGGCGAGAAGGTCTGCCCGTTCTCCGCTCGCCTCGAGCCCTGGATCGTATTCTTGCGCAGTTGCAGTTGTGCTCATGTCGATCTCCAGTCGATGACCATTTTTAGGCAGCTACTATCATTGAAAGCCCGGTCGTAGGCCTGCGGGGCCCGTGTCGCGGGAAAGACATCTGTTATCAACTGGGAGAAGTCCAATGTGCCATCGGATGCCAGTCGTGCTGCTTCTTTTAGGTCTTGTGGTTGCCATTCCGCACTGACTAAGAGATTGATTTCCCTCATAAATGCGGGTGGAAAGTCGAAGGTGACGGCAGACGAGTAAAAGCCTGCCATCACTGCTGTTGCGCCTGGTTTGCAACGCGCAATCATCTGATTCAACGCGTCTGCGCTGCCGCTAACATCACAGACCACTGAATAGTCGTGTCGCGGGTCTTGGCTCGCATCGTAGACCGCGTAGTCGAGCCCAGCGGGGCGTCGGGCGGGGTCTCGCTCCCAAACGGTAGGGGTCGTGCCATGAATGATGCGTGTGAGTCGTGCAAGGAGTTGTCCGAGAACGCCGTGGCCTACAATGAGTTCGGGCGGGCCTGCCCGTTCACAGCGACGCAACGCATGTAGCGCAGTGGCGGCCAGGGCAAGTAGCACGCCCTCACTGCCTAGTTTCTCAGGCAGTGGGATAAGTTTATCTTCAGGACAAATGATGTGCCGTGCACTTCCGCCGAATAAGTTTTTGGCGTCGGTGAATCCGACACTTCCCGGAGCAAATACATAGGTGCCTGGGCGTAATTCCGACCCCTCTGGTGATTCGACCACTTTGCCGACCGTTTCGTAGCCGGGAATAAGTGGGTAGCCAAGCCCTGGAAAGGGCGGCATCTCACCGGTCAGCATGAGGCGTTCCGTACCCGTGCTGATACCGGACCAGTCAGACTCGATAAGGCATTCGTTTGCCGCAGGCGCACGTAAAGAAGCCTCCCGGACTTCTAGTAATCCGGGCTTCTCAAAAATAACCGCTGTTGTCTTCTTATAGGTCACGGTTTTATGGCCTCAATTCCTAGCTGAGAGCGCGCTAGGCCTGTCTAAAAACAGTTACGTCTTATGTGTCAGTTTAATAATACACACAAAAGTGTCAATAAAAAATGACATTTGGTTTTCTCGCTGTAATTACGCGGACTAAAGCAGGTATGTGCGTGCGCTTTTCTTTAATTCCCTGAAAGCCGGCGCGTTGTAACGCTGCTTTGAGCTCTTTGTAGGTTCTGGGTCGGCCGCTGCCCATGGCCCATAGATAGAACCCAAAATAGGTATGGCCGATAGATTCGGCGTTCCTTGTGCCGGCCATGGGTTCAGCAATGATGAGCTGACCACCATTTGGTAAGGCATCGAAGCAGCGACACAACAGTTGGTCGACGGGTGCATCATCGTGATCATGAAGGATACGAACTAAGCTAATGGTGTCGAAGATTTTGGGAATGGGATCCTCAAACATGTTTCCTGCCACAACCTCCATCGCACCGCGATGTCGGGGTGAAATGGCGGCGATGACCTGAGGTAGGTCGAAGACGGCGGTTGAGGCTTCAGGAAATCGCTCGGATGCAAGCCGTGCGAACGTACCTGTGCCGCCACCAATATCGAGAAGTCGTTGGCCGGGTCTGAGCTTGATCGCGTCCAAAATATGGTTTGCGATGAGGTGTTGTGAATCGGCCATGAGTTCGCTGTAGCGCGCCGCGGCTACAGGGTCGTTATGATCCCCATCGACATAGGGCCAATAACCGCGCAGAGCGGCACCTTCCCTAGCTCGAAGTAAGTGTGCTGGGTCAGCCATGTCCCGATACAGCAGATCGTGGTGTCGGAGCATGCTCTGCACACCCGGGTTGCCATGAATCGATGCACCGAGTTCTCCGAGTGTCCAGGTTTGGGCGTCGACCTGTTGAAGGAGGTCTATGGCTGTTGCTGCTTTAATAAGTGTTAACGCAGCATCCTGTTCAAGTTCGCAGGCACGTGCGATTTCTTCGAGCGTGGCTATTCTGTCCTTCAGGCACTCGAGCAAACCCAGCTTGTAGGCGGCGCTGAGCGTCTGAGAGTAAACAAAGCCGGCTAGGATATGATGAAGGTCAGTTGCGCGTGTGCGGGCAATGGATTGCGCTATCGGTAGCCACGCAGCCCATTTCTGGAATGTCTTGCTTCGAAGCATCCGGTTTCGCCACAGCAAAAAGCGGGCGTAGCGACCAGAGGGCTTGTCTTTCGACTCAGCGTATTTGGGCTCGGTTGTTGAGGGTATGGCCATTACGCGGCCACTTGCGCAATCTTCTCTGGTACAAATCGGCTCGCTTGCGCGCGCACCAACTTCTGGAGCATGTCGTGTCCAGCGCACGCTGGCATGCTGTCTAGACCGGCCTCAAGGCATTCTTTTAATCGTGCCACAGCTCCCTCGAGCCCGAGTTCGCGAACCGCGCTAGGCCGATCAAGCTTTACATCAATGCCGGTTGGTTTGCCTAATGTGTCGGGATCGGAGACAGCATCCTTAATATCATCTGCCACCTGATAGGCCTCACCGATGCTTGCACCCAAATTGACCCATGGCCCCGGATCGACTCCGGCAGCGGCAGCTCCAGCGCAGGTAGCAGCAACAAAAAGCGCGCCAGTTTTGGCGCGATGGTAGCGAGATAAATCAACGCGTTGCTCGCACTCCCAGGCTTGTCCCGCACAAATGCCATGCGGTGCACCCACTCCACGAGCGACAATCGTTGTGACAAGTGGGACGCGCTCTGCGCGGACGGCTTGCACAGCATGTGCTGATAGGGTTTGAAATGCGGCAACAATTAGGGCGTCACCGGTTAAGACGGCGATGCGCTCTCCAAACTTTGCGTGAACCGATGGTTTGCCGCGCCTCTGCGTCGCGTCATCAAAACAGGGTAGGTCATCATGGACCAAAGATGCACAGTGAAGTAGCTCCACTGCAGTGGCAGCGGCATTCGCTAGGCCAACGTCGCTGGAATTGTTTGCTAGCGCCACGGCTTTACAGAGCTGAGGCCGGACGCGGGCGCCACCCGGAAAAACGGCATAGTTTAATGCCTGAGCGAGTAGAGGTGGACATTGAGCAGTCGCATGTTCTGCCATTGCCTCTTCTATGTATTGCTCGCAATCCAATAGCGTTTTTTCCATGGCAGTCACCATACTCGTAAGTGTTATTTTATTTATACATTGTTTTTGTCTATATTTGTTGACACATTACGCCGATCTTGCACACCCTGCAAGCAATGCGCTGGAGATTAGCCATGGAGCAACCACTGCTGTCGACATCGGGAGGTCTGGGGTTTGACTTGCCTGTTTCAAAGAACGGCTATCGCTGGTGGTATGTCGACGGATTCAGTGAATGCGGATCCCACGGTGTGACCCTGATATTTTTCATCGGTACGGTTTTTTCACCGTTTTATGCTGCTGCCAGAAAAAAAGGAGATACTGACCCGCGCGAGTTTGTCTGCGTGAACGCAGTCTTCTACGAGCCTAGGCAAAAGCATTGGGCGATGACGGAGCGTCGAGCATGCGACCTTCAAACATCCACGTCGATGCTCAAGATCGGCCCATCCTCAATGTCATTCGATGGCGAGAGGTTAACGGTCGATCTCAATGAACGGTCAGCGCCGCTACGGAGAGCTATTCGGGGAAAGGTTGTAGTCGACATGCCTGATGTCACCGATCGCTGTTACACACTGCATTCAGCGGGTCAGCATCGGTGGTGGCCAATCGCACCGTCAGCACGTGTAAAGGTGTCGCTTGACGCACCCAAGCTGCAGTGGGAGGGGACGGGCTATGTTGATACGAACGGTGGCACTGTAGCGCTAGAAGATACCTTTACTGATTGGCATTGGTCTCGTGCTGACATGGGGCCGGAGAATAGCCGAATCGTTTACGAAGCGCACGCAAGAGATGGCGAGACGTGCCTCATGACGTTGTTTGGTGGTCCTAAAACAGGAATGGCGTCAGAGCATTCGCCGCCTCGACGTGATTTGTCTGTAGGACCGATTTGGCGCGTTTCGCGACCAGCCAGGAGTTATCAGGGCTTTAACGTCGAAAAGACATTAGAAGACACGCCTTTTTACACGCGAAGTCACCTACACGATGCCTCAGGAAACAGCGTGATGCACGAGAGCTTGGATTTGGATCGTTTTGCTGCGCCCTGGGTTCAGCGGCTACTGCCGTTCAGGATGCGAAAGATCTTCTACGGTCTAGCGAATGCGGGCGATTCGCGCGTCACGGTCCCGTTCTCTAAGAGTCTCAAATAAATCAATAATCCAGAGTGTTCTCACCTTGAAGGGGTCGGACTTGATCGCAGGTGCTACGCCACCTGACGCGACCACTGCGTCAATTAGAAACTGATTTTGAGGTAGGGCAGGTGTATCTAGCGCCTTGCTCCTGGGCTGTGCGAAAGCGATAGCCGAGGTGAGGAGCGCGAATTTTTTCTTAGTGTCTACAATGGCGCGTTGGTCAACTGAGTTATAGCCATTTTCACCCACTTTCTGACCAATGGCGGCGTACAGCTTTCTCGCTGCACGGATGCCCGGTTGATACTTTCTCGGCAGTTGCGCAATGCCATGATCCGCGCGTTTGTAAAGCCAGTCCGCACGTTCGAGGAGTCGTTGTGTTACCACGCCAACACCCTCAGAGTAGGTCGGATTTGCTAGCATCTCTTTGGTATCTACTCCCTCGGCCTTCAGCTCGTCCATGGGGAGATAAATTCTGCCCAGCTGCGCGTCTTCCCCTACATCCCTAGCGATATTGGTCAGTTGCATTGCTGTGCCCAAGTCCGCTGCTCTTGCCAGCGTCTTGGCGTCTCGAACGCCCATCAGTACCGACATCATGATGCCAACAGCACCGGCGACGCGAGCGCTGTAGTCATAGACATCCTCAATCGAGTGATAGAGCTTCCCTTCAGCATCCCAGGCGAAACCCTCAAGTAAGGCATTGAGGAGCTCGCGAGGCATTTGATAGGTGTGCACAATTTGTGTGAGAACTCTATCGGTCGCTACATACTGAGGCTTTCCCTCGTAGATGCGGTCGAGTCGATTGTGCAATAGCTCCAGTGCCCGCTTCGGATTTTCCCCTTCATCCACCAAGTCGTCGGCTTCTCTGCAAAAAGCATAGAGACCGCAGGCTGCGTGTTGCATCACGGAGGGCAGCAAGTGTGACGCAAAATAAAAGGAGCGTGACCCATGAGATAGCTGCTGCTTACACAGCCCCATATCGGTGCTGGGAGTCGGTAAAAATTTATCGACTTGCATAGGCGGGAGCTTCAATTAGTCCGTCAATGACTTTTGCGGAGGATAGTACGGCCGGCATGCCGGCTCCGGGATGAGTACCAGCGCCAACTAAATAGAGACCGTCAACCTCTTCGCTTTTATTGTGAGGTCTGAAGTAGGCGCTTTGGGTGATTCGTGGCTCCAGCGAGAACCCAGCGCCTTTCACTGAGTTGAGGCGATTTTGGAAATCGAGGGGGGTCAGCATCAGTGATGTGGCAAGGTTAGCGCCTAAATCAGGTAAGCCTGTTTCTTCGAGACGCTTCTCGACAGCGCGCCGGAATATCTCGGCGTGAGTCGTCCAGTCGGTTCCAGAGTCAAGGTGCGGTACCGGCACTAACGCGTAAAACGCATCGCACCCCTCCGGCGCCATCGACGGGTCCGTCGCGGTTGGCCGGTGCAAATACAGACTGAAATCCTCGGTGGGCTTCTTGTGCTTAAAGATGTCGGTAAGCAGTCCTTTATAACGCGGCCCGAGAATGATCGAGTGGTGAGGTATGTCGGGGTACTGCCTTTTGGTGCCGAAGTACCAAACAAACAAGCCGTTGGAGTAATGGGCTTTATCAATCTTGCGATCAGTCCACTTGCGTTTGTGTGTCTCCGATAGCAGGTATTTGTAGGTCCACGCGGAGTCAGCATTTGATATCACGAGGTTGGCTGCGATGTGCTCACCTGACTTGAGGCGGACGCCGGTGACCTTTCCATTGTCTGTGGTGATTTGGTCAACCTCAGTATTCAGCCGAATATCGCTCCCTTGGCCGCGGATGAGGTTGCCTAGCGATTCGACAATACGCCCTGTACCACCCATGGCAGACCAAACGCCCCCTGTGACCTCTAGGTGAGAGATAAGGGAATACAAACTGCTGGCGGTATACGGATTGCCACCAATGAGAAGAGGGTGAAAGCTTACAGCCTGCCTTAATTGCTCGTTCTTGATGTACTTGGAAACCAGCGCATAAACACTCTGATCACCACGTAATCTTACTAGGTCAGGGGCAAAGCGCATGAGCTGAGCGAAGGTGCTGAATGGTTTGTCGAGTAGCGCAAAGCCGACTTTATGCCGCGCTTCGCTGGCTTTTAAATAGCGCTCATAACCTTCAGCATCTGCTGGGTTGTACTCGAGTATCTGACGGAGGTTTTCTGATTTCTCGCTTGAGTAGTCAAAAATTCGCCCGTCATCAAAACGGATTCTGTAAAACGGATCCATGAGTCTTAGATCGACGTCATCACTCATTTTCTTGTCGCACAGTGCCCAGAGCTCTTCAAATAGCTCGGGTACGGTAACAATGGTGGGTCCGCCATCGAAGGTAAAGCCATCCTGTTTATAGGTGTAGCCTCGACCTCCCAGCGCATCAAGCTTTTCAAGAAGCGTGACGTGATAGCCTTTGGCTGCAAGACGGATTGCAGATGCAAGGCCGCCAAAGCCACTGCCGATGACAACAGCTTTTTCATGTGACTCAACTTTCTTGAGGGTATCGAAGTCTGGATGCGCTGTGTTCATTTTTATAGACGTCATCTATGTCAATTTTAATTGACAGTCTATCACCGGTTTTCGGATTGCACACCCGTTAATTGAGCCGCTCCGTAAAGTGAAAAAATGCCTGTGTCACCCGCTCGGGTTCTGCCTCATGCACTAGATGCCCAGCGTCCTCCAAAGTGATTGCCGTTGCGTTTGGTATTTCTCGTGTTGCCCTGTGCGCGCGAATAGCCGGAACAATGTGATCTTTTGCGCAACCAATGAGGTGAGTCGGGGTGTTCAATTTAGGTAAGTCTTTAGACAACTGACCCAGTTCCCATCCCCCATCATTCTTAAGGTGCCCTCTATGTGTTCGGGTTGGGAGATGAGGGTTGTGTAGCGCCGGATCATCGGTTCAGAAATGGTGGCACCGGTATCGCGCAAGGCTCTACGCACATGGGACTCACCGGTTCCGCGTCGGGCGAGGAAGCGAGACACCCGAGGCGATCGGCTGAGGGCGCGCGCAGCTTTGAGCATAAGAGGCTCAATGAAAGCGCCGAATGGTAAAAGGGCGCCGTTAATTGACAGTAACCCGCGCGGATTAATGTCCGTGTCGAGGCACATTCTGATGCCAACGGCAGCGCCCGCAGAATGTCCAATCACATACTCCGGCGATATTTCTAGGTGCTTGCACAGCTTATGTATGGCGCGAGCCATTGCGCTCAAAAGGTGCTCGCGTTCCTCAATGGGGTGGGTAAAGCCCTGTCCCGGGAGGTCTATCAATACGCAAGTGAATTGGCTACTCAAACACTGGGCCATGCCCGCCATAGAGTGGCTAGATGAGCCGGTGCCATGTAAGAGCACGATCACGGGTCCTGACCCAAGCCTTTGAACGTGCCAAAGGGTACCCGCGCATTGAACAAATTCGCTGTGTTCTCTCAGCGGCCAATCACTGGGTAAACGGTCGGGCCCCATGGGTTTGCTAGCCTACGCTGAGGGTTCTGATGGACGTATTCAAAGACTGGGCAGACGCGTTTGGCAGCGGCAGATAGGTGGCATCTAGCGCGGAGGACAGTTCACGCGCTCGCGGGCTGGGGCGAACCGCCGTGTCAACGAGAACACCCTTAATCTGTGTGTTAGCAAGTAGCTTCGCTGCAGAGAGCGCGTCTTCAGTGCCTGCTGACCGACTTTTGGTACCGTCCCGCGCAACGTTGGCGGCGCCATCAGTCATGAGTACATAACTTGGCGTGGCCCCTGTCGCTGATACAGAAAGCGCCAGCTCATGTGTCGCTTGAAGCGCTGCTGCCATCGGCGTTCCGCCCCCGCCAGGCAGTTGAGCTAAGGTGCGCTTGGCCCTGACAAGCGAACGCGTGGGTGGCAGTAGGATCTCAGCTGTATCGCCCTTGAAGGCAATCAAGGCAACTTCTGTTCTGTGCGAGTAGCAGTCAGCGAGCAGCAGTTCGATGGCGCCTTTAGCTTCTGACATTCGCTGATGTGCACTGCTTCCTGAGGCGTCTACTGCGAAGATCATGACGCTCGACTTGCGCTGTTCAAAACGTTTCACGCGAATGTCTGAGGGCTCAATGTACAAGCTGGTTTTCTTGTTGTGCGAGTTATCCCACGTGGCTCGCGCAGTTTGAAAGGGCGCAGCGCAGCGCAGTGTGGCGGGTATATCGATGCGATGTCCGCGTTTTACATCGCCACGTCTCACGCCTACTGGGCGACCGCGCTGTTTATCTTGGGCAAACTCACCGGCATTACCGCTTTTACTTTGTCGCTGCCGACTTTTCTCAGCGCGCTTTAGCAGGATGGCTAACAAGTCTTCAGGTAACTCAGCCATGGCGGCTTGAACGAGATCTTCGTGGTCCTGCTCCTCGGTGTGCTGGGCTTGCTGTTCGGGCGGATCTGTCTCTTCTTGATTTTCCTCGGACTGCTCTGGAGGCTGGGGCTCCGCTTGTGGGTTTGGTAGTTGCTTGGCTATGGGTAGGAGAACCAGTCGGATGAGAGGATGCATAACGGCTTCATCGCTGACGGGCTTGCCACTCAATAAGCTCAGTGCTTTGGCGATATCGACGGCGAACTTCAATGTGCGAGACGAGTGTATTCCCATGGACGCTGCAAGCTCGGCAAGCCGCATGATGTCCTCATCGGGGACTGTCGTGAGAGACAGCCGCGATTGCGCCGATAGGATGTCCGATCGCGCATAGCGAGTCTCGTCGACGCAGCGGATACTGATTTCGTCGAGATTGATGCTCAGACCCAGCCGCTCGATAAGTCCAGCCGGTGGTGATTCCTCGTCGATGCCTTCGTCCAGCGCAATAACGGTGATTGACGCGAGGCTCGTATGGCTGATGCCATCTCGCGCTATGTGGATTTCACCCGTATCGAGTGCGGCGCACCAGTGCCCAGTAAACTCTTTGGGTAGTCGCTCGGCCATTGAGAGCAGCACGACTCGCTGATGGCATTCGGCCAGAACACCTTGTGCCAAGACGGGCTTGCCGTGTCGCATACTCTCGGTGATATCCATGCCGCCGAGCAGACGTTCGGTGGGTGTGTTGCTGGGTACCCGACGGGCTGTGCTTTCAGTGAAGCTGTCGAGTAAAGCGAGCCAGTAGTCTCTGACGGGTCCGGGTTGCGCGCAGACGCGAATACCTCCGGCTTTGTGGCGCAGAACGGCGACTAACGCCGCTGCAAGTTCGGCGTCATACCATGCATTCGCAGCTTCGGCCTCAGGCGAGAGCGGCTTCGATAGCGCGTTCGACGCGGGCATCGGCACTGGATTCATCCATGGGGTCGCGTCGCAGGCGGTGTCTCAGAACGAAGAGCGCGACGTACTTCAGATGTTGCAACGTTGCTTCATCCTCTCCTTCGAGTGCTGCAAGGGCTCGCGCACTTCGAATGAGCGTGAGCTCACCGCGCAAGCCGTCAGTGCCGAGCTGGAGGCATAGCTCTGCGGCTTTTTCGAGCACGCGGGAAGGTACATCGACAGACTCGACGACCTCTCTCGCAGCGTCAATCTTGCGGCGAAGTGCACCTTCTTTTCGGGCAAATCGCTTGCTGAATCCTTCGGGGTCATGATCGAACGCATCGCGTAACTTTATGATCTCAACCCGAGTGGGAATATCTCTGGGTGTTCTGACGTCGAGCGACAGACCAAAGCGATCCAGCAGTTGGGGACGTAGCTCTCCCTCTTCGGGGTTGCCGCTTCCCACGAGAACAAAGCGTGCGGGGTGCCTAACGCTCAAGCCTTCTCGCTCCACAACGTTCACACCGCTTGCCGCAACGTCGAGTAGGGCGTCGACAATATGATCCTCGAGCAGATTCACCTCATCGATATACAGAAAGCCGCGGTTGGCCGCTGCTAACAGACCGGGTTGAAATGCCTTCTCACCGTTGTGAATGGCTTTTTCAATATCCAACGCACCAAGCACCCGATCTTCGGTGGCACCCAGGGGAAGATCTACAACAGGAATGGCAATTTTCCGTACCTTGAGTGCATCTGCCGACTGGCAGTGGCTACATAAGCCCTGTTTGGGCGCCTCGGGATTACAGTTGTAAGCGCAGTCTTTGACTGCTTCTATTTTAGGAAGCAGTTGAGCCAGCGCTCGGATCGTTGTCGACTTGCCCGTGCCTCGCTCGCCAAAGACCAATACACCACCAATGCTTGGATCTACGGCTGCTATCGATAAGGCAAGTTTCATATCATCTTGCCCGACGATCGCCGTAAAGGGATACGCTACGGTCATGATTACTCCCCCAAAAAGGCTCAATTGATTTGAGCTCGTCGACTCGGTTTTGCCGAATCGAATTAGTGTCATTTTATTTAAACACATAAATTGTCAAATTTTATGTATTTTTTTGTGGCCATTGGTCTAGCGTGGATCTGCGGCGTATAGAGGATGATGGTGGTTGGATGGCCCTTATGAAGCAGTTAGACAAAGCAATCGACAGTGATGGAGACTTGATCGAAAGTGGGGGCGACTACGAGGTTTATTGGTACTTCGATACCGAGTCAGAAGGTCGTCCATTGCTCTTTATCCATAGCATCAACGCGGCGCCTAGTGCGATAGAACTCAAGCCCTTATTCCAGCACTTCAGAGCGTCAAGACCTGTATTCGCACCAGACCTCCCGGGTTTCGGGCGATCGACGCGTCGTGTGGGCACTATGACAGCGTCGGATTTCGCAAAAAATATTGCCTCCATCATTGATGAGATGGCGGCGAGTGAGCCGCCCGATGTGATCGCTTTATCCTTGAGGTGTGAGTTTGTCACTCGGGCTGTGGTCGACTGCGGCGCCGCGGTGAGAAGTTTGACGTTTATTTCACCCACGGGTTTTTCTCGTCGTCAGCCGCCAACAGCACAAGCCCAAAAACGCTTGAAGCGGCTTATTTGATTTTGCTGGTTTCGGGCGTGGTGCATTCAAATTACTGCGTTGGAGCGGAGTATTCGCTATTTTTATGGGATGAATTTTCGGGCCTTGTTCCTAATGAATTAGTCACTTACGCCCTCAAAACGGCTCGTCAGCCTGGCGCGCATGAGATGCCACTGCAATTCCTATCGATGGGGTTATTTACGGCGAACGCTGCCGAGACTCTCTATTCAAGGCTCGATGTTCCCGTACTTGTGTTGTTCGACGAGGACCCCAATGTTTCGTTTGAACTATTTGAGCAGTTTGAGGCAAATCCAGCGTGGCAATTTCAGCGGATAGCCCCAAGTCTGGGCATGCCGCAATGGGAGCATCCTGAGGAGACGGCAGGGGCTATCGAGGCATTTGTCGAGGCACTTTAAGCCGCGTCGCGTTGGATTCGTTGTGCGGCGATCGAGCCAGAGAGTGTCGCCATAGGTACCCCGGGCCCCGGGTGAGCACTACCGCCTGCAAGATAAAGCCCCTTGACCCGACTCGTGGACGATGGACGGGAGAAGCTAGAGAACATCCCATGCGATGCTGCACCATAGAGCGAGCCGGCACTCCCTGGGAAACGCTGATGCCAGTTATCGGGGCAGGTAGTGACACAATCCTCTTCAGTAAAGTCGAGTTTTAAACCCCGCGACTGAGGACCTTCAATGCATTCTGGCGTTGTTGCTCAAGCTTGGAGTGAGTCCATGTACCCTGATCGCCATCTGCGGGTGCGTTTATGAGTAATAACAGTCGTTCCTTATCGTCAATTGACAATTCGCCGTTGACGCGATCCTGGGCGCAAACATACACGGTGGGTTCATTGCAGACGGATCTGTCGTTGAAAATAGTAGTGAACTCGCGGTCGTAATCCGTTGCGAAGAACACGTTGTGATGATCAAGCTCGAACCCAGAGGTGTTGGCCTTAACACACCAGGTGATGGCAGAGAGACCGCGCTCGCGCCGCTTTCGTGTGCGTGTCGACTTCACGACATCATCGCCTAAAAGCCCATCACTGAGTGCCGCCGTGTCCCCGTTAAAAATAATGGCGTCGGCGGTCAATGTCTCGCCGGATGCAAGTGTGATACCGGTCGCCCGTCCGTTAGTGCAGTTGATCTTTCGGACCTGGCTTTGGTAGTGAAACTGAGCTCCATGCTCTATTGCAAGATCAGCAATTGCATGTGCTAGCGCTCGCATGCCGCCGTCGACACACCACACGCCCTGACGCTCTACATGCGCAATCAGCATCAAAGTTGAAGGAGTCGATAGAGGTGATGAGCCCACATAAGTGGCGTATCGACCGTAGAGCTGTTTTAGCCGCGGATCTGAGAAATACTTACTGAGTGCGCTCCAGAGTGATTGGTGCGGCGCTACCGCTAGACTCTTCAAGCCGCCATCGCGCAATAACCGATAGCCGAGTCGTAACGGTGAAGGTTGCGATGTGGCCATGAAGTTATCGCGGAGTAGGTTGTGAACAAGCTCTCCATCGTCACAAAATCTTCGGTAGCCCTGTGCATTGTGTTCGTCTGAGAAGTCGGCGATTGCTTCGGCTGACTGATCTATGTCGTGAAAGAGATCCAGATGACTCCCGTCCGTCCAAGCGTGACGGGCGAGCCGGCGACTCTCGGTCAAACGAACCCGGTCATCAAAAACGGCACCTGCGCGCTTAAACAACTCGTCAAATACCCAGTGCATGGTGAAAACTGTGGGACCGCCGTCGATGCCCACGTCACCGACCTGCCGTTGGTGCATCTTGCCGCCAGGTTCGGAGTTAGTCTCGAATACATCGACTTTCCAGCCCGCAGTAGCCAGATCCACTGCGGCCGACAGTCCGCCTGCACCCGCGCCGACAATGATGGCTCGTTTTGTCATCAGGTGGTTTGTACTCGTCGTACTGGCGCCATGACAGCGCGCTGATGGTAGATGATAAGAATTAGTCCGGTGACGAGCGGAATCGCCCAGAGACCCGGGGTCAGCGCAATCTCGGGGAGCAGGCGCACCGCACCGAAGGCGAAAAAGGCGGTATAGACGGAGATGCCAGCACCGACCAAGGATTTAATGTGCTCCTTGATCCGCGCTTTGGGTGATGAAGGTTTTCGGTAGATAAACCAGAGATTGGTCGCAACAGTCGCAAAGCCGACGATGGCAATGCCCATCATCATTGGTTGATTAAGCTCGATACCACGAACAAAGCAGTTCGCTGAGGTGGCCGTTAGAACCACTTGAAGGAGAAGATTGTGCCACGCGCCGTTCTTCTTATGATCCCGCTTATTGCGCATGCAAAGCCATCCGTGCCAAGCGAGGTTGATGGTTAGGGTCGCCAAATACAGCATCATCCAGCCAAATATCCCTGAGATCATCTCGGGCTGCCGAAATACCTCGTGGGTGGATAGGTGAGGGTGAGTGCCAGTTGGATCCGCTAGTGTCGTAATGGAGATTCCTGTGGCGACCAAGCCGGTGGTGAGCATGCTGGTAATAAAGATGTTGCCTGCCTGTCGATGTAATACACCGCCTTTCTTGCCGGCAATAGGAATCCAAACAGAAATGAGTCCGACTGTGCCGGTGATGATGTGCATGATCACCAGTGATTCGAAGATGCCATGGGTCGACAGGGTCATATCCGGCCTCCATACTGTGCTTAGTGTCAATACTATTGGATAGTTTTCGTGGATGAAACACTTTACATACCACCAAAGCCCCACTCGCTTCCAGCGGTTGTCGCGTTAATCCGCTCGCTATGGAAGGGTGATGGCAACTTATTAGAGTTGTTACCCGCCGAGGCCTATCACTTTGAAGTAGGCCATCTGGGACGATCGCGCCGCGGTACTGTGCTCTTCAATCGCCCTTCAGCGGTGAAGGAAATCATGCGCGACGCTCAAGGCGTATTTCCCAAAAGTGACCTCATGGTGGGTGCTCTGGATCCACTCATTGGTGAAAGTATGTTTGTCACCGACGGACCGAAATGGCGCCGGCAACGCGCGATGATTGATCCCGCTTTCAGCCTCATGAGATTGAATGTGGCTTACGGCGCCATGTGCGCCGCGACCGATGATCATGTCGCCGCTATAGATCAGCTAGCTACCGACGATACCCCGTTTTCCCTTGACCTGGCCATGAGCCATCTCACGGCCGATGTGATATGTAGGACGGTCTTCTCTACGCCGCTCGCATCCGATGTAGCCAAAGAGGTATTTGACGACTTCACACTGTTCGAAAAGTCTGTGGCGCAAGTCGATATTTTAGGAATGATTCTAAAACCCGCATGGTCTGAAGCGAAGCAAACACCAGAGGTTCTCGCTGCCTGTGAGCGTATTCGACATCACATTGGCGCACTAATTGATACCCATTTGGAAGCCGAACCCGGTGAGTACAACGATATCGCCTCGGCAGTGATTGAAGCGAAAGACAAAGACACGGGTTTGCCGTTTACCCGCGATGAACTCATTGATCAGTTGGGTGTCTTCTTCCTTGCTGGCCATGAGACCACGGCCAGTGCGTTGACATGGGTATTTTACATTCTGGCTGAGCGTCCCGAGTGGCTTGTGCGGCTACGAGAAGAAATAGATCCCCTGATGGGCGATGGGCAACTCTCGTTCGAGGAGACCAAAAAACTGCCGTTGACGCGCGCATTCTTTAAAGAAGCCTTGCGCCTGTATCCTCCGATTACTTTCGTGCCGAGGGTGGCTCTGGAAAAAGTGGAAATCGAAGGCAAGAAGTTGCCGCGTGGTGCCCTAGTCATGATTGCACCCTGGACGTTGCAGCGGCACAGCAAGTACTGGGATGAACCTCATGCGTTTATCCCCGAGCGGTTCTTGCCCGAGAATGAGAAAACGTTGAATACAGGCGCGTATATCCCGTTTGGCCAGGGGCCGCACATTTGCGTGGGTGCTGGCTTTGCTCAGGTGGAGAGCTTGCTCATCATGTCGCAACTGATCAGCCGCTTTGACTTCGAACTACTGCCCGATCAGACAGTCATCCCTGCGGCGCGTCTGACGACGAGACCTGCTGAACAGGTCATGATGCGAGTGCGGCATCGTTCGTAAGCTGTGACTCACTCAGTGCCTGCGTGAGCTCTTCGTCGAATCTCTCCAGCTGGCCCTCACAAGCCATTAACTCCGAGGTATCAAGCAGTGTGCTCAGGTGTCCCTGAATATCTTGTTTGATGACACAGGGAAGTGGGGTGGGGAGTTGAGCGAGCATCTCATCAGAGATTTCATTGCTGTGAAGCCACTCCACCTCGGGTCGATCCTCACAATAGCTGCGCCATGCCCGTTTGCCGAACGGGTTTAAACCGTGTGTGATGTCGCAGAGCGCACAGCTTCGTGTACCCGTCAGCTTGCCGACGGCGTAAGCCAGCTCTCCGATGCCCGAGAGATCAGCATCGTAGATCGCCAGAATTCGTTCATGCATGAAGACGTTACGCGCGCCTTAACGTGTCAGATCGTAGGTCGGGGCCGTCATGACTCCATCCAGGCGCCTTGAATATGTAGTTGAGCTTATCTCGCCAGCGCTCTGCGCGTCGTACGTCCCGCCACATCGATGAGTATTCTCCAAAGGCCACCTTCAGTACTTTGTGAGTTTCAATGTTTTTGGTGAGGCCGTATTTGACGGGCTCCTCAGGAACCTCCTCCGAGAATGTGCCAAATAAGCGATCCCAAATGATGAGCGTGGCACCGTGGTTTCGGTCCAGATAGCGCACATTAGATCCGTGGGGGACCCGATGATGCGACGGGGTGTTGAAGATAAATTCAAACCATCGAGGGAATTTGTAAAAGGCCTCGGTATGCAGCCAGTACTGATAAATGAGACTGACGCTCAGCATGGTGACGATCATGGCTGGGTGGAAGCCAAGCAGCGCCAACGGAACCCAGAAGGGATACTTGAGGATGCGCTCACCGACGCCCTGGCGTAAGCGCTGTTCCAAGGTTGTAGTACTGGGAGCTGTGATGCGATACATGTCCTGCCCAGAGGAGCCGAATTTCATGATTGCCTCTGTGAAAGCTGTAATAGGTAAGGTCATCAAGAAAGAACAACAGGACCCACCAATACCAACTGGTATCGATTACACCTTTCAGCGGGGAGACGAAATAGGCGGCAAACATGAGTGAAATGCCGAGAAACTTGGGGATGAGATCGACAAAAACAGTGAGTCAACAGCATGACTCGCATGCTGGTCCAGAAGTCGACTGACTCGTAGTGTTGGGTGTGGCTTCGGTAGGCCCAGATGACCTCGATAAACAGTGCCCCAAAGAAAAAGGGCAGGGCCATCATGACCCAGTCGTCCTGCATTACCGCTAACACATCATTCATTGATCTGTGCTCCCAGAGTGCCCGTCTGATTGTTTTATAGGGCGTTTGCGATTGCGCAGAGTGTAGCCGAATTATTAAAGTCACGGTGGTTAACAAGCGGTCGTTAATGACTGGCCGTCCCTACAACAATAACGTTAACGAGGAGACCATCATGGCAGACCTACTGGCGATGTCCGCAGACATCATCGATGGACGTGTGGCACCCAACGAATTAGGCCCCTTAAACCGCATTAACCACCAACTCTCCGAACTCGCCAACGACTTGGCGGTGGTAGAGGCATTTTCGCATTGTATTGTCTTTAAGACCGATGATGGTCTGGTGACGTTTGATACCTCAAATGAGCATGGTGGGAAAAAGTGTGTCAGCGCGATTCAGTCGTGGACGCATGACCCCTTCAATACCGTTGTCTTTACGCATGGGCATATTGACCACGTGGGTGGCTGTGGCGCGTTTTGCGAGGCTTACGAGGGTCGTAAACCAACGATTGTGGGACATGAAAACGTCGCCACGCGTTTTGATCGTTATCGAATGACGAGCGGCTATAACCATGTCATTAATGAGCGCCAGTTTGGGCAGTTCAAACGGCGGGGATACGACCTCGCTGGAGCATCGCACTTTCTACCATTGGCAACGCCCAACCCCGACGTGACCTACAGTAAAAACTTAACGCTTTCTGTGGGCGGCCTGGAGATTGAATTGAATCATGCGCAAGAGGAGAGACCGACGATCACACCTGGGCATGGATCCCTAAACACAAGGCGATTTGTGCTGGCGATTTTTTTATTTGGGCGTTTCCCAATGCCGGTAATCCCCAAAAAGCGCAGCGTTATCCGCGCGAGTGGGCGGCTGCATTGCGGGATATGGCGTCGCGCGGTGCGAGTTGTTTCTGCCAGCGCACGGTTTACCCATCTGTGGCAAAGAGCGTATTTGCCTTGTGCTCAATGAGGTGGCGGAGGTGCTGGAAACAATAGTGGAGCAAACCATTGATCTCATGAATCAGGGTGCGTCCCTTAACGATATTATCCACTCGGTGTCCGTGAGATCTGAGCTTCTTGAGAAACCCTACTTGGCCCCTACCTATGACGAACCCGAGTTCGTCGTGAGGAACATCTGGCGTCTTTATGGTGGTTGGTATGATGGGAATCCAGCACAGCTTAAGCCTGCCCGCGATGCGCTGGTGGCGAGCGAACTGGCAAGTTGTCTATCAGGTGGTGCCTTGAAACTGGCCGAACGGGCACGCGAATTGGCTGAAACTGATGCGCGGTTGGCGTGTCATTTGGCTGAATTTGCCATGCAGGCAGAGCCCGACAACAAGGCGGTTCATGCATTGAGGAGCAGAGGTTTACCAACGGCGCCGTGAGGGTGAGACCTCACTGATGGCCAAAGGCATCTTCGGCTCGGCTGCCAATCAGTCAAAGCAGCAGTCGGATGGCGATTAGGTTTGACTGGGGGTTGTGGGTATCTGCCGACGCCATGCGCCCCCTTTCATCGACGCTGTGACGATGACGGTGTAGGCAAACATTCCGCCGACGGCCCCAATGAAGACGCCGGTGATACCCATATCCATCGGACCCAGTAGTAGGAGCGCACTGCCTATCGCGACGATCGGACGTGCAATGAGTGCTGCCACGGGGCCACGCATGGCACCCGCACCCTGAGAGGCGAAGTAGAGTGCCCAGCCGACACCGTGGATGGCAAGGCAGGGACCGACTACCTGAATAAATCCTTTAGCTGTCTCGTAGACCACAGGGTCATCAGTGAAGACGGGTATCCAGACGTGAGGAAAAACGGCGAGCAGCGTGCCAATCACGCCGCCGAGAACAAAGGACATACCTGCGCCGGTCCAGCCAATTTGTTCGGCGCGATCGGCGTTCCTGGCGCCAATGCTCATGCCCACCAGTGATGTCATGGTCGCGCCAATGCCAAAGATGAGGGATGACATTAAGAACTCAATACGTGAGCCAATTCCATAGCCAGCAAGCGCCTCCTCACCGAATTGGCCCCACCAGTCCCGGTCAGTACCAAAATAGTGGTGACGGTCGAAATAGGCGACAGCGAGGCCGGTAGCGCAACGCGGCCAATATCGTGAAAGTGGTGTCGCTGTAGGTGAAACGCGCGAGTCGCAAAGTTAGCCGGCAGCTTTGCTCTCGTTAGACGCAGTAGGATGACGATGGCCATCACGGCACTGGTGATTATGACGGACACCGCTGCACCAAATAGGCCGAGTTTTGGTGCGCCGAAATATCCCAACACGAGGCGCCGGAGAGCGGAACTTGTATCAGCGAACCGACAATCATCATTCGCGCTGGATAACGCATGTCTCCCAAGCCTCGGAAAATTGAGCTTGCGACGCCCATGATCCAAATCGTGACACTGCCACCGAACAACATGGCGCTGTAGGCAAACGCGAGGTCGAGAATCTCACCCGTTCCGCCCAGCAGAGACAGGAAGAACCGACCGGAAATCAAAAATGCAATGAGTAGCACGATGGGACCAATCACAGCCAAGATCAGCCCATGCCACATGAGTTGCTCTGCACGCGCCTTGATCCCTGAGCCCAGGGCCCGGGCAATGGCTGATGATACGGCGTTGCCTAAAGCGCCCACCGACAGCATTTGCATTAGCATTAACATCGGGAAGACCAGAGCCATGGCCGCCAGCGGGGTGCTTCCCAGTTGCCCGACATACCAGACCTCGGTCAAGCTCAGCGTCGATTGCACGATAAACGCCACACTGCTGGGGATGGACAATTGGGTAAGCAACGGTAGTGCGGGTGCTGTGAGTAGGTATTGGGTGCGCTTATCCATAGCGCACCATTACGGCGCATGTGGCACGGCGGCACAAGTCTTTTCTCACGTATTCAATACCGATTCCCTTGGTCAAAAGTGCGATACCGGTATGGACCACTTTTTTCGCGCGGAGAAACATCCCGACAGATGAAAAAACATACTCAAAGTTCAATTTTTTGTTCGTATGGCATCGATTTTTCGTCGCTTATTTGGCACTGTATCGTCCGCTAACAAACACGAGCCGGATGGACCGGCCCACGGAGATCGCTAATGCCTCACGCTGCCTATATTTATGACGCCATTCGGACACCACGAAGTAAAGGGAAGAAAGATGGGACCTTGTACGAGGTAAAGCCCGTTGATTTGGGGGCGGGTTTGTTGCGTGCCCTGCAGTCTCGACATGATTTGGATACCAGTTATGTCGATGACGTGGTCATGGGCTGTGTCACACCTGTGGGTGAGCAGGGTTCAGACATAACCAAGATGATTGTCCAAAATGCGGACTGGGACGAGTCTGTACCGGGTGTTCAATTGGATCGTTTCTGCGCGTCTGGGCTGGAGGCCGTCAATACAGCGGCGCAGAAAGTGGCCTCGGGTTGGGACGATCTTGTCGTGGCTGGCGGTATAGAGTGCATGTCACGTGTGCCCATGGGCTCAAACGGTGGTGCCATGGCGAGTGACCCTGCATTTGCGCTAAAGACAGGCTTTGTACCTCAGGGGATCGGTGCCGACATGATTGCGACCATAGACGGCTACACCCGTGAAGACGTCGACGCCTATGCCATGGAGTCTCAGCGCCGAGCAGCTCATGCGCGCGTGATCACGGATGGTTCGACCGGTCCGTGATTCCGGTAAAGGACGCCTCGGGTATCACCATTCTCGAGCGCGACGACTTCATCAAACCAGATACTACGATGGAGGGTCTCGCTCGACTCAAGCCCTCGTTCGAAATGCCTGGGCAAATGGGATTTGATGACGTCATCCTCGCCAAGTACAACGAGTACAGCAAAGTAGAACATGTCCATACGCCGGGAAATTCATCCGGCATTGTTGACGGTTCCAGTGCCGTGCTGATTGGTAGTGAGAAGGCTGGAAATGACCTTGGATTGACGCCTCGAGCGCGTGTCGTAGCAACGACCGTCCTATCCACAGACCCCATCATCATGCTCACGGGTCCTGGGCCCGCGGCAAAGAAGTGTCTACAGAAGGCGGGTCTGACGCCCGATGACATCGATCTTTGGGAGATCAATGAGGCCTTCGCTTCTGTCGCACTTCGTTACATGAAAGACCTCGGTATCAGCCACGACAATACCAATGTGGTAGGCGGTGCCATCGCGATGGGTCACCCTCTGGGTGCGACTGGCGGCTGTTTGGTCAGTGCGATGGTCGATGAACTCGAGCGACGCGATCTCAAGCGCGCCATGCTGTCGTTGTGTGTGGGCGGTGGCATGGGTATTTCAACGATTATCGAGCGCGTGTAAGCGGTATCAGGAGTGATAAGAGAATGAGCTTTCATTACGACAAAGACAGCAACAACATTGTAACCGTCACCATGGATATGGACGGCCCCGTAAATGCGATGAGCGACGCCTTCCTCCCGCTGCTTGAGGCAACGTTGGATAAGTTGAAGCAGAAACCGATTTAACGGGTGTGGTGCTGACGTCCGGTAAGTCCACATTTTTTGCTGGCGGCGATCTGAATATGCTTTGCGCCGTGACAGAGGATACGGTTGAGGATTTCTTTGAAGGCATGTGCGCGACGAAAGCGGCCATGCGGCGCATTGAGAAGTTATCGGCTCCCGTTTGTGCCGCCATCAACGGCGCAGCGTTAGGTGGTGGTCTCGAGCTCGCGCTCTGCTGCCACCACAGAATCGCCTGGAATCATCGTAGCGTTCAGCTCGGCTTTCCCGAGGTGACGTTGGGTTTGCTGCCCGGCGGCGGCGGCAATGTCAAAGCCGTGTATCTCATGGGACTGATGGCTGCCAACGAGTACATTGTTGAGGGTAAGCGTGTGGCCCCCGAAAAGGCATTGGGCTCGGGTCTGATCGATGCTGTTGTCGACAGCAAGGACGAACTCGTTGCAGCGGCAAAGCAGTGGGTTTTGGATAATAAGGACGACGAGACTGCGCGCACTCAGCCCTGGGACACAAAGGGCTACAAAATCCCCGGTGGCACTATTCGCAACCCACAGGTAGCGCAAATGGTCACCTTGGGCGCGCCCATGATTCGCAAGAATACCCGTGGTTTGCTGCCCGCCCCCGAGAAGATTTTTGATGTGGCAGTGCAGGCCCTCACGGTTGATTTTGAGACGGCGATGCGCATTGAAAGTCGCGGTCTGGCCGAGCTCGCGCTCACGCCGCAAGCTAAAAATATGATTAATACCTTCTTCTTCCAGATGAACAAGATTAACGGTGGTGCCTCTCGTCCGAAGGATGTGCCACCGCAGAAGACGGAAAAGGTTGGCGTACTGGGAGCCGGAATGATGGGGCAGGGCATTGCCTACTCATCGGCCATGGTGGGTATCGAGGTTGTATTGAAAAAGACATCAGTCTCGAGGCAGCCGTGAAGGGGAAAGCCTATACCGAGACCTTATTGCAGAAGCGTGTTGATAGGGGGCGCATGACGCCCGAGAAAATGACCGAGGTGCTATCGCTAATTCATCCAACGGCATCAGACGACGACCTCGATGGTTGCGATCTGATTATCGAAGCCGTCTTCGAAAACATGAAACTTAAGCACCAGATGACTCGTGATCTCGAGCCGCGTCTGGCCGAGGGTGGTATCTGGGGTTCAAATACGTCCACACTGCCCATCACGCAGCTGGCGCAGGCCAGTCAACATACTGAAAACTTCATTGGCATCCACTTCTTCTCTCCGGTCGATAAGATGCCGCTGGTTGAGATCATCATGGGCGAGAAGACCGGTGATGTCGCACTGGCTAAAGCCTTTGATTTTACAAAGCAGATCAAGAAAACGCCGATCGTTGTCAACGATTCCCTTGGGTTCTTTACCTCGCGCACCTTTGGCACGTATCTCGATGAGGGCGTACGAATGCTTGTCGAGGGTGTTAAGCCTGTGCGCATCGATAATCTTGGGAAAGCGGTGGGTATGCCGGTAGGCCCGCTGACGGTTTATGACGAGGTGAGTCTTGAGTTGTCACGAAAGGCACAAGAGACCTGGAAAGAGATGGGTCTTGTCATTGATGGCGACGATCGCTCTATTACCGCGGGTGTTGTTGACACCATGGTGGGTGAACACGGACGTGGCGGTCGTTATCACGGTGGCGGTTTCTACGAGTACGGCGCAGATGGCTCTAAAGAAGTTTGGTCAGGTCTGTCCGATCTCTATGGTCGTGAGGGCGTGGAAATATCCGATCAGGACATCAAAGAGCGCTTGCTCTTTCGGCAGGTGATCGAGGCGCTAAAGTGCCTTGAGACCGGTGTTCTGCGCAGCGTGGCAGATGGCAATATCGGCTCAATTATGGGTATTGGCGCGCCGGCCTGGACAGGTGGTCTCCTTCAGTTTGTGTATACCTATGGTCTGCAGAACTTCATCGATCGCTGCGACGAGTTGAGTGAGGCTTATGGCGACCGGTTTGCCGCGCCCGCGATTGTTGCTGAAAAACTGGCTGCCGGAGACACATTCGTCTGAACGGTGTCAGGTTCAGAAGAAGGCCGCTTAGCGGCTTTTTTTTTGGCTAAATCTTTTATGCCCGGATCGGCGGTGTCTTTGGTCAGTAAAGCGGTGTTTAATGGGAGTCAATGTGATGGTTTCGGAGAGTAAGATGACATTTGCAGTAACACTGGGTCGCTTTTTACTTGGCCTGTATTTCTTCTTGCCGGGAATCTCGAAAATCACGGGTTACGCTGACACTTTAGGTTACATGTCGCTTCATAATATTCCGCTACCAGAGGGCTTGCTGCCGGTTACCATCGTCCTCCAAGTGGGAGGAGGGGTGATGTTAATGCTGGGTCTTCGCGTCGGGCAGGTTGCGCTTGCGTTGGCCGCACTCACGCTGGTCATTAATCTCGGTATGCACGATTTTTGGGATCTTTATGAGGGAGTGAGTCAGGCGCATGAGACTCAGAACTTCGTCAAGAATCTGGCTATTCTCGCTGGCTTGTTGGTGCTGAGCGGTGCTGAGGATTTACCCCAGCACCGCCTATTTGGTGGCCGCTAGAGAGAGGGTTGTTAGGCGCCAAGGTCGAAAGTGAGGCCCGCGTTCGCAACCAGTCGCTCGATAAGCTTGTCGCCCATTGCAGGTGCCGGTGTGTAAACACCACCCGGTAAGCCTGCACAGTCGTGAACGATGCACAGCGCGCTTTCGGCAATCATCTTAGACGTTGACCCATAACCAGGGTCCATGTCGCCGGTGACCGTCGCTTCGATGCGCTGTCCCTGTTCGTTCGTACCCACGAACAGTACGTCATAGTGACCCGCCTCTCGGCTCTCCTTGGAGGGGCCTTCACCTGGCTTGGGGACGTCATCACCCTCCAAAGGGTTGCTGCTCGCTACCATCTTGGCTACTGCCGCTCCCTGCTCGCCCGGTCCGGTCACCATCATTTCGTCATACTGGAAATCTTCACCGTAGAGGTGGTTCAGCATGGCATTGGAGCGATGAACGTTCTTGGTGTTGATGGGTGCCATGATGAACGGTGCAACCCATGAACCCACGACCTCGTCGTCATACGGTTTCGCATCGGATGGCTGTTCAGGGCCTTGGAAGCCATTAGCGAGCGAGAACGGATTTGCCAGTATCTTGATGAGACCCGGATTGGTTTTGAGTGCAGCCATAGTGGCACCCAATGACGCCGCGGTGCCTCCAGAGAACTCGCCATTCATGGCGCGGACCCGACCCCGCACCCGGGGCATGGGTTTGCCCGTCTGGGCAATCGCAGCTTTCTGGAGGAAATAGACACCCAGGTCGAAGGGAATGGAGTCAAATCCACAGCTGTGAACGATGCGAGCACCAGAGGCCTCCGCAGCCTCCTGATGCGCTGTGATCATCTCGTGCATCCAGCCGGGCTCACCCGATAAGTCAACGTAGTGTGTGCACTCTTCAGCGCAGAGTCTGACCAACTCCGAGCCGTAAAGCTGATAGGGGCCAACCGTAGTGCAGATGCATTGCGCCCGCTTAACCATCGCGCGCAGTGACTCACGGTCACTGGCATCGGCAGTCACGAGTGGTGTCGTACTGGGCGCGCCAACCAATTCTCTTACTTCTGCGAGTTTCGCCTCATTTCGACCCGCCATGGCCCAGTTAGCGCTATCGCCATAGGTTTTACCCATGTACTCGGCAACTAGGCGGCCGGTAAAACCACTTGCTCCGTAGATGATGACATCAAACTCTCTGCTCATACCCGATTCCACTGTTTTATTGGCTGTTGTTTTGGTGATTAGCTGACAATCGATACACCATCAACTAAAAAGCTGCCCCATAGTATACGGGGCTAAAATGGAAATGAGTGGTGAGCGAGGGAATTTAGAGACAGTGCTGTTCGTTTATCGTTTAGCTTGCCTTCACATGCGGCTTGATTGAGGTAAATTACGACAGGTTGGCATTCTCAACGGACTCGCAAGGTTTCATCGAAAATCTTGCGTCACAGAGGCCGTGCGAGTTGGATCGACGGGTATAGCGCGGGCCGCCGTAAGACAAACAGTACGGGCAGTAAAGAGAGGGTTGATCCTATGAAACATTCCCTGGTTACATGGGCGCTCCTCGCGTTGCTAACGGCTTGTGGTGGCGGAGGTGGCGGCAGCGCACCTGTCGATCCCCCAGGCTCCGGTGGTGGCAGTGGGGGTGGCGGATCAACGGGGCCCAGCGAGCCGACAGTTGAGGACTACCGAGATGCAGCGCTTATTCTCGACACTGGTACATTCGGCGCCCGCTACAGCGACGTTGAATCGGTGGCAGAGAGTGGCCTTGATGCGTGGCTTGATCAGCAGTTTTCGATGCCCATTAGCCTGCACGAACCGATCGTTCGACGGTATGGCGCGCAGTATGGATTTAATACCCAAGACAGTCCGATCCCTATCGGTTTATTTCGGCGCTTTGCCTTCTTCGAAAACGCGCTAACCGCACCTGACCAGCTGAGACAAGTGACGGCCTATGCCCTCACTCAGCTGTTTGTCGTCTCGCAGACGGGCGTCTTGGGAAATAACCCACTGGGACTCTCCAACTACTATGACACCTTGCTAGTTCACAGTTTTGGCAACTACAGGGACTTGTTGCGAGCTGTCACACTGCATCCGGCCATGGGGTTTTATCTAAGCCACGTCAACAATGCGAAGACGGACCCCGATGCCAATACCTTCCCCGACGAGAATTACGCCCGTGAGGTCATGCAGCTCTTCACCATCGGTCTCTACGAGCTAAATGCGGACGGTAAACGGAAATTGGATGCAGATGGCCGCCCCATCCCCCCCTACGACAATACTGATATTCGTGAGTTCTCCAAGATATTTACAGGCCTCGCCTATGCGGGTGCGGATGGACTAGAGCCGCAGTTCGGGCGCAACAGAGCCGTGCTCCACACCCCCATGGTGATGTTCGATAACTTCCATGAGCCTGGTGAAAAATACTTGCTCAACGGATTCGTGGTCCCCGATGGACAGACAGGAATCCAGGACATCGATGACGCGGTTGATAACCTATTTAATCACCCGAATGTAGGCCCGTTCGTTGGCAAGCAATTGATTCAGCGGCTGGTCTCTTCAAACCCATCACCCGAGTACGTCAGTCGAATTTCAGCGGTCTTTGCCGACAATGGCGATGGCGTACGGGGTGATATGCAGGCAGTGATCCGCGCCATCCTCACCGACCCCGAGGTAGCCAATGCCTCTCGAGTCAGAGAGCCTTTAGGCGGTTCCTCGCGGCTAATCGGGCGCTCAACGCCATGCCCTCCGAAGGAAGTGACATTGGGGTTACTGGCTTCTTTGTTGAGAACGCCACAGGGCAGATGGTTTTAACTGCCCCCAGTGTCTTCAATTTTTATTCGCCGTTCTATCGTCCGCAGGGTGGGCAGGGGTTGATCTCACCTGAAATGCAGATTACGACGGAGGATACGATTGTGGGCGTAACCAACTTGATGGCTCAAGTCCTCTACAGCGATCGGCCGATGCACAATCATTCGCAACTACCCGAAATGCGACTAGATCTAGCCTCGATGGTGAGTCTGGCGGATAACAAAGAAGAGCTACTGCTGCGCATAGAACGTTTGTTTTTTGCTGGGACCATGAGTGAACATACGCGCTCTGTCATCTCAGGCGCCTTCGATGAGGCAGCGGGTTCCACGCCTACAGATCGCGTAAAACTGGTCTTATACCTCGCTCTAACCTCGCCCGATCAGGCAGTAGCCGAGAGGAATGCATTATGGTGAACCGGCGACGTTTCTTGAGAAACGGCTTAGGAAGTGCGGTTAGCATGACCATGGCCACAACCTTACCGCTTTCATTGCTGGGATCGGCGCGTGCCATTGCCGCAGAAGAGTATCGCGCCGTTGTCTGTGTGTTACTGGCAGGCGGAGCCGATAGCTTCAATATTTTGGTGCCTCGCTCAGAGCTTGCTTATAACCGCTATCAGGCAAGACGGTCGGACTTAGCACTGAGTCAAAATGATCTCTTGCCGCTCGATGGCCAGCACGAGGGCGTTCAGTTTGGCGTGCATCCGGCGATGAGTAGTTTGCAACAACGCTTCAATACCGGTCAGGCGACCATGGTAACTAACGTGGGGCCCTTGGTTGAGCCAACGACCCGAGACGCACTGGAGGCTGAAACAGCGAGGCTGCCCCTGGGCTTATTCTCGCATTCCGATCAGATTCTAAGCTGGCAGACAGCGACCCCCGCCAATCGTGCGGGAACGGGGTTCGGTGGGCGGTTAATCGATGCGTTGCCCGGCGCGAATACGGGGCTTGCGCTCGCGGGTAATATTTCGCTGTCAGGGAATAACTCTTTTCAAGCGGGGGCCGCTACGGGCTCTTACGCCATCAGCGCGAGTCGTGGCATTCAGACGATTGCCGGTTTTGACAATGACCTCTTCAAGCGCTCCTTTGAAAGCTTGATGGCTGATAGTAGTGCGTCGACCTTGCAGGCGGTTTACGGGAACAAGATACCGTCAGCCATTGATGCAGGCGATGTCTTTTCTTCAGCGCTCTCTCAAGCCACGACCCTGAGCACACCTTTCGCCGAGGATTCTTTTTCATATGCTATGAAGCGTATTGCCGAGCTTGCGAGCGTGCTTGAGCAGCTTGGGGTCAGTCGGCAGACCTTTTTCGTGACCTTTGGCGGGTGGGACCACCACGAAGATACCCTCGGCCAGCAAGCGACAATGCTGCCTGCGCTGGATGCGGGCCTTGGGCAATTCCAGACGGCATTGGATGAGTTGGGTCTATCGAACCAAGTCACCACGTTCACGATTTCTGACGAAACCTGTCATGGGAGCTGAGAGTCGAAGCGGCTGAACACTGACGTCGCGAAAATTTACGTTCCCTGTCGGATAAGCCAAAGGGAAGGCGCTCCGGGCTTTGCCGGCGGTGGGGGTGGTAAAACGGTGAGCGCTGCCTGCGGGGCTTTGCAGCTGACCGTCCGGTTTTAAGTTGGAACGTAGTTGGGCGAAGGCTGCCGTAGGGTCTGCAAAAAACATGACTCCAAATCGGGAATAAATGGCATCGAAAGACGCCTCGGGAAACAGTGGTTCACTGGCATCGCCCATTACGAACGACACATTGGCTTGTAGCGATGAGTGATTGGCAGACTTTAAATCCTCAGCCAGCGCCAACATGGGCTCCGAAATATCAACCCCTGTAATGGTAGAGGAGGGGTCGAGCCGGGCGGCCCAGTCGAGCGTCTGATTGCCGCAGCCACAGCCGACATCAAGCACTTGTGCACTCGCCGGTAAGTCAAATAACGCCATACATTGACGGCCCGGCTCTGACAGCAACTCTTCCAGCAACGAGTTATGCCTAACCCAGCTGGCTCCGGCGCGGCCATTCCACATGTCCTTTTGTAATTGATTATCCATGGGGTTATCCCTAAGTCTGATGACGACTGTTGACCATGTTTCGCTGTGTGAGTGTTACAGAGAGTGTTGCAGAGAAGGCACCTCAATTTCCAAAAATATAGCTACTGACGTCACTGAGTCGCTCTAAATCATCCTTCGAATCAATATCCCATCCTGCCGATTTCATGGGAACAATCGTCACCTGTTTTGCTGGATCGGTCAGAAGCTTCTTAGCGCCGTTTTCAGCATTGAGTGTCAGCAGATCGGGATACCAGACGCGAGAGAATACGGCAGGTGGGCCTACAGTCTCGCTGAAGCCCGCACAGGCGCTCCCACCGTCCACAGCTTGTGCGACGAGGGTCTCGAGTTCGCTGGTCGAGACCAGCACCTGATCGGCCAACAGCACTAACAACTGATCACAGTCGTCAGACAGTAGCTCGCAGCCGAGCCTGATGGAGCTACTCATTCCTGATGACCAGTCGGGGTTGAGAATGAGTTCAGCGCCGGTCACGACACCCTCATTTTTAGCTGCCGCGATGGCCTCGTGATACTTGCCGGTCATGACCACAAGTCGCGCAGGTGTGAGAGGGAGCGCAGCATCGATCACATGTTGCAGTAGTGGTTTCGTGTGGAATAAGGCGAGCTGCTTGCAGGCGCCAAACCGACGCGCTTCACCCGCAGCGAGAATAACGATGCCTAGCCGAGGCTCAGTCATTCCTACTTGGCTGTCGCGCCAATAGCTGCTGCACCAAAGATCGCATCATGACACTTGGCGATGACGGAGAGCGCTATGCTTTCGGGCAGTTCGCCGCCGATGTCAAATCCGGCAGGACCATCAACACGAGGCTGGTATTCTTCATCACTGAGACCAGCTTCTACGAATACTTCCTCCCTGCGATGGGTGGGACCGAGAAGGCCTACATAATCAAGGCCGCAACCCGCGACAGCACTTAGACTTTGGGCATCCATGGGTACGCTATGAGTCATCAGCATAGCGGCATTGACCGCGGCGTCCCGTACCCACTGCGACAGCTCCTCGACTGGACATCGCAGTCGATGGTCAGCCATATGGAAAAACTCATCTCTAGCATTGGCGGGTCGCGGATCCCAAACAGTCGTTTCCCAACCGAGTTGATTGGCTAGCGCAACCACGGGTTGCGCGTCGATGCCACCACCAGCGATCAGTAAATGAGGGGCTGGCGTGATATGCGAAATCAGCCAGTTTT
Organism: Halieaceae bacterium; assembly: GCA_038143085.1. Lineage (GTDB taxonomy): Bacteria > Pseudomonadota > Gammaproteobacteria > Pseudomonadales > Halieaceae > Luminiphilus. Next base: position 149,666 of record JAYQLG010000010.1, read on the forward strand.
CACCGTCTATAGCTTCCAGTCGGCTTTTCTCACGCTTGCGCGTTAGAACGGATGCGATGACGTACTGGCTAGGAAGACTCTCGCCTCCCGGTGCAGGTATGTGTTGCTTTAAGTATCCGCTTTGGCGCTTAGCCAACGAGCATTGAATGTCTAGTAGGCCCTGATAATTGTTCTCGACATTAACCGGTTCTAGTAAGACGTGAACGACACCACCGCAACCGATGCCAAGTCGATATGACAGATCATCTTCATCATCGCCGTCATAGCGAATGCAAACGGGGATACCCGAGGCCATGACTTTGCGCGCGTTAAGTCTTATATCCGCTTCGAGACAGCCGCCACTTAATAGCCCGAGTTGCTCGCCCCCCGAGCTGATCAGACTCATTGCGCCGGGTTTTCGATAACTCGAGCCTTCGGTTTTGTAAACGGTACCTAAAATCCACTCGTCTGCGTCGCGTTGGGGTTCCCAACGCGAGAGCATTGCGGCTAGCTGCATCGTCATGACCAGATCCCCTGGGGTGATGGGTTGGCCTGACGACGGATGACTCGATGGCTGGGGTTGTGACGATGCTTCATGGGGGCATTAGCGTGATGAGGTGCGGATACCCTGAAGGATGTAGCCCGCATTTTTTTCAAAGCGCACTTTCATATCGAAGTAACCCATGAAGGTTGCCACGTCCTCGGGAATTACCTCGTTTTCGATAACCGAATCCGATGAGCCGTCATAGGAACCCGTCAACAATGCGGATATGCCGATCAGTGCTTCGATCGTTTGCTCAAAGCTCAGCCCGAGCGGTTCAGAGAGTTGTGTGACCATGGTGTGAAAGTGAGTAGCCATGTTGCGTTTAGAGGTTACCAACGCGTCGACTGAAATATTCTGCTCGATTACGGTACCCAGTCTGGCGTGCAGTGCCAGGAAAATCGGGTCCGATAGGCTGGTCTCATACAGATGCGATACAAATTCAGTATCTGAGATGCCCGGAGAGATGCCCACGACAATGTTGTTACAGAAATGCTCAAACTCCTGACTGTAGAGTGACAACAGCACCTCTTCCTTGGTGCCGAAATACAGATACAGCGTGCCCTTAGCAACGCCTGCGCGCTTCGACAGCAGTCCCATGGAAAAGCCTTCATAGCCCGCTTCCATGAATAGGACCTTTGCAGTAGAGAGAATGGTCTCCCGCCGATCGCTTTTTTGCTCGGGCGTTCGCGCACGCTTGATGTGACTGATAGTTGATGCCATGTCCGGATAGTAACTTTGTTGACAAATGACCGCCAGTCATTAAATTAACTGACTGAGGGTCAACAATGTTAACCCAAGTCCAAGTATGACCGTATGTAATCGTACGTAACAGCAACATGCGAAGAATTCGATCATACTGTCGGCACCATGAAGGCACTTGCAGACGCCTAGATACTGAGGAACGAGTGAATGACAACCTTTACACTTAATGGGGAAATACGGACGGTTGATACTGATCCGGAAACACCCGTGCTCTGGGTCATCCGAGAGCAGCTCGACTTAACCGGAACCAAATTTGGCTGTGGGAAGGCCCAGTGCGGTGCCTGCACTATCCATGTGAATGGACGAGCGCAACGTGCCTGCATCACGCCCATCGCCTCTATAGAGGGTGCCAGTGTCACCACCATTGAGGGTTTGAAGGGTGATGATGGGTCGCTTCATGCGCTTCAACAGGCTTGGATTGATCACCAGGTTCCGCAGTGCGGCTATTGTCAGTCGGGTCAGCTGATGTCGGCGGTGGCGTTGCTTGCCGATAACCCCAATCCATCGGATGCCGATATCGACACGGCCATGCGAGGTAATGTCTGTCGCTGCGGCATGTATGGACGGATACGATCAGCGATCAAGCAGGTAGCGGGCGCGTCCTTCTACGATGCGATGGAGGGTAGTCAGAATGGGTAAGTGGACCAGACGTGGCGTCCTTTCTGCCGGTGTTTTAGGTGGAACAGGGCTGGTTATTGGCATCGCCGTTCGTCCCGGCAACCCGACAGAGACGGCGGGACACTTGGTGGCGGGTGAGGGCGAGAACCTCCTACATATTTATTTGAAGATTGACGGCGACAATCGTGCAACGGCGATTTTGCCTCACTCTGAAATGGGCCAGGGCGCGCAAACTGCTCTGACTCAAATGCTCGCTGAAGAACTTGATGCTGATTGGGATTTGATGAGTTTTGAGGAAGCACCTGCGGACGGCGCGTATGCAAACAATGCGTTGGGACGTGCCTACTTGTTTAAAGGGGTTAACTTTCCGGACGCGGTGGTCCCAACCGTTGATGGTTTAATGCTCAATGTTGCTGATGCGATTGGTATGCAGGTAACCGGGGGAAGTCTGAGTATCCGTGCGACCGGACAGTATTTCCTTCGTGCTGCCGGTGCATCGGTACGAGAGATGCTGGTAAAAACTGCGTCGAAGGCCTGGGGTGTACCCGAGAGCGAAATTCGAACAGCTAAGAGCATGTTGCATCACGACAGCAGTGGTCGATCGGCTCCTTACTCAGAGTTTGCGGCAGCTGCCGCTGAGATGACGCCGTCATCGACACCCAAGCTCAAGAAGGCGAGTCAGTTCTCTGTCATGGGACAGAGTAAGCCCCGACACGATATTCCATCAAAGGTTGACGGTAGTGCCATGTTTGCAATGGACGTGAAGCGGCCTGGGATGGTTTACGCAGCGGTCAGACGTTCGCCAGTTTTTGGCAGCACCATTCGTAGCGTTGACGATACTGCAGTGCGAGCTATGCCTGGTGTTATTGACGTCGTAACGATTGGTTCGTCAAGCGCATCAGGGCTTGTTGGAGCCTATAAGGCGGGCGATTCAGTCGCCGTGGTTGCGGATAGTTACTGGCGAGCCGAAAAAGCACTGAGCGCGCTTGAGGTGGACTGGGAAACGGGCGGCAAGGAGACGGTCTCGAGTGAGACAATCTTTGCACAGTTTGACAGGGATATCTCCAACGCCGTGAATCGCAAGCATGACGTTGTTACCGGTGATAGCGATGCGGCCTTCAACGACGCCAGCACTATTCTCTCGGCAGATTACCGTGTTCCGTTCTTGGCGCACTCGTGTATGGAGCCGCCAAATGCAACGGCAGAGGTGTCTGCCGACCATGCGGAGATTTGGATCGGTTGTCAGAACCCATTGGGCTTCCGTCAGCACATTGCGGCGGAACTAGGGCTGGATGTCGAGAATGTGACGCTTCATAACTACTTTATGGGTGGCGGTTTTGGTCGAAAGAGCAATGCGGATTATGGGTTGCAAGCCGCCGTCATCGCCCGCGCTGTCGGGCGACCTGTGCAGTTGGTGTATTCGCGTGCTGAAGATATTCGACAAGATTTTTATCGGCCTGCTGTACAAAGTCGATTTAAGGCGGGATTGGATGCAGGCGGCAAACTGATTGCCTGGCAAAACACCTACGTCGAGAAACATGAGCCTATCGAGGCCCCATTGATACCCTATGCTGTGGCATCACAGGATATCGGGCATGTTGCTAGCCCCACTCATGTGCCGTTTGGTGCATGGCGAAGTGTTGATCACTCCCAGCACGGTTTCTTCACCGAGTCCTTCATTGATGAAGCAGCGCACGCGGCGGGACGAGATCCATTTGAGTTTCGTGTAGAGATGTTAAAAGACAAGCCCCGGCTCCTAGCTGCTTTAAAGCGTGTTGCCAAGGAGGCTGACTGGAACAGACCGCTAGAGGCGGGCCGTGGTAGAGGTATATCGCTTCAAGAGTCATTTGGCTCAATAGTGGCTCAAGTCGTTGAAGTGACAGTCTCCAATGGCAAAACTTGGGTAGATCGGGTCGTATCGGTGATCGATGCTGGTTACGCAGTGTCACCTGATGGCACTAGGGCTCAAATTGAGTCTGGTGTCATCTATGGTCTCAGCGCAGCGATGTATGGCGAGATCACTATCGAAGGCGGCGCTGTGGCGCAAAGTAGTTTTGCTGATTACGACGCGATTCGAATGCACGATTCACCCGTTATGGAGACGCACATCATCAACAGTGGAGCCGAAATAGGTGGCGCCGGTGAGCCTGGTACACCGGGTGTGGCTCCGGCTTTAGCAAATGCCATTTTCGATGCGACAGGTAAACGGGTCCGCACGCTTCCGATTATCAAGGCGGATCTGCGAAGCGATGCTGAGGCGTCGCCTGCAGTAGCGGCACTCGGTGCCTAAGACCTAACTTAGGTTCTAAAAGAAAAAGCCCCCATTAGGGGGCTTTTTTATACGGGCAGCTTTCATACCGATTGCGTGCCAAGCCTTGATCTTCGGAGCCTGTCCGCAGAGCGCGGTTAGACGATCGTAAAGCCTGCCTTGCTAATAGGCAGTGCCCTGATGCGTTCGCCGCAGGCATTAAAGACGGCATTGCAGACCGCGGGTGCCAGAGGTGGCAGTGCAGGCTCTCCCGCACCGGTAGGGCGGTAGCCTGAGTTCAAAACGTCAACATGGACCCGCGGACTTTGCGGCATGCGCAATAGGGGGTAGCTGTCGTGGTTGCTCTGTACGACAGCTCCGTTCTTGATGCTGATGCTTTGTGCAGCCATGGTGCTCAAGCCATCGACGACTGATCCCTGTAACTGGTTCTCCAGTCCCGAGAGGTTGACTACCTGACCGACATCGGCCGCAACCCAGACGTCGTGGACGGTAATGTTTTTACCGTCCACGCTGACTTCAGCCACCTCGGCGATGTGACCAGAGTGGCTCAAGAAGAAGGCAAGCCCTAGGCCATGACCCTCAGGTAACTTGCGTCCCCATCCAGCCGCTTTAGTCACAGCCTCAATAGTTGCGCGTGCTCTGGCCGTATTGAGGCTGGCCATGTCACCCTCTTTTATCCATCCTTTGTCACCAATCGCATTGAGCAGGAAATCGCGGTGATCCTGTCCCGCCTTGTGTGCGAGTTCAGCGATAAAGGATTGCTCAGCAAAGGCATAGACATTGGAGATCGGAGCTCGCCAAGCGCCGGTTGGTGTTTGAGACTTAACGAAGCTTTGCTCTACCGCTACGTTGGGTATGACCTTGCCCGGGAAGTCGTAGGGTCGGTAACTAGCACCATAATTAGCGTTTTCCCCGTCCGCTGAGGCCGCAGCCACGAGGTTTTTCCAGCCGACGAGTTGCCCGTCAGCGGCTATGGCTCCTTGGAGCCGGTAATAGGTGGGCGCTCTAAAGTAATCAAATGCCATGTCATCTTCACGTTTCCACTGGAGTTTGACCGGTGCGCCAACGCGTCGTGATATGAGCGCAGCTTCGAAGATGTACTCGTTGGATAATCGACGCCCAAAACCGCCACCGCCACGAAGTTGGTGTACGGTAATGTTGCCCGGTGCTACGTCCAGTAATTTTGCGAGATTTGAGGTGATGAAGACCGGTGTTTGACTACTGGTCCACACTTCAACGGCACTGGTTGCTGCAGACACAAGTACGCCTTGAGGTTCTAACTGCGCGTGCGATACAAAATCGGTTGAATAGGTTGAATCGGCCGTCATTGCCGCGTTTGCGAAGGCCGCTTCCACATCGCCTGTGCGCTCGATTTCAGCCTCGACCTTCTCGGCAGCGAGGGCAGCAAGCGCCTCCGCCTCAATGACATCCGAGTTATCCTGCGACGCGGCTGATAGATCCCAATCTACTTTTAAAGTTTCGCGCGCTTTGAAGGTCGACCATGTGTCCTTACCCACAATAGCGACCCCGCTTTGAATTGCGTGGGACTCTCTAATGTCAAAGTTGTAGGGTCCCGGCGTTCCATCGAGGATGAAGGCATCAATAACTCCCGGTAGCGCTCTGACAGCTTCCAGATTGGCCGATTTTACGACGCCACCAATTGACGGACACTTAACGAAGCTCGCGTAAACCATACCGTCGACTTTGGCATCGATACCAAATATCGGTTTGCCCGTGGCAATGCCTTCTGCTGACGCGTTCGGAATACGTTTGCCCAACAAACGATAGTCTGCGGGCGCTTTGAGTCGCACGTCCGCCTCATCCGGTACGGCGATAAGTGACGCTGCCGCCACCAGATCTTTGTAGTGAGCCGACTTGCCCGAGGGACCATGCCGGACCATCGAGTCAGCCGTTGTGAGTTCGTCGCGCGGCACATTCCATTGGCTTGCCGCCGCACGGCACAACATTTCTCTCGCCGTTGCGCCCATTTTTCTCATTTCATCCCAGCGCATGGGGATAGACAGAGAGCCCCCGGCAAATTGCATACCGTATTGCTGTTGAACGGGCGCCGCTTCGCATTGGACATCTTCCCACTTAGCGTCGAGTTCCTCTGCCACAATCATGGGTAACGACGTATTAACGCCTTGGCCCACTTCTGGGTTCGGGCCGTAAATGGTGACGCTACCATCCGCGTTGATGTTCACGTAAGCGTTTAGGGTTCCCGACGCCTCAGCTGATGCCAGAGACATCATCGAAATGCTGCCTGTAGACGATAGGGCTAGACCCAGTGAAATTTTGAGGAAGTCGCGCCGCTCGGTGTTGGCGATCTGATTGGATGGCTGATTCATGCTGACACCTCCTCTGCTTCCATTGCGTTGTAGAACAGGGCTGAGGCGGTCATCGCACCGCTGGCCGCTTTAATCGCCGACTTAATGCGCACATAGGTACCGCAGCGGCAAAGGTTGCCCGCCATGGCTGCATCGATCTCATCATCGGTGGGGCTCGGATTTCGTTCAAGGAGTGCGGCTGCAGACATGATTTGGCCTGCCTGACAGTAGCCACACTGTGCGACATCATGGTCAATCCATGCCTGCTGAACGGGGTGTAGTGTCGCCGTTGCCAATCCTTCAACCGTAGTAATCGCGCGACCTTCAAGTGCGCCAACTGTCAGCTGACATGAACGAACGGCGAAACCGTCAAGCCAGACAGTGCAGGCACCGCATTGGCCCACGCCACAGCCGTATTTTACGCCCTGAATTCCCGCATGATCGCGCAGGGCCCAAAGCAAGGGCATTGCGGGATCAATACCGTTAAACGAATGGTCTTTCCCATTGATGGTGATAGTGGTCACGTGAGTCCGCCTCAATAGTTTTTGTTTGATTCAATAGTGGCACAAATCGCCTTAAATAAAAGGTGATGACGTCCCAATTGACGCAGCTTGGTGTGATTATTAGGACGATGTTAGGGGCTACTAGTTGGCGATTACTCGAGGGCCTGTCCTGAGCCCAACTAACCAGGGAAGTGCATCAAAGCTCGGTGGCGGCTTCCAGCTCCTGCTCGAGTTTCAGCCGTGCATCGGCTCGAGGCTTGGAGAAGCGTGCGACGGCGAGGTAAATGACTGGTGTCAGAAACAGTGTGAAGAATGCGGTGAGACCCAGACCACCAAAGACAACCCATCCCACAGCCTCGCGTGCTTCAGATCCGGGGCCCGAGGACAAGATAAGCGGCAGTGCGCCGAGCACCGTTGAGATCAGTGTCATTGCGATCGGCCGGAGTCGAATGTTTGCAGCATCCTCAATGGCATCTCGCACACTGGCACCCGCATCACGCCGTTGATCGGCAAATTCGACCAGTAGAATGCCGTTCTTAGCGATTAACCCAATGAGCATGACGAGACCGACTTGTGAATACACGTTGAGTGACGTCCCAGTGATGAATAGGGCGAAGATCGCCGCAGCGAGACCGAATGGCACAATGGTCATGATGACGAGCGCTGAGGTCAGGCTTTCAAACTGCGCAACGAGCACCAAAAATACAATCAAGAGTGCGAGACCATAGGCGTAGAGCGAGTCTCGCTGAGATTCGCCCAAGCGCGCGGCCTCGCCTTCGGGGACAACCGTAATGGAGCTGGGGACAACTTCTTTGGCTAAAGCCATGAGATCATCCACGGCAGTTTGTAAGGCCACCCCTTCAACGGTTTGCATGTCGATGCTGATGGAGCGCCGCTGATAGAGTCGCCGCAATTCATCGGGAACACCTTCCTCGACGACAGTGACGAGCGATGCCAAGGGGATAAGTTGACCGGTTTGCGAGCGAACGAACAGGTTCACCAGATCATTTGGGCCCTGAATCCGATTCTTACCCGCCTTCAATACAATGGGGATCGATTGATCACGCCCGTTTAAGTCGACGACCCGAACGCCGTCAACCATTACGCGCAGTGTCTGAGCCAGTTCGTCGATGGATACGTTGAGATCCGCGAGTCGCTCTCTGTCAATTTTGATGGCTACCTGGGCTTGCGATGGGGTGTAGTCGATGCGTGGATTCTCAACACTATCGAGTCGCTCTCGTATCGCATCAGCGTAGACGCGGGCTGCCGCGTATATTTCCTCGTATTCGCTACCCAGTAGGACAAACTGGATGCCACCGCGCCAGCCCCCACGCATGTTCAGGCTGTTGCTTCCGTACACGCGAGCAGTCACACCCGGCAACTGGCTCAGCTGCGGCTGAATCTCTGCTGCTAGCTCTTGCTGAGATATCTCTCTGTCTTCCCACGGCTTGAGTGTTCCCACGACGTAAATGATGTTTGGGTCCCAGCGACCTGCGACGCTGTACAGCCGCTCTATGACGCCCGAGTCGAGATAAGGTTGGAAAATGGCCTCAATTTGGTCGGACTGACGCTCGGTGTAGGGTAGGCCGACGCCAGCAGGGCCACGCGCAAACATATTCAATTTGCCGCGATCCTCTGTGGGCAGCAATTCGCTATCCAACGACGTGTAAACACTGGCGGCAGCGGCAGCAATACCCATTGATACAAGGACCGATGTCACCGGGTAAGTCAAAACCGATCGCAAACTACCACTGTAGATGCGCTGAACGATATTGGGGGTTTCTGATTGGCCGGGGATTGGAGACTCGGATTTGCCTAACCGCGCCATGAGCGCAGGTACTAGAGACAATGCCACGAACGATGAAATGCCGACCGCCACGGTCAGAACCAGACCAAACTCTCGAAACAGGCGCCCCGATGTTCCCGGCAAAAACGCGATGGGAACAAAGACGGCAACCAACACCATGGTCGTCGCGATAACTGCGAAGAAGACGGATTGTGTTCCTAGGACGGACGAGGCGCTGGTGCCTTCACCACGTTTCTGTCGACGCTGAATACTCTCAAGTACCACAATGGCATCGTCGACAATCAGTCCTGTTGCCAGGACCAGCGCTAACAGCGTCAGGATGTTGATAGAAAAGCCGAGCACCCAACTCGCAGCAAGCGTGCCGAGAAGAGAGATGGGAATAGCAACCGCCGGTACGAGGGTAAAGCGCCAGCTACCGGAAAACAGACGAATTGTCAGAATAACGATGAGTACCGAGAACGCGAGTGTCCGCAACACTTCCGATACCGCGCCATTAATGAAGATAGCCTCATCAGAGATGACCTCTAGCTTGATGTCATCTCGTTGCGCATTGAAGCGCGCAACCGCCTGATGAGCCCCCTCTGAAATTTGAATTGTGTTTGAGCCAGCCTGCCTTACTACACCGACGCCCAATACTCGCTGACCATTCAGTCGAACCACGGAGGTCGCGTCGTCAGGCGTGTAGGCAATGCGAGCCACGTCACGCAAACGCACCTTGTCAGTGATGAGGAGGTTGCCAATATCGGCTTCCGAGTCCACAGCTGCATCTGCGCGCACCAAGAGTGTCTGATCGCTGGTTCTAAAGCTTCCAGCGGGGACATCTAGCGGTGCTTGTGTCAGCACTGAGCGAACGTCCGTTACCGTGAGTCCGTAGGTGCTCATGCGGCCGGGATCAAGTTCAACTCTGAGAATCTGCCGACGCGAGCCGAAGAGCGGCACATCGGCAACGCCAGGCAAAGAGATAAAGGCAGGAACGACATCACGCTCGACGATGGTCGCGAGGTCCTGCTCGGACATACCATCTGCCAGCACGGCGATGCGCATGATTTCCTCGGCGTCTTCGTCTGCCTTGAAGACGGCCAACTGTTCGACGTTATCCGGTAGCTGGCGCTGAACTCGGCTTACCGCTTCCCGGACATCGGCTGCCGCACGATCAACATCAGAGCTAGGATTAAAAACGGCGCGAATACGAGTATTTCCCTCCTCGCTGTTAGAGTTCACCTCTTTGACGCCACTGACGCGTGCAACGGCACCTTCAAGAATACGAGTGACTTCCGCGTCCATGGTTTCCGGGGAGGCTCCCGGCAGGTTGGCTCGAACGTTAACGACCGGTTCATCGACGTCCGGTAATTCTCTAACTTCAATGGCAAAAATGGCGACCAAACCCGCAATAGCGATCAACAGGTTCATGACGGTGACAAGCCATGGGCGCTTTACACCAAGAGCGGGAAGGCCGGCACCGGCCAGGGCGTTCAATGTGGCTTTCATTGGTCTTTGTTGCGCATTTTAGCTGCGATCAGCCTGTTCGGTTTTGGGTGATCGAGCAGTCGCTGTTGCTGCGTTGATGTCTTTAATCTTCATGCCGGGCCGAACACTCTGTATTCCCTCGAGAATAACCCGTTGACCCTCGGCTAATTCACCGCGAATCAGCATTCGCCCCTCGACGCGTCGCACCATTTCAACGGGCGAGCGCATCGCTCGATCACCTGCGGCGGACCAAACATAAGGCCCGTCGGCGCCCCATTGAACGGATAATTCCGGGACGCTCAAGTACTCACCTTTTTCGATCGACGCATCAATTTCGAACGCCATGCCCGGCCGAAGGCGTCGGCGCTGTTGTCGATCGCCGCTCGTGCTCTGAAAGCGCGCGTCGCTGAGTCCACGCGAGAATCAACCGCAACAATTCTCCCGGAGGTATTGTCGTCAGGTGACTCCCATTGTCGCGCCTGCACTTCAAGGTCCGTTACGATGCGACCGATAAAACTCTCGGGTACCGTAAAATCAACTAGAAGAACGCTGCGATCATCCAGCGTGGTAATGACCGTTGAGGTGTCCACTCGATCACCAATTTCCACATCGGTGATACCAATACGCCCTGAGAATGGGGCCGTTACCTGGCGACGGGAGAGCTCGACTTCGGCTTGCGCTATACGAATCTCGGCTAAATCAACGTTACTTTGTGCTGTATCGATGGTGCTCTGCGGGATATTCGCCTCAGTCGCGTTGAGAGAAAGATAGCGCTTCAGTGTTCGCTTGGCTTCCGCAAGTTCCACCTCCGCTTGCCGAACTGCAAGTGCCTGATCGCGATCATCCAACTTGAGGAGTGTCTCGCCCTTCGTTACCGGTGTGTCGGGTGCGAGCTTTGCGAATGTGACTACCCCCGAGCTCTCTGGATACAGCGTCACGCTTTGGCGAGCCCGCGCGGTACCCACGGATTTTATTGAATCAATGAGCGGTGCGCGCTCGACAGGTGCGGTTACGACGGGCAACTCGCGCGCACCCCATGAACCGCGTGATCCGCCTGGTTCCTCATCAGGGGCATCTGAGCAGCCGAGCAGGGCCGCGCATGCCAGCAGAGCTGACATACCTGAGAACCGCATAACCGCGCGAAATTTGAGCATGGCGCGAGTATATCCGAGATTTCAGATTCGTAAGCTTTTTATTTTCAGTTTGCGGCAATGCCGATGTCGACAAAGCCGCGACTGTTGCTTACAGGATGACCTCAATAAGACGAGGGCCTTTTTCTGCCATTGCCTCAGACATCGCGCGATCCAGCGCTTCAACTGTATCGACGCGCTCTGCTGCCATCCCCATACCTTTGGCGACATCAGTCCACTGAATCGCTGGGTTGGTTAAATCGAGCAATGACAAGGCCGTGGGTCCCGGTTTTTCCACGCCGACGCGCGCAAGCTCAATATTTAGGATGGCGTACGATCCGTTGTTAAGAATCAACACAGTGACGTCGAGATCCTCGCGCACCATCGTCCATAACGCTTGGACCGTATACATCGCCGATCCATCAGCCTCCAATGCGAGAACTTTTCGGTCGGGACATGCGACCGCGGCGCCCAATGCAAGAGGTAGGCCTTGCCCAATTGCGCCACCTGTGAGCGTGAGCCAGTCGTGAGGAGCGGCGTTTCCAGTCATGAGGAAGGCACCCAAACCATTGGTTGCGCCTTCGTCAGAAACAATCGCATTTTCCGGAAGTCGATTGGCGATCACTTTACCCAGCTCTACTGCATTGATGGGGCCAGATTCGAGGGCATGTTCAGCGCGTTGTGCAACTTTAGTCACCTCGTTCGGCGCGCCAAGGGCATTGGCAATGCGCGTCAGGGTATCGATGGCGTCGACACTGTGGTCACCCATTTGAAGCAGGCTCGCCCCTTCAGGTGATAGCCATCCGGGTTTTCCGGGGTAGGCAAAGAAGGATACCGGTGGCTTGCTGCCCACAATGACGAGGGTATCGAGTCCTTGTAGGTGCTCCGCAGCCATTTCACCGAAGTAGGGCAGGCGCTCGGTCTCAACGCGCCCGACGCCTCGCTGTTGACGCGTGAAGAAGGTTTCGGTGATCAGCCGCGCGCCAGTTGCTTCAGCAATACGCCCTGCTTGAATCAGGCCTGACTCGCGGAGCGCATGACCGCCCATGAATAAGGCCGCGGAATCACTGTTCCGAAGCGCTTCGGCTGCCTCCATGATCTCATCGTCACTCAGGGTTTTAGGCGCTGGAATATCAGGGATATCCACGTCACCACCTGCGGGATCCCAGGCGTGGTTTGCCGGGGCCACAAAGGCGGTGACATTACCGGGATATTCCATGCTGGCTTGCCAAGCCTTCAGTCCAACTTCGGGCAAGTCGTCTGGACTGGTTGACACCCCTGTCCAGGCGCAGACAGCCGAGGTCAGTCCGTCGATATCTGATGTAAGTGGTGCATCCAATTCCAAGTGATGCGTTGCGTGATCGCCAATCATGTTCAATACGGGCACTCGCGCTCGCGATGCATTGTGAAGATTGGCGATGCCATTGGCATAACCCGGTCCAAGGTGAAGTAGCGTCAGGGCTGGCGTGTCGGTCATGCGCGCAAACCCATCTGCAGCACCTGTAACGACGCCCTCAAAAAGACCAAGCACAGCTCGAATTCGGGGTTCTTTATCTAGCGCGGCGACGAGCTGCATCTCTGAAGTGCCAGGGATTGGCGAAGCAGGCACTGACACCAGCGTCTGCGAGTTTCTTTATAAGTAAATCTGCGCCATTCATTACCGCTAAACCCCTAATGTGTTTTTTATTACATCCCAGTATACGCATGAACACAGGCGTATATAGGCACTGTTCACCCTCGGAGCTATCTCTCTATGACATCCTACCTATGAGATCGCGCTACGCCACATTAGCCAGGACCCACTCACTAAAAGTCGTTACCTAGTTTTACAGCTGGAGCGACAGTGCCGGTTTGCCTGAACGATCCGCTCGATATATGCCCCAGTGTTTCTCTGGTTCCAGCGGATGGTCCGATCCTTTCCAGTTTTCGTCGAAGGCTTCGAAGATATAAACCAGTATCTCTTCTTCCTCTGCCCACTCGAGCAACTCTCGCAGATAAGTTTCCTGAAACAGTTCACCGACGTTCTCTGGTGGGATTCCGCGCCCGTTCGACGCTGTAGCCCAGCCAGCCTCGGTGATGATGACCTGCTTATCCGGGTAGGCGCTCTGAACCGCATCAAAGTTCTCACGGGTGTACGCCATTGCCTTCGCTACCGTTTTGTATTCCCACACTGGGTAGGTATGAATGGCAATGACATCTAGTTCTTCAGCGAGGCCGGTGAGCTTATCCAGCCAGGGAACGTAGTTTTCGCAGAAAGTCACCGGTTGAGAGATGCGTGCGCGCAAAAAAGCCGCATAGGCTGTCACAGCCTCGGGCTCGATAAGATGGTCAGTCCAGTCTACGGTCGCCTCGTTGCCCACGGATACGATGTCGACAATTGCGTCATAGCGATTAGCCCACGCCACGGCACGATCCAACTCTTGCTGGTTGTCGATACAATTCTTTTGAAGTGTCTCATCACTGTAAACACCGCCCCATGGGCAATTAGGATTATTCACCTCTGCACCGATATACGCACCGAGCATAACGGTGAAGGGTAGATTCTCGCGCTCGATGACCTTGAGTACTCGCTCGGTATGCAGATCACAGGCGTAGACCCGAAGGGCATCCCAATGTCCCTCGAGAAGCCGCAAATCCTCCAGAATTTCTGACTCCGAGGGGAAGACGCCCGCATCAGGGCTTTGCCCATCCCGGAATCCCGAGTAGCAAATGGCACGTTTGTAAGGCAGGCGTTTCGTCTTATTCATAACAGGTTTGAGTACTTAAACTTTTCGTTTTCATCCCACAATCCCCAGTGGGCACCAACGTCACCTTCACCAGCTTCGCCAGACACTTTCCACTCTTCATCAAACGACGCGAAATAAAACATCTCCACGTCATCTTCAGCTGCCCACTCCATCGCTTTTAGAAAATAAAGGTAGGCTCCCTGTAACGATGACTCAGCGCCGTAAAAGTTTCCACCAGAACTTGGCCAGCCAGTCTCTGAAATGATGACGCGCTTTCCGCTCGCGACCTTTTGTACTCGACGATACATGTCCTGCATGTAAAGCGTTGCGTAGGGCAGAGCACAGCCTTCCCAAAACGGATAACAGTTAGTGAGTATCACGTCGCAGGCTTCTGTCACTTGCGGCCGGTCTTCAAACTCATAATAGGCATCGACATAACCCATGGGAACATTTGAGGGGAGTCGCTCTCTGACCTCGGCCATGAAGTCGAGGAGCTCGGTCTCTTCCAGATCGCCGCGATAAAGTACCTCATTACCCACTGCGGCGACGTCAACGGCGCCCGCTTGCGCGAGTTCGATCAATTTATCGACTTCATTTCTGTTTTTAGCAGCATCCGCACCAAGCCAGGCGCCAACTAAGGTCTTTAAGCCCATGGCTTTGGCTACTTGCGGGATGTGCTCATTGCCTTGAGTGGTAGAAAAAGAACGAATCCAGTTGAAACGAGGCGCCAGAATCGCCATCCGATGTTCGATCTGCTCGCCTGTGAGTTCGTCACCTGGTTTCTGGCCCTTGGTGTAGGCGCTGAAGGAAATACCATGCATCTTTTCTTCGAGCAAAAGCTCGAGTCGGGTATCTAAATCGAGCTCGCTCGCGCTGCGATTATCTTGCCCAATTAAATAATGGTGTTTCCCTGTCCGCTTACCCATGTGTCTCCTCGTATGTTTTGTCGTAGGTGTTTGTGATGGAGACGCGATGCTAAGCAAGGATGCTGTTTCAGACATCTTCAATACGACGAGACGGCGCATTCACTGGTTAAGTTGGATGAACCTTGGTATCGCTGGGCTGGGTGGTGTTTTAGCATATCGTCCCGAGTTGAGAGGGATGCAATCAAACACGGTTGCGATCCTCCGTCCGTCAGTAGAACTGATACGCCGACAATTAGGATAAGCGGCGCCATGAGAGTAGGGCAGTCGACTGCGTGTCGACTTCATCGCTTCACAGTTCGAATATCACGAAATTAATGATTGAGAGATATGACTAACGAAACGCTGTATTTGGGTGCCAATCCGCTTAATGCTTCTGCCACTGCCGTTGAGGGTGATTACGTCAACCGTAATGGCGAATCTTTTTATCGTATTGCCAATGTCGATGGCATGGATGATTTCTTCATCAGTGTTGTTAGCGATTCCAATCATTGGATGTTTATCTCGACACGCGGCGGGCTGTCTGCCGGCCGCACGGATTGTGACAGTGCGCTGTTCCCGTATTACACCGAAGATAAAATTCGCGATAACTCGGATAACACGGGCAGTCGAACGATTGTCATTGCCGATCAGGGTGGCAAGCGGATGCTATGGGAGCCTTTCTCTCGCTCTCATACAGGCATCTACAGCATCACGAGAAACCTCTACAAGAATGTGCTGGGTGACAAACTCATTTTTGAAGAGACCAATCACGATCTTGGTCTCCAGTTTACTTATTCATGGTCTACCTCGGATCGTTTTGGCTTTGTAAAGCAGTCCACGATTTCGGCTACTGGGAATGCCGAGTCTGCAGTCGAGATCCTCGATGGCATTGAGAATTTGCTGCCTTATGGCGTGTTGGCTGGCACGCAAAACGAGCTGAGTTGCCTGGTTGATGCCTACAAGAAAAATGAGTTAGTACCTAACTCGGGCTTGGCTGTTTATGCAATGAGTTCGATCCTGTCGGACAAAGCCGAACCCAGCGAGGCACTGTCAGCAACAACCGTTTGGTCGCATGGAGTGCAGGACGCAAGCTATCTCATCAGTTCAAATCAGCTGAGCCAATTCAGATCTGGCGCCGCCATCAGCGAAGAGCAGGAAGTTTTGGGTCGACGAGGTGCGTATTTCGTTCACCAGACATTTGCGCTCGCCGCAGGTGCTGAGCGGAGCTGGGGAATTGTGGCCGACGTCAATCAAGGTCCGGCAGCGGTAAGAGACACTGTGTCCTTGATTCAAAGCGACAGCGATGTTGCCGCCTTAATTGCAGACGATATCGATCTCGGTTCTCGAAATCTGGAGCGCCTGATTAGTACGGCCGATGGCATACAGATGACGGGTGACACGCTTAGCGCCAATCACCATGCGTCAAATGTACTGTTTAATATCATGCGCGGCGGTTTGTTTATTGATAACTACGCCATCGAAAAGTCTGATCTCATGGCTTTTTGTGTCGAATGGAATCGCGCGGTCTTTGACGCCAATACGGCTTTCTTTGATGGGTTACCAACGCGCATGACCTATCACGATCTTGATGCGGCGCTTGCAAACAATACGGATCTGCAGCTCGAGCGTCTTTGCAGAGAATATTTACCGCTGAGCTTCAGTCGTCGTCACGGAGACCCATCGCGGCCGTGGAATCGATTTGCCATCAAAGTGAAAGATGAGAAAGGCAACAAGCTTCTTAACTATGAGGGCAACTGGCGCGATATTTTCCAAAACTGGGAAGCGTTGAGTTCCTCCATTCCGTGCTTTGGCGCGAACATGATTTCAAAGTTCGTCAATGCGACGACAGCGGATGGCTACAACCCTTACCGAATTACACGGCAGGGGATCGACTGGGAGCGCCCCGAGCCTGAAAACCCCTGGGCGAATATTGGTTATTGGGGCGATCACCAGCTCATTTATCTGCTCAAGCTGATTGAACAGTCCGTTGCGCACAATCCCGTAGCATTAAAGTCGATGATGTTCAGTGAGGCCTTTGCCTACGCTAATGTCCCGTACCGCATTAAGTCATACGCCAGCATTTTGAGTGACCCCTACGACACTATCGAGTTTGACGAGGATTTGGACCGTGTCATCGATGGCCGTGTTGAGGCGATGGGGGCGGATGGTCGTTTGATGCCCGCGCCGAGCGGTGAGGTCTACCAAGTCAACCTCGCCGAAAAAATCTTAGTCACGCTACTCTCCAAAATAGCCAACTTCATTCCCGATACGGGTATCTGGATGAACACGCAGCGACCCGAGTGGAATGATGCGAACAATGCACTCGTTGGTACCGGTGTTTCCGTTGTGACCCTTTGTTATCTCCATCGTTTCCTGAACAAGGCAGTGCCGCTTTTCTCAGAACTCGAGCAGGACTCGGTACCGTTATCTGCAGAGGTTGCAGCGTTTATGTCTGATGTAGCCTCGGTACTCGAGGCGCACCAGGGAACAATTGGTAAAGGACCGGTCTCAGATGTCATCAGAAAAGAGGTGATGGAAGCCCTTGGCACAGCGGCGGAGCGGTACCGTCAAGGCATCTACGATCGCGGTTTCTCAGCGTCGAAAACGTCGGTAGGCCTAGCCAGCGTGGTCGCTTGTCTATCCCGTGCGCGTGACATCAGTGCTGTCAGTATTAGATCTAACCGTCGCGCGGATGGCCTATATCACGCCTACAATCGCATCGCAGTGCGCGAGGATGGTGTTGAGATCAAGTACCTCTATGAAATGCTCGAGGGTCAGGTCGCGGTGTTGAGCTCAGAGCTTTTGGAAGCTGATGAGTCACTCGCGCTACTCAAAACACTTCGGGCATCGTCTCTCTATGCGGCGCGACAGCATTCATATCTCCTGTATCCCAACCGTCAATTGCCGACCTTTATGGCGCGGAACCTGGTTCCTGGTGAGTTTGTTACGTCGTCCCAGTTGATGACCAAGCTAATTGCCGCTGGCAACACAGATCTAATTGAAGTTGACGGATCAGGTCAGGTGTTTTTCGCGGGAAAATTCAATAATACGGCTTCCGTAGCAGCGGCTTTAACACGTCTCGCAGACGATGGTTTTGCGGAGGACGTTTCTACAGAGAGAGCTGCCATCGAGACCTTGTTCTCTGATCTGTTTGATTGCGCAAACTTCACGGGCCGCTCGGGTGGTATGTACGCCTACGAGGGACTGGGCTCCATTTACTGGCATATGGTATCTAAACTACTGCTCGCCGTGATGGAAACGGTCAAGCAAGCCGAGGAGGCGGGTGCATCTGCGGAGGTATTAGCAGGCTTACAGGCGGCTTACTACGATGTGCGCGAGGGTATTGGCTTTAATAAGACGCCAGACGTCTATGGTGCCTTCCCAACCGACCCGTATTCCCACACGCCTGGCTTCGCTGGTGCGCGTCAGCCGGGTATGACGGGGCAGGTGAAAGAGGAAGTGCTGACACGTCTCCTCGAGTTGGGCGTAGAGGTTGCAGACGCTCGCGTAAGCTTCAACCCATCAGTGCTGCGCCGCTCGGAGTTCTTGGGATCTTCGGCAACGCTGCGCTACTTCGATACAGCGGGTGCCTCGCAATCGGTTGCATTGGAGGCCGGCGAGCTGGGCTTTACCTACTGTCAGGTGCCGGTTGTTATGGCGCTTGCTGATTCACCATCAATCTCCTTACACACCGCTGACGGTGGGACGGAGTCTGTTGCAGGGAGCGTGTTGACTGCCGAGCAATCAGAAGCACTGTTTAAAAAGACGGGACACTATGTGCGCCTCGATGTGCGTGTCACACAGGTGATGGATTAATTGATTTCTATACACAATTAAGCCCGCGAAAGCGGGCTTTTTTGTGTCCGTTGCAAAAGCAGATTGATGCAGCGTGACGCCGCTTGGGTCTTGGCGGTCTGTGAGTCTTCTTACAGCTACTCGGCGACAAAAACTCGGGTCACACCATTAGTGGTCAGACGGTATTACGCCCGTCGGGCATCAAGCTCCTGCCGGATGGCAGTGACTGACTCTTCGTTGAGGTCGTAGTTCCACATGGCCCAAATGCCTATCAATGTTCCCGTTGCAGGGACCAGGATGAAGGCCGCTCGGAGACCGTTGAGTGCTTCCTCGGTTTGCACGGCAACATTCTGATCAAACCCGACGAACGCCAAAATGAGGCCGCTCAACAGCCCGGCAAAAGCAGCACCGAACTTCACCATCCACCAATAAATAGCACCAAAGAGTCCCTCGCGCCGCTCATGGGTTTCGAGCTCGTCCAAATCACAGATATCAGCGGTCATGGACATCATGATGGTAAATAAGCCGCCGATGCCAAACACAAATAGCGGTATTGGAAGGAACATTAGGTAGGGGTTTTCGGGAGAGAAGCTCCACCAGAACATGGCATAGCCTGCTAGCGACATGCTTTGAGTGATTAAGAAGGTACGGTGCTTTCCCAGTGTCTGCGCCATGCGGTTGACGATGGGTATGACCAGAAAGCAGGTGCAGAGGGCGGACACACTACCGAACATTGCTGGCCAGACACCGGCGGCGACCGGGTCACCGTTATTCATGTAGTAGACGATGATAAAAAATGCAAAGCCTGCGACGCAGTTGTAGGCGTTAAAAATAAAGAAGGTCGCCGTGCAGATGCGCTGAAATGGCTTGTTTTTGAGGGTAATACCAATACCCCTGAAAAGCTCTGCGAAGGTTTGCGCTAGCGTTTTACCGTCTGACTTCGGCTCAGCACTACTGGTGTCTTCAGAGTCACAGAAAATGGCGGGTACCATTGCCAGTAACATGCAGATGAGCCCCACATAGATTGATACGGTTCGTGCGCCCTCGGTCGCAGACGCAAACCACTCCGGGTCATAAAGGACAACCCATCCCCAGGGTGCAATGACCCAGGCCCATTGACCTATCCACTGCGCCACGGCCATTAAGCGCGTGCGCTCATGGTAGTCGTCGCTCATTTCATAGCCCATGGCGACGTAGGGAACGCTAAAGATGGTCATCCCCAGGAAAAATACTACCGACCAGCCTAAGAAGTACCAAAAATTGTAGGTGATGCTGTTATCTTCAGAGAGCTGCCACATGGCGATATAGGACAGGCCTGCGACCACTGCCCCTATGAAAACAAACGGGCGACGTTTGCCCCACCGAGACTCCGTTCGATCCGAGATGTACCCCATTAGCGGATCCGTCAGCGCATCCACCAGCTTGGGCAGGAAGAAGATGAGACCCCACATCAAAGGACTCATGCCCAGGCTCTCTACGAGAATCACCATGAAGATGCCGAGAGCAGCTGGGAACATTTGGTTGGCCAGCATTCCGATACCAAATGCCACTTTTTGAGACATTGGAATTTTCGATGTCCGTGGCGTGTCGGAAACCAGGTCGGATGATTGGGTGAGAGTGCTAGTTGTCATGCTGCGCTTCTTCTGAACAAATTGAAGAACCTCGTACGTTTTTGAGGCTCGGGTTTAATAAGAAAAGGAATGTTGGCAACGGCGCTGCTGTCATGAGGTGTGTCTATCTGACAGAACAGCCGGTACTCGCCAGGCTCGGATAGTTGAAAATTAAACTGTCGATTCTGCGTTCCGATGACCGCTTCAACCGTGGGCGGGGTCGGCTCAAAGTCGCCACCATCGCTTTGAAGCGCGGTTGGGACCTCCTCACGCACACGCCACGAGATGAGGTGATCATCACTCTCAGTCGCATGGACCTCAGCGTGGAATACTTGATTGACAGCCCCTTCGACGCTCATCGGTGCTTCTTCGGCGTTGAGGCGCAGCGACTGAATTTGTGGAGCTTGATGTGTCGGCCAGTCGCCGGTCCACGCCTTTTGCATGACATCAACAGCGGCCGTGCGTTCACCTGTCTCCAAAAACATGCCATACCAGGTGGGTGTTCGTTCCTGCTTCTGCCCCCATAAAAAGATGTAGGCACCTAAACAGCGCTTGCTGTCGGCCAAAATAATCTCGTCATAGCGACGGGCGATGTCGTTTGCCTTCTGTGTGCTTGAGGGCTCAAAAGGCCGACCCCAGTCGGTCTCCGGGCTTTCCCAATGTCCTGTCGGTCCCCACTCGGTTATTTGGTAGGGGCCGTCGTATCCCGCCTTCTCCAGAATTTCTGGTAACTGGTCGATCTCTCCGTAGATTTGGAACGATAAAAAGTCGAGCGAGGGCGCCCGCTGGGCAATAGCCGTCACGGTGGGCTCATCGATTCCCGCGAGCATGGTGGTGACAGGATGATCAGGGTCGACCTGTTTGATACGAACCGCCAGATCCTCCATTGCATCCCAGACGCTGTCATTTTTGGCGCGCAAATTCAGCTCGTTGCCCAGTCCCCACATGAGTAGCGCCGGGTGATCTTTCAGCCGAATAACATCGCGCATCATCGTCTCATTTTGAGCGAGTACTGCGGCCTGATCTGAGTAATCGAATCCATGCCGTTCGCGCGCAATGTCGAGTCCCATGCACACCTTTAAGCCCAGCGCCTCTGCTTCATCCAGAATATCGATCGCATCGCGCTCGCCATTGGCTACCCGCCAGGTTCGAAAGGTGTTTCCGCCGGCTTCTGCCAATGATTTCAGGTGCCCGAACTCCAGCCCCGCTCCTTTGATAAAGAAGGGCTCTCCGTCAACGGTTAGTTGATAACCATCCGCCTTGTCGCCGAGGAGTTGTACCTTTGCCATGGTTGTTCGTATGTAACTCTTTTATTGAGATTTTTTACGAATTTCAGGATATCAACCGGTAGAAAAGCCGGTAGACCAAAGCAGGCCAAATGGGACTGAGATGAGACTAATGGGGAAGCCGCCAGCACATTGTGACGACTGTTGTAGGTAGCCCCAAATAGTGAGCCGAGAACTCAGCCTTTAGGTATGGCTCGGCGTTCAGTTCTGGGAGCGGTATGAATGCTCTTGGAGCAAACGTTTTTGGTTCAATCGGAGCGCACGGTGTATTGCTTTGTTATCCGTCCGCGCCGACTGTCCGCGGTGAATAAAGGCTCGTGGAGGATCTCGTTGGTGTAGTCCTCAGCCTGGTCTAGATAGTGCGGTGACGCTGCGTCGGTCATGTCATTTCCGTATTGATGCGTGCCGAGTACTTTTTGCTCGCCATCGGGCATCCATCGGATGAAGTAGTAGAGTCCATCCCCAGCAACTGCCGTCAGATGGTCGTCTCCATCAAGCCGTCGAGAATAGATCGCGCGCAACGTATCAGGGCCTCCGGCAACTGGCCAGTGTGTCCCATCTCTGCCATGTCGATTCACATCACCCCAGCGCGGATCAAGACGACCACCAATCGCCAAGGTTTGATCAATACAATCATCAAGAATTGCTTGTGCGTCGGGATTGCTGGTGCCGCCGCTCTCAGCTTGCCATTCGGCGGCAAGGACGCAGACACCGAGTGCAGCGCCGCGATTTTCTTTGTCAGTACCAAGATCCCAACTTTCGAGAATCTCGATTGCACGGCTCACCGTCTCGCTCGACCTCGGGAGTGCGATCACCTCCTTTAAGAACGCGATGCCTCTGTAGTTCACCGAATAGCGGTTGTCGTGCTTTAGCTCCCAAGCCTCATCAAAAGAAATCTGTTCAAAGTCAGCAAACAGTTCCAGTCCGCGAGTTGCCCGGTTGGTCATTCGTGTCTGCCATCCGCCGTTAGCGGGCACTGTGTTTGGCTGTGGATTGTCCTGTGGCTCGGTGATATTGAAAGGCGTCTGGTTGGCACTGTGCACAAAGCCAGACGCAGGGTTGGTCACCTGAGGCAGCGCTGAGGTCGGGTGGTAACGCTGCCAGATGAGATCTGAGCGATCGCCTGGCAGGTACTGCTGCCAATTCCAGCCCGGGGCTCTCACCGGTAGCTGTGCGTTGTGGATGAAGTGAATGTCGCCGTGTCGATTGGCATAAACGAAATTGAAGCTCTGTATGTAATTTAGAGCGACCGCCGCGCTCCATTCCTCGAAGTTCTTGGCCTTGTTCATAGCCAACCATTGCTCAACTTGCTTCATCTCATCAATGCCAGCATAACGAATGGCATACACACCGTGCTCGGTTCTCAAGGCAGGGCCATGCACTGATCGGAGTACTTCCCGTTTGACCGACCAGGGAATAAAGCCCCAGAGTTTTAATTTAAGCTTTACCTCGCCAACCTCGAGGTCACGCCACTCACCGTCGAGACGGTATTGGTTGGGGTTCTCGGGGTTCATCTCGAGCACGTAAATGTCCACGAGATCAGGCTTGTTTACCGTCGCACCCCATCCGTGTTCTTCCGTAAAACCGACGCCCATGGTCGGCGCACCCGGAAACAGGCCGCCCATGACATTGAGTCCCTCGCCTGACTCGATATGTGCTTCGTACCAGGCGACCGGTCCTGTCAGCGGCTGGTGAGAGTTGATAATGAGGTAGGTTGATCCATCCTCCGTTCGGGAGGGTGCGATCGCCGTCGCATTGGAGCCAATAGGGTCTTTAGGCTTGGGGTTGTAGGGCGCTTTGCTGACCGTGTTAGGCCGCTCGTCGCCAAAGAGTTCGAGCACGGGGCCATCAAAACCGTAGAACAGCGGGTGCCTCAGCATGTGCCCCGCAATAATGTCCTTGCCGGTTATCGGCAACATCTCAGGATGCTTCACTTCCGAGGGGTTATCTCGAGTAAAGGCATTAAAACCCTCAGCGAACGCCTCGACGTAACGGCGAATCTCGGGCGATAGGACCCGCTCGTAGTCGCGATCAAGCGTCCCCCATAAGCCGAGCCATTTCACCAGATAGTCAGACTGCGCGCCTTCCTGACCCTCGTACAGACCTGCCGTGCCCCGGAAAAAGGGCAGGCTACCTTCCATAATCGGCCATGAATCCTCTGCCTGGGCATAGGCCAGACCGAATGCGGCATCGGCATCTGTCTCGCCGTAAACATGCGGAACGCCGTACTGATCTCGCTCAATACTGGCTTCGTGAGTCGCGCCCGCGGCATATTGCCCCCAGACCATGAAGCAGACTAGGACTGTGAGGGCAGTGAAGATAGCGCCAAGCGAAGTAGAGCGTGCTGTAAGGGTGCGTGTATGCATCGTTATCGTTCCGTACCGTTTGTAGGATTGGGCTGCAGCGGGCCGCGCGACCTGTTATCCCACAATTTGCTGACCGTGTGTACCAACGACAAGTATTCATCATTTGCTCGCACCAAACGGCTTTGTCGAGGTTGTGACGTGGGGATTGCACACGGACAGGGTTATACTCGCGTCATGGATCTTATTGCCTTAGCCGTACCGTTTTTCCTGCTTTCTATTGCCATCGAGTGGTCATGGGGACGCTGGTGCGGGCGAGACACGTACCGGCTGACGGATGCGGTGAGTAGTTTGACGCTGGGTGGTCTATCGCAAGCGCGCAGATTTGTGGCGTTGGGCGTGGGTGGTGCTGTCTACGCATGGTTAGCGTCCGTAACACCTTTCACGACATGGACGACTGAGGGTTGGCAAGCGTGGTTGATCGCTTTTGTGCTCTACGACCTTTGCTACTACTGCTCGCATCGAGCGGGACACGAGGTGAAGCTTTTTTGGGCTGCGCACGTGGTTCATCACCAAAGTGAGGACTACAACCTTTCGACCGCGCTGCGTCAGACGAGCTCCGGGTTCCTCTTTGGTTGGATTTTTTACACGCCTTTGTTTTTTATCGGTGTCCCGGCGGAGATGATGGTGACGGTGGGTGCGCTCAACCTGATTTATCAGTTTTGGGTGCATACCGAGCACGTTGGCGAGCTTGGTTGGTTCGAATACGTGTTTGTCTCTCCATCAAATCACCGCGTGCATCACGCGAGGAACGCTTGCTACCTAGACCGTAATTACGGCGGCGTATTCATCGTTTGGGACCGATGGTTTGGTTCCTATCAACGCGAGTTACCGTCTGAGCCTTGCGTGTATGGCATAACCAAGCCCATTCGATCTTGGTCTCCTCTGGAAGCGTGGCTTCACGTCTACAGAGATATGGCCAGCGATATGTGGCGAACCCGCAGGTGGTACGATCGCTTGCGGGTCCCTTTCTCGCACCCCGCTTGGCAGCCCTCGGATCTGGTGGCAGTCGCGCAACCGGTCACCGGCGAATCCTTCGAAAAGTATGATCCGCAGGTGTCTCGAGTTCGGAAGATAAGCGGGACCATCAATTTGATCTTGATAACGCTGCT
>JAYQLG010000011.1:0-60933 GCA_038143085.1 Halieaceae bacterium
TAGTGCCATTTAATGCAAGCTTGGCAACCCCGATGGCAGCGGCACTAGGATTTATTTTTAGGTCTAATCATCTGGTGTTGGTTGGAAATCAGTTATTTGCTGGGATACGTGAACGGACCCAACCACCAACCCTGTCCTCCGCAGGTTACAGTCTGGGATCGCTTCAAGGGCGCTGTATCTACAACAATCTATCACGAGGCCTGTGTGGTGGGCGCCGTTGCATTCCTTGCTCTGATTAGCGTGACGGAGCCTAATCCCACGGCTTTCTACACAGTGACCGTCCTCTGGCTGATGCGATGGAGTGCCAAGCTTAATTTGTTTTTCGGCGTCCGGGCCTTCAATGAGCGCTGGCTACCTGATCATTTGAATTACCTGGTTTCCTATTTGAGAACTGATCGTTTGAGTGCTTTTTTACCTCTCTCGACGGCTGTAGGTTTCTTTGTGACCTATCTATTATTTAAAAATGCGATGCTTGTCCCCGATCTTACCCAGCAGCTATCGCTGTATTTAGTCGGCAGTTTGATGCTTTTAGCGTCAATTGAGCATCTTTTCCTCATGTTCCCGGTAAATGAGGCGGCTTTATGGCGCTGGGCTCGTGCGAACGAGCCTCAATTGCGGGCAGTTCGGGCCGAAAAAGATGAGATCTGAGCGATTGTTTTGTCTGATTTTCGTCCAACTTTCCTTGACGGGGTATATTTCGAGGAATAGTGTAGGTGCGTGGGAATGGATCTTTTTGTCCCCAACTGACTGGTGCTCCTGTAGCGCTTCCGTTTGCGGTCTTCGGTCGACGAAACACCGGTGAACCCAGCCAGCGATTAACGCGGTATTGAACGGGGTGCGTACGACATGACATGGTCGAATCAAAAGCCGCCAGGCTTAGATGACATCTTTGATCGACATGGTAGCCCACACGCGATAGCGGGCGAGGCTGTTGCGGTGGTCGACGAAAACGCGCATCTGTCTCTGTCAAACGCATTAGGGGAAAGCGAGGCCACAATGGCCGCGCTCTATGTTCATATCCCATTTTGCCCTAGTCGCTGTCTTAGCTGTGATCATCTCACCATTGTCGAACACGATTACAAGGAAATGGATCGCTACCTAGCTGACCTGCACGATGAGTTGGCGTTAATGGCAGGGCAGTCAGGATTATCTTTACAGATAAACCGGATCCATATCGGAGGGGGCTCGCCCAACTATTTAGACGATGTTCAACTCGCTAGGCTCATGGCTTCCATTCACGGCGCCTTTGATGTAACGGCGGATGCGGATATCTCGATGGAAATTAATCCTAGACGGACCTCTCGTTCACAGTTGGATTTAATTCAGGGCCTCGGTGTACAGCATCTGCATCTGGAGGTCCGCGACGTCGATGCTAATGTGCAGAGTGAGCTCGGTAGAACGCAGTCATTTAGTCTCTTAGAAGACGTTTTTAGCGTGGCGCGAGATATGAAATTCGCCAGCGTCAACATGGATTTGGTTTTCGGCCTTCCAGGTCAAACGTCTAAGTCAATCAAAAACAGCGTTGCGATGATCGCCGAGTTGGCGCCGGATATGTTGGTATGTCAGCAGTACACGCGACGACCTCAACAATTTCCCCATCACGCGGCGCTTGCTGATGATGCAATGCCCGGTTTGGCCGAGAAGCTTGCGATATTTAATGCGGTGGCGGTGGGGCTCGAAGATGAGGGTTATGAGTGGATTGGGTTAAACGCATTTGTTCGACCCGGCCATGAGTTCAGTGCAGCACAAGCGAATGGCACATTGAGGTATAGCGCATTTGGATACAGTGAGACAGACGTTTCGCAGGTCCTTGGTGCTGGACTGGGCGCGGTCAGTGAAGTAGGAGACATTGTGGCTCAAAACTACGTAGACATTGACGCGTGGAAGATCGCTATCGGTCAAGGCCGGCTTGCGACACAAGTGCTGATTGAGACGAGCGATTTTGAAATTGCACGTCGATCGGTCATGCGTCGGTTGATGTGTAACTCTGAGGTGCCAATTTCCTCAGTTGACCAACCAGATGTGTTAACCCTTGTAGAGTCTCTAGAGAACCAGGGCTACACCGAACAACGTGATGCTCACGTCTATCTAACGGAACTCGGTAGAATGGCACTGCCACATTTTTGGTCGGATTCTTCGCCAAGATTTCGCTGGTTGTAAGCTTTGTAAGCCTCAGGCGCTTAGAGGCATCTGCCCACTAAATTCATCTTTAATGCGCTGCCACTCCATGGCAAACCAGGGAGTCGTCTGCACGTTGTCATCATGGAGCCATTCGTCCACCGTATTGATGGGGATCCATGTGGTCTCTGCAATCTCAGTAGGGTTGAAGTCTGGCTGGGGTCTACCGGTCACGTTTCCGATAAATACGGAGCACAGCTCGTGTTCGCTGCCAATATCATTGAACATGGCGTGATATTGAAACTTGAAGAGAAATGTTAGTTGAGACTCTAAGTTGAGTTCTTCTTTGAGGCGGCGTTTGGTTGCTTGAGTCAGGGACTCTCCGCGTCTGGGGTGGCTGCAACAGGTATTTGACCAGTACTCAGGCCAAAGTGGTTTAAGTGAACTTCGTTGCTGAAGCAGCACCTCGCCCTGATCATTGAATAAGAAAATCGAAAACGCTCTATGCAAAACACCGTTGCCACGATGCGCAGCCGCTTTCTCTTCAAAGCCTATGACAACGTCATTGCTATCTACGAGCATCAGTGGCTCGTTGTCGAAGGATACGATGTTGGATGTCTCTTCCATAACGTCAGTTTAAAGCGGTTTTGCTACGTGCGTCAGGTGATAAAAGGTAATAAAAAGACCCACTCCTTGGGGAAGGACATGTGAACTTAGCAATTCGGGTGGAGATCGGCGATCGTAGCTCTGGGGGCAGGGTGATCGCGAAGTCCCGATTGGGTTCACATCGCAGCGTCTGGGGGCAGCCGGTGCGTGGGTCGGAAATATCGGAGCCCTTTTCAGGGCCCGATTCTATGACGGTACTTACTGCCGTGAGGGAGGGAGTGCCTCCGCCATGGCCGCAGGTGCCGCATATGGACCATCGATCCAGTTGTACTTCGCAGAGCTCAACAGGACGAAGTGGATCAGTACAGCTACTGAGAACAGGAAAACACCCTGCGCTACCAGTACCCGACGTGGATCAAAGATCTTCCAGATCCTTGAGAAGGGTTGCGTTAAGATCATTTCATCTCTCCATTTGCAATCACGACAAGCCCGTCAAGCCGGACAGTCGCTTGGTTAAGGTGATAGCCTCGGATTACATTCCGAACCAGGGCTGCCACTTCCATACAGCAATGTGAGCCGCGCTTGCGATAGCCACAAACGTCCACATGCCTTTTTCGTAAGACCGCATGAACTCGCTAGCTTCGCTAGCTGTGAGTCCTGACATGCCTACATTTTCATCACTCATGGTTTTACCTCCCATGTAGTAGTTCGCGATCTGTCGCAGCTCGGTAATAAATACCTTGATACGACGTCCTTCACCGGAATTGGGGTGAAAACACCTTAGTTCCGCTGATCTTCCCGGAGAGACGTCTGTGTAAGCACGCAACCCCAGGGAGATAAGTCCACACATTCATGTGGTTGCGAGGGCAGGGCAGACGCCCTCGCTGTTTTATCCATTCACTCTCTGCCGAGTTGTCTATCAATCACTACCTGTTGCCATGTCAGCCATATCACTGGCCTCAGGCATTTCGCTTGCTTCCTCAGCGGGTGCTTCCGGCTCTGGTTGCGCAAGACGAGCAAGGTTTGGGTAGTCCTTGATCATGTTGGCGCCCAGTAGGGGCTTGTAAGCACCCTGGTGGCAGGTTTCGCAGTTAACTTTCTGCGCATCACCTAGCTTTCCAAGACGGTGAGGTGGTAGCCAGTCGGTGGTGGGGTCAACGTAGTCGTTGTTCATCTCACGAACCATTCGGATACCGTGCCAAGCTCTAACGCGCTGTGGTGAGCTTTCTTCCCAAGAGAAGAAGGCGCGCGAGTTGTGGCAGTAGGTGCAGTTCACGCCCAGCGCACTGGAGAA
This sequence comes from Halieaceae bacterium, assembly GCA_038143085.1. GTDB lineage: Bacteria > Pseudomonadota > Gammaproteobacteria > Pseudomonadales > Halieaceae > Luminiphilus. Next base: position 4,019 of record JAYQLG010000011.1, read on the forward strand.
GTGCATCATGAGGCTGTATCCCCACTCAGATTCTTTGAGTGACACACCGCCCTCATCCCGCAGGGCTGTGGTGCCCGCATGACGCCCGTTTCTTGCGTCGAGTAAGTAAGGTGTGAAGGGGTCAACTGGCAATGATGACAATCCTGCAGCGACTGAAGAAACGTTTTGCATCTGATTCTTCATGCCACCCGCGACCGTATGGCCGGGATTAATGTTCCAAACGTACTCAGGCACATTTTTCCCGCGGTGACAGGTATAGCAAGTGACACCGGCGCCACCGACGTGTTGGCTCCAGTTCTCATTGGCGTTCTGAGTCATCTGGATCATCACGCGCGCTACCTTCTTGGTGTAGAGCGTGTCGGCCGCGAATCCTTCACCGGCAACGTGACAGTAATTACATCCTTCCTCAGGTGAGACCCACTCGGTAATGGCGGCCATCAGGCGTGTGAACTCACCTACAGATAGGTCACCGAGAACCTGAACGTTTTGATAAACGTCTTTGGACTTAGGTCCGACAGCGGGAACCGCTGGCAGCGCCTCTGGCACGATGTTGTTTGCGTCCAGTTCGTTGAGGGTATCAGGGTTGTAAAGACCCTCCATACCTGTTCCACGGTAGCCCCATTGAGTTGATTCGGGTGGTGGCATTTCACAGCCACCGAGCAGTAGCGCCGTACCCAGACCAACAGTTGCAAATAGTTTGGTCGTTAGCGTTTTCATTGTGCACCCTCAGTCAGTAGTGGATCGACGACCGCTTCGCCAATCATTGGATAGGTGGGTACGAGACCGTGCTTCATGCCCCACAGATACCAGTTTTCTACAACGGTTCCCGTGAGGAGGATGCCGATACCGCCCGTGACACAAGTCAGCACACCGAACCACCATGCCCACTTGTGGATGGATTCCATTGAAGCGTTGAAGCCCATGGTCCATCTCCAGAAGAGAGCACCGCGTTCTGCCGCTGTACCACGATCGGTGATTTGATCGATTTCACGGTCTGCGCCATATCGGCTGGTCGCCAAAATTGTGGCCCCGTGCATCGCAAATAAGACCGCTGATCCGTATAGGAAGAAGATGCTCCACATATGGAACGGGTTGTAGAACAAGTTCCCGTAACGCAGTGAGAAAGCGGCCGTCCAGTCTAGGTGAGGGAAGATCCCAAACGGTACCGCTTCAGACCAGCTTCCCATCAGAACAGGGCGAATGAAGCCCAGGACCAGGTAAAGCCAAATCGCTGCGGCAAACGCCCATGCCATCTGATTACCCATGCCATAGTTGTTAGCGAGCGCAAACGTTCGCCACCACCAGAGCATGATAGAGAGCGTCAGGAACGCGCCTGCTATCAACCACCATCCCCCATCGTTCAGTGGCGGGAAGGAGAGGCCGTATTGAGGACCTGGAGGCTCGAGTGCTAACCAGAATAGCTGGCGAACAAACTCGATGGGATCCCAGTTCACAGAGGCGAACATGTTCAAGCCAATGATGAGGAAGGCAATCGTACCGGTGAATAGCGCAGCGACACCGAGAGGGCCAAGGTATATTGGACCAATCTGTGCGTCACCCAATTTGCCCATCAGATAGCTGTGTGTCAGCACGCCCGTACGGTCATCATGGGTGTTTTCGACGGGGACGCCCGCATAATCAGGTGCTGCCACCTGCACTGTTGTAAAGATATTTTGATATTCAATCATCGTAGTGGTCCCCTTATCAGTACCAGATAGGTAGCGTTAGCCACCAGTTCCACCATTCAGGCCATCCTTTCGTCCAGAAAGGCCCACTAAGGACGATACAGACCGCACTCCAGAAGGCTGCTGAGATTGCAACGAAGGTACCCAGTCGGTGAATACCGAGGGCGCCGATCGAGTAGCCAATGTCATCTCGGAAGTAGGTGTTTTCATGCTCACCTGTCTTCACGGTTTCGCCCTCGCGTGGGTTCGTTGCCATCAGAATCAGCGATCCGTGCATCGACAAAGCCAGTGCTGTGGTGAAGAAGAAGGTCACCGCGAGCATGTGCGCAGGGTTGTAGTGGAAGTGCAGGAATTGGTAGCCGACGTTTGACACCCAGTCGAGGTGACTCATGATGCCGTAGGGGAAACCGTGACCCCAGGCACCGAGCAGCATCGGACGAATGATGACCAGCGTCACGTAGGCCAACACAGCGAAGGAGAAGGCGAAGGGAACATGCAAGCCCATACCGAGTTTTCTCGATATTTCGACCTGACGCAAAATCCACGAAACAAAGGCACCCGTGGCACAAATCGTAATGATTTGCCAAAGTCCGCCCTCCTTTAACGGAGCCAAGCCCAACCCGTAAGACAGATCAGGTGGCGCGATATTAATGCGCCAGATATTCCACGTGTCGCCCAGGGCTGCACCGTAGAAAATTAGCGCTGTTCCAGTGACGGCAAAGAACAGGGTCGTAATCCCGAAGAATCCGACATAGAACGGCCCCACCCAGAAATCGAAAAGATCTCCGCCGAGAAGGGTACCCCCCCGGACTCGATACTTTTTCTCAAAGCTCATCATCGACATTGCATACTTCTCCCTTCAGAGCGCAGAACGCTCCTTCCTTCCAGCCCGCGGTGGCTACTTGGGCTGATTTATCTATCTCCAAGCCCGTGGGCCTGGAGCCACACTTCGTTAAATCTTCATGAAGGCGTAGGGCGCCACGCTGTGCGCTGCCCGCTTAGCCTCCTGCCAACAGTTAAGTTCGTGTTGCCGCACCAACTTCACTCGCGTAATTACTGCCTGCCCCAAAAACCACACAAAGACAGTGATAAACAGCAGACGAAACTGCAGGTGTTCCCAGACAGTTTTGCGCTCTGTATGTCGCTTACTCGTGGTCATACTTCCTCCCGTCATCAGCATTTGCCGTGCCGCGTTGTTGTAATTCTCTTCGGTCATGCAGCGCTCCCCAGTTGCAGCTCATGGCTGGCATCTAAAACGTGCACTGAGTTCACTGATTCGGCGTTATCGCCTCGAGCGGCCTGCTCCGACGCGTCGCGCAGCCGTTTTGCGGCTGATATCCGAACTAAAATGGGTTGGTTTTCAATAATTTGATCGAGCAGCGACTGTGCGTCCTCTTGCCATGCGAGGCTCGCGCGAGCTGGCGTTGCCACGGTCTCATCGAGCTCGGTGCCGAGAGGCAAAATATTGAACAGGGCATCGAATAGGGCGTTGCAGACTTCTTGAATGAGATAGCATGCGCCGGCATACCCCATGAAGGGGGTTCCTGTGTGACGCCGAATGATGGTGCCGGGCAGTGATGCGGGAATGAACATGCTTCGTCCACCTGCCTCAGCAGCGTACATACGCTCGTTGTAGCCGCCAAAAACAATCAGAGGCCCCTTTTTGTGGATGGCTTCCCGAACCTCTCGGTTGTCTGGCTTGACGCCGGCCTTACGCGAGAAATGGAAGGCACAAGGCAGACCCAGGTCTTCTTCCAGGAAGTGACGCAGGCCTCTGGTATAGGTCTCTGTTGCTACGACACCGAAACTGGCTGTTGCAAAGAAATCCTGAGTGACGGAACGCCAGAGGTCCCAGACGGGCTTCAGCGTCGTCATTTTTTCTTGCGCTATAAAGGGCTCGGGATCAATGTCGAGAAGCTCACCTAGCTTTCTAAGGAACTTCGTGGTGCTGTCGAGACCAATAGGTGCCTGAAGATAAGGCTTATCGAGGATCTCGCATAATTTACGTCCAAATTCGCGGTACATGCAGATATTGACCGCTGCATCATCGAGCTTGGGGATTTCATTCAGGTGGCATCCCAAGGGGAAGACCATATTGACTTCCACACCAATGCCGGCGAGGAGTCTTTGTATTTCAGCTAGGTCAGACCACGTATTAAAGTAGCCATAAGCAGGCCCAATAATATTTACTTTCTTGGTTTCGGTTTTCGCTTCAGATTTTTTCGCTTTACGCTTTTTGGTGGCTCCGTATTGCTCCCAAAGCCATACCAGCGCGCGATCAGCACTCTGCCATTGGTCTTCGTCAATAGTGCGTGGCAGGAAGCGCTTAATATTGGTGTCTTCTGGCGTGACGCCGCCACCAATCATCTCGGCAATTGATCCAGTGACAACAACCGATGGCTTTTTGGGGTCAAGCGTGTGATGTGCTCTACGCAACGCACCCTCAGTGCCGTGTTGACCGAGTTCCTCTTCTGCAAGACCCGTCACGACAATGGGTAGCTCGTGTGGTGGAAGACCATCGGTGTAGTGAAGTACCGAGGTTACAGGAAGATTTTCACACCCCACGGGACCATCAATAATGACCTGCAGGCCCTTCACCGCGGTAAAGACATAAACAGAGCCCCAGTATCCTCCGGCGCGATCGTGATCAAGTACTAGCATTAGCAGGTACCTCCCACACCAGTTTTAGCGATGATTTCTGGCGTCCAGACACCGCTTGTTGGGCCGTCACCGACACCCTCAAAAAACTCCTCCATGGCAATCATGCGAGGCTGGTTTGCGAGTGCGGAATTGATGACTTGCGCTACAGATCCAGCACCTGCCGCTCCCATAAGAGGGCGTGCGGAGATCAAGTTGGTGAAGTACAGACTTGGAATAGAGCGTTCTTTTGCTTTCTGAACGATTGGCGTCGTTCCGATCACAAGATCTGGTTTGAATGCCTCCATTGCGATTAAGTCATCTTCGAGCGATGCCCTAAACTTCACTGACACGCCGCGATCCTCGAGCCAGTCAGCATCCACAGCGGAGAATTCGGTCTTGGGGCAGGCTGAGCCTACATAGGCGACATCAGCGCCACTTTCTATCAGCAATCGTGCCACTAAAAGCTCAGAGCCCTCGTAGCCGGATAGCGTGATTTTCGCGTCAATGGGGTTGTTATCAAGCGCCGCGCGAATAGCACTCTTCTGCGTGCTGATAGCGGCATCAATGGAAGCGCGATCGGTTCCCAGAAGTTCACCCATGGCTTCAAGCCATGCTGCCGTGCCCTCTACGCCGACCGGCGCGGAGCCCAGTAAAGGGCGTCCTGCTGCCCTAAACTGACGAGCAGTAGCTGCGTAAAACGGATGAATCATTGCAGCGGCTTTACAGTCGAGCGCGGCGTACAGTTCACGCCACTCGCGAGTGGGAACCACTGGCCCCGCCGCGGCTCCCAGGGAGTCGAGTAGGCGATCGATAGTGATGGCATCAACTGGGAACATTTCACCGACCAGAGCCACTGTTGCCTTGTCGCGTTGAGACTCGGTTTGCACCGGCCGTGCGACGGGCCCTGCCTGAATTTCCGAGCGAGCGTATTCCAGCATAGCTCCGGCGAGTACGTCCTTTGCTTCAGCATGCGTAGGCACGCCGAAACCGGGAACATCGATCCCCACGATACGCACTCCATTGATTTCTTTTGGGAGTAGGTCAAGCGGTACGCCGGATGCAGTCGGAACACAGAGATTGATAACCACAACGGCGTCGTTCGTTTCAGGCTCTGCTAAGTCGTGGACTGCCTCGCGAATATCCTCGAATAATTTGCCCGTCACTAACGACTCGGAGTCGAATGGAACGTAGCCAACCGTTCGTTTGGCGCCATAGAAGTGAGAGGTAAATGTCAGACCGTAGACACAGCAGGCTGAACCTGAGAGTACCGTCGCTGTGCGGCGCATTCGCAGGCCCACACGAAGTGACCCGAAGGCAGGGCACATGCTTTGCGGCTGATCATGAGGCCCTTTTGGATAATCCTCGGCAAACTGCGCCAGCAGTTCGGTTTTACCCGACGCACTGGCAGCCGCGGCTAACTGCTCCGCTCCAGCGTGGCAGCCGAGATCCTTTGTCTCGATGATGTCGGCTTCAGACGCTGTCATAGACAACCTCGAGAGACGGCTTGTTGAGCGCCTCGACATCACACAGATCTGAAAGCGTTGCAGGCTGCAGCACTACATCTCTACCGACTTCATCGCCATCAAACAGGGACAATAGCTCGTCTTGCGTCATAGGGGTGGGTCGATGGGGTGATGCTTCCGCGGCATTTTCCGCTAACTCAGCAAATAGGGAGCCCCACTCACCCTCTGGGTGACCAATAATTTCGTAGCTCGCACTTTTGCGACGGATATCTTCATTGGCCGGAATTGAAGCGAGCTCAGGAATGCCAACGGCCTTACAGAATGCTTGCGCCTGGCCCGTGCCGTCGTCTTTGTTAGTCACCATACCGGCGACACCGACATTACCCCCGAGTTTTCGGAAGTATTCGACGGCAGAACACACATTATTGGCCACGTAGAGCGATTGCAGGTCATTTGAGGCGACGACAATCACCTTCTGACACATGTCACGCGCGATGGGTAAACCAAACCCGCCACAGACGACGTCACCTAAGAAGTCGAGCAGCACATAATCGAAGTTCCAGTCATGGAAACCGAGCTTTTCGAGCGTCTCGAAGCCGTGAATGATGCCCCGTCCGCCGCAACCGCGACCAACTTCTGGACCACCAAGCTCCATGGCATAAACACCGTCACGCTTGAAGCAAACATCTTCAACACGGCACTCTTCGCCTGCCGCTTTCTTCGCAGAGGCTGTCTCAATGATGGTGGGGCAGGCCTTTCCGCCGAAGAGTAGTGACGTCGTATCACTTTTCGGATCGCAGCCAATCAGTAGTACCTTTTTGCCTTGCTGAGCCATCATGTAGCTTAAGTTGGCAAGGGTGAAACTCTTTCCAATGCCTCCTTTGCCGTAAATAGCAATGATCTGGGTTCCTTCAGCGTTATCTGCTGATGTGGCGAGAAGGTCTGCCCGTTCTCCGCTCGCCTCGAGCCCTGGATCGTATTCTTGCGCAGTTGCAGTTGTGCTCATGTCGATCTCCAGTCGATGACCATTTTTAGGCAGCTACTATCATTGAAAGCCCGGTCGTAGGCCTGCGGGGCCCGTGTCGCGGGAAAGACATCTGTTATCAACTGGGAGAAGTCCAATGTGCCATCGGATGCCAGTCGTGCTGCTTCTTTTAGGTCTTGTGGTTGCCATTCCGCACTGACTAAGAGATTGATTTCCCTCATAAATGCGGGTGGAAAGTCGAAGGTGACGGCAGACGAGTAAAAGCCTGCCATCACTGCTGTTGCGCCTGGTTTGCAACGAGCGATCATCTGATTCAACGCGTCTGCGCTGCCGCTAACATCACAGACCACTGAATAGTCGTGTCGCGGGTCTTGGCTCGCATCGTAGACCGCGTAGTCGAGCCCAGCGGGGCGTCGGGCGGGGTCTCGCTCCCAAACGGTAGGGGTCGTGCCATGAATGATACGTGTGAGTCGTGCGAGGAGTTGTCCGAGGACGCCGTGGCCTACAATGAGTTCGGGCGGGCCTGCCCGTTCACAGCGACGCAACGCATGTAAAGCAGTGGCGGCCAGGGCAAGTAGTACGCCCTCACTGCCTAGTTTTTCAGGCAGTGGGATAAGCCTATCCTCAGGACAAATAATGTGCCGTGCACTTCCGCCGAATAAGTTTTTGGCGTCGGTGAATCCGACACTTCCCGGAGCAAATACATAGGTGCCTGGGCGTAATTCCGACCCCTCTGGTGATTCAACCACTTTGCCGACCGTTTCGTAGCCGGGAATGAGTGGGTAGCCAAGCCCTGGAAAGGGCGGCATCTCACCTGTCAGCATGAGGCGTTCGGTGCCGGTACTAATACCGGACCAGTCAGATTCGATGAGGCATTCGTTTGCCGCAGGCGCACGTAGAGAAGCCTCCCGGACTTCTAGTAATCCGGGTTTCTCAAAAATAACCGCTGTTGTCTTCTTATAGGTCACGGTTTTATGGCCTCAATTCCTAGCGGAGAGCGCGCTAGGCCTGTCTAAAAACAGTTACGTCTTATGTGTCAGTTTAATAGTACACACAAAAGTGTCAATAAAAAATGACATTTGGTTTTCTCGCTGTAATTACGCGGACTAACGCAGGTATGTGCGTGCGCTTTTCTTTAATTCCCTGAAAGCCCGCGCGTTGCAACGCTGCTTTGAGTTCTGTGTAAGTTCTGGGTCGGCCGCTGCCCATGGCCCATAGATAGAACCCAAAATAGGTATGGCCGATAGATTCGGCGTTCCTTGTGCCGGCCATGGGTTCAGCAATGATGAGCTGACCACCACTTGGTAAGGCATCGAAGCAGCGACTCAGTAGTTGGTCGACGGGTGCATCATCGTGATCATGAAGGATACGAACTAAGCTAATGGTGTCGAAGATTCGGGGAATGGGATCCTCAAACATGTTTCCTGCCACAACCTCCATCGCGCCGCGATGTCGGGGTGAAATGGCGGCGATTACCTGGGGTAGGTCGAAGACGGCGGTTGAGGCTTCAGGGAATCGCTCGGATGCGAGCCGCGCGAAGGTACCTGTGCCGCCGCCAATATCGAGAAGTCGTTGGCCGGGTCTGAGCTTGATCGCGTCCAAAATATGGTTTGCGATGAGGTGTTGTGAATCGGCCATGAGTTCGCTGTAGCGCGCCGCGGCTACAGGGTCGTTATGATCCCCATCGACATAGGGCCAATAACCGCGCAGAGCGGCACCTTCCCTAGCTCGAAGTAAGTGTGCTGGGTCAGCCATGTCGCGATACAGCAGATCGTGGTGCCGGAGCATGCTCTGCACACCCGGGTTGCCATGAATCGATGCACCGAGTTCTCCGAGTGTCCAGGTTTGGGCGTCGACCTGTTGAAGGAGGTCTATGGCTGTTGCTGCTTTAATAAGTGTTAACGCAGCATCCTGTTCAAGTTCGCAAGCACGTGCGATTTCTTCGAGCGTGGCTATTCTGTCCTTCAGGCACTCGAGCAAACCCAGCTTGTAGGCGGCGCTGAGCGTCTGAGAGTAAACAAAGCCGGCTAGGATATGATGAAGGTCAGTTGCGCGTGTGCGGGCAATGGATTGCGCTATCGGTAGCCTCGCAGCCCATTTCTGGAATGTCTTGCTTCGAAGCATCCGGTTTCGCCACAGCAAAAAGCGGGCGTAGCGACCAGAGGGCTTGTCTTTCGACTCAGCGTATTTGGGCTCGGTTGTTGAGGGTATGGCCATTACGCGGCCACTTGCGCAATCTTCTCTGGTACAAATCGGCTCGCTTGCGCGCGCACCAACTTCTGGAGCATGTCGTGTCCAGCGCACGCTGGCATGCTGTCTAGACCGGCCTCAAGGCATTCTTTTAATCGTGCCACAGCTCCCTCGAGCCCGAGTTCGCGAACCGCGCTAGGCCGATCAAGCTTTACATCAATGCCGGTTGGTTTGCCTAATGTGTCGGGATCGGAGACAGCATCCTTAATATCATCTGCCACCTGATAGGCCTCACCGATGCTTGCACCCAAATTGACCCATGGCCCCGGATCGACTCCGGCAGCGGCAGCTCCAGCGCAGGTAGCAGCAACAAAAAGCGCGCCAGTTTTGGCGCGATGGTAGCGAGATAAATCAACGCGTTGCTCGCACTCCCAGGCTTGTCCCGCACAAATGCCATGCGGTGCACCCACTCCACGAGCGACAATCGTTGTGACAAGTGGGACGCGCTCTGCGCGGACGGCTTGCACAGCATGTGCTGATAGGGTTTGAAATGCGGCAACAATTAGGGCGTCACCGGTTAAGACGGCGATGCGCTCGCCAAACTTTGCGTGAACCGATGGTTTGCCGCGCCTCTGCGTCGCGTCATCAAAACAGGGTAGGTCATCATGGACCAAAGATGCACAGTGAAGTAGCTCCACTGCAGTGGCAGCGGCATTCGCTAGGCCAACGTCGCTGGAATTGTTTGCTAGCGCCACGGCTTTACAGAGCTGAGGCCGGACGCGGGCGCCACCCGGAAAAACGGCATAGTTTAATGCCTGAGCGAGTAGAGGTGGACATTGAGCAGTCGCATGTTCTGCCATTGCCTCTTCTATGTATTGCTCGCAATCCAATAGCGTTTTTTCCATGGCAGTCACCATACTCGTAAGTGTTATTTTATTTATACATTGATTTTTGTCTATATTTGTTGACACATTACGCCGATCTTGCACACCCTGCAAGCAATGCGCTGGAGATTAGCCATGGAGCAACCACTGCTGTCGACATCGGGAGGTCTGGGGTTTGACTTGCCTGTTTCAAAGAACGGCTATCGCTGGTGGTATGTCGACGGATTCAGTGAATGCGGATCCCACGGTGTGACCCTGATATTTTTCATCGGTACGGTTTTTTCACCGTTTTATGCTGCTGCCAGAAAAAAAGGAGATACTGACCCGCGCGAGTTTGTCTGCGTGAACGCAGTCTTCTACGAGCCTAGGCAAAAGCATTGGGCGATGACGGAGCGTCGAGCATGCGACCTTCAAACATCCACGTCGATGCTCAAGATCGGCCCATCCTCAATGTCATTCGATGGCGAGAGGTTAACGGTCGATCTCAATGAACGGTCAGCGCCGCTACGGAGAGCTATTCGGGGAAAGGTTGTAGTCGACATGCCTGATGTCACCGATCGCTGTTACACACTGCATTCAGCGGGTCAGCATCGGTGGTGGCCAATCGCACCGTCAGCACGTGTAAAGGTGTCGCTTGACGCACCCAAGCTGCAGTGGGAGGGGACGGGCTATGTTGATACGAACGGTGGCACTGTAGCGCTAGAAGATACTTTTACTGATTGGCATTGGTCTCGTGCTGATATGGGGCCGGAGAATAGCCGAATCGTTTACGAAGCGCACGCAAGAGATGGCGAGACGTGCCTCATGACGTTGTTTGGTGGTCCTAAAACAGGAATGGCGTCAGAGCATTCGCCGCCTCGGCGTGATTTGACTGTAGGACCGATTTGGCGCGTGTCGCGACCAGCCAGGAGTTATCAGGGCTTTAACGTCGAAAAGACATTAGAAGACACGCCTTTTTACACGCGAAGTCACCTACACGATGCCTCAGGAAACAGCGTGATGCACGAGAGCTTGGATTTGGATCGTTTTGCTGCGCCCTGGGTTCAGCGGCTACTGCCGTTCAGGATGCGAAAGATCTTCTACGGTCTAGCGAATGCGGGCGATTCGCGCGTCACGGTCCCTTTCTCTAAGAGTCTCAAATAAATCAATAATCCAGAGTGTTCTCACCTTGAAGGGGTCGGACTTGATCGCAGGTGCTACGCCGCCTGACGCGACCACTGCGTCAATTAGAAACTGATTTTGAGGTAGGGCAGGTGTATCTAGCGCCTTGCTCCTGGGCTGTGCGAAAGCGATAGCGGAGGTGAGGAGCGCGAATTTTTTCTTAGTGTCTACAATGGCGCGTTGGTCAACTGAGTTATAGCCATTTTCACCCACTTTCTGACCAATGGCGGCGTACAGCTTTCTCGCTGCACGGATGCCCGGTTGATACTTTCTCGGCAGTTGCGCAATGCCATGATCCGCGCGTTTGTAAAGCCAGTCCGCACGTTCGAGGAGTCGTTGTGTTACCACGCCAACACCCTCAGAGTAGGTCGGATTTGCTAGCATCTCTTTGGTATCTACTCCCTCGGCCTTCAGCTCGTCCATGGGGAGATAAATTCTGCCCAGCTGCGCGTCTTCCCCTACATCCCTAGCGATATTGGTCAGTTGCATTGCTGTGCCCAAGTCCGCTGCTCTTGCCAGCGTCTTGGCGTCTCGAACGCCCATCAGTACCGACATCATGATGCCAACAGCACCGGCGACGCGAGCGCTGTAGTCATAGACATCCTCAATCGAGTGATAGAGCTTCCCTTCAGCATCCCAGGCGAAACCCTCAAGTAAGGCGTTGAGGAGCTCGCGAGGCATTTGATAGGTGTGAACAATTTGCGTGAGAACTCTATCGGTCGCTACATATTGAGGCTTTCCCTCGTAGATGCGATCGAGTCGATTGTGCAATAGCTCCAGTGCCCGCTTCGGATTTTCCCCTTCATCCACCAAGTCGTCGGCTTCTCTGCAAAAAGCATAGAGACCGCAGGCTGCGTGTTGCATCACGGAGGGCAGCAAGTGTGACGCAAAATAAAAGGAGCGTGACCCATGAGATAGCTGCTGCTTACACAGCCCCATATCGGTGCTGGGAGTCGGTAAAAATTTATCGACTTGCATAGGCGGGAGCTTCAATTAGTCCGTCAATGACTTTTGCGGAGGATAGTACGGCCGGCATGCCGGCTCCGGGGTGAGTACCAGCGCCAACTAAATAGAGACCGTCAACCTCTTCACTTTTATTGTGAGGTCTGAAGTAGGCGCTTTGGGTGATTCGTGGCTCCAGCGAGAACCCAGCGCCTTTCACTGAGTTGAGGCGATTTTGGAAATCGAGGGGGGTCAGCATCAGTGATGTGGCAAGGTTAGCGCCTAAATCAGGTAAGCCTGTTTCTTCGAGGCGCTTCTCGACAGCGCGCCGGAATATCTCGGCGTGAGTCGTCCAGTCGGTTCCAGAGTCAAGGTGCGGTACCGGCACTAACGCGTAAAACGCATCGCACCCTTCCGGCGCCATCGACGGGTCGGTCGCGGTTGGCCGGTGCAAATACAGACTGAAATCCTCAGTGGGCTTCTTGTGCTTAAAGATGTCGGTAAGCAGTCCTTTATAACGCGGCCCGAGAATGATCGAGTGGTGAGGTATGTCGGGGTACTGCTTTTTGGTGCCGAAGTACCAAACAAACAAGCCGTTGGAGTAATGGGCTTTATCAATCTTGCGATCAGTCCACTTGCGTTTGTGTGTCTCCGATAGCAGGTATTTGTAGGTCCACGCGGAGTCAGCATTTGATATCACGAGGTTGGCTGCGATGTGCTCACCTGACTTGAGGCGGACGCCGGTGACCTTTCCATTGTCTGTGGTGATTTGGTCAACCTCAGTATTCAGCCGAATATCGCTCCCTTGGCCGCGGATGAGGTTGCCTAGCGATTCGACAATACGCCCTGTACCACCCATGGCAGACCAAACGCCCCCTGTGACCTCTAGGTGAGAAATAAGGGAATACAAACTGCTGGCGGTATACGGATTGCCACCAATGAGAAGAGGGTGAAAGCTTACAGCCTGCCTTAATTGCTCGTTCTTGATGTACTTGGAAACCAGCGCATAAACACTCTGATCACCACGTAATCTTACTAGGTCAGGGGCAAAGCGCATGAGCTGAGCGAAGGTGCTGAATGGTTTGTCGAGTAGCGCAAAGCCGACTTTATGCCGCGCTTCGCTGGCTTTTAAATAGCGCTCATAACCTTCAGCATCTGCTGGGTTGTACTCGAGTATCTGACGGAGGTTTTCTGATTTCTCGCTTGAGTAGTCAAAAATTCGCCCGTCATCAAAACGGATTCTGTAAAACGGATCCATGAGTCTTAGATCGACGTCATCACTCATTTTCTTGTCGCACAGTGCCCAGAGCTCTTCAAATAGCTCGGGTACGGTAACAATGGTGGGTCCGCCATCGAAGGTAAAGCCATCCTGTTTATAGGTGTAGCCTCGACCTCCCAGCGCATCAAGCTTTTCAAGAAGCGTGACGTGATAGCCTTTGGCTGCGAGACGGATTGCAGATGCAAGGCCGCCGAAGCCACTGCCGATGACAACAGCTTTTTCATGTGACTCAACTTTCTTGAGGGTATCGAAGTCTGGATGCGCTGTGTTCATTTTTATAGACGTCATCTATGTCAATTTTAATTGACAGTCTATCACCGGTTTTCGGATTGCACACCCGTTAATTGAGCCGCTCCGTAAAGTGAAAAAATGCCTGTGTCACCCGCTCGGGTTCTGCCTCATGCACTAGATGCCCAGCGTCCTCCAAAGTGATTGCCGTTGCGTTTGGTATTTCTCGTGTTGCCCTGTGCGCGCGAATAGCCGGAACAATGTGATCTTTTGCGCAACCAATGAGGTGAGTCGGGGTGTTCAATTTAGGTAAGTCTTTAGACAACTGACCCAGTTCCCATCCCCCCATCATTCTTAAGGTGCCCTCTATGTGTTCGGGTTGGGAGATGAGGGTTGTGTAGCGCCGGATCATCGGTTCAGAAATGGTGGCACCGGTATCGCGCAAGGCTCTACGCACATGGGACTCACCGGTTCCGCGTCGGGCGAGGAAGCGAGACACCCGAGGCGATCGGCTGAGGGCGCGCGCAGTTTTGAGCATAAGAGGCTCAATGAAAGCGCCGAATGGTAAAAGGGCGCCGTTAATTGACAGTAACCCGCGCGGATTAATGTCCGTGTCGAGACACATTCTGATGCCAACGGCAGCGCCCGCAGAATGTCCAATCACATACTCCGGCGATATTTCTAGGTGCTTGCACAGCTTATGTATGGCGCGAGCCATTGCGCTTAAAAGGTGCTCGCGTTCCTCAATGGGGTAGGTAAAGCCCTGTCCCGGGAGGTCTATCAATACGCAAGTGAATTGGCTGCTCAAACACTGGGCCATGCCCGCCATAGAGTGGCTAGATGAGCCGGTGCCATGTAAGAGCACGATCACGGGTCCTGACCCAAGCCTTTGAACGTGCCAAAGGGTACCCGCGCATTGAACAAATTCGCTGTGTTCTCTCAGCGGCCAATCACTGGGTAAACGGTCGGGCCCCATGGGTTTGCTAGCCTACGCTGAGGGTTCTGATGGACGTATTCAAAGACTGGGCAGACGCGTTTGGCAGCGGCAGATAGGTGGCATCTAGCGCGGAGGACAGTTCACGCGCTCGCGGGCTGGGGCGAACCGCCGTGTCAACGAGAACACCCTTAATCTGTGTGTTAGCAAGTAGCTTCGCTGCAGAGAGCGCGTCTTCAGTGCCTGCTGACCGACTTTTGGTACCGTCCCGCGCAACGTTGGCGGCGCCATCAGTCATGAGTACATAACTTGGCGTGGCCCCTGTCGCTGATACAGAAAGCGCCAGCTCATGTGTCGCTTGAAGCGCTGCTGCCATCGGCGTTCCGCCCCCGCCAGGCAGTTGAGCTAAGGTGCGCTTGGCCCTGACAAGCGAACGCGTGGGTGGCAGTAGGATCTCAGCTGTATCGCCCTTGAAGGCAATCAAGGCAACTTCTGTTCTGTGCGAGTAGCAGTCAGCGAGCAGCAGTTCGATGGCGCCTTTAGCTTCTGACATTCGCTGATGTGCACTGCTTCCTGAGGCGTCTACTGCGAAGATCATGACGCTCGACTTGCGCTGTTCAAAACGTTTCACGCGAATGTCTGAGGGCTCAATGTACAAGCTGGTTTTCTTGTTGTGCGAGTTATCCCACGTGGCTCGCGCAGTTTGAAAGGGCGCAGCGCAGCGCAGTGTGGCGGGTATATCGATGCGATGTCCGCGTTTTACATCGCCACGTCTCACGCCTACTGGGCGACCGCGCTGTTTATCTTGGGCAAACTCACCGGCATTACCGCTTTTACTTTGTCGCTGCCGACTTTTCTCAGCGCGCTTTAGCAGGATGGCTAACAAGTCTTCAGGTAACTCAGCCATGGCGGCTTGAACGAGATCTTCGTGGTCCTGCTCCTCGGTGTGCTGGGCTTGCTGTTCGGGCGGATCTGTCTCTTCTTGATTTTCCTCGGACTGCTCCGGAGGCTGGGGCTCCGCTTGTGGGTTTGGTAGTTGCTTGGCTATGGGTAGGAGAACCAGTCGGATGAGAGGATACATAACGGCTTCATCGCTGACGGGCTTGCCACTCAATAAGCTCAGTGCTTTGGCGATATCGACGGCGAACTTCAATGTGCGAGACGAGTGTATTCCCATGGACGCTGCAAGCTCGGCCAGCCGCATGATGTCCTCATCGGGGACTGTCGTGAGAGACAGCCGCGATTGCGCCGATAGGATGTCCGATCGCGCATAGCGAGTCTCGTCGACGCAGCGGATACTGATTTCGTCGAGATTGATGCTCAGACCCAGCCGCTCGATAAGTCCAGCCGGTGGTGATTCCTCGTCGATGCCTTCGTCCAGCGCAATAACGGTGATTGACGCGAGGCTCGTATGGCTGATGCCATCTCGCGCTATGTGGATTTCACCCGTATCGAGTGCGGTGCACCAGTGCCCAGTAAACTCTTTGGGTAGTCGCTCGGCCATTGAGAGCAGCACGACTCGCTGATGGCATTCGGCCAGAACACCTTGTGCCAAGACGGGCTTGCCGTGTCGCATACTCTCGGTGATATCCATGCCGCCGAGCAGACGTTCGGTGGGTGTGTTGCTGGGTACCCGACGGGCTGTGCTTTCAGTGAAGCTGTCGAGTAAAGCGAGCCAGTAGTCTCTGACGGGTCCTGGTTGCGCGCAGACGCGAATACCTCCGGCTTTGTGGCGCAGAACGGCGACTAACGCCGCTGCAAGTTCGGCGTCATACCATGCATTCGCAGCTTCGGCCTCAGGCGAGAGCGGCTTCGATAGCGCGTTCGACGCGGGCATCGGCACTGGATTCATCCATGGGGTCGCGTCGCAGGCGGTGTCTCAGAACGAAGAGCGCGACGTACTTCAGATGTTGCAACGTTGCTTCATCCTCTCCTTCGAGTGCTGCAAGGGCTCGCGCACTTCGAATGAGCGTGAGCTCACCGCGCAAGCCGTCAGTGCCGAGCTGGAGGCATAGCTCTGCGGCTTTTTCGAGCACGCGGGAAGGTACATCGACAGACTCGACGACCTCTCTCGCAGCGTCAATCTTGCGGCGAAGTGCACCTTCTTTTCGGGCAAATCGCTTGCTGAATCCTTCGGGGTCATGATCGAACGCATCGCGTAACTTTATGATCTCAACCCGAGTGGGAATATCTCTGGGTGTTCTGACGTCGAGCGACAGACCAAAGCGATCCAGCAGTTGGCGACGTAGCTCTCCCTCTTCGGGGTTGCCGCTTCCCACGAGAACAAAGCGTGCGGGGTGCCTAACGCTCAAGCCTTCTCGCTCCACAACGTTCACACCGCTTGCCGCAACGTCGAGTAGGGCGTCGACAATATGATCCTCGAGCAGATTCACCTCATCGATATACAGAAAGCCGCGGTTGGCCGCTGCTAACAGACCGGGTTGAAATGCCTTCTCACCGTTGTGAATGGCTTTTTCAATATCCAACGCACCAAGCACCCGATCTTCGGTGGCACCCAGGGGAAGATCTACAACAGGAATGGCAATTTTCCGTACCTTGAGTGCATCTGCCGACTGGCAGTGGCTACATAAGCCCTGTTTGGGCGCCTCGGGATTACAGTTGTAAGCGCAGTCTTTGACTGCTTCTATTTTAGGAAGCAGTTGAGCCAGCGCTCGGATCGTTGTCGACTTGCCCGTGCCTCGCTCGCCAAAGACCAATACACCACCAATGCTTGGATCTACGGCTGCTATCGATAAGGCAAGTTTCATATCATCTTGCCCGACGATCGCCGTAAAGGGATACGCTACGGTCATGATTACTCCCCCAAAAAGGCTCAATTGATTTGAGCTCGTCGACTCGGTTTTGCCGAATCGAATTAGTGTCATTTTATTTAAACACATAAATTGTCAAATTTTATGTATTTTTTTGTGGCCATTGGTCTAGCGTGGATCTGCGGCGTATAGAGGATGATGGTGGTTGGATGGCCCTTATGAAGCAGTTAGACAAAGCAATCGACAGTGATGGAGCCTTGATCGAAAGTGGGGGCGACTACGAGGTTTATTGGTACTTCGATACCGAGTCAGAAGGTCGTCCATTGCTCTTTATCCATAGCATCAACGCGGCGCCTAGTGCGATAGAACTCAAGCCCTTATTCCAGCACTTCAGAGCGTCAAGACCTGTATTCGCACCAGACCTCCCGGGTTTCGGGCGATCGACGCGTCGTGTGGGCACTATGACAGCGTCGGATTTCGCAAAAAATATTGCCTCCATCATTGATGAGATGGCGGCGAATGAGCCGCCCGATGTGATCGCTTTATCCTTGGGGTGTGAGTTTGTCACTCGGGCTGTGGTCGACTGCGGCGCCGAGGTGAGAAGTCTGACGTTTATTTCACCCACAGGTTTTTCTCGTCGACAGCCGCCAACAGCACAAGCCCAAAAACGCTTGAAGCGGCTGTTTGATTTTGCCGGCTTTGGGCGCAATGCATTCAAATTACTGCGCTTGGAACGGAGTATTCGGTACTTTTATGGGATGAACTTCTCGGGCTTTGTTCCCAATGAATTGGTGACTTACGCCCTCGAAACGACGCGTCAGCCCGGCGCGCATGAGATGCCACTGCAATTCCTATCGATGGGGTTATTTACGGCGAACGCTGCCGAGACTCTCTATTCAAGGCTCGATGTTCCCGTCCTTGTGTTGTTCGACAAGGACCCCAATGTTTCGTTTGAACTATTTGAGCAGTTTGAGGCAAATCCAGCGTGGCAATTTCAGCGGATAGCCCCAAGTCTGGGCATGCCGCAATGGGAGCATCCTAAGGAGACGGCAGTTGCTATCGAGGCATTTGTCGAGGCACTTTAAGCCGCGTCGCGTTGGATACGTTGTGCGGCGATCGAGCCAGAGAGTGTCGCCATAGGTACCCCGGGCCCCGGGTGAGCACTACCGCCTGCAAGATAAAGCCCCTTGACCCGACTCGTGGACGATGGACGGGAGAAGCTGGAGAACATCCCATGCGATGCTGCACCATAGAGCGAGCCGGCACTCCCTGGGAAACGCTGATGCCAGTTATCGGGGCAGGTAGTGACACAATCCTCTTCAGTAAAGTCGAGTTTTAAACCCCCGCGACTGAGGACCTTCAATGCATTCTGGCGTTGTTGCTCAAGCTTGGAGTGAGTCCATGTACCCTGATCGCCATCTGCGGGTGCGTTTATGAGTAATAACAGTCGTTCCTTATCGTCAATTGACAATTCGCCGTTGACGCGATCCTGGGCGCAAACATACACGGTGGGTTCATTGCAGACGGATCTGTCGTTGAAAATAGTAGTGAACTCGCGGTCGTAATCCGTTGCGAAGAACACGTTGTGATGATCAAGCTCGAACCCAGAGGTGTTGGCCTTAACACACCAGGTGATGGCAGAGAGACCGCGCTCGCGCCGCTTTCGTGTGCGTGTCGACTTCACGACATCATCGCCTAAAAGCCCATCACTGAGTGCCGCCGTGTCTCCGTTAAAAATAATGGCGTCGCCGGTCAATGTCTCGCCGGATGCAAGTGTGATACCGGTCGCCCGTCCGTTAGTGCAGTTGATCTTTCGGACCTGGCTTTGGTAGTGAAACTGAGCTCCATGCTCTATTGCAAGATCAGCAATTGCATGGGCTAGCGCTCGCATGCCGCCGTCGACACACCACACGCCCTGACGCTCTACATGCGCAATCAGCATCAAAGTTGAAGGAGTCGATAGAGGTGATGAGCCCACATAAGTGGCGTATCGACCGTAGAGCTGTTTTAGCCGCGGATCTGAGAAATACTTACTGAGTGCGCTCCAGAGTGATTGGTGCGGCGCTACCGCTAGACTCTTCAAGCCGCCATCGCGCAATAACCGATAGCCGAGTCGTAACGGTGAAGGTTGCGATGTGGCCATGAAGTTATCGCGGAGTAGGTTGTGAACAAGCTCTCCATCGTCACAAAATCTTCGGTAGCCCTGTGCATTGTGTTCGTCTGAGAAGTCGGCGATTGCTTCGGCTGACTGATCTATGTCGTGAAAGAGATCCAGATGACTCCCGTCCGTCCAAGCGTGACGGGCAAGCCGGCGACTCTCGGTCAAACGAACCCGGTCATCAAAAACGGCACCTGCGCGCTTAAACAACTCGTCAAATACCCAGTGCATGGTGAAAACTGTGGGACCGCCGTCGATGCCCACGTCACCGACCTGCCGTTGGTGCATCTTGCCGCCAGGTTCGGAGTTAGTCTCGAATACATCGACTTTCCAGCCCGCAGTAGCCAGATCCACTGCGGCCGACAGTCCGCCTGCACCCGCGCCGACAATGATGGCTCGTTTTGTCATCAGGTGGTTTGTACTCGTCGTACTGGCGCCATGACAGCGCGCTGATGGTAGATGATAAGAATTAGTCCGGTGACGAGCGGAATCGCCCAGAGACCCGGGGTCAGCGCAATCTCGGGGAGCAGGCGCACCGCACCGAAGGCGAAAAAGGCGGTATAGACGGAGATGCCAGCACCGACCAAGGATTTAATGTGCTCCTTGATGCGCGCTTTGGGTGATGAAGGTTTTCGGTAGATAAACCAGAGATTGGTCGCAACAGTCGCAAAGCCGACGATGGCAATGCCCATCATCATTGGTTGATTAAGCTCGATACCACGAACAAAGCAGTTCGCTGAGGTGGCCGTTAGAACCACTTGAAGGAGAAGATTGTGCCATGCGCCGTTCTTCTTATGATCCCGCTTATTGCGCATGCAAAGCCATCCGTGCCAAGCGAGGTTGATGGTTAGGGTCGCCAAATACAGCATCATCCAGCCAAATATCCCTGAGATCATCTCGGGCTGCCGAAATACCTCGTGGGTGGATAGGTGAGGGTGAGTGCCAGTTGGATCCGCTAGTGTCGTAATGGAGATCCCTGTGGCGATCAAGCCGGTGGTGAGCATGCTGGTAATAAAGATGTTGCCTGCCTGTCGATGTAATACACCGCCTTTCTTGCCGGCAATAGGAATCCAAACAGAAATGAGTCCGACTGTGCCGGTGATGATGTGCATGATCACCAGTGATTCGAAGATGCCATGGGTCGACAGGGTCATATCCGGCCTCCATACTGTGCTTAGTGTCAATACTATTGGATAGTTTTCGTGGATGAAACACTTTACATACCACCAAAGCCCCACTCGCTTCCAGCGGTTGTCGCGTTAATCCGCTCGCTATGGAAGGGTGATGGCAACTTATTAGAGTTGTTACCCGCCGAGGCCTATCACTTTGAAGTAGGCCATCTGGGACGATCGCGCCGCGGTACTGTGCTCTTCAATCGCCCTTCAGCGGTGAAGGAAATCATGCGCGACGCTCAAGGCGTATTTCCCAAAAGTGACCTCATGGTGGGTGCTCTGGATCCACTCATTGGTGAAAGTATGTTTGTCACCGACGGACCGAAATGGCGCCGGCAACGCGCGATGATTGATCCCGCTTTCAGCCTCATGAGATTGAATGTGGCTTACGGCGCCATGTGCGCCGCGACCGATGATCATGTCGCCGCTATAGATCAGCTAGCTACCGACGATACCCCGTTTTCCCTTGACCTGGCCATGAGCCATCTCACGGCCGATGTGATATGCAGGACGGTCTTCTCTACGCCGCTCGCATCCAATGTAGCCAAAGAGGTATTTGACGACTTCACACTGTTCGAAAAGTCTGTGGCGCAAGTCGATATTTTAGGAATGATTCTAAAACCCGCATGGTCTGAAGCGAAGCAAACACCAGAGGTTCTCGCTGCCTGTGAGCGTATTCGACATCACATTGGCGCACTAATTGATACCCATTTGGAAGCCGAAACCGGTGAGTACAACGATATCGCCTCGGCAGTGATTGAAGCGAAAGACAAAGACACGGGTTTGCCGTTTACCCGCGATGAACTCATTGATCAGTTGGGTGTCTTCTTCCTTGCTGGCCATGAGACCACGGCCAGTGCGTTGACATGGGTATTTTACATTCTGGCTGAGCGTCCCGAGTGGCTTGTGCGGCTACGAGAAGAAATAGATCCCCTGATGGGCGATGGGCAACTCTCGTTCGAGGAGACCAAAAAACTGCCGTTGACGCGCGCATTCTTTAAAGAAGCCTTGCGCCTGTATCCTCCGATTACTTTCGTGCCGAGGGTGGCTCTGGAAAAAGTGGAAATCGAAGGCAAGAAGTTGCCGCGTGGTGCCCTAGTCATGATTGCACCCTGGACGTTGCAGCGGCACAGCAAGTACTGGGATGAACCTCATGCGTTTATCCCCGAGCGGTTCTTGCCCGAGAATGAGAAAACGTTGAATACAGGCGCGTATATCCCGTTTGGCCAGGGGCCGCACATTTGCGTGGGTGCTGGCTTTGCTCAGGTGGAGAGCTTGC
Source organism: Halieaceae bacterium (assembly GCA_038143085.1). Classification (GTDB taxonomy): domain Bacteria; phylum Pseudomonadota; class Gammaproteobacteria; order Pseudomonadales; family Halieaceae; genus Luminiphilus. The sequence goes on from JAYQLG010000011.1 coordinate 25,790, forward strand.
TCATTATGTCGCAACTGGTCAGCCGATTTGACTTCGAACTACTGCCCGATCAGACAGTCATCCCTGCGGCGCGTTTGACGACGAGACCTGCTGAACAGGTCATGATGCGAGTGCGGCATCGTTCGTAAGCTGTGATTCACTCAGTGCCTGCGTGAGCTCTTCGTCGAATCTCTCCAGTTGGCCCTCACAAGCCATTAACTCCGAGGTATCAAGCAGTGTGCTCAGGTGTCCCTGAATATCTTGTTTGATGACACAGGGAAGCGGGGTAGGGAGTTGAGCGAGCATCTCATCAGAGATTTCATTGCTGTGAAGCCACTCCACCTCGGGTCGATCCTCACAATAGCTGCGCCATGCCCGTTTGCCGAACGGGTTTAAACCGTGTGTGATGTCGCAGAGCGCACAGCTTCGTGTACCAGTCAGCTTTCCGACAGCGTAAGCCAGCTCTCCGATGACCGAGAGATCAGCATCGTAGATCGCCAGAATTCGTTCATGCATGAAGACGTTACGCGCGCCTTAACGTGTCAGATCTTAGGTCGGGGCCGTCATGACTCCACCCGGGCGCCTTAAATATGTAGTTGAGCTTATCTCGCCAGCGCTCTGCGCGTCGTACGTCCCGCCACATCGATCCGTATTCTCCAAAGGCCACCTTCAGTACTTTGTGAGTTTCAATATTTTTGGTGAGGCCGTATTTGACGGGCTCCTCAGGTACCTCCTCCGAGAATGTGCCAAATAAGCGATCCCAAATGATTAGCGTGGCACCATGGTTTCGGTCCAGATAGCGCACATTAGATCCGTGGTGGACCCGATGATGCGACGGGGTGTTGAAGATAAATTCAAACCATCGAGGGAATTTGTAAAAGGCCTCGGTATGCAGCCAGTACTGATAAATGAGACTGACGCTCAGCATAGTGACGATCATGGCTGGGTGGTAGCCAAGTAGCGCCAGCGGAACCCAGAAGGGGTACTTGAGGATGCGCTCACCGACGCCCTGGCGTAAGGCTGTTCCAAGGTTGTAGTACTGGGAGCTGTGATGCGATACATGTCCTGCCCAGAGGAGCCGAATTTCATGATTGCCTCTGTGAAAGCTGTAATAGGTCAGGTCATCAAGAAAGAACAACAGGACCCACCAATACCAACTGGTATCGATTACACCTTTCAGCGGTGAGACGAAATAGGCGGCAAACATGAGTGAAATGCCGAGGAACTTGGGGATGAGATCGACAAAAACGGTCAACAGCATGACTCGCATGCTGGTCCAGAAGTCGACTGACTCGTAGTGTTGGGTGTGGCTTCGGTAGGCCCAGATGACCTCGATAAACAGTGCCCCAAAGAAAAAGGGCAGGGCCATCATGACCCAGTCGTCCTGCATTACCGCTAACACATCATTCATGATCTGTGCTCCCAGAGTGCCCGTCTGATTGTTTTATAGGGCGTTTGCGATTGCATAGAGTGTAGCCGAATTATTAAAGTCACGGTGGTTAACAAGCGGTCGTTAATGACTGGCCGTCCCTACAACAATAACGTTAACGAGGAGACCATCATGGCAGACCTACTGGCAATGTCCGCAGACATCATCGATGGACGTGTGGCACCCAACGAATTGGGCCCCTTAAACCGCATTAACCACCAACTCTCCGAACTCGCCAACGACTTGGCCGTGGTCGAGGCATTTTCGCATTGTATTGTCTTTAAGACCGATGATGGTCTGGTGACGTTTGACACCTCAAATGAGCACGGTGGCAAAAAGTGTGTCAGCGCAATTCAGTCGTGGACGCATGACCCTTTCAATACCGTTGTCTTTACGCATGGACATATTGACCACGTGGGTGGCTGTGGCGCGTTTTGCGAGGCCTACGAGGGGCGTAAGCCGACGATTGTGGGTCACGAGAACGTCGCCACGCGTTTTGATCGTTATCGAATGACGAACGGCTATAACCATGTCATTAACGAGCGCCAGTTTGGGCAGTTCAAACGGCGGGGATACGACCTCGCTGGAGCATCGCACTTTCTACCATTGGCAACGCCCAACCCCGACGTGACCTACAGTAAAAACTTAACGCTTTCTGTGGGCGGCCTGGAGATTGAATTGAATCATGCGCGGGGAGAGACCGACGATCACACCTGGGCATGGATCCCTAAGCACAAGGCGATTTGTGCTGGAGATTTCTTCATTTGGGCATTTCCCAATGCCGGTAATCCCCAAAAAGCGCAGCGCTATCCTAGAGAGTGGGCGGCTGCATTGCGGGATATGGCGTCGCGTAATGCCGAGCTTTTTCTGCCTGCCCACGGGTTGCCCATTTGTGGCAAAGAGCGAATCCGCAGTGTGCTGAATGAGGTGGCTGAGGTGCTCGAAACAATGGTGGAGCAAACCATTGATCTCATGAATCAGGGCGCGTCCCTTAACGATATTGTCCACTCGGTGTCCGTGAGATCTGAGCTTCTTGAGAAGCCGTACTTGGCGCCTACCTATGACGAACCCGAGTTCGTTGTGAGGAACATCTGGCGTCTTTATGGGGGTTGGTATGACGGTAATCCAGCACAGCTTAAGCCTGCCCGCGATGCGCTAGTGGCGAGCGAACTGGCAAGTCTGTCAGGTGGCGCGTTGAAACTGGCCGAACGGGCCCGCGAATTGGCTGAGACCGATGCGCGACTGGCGTGTCACTTGGCTGAATTTGCGATGCAGGCAGAGCCCGACAACAAGGCGGTCCATGCGCTGCGAGCCGAGGTTTATCAACGGCGTCGTGAGGGCGAGACCTCACTCATGGCCAAAGGCATCTTCGGCTCGGCTGCCAATCAGTCAAAGCAGCAGTCGGATAGTGATTAGGTTTGAGCGGGGATCGTGGGTATCTGCCGACGCCAAGCGCCACCCTTCATGGACGCTGTGACAATGACGGTGTAGGCAAACATCCCACCGACGGCGCCAATGAACACACCTGTCATACCCATATCCATGGGGCCTAACAGAAGGAATGCAGTTCCTATTGCGACAATCGGACGTGCAATGAGCGCTGCCACGGGGCCACGCATGGCACCCGCGCCCTGAGAGGCGAAGTAAAGTGCCCAGCCGACCCCGTGTATGGCAAGGCACGGGCCGACAATTTGAATGAATCCCTTAGCTGTCTCGTAAACCATTGGGTCATCAGTAAAGACAGGTATCCAGACGTGAGGGAAGACGGCGAGCAGGGTGCCTATTACGCCCCCGAGGACAAACGACATGCCTGCTCCGGTCCAGCCAATTTCCTCAGCGCGATCTGCATTGCGAGCACCAATGCTCATGCCGACTAACGATGTCATCGTCGCGCCGATGCCGAAGATGAGCGAGGACATTAAAAACTCGATACGCGAGCCAATTCCATAGCCAGCCAGAGCCTCCTCGCCGAACTGGCCTACCAAACCGGTCAGTACCAAAATAGTGGTGACGGTTGATAGTGGCGACAGTGAGGCCGGAAGGGCGACGCGGCCAATATCTTGAAAGTGATGCTGCCGCAGCTGGAGGCGCGAAAGCCGCAAATTAGCCGGTAGTTTAGCTCTCATTAGACGTAGGAGGATGACTACCGCCATCACGGCACTGGTCGCAATGACGGATACCGCAGCACCAAATAAGCCGAGCTTCGGAGCACCAAAATATCCCAGCACTAAGGCGCCCGACAGCGGCACTTGTATGAGTGAGCCGACAATCATCATCCGGGCGGGGTAGCGCATGTCGCCCAGGCCTCGGAATATGGAGCTCGCGACGCCCATGATCCAGATGGTGACACTGCCACCAAACAGCATGGCGCTGTAGGCAACTGCCAGCTCAAGAATCTCACCGGTCCCGCCCAAAAGGGACAGGAAAAACCGACCAGAAATCAAAAATGCAATGAGTAAGACGATGGGTCCAAGAACAGCCAAGGTAAGACCATGCCACATCAGCTCCTCTGCGCGCGCCTGATCTCCCGCCCCTAATGCGCGGGCAATGGCTGATGATACGGCGTTCCCTAAGGCGCCAACCGATAACATCTGCATCAGCATCAGCATTGGAAACACGAGTGCCATCGCAGCTAGCGGTGTGCTGCCCAGCTGTCCGACATACCAGACCTCGGTCAGGCTGACTGTCGACTGCACAATAAACGCCACACTGCTCGGTATCGACAGTTGTGTTAGGAGGGGGAGTGCAGGTGCAGTAAGTAGGTATTGGGTGCGTTGATCCATAGCGCACCATTACGGCGCATGTGGCCGGTTGGCACAAGTCTTTTCTGGTCTGTCCAGCCCAATTTCCTCTGGGCAAAAGCGCGATAGCAAGATGCGCGGATGTCATTCACTCAAGCGAACATCCCCGCAGATAAAAAAACATACTCAAAGTTCAATTTTTTAGTCAGATTGCATCGATTTTTTACCGCTTATTTGGCAATGTATCGACCGCTTAGCAAACACAAGCCGGACAGACCGGCACATGGAGATCGCTCATGCCTCACGCCGCTTACATATACGATGCAATTCGGACCCCACGCAGTAAGGGTAAGAAAGACGGGACCCTTCACGAAGTGAAGCCTGTTGATTTAGGTGCGGGATTGTTGCGTGCCTTGCAGGCGCGACACGATCTGGATACCAGCTATGTTGATGATGTTGTGATGGGTTGTGTCACACCTGTCGGCGAGCAGGGGTCTGACATCACAAAAATGATTGTTCAAAACGCTGACTGGGATGAGTCCGTGCCGGGGGTACAGCTCGATCGTTTCTGTGCATCAGGACTTGAGGCTGTTAACACTGCCGCGCAAAAAGTGGCGTCGGGATGGGATGACCTGGTTGTCGCTGGGGGTATTGAGTGTATGTCGCGCGTACCCATGGGTTCGAACGGCGGCGCCATGGCGAGTGACCCGGCATTTGCGCTGAAAACGGGTTTTGTGCCACAGGGCATTGGTGCCGATATGATCGCCACTATTGACGGCTATACCCGTGAAGATGTCGACGCCTATGCCATGGAATCGCAGCGTCGAGCGGCGCATGCGCGTGACAGTGGATGGTTCGACGGGTCTGTGATTCCGGTCAAGGATGCCTCAGGTATCACCATTTTGGAGCGCGATGACTTCATTAAAGGCGACACCACGATGGAAGGTCTAGCCCGCTTGAAGCCTTCATTCGAAATGCCGGGTCAAATGGGCTTTGATGACGTCATCCTTGCCAAGTACAACGAGTACAGCAAGGTAGAGCATGTCCATACTCCCGGAAACTCCTCCGGTATCGTTGACGGGTCTAGCGCGGTACTTATTGGTAGCGAGAAGGCCGGGAACGACCTCGGGTTGACGCCTCGAGCGCGCGTTGTAGCCACAACTGTCTTGTCCACGGACCCCATTATCATGCTCACGGGCCCTGGCCCCGCGGCAAAGAAGTGTCTCAAAAAGGCAGGGCTGACGCCCGATGACATCGATCTCTGGGAGATCAATGAAGCCTTCGCTTCGGTTGCGCTCCGTTACATGAAAGACCTCGATATTAGCCACGAGATTACCAATGTGGTGGGTGGTGCGATCGCCATGGGTCACCCTCTGGGAGCGACGGGTGGCTGTTTGGTCAGCGCCATGGTCGATGAGCTCGAGCGTCGCGACCTCAAGCGCGCCATGCTGTCCTTGTGTGTGGGCGGTGGCATGGGTATTGCCACCATTATCGAGCGCGTGTAAGCGGTAATAGGAGTTAGAAACAATGAGTTTTCATTACGAAAAAGACGCTAACCAGATTGTAACCGTCACCATGGATATGGATGGCCCCGTCAACTCGATGAGCGACGCTTTCCTGCCTTTGTTTGAATCGACACTCGACAAGCTCGAGGCAGAGACAGACCTTGCGGGCGTTGTGCTTACATCAGGCAAGTCCACATTCTTTGCTGGCGGCGACTTAAACATGCTGTGTCAGGTGACCGAGGACACGGTTGAAGATTTCTTTCAGGGAATGTGCGCGACAAAAGCGGCAATGCGCCGTCTTGAAATGCTTCAGGCGCCTGTTTGCGCTGCCATTAATGGCGCGGCGCTAGGCGGTGGTCTCGAGCTCGCTCTGTCATGTCACCACCGCATTGCCTGGAATCATCGCAGTGTCCAGCTTGGCTTTCCCGAGGTGACATTGGGTTTACTGCCGGGAGGTGGTGGTAATGTGAAAACCGTGTACCTGATGGGGCTCATGGCTGCCAACGAGTACATTGTTGAGGGCAAGCGTGTGGCCCCCGAAAAGGCCTTGGGCTCGGGGTTGATTGACGCGGTGATCGATAACAAGGACGAGCTGGTTTCTGCAGCCAAGCAGTGGGTCTTGGACAACAAGGATGACGAGGCTGCACGCACGCAGCCTTGGGACACCAAGGGGTACAAGATCCCGGGCGGTAATATTAGGAACCCACAGGTGGCGCAGATGGTCACCATGGGCGCACCCATGATTCGTAAGAATACGCGCGGACTATTACCTGCCCCCGAGAAAATTTTTGATGTGGCAGTGCAAGCGCTCACGGTTGATTTTGAAACGGCGATGCGTATCGAGAGCCGTGGCCTCGCCGAATTGGCCCTCACACCCCAAGCGAAAAACATGATCAATACGTTCTTTTTCCAGATGAACAAGATCAACGGTGGTGCCTCTCGACCGAAGGATGTACCCCCACAGAAAACGGAAAAGGTGGGTGTGCTCGGTGCGGGGATGATGGGGCAGGGCATTGCCTACTCGTCGGCTATGGTCGGCATTCAGGTCGTATTGAAAGACATCAGCCTGGAGGCCGCCGAGAAGGGTAAGGCTTACGCTGAAACCTTATTGCAGAAGCGTGTTGATAAGGGGCGAATGACGCCCGAGAAGATGGCAGACGTACTCTCACTGATTCACCCAACGGCATCAGACGAAGATCTCGATGGTTGCGATCTCATCATTGAGGCGGTGTTCGAGAACATGAACCTGAAGCATCAAATGACGCGTGATTTCGAGTCTCGAATGGCCGACGGCGGTATTTGGGGTTCAAACACCTCGACGTTACCCATTACACAGCTGGCGGAAGCGAGTCAGAATGCTGAAAACTTCATTGGCATTCACTTCTTCTCTCCCGTCGACAAGATGCCGCTGGTTGAAATTATTATGGGCGAGAAAACGGGTGATGTTGCGCTAGCTAAGGCGTTTGACTACACGAAGCAAATCAAGAAAACCCCGATTGTCGTTAACGATTCACTCGGTTTCTTCACTTCACGAACCTTTGGTACCTACCTCGATGAAGGTGTACGTATGCTCGTCGAGGGTGTGAAGCCAGTGCGTATCGATAATCTTGGCAAGGCTGTGGGGATGCCAGTGGGCCCGCTCACGGTTTACGACGAGGTGAGTCTGGAGTTGTCACGAAAGGCGCAAGAGACCTGGAAGGAAATGGGTCTCGTTATTGACGGCGATGATCGCTCGATCACCGCTGGTGTGGTCGAGACCATGATCGGCGAGTACGGTCGTGGTGGTCGATATCACGGAGGTGGTTTCTACGAGTATGGTACGGACGGCTCTAAAGAAGTTTGGTCTGGTCTAGCCGATCTTTACGGTCGTGATGGCGTCGATATATCGGATCGGGACATCAAAGAGCGTTTGCTCTTTCGTCAGGTTATCGAGGCGCTGAAGTGTCTCGAGACTGATGTTCTTCGCAGCGTGGCAGATGGCAATATCGGTTCGATCATGGGTATCGGTGCACCTGCTTGGACCGGTGGATTGCTGCAGTTTGTAAACACCTATGGCTTGCAGAACTTCATCGATCGCTGTGATGAGCTCAGTGATGCTTACGGTGATCGCTTCGCTGCACCCGCCATCGTTGCTGAGAAGCTCGCTGCGGGAGAAACATTCGTCTGATTGGCGATGTTTTGATGGAAAGGCCGCTCTGCGGCCTTTTTTTTCGGCTCAATATTTTATGACTTGATGTTTGGTGCTTTTGGCGAGTAAAGCGGTGTTTAATGGGGACAAATGTATTGGTTTTGGAGATCACGATGTCATTCGCAGTAACACTGGGTCGCTTTTTGCTTGGGCTATATTTCTTTTTGCCCGGGATTTCAAAAATCACGGGTTATGCTGGCACGCTAAGTTACATGTCGCTTCATAACATACCACTCCCAGAGGTCTTGCTGCCGGTTACCATCCTTCTCCAGGTGGCGGGAGGTGTGATGTTAATGCTGGGTCTTCGCGTTGGGCAGGTCGCTCTCGTGCTGGCCGCGCTAACACTGATTATTAATCTGGGGATGCATGACTTTTGGAACGTGTATGAGGGCGTTAGCCAGGCCCACGAGACGCAAAACTTCGTCAAAAATCTGGCTATCTTCGCTGGCTTGTTGGTGCTGAGCGGTGCCGAGGACCTACCTCAGCACCGCTTGTTTGGCAGTCGTTAGACAGGGCTGTTAGCTGCCTAGATCGAAGGTTAGGCCGGCGTTTGCGACGAGTCGCTCGATCAGCTTATCACCCATGGCAGGTGCGGGGGTGTAAACGCCCCCAGGTAGATCCGGACAGTCGTGAACGATGCACAGCGCACTCTCAGCAATCATTTTAGACGTCGAGCCATAGCCCGGGTCCATATCACCCGTTACCGTTGCCTCGATGCGGCCTCCATCGTCGTTTGTGCCGACGAACAGCACGTCATAGTGACCTGCCTCGCGGCTCTCTTTGGACGGGCCTTCGCCAGGCTTGGGGACGTCATCGCCCTCTAAGGGGTTGCTGCTCGCTACCATCTTGGCCACCGCAGCTCCCTGTTCCCCCGGTCCCGTTACCATCATTTCGTCGTACTGAAAATCTTCACCATAAAGGTGATTCAGCATCGCATTAGAGCGGTGAACGTTCTTTGTGTTAATGGGTGCCATGATGAAAGGGGCGACCCATGAGCCGACGACTTCATCTTCATAGGGTTTGGCATCGGATGGCTGTTCAGGACCTTGGAAGCCATTAGCCAACGAAAAGGGGTTAGCCAGAATTTTGATAAGGCCTGCATTGGTTTTAAGTGCAGCCATCGTGGCGCCTAGGGATGCCGCGGTGCCGCCAGAGAACTCGCCGTTCATAGCGCGAACCCGACCGCGCACACGGGGCATAGGCTTGCCCGTTTGGGCTATGGCTGCCTTTTGGAGAAAGTAGACCCCCAGGTCAAAGGGAATGGAATCAAATCCGCAGCTGTGAACAATGCGTGCGCCAGAGGCCTCGGCAGCTGTCTGATGCGATGTAATCATCTCGTGCATCCAGCCAGGCTCTCCTGACAGGTCGACGTAGTGTGTCCCCTCTTCAGCACAGAGCTTAACGAGTTCGGATCCGTAAAGTTGGTAGGGGCCAACGGTTGTGCAGATACACCGCGCTCGCTTTACCATTGCACGCAGTGAGTTAGTGTTGCTGGCATCGGCAGTCACAAGTGGAGTTGTACTGGGTGCACTTACCAAGTCTCTTACTTCGGCCAGCTTTGCTTCATTTCTGCCTGCCATCGCCCAGTTGGCACTGTCGCCATAGGTTTTTCCCATGTACTCGGCCACAAGGCGGCCAGTAAAGCCACTTGCTCCGTAGATAATGACGTCAAATTCTCTGCTCATACCTGATCCCATTGCTGCATTAGATGTTGTGTCAATTAATAGCTAAAGAACGACCGATGAGGCATCAAGTCGCAACGGGTCACGAGTATACGGGGCCTGTAGCTAAATAACCTTAAACTCAACAAACACGCGTTATTTGGCAGGTTGATGACCGCTTGGGTTGCAAAAAGACGCTCTTTCAGCATCCTAAAGCGAGACCTTATTAGCATTTTGCAAAAACATGACGTGGGAACGAAAATTATTGTTAGGGTAAAACCGTATGGGTTCGGACGACGGGTATCGCGTGATATGTCGTAGGATAAAAATAACGGGCAATCAGGAGAGGCATAATCCCATGAAACATTCCCTCATTGCGTTGGTGTTGGTCTTGTTCTTGTCAGCCTGTGGTGGCGGAGCCGGCGGAAGTTCACCGGTTGATCCCCCAGGAACGGGCGGTGGCGGCTCAGGGTCCGGTGGTGGTAGTGGCGGAGGTGGGTCGACCGGACCAACAGAGCCTACGGCCGAAGACTATCGCGACGCAGCACTGATACTCGATATTGGTACCTTTGGCGCCCGCTACAGTGATGTTGAATCCGTGGCAGAGAGTGGTGTTGATGCCTGGCTCGATGAGCAGTTCTCCATGCCCATCAGCCTGCATGAACCGATTGTTCGCCGTTATGGCGCACAGTACGGCTTTAACAATCAAGACAGTCCGATTCCTATAGGGCAATTCCGGCGCTTTGCTTTTTTCGAGAACGCGCTAACCGCTCCCGACCAACTAAGACAAGTCGCGGCCTATGCGCTAACTCAGCTATTTGTCGTATCTCAGACTGGTGTTCTCGGCAACAACCCGTTAGGTCTCTCCAATTACTACGACACGCTACTCACTCACAGTTTTGGCAATTACCGCGACCTGTTACGTGCCGTTACGCTTCACCCGGCGATGGGCTTTTATCTAAGTCACGTCAACAACGCGAAGACCGACGAGGACGGGAACACCTTTCCCGACGAGAACTATGCACGAGAGGTCATGCAGCTCTTCACCATCGGATTGTATGAGCTGAACCCTGACGGTACGCGGAAGTTGGATGCGCAGGGTCAGCCCATTCCCACCTATGACAACACGGACATTCGGGAATTCTCTAAGATTTTCACTGGCCTCGCGTATGCGGGCGATGCTGGCCAGGAACCTCAATTTGGCCGCAACAGAGCGGTACTTCATCTGCCAATGGTGATGTTCGACAACTACCACGAGCCCGGCGAAAAGTTCTTGCTCAATGGATTTACGGTGCCGGATGGGCAGACCGGTATTCAGGACATCGATGATGCGGTCGATAATTTATTCAACCACCCTAATGTGGCGCCATTCGTCAGTAAGCAATTGATTCAAAGGCTAGTGACCTCGAACCCGTCGCCAGATTATGTCAGCCGTATTTCCGCTGTCTTCGCTGATAACGGCGATGGCGTTCGAGGTGATATGAAAGCCGTCATACGAGCCATTCTTAACGATGTCGAGGTGGCTGAAGCTTCGCGCGTCAGGGAGCCGTTTCGCCGGTTCCTCGCAGCCAACCGAGCGCTCAACACCATGCCCTCCGAAGGGAGTGACATTGGTGTAACCGGGGTTTTTGTTCAGAACGCAACAGGTCAGATGGTGCTAACCGCCCCCAGTGTCTTCAATTTTTATTCGCCATTTTATCGACCACAGGGTGGGCAGGGTTTGATAGCCCCTGAGATGCAGATTACGACCGAAGACACGATCGTTGGAGTGACCAATTTGATGGCTCAAGTCCTCTACGGCAATCGGCCAATGCACAATCATCCGCAGTTGCCAGAGATGCGACTGGATCTGACGTCAATGGTGAACCTTGCAGATGACAAGGAAGCGTTCCTGACACGCGTCGAAAGGCTGTTCTTTGCCGGGACCATGAGTGAGCACACGCGCTCTGTTATCTCGGGAGCTTGGGATGAGGCAGCAGGTTCGAATCCCACAGATCGGGTAAAACTGGCCTTATATCTCGCGCTTAGCGCGCCTGATCAGGCGGTGGCAGAGAGGAATGCACTATGATGAATCGACGACGTTTCCTTCGAAATGGTCTAGGCAGTGCGGTCAGCATGACCATGGCGACAACCTTGCCGTTTTCATTGTTGGGGTCGGCACGAGCAGTTGCTGCGGAAGAGTACCGCGCCGTTGTCTGTGTATTGTTGGCGGGCGGAGCAGACAGCTTCAACATCCTGGTGCCGCGGTCAGAGCTGGCTTATAACCGCTACCAGACGAGACGGTCCGATTTAGCACTCAATCAAAACGACCTCTTGCCACTGGATGGCGAGCACGAGGGGGTTCAGTTTGGCTTGCATCCGGCGATGAGTAGTTTGCAACAGCGCTTTAACGCGGGGCAGGCAACGATGGTGACCAACGTAGGGCCGCTGGTTGAACCTACTACACGAGCTGCCATCGATGCAGAAACGGTAACGTTACCGCTTGGGTTGTTTTCGCACTCTGATCAGATTTTGAGCTGGCAAACGTCCACACCCGCCAATCGCGCGGGCACCGGATTTGGCGGTCGATTAATCGATGCGCTTCCCGGTGCGAACACAGGTCTGGCGCTCGCGGGCAATATCTCGCTGTCCGGAAATAACTCTTTTCAGTCGGGTGCGGCTACAGGCTCTTATGCGATCAGTGCAAACCGAGGTGTCCAGTCCATCTCCGGCTTTGACAACGATCTCTTTAAGCGCTCCTTCGATCGTTTAATGGCTGACAGCAGTGCATCGACCTTGCAAACGGTCTACCGAAATAAATTGCAGTCAGCGATTGACGCAGGCGATGTCTTTTCTTCAGCACTTTCTCAGGCGACTGCGCTGAGCACACCTTTCGCCGAGGACTCTTTTTCGTCCGCTATGAAGCGGATTGCCGAGCTCGCCAGCGTCCATGAGCAGCTTGGAGTGAGCCGTCAGACCTTTTTTGTGACCTTTGGCGGCTGGGACCACCATGAAGATACCCTTGGCCAGCAAGCGACAATGCTGCCTGCGCTGGATGCGGGTCTTGGTCAGTTTCAGTCAGCATTGGAAGAGCTGGGCCTGTCAAACCAAGTTACCACCTTCACGATTTCCGACTTCGGCCGAACGCTGACCTCAAACGGTAGAGGGTCGGATCATGGCTGGGGTGGTAATGCCATGGTGATGGGTGGTTCGGTGCAGGGGGGGCAGCTATATGGACACTTCCCCGAGCAAGTCGAAGACAATCCACTCGATGTGGGTCGGGGCCGTTTCCTACCCTCGACAGCAACCGACGCAATGTACGCGGAGGTTTCGAGGTGGATGGGTGTGGCTCCCGAGTCGCTCGAGTCGGTCTTACCGAATTGGGCGAATTTTGAGGGCAGCGATCAGGGTGCGGGTCTTACTGGCATGTTGATGGGCTAGCGTTGGGCACTCACAAGCCAGAAGTTGGCCTCGAAACGGACCCCGTTACCGACTGAGTAGAACTCCCCGAGTGTCTCATAGACCGCCGTTTTGGCTTGCTCGGCTAAAGCAGGGTCGCTTTCGGCGATTAATGCGGCGGCTGGGCCAATCTGTACCAGCTCCTGAAACAGCTCGTCGAAGGAGCGATCGGCGCCGGCTGACAGTTCTAGCTGCAGCGGCTCAATAGCGACCTCGGTAAACCCCGCCTCACTCAGAACATGATAGCTGCGCTCCTTGTCCGATAAACCAAAGGGACCAGGCGCTCCGGGCTGCGCCGGTGGCGGGGGTGGCAGTACGGTGAGCGCGGCCTGCATAGGGGCCGTAAAGAAAGGGTTGAGTGCGGGGCTTTGCCAACATACGAATCCCAGCTGACCGTTTGGTCTTAAGGAGGAACGAAGTTGTGCGAAGGCCGCTGTTGGATCTGCAAAAAACATGACCCCAAACCTGGAATAGATCGCGTCGAATGACGCTTCTGGAAACAGGGCTTCACTGGCATCGCCCAACAGGAAAGACACATTGGCTTGCAGCGCTGATTGATTGGCCGACTTTAAATCCTCGGCTAGCGCCAACATGGGCTCCGAAATATCAACCCCTATAATATTGCAAGATGGGTCGAGCCAAGAAGCCCAATCGAGTGTCTGATTGCCGCAGCCACAGCCGACATCAAGCACTTGTGCACTAGAGGGTAGGTCAAACAACTCCATACACCGACGGCCCGGCTCTGAGAGCAGCTCCTCCAGTAACGAGTTATGCCTCACCCAGCTGGCCCCAGCGCGGCCATTCCACATGTCTTTTTGTAATTGATTGTCCATGGGGTTATCCCTAAGCCTCGTGACGACTGTCGACGATGTTTCGTAGTGTGAGTGTTACAGAGAGTGTTGCAGAGAAGACACCTCAATTGCCAAAAATATAGCTACTGACGTCACTGAGTCGCTCCAAATCATCCTTCGAATCGATATCCCATCCTGCAGATTTCGTGGGAATAATCGTCACCTGTTTTGCTGGATCGGTCAGAAGCTTCTTAGCTCCGTTTTCAGCATTTAGTGTCAGCAGATCGGGATACCAGGCGCGAGAAAAGACCGCCGGTGGACCTACAGTCTCGCTGAAGCCCGCGCAGGCGCTACTACCGTCCACAGCTTGCGCGATAAGGGTCTCGAGTTCGCTGGTCGAGACCAGCACCTGATCGGCCAACAGCACTAACAACTGATCACAATCGTCAGACAGTAGCTCGCAGCCGAGTCTGATGGAGCTGCTCATTCCTGATGACCAGTCGGGGTTGTAAATGAGCTCAGCGCCGGTCACGACGCCCTCATCTTTAGCTGCCGCGATGGCCTCGTGATACTTGCCGGTCATGACCACAATTCGCGCAGGTCGGAGAGGGAGCGCAGCATCGATCACATGTTGTAGTAGCGGTTTCGTATGGAATAAGGCGAGCTGCTTGCACGCGCCAAATCGACGCGCTTCACCCGCAGCGAGAATAACGATGCCTAACCGAGGCTCAGTCATTCCTGCTTAGCTGTTGCGCCAACGGATGCTGGGCCAAAGATCGCATCATGACACTTGGCGATGACGGAGAGCGCTATGCTTTCGGGCAGTTCGCCGCCGATATCAAATCCGGCAGGACCATCGACAGGTGGCCAGTATTCTTCATCACTGAGACCAGCTTCGACAAATACCTCCTCTCTGCGGTGGGTGGGACCGAGAAGGCCTACATAATCAAGACCGCAACCCGCGACAGCACTTAGACTCTGGGCATCCATGGGTACGCTATGAGTCATCAACATAGCGGCATTAACTGCGGTGTCTTTCACCCACTGCGACAGCTCCTCGACTGGACATCGCAGTCGACGGTCTGCCATGTGGAAAAACTCATCTCTGGCATTGGCGGGTCGTGGATCCCAAACGGTCGTTTCCCAACCGAGTTGATTGGCCAGCGCGACCACTGGTTGTGCATCGATGCCACCGCCAGCGATCAGTAAATGAGGGGCTGGCGTAATATGCGAAATCAGCCAGTTTTCACTACCTACGGCGTCCAGTCGGCTTTTCTCACGCTTGCGTGTTAGAACTGATTCGACGTCGTATTGGCTAGGAAGACTCACGGCTCCCGGTGCAGGAATGTGTTGCTTTAGATGTCCGCTTTGGCGGTTAGCCAATGAGCGTTGAATGTCGAGCAGGCCCTGGTAATTGTTCTCAGCATTAACTGGTTCTAGTAAGACGTGAACGACACCACCGCAACCGATACCGAGTCGATATGACAGATCATCTTCATCATCGCCGTCATAGCGAATGCAAACGGGGATACCGGAGGCCATGACTTTGCGCGCGTTAAGCCTTATGTCCGCTTCTAGACAGCCACCACTCAATAGCCCCAGTTGCTCGCCACCCGAGCTGATCAGACTCATTGCGCCGGGTTTTCGATAACTCGAGCCTTCGGTTTTGTAAACGGTGCCTAAAATCCACTCGTCTGCGTCGCGTTGGGGTTCCCAGCGCGAGAGCATTGCGGCTAGCTGCATCGTCATGACCAGATCCCCTGAAGCGATGGGTTGGTCTGACGATGGACGACTCGGAGGGTAAGGTGGTGACGATGCTTCATGGGCGCATTAGCGTGATGAGGAGCGGATACCCTGGAGGATGTAGCCCGCATTTTTTTCAAAGCGCACTTTCATATCGAAGTAACCCATGAAGGTTGCCACGTCCTCGGGAATCACCTCATTCTCGATGACTGAATCTGAGGAGCCGTCATAGGAACCTGTCAGCAGCGCGGATATGCCACTTAACGCCTCGAGCGTTTGCTCATAGCTAAGACCGAGCGGTTCAGAGAGTTGTGTGACCATGGCGTGAAAGTGAGTAGCCATCTTGCGCTTAGAGGTGATTAACGCGTCGACTGAAATATTCTGCTCGATTACGGTACCCAGTCTGGCGTGCAGTGCCAGGAAAATCGGGTCCGATAGGCTGGTCTCATAAAGATGCGATACAAAGTCGACATCTGAGATACCCGCAGAGATGTCCGCGACAATATTGTTACAGAAACGCTCAAACTCCTGGCTGTACAGTGACAACAGCACCTCTTCCTTGGTGCCGAAATACAGATAGAGCGTGCCCTTGGCAACGCCTGCGCGCTTTGACAGTAGCCCCATGGAAAAGCCTTCGTAACCCGCTTCCATGAACAGGACTTTTGCGGTGGCGAGAATGGTCTCCCGCCGATCGCTTTTTTGTTCGGGCGTTCGCGCTCGCTTGATGTGATTGATAGTTGATGCCATTTCCGGATAGTAACTTTGTTGACAAATGACCGCCAGTCATTAAATTAACTGACTGAGGGTCAACAATGTTAACCCTAGTCCAATTATGACCGTATGTAATCGTACGTAACAGCAACATGCGAGCAATTCGATCATACTGTCGGCACCACTTAGGCACTTGCAGACGCCTAGATACTGAGGAACGAGTGAATGACAACCTTTACGCTTAATGGGGAAATACGGACGGTTGATACTGATCCGGAAACACCCGTGCTCTGGGTCATCCGAGAGCAGCTCGACTTAACCGGAACCAAATTTGGCTGTGGGATGGCGCAATGCGGTGCCTGCACTATCCATGTGAATGGACGAGCGCAACGTGCCTGCATCACGCCCATCGCCTCTTTGGAGGGTGCCAGCATCACAACGATCGAGGGTTTGAAGGGTGCGGATGGGTCGCTTCATGCGCTTCAACAGGCGTGGATTGATCACCAGGTTCCTCAGTGCGGCTATTGTCAGTCGGGTCAGCTGATGTCTGCGGCGGCATTGCTTGCCGATAACCCAAATCCATCGGATGCCGATATCGACACTGCCATGCGAGGTAATGTCTGTCGTTGCGGCATGTATGGACGGATACGATCAGCGATCAAGCAGGTAGCAGGCACGACCTTCTACGATGCGATGGAGGGTAGTCAAAATGGGTAAGTGGACCAGACGTGGCGTCCTTTCTGCCGGTGTTTTAGGTGGAACAGGACTGGTTATTGGCATCGCAGTTCGCCCGGGCAACCCAACAGAGACGGCCGGGCACCTAGTAGCGGGCGAAGGGGAGAACCTCCTACACATTTATTTGAAGATCGATTCTGAGAATCGTGCGACGGCGATTTTGCCCCACTCAGAGATGGGGCAGGGCGCGCAAACCGCTTTGACCCAAATGCTCGCTGAAGAACTCGATGCTGATTGGGATTTGATGAGTTTTGAGGAGGCACCTGCGGACGGGGCTTATGCAAACAATGCGTTGGGACGCGCCTACTTGTTTAAAGGGGTTAACTTTCCGGACGCGGTGGTCCCAACCGTTGATGGCTTAATGCTCAATGTCGCTGATGCGATTGGTATGCAGGTAACCGGGGGAAGTCTGAGTATCCGTGCGACCGGACAGTATTTCCTGCGCGCAGCTGGCGCATCGGTACGAGAGATGCTGGTAAAAACTGCGTCGAAGGCCTGGGGTGTACCCGAGAGCGAGATTCGAACAGCTAAGAGCATGTTGCATCACGACAGCAGCGGTCGATCGGCTCCTTACTCAGAGTTTGCGGCAGCGGCAGCTGAGATGACACCGTCATCGACACCCAAGCTCAAGAAGGCGAGCCAGTTTACTGTCATGGGGCAAAGTAAGCCGCGGCACGATATCCCATCAAAAGTTGACGGTAGTGCCATGTTTGCTATGGACGTGAAGCGTCCGGGGATGGTTTACGCAGCGGTCAGACGTTCGCCCGTTTTTGGGAGTACGATTCGTAGTGTTGACGATACTGCCGTGCGAGCTATGCCTGGTGTTATTGACGTCGTAACGATTGGTTCGTCGAGCGCATCAGGACTTGTTGGAGCCTATAAGGCGGGCGATTCAGTCGCCGTGGTTGCGGATAGTTACTGGCGAGCCGAAAAGGCACTGAGCGTGCTTGAGGTGGACTGGGAAACGGGCGGCAAGGAGACTGTGTCGAGTGAGACAATCTTTGCGCAGTTTGACAGGGATATCTCTAACGCCGTGGATCGCAAGCATGACGTTGTCACCGGTGATAGCGATGCGGCCTTTAACGATGCCAGCACTATTCTCACGGCAGATTACCGTGTTCCGTTCTTGGCGCACTCGTGTATGGAGCCGCCAAATGCAACGGCAGAGGTATCTGCCGACCATGCGGAGATTTGGATTGGTTGTCAGAATCCATTGGGCTTCCGTCAGCATATTGCGGCGGAACTGGGGCTAGATGTCGAGAAGGTGACGCTTCATAACTACTTTATGGGTGGCGGTTTTGGTCGAAAGAGCAATGCGGATTATGGGTTGCAAGCCGCCGTCATTGCCCGCGCTGTTGGGCGACCTGTGCAGTTGGTGTATTCGCGTGCTGAAGACATTCGGCAAGATTTTTATCGGCCTGCTGTACAAAGTCGATTTAAGGCGGGACTGGATGCAGGCGGTAAACTGATTGCCTGGCAAAACACCTACGTCGAGAAACATGAGCCTATCGAGGCGCCGTTGATACCCTATGCTGTGGCGTCACAGGATATCGGGCATGTTGCGAGCCCTACTCATGTGCCGTTTGGTGCGTGGCGAAGTGTTGATCACTCTCAACACGGCTTCTTCACGGAGTCCTTCATTGATGAAGCGGCGCACGCGGCGGGCCGAGATCCGTTTGAGTTTCGTGTAGAGATGTTAAAAGACAAGCCCCGGCTACTGGCTGCTTTAAAGCGCGTTGCTAAGGAGGCTGACTGGAACAGACCGCTAGAGGCGGGCCGTGGTAGAGGTATATCGCTTCAAGAGTCATTCGGCTCAATAGTGGCGCAGGTCGTCGAAGTGACAGTCTCCAATGGCAAAACTTGGGTGGATCGCGTTGTGTCAGTGATCGATGCTGGCTACGCCGTATCACCTGATGGCACGAAGGCTCAAATTGAGTCTGGTGTTATCTATGGTCTAAGCGCAGCGATGTATGGCGAGATCACTATCGAAGACGGCGCTGTGGCGCAAAGTAGTTTCGCTGACTACGACGCGATTCGAATGCACGATTCACCTGTTATGGAGACGCACATCATCAACAGCGGAGCCGAAATAGGTGGCGCCGGTGAGCCTGGTACACCGGGTGTGGCTCCGGCTTTAGCAAATGCCATTTTTGATGCCACCGGTAAGCGTGTCCGCACATTACCCATTATCAAGGCGGATCTGCGAAGTGATGCTGAGGCGTCGCCAGCCGTAGCGGCACTGGGTGCTTGAGATATAACGTAAACCTAGACAAAAAAGCCCCCAACTCTGGGGGCTTTTTTTATTTTGGGTGGCTTTTATCCGGATGGCGTGCCATGCATCTTTTATTTCAAGAGCCTGCCCGCAGAGCGTGCTTAGACAATGGAAAAACCTTCCTTGCTGATAGGTAGTGCTCTAATGCGCTCCCCGCAGGCATTAAAGACGGCATTGCAGACCGCGGGTGCCAGAGGCGGCAGTGCCGGTTCACCTGCACCGGTAGGGCGGTAGCCTGAGTTCAAAACGTCAACATGGACGCGCGGGCTTTGCGGCATGCGCAATAGGGGGTAGCTGTCGTAGTTACTCTGTACCACAGCGCCGTTCTTGATGCTGATGCGCTGTGCAGCCATGGTGCTCAAGCCGTCGACGACTGACCCTTGCAACTGGTTCTCCAGTCCCGACAGGTTGACCACCTGACCGACATCGGCCGCAACCCAGACGTCGTGCACGGTGACATTTTTACCATCGACGCTGACTTCAGCCACCTCAGCGATGTGACCAGAGTGGCTCAAGAAGAAGGCAAGTCCCAAGCCGTGACCTTCAGGTAGCTTGCGTCCCCATCCAGCGGCTTTAGTCGCAGCTTCAATGGTCGCGCGTGCTCTGGCCGTATTGAGACTCGCCATGTCACCCTCTTTAATCCATCCCTTGTTACCGATCGCGTTGAGTAAGAAGTCGCGGTGATCCTGACCCGCCTTATGCGCAAGTTCAGCGATAAAGGATTGCTCGGCAAAGGCATAGACATTTGAAATCGGGGCTCGCCAAGCACCGGTTGGTGTTTGAGACTTAACGAAGCTTTGCTCGACCGCTACGTTGGGTATGACCTTGCCCGGGAAGTCGTAGGGTCGGTAACTGGCACCGTAGTTTGGGTTTTCTCCATCAGCTGACGCGGCAGCGACTAGGTTTTTCCAACCGATTAATTGCCCGTCAGCGGCTACGGCTGCTTGGAGTCGGTAATAGGTGGGCGCTCTGAAGTAATCAAATGCCATGTCATCTTCACGTTTCCACTGGAGTTTGACCGGTGCTCCGACACGTCGTGATATGAGCGCGGCTTCGAAGATGTACTCGTTGGACAATCGACGCCCGAAACCGCCACCGCCACGCAGTTGGTGCACGGTAATATTGCCCGGCGTTACGTCGAGTAATTTGGCGAGATTTGAGGTGATGAAGACCGGAGTTTGACTACTGGTCCACACCTCGACGGTACTGGTTGCCGCAGAAACAAGTACACCTTGGGGCTCTAACTGAGCGTGCGATACAAAATCGGTTGAATAGGTTGAATCGGCCGTCATTGCAGCGTTTGCGAAGGCTGCTTCCACATCGCCTGTGCGCTCGATTTCAGCCTCGACTCTCCCCGCAGCGAGGGCCGCAAGCGCCTCTGCCTCAATTACATCCGAGTCGTCTTGGGACGCGGCTGATAGGTCCCAATCTACTTTTAAAGCTTCGCGCGCTTTGAAGGTCGACCATGTGTCCTTACCCACAATAGCGATCCCGCTTTGGATTGCGTGGGACTCTCTGATGTCAAAGTTGTAGGGTCCGGGCGTCCCATCTAGGATGAAGGCATCAATAACCCCCGGTAGCGCTCTAACAGCTTCTAGGTTGGCCGATTTGGCGACGCCACCAATCGACGGACACTTGACGAAGCTGGCGTAAACCATGCCGTCGACCTTGGCATCAATGCCAAAAATCGGTTTGCCCGTGGCAATGCCTTCCGCTGACGCGTTAGAAATACGTTTGCCTAGCAACCGATACTGTGCCGGATCTTTGAGTCGTACATCTGCCTCATCCGGTATCGATATGAGCGAGGCGGTGGCCACCAGATCTTTGTAGTGAGCCGATTTACCCGAAGGGCTATGCCGGACCATCGAGTCAGCTGTGGTGAGTTCGTCGCGTGGCACATTCCATTGACTTGCCGCTGCACGGCACAACATTTCCCGCGCCGTTGCCCCCATTTTTCTCATTTCATCCCAGCGCATGGGAATGGAAAGAGAACCTCCGGCGAATTGCATACCGTATTGCTGCTGAACGGGCGCCGCCTCGCATCGAACATCTTCCCACTTCGCATCGAGTTCTTCCGCCACAATCATGGGTAAGGATGTATTAACGCCTTGGCCTACTTCTGGGTTCGGGCCATAAATGGTTACGCTGCCATCGGCCTCGATGTTTACATAAGCGTTGAGGGTGGCCGATGCCTCAGCTGAAGCCAGAGACATCATCGAAATACTGCCTGACGATGATAGGGCTAGACCTAGTGAGATTTTGAGGAAGTCGCGCCTGTCGGCACTGGCAATCTGATTGGATGGCTGATTCATGCTGACACCTCCTCTGCTTCCATGGCGTTATAGAAGAGGGCAGAGGCGGTCATTGCACCGCTGGCCGCTTTAATCGCCGACTTAATGCGCACATAGGTACCGCAGCGACAAAGATTCCCCGCCATGGCTGCATCGATCTCATCATCGGTAGGGCTCGGGTTTCGCTCAAGGAGTGCGGCTGCTGACATAATCTGACCTGCCTGACAGTAGCCACACTGTGCGACATCGTGGTCAATCCATGCCTGCTGAACCGGGTGCAGTGTCGCCGTTGCCAATCCTTCAACCGTGGTAACGGCGCGGCCTTCAAGGGCGCCCACTGTCAGCTGACATGAACGAACGGCGAAGCCATCTAGCCATACAGTACAAGCACCGCACTGGCCTACGCCACAGCCGTATTTGACGCCTTGGATTCCCGCATGATCGCGCAGGGCCCAAAGCAAGGGCATTGCGGGATCAATACCGTTAAACGAATGGTCTTTCCCGTTAATGGTGATGGTGGTCACGTGAGTCTGCCTCATGATTTTTCTTTGATTCAATAGTGGCACAAATCGCCTTAAATAAAAGGTGATGACGTCCCAATTGACGCAGGTTGGTGTGATTATTAGAGCGACTTTGGGGGCTGCTAGTTGGGGACTGCTCGAGGGCCAGTCCTGAGCCCAACTAACTAGGGAGGGGCATCAAAGCTCGGTAGCGGTTTCCAGTTCCTGCTCGAGCTTCAGTCGAGCATCGGCTCGAGGCTTTGAGAAGCGTGCGACGGCAAGATAAATGACGGGTGTCAGGAATAGCGTGAAGAACGCCGTAAGACCCAGACCACCAAAGACGACCCAGCCCACGGCCTCGCGTGCTTCAGACCCGGGACCGGAGGAAAGGATAAGCGGAAGTGCACCAAGTACCGTCGAGATCAACGTCATTGCAATCGGCCGGAGTCGAATGTTTGCGGCGTCCTCGATGGCGTCACGCACACTGGCACCCGCATCACGCCGTTGATCGGCAAACTCGACTAATAGAATGCCATTCTTCGCGATTAACCCAATGAGCATGACGAGTCCGACCTGCGAATAAACATTCAGTGACGTCCCCGTAATGAACAAGGCAAAGATCGCGGCAGCAAGACCAAAGGGCACTATTGTCATTATGACGAGTGCTGAGGTTAGGCTTTCGAACTGCGCGACTAGCACCAAGAACACAATCAAGAGTGCTAGACCATAGGCATAGAGTGAGTCTCGCTGAGATTCGCCTAAGCGTGCGGCCTCGCCCTCGGGAACAACACTAATAGAGCTGGGGACCACTTCTTTGGCTAAGGCCATGAGATCGTCGACAGCAGTTTGCAAGGCCACCCCTTCAACGGTTTGCATATCAATACTGATAGAGCGCCGCTGATAAAGCCGCCGCAATTCATCCGGAACGCCTTCCTCGACGACGGTGACGAGTGATGCTAAGGGGATAAGTTGACCGGTTTGCGAGCGAACGAACAGATTAACCAAATCATTGGGACCCTGAATTCGGTTCTTGCCTGCTTTCAAAACAATGGGGATCGATTGATCACGCCCGTTCAAGTCGACGACCCGAACGCCGTCAACCATAACGCGTAGCGTCTGAGCCAGTTCGTCGATGGACACGTTGAGATCAGCCAGGCGCTCCCTGTCGATTTTGATGGCTACCTGGGCCTGCGAGGGGGTGTAGTCGATGCGTGGATTATCGACACTGTCGAGCCGCTCTCGTATGGCATCAGCGTAGACGCGCGCTGCAGCATAAATCTCCTCGTATTCACTCCCTAGTAGGACAAACTGAATGCCTCCGCGCCAACTTCCGCGCATGTTTAAGCTGTTGCTTCCGTAAATACGAGCCGTAACGCCCGGTAACTGACTTAGCTGTGGCTGAATTTCTGCTGCCAGCTCTTGCTGAGATATTTCTCTATCTTCCCAGGGCTTCAGCGTTCCAACGACATAGATAATGTTGGGATCCCAACGACCTGCGACGCTGTACAGTCGCTCGATGACACCCGAGTCGAGGTAGGGTTGGAAGATGGCTTCAATTTGGTCGGATTGACGCTCGGTATACGGTAGGCCCACACCGGCCGGGCCTCGCGCAAACATATTCAATTTGCCGCGATCCTCTGTGGGTAGTAACTCGCTATCCAGCGACGTGTAAAGACTGGCGGCCGCCGCTGCAATACCGATCGATACTAGGACCGACGTAACCGGGTAAGTCAGGACCGATCGCAAACTACCACTGTAGGTGCGCTGAAAAATATTGGGCGTGTCGGATTTGCCAAGGACGGGAGACTCGGATTTGCCTAATCGCGCCATGAGCGCAGGTACCAGAGACAACGCCACAAACGACGAAATACCCACCGCCACGGTGAGAACCAGGCCAAACTCTCGGAAGAGGCGCCCCGAGGTCCCTGGCAAAAACGCGATGGGAACAAAGACAGCAACCAGAACCATGGTCGTCGCAATAACGGCGAAGAAGACAGATTGCGTTCCCAGGACTGACGAGGCGCTGGTGCCTTCACCCCGTTTCTGTCGGCGCTGAATACTCTCAAGTACCACAATTGCATCGTCGACAATTAGTCCTGTTGCCAGGACAAGCGCTAGCAGCGTCAAGATATTGATAGAAAAGCCAAGCACCCAACTTGCAGCGAGCGTGCCGAGAAGCGATATCGGAATCGCAACCGCAGGTACGAGGGTGAAACGCCAGCTTCCGGAAAACAAACGAATCGTCAAAATGACGATGAGCACTGAGAACGCAAGTGTTCGTAACACTTCCGATACCGCGCCGTTAATGAAGATAGCCTCGTCAGAGATGACCTGTAACTTGATGTCATCTCGTTGCGCATTGAAACGTGCAACCGCTTGATGAGCTCCTTCCGAAATTTGAATCGTATTGGAGCCAGCCTGTCTTACCACACCGACGCCCAGCACTCGCTGACCATTCAGTCGAACCACTGAGGTCGCGTCGTCAGGTGTGTAAGCAATGCGAGCAACATCACGCAACCGCACCTTGTCGGTGATGAGGAGGTTGCCAATATCGGCTTCCGAGTCTACAGCTGCATCCGCACGCACCAAGAGCGTTTGATCGCTGGTTCTGAAGCTCCCGGCGGGAACATCTAGCGGTGCCTGCGTCAGCACTGAGCGAACATCCGTTACGGTGAGCCCGTAGGTGCTCATGCGACCGGGGTCGAGTTCGACTCTGAGAATCTGCCGACGCGAACCAAAAAGTGGCACATCGGCAACGCCAGGGAGCGAGATAAAGGCAGGAACCACGTCACGCTCGACGATGGTGGCAAGGTCCTGCTCGGACATACCATCTGCGAGCACGGCGATGCGCATGATTTCCTCGGCGTCTTCGTCTGCCTTGAAGACGGCTAACTGTTCGACGTTATCAGGTAGCTGACGCTGAACCCGACTGACGGCCTCTCGAACATCGGCGGCCGCACGATCAACATCGGAGCTGGGATTGAATACGGCGCGAATGCGGGTATTTCCCTCCTCACTATTGGAGTTCACCTCTTTAACGCCACTGACGCGCGCGACTGCACCTTCAAGAATTCGGGTGACCTCTGCGTCCATGGTTTCCGGGGAAGCTCCTGGGAGGTTGGCACGAACGTTGACGACCGGTTCATCGACGTCAGGTAATTCTCTGACTTCGATAGCGAAAATGGCGACTAAACCGGCAATTGCAATCAACAGATTCATGACCGTTACGAGCCATGGGCGCTTTACACCGAGAGCGGGAAGACCGGCACCGGCTAAGGTGTTAAGTGTAGCTTTCATTGGGTTTTGACGCGCATCTTAGCTGCGATCAGCCTGGTCGCTTTTAGCTGATCGCGCCGTCGCTTTAGCTGAATTGACGTCTTTAATCTTCATGCCCGGGCGAACACTCTGAATCCCCTCGAGAATAACCCGCTGGCCCTCGGCCAATTCACCGCGAATCAGCATTCGACCTTTAACGCGTCGAACCATTTCAACAGGCGAGCGCATTGCTCGGTCATTCTCGGTAGACCATACATACGGGCCGTCGGCACCCCATTGCACGGATAACTCAGGAACGCTCAAGTACTCACCTTTCTCGATCGACGCATCAATTTCGAACGCCATTCCTGGCCGGAGGCTGTCCGCCCTGTTGTCGATAGCCGCTCGTGCTCTGAAAGCGCGCGTCGCTGAGTCCACACGAGAATCGACCGCAACAATTCTCCCGGAGGTATTGTCGTCTGGTGACTCCCATTGGCGCGCTTGCACTTCTAGGTCGGTTACGATACGACCGATAAAGCTCTCGGGCACTGTAAAAT
Source organism: Halieaceae bacterium (assembly GCA_038143085.1). Taxonomy (GTDB): domain Bacteria; phylum Pseudomonadota; class Gammaproteobacteria; order Pseudomonadales; family Halieaceae; genus Luminiphilus. The sequence continues at coordinate 51,586 of JAYQLG010000011.1, forward strand.
CAACGAGCAAAACGCTGCGATCATCCAGCGTAGTGATAATGGTTGAGGTGTCCACCCGATCGCCAATTTCCACATCGGTGATGCCAATGCGCCCTGAGAACGGGGCTGTTACCTGCCGACGAGAAAGCTCGACTTCGGCTTGCGCCAAACGAATCTCCGCCAAATCGACGTTACTTTGCGCAGTATCGATGGTGCTCTGCGGGATATTCGCCTCAGTCGCGTTGAGAGAAAGATAACGCTTCAGTGTTCGTTTCGATTCCGCAAGTTCCACCTCAGCCTGACGAACCGCGAGTGCCTGATCGCGATCGTCCAATTTGAGGAGCGTCTCGCCTTTCGTTACTGGGGTGTCCGGTGCAAGCTTTGCGAATGTGACTACCCCCGAGCTCTCTGGGTACAGCGTCACGCTTTGGCGAGCTCGCGCAGTACCTACGGCTTTTATTGAATCGATGAGCGGTGCACGCTCGACAGGTGCGGTTACGACGGGTAACTCGCGCGCACCCCATGAACCACGTGATCCAGGTGTTTTTTCATCAGGGGTATCTGAGCAGCCGGCCATGAGCGCGCATGCCACCAGAGCTGACATACCTGAAAACCGCATAACCACGGGAAAATTGAGCATCGCGCGAGTATATCCGAGATTTCAGAATCGCAAGCTTTTTATTTTCAGTTTGTGGCAATGCCGACGTCGACAAAGCCGCGACTGTTACTTAGAGAATGACCTCAATAAGGCGAGGGCCTTTTTCCGCCATTGCCTCAGCCATCGCGCGATCCAGTGCTTCAACTGTATCGACACGCTCTGCTGCCATTCCCATGCCTTTGGCGATATCGGTCCACTGAATCGCCGGGTTGGTTAGATCGAGCAATGACAAGGCCGTGGGCCCCGGCTTTTCCACACCGACGCGCGCAAGCTCAATGTTCAAGATGGCGTACGACCCGTTGTTAAGAATCAACACAGTCACGTCGAGATCCTCGCGCACCATCGTCCACAACGCTTGGACCGTATACATCGCTGACCCATCAGCCTCCAGGCCAATCACCTTTTGATCGGGACACGCGATGGCGGCACCAACGGCCATGGGCAAACCTGCTCCGATAGCCCCCCCCGTAAGTGTTAACCAATCGTGTGGCGCCGCATTACCGGTCATGAGAAATGCCCCAAGGCCATTAGTTGCGCCCTCGTCGACGACAATGGCGTTTTCAGGGAGTCGATTGGCAATCACCTTACCGAGCTCTACCGCATTAACAGGACCGGATTCCAAGGCATGTTCAACGCGTTGCGCAACTTTTGTCACTTGTTCTGGCGCACCGAGGGCATTGGCAATGCGCGTCAGGGTATCGATGGCATCGACACTGTGGTCACCCATTTGAAGCAGACTCGCCCCTTCAGGTGATAGCCATCCGGGTTTGCCGGGGTAGGCAAAGAAGGATACGGGCGGCTTGCTGCCGACGATGACTAAAGTATCGAGCCCTTGTAGGTGCTCCGCGGCCATTTCACCGAAGTAGGGCAGGCGCTCGGTTTCAACGCGTCCGACGCCTCGCTGTTGACGCGTAAAGAAGGTTTCGGTGATCAGCCGAGCACCAGTTGCTTCAGCGATGCGCCCTGCTTGAATGAGGCCTGACTCGCGGAGCGCGTGCCCGCCCATGAATAAGGCCGCGGAATCACTATTCTTCAGAGATTCAGCTGCATCATTGATTTCATCGTCACTCAGGGTTTTAGGCGCTGGAATTTCAGGGATATCCACGTCACCACCTGCGGGATCCCAGGCATGGTTTGCCGGTGCCACAAAGGCGGTGACGTTACCGGGATATTCCATGCTGGCTTGCCATGCTTTGAGTCCCACTTCCGGCAGGTCGTCAGGACTGGTTGATACCCCTGTCCAGGCGCAGACAGCTGACGTGAGTCCGTCGATGTCGGATGTCAGCGGTGCATCCAACTCCAGATGGTGAGTAGCGTGATCGCCAATCATGTTCAACACAGGCACGCGGGCTCGCGATGCATTGTGAAGGTTGGCGATGCCATTGGCATAACCCGGTCCAAGGTGAAGCAGCGTCAGGGCTGGCGTGTCGGTCATGCGTGCAAACCCATCTGCAGCACCTGTAACGACCCCCTCAAAAAGACCAAGCACAGCTCGTATTCGGGGTTCTTTATCGAGCGCGGCGACGAGCTGCATCTCTGAAGTGCCAGGATTGGCGAAGCAAGCGCTGACACCAGCGTCTGCGAGTTTCTTTATGAGTAAATCTGCGCCATTCATTACCGCTAAACCCCTAGTGTGTTTTTTTATTAATCCCAAGTATACGCCTGAACACAGGCGGATATGCGCGCTGTTTATTCTTGGAGCTTATTATCCATGACATCCTATTTGTAACATGGCGGCATGACATCACGTTCGCCGGAGCAAGCTAACTACAGGTCGTGGCCTCGTCTTACAGCTGGAGCGATAATGCTGGCTTTCCTGAACGGTCCGCTCGATAAATACCCCAATGTTTCTCCGGTTCAAGCGGATGGTCCGATCCTTTCCAGTTTTCGTCGAAGGCTTCGAAGATATAAACCAGAATTTCTTCTTCCTCTGCCCACTCGAGCAACTCCCGCAGATAAGTTTCCTGAAATAGTTCACCGACGTTCTCTGGTGGGATTCCGCGCCCGTTCGACGCTGTGGCCCAGCCAGCCTCGGTGATGATGACCTGCTTATCTGGGTAGGCGCTCTGAACCGCATCGAAGTTCTCTCGGGTGTACGCCATTGCCTCGGTTACCGTTTTGTATTCCCACACCGGATACGTATGAATGGCAATGACATCCAGTTCATCAGCGAGTCCGGTGAGCTTATCTAGCCAGGGAACGTAGTTTTCGCAGAAAGTGACGGGTTGAGAGATGCGTGCGCGCAAAAAGGCCGCGTACGCTGTCACAGTCTCGGGCTCGATAAGGTGGTCGGTCCAGTCGACGGTCGCCTCGTTGCCCACGGATACGATGTCGACGATCGCGTCATAGCGATTAGCCCATGCCACGGCACGATCTAGCTCTTGCCGGTTGTTGATACGATTTTTCTTTAGTGTCTCGTCAGTGTAAACACCACCCCACGGGCAATTAGGATTGTTCACCTCTGCACCGATGTACGCACCGAGCATGACTGTGAAGGGAAGACTCTCGCGTTCGATGACCTTGAGCACCCGCTCGGTATGCAGGTCACAGGCGTAGACCCGAAGGGCATCCCATTGTCCCTCGAGAAGCCTCAAATCCTCCAGAATTTCTGACTCTGAAGGAAAGACACCTGCATCAGGACTTTGCCCATCCCGGAATCCCGAGTAGCAAATGGCGCGTTTGTACGGCAGGCGTTTCGATTTATTCATAATAGGTTTGAGTACTTAAATTTATTGTTTTCATCCCACAAGCCCCAGTGGCCGCCAACGTCACCTTCACCGGCTTCGCCGGACACTTTCCATTCTTCATCAAACGACGCGAAATAGAAAATCTCGACGTCATCTTCAGCGGCCCACTCCATCGCTTTTAAAAAGTAGAGGTAGGCGCCCTGCAACGATGACTCAGCTCCGTAAAAGTTTCCACCCGAGCTTGGCCAGCCAGTCTCCGAGATGATGACGCGCTTTCCATTCGCGACTTTTTGTACGCGACGATACATGTCCTGCATATAAAGTGTTGCATAGGGCAGGGCGCAACCTTCCCAGAACGGATAGCAGTTAGTGAGGAGGACGTCGCAGGCTTCTGTCACTTGCGGCCGGTCCTCGAACTCATAATAGGCATCGACATAACCCATGGGAACATTGGAGGGGAGGCGCTCTTTGACCTCGGCCATGAAGTCGAGGAGCTCGGTCTCTCCCAGATCGCCGCGATAAAGAACCTCATTACCCACTGCAGCAACGTCAACCGCTCCCGCTTGCGCGAGTTCGATCAAGTTATCGACTTCATTCCGGTTTTTATCCGCGTCCTTGCCAAGCCAGGCTCCGACCAAGGTGTTTAAGCCCATGGCCTTGGCCACTTGGGGGATGTGTTCATTACCTTGGGTGGTAGAAAAAGAACGAATCCAGTTGAAACGAGGCGCCAGAATCGCCATCCGATGCTCGATCTGCTCGCGTGTGAGGTCATCGCCTGGCTTTTGACCCTTGGTGTAGGCGCTGAAGGAAATACCATGCATCTTTTCTTCGAGCAAAAGCTCGAGACGGGTATCTAAATCGAGCTCGCTCGCGCTGCGATTATCTTGCCCAATTAAATAATGGTGTTTCCCTGTCCGCTTACCCATGTATCCCCTCTTGTGTTTTGTCGTGTGCGTGGTGATGGAGACGCGATGCTAAGCAAGGATGCCGTTTCAGACATCTTCAATACGACGAGACGGCGCATTCACTGGTTAAGTTGGATGAACCTTGGTATCGCTGGGCTGGGTGGTGTTTTAGCATATCGTCCCGAGTTGAGAGGGATGTAATCAAACACGATTATGATCCTCCGTCCGTCAGTAGAACTGATACGCCGACAATTAGGATAAGCGGCGCCATGAGAGTAGGGCGGTCGACTGCGCGTCGACTTCATCGCTTCACAGTTCGAATATCACGAAATTAATGATTGAGAGATATGACTAACGAAACGCTGTATTTGGGTGCCAATCCGCTTAATGCTTCTTCCACTGCCGTTAAAGGTGACTACGTCACTCGTGATGGTGAATCTTTTTATCGTATTGCCAACGTCGATGGCATGGATGATTTCTTCATCAGTGTCGTTAGCGATTCCAATCATTGGATGTTTATCTCGACACGCGGCGGTCTGTCAGCCGGCCGCACGGATTGTGACAGCGCACTGTTCCCGTATTACACCGAGGATAAAATTCGCGACAACTCGGATAATACGGGGAGTCGAACGATTGTCATTGTCGATCAGGGTGGCAAGCGGATGCTATGGGAGCCGTTCTCTCGCTCTCACACAGGCGTCTACAGCATAACGAGAAACCTCTACAAGAATGTGCTGGGTGACAAGCTCATTTTTGAAGAGACTAATTACGATCTTGGTCTGCAGTTTACTTATTCATGGTCGACTTCGGATCGCTTTGGTTTTGTAAAGCAGTCCACCATTGCGGCTACTGGGAATGCCGAGTCTGCAGTCGAGATCCTCGATGGCATTGAGAACTTGCTACCTTATGGCGTGTTGGCCGGTACGCAAAATGAGCTGAGTTGCCTGGTCGATGCCTACAAGAAAAATGAGTTAGTACCTAACTCGGGCCTGGCTGTTTATGCAATGAGTTCGATTCTGTCGGACAAAGCCGAACCCAGCGAGGCGCTGTCAGCAACGACCGTTTGGTCGTATGGGGTAGGGGACGCAAGCTATCTCATCAGTTCAAACCAGCTGAGCCAATTTAGATCGGGCGCTGCCATCAGCGAAGAACAGGAAGTCTTGGGCCGACGAGGCGCGTATTTCGTCCACCAGACATTTGCGCTCGCCCAAGGCGCTGAGCGAAGTTGGGGAATTGTGGCCGACGTCAATCAGGGTCCGGCAGCGGTCAGGGACACTGCGTCGTTGATTCAAAGCGACGCCGATGTGTCCGCCTTGATTGCAGACGATATCGAGCTCGGTTCCCGAAATCTTGAGCGCCTGATCAGTACGGCCGATGGCATACAGATGACGGGTGACACGCTGAGCGCCAATCACCATGCGTCAAATGTACTGTTTAATATCATGCGCGGCGGTTTGTTCATTGATAACTACGCCATCGAAAAGTCTGATCTCATGGCTTTTTGCGTCGAATGGAATCGTGCGGTCTTTGACGCCAACACGCCTTTCTTTGATGCGTTACCAGCACACATGACCTATCACGATCTTGACGCGGCTCTGGCAAGCAATACGGATCTGCAGCTCGAGCGTCTGTGCAGAGAATATTTACCACTGAGCTTCAGTCGTCGTCACGGGGACCCATCGCGGCCGTGGAATCGATTTGCCATCAAAGTGAAAGATGAGAAAGGCAACAAGCTTCTTAACTATGAGGGCAACTGGCGCGATATTTTCCAAAACTGGGAAGCGTTGAGTTCCTCCATTCCGTGCTTTGGCGCGAATATGATTGCAAAGTTCGTCAATGCGACGACAGCGGATGGCTACAACCCCTACCGAATTACGCGGCAAGGAATCGACTGGGAACGCCCCGAGCCTGAAAACCCCTGGGCTAATATTGGTTATTGGGGTGATCACCAGCTCATTTACTTACTCAAGTTGATCGAGCAGTCCGTTGCCCACAATCCCGTGGCGCTCAAGTCTATGATGTTCAGTGACGCCTTTGCCTACGCTAATGTGCCGTACCGCATTAAGTCATACGCCAGCATTCTGAGCGATCCCTATGACACCATCGAGTTTGACGAGGGTCTGGATCGAGTCATTGATGGTCGTGTTGAGGCGATGGGAGCGGATGGTCGTTTGATGCCCGCGCCCAGTGGTGAGGTCTACCAAGTCAACCTCGCGGAAAAGATCTTGGTCACTTTGCTCTCCAAAATAGCTAACCTCATCCCGGATACGGGTATCTGGATGAACACCCAGCGACCCGAGTGGAACGATGCGAACAATGCACTCGTTGGCACCGGTGTTTCTGTTGTGACCCTGTGCTACCTCCACCGATTCTTAAACAAGGCAGTTCCGCTATTCTCTGAGCTCGAGCAGGACTCAGTGCAGTTATCTGACGAGGTTGCGGCGTTTATGTCTGACGTAGCCTCTGTACTCGAGGCGCACGAGGGATCAATCGGCACAGGACCGGTTTCTGACGCTATCAGAAAAGAGGTGATGGAAGCCCTTGGCACCGCGGCAGAACGCTACCGTCAAGGTATCTACGATCGCGGTTTTTCAGCGTCGAAAAAGTCAGTAAGCCTCGCAAGCGTGGTCGATTGCCTATCCCGTGCGCGTGACATCAGTGCCATTAGTATTCGATCTAATCGTCGCCAGGACGGCCTTTATCACGCTTACAACCGCATTGCAGTGCGCGAGGACGGTGTAGAGATCAAGTATCTCTACGAAATGCTCGAGGGTCAGGTTGCGGTGTTGAGTTCAGAGCTTTTGGAAGCCGATGAGTCACTCGCGCTACTCAAAACGCTTCGTGCATCTTCGCTTTATACCGCGCGACAGCACTCGTACCTGTTGTATCCGAATCGGCAGTTGCCCAGCTTTATGTCGCGGAATTTGGTTCCCGGTGAGTTCGTGAAGTCCTCCGCGTTGATGACGAAGCTAATAGCCGGTGGCAACACGGATCTCATTGAAGTTGATGGGTCGGGTCAGGCGTTTTTCGCAGGAAAATTCAATAACACGGCTTCCGTAGCTGCGGCTTTAACGAGCCTCGCAGAGGACGGTTTTGCAGAGGACGTCTCGGCAGAGAGAACTGCTATCGAGACCTTGTTCTCTGACCTGTTTGATTGCGCAAACTTTACGGGCCGCTCGGGTGGTATGTATGCCTACGAGGGTTTGGGCTCTATCTACTGGCATATGGTCTCCAAACTGCTTCTGGCCGTCATGGAAACGGTCAAGCAGGCGGAGGAGGCGGGTGCCTCTGACGATGTGTTAGCAGGCTTACAGGCTGCTTACTACGATGTGCGTGAGGGAATTGGCTTTAACAAGACGCCAGACGTCTATGGTGCCTTCCCAACTGACCCTTATTCCCACACGCCTGGCTTCACTGGTGCTCGTCAGCCGGGTATGACGGGGCAGGTGAAAGAGGAGGTGCTGACACGTCTCCTCGAGTTGGGCGTAGAGGTTGCAGACGCGCGCGTGAGCTTCAAGCCATCCGTGCTCCGCCGATCGGAGTTCTTGGGATCTTCCGCAGCGCTGCGCTACTTCGATACAGCGGGTGCCTCGCAAGCGGTTACATTGGAGGCCGGTGAGCTGGGCTTTACCTACTGTCAGGTGCCGGTAGTTATGGCGCTTGCCGACTCACCATCAATCACCTTGCACACCGCTGATGGTGCAACCGAGTCCGTTGAAGGAAGCGTGTTGAGTGCCGAGCAATCAGAAGCACTGTTTAAAAAGACGGGGCACTATGTGCGCCTCGATGTGCGTGTCACACAGGTCATGGACTAATTTATTGCTGTATACAAAAAAGCCCGCAAATGCGGGCTTTTTTATTTCCGCTGCAAGGGCGGCTCGACGCGGTGTCACGCGGCTTGGGCCCAGGCGAACCGTGATTCTTCCTACCGCCATCTGGCGATCAAGAAGCCGAGTCATTCCAGTATCGGTTTGGCCGCCTCATCCCCGCCGGGCATCAAGCTCCTCTCTGATGGCAGTGACTGCCTGCTCGTTGAGATCGTAGTTCCACATAGCCCAAATGCCTATCAGTGTTCCCGTTGCAGGTACCAGAATGAAGGCTGCTCGAAGGCCGTTGAGTGCGTCCTCGGTTTGTACGGCAACATTCTGATCAAAGCCTACCAATGCCAAAATGAGACCGCTTAATAGTCCGGCAAAAGCCGCACCGAACTTCACCATCCACCAATAAATAGCGCCAAAGAGTCCCTCGCGCCGCTCATGTGTTTCTAGCTCGTCCAAATCACAGATATCAGCGGTCATGGACATCATGATGGTAAACAAGCCGCCGATGCCAAATACAAATAGCGGGATTGGAAGGAACATCAGGTAGGGGTTCTCCGGAGAAAAACTCCACCAAAACATGGCGTAGCCTGCGAGCGACATGCTCTGAGTGATCAAGAAGGTACGGTGCTTTCCGAGTGTCTGCGCCATGCGATTGACGATGGGTATTACTAGAAAGCAGGTGCAGATAGCGGAAACACTACCAAACAGTGCTGGCCAGTTACCCGCTGCAACTGGATCGCCGTTATTCATGTAGTAGACGATAATAAAAAACGCGAAACCGGCAACGCAGTTGTAGGCGTTAAAAATAAAGAAGGTTGCCGTGCAGATGCGCTGAAATGGCTTGTTCTTGAGGGTAATTCCAATGCCTCTGAACAGCTCTGCGAAGGTTTGCGTCAGTGTTTTACCGTCTGATTTGGGTTCAGCTCTGCTGGTATCTTCAGAGTTACAGAAAATGGCTGGCACCATTGCCAGTAACATGCAGATGAGGCCCACATAAATCGACACGGTTCGCGCGCCCTCGGTCGCAGACGCAAACCACTCGGGGTCATAAAGAACAACCCAACCCCAGGGTGCAATGACCCAAGCCCATTGGCCTATCCACTGTGCCACGGCCATCAATCGCGTGCGCTCATGGTAGTCGTCACTCATTTCATAGCCCATGGCGACGTAGGGAACGCTAAAGATAGTCATGCCTAGGAAGAACACGACCGACCAGCCTAAGAAGTACCAAAAATTGTAGGTGATGCCATTATCTTCATAGAGCTGCCACATGGCGATGTATGACAGGCCTGCGACCA
>JAYQLG010000012.1:0-42707 GCA_038143085.1 Halieaceae bacterium
TGTGGCAAATGCGGCTTTGCTGAGCAATTACGACTCGGCATGGTTCAGGGTGCAGGAAGTACTAAAGCTACTCGTCCTTTGCGTGTTGGCCGCAAAGCTGTCCGTAGCAACCGCGCTCGTTACTATCCCGTTCGCCCTGATGGGAACGTGCTGGCAGTGGTTTGAGAGACAAGCAGAGGTGGCGGCGAGCGCCACCTCGTAGCTAAAGTCTTAAAGTGTGGCGATGTAGGCAGCGATGTTGCCGATGTCGTCGTCGGTCATTGGCTTCGCAACAGGCCACATCATCGCTGACTGAGCGCCCCGTGGCTCGCCTGCACGGTAGCCGGTCAGCTTGTCCGCGATATCACTGACAGCTTGGCCTGCGAGTTTGGGTCCAATACCGCCTTCACCGTTACCGCCGTGACAAGCAATGCACTGGCCATAGTAAGTCTCACCAAGTGCCTCGGGTGACGCTGCGGCGAGCGCTTCCTGCTTTACGCGCTCCAGATCGGCGATGCTTCCGCCATTTTCTGCTTTCCATGTTTCATAGCACTCGCCAACGCAGACGTTGCGGTTACCAGTCCAAGATTCGTCATTATTTGTTGTGCCGAACCAGATAATGACGGTAACAGCAATCGTAAAAGCTGCGACGATGACATTCGTATTCATTAATTTCCCCCGGATAAGAACGCTGACTCTTCGGTCGGCGCGCATGATAAGGCCTTTGTTCGGTCGATGTAAGTACGATCAGCATCAAGCTGGAAATTTCACCTTAATTAGCGTTATTGCCCTTACGGATAGACGGTTGTTCGTGATCTGACCAGAGGTAAATGGATGTTTCGGGATGCTCGAGCATGGTAAGTAAAAACGATAACGCCCATACTGCGTCACCTTCGAGCATTAGCCTCGGTCAAGACCTTTAGAGGGGAACCACAGTCGTGAAAGCCGCTTACACCGGACAAATAAAAGTCCGCTTTGCCGATACAGATGCCAATGGGCACACTTACTTCGGGAGTTACCTTGTGCTCGCGGATGAGGTGGTGTCTGAGTACCTCGAGCAAGTCGGCTGGGATGCGGGCCCTGACGGTGACTTCCTTACGTTTACTGCCAATGCCAACATCGATTTTGTCGGTGAGTGTCTGGCATGGGACATTTTGGATGTGTCCTGCAGTTTCACTAGACTTGGGAATTCCAGCTGCACCTTAGAGTTTGAAATGCTGAACACGACGACCAATGAAATTGCCACTCGCGGCAGTTTTGTTTACGTCTTCGTCGATAAGGAGACGCGTAAAAGCCGACCCATCCCTCAGCAGGTCAGAGACTCGATCATTGCAGCACAACCTGAATTGGCTGGCTGATAGAAACCTATGAACGAGACCGTAAATCCACACGGCAACCCCCAAGGTAAAGGGCTTGTCATGGTGCTCCAGCAGATGGCTGCTGCCGCGCCCGCGGAGATTCGTCCAAAATCTGCAGATGAGGCGCTGTTGGATTACTGGTGCTCGAGTCTTGTCCTGTCTGCAGCTTTTAAGTTTCGCGTCGCACCTGATAACACGTATTTCCTATATCGCGCTGAAGGCGAGTGGCAGTTGTCACTGATCTCACCCGAGGAGTGGGGCAGACGATTGCCCGGTGATTACGTGGCAGAGTGCCAGCTCAGTCAGGATATGACCTGGAAACTTCGGTTTGATTCTGATCTTAGCCAGTCGGTTAGAGATGCGCTGGTTATGTTCCTTGAAGGATTCCAAGAGCAGGCCGCTCAGTCGCAAAGCTTTGACGAGTTGCTGCCTGACTATGTGGAGAGTCTCCCGTATCAGCAGCGCGTACTGGCGTCAGCGCTTAAGCGATCACTCAAGCACTCACTTCGTCTCGCTGGCGATAATGGCGTTGGATTGTTAGCGGCGGTGGTCGAGAAACGGCTCTCTATCGCGCAATAGCCCCTTACTCGAGCGACTTTCCTGATCACCCACAAATTCTCGATGCCAGGTCAGTGCTGCTAGGTCGGCAAGCTGCTAACGGATAAGGTCTTCGTTGCGTGGCGACGCCTACGGTCGCCCTAACTTATTTTCGTACTCTCGGTGCCCAAGCGGTGTGCAGAGCTCAACCGTGTCGGTGTACACTAATGGCTTCAAGGGATGTATGCCTCAGTCAGAGGGCTCAATGGCAGAGAGTGACGCAGTAGTTTCGGTTGATGGGCGACGGCAGCGCGGAGAACGCACGCGTCAGGCTATTATCGAAGCAGCGCTTTCGCTTCAGGAAGAGGGGGTGCTTGTGCCCACTGCCCAGCAGATATCCGATCGTGCTGGCGTGCTGATACGGTCGTTTTTCCGCCACTTTGAGGACATGGAAACCTTGTTCAAGGCGGCTGATGACCAGCTGCGTGACTCTTATGAAGCGCTTTTTATCGGTGGTGATCGTGAAGGTTCCCTATCGGAGCGAGTGCATGGAGCCGTAAACAGACGAAGTGCTGCTTTTGAACAATTGAAAAACCTTATGTTGGGGACCAAAGCGCTGTTGTGGCGCTATGAAACGCTCCGCAATAACTATGCACGTAATCAGAAAGGTTTAAGAAAGGATCTTGAGGCCTGGTTGCCCGAGTTGAATGGTCTAGCTGAGGTTGAGTGCGAGTCCGTGCATGCCATCGCCTCTTTTGAGATGTGGAACCGACTTCGAAGCGAGCAAGGTTTGTCTGAAAAAGCGAGTAAATCGGTTATTCAGTCAACACTCATTAATCTTTTAAGCGCCGATTAATCCACCACTTCATCCGCAGATAGATTTTTAGACCATCACGTTGCGCCCTAGCTATAAATTGACATAATCTATGACTAAATAATTGACTGTGGCAGATGGCAATGTTCAGTCAAACAGAGTTGGAGACGAATGCGTGAAAAAATACTTACTTGTCGTCGCTGGATTATTAGTTGTTGCGGGCGCTCTCGCTTATCAAAATCAAACGAAGCTCCTGCTGGCGCTTGTGAAGTATCAGTCGGCAAACGAATACGAGGTAGGGCCCCCTCGCGACGTTCCCTGGAACCAGGGGCCCGATGAAGCCCTTACTCCCCTCGATGAGCGTCCGCCCAACATTATTCTGATCGTTGCTGACGATCTGGGGTACAACGATATCTCTACCTTCGGCGGGGGACTGGCCGATGGCCGGGTTAAAACGCCACATATTGACCAGCTAGCAGCAGACGGGGTTGTCTTTACGCAGTCCTACTCGGGCGCGGGTACCTGCGCGCCGTCGCGTGCCATGTTGATGACGGGTCGTTATCCGACACGCACCGGATTCGAGTTTACCCCTACTCCGTCTGGCATGGCGCCCATGATCTCGCGCATAGCGGCTGAGATGGATAATGGGCTTCCCTCTGGTTTGTATGACAGTGAACTTGACCAGAGTAAGCCACCCTATGAGCAGCAAGGCTTACCGCCTGAGGAAGTGACGATTGCAGAGGTGCTTAAAGGCCAGGGATATGCAACTTTTCACATCGGTAAATGGCACCTTGGACGGCAAAATGGCATGGCGCCTCACGAGCAGGGGTTTGATCAGAGCTTGTTGATGGCCAGTGCGCTCTACCTTCCGGAGGACGATCCAAACGTCGTTAACGCAAAGCTCGAATTTGACCCCATTGATCAGTTTCTATGGGCTCGTTTGGGATTCGCTAATAGCTTCAATTCGGGCGATCAAGATCGATTTGAACCTCGAGGATACCTAACCGATTACTGGACGGATGAGTCCATTAACATCATCAACACCAATAAAAATAGGCCCTTCTTTTTGTATCTGGGTCATTGGGGAGTGCATAAACCCTTGCAGGCGACAAAAGAGGACTACGAGGCAGTGGGCGACATCACGCCCCATCGCGCGCGCGTTTACGCCGCCATGATTAGATCGCTGGACCGAAGTGTGGGTCGCATCAATGCCGCGTTGGAAGAAGCCGGTTTGGCCGATAACACGCTGGTTATATTTACAAACGACAATGGCGGTCCCGGCTACATTGGCTTACCTGACATCAATAAGCCCTTTCGCGGCTGGAAGATCAGTCAGTTTGAGGGCGGTATCCGTGTGCCGCTGATGATGAAGTGGCCGGCAAAGATTGGAGCGGGTACCGTGGCGGAAGAGCCCGTCGCGCATATTGATGTCATGCCGACGCTGACAGCAGCGGCCGGCGCAGATCAGCCGCAAGACGTGATCATCGATGGTAAGAACCTGCTGCCTCTGGCGACAGGGAGCGGCGAAGAGGGCTGGAGCCGAGACACGCTATTCTGGCAAAGCGGGCATTATCGAGTGGTGCGTCACAAATACTGGAAGCTCCAGGTGACGGCTAGACCGGATAAACAGTGGCTTTTTAATCTCGCCGACGACCCCAACGAGCAAAACAACTTAGCGATGAGCGAGCCCGAAAAGGTTGCCGAGTTGATGGCTTTGCTCGATGACCACGCGGCAACCGCACGACCTCCTCTGTATCCGGCAGTCATGGAAAGTGCGATTAGCATCGATAAGACATTAGTGGAGCGTTTCGAGGACGGTGATGAGTACATTTACTGGCCGAATTAGTATCGGCCGACCGGTGGATTTATTTTTAAAATTGCAAATGACGCGTCAAAAGGTACGAACAGGATGAAAGTAGAGAACAGTGTGATCCCAACGCAGGAGCAGATGGCCGGGTTTCTGGACTCCTGGTCCTGATGGTCCCATTAGCATGGTTAACTTGCTGAAGTTTAAGGATAAAGCGAGTTATGAAGACGGCCGTGAGACTGAACTGACGGGTGCAGAGGCCTACGCTGTTTATTCGAGAGGTGTCGTGAAAACGCTCGCCAAGGTCGGTGCCAAGTTGGTCTTTTCTGGTGAGGTCAGCCGACTGATGCTCGGTGAGGTTGAGGAACTCTGGGACTCCGTAGCTATTGCTCAGTATCCATCGCGGGCCGCCATGTTGGAGATGATGCAGTTGCCAGAGTATCAGGAGATTGCCGTTCACCGAGCCGCAGGATTGGCGGGTCAGCTCAACATTGAGACCATCCGTTCGATCGTTTTCGACACAGACAGTTAGGAAATTAAGGTATGAGTCGAATAGTGAAGATAAGCCTTGGTGCCGCAGTATGTATTGGGGTTTTCCTGATTTCCTTACCCACGTTGGTTCACAAAGCGGGGTTGCACCCTGAGTATTCAGGACCGACTGTCGATCTGCCCGGGAAGCGGGCGCTTGTTATCACGACGAGCCATGGCGTGTTGGCTCCGGTTGGAGAAACAGAGGGAGACCCCACTGGCGTTGCGATATCGGAAATGACCCACCCTTACTACACCTTCCTCGATGGCGGAATGGATGTGGACCTAGCCAGCATTAAAGGGGCGAAATACCCATAGATCCGATGACAGTGAACCGCGTCGCTAAAACAGCCGAGGACGAGCGGTTTATGAATGACAGCATTGCCATGTCCAAAGCCAAGCACTCGATTCCCATTGCAGATGTCTATATCACGGCTTACGACATTGTCTTCATATCAGGAGGATGGGGTGCCTCTTATGATTTGGCACAAAGCCCTGTCCTCGGTGAGATGGTCAGTAATGCTTACTACGGTGATAAAGACGCAATCATTGGCGGCGTCTGTCACGGGGTATTGGGCTTGGTCAATGCGCGAGCGACTGACGGTAGTTTGCTTGTTGCGGGCCGCCGCATGACAGGCGTGACCGATAAGCAAATAAAGGAACTGGGTATCGAGGTGACGCCCATGCACCCCGAGACTGAGTTACGTAAGGCGGGCGCCATTTTTGAGAGTCAAAGCGCCTTTAGAGACGTGTTTGCCACCCACGTTGCGGTTGATGACGAGCGACGCTTTGTGACCGGTCAAAATCAAAACTCCGGCCTAGAGGCCGCACACGTCATGATGCAGGTATACGCAGAGCGTGAGGGCTAGGAAGCACCGAATGAGAGGGGTTAAAACATGAGACGGATATTTTCCCTCGTTATATCGCTCCTCGCTGTGGTGTTCATAGTCATGGGCGTCCGGTGGTTAATCGCGCCTGAGGGTATTGCACCCGAGTTCGGCCTTATTTTGGGCGATGGTCTGGGTCTCAGCTCGCAGATCGGCGACATGTCAGGCTATTTCCTATTTCTGGGCATCTCAATATTGCTGGGTGTCGTTACCGGACATCGTCTCTGGTTTTATGCGGCTGCTATTCTCCTCTCCTTAACAGCCGTGGGGCGCACTATTGCCTGGCTGATTCACGATGCAGCACTCGCGAGCCAGATTCGCTCCGAGATCGTTATTGCCGTGCTTTTATTAATCGCTTCGCGGGTTTTAGGCGAGGACGACTAAGTGCCCTCTAGGCATCTGTTCTGTTTATTAGCTTTCGCGTCTTTTTTGGGGGCGTCACTCGCAGCTGCCACGAGCGCTGACGATGCCGGTGAGTCATCTCTCGCTACCTCGCAGCGTCCCAACATTGTCTTGGTGTTGGCCGATGATCTGGGCTTCAGTGACTTGGGGTCCTACGGTAGCGAGATCAACACACCCAACCTGGATGCCATAGCGGAAGAGGGTCTTCGGTTTAGCAATTACCACACGGCGGCCAACTGCGCGCCGGCGCGCGCGATGCTATTAACCGGTGTGGATGCCCACCTTGCCGGTGTCCCGAACATTCCTGAGATGTTGCCGCCCGAGCTACAGCAGTATGAGCACTACCAGGGCGTACTAGGCGATAATGTTGTGACGGTGGCGACGCTACTTGAGGATGCTGGCTATCACACCTACTTGGCCGGGAAATGGCATTTGGGAGCAGGAGCGGGGAAGCTCCCCAGTCAACGAGGATTCGAGCGTACCGTTGCACTGGCGGATTCCGGTGCTGATAACTGGGAGCAGCGGCCCTATATCCCGCTCTATGACACGGCCAACTGGTATGCCGATGGTGAGCCCTTCCAATTACCAGACGATTTTTACTCATCACGTTTCTTAGTCGATAAGACCATCGAGTTTATCGACAGTAATCTCGCCGATGGCGAGCCATTCTTTGCCTATCTACCGTTGCAGGCAGTACACATTCCCGTACAAGCCCCACAGATCTACATCGATCGTTACATGGGTGTATACGATGAGGGATGGGATGTATTGCGAGAAGCGCGCCGTTCGCGCGCTATCGAGCTCGGCCTCGTTCCGCCTGAGACTGAAATGGTTCGAATGTCGACCACCGATGATTGGTCAGCCCTCAGCGACGAACAGCGCCGTTATGAGGCAAAACGGATGGCGGTCTATGGGGCCATGGTTGAGGCGATGGACCATCACTTGGGCCGATTATTCGACTACCTCAAGGCAGCGGGGCAATACGACAATACGCTGATTATTTTCACCTCGGACAATGGCGCTGAAGCCAGTGGGTCAGCCGATCCATTGTCATTTGCAGCACGGCAGGGGCCAACCTCATTGGGATATAACCTTGACTATGAATCGCTGGGTGCGAAGGGGAGTTACAACACGATCAGCCCGAGTTTTGCCAGTGCCGCCGCCAGTCCACTGTCGCTTTTTAAATTCTACGCGGGAGAGGGCGGTATGCGGGTACCGCTCATCATTGCGGGGCCTTCTGTGTCTAAAGCGGGGGAGATCAGTCACGCATTTTCCTTCGTTACCGATATCACCCCGACTCTCCTGAGTTTTGCCGGTGTGACTGCACCCAATGATCGTTACCGAGGCAGGGCTGTCGAACCTATCATCGGCAAGGATTTAACCCCGCTGATCGCTCGAGAAGTGGATAGGGTCTATAACGAGACTGATTCCATTGGCTATGAGCTCGCTGGCCATGCGGCGTTATTTCAGGGCGATTACAAGCTCCTGTTTACTCGAGGTGCGCTGGGCGATGGGCAGTGGCATTTGTACGATATTGTCCGAGACCCCGGCGAGACCCATGATCTTGCCGAGGAACAGCCGGCGCGTCTGCAAGAGATGTTGTCGGCCTATCAGCGGTATGCGCGCGAGAATAAAGTTTTAGAGGTGCCAGAGGGCTACAGCCACACCAAGCAGCTTCTGATCAATGTCGTGTACCACCAGTTCAAGACGCCAGCGCTAATCGCAATGTTAACAGCGCTGATATTGCTGCCTTTCTGGGTGGCTTATCGAATGAAGAAGAGGTCTACTTAAGATGTCCAAAACTCATCGACTTTATGCGATTACACACTCGCTTTACTCGGGTCGTGCGCGCAGTTACCTCATCAAATACCAGATCCCTTTTCAGGAGCTCTCTACTGGTCACGAGAGTTTCAAGGCCGAGGTTTTACCCAAGGGGAAGTTGGCCACTATTCCAACATTGGTGACACCCGAGGATGAGGTCATCCGAGATGGTGCCGCCATCATCGAATACTTTGAGGCGGCAAACGATCGACCGAGTCGTCCGACAGGCCCCAAGCAGCGCATTATCAGTGCACTTTTTGATGTCATTGGGACGGATGGTTTGTTGCGTCCAGCCATGCACTACCGCTGGAATTTTCCCGAGGATAATCTAGCCTTCGTTCGTTACCACTTCCTTCACTCACAGCGAGATACACCCGAGCGAAGCGAGAAGACCGAAGCGATGATGAATCGCATGCGCCATGCCGCGATGATTTTTGGCGTCACTGAGCAAACCGAGGCCGTGGTCGAGTCACTCTACCTCGACTATCTCGAGGCTTTGAACACGCATTTCGAGCAGTATCCGTACTTACTTGGATGGCGTCCCAGTATTGGCGACTTTGGTCTTATTGCGCCGATGTATGCGCACTTGGGACGAGACCCGCATCCTGCAAAGCTCATGCAGCAGCGAGCGGTCTCGGTGCATCGCTGGGTGGAGCGAATGAATCGCTGCGATCAGGATGTGCCTGAGTTCTTCAACGCAGGTACCGACTTTGTCGAAGATGATGTAGTGCCTGAGTCCTTGATGGCTGTCTTGCGAGTCTTGGCCGAGGATTTTGTGCCTGAAACCTTAGCCGCTGCAGATGCGATTAATGGCTGGTTGGCTGAAAATAAACCAGAAGCGGGCGCACCGGCGGTTGGGCGCCTAGCTCAAGCGCCTGGGACCGCCACCTTTGAGTTACGTGGGAAGACAATCGAGGCCCTGGCCCAACCGCATCGCTTTTATCTCCTGCAACGTGTTCAGGATGATTACGCGAGTCTGTCTGAGATAGACAAGGTAGGCGTTGATGCGGTGCTTGGCGAGTCAGGTATGGCCGCCATTCTTAAGGCATCTTTGAGCCGACGCATTGAGCGCGCAGATAATCTCGAGGTCTGGGCTTAATCTTCAAATTCGCCGCGTTGAGCCGCCAAGTGCAGCAGGAACCCCTCTAAGTGGAAAGTGCAGTTGTCCATCTTATGCTCGTTTTGATGAGTGCCGAGCATCAACGAGCGTCGTTAAGGAGAGGATGAATAGTCCAATCAATAGCCGTGGATCTCCTAGATTGAAGTCGGGCTCGACGGGGAAGGCGATGGTTTTCTCGAGTGCCGCTGATTTGAAGTGGTGTTTACCGCTGAACGCAGGGTCAGTCACAATTTCTAGAAAATCGCGTCGACTTCGGTAGCGCACCAAACCGCCCATATCCCATATTTCCACTCCGTCGACGCCAATCACATCGATGCTGCGGTAGGCGGCCGGTCCCATCATGACCGGATGGGAGCCCCGCGACAGCATTGCCGGGATCATATGTCCCATGTAACGGTCCATGAGTTGCTGCGCATTTTCCCCCGGCGCTGCACCGGCGACGTTTCCGGGTGTCTCGTTGTAGTCGATGTTGTTGATCATGATGAAGTGCTTGCCGGTATCCTCTTCACCAAATTGCCTGACCATTGCCATCGCTTCTGGCGCGCTACCGTTTTGCTCCATTTTTGCGATGAATTCATTGACTTCGGCGTCAGATAGCGGGCCTCCCGTTGGGGTGTACCAGAACAGGAATACGCCGTAGAGGAAGGCAGGTAAGAGCCAGATTTTTGTGCGAGTTGTCATGACGAAGTCCTCATTGGGTTAAGTCATAGTAACGTCGTTAGCCAAGGTAGTAAGACAAGATACTAGTCTGCCCCAGCATTGTTTGAAGAGCAGCGTCCTCTGCCGCATAAGAGCGATTCAATTCGCCTTTAACGTGAAGACGAGCCTGATTGAGCCGTCTCGCGGTACGAGCACGCGTCACGCCGTGACCGATGTCGTACTCATAAAATTTTTCACCCGCCAGGCCTGCGTCAATATTGGCGGCCGATGAGACAAAATAGGTTCTGGCAAAGTACTCCAGTACATCGCTCAGGGTTTTTGGCAATGCATTGTCCTCAGACCAACTACCCGCTTTGAGCCCTCTGTCGGAGAAAAAGGGCTCGGTGTACTGCGTCAATAGGGCTTCATGTTGCCCCAGCCAGCTTTTTGGTTCCGGATCGGTAATAAAATGCGCCTTGCTCGCGCCAGCTAGCGCAAAGTCTGCAAGGCACGGCCGATCGCCGAGCAAAAATCGGTGATGCGCGAAGTGCGCTGAGAGGACATCAAGCATTTCACGAAAATCAGCTTGGACAGCCGTGGCTTGTTCTTCACCGACGCCATTGACGGCACACGCGTTTTGGCCAAACGCCTGATTCATAGCCGGTCCCAGGTGACTCAGTTGATCAAGCTCCTCATCCGTGAAGGGTAGGTTAATGGAGCGGTCAAGCATGATGTTCGCGCCGAAACGAGGTCCCACCCATGCCACATTGTCCGGGTAGCACCAGCGGGAATGTACGCAGACGCGTCCAAGCCAATGATTGAATGCATCCTCGAGGATAAAACAGAGCGCTCGCTGAAGCGGCGTGTTCGGTATGACAGGTGTCTCGCTGAAGCGCTCGTTTAAAAAAGGCCCAATTGAAATGGTGTCTTGCAACAACCATCGGTCGGGCGTCGACAGTAAGGGAATGAAATGCGTACCAGCCTTGGCTTCGAGCGCTTCTCGCCGTGCTTCGGTTTTGAATTGGTAGCGCCAGGGAATTTGTTGAAAACGCAGTTGGGCCTCGAGTTTGCGAGTAAAAAAGCTCAGCTCATTGCCTATTAACGTGTATTCCCCAGGGTACATAATGAACTCCTCTTGTAAGGAATGAGGCTTACATATTGACATCAATTATGTCAATATTTGGGTATTCGTTGCAGATAAAAACGAGACTGACAATGACATCACAGACACCACTCAAATTAGTTGGCGGCACAGGGTCACCCTATACGCAGAAGATGGTAGCGCTGCTTCGCTATCGCCGAATCCCATACAGTATTCAATGGGGACAACCGGAGGCAGCTTGCGATGCGATGGGTGTCGAAAAGCCACGTCCCATCTTCATGCCAACGTTTTTTTTCGAAGGTAATGAAGGCACCACTGCTGAGTGTGATTCGACACCCATTATTCGACGTCTGGAGGCGATGTACCCCGGTCGATCGGTGTTACCAGAGGATCCGGCACTCGCCTTTATCGATTACCTGATTGAGGACTTCGCTGACGAGTGGTGCACCAAATACATGTTCCACTACCGCTGGCACTTTAGCGACGATGCGGACAATGCGGGCACCCTCTTGCCGCTGGGCATGGATGTCAGCATGCGCGCTGAGTTTTTTCAGCAATTCAAGCAGCATATTTCGGAGCGGCAGATCGGGCGTCTTTATGTCGTTGGCTCAAATGACACCACCGCACCCGTCATTGATGCGAGCTATCGACGGTTTCTTGCGGCAATGGAGTCTCACCTGTCGAACCAGAAATTCATGTTGGGTAATCGCCCCGGTGCAGGTGATTTCGGGTTGCACGGACAGCTAACGCAGCTAGTTGGGTTCGATCCCACCTCCCGTGCCATAGCGCATGAGGTATCGCCGCGAACAGTGGCTTGGGTTGATCAAATTGAAGATCAGAGTGGGCTGGAGCCTACACGACAGGACTGGACGGATCTTGAGGAGCAACCAGAGAGCTTGCGCGAGCTCCTGTCTGAAATTGGTCGCGTCTATGCACCCGCGCAATTGGCCAACGCAACGGCCGTTGAGAAGGGCGAGAAAACCTGGGAGTGCGAAATTGATGGCGCGCCTTGGGTGCAGCAAACCTTCCCGTACCAGGCTAAGTGTCTCCGGTGGACCAACGAGTACTATCAGGCGCTATCGGCGTCAGATCGCGCGTTGGTTGATGCGGTGCTTGTGGGGACAGGCATTGAAACGATGCTATTCGCGTCGTGATGATTGATTAGAGTGCTAAGACATACAGAGAGGGGCGTTGCAGTTCGGATGGTGCCCCAATGCTTTTAAAGAGGGAACACGTGCATGGGTTTTGAATTAAACGATCGGGTCATTGGGCTAAACGTTCAGCTACAGGCGTTCATGGATAAGCATATTTATCCCCGTGAGCACGATTGGCACGAGTGGTGTCTGGATCAGGATAATCTGTGGGTAACACCCCCCTGGTTCGACGAATTGCGTGAGCTGGCAAAAGCCGAGGGCCTTTGGAATTTGTTCTTGCCACGTGAGTACGCGCCGTGGAGCCCCGGGCTTAGCAACGCAGAAATTGCGCCGCTGTTTGAAACTATGAGCAAAGTGCCGTGGGCGCAGGCGGTATTTAATTGCAACGCACCCGATCGCGGCAATATGGAGGTACTGGCGAAGTACGGTACCGAAGCGCAGCAAAAACAATGGTTGGACCCTTTGTTAGCCGGTGAGATTCGCAGTGCCTACGCAATGACAGAGCCTCAGGTCGCATCTAGTGATGCCACCAATATGGAGCTCGAAATAAAGCGTGATGGTGACGAGTACGTGCTTAATGGGCGGAAATGGTGGACCACAGGTGCTATTAACCCTCGCTGCAAAGTTATGCTCGTCATGGGTAAATCAAACCCAGAGAACGCTCGTCACCGACAGCACTCGACCATACTGGTGCCCAGAGATACGCCGGGAATTACCCTAGTGCGCCCACTGCGCGTATTTGACAGCTTGCATTCGCCAGGTGGTGAGGCCGAGCTGCGGTTTGATGATGTTCGCGTTCCTGTGACGAACATGATCAAGGGTGAGGGCTGTGGTTTTGAGATTGCGCAGGGCCGCTTGGGTCCAGGGCGCTTCCAGTACGCCATGGGGCTGGTGGGTATGGCACAGCGCTGCTTAGAACTCATGTGCGCGCGCGCTGAAGAGCGCGTTGCCTTTGGTGAGCCGCTGATTAAAAAGACGAGCGTTCAGCATGAGATTGCGCGTTGTCGCTGCGATATTGAGCAGGCGCGTTTACTCACATTGCAGGCAGCTCATGTCATGGACACCGAGGGTATGACCGCCGCAAGGCCCTATATCAGCATGGTGAAGATTGTTGCTCCTAACATGGCTCAGCAGGTCGCTGATCGCGCCATGCAAGTGTTTGGTGGCATGGGCGTATGCCAAGACACCATGATTCCGTATGTCTTTACTTTGGCTCGCTTCTCACGAATTGCCGATGGTCCAGACGAGGTGCATATGTCGCAGCTCGGGAAAATGACCGCGCGAGAACTCAACGAGGCCTGACACGGATGATTGATAAGGTGCTCTCATCATAGGAGGGGGCGCAGGACGCTCACTTAGCGAGTCTCGTTAAGTGAGAATTGCGAAACACTAAGTCGGCCTAGGCGGCCGACCGTGCTACGGCGTCAATGATGACCTGAGATACCTCTTTTGGACGGGTTTCTTGAAGGAAGTGCCCGGCACCTTTGATGGTGGTATGCGGCTGACCTTTGGTACCTGGCACCCGCTGTAAGAAGATAGCATCACCACCCTTGGTAACAGGGTCATCGTCGGCAAACGCACAGACAAAGGGCTTTTCAAAGCTCTCGAAAAACTCCCAAGCCAATCGTTGCTGCTCGAGCGACGGCGATGTTGGTAACGAAGGCACCTGACTCGGCATAGCGCGTGGCCCCATCACGTACTCGGCGCTTGGGAAGGGCGCATCATATGCTTTTGCAGCGGATGATGGGAGCGGGGCCCTCATGCCTAATTTGTGCAGTAGCGCCCTCGCAACCTTCATGAATGTGGATTGCTTCTCGGTCATCATGGAAAGCATCAGACCAAACGGGGGATGCACTGTCTCCCAGCAGAATTTTTGCCAGACGGCGAAGATGCGAGCCGGATTTGGCGCCTTGCCGTCCCATGATAGCGATCGCAGTTCCTTGGTCATGCTGAACAACGTTGGTGTCGGCGCATTGGCGCGGTAGTCCTCAACTTCATCAACCATTGCTTGCGGCACGTCTGGGTTATAAGGCAGGCCCGTATTACCAATAACCACGTTATCAAAGCGATCGGAGTGTGCGGCAACGAGTCGAAGTCCAATGAGCCCACCCCAGTCCTGACCAAAGAACGTGACCCCTGAAAAGTCATTTTGCTCTAACCAAGCGCCCATCCATTCGACCTGACGCTCGTAGGTGTAGTCTTCCCGTGCTGCGGGTTTATCGCTCTTGCCATAGCCGACAAGATCAGGGCAGATAACGCGAAGACCCGCACCTGTGAGATAGGGAATCATTTTTCGGTATAGATAACTCCAGACGGGCTGACCATGTATGCACAGCACAACGGCGCCGTCTCTGGGGCCTTCATCAATGTGATGGATTCTCAAATCCTGATCATCATGCGTTTTTATTGTCGTGTAGTGAGGCTGGAACGGATAGTCCGTCAGTCCTTCGAAGCAGCTATCCGGTGTGCGCAAAATTTTCATATCGACCGCTCTTTAGGTTTAGACATACATTGTGACATTATAGGGCGGATGTTCAATACCCATGCTCAGCTTTAGGTTTGTAGGTGACCTACTTTCTTTGTTGCGGTTGCTTGGGTTTAACGCGGTATTCGATAACTCATTAAAGGAAAAGTTGCATGGATTTCACTCAATTCGCCAAATCAAGAAAGAGTGCTCGAGGGTTCCTGGACAAGCCAGTGCCCAAGGAGGTTGTCGATGACATCATTGATGCGGCGAAGTGGGCCCCCAGCTCGTACAACACACAGACCTGGCGGGTACACGCGGTCACCGGCGATGTGCTGGACAAAATTCGCAAAGGCAATACGGAAAACACCCTGGCAGGGAAGCCGCATGTGCGGGACTTTCCCTACAAGGAGGAATACGAGGGTATCCATCGCCAGCGGCAAATCGATGTAGCTATCCAGCTTTTTGAGGCTATGGGCATTGAGCGCCATGATAAAGAGAAGCGTATGGATTGGATGTTGCGCGGATTTCGCCAGTTTGACGCCCCTGTCTCATTGGTACTCACCTACGACAAGTATCTAGAGCCCGCCGCCATTAGCCAGTTCGCTTTAGGCTCCTTAGCCTACGGGATTGTCCTTGCGGCATGGGAGCGCGGCCTGGGCTGTGTCATCAATGGGCAGGGCATCATGCAATCTGATGTTGTGCGTCAACATGCCGAGATTCCCGACGACGAGAGCATCATGATTTGCATCGCTATGGGCTACCCCGATGACAGCTTTCCCGCGAATGATGTGCGCTCAGAGCGCGCGGACAACACTGACTTTGTGCGCTACCTCGGGTTTTGAAGACGGTCAGCGTATTGGGTGGCGTTTTTGCGAGTTCATGAACTAAACCGTCGTCCTAAGCTGAGCTACTGCCGTTAACTTCTTAACGGAGGCTAGGCCCGCGCAGAGCTATTTTTACAGTCTTATGCCCGAGCGCTGCACAACGGATTCCATCACAGGGTAGCTCTTAGACTCTTGTACGTTGGGAAGCTGTAGTAGTGAGCCAGCCAGAAGGTCCTTGTAGTGGGTCATGTCCTTTACCCGCGCTTTGACCAGGAAATCGAACTCGCCCGAGACAAGGTGACACTCTTCGACCTCGGGGATCAGTTCAATCGCGTCAGTAAACGTTTTAAAGGCGTCGCCCGCGGTCCGCTGCAAGGTCACTTGAACGAACACCACCAACCCCGCATCCAATTTGGTGGGGGACAAGCGCGCGTAGTAGCCCGTTATTACCCCCTGACTTTCCAGTCGCTTGATGCGATCAGCACAGGGTGATGCGGTGAGGCCAACGCGACGACCAATCTCAGCCACGCTCATTCTGCCGTCTTTTTGAAGCAACGAAAGAATTTTTCTATCGGTTTTGGACAGGGTTTCCATCACCAATCCTCGGGCAGTGGTTTATTGAAAAATAGCGCATCTAAAAAGCCGATTCCACTGCAAAACATCCCAATTTAAAACAAATAAAGTCGCAAATTGGTCTTATTATCGCGATATCGCCTGCTCGTTCTAGAGGCCCATCGAGTAAAAAGGTCAACCGTTATGCGTATTGGCGTTCCAAAGGAAATCAAAAACCACGAGTACCGCGTAGGTCTGCCTCCCGCGGGGGTTGTTGAGCTGGTCAACCATGGTCATGAGGTCATGATTGAGACAGAGGCGGGTGAGGGCGCCGGCTTCTCAAATGAAGATTATGTGGTGGCCGGAGCTACCATTGTCGACGCGCCGGCGACGATTTTTTCCGAGTGTGACCTGATTGTTAAGGTGAAAGAGCCCCAGCCTGACGAGTGTCGGCAACTGCGCCCGGGCCAATTGCTGTTCACGTACCTTCATTTGGCTGCTGATCGGCAGCAAACCGATTTACTCATGGAGAGCGGAGCAACCTGCATTGCCTATGAAACGGTAGAGGGTGCGAATGGCGGGTTGCCACTCTTGGCGCCTATGTCAGAAATCGCCGGTCGTCTGGCGGCTCAGGCGGGTGGTGACTTCCTCAAGAAATCCAGTGGTGGCCGTGGTGTGCTACTGGGTGGTGTGCCGGGCGTTGCACCTGCCAAAGTTGTGGTCATCGGCGGGGGTGTTGTGGGCACCAATGCGGCGCGTGTCGCGCAGGGTATGGGCGCACGTGTTGTGGTTCTTGATCGTTCGCTTGATCGGCTCCGCTACCTCGACGACATCTTCATGGGACGCATCGAGACCGTCTGGTCGAGTGCGGCGGCGCTCGAAGAGCAGGTCATGGATGCGGATTTGATCATCGGTGCGGTGCTCATTCCCGGTGCGGCGGCACCTAAGTTAGTGAGCCGCGATCTGGTTTCCAAACTTCAGAAGGGCAGTGTCATGGTCGACGTTGCGATTGATCAGGGCGGTTGCTTCGAAACCTCGCGGGCAACGTCATATCAGGACCCCGTTTATGAGGTGGACGGTGTTGTTCACTACTGCGTGGCAAACATGCCCGGTGGAGTGGCGAGAACGGCAACCTTGGCACTCACCAATGCCACGCTGCCTTACGTGGTGCGCTTAGCCGATGAAGGGCTCGATGCATTGCGGGGAGACGCGCGATTTGCGCTTGGCTTGAACGTGCATGCGGGTAAATTGACGCACGCCGGTGTCGGGGAAGCGTTCAGTTTAGATGCGATCTCACCCGCCGAGGCCCTGACTTCCTGAGCTAATTCGCTATAGTTGTGTCGCTTTAACACGGCGGCCAGCTATGAATACAGCGTCCTTACAATCTGCTTCAGCCCTGCCTGTTCATCTTGCGGGCGAGATGCGCTCGAATCATGCGGGCGAGACCGGAGCCGTTTGGATTTATAAAGGTGTTTTGGCCATCTCGCGCGATGCTGAAATACGCGCCTTCGCTGAGCATCATCTGGCGACCGAGGAGACCCATCTTGGTTTCTTTGAGGAATGGCTAACCTCCCGGCAAAAAAGTTTGCTCTTACCCCTATGGCGCCTGTCAGGGTTTGTTTTGGGTGCAGTGTCTGCGCTCGGCGGACGAAACTGGGTCTATGCCTCAATCCAAGCGGTTGAAACCTTCGTTGTTAAACATTACGAGTCCCAGTACGCGGCGCTGGAAGCTTACGGGGACGCGACACTCACCTCAGCGATAAATCAGTTCTGCAATGATGAGGCCGACCATCGTGACGAAGCTGGCAGTGAAGCGCACGGCCAATCGAGCCTGCTCAAGGCGTGGTGTTGGATTGTGGGTTTTGGGTCGGAGCAAGCGGTCAAAATCGCCCGTCGAATCTAATTCATAAGATAATTAATGGCCCCGATCGGGTGCACTTCCGGCGGACAGGCACAGCTGTTTCGTTTTATCATCGAGCCTATCGATAGGTTGTTTAGGTAGCCCCATTTTTTCCGGGGTGAGCGGCAGCCGCAGGCAGAGCAAAGGAAAGATCATGAGTGCTGATTTGGTACGAGCACGCATCGATGAGGGGCCCGTTGTGCCACTCATGTGCTTGGTTGTTCTGCTCGGGTTTCTGCTGAATCTTGCTGATGGTATTGATGTGGTTGCCATGTCGGTAACGGCGCCTAGTGTGGCGGCTTCCTGGGGTCTTGAGCGCGCAGCTTTAGGTCCATTATTTAGCGCAGCATTGTTTGGTATGGCTATTGGCGCGGCAGGTTTGGCGCCACTATCGGACCAGCTAGGTCGCCGTCTGCTGTTAGTGGCCGCGATGTTCCTCGTAGGTCTCAGCATGCTGGCCGTCAGTTGGATTGCGAGCACGGCTTCTGTCACCGTTTTTGCCATCCTTCGTTTCATTTCAGGTCTCGGTATCGGCGTGATATTTGGCAGTGCACCCGCGCTCGCTTCCGAGTTCATGCCGAGTCGCTATCGCAGTCTAGCTGTGTCACTGGTGGTTATGGGTTACCCGGTCGGGGCAGTACTGGCAGGCCCCATTGCCAATGCATTAATCCCTGACTATGGCTGGACCGCCGTATTTACGGCAGGCGGTATTCTGACCTTATTGATTGGCATCGTGACCTGGGCGTTATTACCTGAATCCCCTGAGTTTCTGGCGAGCCGCGCCGGCAACCGACCGGAACGAGAGGCCGCGGTGAACGGTTTGTTGGCGAGCCTGAGCCGGGAGGCCGTGACTGGCATGAGTGCCACCGTCACGAGGCCCAGCGCGACACCCGTTGTGCAGATTTTGACAGCCGAGCGGCGTCTCCGAACGCTGGTGCTTTGGGCCATTTACTTCATGGGTTTCCTCACCATGTACTTCATGTTGTCGTGGATACCGACATTGTTTGTGGACGCAGGCTATACCCGTGCACAGGGCATTGAGGCGCTGACCGGATTCAATTTGGGCGCAATTCCCGGCATCTTGGTCCTCGCGTTTCTCACCACGCGCTTACCGCTGGTGCCCTTGCTGTCACTCTTCTTTCTCTCAGCCGGTGGCGTATTAGCCTACGTCGGGTTAAGCGAGCCCACTGTGCTGGGCAGCCTCATGACGCTCATGTTTATTGGCGGCGTGTTCTTACACGGCGGCTTCACCTGCCTTTATGCATTGGCCACACAGGCCTATCCGAGCGATTTGCGTGCCGCCGGCGTCGGCTGGGCTGCTGGGCTGGGAAGAACCGGTGCTATCGCATCTCCCTTGTTGGCGGCCGCCCTCATTTCTGCCGGCTGGGGTATGTACAGCCTGTTTCTGAGCTTCGCCTTGCCGCTGGTTATCGGCGGCCTGCTTCTCTGGGTGTTTGCCGGTGAGCACTGAGCTGGTGAGCATTCAGACCGTGACATGGTTTCCGAGCGTCAACCGAGCGGGTGAGGCGATCGCGCTGGTTGATGGTGAGCGGAATCTCACTTACACCGAGTTAAACGACGCGGTAATGCGTGTCGTTGCGGGGCTGCTGAACGGTGAAGCGTCATTAAAAGAAGAGCGCGTGGCGTTCCTCTATCCAGCGAGCTTCGATTACGCGGCACTGATTATTGGTGTTGTGGCGGCAGGTGGTATTGCCGTTCCTCTGAGTGTTCACGCAAGTGCAGGCGAGCTGTCGCACTGTCTGGCGGTTGCCGGTGTGAGGCGACTGCTTCTCCCCAGTGACATGCGCTCGGAGGCGCTTGATGGCGTCTGCCACGACCTCGGAGTTGACCAACTTGCAGTTGACGACTTGCCCGAGCGTGAGGCACCAGATGCATTGCCGCTTGCGCCCGAGCAGGGTGCGCTGATTGTTTTCACCAGCGGCACAACCGGTAAACCCAAAGGCGTGGTTCATACGGTCGCCAGCGTATCGGCAATGGTGACTTCGCTCATTGAGGCCTGGGGCTGGGAAGCGACAGATGTTATTCCATTGTTTCTGCCCCTCCATCACGTCCACGGCATCGTCAACATATTGCTTTGTGCGTTGTGGCGAGGCGCCACGGTCGATCTTTACGCGCGCTTTGATGCTGAGCAGGTTTGCCAAGAGGTGGCGAACGATCGCTACTCGGTCTTCATGGCCGTGCCTACCATCTACGTCAAACTCATTGCCTATCTAAAGACATTGGATGAAGCCACGCGTGACCAAGTGACCGAGGGCTTCGCCAATATGCGTCTCAACGTCTCAGGCTCTGCTGCCTGCCCGGTGCCGCTCTTTGACGAGTGGGAAACGCTCACATCCCAGCGCTTCCTCGAGCGCTATGGCATGACCGAGTTGGGTATGGCGCTTTCCAACCCCTATGAGGGTGAGCGTCGGCCGGGCCATGTAGGGCAACCGCTGCCCGGTGTTGTGATTAAGCGTGTCAGCGAGAGCGGTGAGGACATTACTGACCCCGCAGCGCCCGGTGAGTTGGCGGTAAAAAGCCGCACTGCCTTCAGAGAGTATTGGGGTAACCCTGAGTCCACCGAGAAGGCGTTTGCCGATGGTTGGTTTCTGACAGGCGATATTGCTGTCATTGATGAAGGCGCCTATCGCATCTTGGGGCGTGCCTCCATCGACATCATCAAGTCGGGTGGTTACAAGCTTTCTGCGCTCGAGATTGAGGCCACGTTGCTTGAGCACCCGGATGTCAGCGAGGTGGCCGTGATTGGGGTGCCGGATGACGAATGGGGTGAGATTGTTGCCGCCGCGGTCGTTCTGGCGAATTCCGTCTCCGAGGATGACCTCGTTCAGTGGTCACGCGAGCGTATGAGCGGCTATAAGGTTCCTCGACGTTGGATTTTCACCGATGCTTTGCCAAGGAACGCACTGGGTAAAGTCACCAAGCCATCGCTCAGTGCATGGTTTGAGGGGTAGATCTTCCGTGGCTGCCTTCACGTCTGACTGAGTCGAACTGCCATGCAGCGCAAGATCATTCACATCGACGCTGACTGCTTTTACGCCGCCATAGAAATGCGTGACGACCCGACATTGCGGGGTATCCCCATGGCGGTGGGGGGCAGTGCGGAACGTCGTGGTGTACTCACGACGGCTAACTACGACGCGCGCAAGTTTGGAGTGCGCTCAGCCATGTCCACAGCGCATGCCATGCGCCTGTGCCCACATTTAACCGTCGTACCACCACAGTTTATGAAATACCGCGAGGCGTCCAAGGCCATGCGCGGCATATTTGAGGAGTACACGGAAATCATCGAGCCGCTGTCGCTGGATGAAGCCTATCTGGATGTGTCTGAGTCGAGTGGCGAGAGCTTGACCGCGACTAAAATCGCCAAGGAAATTCGGGCCAAGGTACAAAAGGAGCTCGACATCACGGTTTCGGCCGGTGTGTCCGTGAATAAGTTCATTGCCAAGGTCGCCTCGGACTGGAAAAAGCCCGATGGTCTGACGGTCGTGACACCCGAGCAGGTCGATGCCTTTGTAGGAGCATTACCTGTGAAAAAGATACCGGGTGTGGGCTCGGTTACCGCCGAAAAAATGCATCGCTACGGGCTCAAGACCTGCGCGGATATCCGCGAGTGGGAGTTACATGATCTCATTCGCCGTTTTGGTAAGTTTGGTGTTGTGCTTCACGAGCGCGCACGTGGTAAAGATGAGCGTCAGGTCCAGCCAAGCCGCGTTCGCAAATCGATCAGCGTTGAAACCACCTTTGGTGAGGACCTGGCAGGACCCACAGTCTGGGAACCATATGTAGACAAGCTCTTTGAGCAATTGCTGGGTCGCATTGAGTCAGCGAATGCAAACGAAAGCATTCACAAGGCCTTTGTGAAACTGAAATTCTCCGACTTCAGTAGTACAACTGTTGAGCGGGTAGGGACCGCAGCCGTCGAGTCTGACTATCGTCAGCTACTCATCGAGGGATGGCAGCGGCGCGAAATGCCAGTGCGACTCATTGGTATCGGTGTCAGGCTTCAGGATGGATGGGAGCACGCATCGCGGCGCTTGCCGTTTGAGCAGAGTGAGGACTGACCCGCATTTACATGTGCGAATGGCCCAGACTGACTGCGATTGACCCAGACTGACCTAGATGGGCGAAACACAGCAAGACGCATAAGAAACTAATGCTCTCGTCTGAAACGGGACTGTGTACTCGCTAGCCTATTGAGATTTTCTTTCCGCAGACGATAACCCTTGGGTTTGAAAAAGCAGCCACGTATCCTTGCGGCACTGACTCAGATGATCAAAACCAAGGAAGGGCGCTATGTCCCGAATGATTTCTCAGCTCGATTCTGTCGTTGTTGGTGTAAACGACCTGGCTGCCGCGGCGATTGATTATGCGGCTCTGACGGGGACTGGCGGGCAGGAAGGGGACTTCCGAGGCGGTTCTTCAGTGAGTTTTCAGCTGGCAAATACCTGCCTCCGATTGGTGGAAACCTCTGAGCGACAGGGCCTCAAGCAGCTGGTCTTTGGCTGTCCTGACCTAGACGGGGCGCGTCGCCGACTGCCCAATGTAGGCATCGAGATCGTTGATGATGCGTCGGATGATCACTTCCTGGCTCTCAATCCGGAGACCACTCGTAGCGTGAACTTGGCTCTGACGGCCG
Organism: Halieaceae bacterium; assembly: GCA_038143085.1. Taxonomy (GTDB): domain Bacteria; phylum Pseudomonadota; class Gammaproteobacteria; order Pseudomonadales; family Halieaceae; genus Luminiphilus. The sequence goes on from JAYQLG010000012.1 coordinate 22,549, forward strand.
CACGTGACCTTGAGTCTGGCGATTTGCCAAGCCCGGGGGCTTTGTCAGGACTTGATCATGCGGTGGTCGCCAGTGGCGATGGAGACTTCACCTCAGCCTTACTGAGTGGTCGTTTACAGCTCGATATGCGGCTCGATTTGACCAACGAGAACTGGGATGCGCGGCTGATGTTCTTTCGCTGCGGTGATCTCATTGTTGAGGTGTATCAGCCGCTATCCAAGCCCCTGGGTCCCGAGCGTGATCGTTTCTTCGGCTTGAGCTGGCGCACTGACAATATCGAAGCGACCCATAGTGAGCTCACCGAGCGCGGTTTTGATGTTTCGGAGATTCGAACCGGTCGACGTCCTGGCACTCGGGTTTGCACGGTGCGTGACAAAACCCACGGTGTGCCCACACTGATACTGGGTAGGGACTAATCTTTCATTACAGTCTGAAGGATCAAGATTTATCGAAGTCTAAAAGCGCCGGTTAAAACCAGTTGCCCAATGCGTAAGGTGCACCTTACCAGCCTGCACCTTGCGCGAGTTTATAAGCCAGGGCTTACGAGCCGAGTGACGCTGCAATTGCTTTCATCGCTGCATCGGCATGCGCGTGATAGTTGGTATCCACGGCCGCAGGTGCATTACTGTGCATCGAGATCACGACGTCATTGTTTGGATCGATAAAGATGAACTGGCCAAAGATGCCCGCGGCCATGTACGTGCCGCCGCCCTCGAGCCACCACTTGTAACCATAGCCTTTATAGCCCTTTGAGGGAGTGGTTGCCTCAGCCATCCAGCCGTCGGGTACAATCGATTCACCTGCCGCATTCACTGCTCCGTTTTTCACGAAAATACCGAGTCGCGCATAGTCACGCACGGATGCACTGATGCAGCAGCCACCGGTTTCGCCAGCAAACGGGGCAGACTGCATCCAATTACCCCAGTGCTCCATGCCAAAACCCTGCCAGACTTTGGCATTCATGTAGTCAGTCGCCGAGTTGCCAACCGCCGCTCTTAACACCTCACCCAAGAGGTTGCTCTCGGCTGTGTTGTAGTTAAAAACCGTTCCGGGTTTGTGTTTTTGCGGCAGCGTTCCCAAATAATCCGTCAGCTGGGTGCCTTGGAACGTACCCGCTTTGGCGACATCCGAATCTGGATCGGCGTAGTTCTCGTTCCATGCCACGCCCGAAGACATTTGCAGAATATTTTTAATAGACACCGCGCCGTAAGCCGTGCCGTTGAGTCGCGGTAAATAGGTCTCCACCGTGTCATCAATACTACCGATGAACCCATCTTTTACGGCGGCACCAATGAGGGTTGAGGTAAATGACTTGGTTACCGAGAACGAGACCCAGACAGACTCCGGACTATGGTCTTCAGCGTAGTGCTCAAGCTTGATGGTGTCGCCCTTAACGACCGCCATGCCCATGAGGGGTTCCCGCTTTAGAAAATCACCAACCGTGAACGTCTCACCACCGACTTGGTAACTTACATTTTGAAGGTCCCTGTCGATCTCTGTGGTCAGCGCATAGGGGTTCTCGGATGGAAACAAGGGACGCGTCGGCATCCAGGCGTTGGTATGCGCAAAGGCCACACGTCGATCAGCGGTGGGGTAGAGCAGAACATTGGCATCAAGGTCGCCTGATTTGAGTCGTTCGACGAGGCCTTCAACTTCTTGCTTTGTGGCGGCGTTGGCGGGCAGTGCTATGGCACTTAGCGCGATGGCGCCGAGAGTGAGTGCAGTAAAGAGTGATCGCATGGGTTTACCTTCTTAAAAGTCGTTTTTATCGGTTGTTATTGGATTGGTGTTTTGGGTATTCGTTGTGCGGGTGCAGCTCATTCAGCTGCACCGTCCGGAGCAACCTCCGCATCATCTCTGTAACGCTCAAACCACGCCAAGATGTTGTTGACCTTGGCGATGAGGTTAGACGGTCGCGCGTAAATACTATGGCTTGCGCCGGGGATGCGCACCATCAACGTATCAACGCCGCGGTGCTTTAAGGCTTGGTAGTACTGCTCGGTCTCACTCATGGGCGTTCGGTAATCCTCCTCGCCCGTGAGCAACATTGTCGGCGTTGAGACATTACCTACCAGCGACAGCGGTGAGCGCTTCCAGTAACTCTCGTAGTCCTCCCATGGGGCCGCATCGAACCAGGTGGTGGCAAAGAAGTAGTTGAGATCGGCTGTTAATACGAAGCTCGCCCAGTTGATGACAGGTTTTGCGACGACAGCTGCGCGGAATCGATCGGTTTTACCCACAATCCAGGCGGTTAAGACGCCACCACCCGAGCCGCCGGTAACGAAGAGTTGTTCGCCATCGACATAGCCCTTATCGATGAGTGCATCCACGCCTGATATCAGGTCATCGTAGTCGAAGCCTGGGTAGGCCAAGTCGATTTGATTTGCGAACTTCTCGCCATAGCTCGTGCTGCCACGGGGGTTGGTGTAGAACACCACATAGCCGGCCGCCGCAAACAACTGTGCTTCGGTCGAATAGTTCGGGCCATAGGCCGAGTGGGGACCGCCATGAATCTCCAAAATCATGGGGTACTGTTTGTCGGGGTCAAAGCCGGGTGGTTTCATCACCCAGCCTTCTATTTCCAGTCCGTCATGGGAAGAGGGCCAGACCATGCGTTCAACCCGCGACATCTCACGTTGACCCATGAGGTCACTGTTGAGGTCCGTGAGCTGAAGCGATTGCTTGCCAGATCGCATCAGCGCGAGGTCTGCGGGTCGATTGTCGCGACCCAGCGTGTAGGCAATGCGGTCTTTACCGCCGACCGAGAACGTGCCGCTCGTGTAGGGACGTCCCAGTGCTGTGCCGCCTAGTACAATATCGGCTTGCTTAAGGTTGCCCTTAAGATCAACCTCGGCAATACGCGCCATGCCCAGATCGTTGTACCGAATCCAGACACTTTTGCTGTCAGCTGACCATTGGATATCAGACACCGATCGATCGAGGTCGGCCGTTAGTGATCGGCTCTCGCCCGACCTTAAATCCATGACGCGCAGGTCCGCGCGGTTATATCCCTGCCGTATGTCGGCAGCCGAGGTATAGGCGAGGTGCCGACCGTTGGGTGATACCGCGGGGTTGCCCTCAGGACCCCCGTGGTCCGTCATTTGAGTGAGCTCACCCGTGGTCATTGATGCGGCATACAAATCATTTTGACGGGGGTGGTACTCGACATCCTCGCGTCGATTGCTTGAGAAGACGATCGACTGGCTGTCAGGCATCCACGAGACCGACCCACTGATAGGGTAACCCCCTGAGGTCATCTGACGCGGGGTACCGCCGTCTGCGGGCACGACAAACACCTGCTGGTTGCCCGTAGGCAGGTAGCCGCCACCATCGAATCGGAAGGTCATGCGATCAACCACGGTTGCTGGTTCAGCCCACTTGGCACCTTTTGGTTTGGCTGGCATATCGGCCAGCGTGGGTGGTGCTGCAGGTACGAAGCGGGTGAACGCAATGTGTTTGCCATCGGGCGACCAGACAATGCTCCGCGGCGACTGGGGTAGGGTGGTCACCTTGGCGGTTTCACCACCGTCGAGCCACTGCACGAACAACTGGGTTTTGCCTTCGGTATTTGACAGGTAGGCCAGTCGATCACCGGATGGTGACCACCGTGGTGAGCTGAAATTCCCAGCGCCACTGACCAATGGGCGGTGATTGTCGCCATCAACATCAACCACCCAAATGGTGCGGCGTGTGCGGTCAGTCATGATGTCCATTGAGCTTCTGACGTAGGCCACACGAGACCCATCGGGCGATACCTGAGGGTCGTTGGCGTATTCCATCTCAAACACGTCTTCCGCGCTGAAGGCCGGAAGGTCGGCGGCGTATGCTGAATATCCAAACAGGGCGACTGCGCTCATCGAGCTGACGAGTGCGCTAAAAACGAGGATGTATCGGGTGCAGTGTGTTGTTTTAGGTGTCATACGAAATGGTTCTTATCAGTGTTGTTTGTAACAGAGTATTACCGAAGCCGATTCCGCCGGAAAGGCCCAGTGCAGACTAAATAACCACGTTGCGGTGCAAGCCGGCAGAGGTGACTTGCAAACTCGATTACTTGGGTTTGGCAGGTATGTAGTGCAGAGCCTATGGTGGTGGGTAAAAGGCAGTACGCATAAGCCAGCGTGGATAAGCTTTGGCAAGTAATAGTAAGTCATGTCTCAAGCGCGACGCGTCCCACAGATTCCCGTGGCCAACACATTTCCCCGGCTTCTCGTTGGTAGTCTGCCCTCGTAAAACCCGTGTTGCCGTACTAAGCTGTAAGTAAATGAGCAGAGGAATTGCCCATGCGCGTCTCCATTGGTCTAGTTGCTGTCATCACGAGCTTCACGCTTGTGGGCTGTGCCACACCCGAAGAGCGCGAGGTGGCTGTGCTTGAGAGAGAACTGGGCCTAGACAGTGCACCCTATTTCCCGAAGTGTTTGAGTAAGGAAGTTGCACCGAAAGCGGGCGTGGTGGCAGGTCAGTACAGTTTGGGTAACACCATCGATAATCCGCAGGGCAATGTGGCGATCGACCGATGCGTGCGATGGGATACGAACGAGCCGGTGGGAAAGCCAAAAGACAAACCCGAAAAGCTTATTTTGACGCCACCCGAGAAGGGCGATGGCATGCCAGATGATGCGTCGAATCCCTAGCGCATCGTCGGATACATGAATTCCAAGCTTACACGGCGGGATTTTATTAACGGTGTCGCCCTAGGAGCCGCCGGACTGCATCTCTCGCCACTCGAAGCACTCGCGCAAGGTTTACTCCCGTCGGACTCACTGGGTCCCGATTATTATCCGCCCGCGCTCACCGGTATGCGGGGCAGTGTCGATGGCACCTACGAGATCGCTCACGCGCTAGCACGCCAAGGTAGAGCGTTCAGTCTGCCTAAAGAGCAAACGGAGACGACCTACGACCTGGTAGTGGTTGGTGGCGGTATTTCTGGACTAGCGGCCGCGAAGTTCTTCAGAGACCGACACGGAAGCGATAGCAAGATCCTTGTATTGGACAACCACGATGACTTTGGGGGGCATGCGCGTCGCAACGAGCTCTCGGTCGATGGCGACACACTCATTGGTTATGGGGGGAGTCAGGCGATTGATACGCCCTCGGCCTACTCCCCGGTAGCGAGTCAGCTTCTACGGGACCTTGGCATTTTCGTTGAGCGGTTTTACGACTACCACGATCAGTCTTTCTTCGAAGAGCGCGGCATGACCCGTGGCATTTATTTCGACGAGACGACCTTTGGAAAACGCGCCATCACCGACAACCCCATTCAGGACTGGTGGGATCGCTGGGGTTTTCAGCTCAGCAACATCACTAGCGATATGCCGATCCCCAAAGAGGACCAAGAGGCTTTTGCTAGCCTGTTGAAGGGTGGAAAAGATTATCTGAAGGGGCTATCGAGCACGGAGCGTGAAGCTGTTCTGCGCGAGACGAGTTACCTGAATTTTCTCAAGGATTACGCACAACAACCGGAGTCGGTAAGACGCATTCTGCAGGACTCCTGGCTTCCTATGATGGGCGCAGGCTGGGAGGCTATTTCGGCCTGGGAGGCAATGATTTACTGGTTTCCGGGTACGGACGAAGTGGGGGTGCGACCTCCTGAGGAACAAGAAGAGCCTTACATCTTCAAGTTTCCGGACGGTAACGCGAGCATTGCGCGTGCCCTGGTCCGAAACCTGATTCCAGACGCTATGCCCGGCAGCACCATGGAGGATCTGGTCACAGCAAAAGCTGACTATAGTCGGTTAGACAGACCCGATAGCAAGGTCAAGATTCGTCTCAACTGTACCGTCGTGAGAGCGCAAAACACGCCTGACGGTAAACACGTCGATGTCGCTTATGTTAACGGGGGCAAAGCCTATCGCGTGCGGGCAAAGCACACGGTCATGGCCTGCTACAACCAAATAATCCCGCACCTGTGTCCCGAGGTGGGTCAGGCTCAAACCGAGGCGATAGGGCAGTCCACCAAGATTCCCTTCGTGCTGGGCACCTTCGCGTTAAGAAACTGGCAATCGTTCAAGGACGCAGGGCATTTCATGTTCTATTCGCCCGGTGATGTCTACTTTAAGTACCTGCATTTGGACTACCCAGTCAGCATTGGCGACTACGAATACGCTCAAGAGACCGATCGGCCTATTGTCGTCACAGCTTGGTACTCGCCTACAGCGAGAGGTCTTCCCGCCATGGATCAATACCGGGCAGGGCGCATGAAACTGCTCGAAATGTCCTATCAAGATTTTGAAGAAGACATCATCAAACACTTTGACGGCATGTTGGGCCCTCATGGTTTCGACGCCGAACGTGATATGGCCGGCATTACACTCAATCGCTGGCCACACGGTTATGCCTATGAATTCGAAGGCATTGGCATTAACCCCAGTTACAACCGATACAACGGTCCGCATATTGCAGGACGCGCGCAAATAGGGCGCATTAGCATCGCTAACTCGGACTCAGAGGCCCACGCCTATGTAGATGGTGCGGTGGATGCTGCGGATCGCGCAGTCAACGAGCAGATTCAGTTGGCTAGGGACTAAAAAAACCTCGATGAAAAGCCGCTATGAAGAACGCTAATGAATAAGAGCCAGGGAAGTGAATTAGCTGAAGGCTCGAATAATTTGAGGTCGAACTGACTAAAATCGAAATCATAAATACTAGGCTCAGGCTCAGGTGCAGAGAGGAGAATTGATCGATGACAACAATAAGAACTTATGAGGATGTTTGGATGAGCCAGTTTGTAGGAAGTCTTATGGCGTTGATCTGCTTGATCGGTGCCAGCTCTGTCGTGGCCGCCGAGACAGTCCACCCCGCCAAACTGTCGAATGCCGACCTAACGGGTAAAGCCTTTGATGACCCCAATACCATCACCACTCAGACACCCACCGGCAACATTCTCGACATCACCTCGATGAAATCCTCCGATGGCAAGTTCGCCTCGGGCATGTACAAAGCGGGTAAGTCGCGTTTTGAGATCACCGAACCCTATGGCGTCGACGAGTTCATGTTTTTCCTAGAAGGCAGCGTAACGCTGACATCTGACGATGGTAGCCAGCTGACCATTAACGCAGGAGAAGCGGTCACCATCCCAAAAGAGTGGACGGGTGTTTGGGAAACGGACGGTTATCGAAAGATTTGGGTGATTTATTCGGAGTCGGGCGAGGGGCTTTGAGTTAAACGTGAATTATCGGCTCTTAGTCACGGGAGGGAAGGAGAGTCCCAACATTTTACTCTTGAACGCCATATCAGTCCCTCGCGCGCCCAAGTCCCACATTTCCGCAGCAATTTTCTTAGCACCGGCTATATCACCACTAGCGATATAACTATCCCACCTGGTCTGCCTGTCAGCGCAACTGTCTGTTCCCTGAATCCATCTATGTGTCTCCGATCCACTGGGTTCTATTCTTTTCCGAATGTCTGCGGCTAATTCACTGCTACCACTCATAAAATTCTCATCAATGCGACTGGCGATCCGATTTCTAATTTCATAGATATGCAAAAATTTTTCCGTTGCTGATGGAGTCAGGTTTGAAGTCGTTGCTTGCAAATACTCCTCATTTCAAGCCAGTGGTGTGATCAAGCGATTACGTGGTCAGTCGTGACCTACGTGTTAGGGTTGGGCCTGATCTCATCAGGATTGTCGTAAATGAGTACGAATGAAGTCGGAAACACGGGCGAGTCTGATCTGCTGACCTTGATCGCGCAGATGTCACCTTCTCTAGATGATCAGGTTTGGGCCTTCGTGTCGGTGGGTGAGGTCTCGAGCGAGTATGTGGCGGTGCATGCGCTAGCGACGTTCCGGGAGGCTGAAGGTACGACCTTGATTGTCCCGTGGGAGAGAGCCGAGGAGTTTGATGTCTGCAGTGAGCCCATGGCGCGCATCACCCTCAATATTCACTCGAGCCTGGAGGCGGTGGGGCTCACTGCTGCAGTGTCACAAGCCCTCGCTTCCGAGGCGATTAGCGCCAATGTGGTTGCGGGTTTTTATCACGATCACATCTTTGTTCCGCAGACGGCGGGCGAGCGTGCGGTGGCCTGCTTAACACTGTTATCTGCCGCGGCGGAGGGCTTTTGAAGGGGTTCCACGACGCTTTGAATAGGAGCGAGCGCAAAAGCCGTTTGGCACCAACTCGGTGCATGTCTTAACGCAACTTCACCAATTTGGGGCTTTTTGTCGAAATTCCATAAGCGTGAACAATCGCAAAGCATTGTTTTTATTGATAATTTATCTGTTGGTGCGCCCTTAGCTTGTCACATTTGCGTACAGCTATATACTGCAAGGTGCGAGCTGTAACGCAGGCACGTTTGTGCCGGATAACTAAAGAAAATGTGCGGTCCACTCCTATGGATGGATCTAGGACATAAACCAAGAAAGGACGCTAAGATGATCAAGTCATTCTCTCGGAAGCCCGGGTTTGCATTGGCAGCATTGGCAGTCGCCGTTGCCACAGCAGCACCTGCGGTTTCAGCCCAGGAAGAGCTGGAAGAAGTCATCGTCACGGGATCCCGCATTCCCGTTGACTCTAACGCCATCTCTTCAGTACCCATTCAGGCGGTATCTGAGGAAGACATCCGTAACTCGGGTGAAATCAACATCGCCGATATCGTCGCTGATATCCCTGCGCTTGTTTCCTCGCTAACGGCAGAGAACTCAGCAACGGGTGCCAACTCTCTCAACCTACGTGGTTTGGGTGGTTCGCGAACCCTCACACTGGTTAACGGCCGCCGTCACGTGGCTGGCTTCCGCGGTTCACAAGCGGTTGATGTAGGCTCGATTCCCCGCGCCTTGGTCAAGAGCGTTGAGGTGACCACAGGTGGTGCATCTGCGGTTTACGGTGCTGACGCGGTAACCGGTGTTGTGAACTTCATTTTAAAAGACGACTTCGAAGGTCTGCAGATTGATCTGTCAGCCGGTCGCCCAGAGCGAGGCGCGGGCGAAACAACGGTTCTCGATATTGCCTGGGGTACCAATTTTGCCGATGGTCGCGGTAACGCCGTATTGACCGTCAGTGCTGAAGATGATGCCGGTATTCTGTATGGCGAGCGTTCATGGTCACGTAATAACGGTATTGCAACTACACTGAACAATCCCGATCCCAACGGACCACCTCGTGCAGTTGTGAGTGATGCTCGTTACTGGTTGACGTCTCATGAAGGTTCAATTGCTCCTGGATTTGGCGGTCGTGGCGACACCTATGTCGATATTAACGGCAACGGTATTGCTGACTGTCAGGAATCAGAGGGCGGCCGAGTGGGCTACCTCGCGGGTTGCTGGCTAACCAACCCAGACGGCAGTGTTCGTGTAAACCAAGATGGTGTCTTGATTGATGGACTGTTCGGTACGGGCGGTGACGGTGCTTATGCCGACCACAACCGTGACACGCTGTATCCAGAGACCGATCGTCAAGTGGTGAATTTCAACGTGAGCTACGAGTTCAGTGATACCTTGAGAGGTTTCCTCGAGACTAAGTACGTTCGTGCTGAGACAAATAACTTCTCTGAGTACGACGGCTTCTTCGATACCCTCGAGATCACGCCTGATAACCCCTACCTGCCGGCTGAACTTCAGCCTGTCATGGATCAGGTCGGCTATCTCATCTTCACAAAAGACGCGCTTGATTGGCATGAAGATGGTTCCGAGTACACGCGTGAAACGACACGTGTGGTAGCAGGTCTCGAGTGGCAGCCAAGTGAAGATCACATGGTCGAGTTTTCTGTGAATCAGGGCATCTTTGAGCAGAAATCAGAGTCAACCAGCATTCTGCTTGACCGGTTCTACGCTGCGATGGATACAGTGGCTGACGCCAACGGTAACCCCGTTTGTCGTTCAGACTTGGATCCATCTGCCGCATACCCCATCGATTACTTTGCATGGGCAAATGGCTACACCGAAGGCAGCTTCTACAGTGACCGTTACTACACGTTCACGCCGGGTGATGGCCAGTGTCAGCCGCTCAATCCGTTCGGCAGCTACGCTGCTAGCCCAGAAGCTCAGGACTTCATCACTGAGCGTTTGACAGACGAGCTCGAGGTTGAGCAGTTTGTTCTGAACGTCACCGCGGTGGGTTCGTTTGACGTCCTCGGTGGTCTGCTGGATGGCCCCATCGGTTACGCTGCTGGTATCGAGTACCGTGATGAGTCAAGCGACAACCGCTTGGATCCATTGACACTAGGTATCCTGCCGGCGGGAACATCCTTCACGCCTGGCGTACAGGTCAGTGAAGTGTCTCCATGGTTGTTTGGCTTCACATCGTTTGATAACACTCAGCAGTTCAACACGTCGGGTGATTACGATGTAACTGACGTGTTTGCGGAAGTTCGCCTTCCCATCTTCGCTGATCGATCGTTCGCTCGTGAGTTGACAGTAGATGCAGCCGTTCGACAGGCGGATTACTCGACTCTGGGTGAAGCGACTTCGTGGAAGTTTGGTGCAACCTGGGCGCCGGTCGACGAGATCCGTTTCCGCTACACAACCTCTGAGGCTGTGCGAGCGCCAAACATCTCTGAGTTGTATGACCCAAGACTGCCTATTTTCGTCAACAAGAACGAAGATCCTTGTGACGCGCTGAGAATCAACGAAGGTTCTTCGGTTCGTGAGGCAAACTGTGCGGCAGCACTGCAGGCGATTGGTGTAGCGAACTCTGCTATCTACAACGAGGCAGGCGAGTACGCGTGGGCGAACCCACTGACAGCACGTTTTAACGGTGTGTCTGGTGGTAACCCGAATCTGGGTGTTGAGACAGCGGATACCGATACTATCGGTGTAGTGCTGACACCTAGCTTCATCGAAGGTCTGACCATCTCAGTAGACTACTGGGATGTTGCCATCGAGGACGCAATTTCGGCCGTTGGTGCAGGTGACATTCTTAAAGGTTGTTACGACTCAACTAACTATCCAAACCTAGGTTTCTGTAACTCGTTTACCCGTCGTGCGGATGGTGGTTTGAACTTCCTTGAAACAGGACAAATCAACTTCGCGAATCTTGAAGCGGAAGGTTTTGACGTGTCGGCGTCTTACGAGTTTGCGGTTGAAGATTACTTCTTCCGCCTCCGTTTGACGGGCTCGCATCAGGACCAGCTGAACCGTTTCTTCAATCCGCTTGATGCGGCCGACGTTGACCCTGAAATTCAGGAAATTCAGCGTCCGAAGACAACGGCGAGTTTCGGTGCTTCAGTCGAGCGCGGTGCGCTGACTGTTGGAATGCAGAGCATTTACCAGAGCAAGCAGGGTGTTGATGAAATTGAGGAAGTTCTCGGTTTGGGTGACAACCAGGCACTCTATGGTGATGCTGGATTCTTCGACTCAGTCGTCATCACTGACTTGAACGCTAACTACCGCTACAGCGATGAGTTGTCGTTCTTTGCCGCGGTCAACAACATCACTGACGAAGAGCCCTATGCGACTCAGAACGCATGGCCAGTCGGCCCACGTGGTCGTACCTTCGTTTTGGGTCTCTCTTACTCAATGTAAGGACTACCCGCCCGATCAAAGGCCCGCAGCACAAGCTGCGGGCTTTTTTTTGCCTGAACTTTGTATTTCTGAACTTTTCTAGCCTGAAAAAGGAGCTCATATCATCAGCTTTGGTGTTGCCTCAGGGGGCGGCGAAACGCATCATGGTGCGCAGGTAGTTCATACACGTTTTCGCTGGCTTCTTTGGCTTAAATCTGGCGTTTGAAACGCTTAGCTGACCGGCATTTGAGTCAGTCGTTGTTGGGGTGCATCGAACCTGCGTACATGACGGCCACCGTAATGAGATAGGAACCATGAGCAGTCTTCCCGAGCACGATGAATTTTCGACTCACGCAGTCCCTACGGATGCGCGCGTTGCGTCATTCCGGGTGGCTGCCGTGGCGTCGATGGTGTCGTTCTCGCTCCCCACATTCATCGCGGGCATTGAAGTGTCGAGTGGCGTGGGTCCAGATCTTACCCTGGCGGCTATATTGGGCGGCGCTCTGGTGATTTTTCTGATTGGGTGGTTGATGGGTTCAATTGGCGCACGAACCGGTTTTAACTCTTATTTACTGGTTCGCCTAGCCTTTGGAGACGCCGGCGCACGCGTTGTAAATCTTGCGTTCTCCATTTCTTTATTAGGCTGGTTTGGCATCAACCTCAATCTCTTTGGACTCGCCATCGCGGGTCTGTCCGACGAGCTATTTGGCATCATTCCGCCGGAGTTATTGGTGACCATTATCGCAAGTCTCTTGATTACCGTGACGACCATCATTGGGTTTCGTGCGATTAATCTGGTCTCAACCCTGATGATTCCCGTGCTGGCCTTTGTCGCCATAGCTCTGTTGGTCACAGCAACCAGCCAGACAGCACCAGTAGTCGCGGCGTCTCAGGGTGAGATGAGCCTGGGTGACGGCATTTCGGCCATTGTCGGCTCGATTGTGATTGGCTCCATCATCATGCCCGACATAACACGCTTTTTGCGCAACTCTGGTGGCGCGTTGCTGACCAGTGGGACCAGTTACATGATCGCGCAGCCCTTTGTGATGTGGGTGGCTGCAAGCGCATCGATGGTTCTGGGCACGGAAGACATCATTAGCATCATGCTCACCCTTGGTTTAGGCCTCGGGGCCTTCATTATCATTATCGCGGGCTCTTGGGTGCTCAATGCGCTCAATCTTTACAGCGCTGTCTTGGGTGTAACCGCCTCGTTTCCTCGTTTGTCGGCGCGCACCGTCACGGTTGTTTTGGGTGTCATTGGTGTGACGGCGGGTCTCATGAATATTCTCGATAGTTTTGTGACCTTTCTTTTCTATTTATCAGTCGTTTTTATCCCGGTTGCTGGCGTCATTATTGTTGATCACTTCATTGCTCGGCCTGAGGTTTATCAGGTCATTGAGGTTGCAGATAACCAGCCGCTCAATCGGTGGGGTTTGCTGACGTGGTTCATGGGCGCTGCGATTGCACTTGCTGCATCCGAGGGCTTCATTGGCAGTGTGACCCGTGTTGCGGCGCTCGATGCCATACTAACGACGGCAGTGCTCTACTGGATCGCTGCGCGGATTGGCTGGGTACGTCAGTAACATGCGCATTGGCTTAGACGTTGGTGGCACTCATACCGACGCTGTCCTGATGGATGGCAGTCAGGTTATTGCCAGAGTAAAGACAACGACTACCGAGGACGTCGCCTCAGGTATCGAAGCAGCTCTAGTGAGTGTCTTGGAAGGGCAGACTCCTGCATCCGTTGATCTCCTGACGATCGGAACAACTCAGTTCACCAATGCGGTGGTGGAGCGAAAGCAACTGTCGCGCGTTGCCGCGGTGCGAGTGTGCTTACCGGCGGGCCGAGGTCTTGTACCCCGTGCCGACTGGCCTCGGGACCTAGCAGAGGCTACCGATGGCGGTAGCTACTTGATTCACGGCGGACATCTCTATGACGGACGCCCCCTGTCTGAGCTGCAGGAGCGGGAGCTCACTGAGCTGACCCAAGCACTGTCTGATACGCAGCCTGCGGCGGTGGTTGTTTCCTGCGCCTTCTCGCCCACTCAACCGGGTCAAGAAGATCGATTAGTAGCGCGCTTGGCTGCGGCACTGCCAGGTATCAGAGTCTGCGCGTCGCACGTGATGGGTGGGCTGGGTCTGATCGAGCGAGAGAACGCGAGCATTTTGAATGCCTCACTTCTGGACTTCGCTGACCGCGTCGCGAACGCATTGGTCGAATCCAGCGAAAAGCTCGGACTGCAGTGCCCCGTTTACGTCAGCCAGAACGATGGAACGCTGGTTGATCTTGAGCGTGTCCGGCAATTTCCGGCCCTGACCTTTGCTTCCGGACCAACGAATTCCATTCGGGGCGCGTGGGCGCTGACGGGATTAGCTGACGCCATTGTCATTGATGTGGGAGGCACCACGTCGGATATTGGCGTCCTCAAGAACGGCTTTCCTCGGCAGTCCAACCTTGTCATCGATGTCGGTGGTGCGCGGACGAACTTTCGCATGCCTGATGTCATTGCTATTGGGCTGGGTGGCGGCAGTTTGATTGACCCTGATGGCGGACGTTGTGGACCTCAGTCGGTTGGTCGCGAGCTACGTCAGAAAGCGCTTTGCTTTGGCGGGTCCGTAATGACCCTTACGGATATAGCCGTCTCACAAGGCCGTCTCACGATCTCTGATGCATCGCAATCCAAGCCGGTGGAACCCGAGGTGTGTGAGGCGGTTGATTCATTGATTGTCGAGAAGCTGGCGGCAGCGGTTGATTTGATGAAGCCGGGTGGGGCCATCTTGCCTGTGATCCTCGTGGGTGGAGGGGCGCCGCTCATACCGGGCGACTCATTGGCGGGGTGTCTCATTGTGCGGCCTGATAACGCAGATGTAGCGAATGCCATCGGCGCCTCCATCGCTCAGGTGAGTGGAGAAGCCGAGGGAATGCGCGTCGCTGGTGCTGACAGCCGTGAGACCGTAATTGCGAAGCTTACTGCGATAGCATCCGAAAAAGCACTGGCCGCAGGAGCCGAATCGACAACGATAAATATCGTAAACGTTGAAGAGGTCGATATTCCCTACATGGCGACGGACACCTCGCGTATACGGGTGAGTGTCGTCGGTGATCTGGCGGGGCGTGAGGTTCTTGCCTCATGAGTTGTGCCTTGTGAAAATCACTGCCTCCGATATTGATGATCTCGCGCTGGGCGCTGTTTTCCTCGCAACGGGTGGTGGTGGCGACCCGTATTTGCCGACTTTGATAGCGAAAGAAACCCTGGCACAAACGGGGGGAGTGATGCTGATCGATGCTCAGTCGCTCGATGATGACGCCTTCGTTGTCCCCGTGGGGGGCGTAGGCGCTCCAACTGTCTCGCTCGAGCTGTTGCCGTCGGTGGATGAGGCATCAAAAGTGCTCGATCGCTATGAGGCACTCGTAGGACGTCCGATTACTGCCGTTGCGTCCTTCGAAATAGGTGGGGGTAATTCGCTGATGCCGCTCATGGCGGCCGCGGTGCGTGGATTACCTGTCGTGGATGGCGACGGCATGGGTCGGGCTTTTCCCGAGGCGCAGATGATGAGCTACGCCATTGCCGGTGTGAGACCGACACCGGCGCTAGCGATGGATTATGCTGGCAATACGGCGGTGTTTGAAACCTCTGACACCACGACCTACGAGCACCACATCCGCGCCTTTGCGGCGGCGGCGGGCGGTATGATTACAGTCGCTGAGCACCCCATGTCGGGCGCACAAATTAAGGCGTCGGTCATACCATCAACGGTCAGTTTCTCGCTTAAGCTGGGCCGATTGCTCAGGGACCAGCGCGGCCCGATTGACGACGTATTACCCGCACTGCGACTGCTCTTCGCTGACTCGGTCTATGGCAGTGTTCATAAGATATTTGCCGGTAAGGTATCGTCGAAAAGCACGCGTACAGTGGGCGGTTACGACGTGGGTGATTTATCTATTGAAGATTTTGATGATGCTCAGCGCGTTTGTTCGATCACCATCAAGAATGAATACTTGGTGGCCACTGTGAACCATCGACCACTTGCCATGGTGCCTGACCTCATCGTCATTGTGGACGCGGAAACGTCGACGCCCATCAACGCAGAGCGCTTACACTACGGCCAGCGTGTGGCAGTGCTAGCCATAGGGGCGCCGGCGTTTTATCAAACCGCCGAGGCGCTGGCTGCGACCGAGCCACGCTGTTTTGGTATTGATTTAGCCTATGAGGCGCTCGATAAGCTGTTGAGCGACTAAGCCTAACTCTGTGTAGGTAGCGCGGTTTCTTCTGGCTCGGCGTTGGATTCAGCGTCGTCGCGGAACAAGGACAGGAAGTCCTCGAGGATGACATAGAGCGCCGGTATCAATACCAGAGTAATCGCTGTAGAGAACACGACACCAAAGCCTAAGGAGACTGCGAGAGGCACAAAGGGCGCGGTATCAAAGTCACGGGTGACCATGAGCGGCATCAAGCCCATGAAAGTGGTGACCGACGTCAGGAAAATAGGCCGGAATCGGGACATGCCCGAGTCGATGACGGCCTCTCCAAGCCCCATGCCGTGAAGTCTTCGATTACGGTTAATAAAGTCGACAAGCACCAGGCTCGAGTTAATGACAACGCCGGCGAGCGCTATCATTCCCAGCAACGAGAAGAACACTAGGTCGTAGTTCATGATCTGGTGCCCAAGAATGGCGCCAATGAAACCAAACGGGATACTGGCCATGACCACGAGCGGCTGTAGGTAGGATTTCAGCGGGATTGCCAGCAAGGTATAGATGACCATCAGTGCGACCAGGCTGGCACTCACCAGACCACTCAAGGCACGGGTTCGCTCCTCGGCTTCACCGGCCTGAGATACGCTGATACCTGGATAATTCTCCACTAACTGCGGCACATGCTTTCTGAACATCTCCACAAGGACTGTTTCTGGTGGCGTGACCTCCCGATCCGCAGACGCAACAACGTTAATCGTCCGCTGTCCGTCCGTTCGGTTAATGGTCGAATTACCTAGCGTTGGTGTTATTGCGGCAACTGACAGAGCCGGTACTTCGGTACCGTCGGGCAGACGTATGGTCATCGTTTCGAGACTCGCAAGCGACCGACGATCATCCTGAGGGAAGCGCACCATCACTCGAACATCGTCACGGCCTCGTTGAACGCGCTGCGCTTCTCGTCCATAAAATGCGTCCCGGACCTGATTACCAAGATCCGCCTGCGTCAGTCCCAAGGCTTCTGCCTCGGGGAGCACCTTCAAGGCGAGCTCGCGCTTGCCAGAGCGGTAACTATTACTGATGTCGTAAAGACCACCGTAACTGGCGAGGGTGTCAGTCAAGTTGTTAGCAGCACGTCCTAGCTGCTCGATATCCCTTCCGCGAAGTTCAAGATCGATATCCGCACCCATGGAGACGGCATCCGCCGAGAAGCTAAGCTCAACGACATCGGGAATCGGGGGTGTCAGGTCGCGCCAGAGATTGACCACCTCTTGAGGCGTCATACCGCCCCGCTCGCGGTAGGGAACAAGGTTCAAAGAGACTTCGGCAACGTTAGAGCCTACAGCACCGACCATCACAATAGCGCCCTGCGTAATGCTGACGCCGACCGAGGAAAGCTCGTTTTTGAACGCCGACTTGCCGTCCTCACGCTCGGCATCCACCCTTCGGCGGGTTTCGGCCGCGGAGGCCTGAATTTTCTCGATAACGGCTTGGGTGCCTGCAAGTGGATAGCCCTCGGGCATGACCACGCGAGCGACGACGTTGTTTCCCGAGACAGCGGGAAAAAACTGGAAAACGACGCGGCCACTTGCCATCAAACCACCCATGATGACCATCATCGCTAGGGCGATTGATAGGGTTGTGTAGCGGTTGTCGATGCCCCACTCGATCCATCGCTTGTAGCGGTGAGTTGCAAAATGCTCCAGCGATCCTGCAATCCGGTCCTGAAAAGCCTCCCATCGCAGACCAAATCCCGACTGTCCTCGTTTTTGACTGCGGTGGGCGAGATGTGAGGGCAAGATCAACTGTGATTCGACGATGCTAAAGATCAGACATAGCACGACGGTGCCGCCAATCGAAATAAAGAACTGCCCCAGATTGCTGTCGACATTGAGCAATGGCATGAACGCGGCAATGGTCGTCAGAACACCAAAGAACACCGGTACGGCGACTTCGCTCGTGCCCACAATGGCGGCTGTGCGTGGATCAAGCCCTTCTTGCTCCTTCGTATAGATTCGCTCACCGACCACAATCGCGTCGTCAACAACCACCCCTAGTGAGAGTAGAAGGCCCATGAGGGATAGGGTGCTGATACTCAAGCCTGTGCTCGGGAAGAAGGCTAGGGCGCCAAAAACGGCAACGGGAATGCCTGCGCTCACCCACAATGCGAGTCGCACGCGAAGGAAGAGCGACAGGCTGATAATGACGAGCAACAGACCACCGACAGCATTGTTGATCATGGTTCCGAGTCGCCCGACGAGTTCATCGGCTTCGTTACTCCACATAGTGAAGTGGATACCCTCGGGGAGTTCCCGTTCTTTGCCCTCAACATAGGCGACAACAGCTTCCGAAATTTCAATGGCGTCGTCGCTACCAATCCGCGAAATTTGAATCATCATGGCTTGCTCGCCATTAAATTCACCGTATTGGTCAATATCCTCAAAGCCGTCGACGATGGTTGCGATATCTCGGAGCAGAAGACGACCACCACCAGGTTCGCGGGCAACTACAACGTTTTCTAGCTCTACTCCCGTGTAGCGCTGACCCGTGCCCCGAAGGCGAATCTCGCCAGCGTCGGCCTTAACAGAACCACCGGGTATATCGATGCTTGAACTTCGAATAGCGTGCGCGACTTGGTCCAATGTCAGTTGGTGCCTGCGCAATGTGGCTTCAGATATTTCGACCGAGATCTCATCCGCACGCATGTAAAGCGTCTCAACAAGGCTGACCTCGGGTAGCTCGAGCAGATCCTTACGGATCGACTCGGTGATGTTTTTCAGTGAGCGTTCGTCTGTATCGCCGTGCACTGCAATCTGAGCCACAAGGCTACGCATGGTGACCTGCGAAACAATGGGGCGCTCTGTATTGGCAGGGAAGGTCGAGATGGCGTTGACCTGAGCTTTAATATCGTCGAGCGCTTTGGCTTTATCCGCGTCCATCTCCAGCTCGACCGCGACACTGCACTGACCTTCCGACGCCGTCGTTTTGACCTTCACAATGTTTTCAATACCGTCGATCGATTCTTCAATGCGCGCACAGACGCCGGTCTCTACCTCGGCTGGTGCCGCTCCAAGGTATGGAACGGTGACCATTACGACGGGCGCTTCAACGTTTGGGAACTCTTCCTTGCGCACATCGTTGAGCGCCAGTAACCCCGAGGCGATAAGGATGAACATCAATAGGTTCGCGGCAACGGGATTATCGACAAACCAGGCTATGAGCTTTGGCATTGGCGGGCCTCAGTCGATCACTGTGACCGGCATACCCTCAACCACAAACTGCAGTGGAGAGATGCTGATGCGCTCTCCCGAGGCAAGGCCCTCGGAGATGAGCACGTCGCCGTCAGAGAGCTTGAATACGGTGATATCGCGGAAGTGAAGCTGATTATCGTCATCGATCACCATGACCGAGTTATCGGGTCGCAGGGCGGTTCGTGGCACAGAGACCAAATTCTCGACCGTCCGACCTGTTATGACGGCGTCAACGAAGAGTCCAACGGGTAATCGAACGCCGTTACTATTGAGTGTCTCGGTCACCTCTACGATGACGTGTAAAAACCGACTTTTTGTGGAGATATCGCCTTCGGTCCGAAGCAGTTTGGCCGACCAGAACTGGGTGTCTCCCGCATAGTCCGCAGTCAGCACAACATCAGCGGGCTCCTCGCCAGCCAATCCGGTTTGGGCATAGCTGGGGTCTAGGTACGCGAGTTGTGCATCTGCCAGAGGGAGACGCACTTGGAGCCGATCGGTGTCATACAAGGTCGCAATCATGGCGCCTTTGGATAAGAACTGCCCAACATCGACGTTCTCTGCGCGGACACGGCCATTGAAGGGGGCTGTGAACACCGTGCGCTCGAGGTCGACACTGGCTCGCTTCACTGCCGCCGATGCATCATCTAAGGCAGCATTCGCAACCGCCAGTGACCGCTCGGCACTTTGCAGCTGTGCAATGCTCGCCAACTCTTCGCCGTAGAGTGATCGAATGCGCGCAGTTTCCTCAGCGGCAAAGCGCTGATCTGCTTGCGCTCGGGACAGTGCGGCTTGGGATCGGGCTAGTGCAATCTCGTAGTCTCGCGGATCCAATTTCAGCAGAACATCATTTTTGCTGAAGTCCCCGCCGCCGACCAGGCTGGAGGAGAGCTCGACGACTTCACCTGCCACCTGCGCCACCAGTTTGGTCTCGACACTTGGCTGTACGTTCCCCTCAGAGCTGACACTGAGCTGCATCGGTGCGAGGTTAATATCGAGTGCGCGAACCGCGACAGGGACCGGCTCTTTTACGGTTGTTTTTAGTGTCGGCTGGTTGTTGACCAGTACAACAAAAATGGCGGCGGACAACGCCAGTATCAATAGCGGTACCAGTAACCTCTTTATCGCTGAAGGTTTGCCAGACGTGCCGTCGTTCATAGTGGATCCCAGTTGATAAATGCGAGGTTCTGCGCCCCGCTAGTGGTGTCGCGCATTATACGGGTTTACGCACGAAACCCACCCCATCCGTCTGAATGATGGCAATCACATCAGCAAGGTAACG
>JAYQLG010000013.1:0-8432 GCA_038143085.1 Halieaceae bacterium
TTTGGTGTGGTCTTAGATCAGAGTTTTGAGCTAAGCAGAACAGGTCGCTGAACTTCTAGCAGCTGCCACTTTGACTCGAAGCGTGTCTGCTGAAATGCATAAGTGACGGTAGAACCACGCGGTAGTTCTATACCTGACATGGTCATGTCCGCCGCTACACGGCCACGCTTCGCTCGGCGCTTCATGGTGCATTCGGCAAGGTCGCCATGCTCTAACTCATGAAATCGAACGCGCAGCGTCTCATCGGAGTGCTCACTGACGCTGACCACTTCACCAGTCAGTACACAATCTTGGATAACCTCGGCGGTTGCTGCGGAGGTGTAGACGCCTCCAATCATGCAGAGGCCTATTAGTAGGTTCTTCACTTTCATCGTTATCTCCTTACGCCTCACGGCGTGCTATCGCTTCACAGCGTTTAGCGGATTTTTCCGCAACTACACTAGGTAGTTCATGTAACGTAAATGAAAATTAAGTGAAATAAAAGTGTAACAGTTAAAAATTTACAGTTTTTTTAGATAAAACCTGAACATTGCAGGCTTAAAAAACACTGCTCGGGTGCGAGGTCGTTAAGTCCAGAGCGATGACCTAGTCACTGGAATCAGTTAGTTGGCGAAAAAAAAAGCGGCCTTCCGGCCGCTTTCTTCTTTTCGAAACATTGCGAATCAGAGCGAGCCGCTAATAGTCCAACCGGCCCACCATGGATCACTACCGTCCGGATTCACTGCACCCACAAAAGGCGCCTCATCAAAGAAGTCGGGATCCGCTGTCGACTCAGCGTAAGCACCATTAATGTCGGTCCAATTGATGGCCGCGTCAGCCGCAACCGCCTCCGGAGATCGCGACTCATACAAGGAACCAAGATCTGCCTCGACCGGCAGTACATTGACCGCGCCTGCTGACACATCAATGTTAGCCAAGGTCCCCTGAGTTTCATCAGCCGCGCAGTCATAAACCCAGTTGTTCAATACCAACGCTGTGCCAATCAATCCTTCCGAATCGGCACCGTTCACGTTTACACACTGATTAATTGGCGTGCTGTTTCCGGAAGCGACTGCAACTAATGTGTTGTGGAAGAAACCGCCCGAACCCTTTTTGAAGTTTAGGATGTAGGGATCGTCTGCCTCTCGTTTGTCGGCCACAATAGTGACGTTTGACAGTGTCGGTTTTGAAAGCGGCGCAGCGGCTCCCTGAGTATCCATCTCAAAAGCCTCTCCCGAACCGTTGGGTGACTGTTTGACGATGATGTACTGCAGGTTGCCTTGGAACCCCTCATCCCAATCAACCGAATCATCGAGGTTATTGGTAAAGACGCCATGTTTCACATTGACGTTACCGCCGTAGAACTCAATGCCATCGTCAGAATTACCCTCGACTTGGATATAGTCCATGGTGGTACCACTACCTACGGCAACCAGAGAAATCCCGTTGATCTCGTTACCTTCACTGAACTCGTAACCGCCCTCGGCAACAACCACATACTTAAGGACGCCACTGTTATCCAACTCGTCGTATCCCCCGGCAAAGCCTGACTCGCCTTCGGAGTCGATGTTACAAGGGCCTGGATCGGCAGGACATTCGTTGTGCAGCCCGTATCCATGGATAATCAAACCACCCCACTCCCCTGCGCCATCATAGCCATCATCGTCTGATGAAAAGATAATGGGCGCGGACTTCGTGCCTTCGGCCATAATTTTGGAGCCACGAGTGATCACCATATTGGCAAAGGTCCCTGACTTACCAAAAATATTGACGCCAGGTTCGATCGTAAGCGTTACATCTATTACCGAGGACCCGTCAGCGAGATTACCGTCAGCTTGAATTTCGCCATTTCCATTGCCCACGGTAACCCGTCCTTCCATGAGGTAGTCAACACCACCATTCAGCGTGAGATCTGAGACGATGGTTGGCGGTAAGAGGCACTTGCCATCAGCCTGTTCCGTGGTTGTTGCAGGACATGACGCCTCAGGGGCTGAGGGGTCACCCACTGACCCATCAATCGTCCAGCCAGCCCACCAGGGCAAAGAGGTAGACGTTGGATTAACCGCCCCCATGAATCTGACCGAATCAAGGAACTCGGTGTCCGCCGTTGACTCTGGCAATGAAGCGTTAACCGCAGCCCAATCCATTGCTGTGTCGAGAATCGCTTCGGGTGCTTGTGAAGCGACGTTGTTGTCGAGTTGTGCCGCGACAGCATTGATATTCAATGCGCCCGCCGACATATCAACATTTGCCAATGTCCCGCGATCACCAGCGGCAGCAGCACAGTCCTGAATCCAGTTATTCAAAACCAATGCTGTTCCAATGAGTCCCTCGGAGTCTGCTCCGTTGACGTTAATACATTGGTTGATAGGCGTTGCGTTCTCCGGAGCCACAGAGACAACCGTGTTGTGGAAGAAACCACCAGAGCCCTTCTTGAAGTTTAAAATGTAAGGATCATCATCAACGCGCTTATCCGCAATGATCGTTACATTCGACAGTGTCGGTTTGGACAAGGGGGATGCGGCGCCCTGAGTGTCCATCTCAAAAGCCTCACCTGAACCCGTCGGTGACTGCTTTACGATGATGTACTGCAGGTTTCCTTGATAACCCTCGTCCCAATCTACCGAATCATCCAGGTTGTTAGTGAAAACCCCGTACTTCAGGTTGACGCTACCACCATAGAACTCAATCCCATCGTCCGAGTTACCCTCGACTTGGATGTACTCCATCGTTGTGCCAGAGCCCACCCCAATCAGAGAAATGCCGTTAATCTCGTTGCCCTCACTGAATTCGTAACCTCCTTCAGCAACGACGACATACTGCAAAATGCCGCTGTTGTCTGAGGCGTCATATCCGCCGGCAAAGCCAGATTCGCCCTCTGAGTCAATATTGCAAGGCCCCGGTTCTGCAGGGCATTCGTTGTGGTTACCGTATCCGTGAATGATCAAACCACCCCACTCACCCGATCCGTCTAACCCCTCATCTTCACCAGACATGACGATGGGCGCATCGGCAGTGCCCATTGCCATAATCTTCGAGCCGCGGGTGATTACGAGATTCGCAAAGGTATTGGCCTTACCATACAACCGAGTTCCAGCCGGCATCGTCAGTGTCACGTTCTGAACAGGCGTACCATCGATTAGGTTCCCGTCGGCACCCAGCTCACCATTGCCGTTACCTACGGTGACCCGTCCCGATAAAATATATTCACGCTCAGCATCCAGCGTCATATCGGACGAGATAGTCGCTGGTAATTCACACAGTCCATTTGCATCCTCTGTCGTGCCCTCTGGACATTCGCTGGATGGCTCTGGCTCGGGTTCCGGTGCTGGAGCAGGAGCAGGTGCGGGGCTATCGGCAGCCGGCGCTTCAATAATAATGGTGGCTTGATCGCCCTCGCTGCATCCACCCAGTGATGCAAGGGCACTCGAAGCCAGTAAGGCTGAGACTAACTGCTTATTCATCAAAGTTTACTCCGTGGTGATTTAACGTCTGCTCTTTCCATTCAGTGCCTAAAAATCCCAGTCGATAGAGACCGAGACTTTTGTGCCCTTTTCATAACTCTGAAATGTCTGTCCACCCTGCGTGTACTCGAGTTCAGAGTTAAAAATGTTGTCTAACTTGGCTTTAAATGTGGCTGTCTCGCTAATGTCCCAGCGATAGACAAGATTGGCCTCCATTCTCGGTTCCAAATACACATCTGGCGCTCCGGATAAACCAACATCAGCAATCGATGCTCCGTTCTGGTTCACAAGAAACGTCAGCTGTTGTCCGTTAGAAAAATCGTCGTAACCGATAACGAGATTGGCCGTGTACTCCGGCTGGCCCTGCAGCTCGCGAGGATCATCGTTGACGAGAGTGACCTCTGATTCGATTACCGACGCGTTGAAAGACACAAATAGACTTCGACTGTAGTCATCGCTTAACAAAAACTCTTTGCGACCCTCAATCTCTACACCGGAAAGCTCGCCACTCTCGGCATTTCTGAAGGTTCTAGAATTACCGGCTGTTCCGGATGCCAGCTGAACAACCCGTTCGATTGGCTTATCAATATCCTTGTAAAACAGTGCTATCGACAGACTGTCTTCTTCATTTGGGTACCACTCCCATCTCAAATCAGCATTTCGCACTGAAGCGACTTCTAGAAATGGATTGCCCCTAACTCGGAAGTTGAATTCGTTATCGTAAAAGACGGCGTTTGCTGCCTCTTTAAAGTCGGGTCTAGCCACGGTTTCAGAAACCGCAAGCCGCAACTGCTGATCGTCCCTGTAAAACCAATTTAGGCTAAGGCTAGGAAGAAGACTGTCCTCTTCAATGACTGATTCAACAGGCAGGCCCTCACCTGTGATAGCAAAGGTATTGGTAACTTGCTCGAACATCTCGTAGCGCGCGCCCACAACAACTTGCCAGGTCGTATCAAACGTGTGGTCGTACATCGCATACACACTGTTGTAATCCAGCTCGGCGTCGTAGCTGTCGGACACCAGCGTTTTGTCATCAAAGACCAGACCCGTTTCACGGCTTGTTGTTATTCCACCCGTAGGGGATTGACTAGAGCCATCCGAATTACCGGTGTTTTGGCAAGAGGTTGCACTCGAGCCTGAACCACAGACGTAGACCACGTCAGAGACAAGCACATTTTCCGCCGACAAAAGGCCTTGCTGTGATTGATTAATGTTGAATCCGTAGGTTTCGCTATCCGAGTCCCGGTCGCGAAGGATCGCTTGCGCCCCAAACTTCATGCTTGAAAAGCTGGAACCGCTATCGAACACATCCCAAGTAATATCAAAGGAAGCGTCAAAATTATTATCGGTCAACTCATCGTATCGACGAGTGATTACACCTGGCTCCAAGAAAAAGCCCTGCATGGCGACACTCTGCTCGTCATTAGCGCGGCCAAAATCGAAACCAGACTTCAAATCCTCTGGGTTGGTCGCGTTACTGGATGCCGTAAACGTGAAGTCTCTTCGGTCAGGAGCGTACATATAGGCCTGACTAGCGGTCACCTGCCACTCTCCGAAGATGGACCCATCTTCATTAATGAAGTGTGACCCCATGAGTTGTGCACTGGCGTACTGGCGCTCCGCCCACCCGATACTCTGGTTGTAGACGGCCTGAAATTCGTCACCCTCTTGACCCACTACCCGCTCGAGCATTGATTGGGTGTCACGAGATAAAACGGTGTTCAACTCGTAGGTGCTATTACCAATATTGACACCCAAGGAAACGAGCCCGCTGGCTTCTACGCTGTTAGAGACCTGCTCGTAGACGAAGTTGTTCTCAATAATTCCTGTGGGGGTATAACTATTTCTCTCGCCGTTTTGACGCTGAGACCACTCGTTTGAGTAATTACCTGCCGCGTAGAAACCTACTTCGGCATCACCGAGATAAAAAAGATCACCAAATTCAATGCCCAAGCTGGCATTAGGTGCGGCGGTTTCGAACGCTGGATCAAAACCATCTTTCAGCTGAATAGCAGCAAGACGACGAAGCTGTCCCTCGATTTCATCGTCGATTTCATAAACCGTGCCCGTTGAGGTGTCCTGAACCGTACCGATGCGGAGCGCTTCTGCAATGGCAAGCACGCTTATATCACGCTCACGTGTTCCATCATCCCAGCCAATTGCATCAAAGTCGCCGCTAAGGGGATCAACCGCAACTGTGCTACCCGTCAAGCCGCTTGTGCCTGCTGTCCCGAGAGACAACCCAAAGACTCTTTCATCGGGAAACGTCTTTGTGTTGATAACAAGGTTGCCACCCGTAGATTCTCCGGGCATGTAGGGCAGAAACGTCTTCTTGATATCCAACTGATTAACAAAGTTCGATGGGAACAGATCTAACGGGACAGTTCGCTTCGAGGGGTTTGTTGAGGGCATCGTGGCGTTGTTCAACGTCGTTGCCACATACCGACCTCCCAGCCCCCGAATAAATACGTATTTGTTGTCCTGAATAGAAATTCCAGGAACCCGCACTACCGAAGAGGCCACATCAGAATCGGAAAAGCGGGCAAGTAGTTCAACCCCAATCGTATCTACCACAC
Source organism: Halieaceae bacterium (assembly GCA_038143085.1). Lineage (GTDB taxonomy): Bacteria > Pseudomonadota > Gammaproteobacteria > Pseudomonadales > Halieaceae > Luminiphilus. Next base: position 6,020 of record JAYQLG010000013.1, read on the forward strand.
CGTCCGTATCTCGCTCACTGAGCTCAAAGCCGGATGGGTCGAATGTCCCCATGACGAAGACTTCTTCCAACTGCAACGTCGGCGCCTCAAAGGTCAGCTGATCGCTTTCCAGCGTCAAACCAACAGAGCGAGCAATGCCGGCCACGACGCGATCAGTTCTTGCTACTCCATCGGCTGAGACTGTGTACTGTCCCCGGGGGAGATCCTTCTCAACCATCCCATCAACATCGGTTGTCGCGACTCCACCACCGTTTGAGAAATTAACGATGACACCTTCAACCGGAACGCCGTCCCTTTGAACACGCACAACCAAGGTGCCTTTCTCTGCGTCGCGACGTTGAGTAGCCGACTCCGCCGAACCAAAAAGATCAACACGCGCATCCGAACTCCCGAGATCGATAATGACGTCAGCTAGCTGTCCCGGGTTGGAAGCGAATCGCACGACAAAGCGGTCATCAGCTCCAACCGTTACAACATGACCGCCACCATCCAAATCGCCTCGCACGGATCCATCCGCGCGGGTATTGCCAATAATCTGATCGTCCAATTGGACATCGACGCCCGACAGCGGACTTCCGTTTTCAAAAACGTAAACAATCAGTTCGTCACTGGCGTGGGCGGCGGCGGTTAGGAAGTAGCAACATGCCAACAGTTGGAAGGTAAAAACGCGAAAAGTTTTCATCGATGCCTCTGTCATAAAAGCCCAACAACTGGGTATATCCACGGAGCGCACATTAGGAAGGAATGGTTACAGGTGGCTTGCCAAAAAATGACAAATTAGTGACATGAGTTTTGGCACTGAAGACCGTTATTAAGTAACGCCGATAAGTGTCTGTTTTTGCTCGATGTCAAAAATATCCGCGAAGTAGAAACTTCAAAAAAAAATAATTTTTTTAACCAACAGACCACACGTGAGTCCCGTTTTTAGCGGTTTTCGATAGGGAAGTCTGCCAATGGGAATGCATGACCACACTTTCTCGATCACAGCTTATTGAGCACCGGAGTTGACATGTCAGGTGAACCATCAAAAACTAACGCCGCAAGTACCGCGATACGCAAGACACCAATCTCCGACTGGGAGGAGATGCTGCCTTTTAGGGTCTGTCACACGTCTTAAATCTTTCGGTCAACAATCCGACATTAATCGAACATACTCTGTCGCCATTAGGAGCGTCTCGAATGGAAATTATCGCGTCAAACGGCTTTTTGTTTTTAGCGCTTGCCTGCGTCTTCGGTCTGTTCATGGCCTGGGGCATTGGGGCAAACGACGTGGCCAATGCGATGGGGACTTCAGTTGGGTCTAGAGCGCTCACGCTAAAGCAAGCGATCATCATCGCCGCCATCTTTGAGTTTGCAGGCGCCTATCTGGCGGGCGGTGAAGTTACAGCCACCATACGCAAGGGCATCATTGACCCCGCGGTGCTATCGGACTCGCCCGAACTGCTCGTGTTCGGCATGCTATCGGCCCTACTGGCGGCAGCGACATGGCTGTTAATTGCCAGCATTGGGGGCTGGCCCGTATCAACAACGCACTCAATTGTCGGTGGTATCGTCGGCTTCGCAGCCGTCGGCATCTCGGTCGATGCCGTTGACTGGGGAAAGGTTGGTGAGATCGCTGGAAGCTGGGTGGTCTCGCCTTTGCTGGCCGGCACACTGGCTTTCTTACTGTTTATCTCGGTCAAAAAATTAATCTTTGATCACGACAATACCTTCGAACGTGCGCGTCGCTACGTGCCCGTCTACATGTGGATGGTAGGGTTTATGATCAGTATGGTGACCCTGCTGAAGGGCCTAAAACATATAGGCCTTGATCTCACGCTGGGGATGGGCTCGGCATTTGCTGACGCCATGGTGATCTCGGCAGTTATCGGGCTCGTCGTCGCGGCAATCGGCGCCGTTATTCTTGGCAAAATAACGCCTTCGGGTGATCTCAACAGCGACGCGAATATCGAACGCGTGTTCGGCATTCTTATGATTTTCACGGCCTGTGGTATGGCCTTTGCCCACGGCTCCAATGACGTAGCCAACGCAGTAGGTCCCGTTGCGGCAGTCGTGAGTACAGTCCAATCAGGTGGCGTCATTGGCGCCGAGGCGATCATGCCGTGGTGGGTATTGGGTATTGGTGCTGTTGGCATTGTTATCGGACTGGCCACCTATGGTTGGCGAGTCATCCAGACCATTGGACAAAAGATTACCGAACTGACACCGAGTCGAGGATTTGCCGCAGAGCTCGCGGCGGCATCAACCGTTGTGCTCGCCTCTGCTACTGGCTTACCCATATCAACCACTCATACGCTCGTGGGCGCTGTACTGGGTGTCGGTTTAGCGAGAGGGGTTGAGGCAGTGTCTCTTCCAACAATAGGGAAGATTTTCGCTTCATGGTTGGTCACGTTGCCCGCGGGCGCTGGCTTGG
>JAYQLG010000014.1:0-302173 GCA_038143085.1 Halieaceae bacterium
ATTCAACGCCCGTTGCTCCAGCACCATCGATGTCAGTCGTACCGACCAACTGCGACACCACCTCGCCTGCAGGGTAAAAACGCTTGTACTCCCGCTGACCGTAAACACCGGGGATATCTGCCGCGAGTACCGTTCGCGCTGTTTGAGGCGTTTGATGCCTCGCGAGATACATGAACTGCTTTTTACGGTAGCGATCCAAACGCGATGTAAAGTCAGAGGCCGGAAGGTTCATCAAGTCTGCGAGTTCAATCTCGCGACCACTACCGCGAAGCTCCTGAGGATTAACCCAGAGAGTCACAACCGGTGTAGAAACTGCGAGTGGCGCACCTCTTCGATCGGTGATCAATCCCCGGTAAGCCGGAATTTCCGCAGATCGCACAGCACGAAGGTCACCCTGGCGCTGAAGGAAATCAGCCCCATATTGACTTGCTCCGACTTGAAGCTGAATCAGACGCAGAATCAACATACCAAACAAACCAGCAAGTAATGCCGCCACAACGATAATCCGCCACCTGAAGGTGGGCGCCGCATTGGCTTTGACGCTCATTCGGCCACCACTCTAATAGCGCCCGTGTCAGGCGATGTCATGGTAAGTGACGTGCGAGAGATGGCGCTCACGCGATGCGGTGCCGAGAGTGTTGAGTACTCGAGAACGAGCCGACTGTAGTCCTCCTGCAACTGCCAGCGCTCGCTTTCCTGCGCCTGGAGTGCTGCAAACAGCATTCTGGTTTGGTGCGTCTCGTTAACCACCGAAAGGGCGCTGATCACAACAGAAAGGAAGCAGGCCGTAAGGCCTAGGGGTGACAGAAGAAAACGGCGAATCATGCTCTACGCTCCGCCACGCGCATAATCGCTGACCGAGATCGGGGATTACGTTGCACTTCACCTGTTGAAGGCTTTATGGGCTTGCCAACCAAGTTCAGTGTTTTCCCCGTATCACTGTCAGTAACAGGCACATACTTTGGGAGCTGCTGACCGCGCGCTTGGTCACGCATGAAGCGCTTCACAATACGATCTTCCAAAGAGTGGAAACTGATGACTACCAGGCGTCCACCCTCGGACAAGGTATCAACCATCTGCCCGAGGGCCATTTCTAGATCCTCAAGCTCCCTGTTAATGAAAATGCGAATAGCTTGAAAAGCGCGCGTTGCCGGGTGCTTATTTGGCTCCCACTTGGGATTAGCCTCCGCCACGATCGTGGCCAATTGCTTTGTGCGCGTTATCGGCGACTCGGTACGCGCCTTAACAATGGCCGAAGCCATTCGCTTGGCAAATCGCTCCTCACCGTAAGTCTTGATGACATCCGCAATATCCGCTTCGGAAGCCGTTGCCAACCACTCCGCAGCGGTAATACCTGCTCGCGTATCCATCCGCATATCGAGCGGACCATCATCACTAAAGCCAAACCCGCGCTCGGCATTATCAAGCTGAGGCGATGAGACACCGAGGTCGAGCAGGATGCCATCGAGCTCCGCCTTAGCGACTCGATCAGAGATGTCAGCAAAACTTGCTGGCACAAATTCAAAACGTGGGTCAGTGGCGAATTGCCCTGCCGAACTCTCCGCCTGCGGATCCTTGTCAAAGGCAATTAAACGACCGGAGGGGGACAGTGAATCGAGAATGGCACGACTATGACCGCCGCGACCAAATGTGCCGTCGAGATAGATGCCGTCGGGTTTGATGGCGAGCGCCGCGACCGACTCTTCAAGTAATACGGAAACATGCTCCGCCTGACTCAAAGTTTTAACTCCATCAGCTCAGCAGGGAGTTCACCTTCATCGGCCGCCAATGCTGCCTCGCACTCAGCCTCCCACAAAGACTCTGACCAGAGCTCCAACTTATTTCCCTGCCCCACCAAAACGACGCGCTTCTCCAAATGCGCGTATTCGCGCAAAGCGCCGGGCAGCAAAATTCGACCGTTACCGTCGAGATCAAGATCACTGGCATAACCCAAGACCAACCGTTGAAAACGTCGCACAGCTGGGTTGAGCGTCGGAAGATTTTGAACATCACGTTCGATGCGCTCCCACTCCCTCAGCGGGTACAGCACCAAACAGGATGACTGTGTGTCGATGGTGACAACGATGGAGCCTGCACTGATATCCAAGAGCGACTCGCGCTGGCGCGCAGGGACAGACAACCGCCCTTTTGCATCCAGATTGATGTGCTGAACTCCCCTGAACACCACAAATCTCCACTTTTCCTCAAAAAAAGACAGGTAATTCCCCAATTACCCACTTTTTCCCACTAATCACCACTTTAACAATCGAGGGATGACCGGTCAATGCGAAAAAAAGAAAATATCTAAGTAATTCAGCACCTTATATGCGCCAAAGAAGGGCATCAGAGAACAAAAAATGGACGCGCAAACGGACACATAAACAAGACGAAAGTCAGTCCATTAGCTCTTTATTGGAGAGATTTTCTCCGCGAAAAATCAAAAAAAGAATAACTAAATATTTTATATTCTTAAAAGATATAAAGGAGCACCCCCGAGCGGGGGTGCATAGGTGAGTCAGTCGATAAGCCGGGTTCTGTCGTGAACGGTCATTCATCTGCGACACTCGTCGCCAAGCGCCTGTAGCGACCTACCCGGATCCGCCGAGGGTCACGGCATAAGGATCCCTATTTGGTCTTGCTCCGAGCGGGGTTTACCATCGCCACGCCTGTTACCAGCCGCGCGGTGCGCTCTTACCGCACCTTTTCACCCTTACCTAAATAATATTCAGGCGGTTTCCTTTCTGCTGCACTTTCCGTGAGCTCACACTCCCCAGGTGTTACCTGGCGCTCTGACCCAATGGAGCCCGGACTTTCCTCTGCACCTACAAGGTACAGCGACCGTTTAACTGACTCACCGCGACGGTAGCACTCGGGACGCACCGACTCAATGCAACTAATTACTCTCGATTAATTAGTGTCTGATAGAGATCTCGCGACTTGAGACCATAGTGATCTGCAACTATCTGCGCCGCCTTTCTCGGTGGCAGCTCGTCAGCCAATGCGCGTAGCAAGTTAAACGCCTCGTCGCTGACGCCCTCTCCTTTTTGAGTATCTGGCGCAATCATTACAACAAATTCCCCGCGCTGTTGGTTGGCGTCACCTTTGACCCAGTCGCGAATAATGGCCACCGTGTCTCGGCGAACGGTCTCGAATGTTTTCGTAAGCTCGCGCGCAATACAGACCTCGCGCAGTGCCCCCAACACCTCCTCAATATCATCGAGTAAGTTGAGAATCCGATGCGGTGCCTCGTAAAGGATAATCGTTGAATCGCTGGACTTCAGCGCATCAAGACGCGTTCGGCGAGCATTTTGTTTAGGGGGTAGAAATCCAACAAACTGAAAGCTGTGTGTCGGCAAGCCCGCGGCGCTGAGGGCCGTGATTGCGGCACACGGCCCCGGCAGGGGCACCACCGGCATATTCATGGCTTGTACCGCTCGAACAAGTTGATAGCCTGGATCCGAAACCAACGGCGTACCCGCATCACTGATCAGTGCAACACGCTCGCCTTGCATGATTCGCTCCGCAAGCGCCATAGCGGCACTTTCACCGCTGTGCTCGTGAAAGCTGATGACCGGTGTCGTAATCTCGTAATGGTTAAGCAGCGTTCGCGAGTGCCTAGTATCCTCTGCGGCAATAGTATCGACGGCCTGCAGCACTTCAACTGACCGCAGAGTCATATCACCGATGTTCCCGATGGGTGTGGGCACAACATACAATGCGGCTTTCAATTCACGCTCCTCTACGTACAATCATTGGAAACTCGGCGGCTCTTTTGTGATGACATCGAAATATTCAACGAGCGCAGCGCATAATCGCACTTTATTTGCGCTACTGCATCGATCTGTGCTGACGGCACTGGCGCTCGTGTTGATCGCGTCCTGCGCAACACCACCACCCGCGCCATCAAAGCCTCGCGAACCAGTGACCGACTACCCCATACCCTCGCGAGACAAAGTCGAGAAAACGGCCGATGAGGATAACCCGCTTGATGCGCGCATTGTTTCCTGGAACCAGCAGATAGCTCGGGAGCGAGGATGGCTTTTCGCACTGACGGAGCTCGATGCTGTAGACCCAGAGCTCATTTCGCCAAAAACCGATGCGTTTATTCGTTCTCAACTTCTGTGGCTGAAAGGCGATATCGACGAGTCCAACCAACTACTCGGCGCGCTTGTTCCCGATAACAACGAGGAGTTTGATGCGCTTTTGGCGGAGCGGCAGCGAAGACTGTGGGAGGGCGGCCAGCCAGTTGATGCGGCGAAAGTGGCCCTCGACCGATTGACACTTCAAGCGCCGGGCACTGGCACTGTCACCTCTTCGACCATTTTCGACCTGCTATCACAGGCGACGGAGCAGCGACTTGCCTCTGAGCTTCGCCGAACTGAACCAGCCAGCGACTGGCATGCTTGGCTGTCCTTGAATCGCGCCTATCGTCAGGGACGTCCTGCAGTGCTTAAGTGGCTGAGCGAAAATCCTCAAATGAGGCTTCGCCCACTGTCGCTCCCGTCAGGATTACAAACCTGGCTGGAGAGTGAGCCGCCCAAACGTATTGCCGTCCTTCTTCCTCTTAGTGGTCGCCTAAAAACGGCCGGCCAAACCGCGCTGGATGGCATCGTAGAGGGCGTCTTCGCAAATTACCGAGATGCTAGCCTGCGCCCCGACATTATCACTATCGACACCGAGGCCGCTGTGACAGGAATGGCGGCCTATGTCCAAGCCCTAGAATTTGGGGCTGACTTTGTTATCGGTCCATTGACCAAAGAGCGTGTAGCGGAACTAGCAAGTGCTGATCAATTACCCATTCCCGTCCTCGCGCTCAACCGAAGTGCACAGACAAATACATCGCCCGATCAAATAGATCTGGAGTGGCAAATGCTCAGCATGAGTCTTGCGCCTGAGGACGAGGCCGAGCAACTTGCGCACCTAGCCTGGGCTGACGGTCTTCGGAACCCTCTGATTATTGCGCCTGACAGCGCTTGGGGAAGTCGCATGACAGGGGCTTTCTCAGCCTCATGGCATGCCTTGGGTGGGACGCTCAGAGAAACCGCACTCACCACCCCTGACGAAACCGACAATGCGACTATCGCACGAAGCCTCGCGACACTCAGTAGCGAGACAAGAATAAAAGAGGTCGAGCGCGCTTTTGATGCGCCGGTAGACACACAAGCACGCCGACGAAAAGACGTGGACTCTGTGATCCTACTGTCACCCACCGCACAAATGGCGCGCGAAATTCGTCCGCTACTGCGCTTTCACTATGCAGGTAAGCTACCTGTATTCGCGCCATCATCCGTCTTCGAGTCCGAGGAGGGAATAACCAACCGTGACCTTAACGGTATCAAGTTTGTGCTGCCGCCAAGTGCATTCGGATCGCCCACAAGCTCTTCGATTCCTCTTCACGCCCTCGGTGCCGATGCAGCAGCCTTGGTAGATCACTTCAGTCAAGCAAGTCGAACTCGTGGCACCCTAATGTTTGGTGAAACCGGCGATCTAAGCATTGATTCGAAGGGTAATGTGCGTCGCCGACTAAAATCGGTTGTTTTCTCCCGAGGACGCGCCCGCTCCATCTGATGACACTGCGACATCGGATGGAGGTTATACCCATGACTCACTCAAGCGGGGCCTACTGGGAGGAGCGCGCACGCCAGCTGGTCGTATCGAAGGGCGGGACTATTATTGCGCGCAATTTCTCCTGCCGATTAGGGGAAATCGACCTCATAGCCTTGGATAGCGAGAGACTGGCATTCATTGAAGTGCGATATCGTAAACACTCCCACTTTGGGTCAGCCTTGGCATCTGTCTCTCCGGCGAAGCAGCGAAAAGTATTCATGGCGGCGCAAACGTTCATGGCGTCTCATAGGGACTATTGCAATCGATATTGTCGTTTTGACATCATCGCGTTTGACGGCCCTCGCGGTAGTACAACTGCGCAGTGGCTAAAAGGAGCCTTTGGCTCAGCCGAGCACCCGAACTATGAGTAATTTCGACATCGTCTCAAAACTATTCCACGAGCACATCGAGTACCTGAGCTTGTCTGCGGATGCGATTGCCGATGTCTGCGATACCTCCGCCGCGCATATTGCCAACGCCATTGTGTCAGAAAAGAAAGTTTTCTCTATCGGCGTTGGTTTAGATTCGTCTACTGCTTTGTCCTTTTGCCAGCTCATTCGTGACGGGGTGTGGTTGGAGCGGCCATCCCTGCCAATCATTGAGCTTACAGCCGCCCGAGCGGAACCTACCGCTGCTGGAGTATCCTGGGTAACGCGGGAGTTAAACAGCTTAGGGCAGCCCGGAGACGTCGCTGTTGTTTGGGGGTCGCAACTGACGCCTGACGACGTAAACACACTTAGCACGGCGGCGGAGCAGCGGAACATTCAGGTGTTTTGGGTCGGAACGCAGGGCCCAACAATGAGCTTGAGCTTTACCGAGTCCGACGCACAGATGCGCTATAGCCTATCGAACATCACCGCACTCACCATGGCGCGTGTGACGGAGACACACCTCTTCGGTGCGTAATACCGCCTCCGTTTTCCGTTACCGAATTTCTACTTAACGAGTTTCAGAGAAGGTCTTCGGGCGGATCCAGGGGCGATAGGGTCTGGCTCTGGTGGTGTTGGGTCGCCAAGCTCGTCGTCATCATCAAAGATCATGCCCTGCCCATTTTCACGTGCGTAGATACCTAGGATGCTGTCGAGAGGCAAGAAGACATCAAGGGGTACGCCGCCAAACCGGCCGCTGAAGGACACCGCATCATTACCTAGATGAAGGCTCACCACTGCTGTGGGTGATACGTTCAAAACAATTTGCCCGTCGGTCACATAATCCTCAGGAACGACAACCCCATCAGCGGCTGCATCGATCAGTACATGAGGCGTGCAATTATTATCGACAATCCAGTCGTAGATGGCTCGAACAACGTAGGGTTTACTTGGCGTCACTCGAGTCGCTCCTGATTCAAGCGCGCATTTCTCGCTCTTGTATCGACAGGCTTTCCTGGAACGCCTCTCTCCCGAAAAGACTATCCATGTACCCATACAAGGGCTTGGTTTGCTTGCTCGCCTTGATGTCCACACCCAGCGCAGGTAAGCGCCACAAAATGGGAGCAATGCAGCAATCTACGAGCGTGAATTCCTCGCTCATAAAGAAAGGCTTCTCAGCAAAGATTGGCGAAAGCGCCGTCAAGCTATCTCCAAGATCGCGCCGAGCTACCGCAACATCACTGCCTTTGGACGAATGAAGAATCGTGTCAACCAGTGAGCACCAGTCGCGTTCCACTCGGTACATAAAGAGCCGACTCTCTGCCCGAGCTACAGGATAAACCGGCAGCAACGGGGGATGCGGGAACCGCTCGTCCAAGTACTCCATCATGACTTTTGATTCATAGAGAACCAGGTCTCGATCAATGAGCGTAGGCATGGTGTTGTAAGGGTTCAAATCACCCAACTCAGGAACTGGCACACCGTCTTCAGTTTCAACAAGATCAACCGACACACCTTTCTCGGCCAATACAATACGAACACGATGACTGTAGTGGCTGGTGCTATCAGAAAAGAGGGTCATTGCTGAACGTTTAGATACAGCCCCTGACGCATCATCGGCTAACTTCATGAAGAACTCCGAGCGGAATGAGAGAAAATAAAGGCGGAGCAAGCCCCGCCTTTTGAATTATGCCCGTCGAGACGGATTAGTGCACGTCTTTCCAGTATTCGCGGTTTAGTGCCCAAGCGATAATGAAAAAGATAGCAAGGAACAGCATGACCTTCTTACCCATCTCAATTCGGGTCTGCTTAAACGGCTCGGCGGTGTAAGCCAGGAAGTTCACTAGGTCGTACATTGCGTCATCAAACTGGTCTGTCGTCATGATGCCCGCAGATGCCACTTCCAGTGAATCACAGTGGCCTTCATCCGCATGGCTTTCGTCGGCATTAACGCACTGCGGTAACCCCTGAAGTTCGAGAAGCACATGTGGCATGCCCACATTTGGATACACCAGATTATTCACACCATAGGGTCGAGAATCGTCCTCGTAAAATGTTCGGAGATACGTATAGAGGTACTCAGGCTTCTTTGCACGAGAGATAAGCGTCAGGTCGGGTGGCGCAGCACCAAACCATCCTTTGGCGACATCCTTATCCATACTGATATCCATCAGCGCACCAAACTTCTGGTCTGGGTCAAGCAGCAAGTGCTCACGGTAAAGATCTTCAGGGATACCCAGATCCTTCGCTACGCGATTGTGACGCGAGTACTGAAGCGAGTGACAACCAGCGCAATAATTAGCGTACAGCGCCGCACCATGCTGCAGCGACGCCTGATCGCTCGCGTCAGCCACAAACTCGTCACACGGGATACTGCCGCAATCGTAAGCAGACTCAGCACCCACAGCTTTGAGTGGCAACCAGGTCAGAACGGCAACAACAGCAAGCGTGGCCACATTCTTACCAAAACCCATACCGCCATCCATGGTGATGCGATCTGGCACCTCTTTCGTCTTATCCCAGGTAGACCACCAGTACATGCCGAGGAAGAAGACGAAGTAGTAAATCGTGCAAATCTGCGCGAGTAGCGTGCGGCTCTCAGTCGGCGCTTTAACGCCAAGTACACCCAGAATGATGAAGCTAATCACGAAGCCTAGCAGCATGACGCGATTGAGCATGCCTCGGTATCGCCACGAGCGCACTGGGTTTCGATCAATCCACGGCAATGCAAACGGAATCGCTACAGAGGCGGCGAATGCCACAAAGCCCCAGAACTTATCGGGTACAGCACGCAACACGGAGTAATAAGGCGTGTAATACCAGACGGGTGCAATATGTGATGGCGTCTTCAGCGCGTTAGCTTCCTCAAAATTCGCCAGCTCAAGGAAGAAGCCTCCCATTTCAGGCGCAAAGAAGAGGATGCCGCAGAAGAAGAACAGGAAAACCGCAATCCCCTGAATGTCGTGAACAGAGTAGTAAGGGTGGAACTTAATGCCGTCCAGAGGGATGCCGTTCTCATCCTTGTGCTTCTTAATTTCAACGCCGTCAGGGTTGTTAGAACCCACTTCGTGCAATGCAAGAATGTGCAACACAACCAGCGCCAATAACACGATGGGCAGCGCCACCACGTGAAGGGCAAAGAACCGGTTCAGCGTAATACCTGACAATAGGTAGTCGCCACGAATCCACGTCGTGATGTCTTCACCTACTACGGGGATTGCGCCAAAGAGAGAAATAATGACCTGCGCACCCCAGTAGGACATCTGACCCCATGGAAGTACGTAGCCCACAAATGCTTCTGCCATCAAGACAACGAAGATGAGCATACCGAAGATCCAGATGAGCTCTCTCGGCTTCTGGTAAGAGCCGTACATCATCGCTCGGAACATGTGCATGTAAACAACAATAAAGAACGCAGATGCACCAGTGGAGTGCATGTAGCGTAGCAACCAACCGTATTCGACATCCCGCATAATGTACTCGACCGATGCGAAAGCCTCTTCAGCACTCGGCGTATAGCTCATTGTCAACCAGATACCGGTTAACAGCTGGTTAACTAGTACCAGCAGAGAGAAAACGCCAAAGAAGTACCAGAGGTTGAAGTTCTTGGGTGCGTAGTACTTGCCCATGTGGGTGTCCCACGCACGCGTGACAGGAAGACGCGCGTCAACCCATGAAATCAGTCCTGTTAATGCCTTTTCCATTTACGCAACCTCCGTGTCGACGCCGATGACCAATACGTTATCGCCCTCAAATGAGTAAGGCGGAATGATCAGGTTGTCGGCAGCAGGAACGCCTTTGTAAACGCGCCCGGCCAAATCAAACTTAGAACCATGGCAGGGGCAGAAGAAACCGCCCAGCCAACTATCGCCGCCCAGATCCGCCGCGCCTACTTCCGGTCGAAACTTAGGCGCACATCCCAGGTGTGTGCACAGACCCACGACTACTAAATACTCTTCGTTCAGCGATCGGGGAGCACCACTGATGTAAGCGGGTTGGTCAGAGCCATCTGAGTTCGGGTCTTTGAGGCTGTCATCGAGACCCGGAAGGCCTGCGATCTGCTCGGGAGTTCGGCGTAGGACGTACACTGGCTTGCCGCGCCATTCGACCACCACCATCTGGCCAGGCTCGATCTTGCTGATGTCCGCCTTGACGGGCGCACCCGCTGCCTTGGCTTTCTCTGAGGGATTCCAGGACGCCATGAACGGCACTGCTACCCCAACAACACCAACGGCACTGATGCCGGACGTTGCGGCAGTTAGGAATCGGCGTCGTGTTTGGTCTGATGCGCGGCCGTCGTCGGCTGCTTGACCTGCCTCAACTTCACTCATTCGGTTCTCTCCGAGTCTTAGTTATGCTTTAAGGCAGTGCGCGATGCCCGCCTATGTCTTTTTGAAGCGCGAAAGTTTAATGGTCGGTTTTACGCACAGCAAGGCGAAGCAGGCCATAAATGGCCCACTTATAGTCAAAATTTGTTCAGTAACGTGACAGCGGTCGCTGCCACAGAAAACATTAACGCTTAGAGAACTGTGGGCGACGACGTGCTTTGCGTAGACCCACTTTCTTTCTTTCGACTTCTCGCGCGTCACGAGTAACGAAACCAGCCGCTCGCAATGTGCCGCGAAGTGATTCGTCGTACTCGAGCAGAGCACGAGTCAATCCGTGACGAATTGCGCCTGCCTGGCCAAAACTTCCACCGCCAACAACTGTGATGTTTGCATCAAATTTCTCGGCATTCTCCGTCAACTCGAGAGGCTGGCGAACAATCATGCGAGCCACCTCTCGACCGAAGTATTCATCGATGCTTCGACCATTGATTGTAATCGCGCCGTTACCGCCTTTTAGGAAGACGCGTGCCGTTGATGTCTTGCGTCGACCTGTGCCGTAGTACTGTGCAGCTGCCATTATGACTTCCTTAAATTGTCAGCGTTTGAGGCTGTTGTGCCGAGTGTGGGTGTGATGGCCCCGCGTACACTTTCAGCTTCTTGAACATCGCACGACCGAGCGGGTTACGCGGCAACATGCCCTTAACGGCACGCTGCAGCACACGCTCAGGTGCACGATCAATAAGCTTTTCAAACGTAAATGACTTCAAACCACCGGGGTAACCCGTGTGGTGGTGATACATTTTGTCGGTCGACTTCGCGCCCGTGACTCGAATCTTTTCGCAGTTGACCACGACGATGTAATCACCCATGTCCATGTGCGGTGTGTATTCGGCCTTGTGCTTGCCGCGCAGACGATGCGCGATCTCAACAGCCAAACGCCCGAGAGTCTTGTTTTCTGCGTCAACGACAAACCAATCGTGGCTGACGTCGCTTGCCTTTGCACTATAAGTTTTCATGCACTTGCCCGTTAGGCCTATTTTAAAGGAGCGCGGAGATTACAGTAGCCCGATACTTCTTTCAATAAAAAACGACCGTTAAGGCCGGTGTTCTCGACCCAAATATTCCACAGACTGCATTTCAATCAGTCGCGACAGGGTTCTTTGAAATTCGAACGCTAATTTCGACCCGCTGTACAGCTGCTCCATGTCGGCTTCCGCCACCACTGCCAACTTGATATTTCGGTCATAAAATTCATCAACGAGCGTAACAAAGCGTCGCGCACCATCTTCTGTATTGACGGTCAAAATCGGGACATCAGATAACAACACCGAGTGAAATTCCCTCGCGATCTGCGTGTAATCCATGGCACTTCGCGGGGAGAGGCACAGCGCCTCAAAGGACGCGAACAAAACACCCTCTGAGCGCCCCGCGAACGCCAAAGGTCGTTTATTCAGGGTCATCACACCCGCCTCAGGTCGTTTGCCCCCTGTTAGGTCTGCAAATAATCCAGGCAAAGGACTCTCAGAGGACGCGTCGTTCGGCACAAAATACAGCTCAGACTGGGAGAGCACCCGGAGTCGGTAGTCGATACCACTGTCGACATTCATGACCTGCGTAAACGTCTCAACCGCGCGAATGGCAGGAATGAATCGCGACCGCTGCAAACCGTCTTTGTACAACCCGTCGGGTGGAATATTTGATGTCGCTACCAGAGTGATACCCCGTTCAAACAGGGCCTGCATTAGCCCGCCGAGCAACATAGCATCGCCAATATCGCTGACATAAAACTCATCGAAGCACAGAACCATGGTCTCAGACGCAATTCGGTCAGCCACAGTATCCAAGGGATTTTTCATTCCCGAGAGCTCTGTTAACTCCTCGTGAACACGTTGCATAAAGCGGTTGAAATGCATCCGTTTCTTTTTATCGAAGCTTAACGCTTCAAAAAAAGAGTCCATCAGGTACGTCTTACCCCGCCCTACGCCACCCCACAGATAGAGCCCTTGCTCTGGCGCGCTCGGAGAACGATTCAAAAATCGATCAAGAAATCCGGGTTTGATCTTCGAGCGATCCTCGAGACGCAGATACAGGTCCTGAAGCGCATCAACGGCTATCCGCTGCGCTTCGTCAGGCACGATGGCACCCGAATCGAGATCTGCTTGATAGCGCTGGGCAGGTGATTGAAGCATTGAGAAGGTGGATCCAAAGCGTGCAAGGGAAAGTCGTGGGCAGCGACTCTAGCGTCAAGTCATGTATACGACAATAATTTAAATAAGATGACCCATGGGACGTGACTGCGCGCCTTTGGTAGACTCTCGGCAAAAGGAAGTCTTTATGGCGCCTTTTATTGCCACTTGTTATTGCCACTTGGCGCTACCATGCAGAAAACTCGGGGGAGTCTCATGGAACCTACACTGACAACAATTGCCTATTTCCTGTTCGCTGGCTTTGCCGTGGGCCTTGCCGTGGGATGGTGGGCAGCCTTGCAGCGCAAAAGTGATTCAAGCGACGTCATCAACGAGCTGAAACGTGAAGTAGAGGCTGCACAAGCCGCGCATCGAGCTTACGAGCAGTCTGTGACAACTCACTTTGCCAACACAGCGCAGCTCCTGCACCGTATGCAAGATGATTACCGCTCGATCTATGCCCACATTGCGTCAGGTGCACAGGAGCTATGTGACAGCGAAGTAGCGAGCCAAATGGACGATATGAAACATATCAGCGGCTCCTTTGATGTACCGGATCATCTGCTCGACCCGTCGCAACCGCTTGATTACGCGCCAAAGAAAACACCGGGGGAGACCGGGCAGTTGGCGGAAGATTTCGGAATGGACAAGACCTACTCTACACAGACCAGCTGATCTCAGGCCGGGTTGTCGATATCCACGAAGTGATGATCGATACCAAAGCGATCCGCAATCCACTGACCCACGCTACGAGCTCCAAATCGCTCCGTCGCATGATGGCCGGCCGCAACGAAGGCTAGACCCCGCTCGCGCGCCACGTGGACCGTCTGCTCTGATACCTCTCCCGTGATGAATAAATCTGCACCGTAGGATGCAGCTTCATCAATGTACCCCTGACCACCGCCCGTGCACCACGCGGCCGATCGGATGAAGGCGTCCGGATCGCCAACGACCAGTGCTTCGCGCCCCAGTTCATGCTCCAACCTACCAACGATGTCGGATAACCTTGTCCCCTCATCGAACGCGCCACAGAACACGGGATGAGTGGCATTTTCAGGATCGATTCCTTGCCATTCCCGCAAACCCATTGCCCGCGCTAAACCAGCGTTATTGCCCAGCGTGGGGTGGCAATCGAGGGGCAAATGGTAGGCAAACAGGCTAATGCCTGCCTCCAATAAGGTTCGGATACGTTGTGCCTTCATGCCAACCAGACGCTCGTCTTCCCCGCGCCAGAAATAACCATGATGTACGAGAACAGCGTCTGCTTTGAGCGACACCGCCCTGTCGAGAAGCGCCTGACATGCGGTCACACCGGACACGAGGATATTAATATCATCGCGACCTTCAACTTGCAGTCCGTTGGGGCAATAATCCTTAAATGCGGAAACACATAACTCCGAATCCAGTACTTCGAGTAATTCATTTCTACCTACGGCCATAAAGATTACTCCTTGAGCCACTTAAACTACGGTATCTGCCGCATTATACGCAGAGTTTGATTTACACTAGCGGTAGATTTCGGGGGACAGATTCATGCGCGAGTGGTTTTCACAACTGGCTTGGCCTGCCTTAGCGGGTGTTTTAGCTGCTGTGCTACTGCTCAACACAGAGTGGTTGAAAATCCCCAATAGCGCACAGGGCAAGGACAGTTATAGCCATGCGGTGGCCGTGGCAACACCTTCCGTCGTCAACATTTATACAGCCAAATTAGTGGCAGACCGATCGCCAGTCCTCAATGCACCGCTCCTCCGGCGGTTTTCCAATCCGGGAGAACGGCAGCCTCGAGTCGAGCGCTCACTGGGTTCGGGCGTAATCATGAGCGAGGACGGGCACATCATCACAAACCGTCACGTGATCGATGGTGCTCAGGCAATTCAAATACTTTTATCCGATGGACGTCGCGCCAACGCCACGGTTGTGGGGGCTGACCCTGAGACGGACCTCGCCCTGCTAAAAACCGATCTGACAGGTTTGTCGGCAATCGAGACCGCCGATTCGGACAACATCAACGTCGGCGACATCGTACTCGCCATTGGTAATCCCTTCGGCTTCGGGCACTCAGTATCACTCGGTATTGTGTCTGGGCTCGAGCGCTACGGCCTGCAGCTCTCGGCTTATGAGAACTATATTCAGACTGATGCGACCATCCACCTGGGAAGCTCCGGTGGCGCATTGATTGATGCCGAGGGTAAATTGGTAGGCATCAATACGCTGATTTACACCGGCGCTAATGATGATAGTAATGAAGCAAGCGGCATAGGCATCAACCTCGCCACACCCAGTAACGTAGTCGGTACTGTCATGAAGGACCTCATCGAATACGGAGGGGTTATCCGGGGCTGGCTTGGCGTGGAAGTCGATCTGCTATTGGGTTTTGACGAGCAAGGTCGAGCAGCCCAATCACTGCTAGTCACCGACACAGCGCCAGGGGGGCCAGCGCAGCGGGCAGGCATTCAGGTGGGTGACCTTATTGTTGGACTCAATGCGGAGCGGGTTACCGATGCTCGTCAAGCGATGCAGACCATTGCCCGCCTCCGCCCAGGGGATCGTGTACTGGTGGGACTTAAGCGAGGCGATGCGGAATTTGATGTTGAGGCCATTGTCTCGACGCGTCCAGCCGGCGAGTAAATCTAATCTTTTCTGGCTCGAGCAGCTCTCGCATGAGCCGACAGTGACTCACTATCTGCGATCGTGCCTGCGACCTCGGCGAGCGCGTTCGCACCTGCCCGCGTGATGTTAATAACCGAGGTCCGCGTCTGAAAGTCATAGACACTTAGGGGTGACGAAAAGCGTGCGGCACCTGACGTCGGCAAAACATGATTCGTTCCAGCACAATAATCACCCAATGATTCCGAGCTATAAGCCCCCAGGAAAACGGCACCCGCACTCGAGATCGCAGGAAGCAAGTCCTCTGGCGACGCGACGGCCAGCTCCAGGTGTTCCGGCGCAAAACGGTTTGACAGTGATGCCGCCGCTGACAGGTCAGGTACTGATATGAGCGCTCCCCGATTTCGCAGTGACGCGGCAATAACATCGCGTCGCGGCATGTCAGGTAACAGTTTCTTTAGCGACTCAGTTACCGCATCTAGGTAGTCCTCGGTAGTGGCAATGCAGACCGCCTGGGCCATCTCGTCATGCTCTGCCTGAGACATCAGATCCAGAGCAATCCAGTCGGGATCGACAGCACCATCCGCAATGACAAAGATCTCGGAGGGACCCGCAATCATATCGATACCCACCTTGCCAAAGACCTGTCGCTTAGCTTCAGCCACGTAACGGTTACCCGGGCCTACAATTTTATCGACGGCACCAATTGATTCTGTCCCGTAGGCCAACGCGGCGACCGCCTGCGCTCCACCAACGGTCACCACCTGATCGACGCCAGCCAGTGATGCCGCGGCAAGCACTAAAGGATTCACCTGCCCTGAAGGGGTGGGAGCGACCATTACAACTTCAGCCACACCTGCCACTTTGGCCGGTATGGTGTTCATTAGCACAGAGGAGGGATAACTTGCTTTACCGCCGGGCACGTACAAACCCACTCGTTGCATGGGGCGTACTCGCTGCCCTAGTTGACTACCGTGTTCATCAGTGATCGACCAGTCAGGACTAATCTGCTCCTCGTGATAACGTCGGATACGTTGTGCCGCTTCCGTGATAGCAGCACGCTCTGCGGACGTAACCTGAGACTCGAAGGCTTTCAGGGTATCACTCTCGAAAAGGAGCTCGCTGACTGATTCAGCGGGGTGCTGATCAAAACGTCGCGTGAACTCGAGAAGTGCTTGATCACCCCTCGATCGCACCTCAGCAATGATATCGCGCACACTGGAGACCAAATGAGGATCCAAAGCTTCCATTGGAGCTGTCAGCGCGCGCACTCGCGCCTCGAAATCATCGTCGGTTTGAGAGAAACGCTGCATCTCGAGAGTGCTCACGTCGAGATTACTCAGGAGTCTCGCCGTGATGCGACGGCAGCAGCCAGTCGCTCTACGAGGCTAGCAATAACTTGATTGCGAGTACGCATCGACGCTTTATTGACGATTAGGCGCGAGGAGATGTCGGCAATATGCTCCAGCGGCTGCATGCCGTTTGCCTTGAGCGTGTTGCCGGTATCGACAATATCAACAATCTCATCAGCAAGATCCATAATCGGCGCAAGTTCCATCGCCCCATACAGCTTGATGATATTGGGCTGGATGCCACGCGATGAATAGTGAGCGCGAGCAACATTCACAAACTTGGTCGCCACTCGGATTTTAGCGGCATGGCCGGCTCTATCCCGCCCCGTGCCCGCCGTCATTAGACGGCAGCGGGCTATCTCAAGATCAAGCACCTCGTAAAGACCTTCGTCACCCGACTCCATCAAGAGATCTTTACCGACCACACCCACATCAGCTGCACCGTGCCGGACATAGGTCGGGACATCAGAGCCACGCAAAATGACGAGTGAAACCCCCTCCATCGTTGTGGGGAAGATGAGTTTCCGGCTCTGCTCCACCGACTCCAGCGGTGACACGCCCGCATCCGCGAGAAGCGGCAGCGTCTCGGAGAGAATGCGCCCTTTCGTCAGCGCTATCGTGAGCTGTTCCCCTTTTACGGGTTTCATGACCTACCTCGACTTCCTGACAATGTCAGCACCAACGGCCTGAAGCTTTTCTTCAATCCGCTCGTAACCACGATCAATGTGGTAAATGCGATCAACGTGAGTCTCGCCCTTTGCGGCGAGGCCTGCGATAACCAGACTCGCTGACGCTCTCAGATCAGAAGCCATTACGGGAGCACCATCGATACTGGACTTGCCGCGAATGATAACTGAATGCCCGTCTACCGTGATATTGGCACCCATCCGGCTCATCTCATGTGCTTGCATCAATCGGTTTTCGAATATGGTCTCCGTTATGCGACCTACGCCCTCTGCCACCACGTTCAGCGCGGTAAATTGCGCTTGCATGTCGGTCGGAAACCCGGGATACGGGGCGGTGATGAGGTCAACCGATGTGAGCTGACCCTCAGTCATGTCAGCCGTAATGGTATTGCCTTCAACAGTAACTTCCACGCCTGCATCTCGTAACTTTTCGAGCACAATGCCAAGATGCTCGGCATTCGCATTCTCGACCGTGATGCAACCCGCGAGTCGCTGCAGCCGCTACGAGAAAGGTCCCCGCCTCGATACGATCTGGCATGACACTGTAATTGCTCGCACCTAATTCCGAGACGCCGTTGATCACGAGTGTAGATGTATCATCGCCCTCGATCTCTGCCCCCATGCCTCTAAGGAACGCTACCAAATCAGTGATTTCTGGTTCACGGGCCGCGTTGCGAAGCACTGTTCTGCCCTCTGCCAAGACCGCTGCCATGACTAGATTTTCGGTTCCACCTACCGTGACGGTGTCAAACGTGAAATCACAGCCTTTAAGTCCACTCTCTGTGGTGGCAACGATATAGCCATCGCGAACATCGATATGCGCGCCCATGGCTTCGAATCCCTTCAAGTGCAAGTCAACTGGGCGACTACCGATCGCACACCCTCCCGGAAAGGAGACCTCCGCTTTACCGAAGCGCGCCAGAAGTGGTCCCATCACAAGGATCGAGGCACGCATGGTTTTCACTAGCTCGTAGGGCGCGCGCTGGTTATTCAATTGCGCTGCTGACACCTGTAGTGCCATGGACTCGTCGATCGCGACGTCGGCACCTAGCGCACCCAGTAACTCGACCATCGTCGTAATGTCATTGAGGTGAGGCACATTCGATAACGCGGATACTTTGTCCGTTAGCAGCGTGGCAGCCAATATCGGAAGCGCTGCATTTTTCGCCCCCGAAATAGGTATACGCCCCTGTAACGGCGTTCCACCGTGGATTTGAAAGTAGTCCAACCTGTGCTGCCTACTAGGGTGTTTTCGCGATGATGTTGACAGCGTGCAACGCACCGCTGCGAATAAACTCGCCCAGAGGCGCATAAACTCGCTGCTGCCGTGCAACAGGCCTCAACCCCTCGAATACATCGCTAATAACGGTGACTTGGCAGTGAGAGCCATCCAATTGCACATCGATGGTAGCGCCCGGAAATTCGCCCTCGAGCGCCTTTTTAATCATGGCTTCATTCACTGTCCAAATCCTCCGGCAAGTTGGCCGAGATATCCCACTCAGCAACAACCTTAGCCACATCACCGTCAGCAGACTTCGCGGCTGCAGCGAATTGATTTTGATAGATCTGGCCCAAGTTGATGTCAGCGACAATGAGATTTCGCAGTCGCCAACTACCGTCTCGGCTTCTACCCATCTGATACCTCACGGTATAAGTCCGGTCACCCGAGCCGTAGACCAGTTGAGTGATGGAGGCAGATCTCGCATTAGGATCGATCGCTTCATCATCGACAATTTCGAATTTGGATCCGCTGAATGCCAATAAGCCTTTTGCGTACGTGCGTATCAAGCCCGACTTCATGATGTCAGTGAATGACTGAAGTTGGTCTCGCAGCGCTTTGCGGCCCTCATCATCCAAGGAGCGGTAGCGTGCATTGGAGGCGTAATCACCCATAACCCCCTTAGCAAAGCCTCGCCAATCAATCGTCTGATCCAGAACGGCGCCAATCTCATTGTAGAAACGGTCTGGATCGGTATCGAAATAGTCGGGGGCCTCACCCACGATGGCCATGATTTGAGAGGTGGTCGATTCTATGATCGGTGTCGGCCCCGTCGAATCATTGCCTATTGCAACCGATGCAGCCATCAAACTGAGTAGGCCGAGGACGGTGCTTGTAATCATTAATTTGACAGATTTCATGCGATTTTTAGCTCAAAACGTAAATTGTTGGGACGAGTCGCTCCGTTTTTACTGGCGTTGGAGTCTGCTCGGCGCTCACATTGCCGTATGATACCCGATCGCTGACGTTCAGCGGTGCGTTTTTGAACCTGAAGGTCAAGACTCTTATTACATGCTGGATTTTATACTCATTGCCGTGGGCCTTGCGGGCCTAGTTTGGAGCTCCGATAAGTTCGTAGAGGGTGCGGCTGCCATTGCGAATCACGCCGGCATGTCACCACTGCTAATTGGGATGACCATTGTCTCGCTGGGCACATCGGCTCCTGAAATCGTCGTGTCCATAATGGCGTCGCTGTCAGGATCAGGAGAACTGGCGGTCGGTAACGCGCTGGGTTCGAATATCACCAACATAGGACTGGTACTTGGTGTCACGCTGCTAATAAGAAGCATCGCCATTGATGAAAGGACAACGAAACGCGAACTACCCCAAATGGTCATCGTCACGCTGCTTGCCGGTGCCTTGATGGCTGATGGTGTTCTATCAATTACCGACGGTGCTCTCCTTCTATTTGGCCTACTGATTTTTTTAACGCTGCTGGCTCGACGCGGGGCGACGCCTGACGGCGGTATCGAGAGTGACCCCAAGCTCACGCCACTCAAAGCCTGGGGGGTATTCGCCATTGGCTTGGTGCTATTGGTGATCTCGTCACGACTACTGGTCGTCGGTGCTGTCAGCGTAGCAACATCATTGGGCGTATCCGAGCTCATTATTGGATTGACCATCGTCGCGATCGGCACAAGCCTTCCAGAGCTCGCGGCGTCGGTCATGAGCGCCTTGAAGGGACACTCGGACATCGCCATCGGTGCTATCGTGGGTAGTAATGTCTTTAATTTGCTAGTTGTACTCGCTGGCCCAGGGCTGTTCGGACCGTTGACGCTAAACGCTAACGTGATGAGTCGCGATTGGCCAGTGACCATACTGATAACCGGCACCCTGATGTCGTTGGCCTGGATCGCCTACAGAAACGCCAAACAGGGCAAAGCAGGGAATGGTGAACTTGGGCGGGCCTCAGGTGTCTTATTGGTTAGTATGTACACCGCTTACATTGGTTTACTTATCTTTTACCCGGACTTCGCATTGTGACCTCAGACAGTAATTCGCCAAGATCAGCTATCGAGTCTGCCCGACGCACTATCGCCATCGAGCGACAGGCCGTCGAGCAGCTAGAGCAGCGAATCGACGACAGCTTTAGCAGCGCGGTGAATCTCCTCGCATCTGTCGAGGGAAGAGTTATTGTCAGCGGAATGGGAAAGAGTGGGCATATCGGCAATAAAATTGCGGCGACGCTCGCCAGTACCGGTACGCCTGCGCAATTCGTGCATCCAGCCGAAGCCTGCCACGGCGATATGGGTATGATCACCCGGTCAGACGCTGCGCTGCTGATGAGTAACAGCGGTACTACAAGCGAGATAACCGCCCTGCTACCGCTGTTAAAACGACTCGGCATTCCCATTATTGCAATGACAGGCAACGAAAGCTCTACATTGGCGACCGCCGCTGACGTACACCTTAATATCAGCGTGTCTGAAGAGGCCTGCCCACTGGATCTGGCCCCGACAGCAAGCACAACGGCGAACCTGGTCATGGGTGATGCGTTAGCGATCGCGCTTCTCGAGCAGCGGGGATTTACTGCCGAGGACTTTGCATTCACTCACCCCGGGGGCGCTTTAGGTCGTCGTCTACTGACGCGCGTAAGCGATGTCTTGGTGACGGGCGATGATGTTCCTCGGGTAAAAACGGATACGTCACTGGCCGACGCACTCATGGAAATCTCGGCCAAAGGCCTCGGCATGTCGACCGTCATTGACGAAAACGGACATTTATTGGGTATTTTCACCGACGGCGACCTGCGCCGCGCACTCGAGCAGAACCGTGACTTAAACGCTACTCAGGTGGGTAATGTTATGTCCTCGGGCGCCAAAACCATCGACGCGAACGCCCTCGCTGCCGAAGCTGTGACACGCATGGAGAATGATAGTATCAGTGCGCTGATCGTGGTGGATGAGCACAGCAAGGTCATTGGTGTCGTACAGTTATTGGCGCTATTGAAGGCGGGTATCGTATGACCGATTACGCTGATATTCGCTTACTGGTCATGGATGTCGATGGCGTCATGACCGATGGAAAAGTCACCTACACCAGCGATGGACAGGAGCTTAAATCCTTCAACATCAAAGATGGCCTCGGGATAAAGCGAGCCCAAGCATCAGGGATAGAAACCGCCATCATCACTGGCCGCAAATCACCCATGGTTGAGCGACGCGCGCTCGAGCTGGGTATCGCTCACCTTATTCAGGGCAGAGAGGACAAACTAGACGCGCTTTCGGATCTCGTGGCGCAAATGGATCTGTCGCTCGACCAGGTTGCCTACATAGGCGATGACTTGCCCGACCTGACTGCTATCGAGTCGGTGAAGTTAGGTGCTTGCCCCGTTGATGCCGCCATCGAGGTCCAGTCGAGGGCTAACTGGGTATCGACCCGAGCAGGCGGCGATGGATGCGTGCGTGAATTATGTGACCTGCTGGTGAGTCATAAATCCTCATGAAGTGGAGTATCGCGTTTGCCCTCATCGGAGTCGTGACCCTTCTGGCTGTTTTCGCTCGCGTTGACAACGAATCGCCCACGCGCGCGGTGCCCCAAGCGCTGGTGGAGGTCGAAATCAATGAACTGGTTCTCACGCGCTATGACGATGAGGGTAACAGACTCGAGCAGAGCAGCGCGGCACACGCTATCCAACTCGAAAACCAGTCGACGACTGATCTTTCAGACTTAGAAGTCCGGCGCCGAGATCGCCAGGGGCAAGAATGGGTACTGATCTCCCCCAGCGGCACCTCAGACATGTCGAATGACACAATGAAACTCGAGGGCGGTGTCGTGGTCTCGCGGGCCGATGGTGTTAACCTTCTCACCGAGACAGTGGTAGTCGATATCGCTTCAGGCAGAGCCATCTCGACGGATAAAACACAACTTACCAGCAATCAAAGTTCGTCGGCATCAGACGGACTTGTTATCGATCTTGAGCAGGGAACAGCAGAGCTATTGGGTCAAGTGAGATCGACATATCATCGGAGCCAACAGACGCCATGACGACGTCGATACAGCGTATTTTCGCTCTCTTTTTCTGTCTCAGTCTGTTTGGGACAGCGACCGTATTTGCGGCGGATACCGATCAGCCCATCGAGATATCCGCGGACAGCGCCATGCGTGAGGAGCCCTCAGGGAAGACGACTTATCGCGGAGACGTTGTGCTTACCCAGGGCAGCCTAGAAATTCGCGCAGATAGTCTGGTCTTCAGTTTTGACAGCGACAATTCGACCCTCATCACCGCAAAAGGCAACCCAGCGACACTGAAGCAGCAACCTGAAAATGCGGATACGCCCATCGATGCCAGTGCAGAGATGATCGAATATCACGAGAAGAGTGAGCGCGTGCGTCTAGTCGGGCAGGCAAAAATCCTGCAGGACGGTGCAGTGATCGAGGGCAATACGATCGAATATTTAGTCGGGACGCAGCGCGTCATGGCCGCTGGCTCGCCGGAGACAGGTGCACCTCAACGAGTCAAAGTGACCATCCCTCCCAACTCGTTGCGCGACGGTAAATAAGATGACCCAGGTGCTCTCTGCCACAGGTTTAGCGAAGGCGTACAAAGGCCGTCGTGTGGTGGATGGCATGTCAATGTCAGTGAATGCGGGAGAGATCGTTGGGCTGCTAGGACCGAACGGTGCAGGGAAAACGACATGCTTCTACTTGATGGTTGGGCTGGTCACGAGTGACGAGGGCGCCATCACATTATCCGGAGAAGATGTCACCCACCTGCCTATCCATTTACGCGCGCGGCGGGGGTTGGGCTACCTTCCTCAAGAGGCATCGATCTTTAGAAGAATGACGGTCGAAGACAACATCATGGCGATTTTGGAAACACGTGATGATTTGTCTCAGGAGGAACAACAAACCCAATGTGACGAGTTACTTCACGAGTTTCACATCACACACATTAAGGATTCGCTTGGACAAAGCTTGTCAGGTGGCGAACGACGACGTGTTGAGATTGCACGTGCCTTGGCAACCGAGCCTCGTGTGATCTTACTCGATGAGCCATTTGCCGGAGTTGATCCTATCTCCATATCGGATATCAAAGCCATCATCACGCATCTCAAAGACCGTGGTATTGGTGTTTTGATCACCGATCATAATGTGAGGGAAACTCTCGATATCTGCGAGCGCGCCTACATTGTGAGTGAGGGCAAGGTTATCGCTGACGGCAATGCCCAGAGTATTTTGGATAACGCCAAGGTAAGAAAAGTCTATCTTGGTCAGGATTTCCGACTCTGACACCGCTGGCGGAATTGGCGCATGCAAAACCTTTGCCAACTCGATTGCCTTCCCCGATTTGAAAGCGCTAAACTGATTCCCCAATAGCGGCTTTTAGAGATCTATGAAGCAAGCTCTGCAGTTAAAGCTTGGCCAACAACTCACGCTGACACCACAGCTTCAGCAGGCTATTAAGCTCCTCCAACTCAGCACGCTAGATCTCCAGCAAACGATTTCAGAAACACTCGAGAGCAACCCGCTGCTAGATGAAGAGGAGCTGGTTGCCGAACCTGTCGATGACGACCTACGAGAGAGCGTCGACTTCTCTGATAGTGTCAGTGACGCCATCCCGGGAACAGAACTACAAGTTGATGCCGCATGGGAAGACGTCATGCCTTCTGCCGCACCCCCCTCTTCCGGGATGAGCGCAGGTTCGGATGATCTGGCTTTTGCCGAGCGTGATTCATTACCCGAAACACTCCAGTCGCATCTATTGTGGCAACTGAACCTCACACGCTTCTCGGAGACTGACCACGCTATTGCCCTCGCTTTCATCGACGCCGTCGACAGTGAAGGCAGACTGACCCAGACACCGGAACAAATTCATGCTGGATTGGCGCTTGATGATGTCGAAATAGATGAAGTCATGGCGGTCTTGCACCGGCTGCAACACTTTGAGCCCACCGGGGTCTTCGCCACGGATCTAAGGGAGTGCTTATTGATCCAACTCCGGCAGATGTCTATCGACACACCACACCGCGATACAGCCGGTTTACTGGTAAGTCGACACATAGAGCAAATTCCAGTTGCTGACCCAAAAAATCTCGCGCGCCGTATGCGAACCACGCCCGAAGATATTCTGGGTGCACTGGCGCTGATTCGAACGCTCAACCCAATGCCCGGATCAACGGTTGCAACTGAGGCGACGGAGTACATCGTTCCTGACGTTTTTGTAAAGCGCGCTGAAGGAAAGTGGCGCGTCGAGCTCAACCCCGATATTGCACCCAAATTACGTATCAACGATCACTATGCGGATCTACTCAGTGCCGGCTCGTCGGCTGACAGAGACTACGCGCGGACCAGCATGCAGGAAGCGAAGTGGTTTATTAAAAGTCTGATGAGTCGTAACGAGACGCTACTCAAAGTGGCTTCATCCATTGTCCAGCATCAACGGGCTTTTTTAGATCACGGTGAAGAGGCCATGCGGCCTCTTATTTTGGCCGACATTGCGGGAGAGGTTGACCTTCACGAGTCCACCGTTTCCCGGGCAACCACACGAAAGTATATGCACACGCCACGCGGTATCTACGAGTTGAAATATTTCTTCTCGAGCCACGTGGCCACCACTGAGGGAGGTGAGTGCTCATCAACAGCTATCAAGGCGCTAATCAAGCGCATTGTGGCTGCCGAAAACCCTCAAAAACCCTGGAGTGACGCAAAACTCTGCACTTTGTTGGCAGACGAAGGCGTCGTTGTCGCTCGACGTACGGTTGCGAAGTACCGAGAGCAAATGAATATAGGACCATCTAACGAGAGAAAGCGGTTTATCTGATTATTGAAACGACAGGAGATTAGGCCATGCGATTGACCATCAGTGGACATCACGTAGAAGTAACCGAGGGATTAAGGGAGCACATCTCCAAAAAACTAAGACGAGTGCAACGGCACTGCGACACGATCGACCACATAGAATTTGTTTTGGTTGTCGAGCGGGCTAAGCACAAAGCGGAAGCAAATCTTCACCTAGCCGGAGCCGACTTCTTCGCCTCCGAGACACTATCCGACATGTATCCGGCTATCGACTCGGTCATCGATAAACTAGACCGGCAAGTCACTGATCACAAACGTAAACAACGAACTCACTAAAACATTCAACGGACCAAGCGATATTTGCTTGGTCGGTATATACTCGAGAGGTCGGCTTTTGCCGGCCTTTTTAATTTCATCGGGCTGGCTTTAACATGCAATGCTCGCCTACCTCTGGTAAGCGCGAGCAAGAGAGCAAGACCATGCGAATTCTCATTGTCAGTGGCACCTCCGGGTCGGGTAAAAGTTCAGCTCTAAACCAGCTGGAAGACCTGGGCTATTACTGTGTTGATAACCTTCCCATCGCGCTCGTCAGCTTCCTGATTGAGCATTTCTCGCAACAGTCGTCAGCCAATCACAAAGGTTTAGCGATCTGCATTGATATCAGGACCGAGTACGCGGGGGTTACCGATTTCAGAGATTATCTGAAAACACTTCGCGAGGGATTGGAATTGCAACTCATCTTCTTCGATGCGACATCGCAGGCCTTAAGTAAACGGTTCAATGAGACCCGTCGAAAACATCCGCTCAGTAAAGATGGTAGCGCGCTGAGCGATGCCATTGAGACGGAGAGGGAGTTATTAGAACCGCTAGTGTCCGCCGCTGATCTCATCATTGATACCAGTGAGATGTCGCCCTACCAACAACGTGAGGTCATAAGCGAGCGAGTCGATGCGGCTGACACCGACTCGCTGTCGATTCAGGTTCAATCCTTTGGATTCAAAAAGGGCGCGCCGGTTGATGCTGACATCGTACTCGATATGCGCATGCTGGCTAACCCGCATTGGGAGCCCGAGTTACGGGCCTCTACAGGACAAGCACCAGGCGTAATTGAGTTTCTCGAGAACCACGATCAAACGCATGAGGTCGCAAGTGACCTTATTGAGATGCTGCTTCGCTGGGTGCCCATGTATAAGGCGAGTCAGCGAGCCTACCTGAGCATTGCCATAGGCTGCACGGGCGGCAAACATCGCTCGGTGTATATGACAGAGCGTGTTGGAAAGGCGCTCGCCGACCAGTTCTCCAACGTGACGATACTTCACCGAGATATGCCACAATCGTAGATCGTCTTCCGTTGGTATTTGTTCGTACGGTGAAAACGGGCAAGCGGTGATACCCTTCACGCGCGATTAAGAGAGATACACGATGGTTGATATGAGCGCACAAGCTAGCATTGCAGTGACTCGCGTCACCGATGCATTGCGCTCTGGTACACCCTCGGACGTCGCATCGCTGCTGGCAGACATGTCGCCCGGTGACATTGCTCACCTCATCAGCTCCTCGCCTCCGACAACCCGAGAAGAGCTTTGGGTATTACTCGATCACGAACAGGAAGCAGACGTCCTCAATGAACTGCCGGATGACATCCGAAATAACTTCCTGGCTGAATTACAACCAGAGGCAGTCGCCGAACTCATTGTTCAACTAGATGATGATGATGTAGCGGACATTCTTCATGAGCTACCTCAGGCTGATACAGACCGAATTCTTGACTCGCTAACGGAGTACGATCGGGAACGTTTTGAAACGGTACTCAGCTACCCCGACGATGTCGCGGGCGGATTGATGAGTACCGATACGCTGACGATCCGAGCTGATCTGACAATGGACGTGGTGCTGCGCTATCTAAGACGCCACACCCGACTACCAGAGAACACGGATAGCCTGATCGTCGTCAACCGCGATGACAAGTACGTTGGACTATTACCGGTCAGGACACTACTCGTCTCGGATCCAAACACCTCAGTGCGAGAGATGATGAAGACCGAGCGCGAGCCACTCGACGCCATGACTTCGGCTGACGAGGTTGCACGACGTTTTGAACGAAATGACTGGATCTCTGCACCTGTGGTTGACCCTGATGGCAAATTGATTGGTCGGATCACCATTGATGACGTGGTTGACGTGATTCGTGAGCAAGCCGACCACAGTTTGGCGGTGATGGCAGGTCTTGGTGACGGCGACGCGTTTACCCCTGTCTTAAGTACAGCACCTCAGCGGGCGATTTGGCTCGCGATTAATCTAGCGACCGCCATCCTCGCGGCGTCCGTGATTGGGCTGTTTCAAGACACCATCGAGAAAGTCGTCGCGCTGGCGGTGTTAATGCCCATTGTCGCTTCTATGGGCGGCATCGCGGGGACACAAAGCCTGACAGTACTCATCCGTGCGATGGCCATGGGACAGATTAACGATCGAACAGAAATCTGGTTGGTACGACGAGAAATCCTTGTGTCGCTTATCAACGGCCTGTTGTGGGCGGCGGTCATTGCATTCATCGCTTCCTACTGGTTTAGCGATATCAGGCTCGGACTGATTATTGCCTTCGCGATCGTCATTAATTTAATTACCGCCGGCATTGCTGGCGCGTCTCTACCGCTGCTCCTGGACCGATTAGATATAGACCCTGCACTCGCTGGTGGTGTGGTCCTTACCACCATCACTGATGTTGTGGGATTCTTTGCCTTTCTTGGTCTGGCGGCCTACTTTTACGGTTGAATCGCGATGTCTGACGATTTCCTTGAGGACGATGATGACAGCTTGATCGAGAGCAAAAGTGCTCGCAAGCGTCAAATGCACGCCCTTCAAAACCTAGGGGAACAATTAGTCGATCTTTCGGCGGCACAACTAGCTAAGCTCAATATTGAAAACGAGGCGCTGATCGAAGCGGTGCAATTAGCCAAGCGAATATCGCATCGCAGTGGTAAACGTCGGCAAATGCAGTTCATTGGCAAACTTATGCGCAGTGCGAACGCTGAGGAAATTGCCGATGCGCTCGATGTGCTTCACGAAACGTCGCGAAAAACGAAAGCGCAAGAGCGGGTTGTTGAGGGCGCTCGAGATGCACTGCTCGCCAGAGGCGACAGCGCGCTACCAGAGGTTCTCGCCATTTGGCCTCAAGGTGATCGCCAACTGATCAGACAGCTCACTCGCAGTGCGCAGGAAGAGCGACAACGCGATCAGGCACCCACGTCATCGAGAAAACTCTTTCGTTATTTGCGCTCACTCTCCGAAGCATCGGCTGAAGACTGATCTTCAGTCGCGCCACTATCTCTATTTGACGATAATTTGGCGTCGAACACGCGGACAAATTTAACCTCAGGGGAGCTCACCGGACCGCTCACTGAGTATACGCCACTGGACAGACTCTTCATTTGGTCCTCAAACACCTTACTCGCGAGATAAGCTCCCGCAGCAATGGGCAAGCCACCGGCCAAAGCTGCCACCCATGGAATATTATCGACCAGCGGCAGCGTCACAACCAGCTCAGCGTCTATGTTTTCTGAGTCCATGTCGTACAGACCACCCAAGGTCAATCTGCCCCCGCCATTTCGAATAGCGAACTCATTAATGGTGACATCACCACGGCCTAGGGAAAAATCGCCACTCGCACGATCAAATGTTAGCCCTGGATCAAACAGCTGATTCACGTTGGCTCGCTGAACAAGACCCGCCAAATTAAACACCCCAATGAAGCGAAGGGGATCTGTGGCCTGCGACGGCACAGGCAGGAACGAACCCGATGTGAGTTGAAGCTCAAGGTCCCCAGTCACTTGATTTGCTTGAAAATCGGTTGGCGCTCCGGGCCACTCAACGTTACCCAAAACTCTACCCGACGAGAAATCAACCACCGACTTTGCATCAAGGAATGTCAACGCCTCGCCAGCACTGGGCAGCGTCAAGTCAAGTGAGGCGCGCGTGGTCGAACTGTCGCCTCTTAACCAGCTAAATTGACTCTCAGGCCCAAAGGTTACGCCATCTAGACTCCCATCAAACTGGGCCAAATCGACGCTTGATTTAGAGATCGAAGCGTCGAATGAGAGTGACCCTAGGTCTTGCCCTTTAAAAATCAAAGAATCAATAGCAATCTTCATAGCCGGCCACGAAGCCGCAGCCGGGTCATCCGATTCGATATTGAGCGCCTCGGTATTTAGGGTTGGCAGTGAATCGATGGAGAGCGAGTCAATCTGTATATCCAGCTGCGCCTCAGGGCCATCAAAGTCAATTTGTGCCTTGATAAAATCACCCACGAGACCCAGTGATGTCAGTCCTCCCTCGTACTGTCCCGAGGAGGAGAATGCGCCGAGAGCTGCCCCGCCCAGCGCGAGCCTATCCACCGAAAAGTCGCGCCAAATGATCGCCGGGAGCCCCAGATCGCCGCCGCTGTTGAAGCGAGCCTGTGTGTCTGCCCAAGCGCTGATATCGAGCTCTTCAACACGCCCTGAAATAACCGCTGTACCCCTATCGACATCGTCCAGCGTGAGCTCCGAACTAACCTCCCCGATCGAGGCCAATGCCCGCCATGCATTTTCACCGTCTTGCGCAATTGAGAGAGACAGATTGTTTGAATAAGTGGCATCAATGGACACTGCATCTGAAATTCTCAGATCCACCTCCAGCGGTTCGCTTTGTTCACGCGCTTTACTAAATGGGACGGGAAGACCAATGGCCAATCCATCGAGGTCAGAGGTAACGTTGAGCGCCACCCCGTCTCCGGCCTGAAACACGATATCGAAGGCTGAGTTGCCTTCGAGCAAACCGTCGGAAACCGTAACACCCAACAGCCGATTGACGTCCGCACCACCCAGGCGCGCGGAAGTAGCGATAGACAAGCCTTTTTGAGACAACCCCAACTCGGCCGCATCGAGGTTAAGGTCAAGGAGGACGTCTTGATTTTCAAAACGCGCTGCTAACGAACCATCAGCAATACCTCGCGGGTACTCGTACACAAACTCTCCATTGACCTGTTGGAGCGTTATGGGTGGAGAGGCAACGGACACGGTGGCCTCGCTGACTTCAACCCTCGTGGCGATGGCAGGGATTTTTGCAGCACCCTTAATGGGCATCGAAAGATCGAAATAACCGCGAACTCCACCATTAACCGTGAGATCTCGCAACGCCTTAGCCACTCGCTCGGGCACGTAAGGAATACCAGCAACCTGCTCAATAGCCACGGGTAATGTGCCATCGATCGTAGCCTGCGCGGCCAGCATACGAATGGCGTCCCGCTTTCCAACCTGGACAAGCCCTTCACTAATATCCAGACCACCGACCAGCGCCGAATCCACATCAAATGTCACCAGCCCGTTATCAATCCCGACATGACCGATTAGCGACTCCGCGAGAGGGAGTCCGGGCATCATGGTAACGGCATCAAGGTTAGCTAACGCTGACAGCTGAATGGATCGGAACGGAAAATCGACTTTGCGCACTGCTCCTCTCAGGATAAAACCAATCTGGGTTGCCTGACCTGTGCCAAGCGATGTTTGCATCCATCGATAGGCATCGGGATCGATAGTCATCGGCGTAAAAGCCAGGGCTCGCGATGCGGGAGCTCGACCAGAGCCAAGGACCACGTTGAGCGTTGGCGAACGACCGGATGTCGGTGATAACGGAATCTCACCTGTGAGCAAGGCCACGCCTCAAAATCGTCTGCTCGGGCTGTGGCGCGTCCGTTTCTAATCAAAACCTGATCATCAATGAGATCGAAATCGATGACCGCATTCACATTTCCCAATTGCATGGGGTTAGGGTATTGCGTGGGAATCCCCAGCGTTAAATCACTACTGTTGACCTGAAGTTGACCAGCAGTGCCGGATAGCATCAGCGAGCCTGAAAGTCCGCTGACCCCTGGCAAAGGTGTATCTTCCTTTACGAAAATATCATCAAAATCTACCGCTACGCGCTGAATAGATTCACCAGAGAGAGAACCACCAAGACTCAAGGCATTGATGGTCCCTGAGATCGACGCTGCCGCCAAAGGCTCCCTCACAGAGTCTGGAATCAGGCCAGCCTCCATTAGGAGCTGCGCGCTTGACGTCAAATCCAGGTCATTGACCAAAAGTTCCCAGTCAGTGGTCGTCAAACCCACGTTTATATCATTGAACTGCACGGGTCCTTGTTCAAGTGTCACCGATGCCTGAGCGATGTTGACCCAGGACTCGTTGCTGTCCAGCATCGCCGAACCGTTCACTGAGAAAGCAATACTGGGCAGTCGTGCATCTGACGCAGGGAACAGCGCGTCACCCGTCACTTCAAAAACAGTGCTTGCCTGTCCCGCTGTCGCGTCGGTCCAAAAAAGAAGATCGCTAGTTCCCGACACATCTGCGCCGAAAAACTCCGATATCAGTCCCATGTCATCGGATGACACACGCCCGCGCAGCGATCCGGCGAATCGAGACAAATCCAGAGGATTGCCTACCCCTGAACCAACGATACTGACCGTTAATCCACCATCGCCTGTCGCCAATAACTGGAGTTTTCGATTGCTGCCCTCTCGTCTTAAGTCAAGATCGACCACAAGCTCCAGAGCTCGCTCGGTGTCAGACAGCTCCCGAACCAGAGATACCCGCATATTTTCGAGCGCCAAACGCTCAATCTCAGTCGCAAATACGCTCGGGTCGATGGGTACAACAATACCGGTAGCTTCGTTGGTTAATCTCGCGGGGATAGCAACATCACTTGCGCGCATCTCGGCGAGAATCAACTGACGTTGTAACAGCGAACGCCAAGGATTGAGCGTGATCTGAAGACGCCCCGCACGAAATACGCTAGTCGCAGTCTTCTTGTTGCGGATATTCAGATCCTCGAGGGCGAGCTTTGGTCGAAAACCCTCCATTTCCGCAGTGATTCCGCCGACCTGTGCATCAAAACCAGTGCGAGACTCAATCTCTGCAACCAGTGAGGTATTGACGGCGGGTAGCAGCGGGACCAAGGCTGTGGCAAGACTGACCACAACAGCAACCAAGACAAGAAGCGCAATTGAGGTGCGCCAAATCAAGCTCCCTATAGCACGGTACGCACGTTCAAACACGGCGATCTCCGAGGCTCGTCGCAATACCGGCCGCCTCTAGCAGCGTGCGAGTTTCACTTAAAGGCAAACCCACCACACCGCTGTAGCTTCCTTCCAGTCGCTTCACAAAACTTCCGGCCAAACCCTGAATGCCATAGGCACCGGCCTTGTCCCACGGCTCATCGGTCGAAAGGTATTGCGCAATCAACTCCGATGAGAGCTCAGCGAACTCAACGCGGGTAGTAATTAGCTCAGTTGTCACCGCCACATCTGACATAAGCGTTACCGATGTC
This sequence comes from Halieaceae bacterium, assembly GCA_038143085.1. GTDB lineage: Bacteria > Pseudomonadota > Gammaproteobacteria > Pseudomonadales > Halieaceae > Luminiphilus. The sequence goes on from JAYQLG010000014.1 coordinate 32,514, forward strand.
ATTACCTCGTGCGTTAGACCGCTTAATGAGCGCAACATTCCCTGGGCATCGGCAAAAGAGTCGGGTTTATGCAACACGCGACCATGACACACGACCGTTGTATCGGCACCGAGCACCACACTTCCGGGCACCCAGACCCTCCCCGCTTTTTCAGCAGACATACGACAGACATAGTCAGCAGGGAGCTCGTCGGGGAGGATGGCTTCGTCAATATCGGCGGCTGCACAATCGAAAGCTGGTACTAGCATACGCAAAAGTTCGCGCCGCCTCGGGCTGGCGCTGGCAAGAATGAGCTTCATAGCAGCTGCCCAATCCGGAACCGTGCGGTGTCCATCAGCGCGTTAAAAGGCCGCCATAATAAGGCTGAAATAACGACCGCAATCAGATAACCAAGACCCTCGGATGGCACGCCTACAGCCGCTAAGACTACGCGCTGCAGTGCGACCGAAATGCCGAGCAATAAAAAGATAACCGCCGTCTGCGATATCCAGTCAAGCTGTCGAATAGTGTAGATATTATGGAGCAAGACATAAGCCACTACCGATAGCCCCATTGACGCGGCACCAAGGAGCGACCCTTCAATCAAGCTGATCAAAATACCCACTGAAAACGCGAAGATAATGCCGACTCGTGCAGGCGAGGACAAAACCCAGTAACAAACACAAAGCTCGAGTAATCGAGGCATGACCACCCGCAGCTCGATTGCATTCGCTGTTTGAAATAGCAGGCCTGCCAGGATGACCGAGGCTAAAACTGAAAAGCCGATGTTGATCTCGTCTCTCACGCCACTGCCTCAGCCTGCCTACGGCGCATCAGTGGATGTTAAAATAAGCACGTGACTTTCGACATCCAAGGCGGCTGCGGTTTGAAGTGTCGCCGACAAATAAGCGGCATCGGCGGAGGTCGTAGTCTCGCGAGTGAGGCCCACTGGGTAGCCAGCAGGGAAACGCTTACCCAAACCGGAAGTCACCCAGAGATCACCCGAACTCACGTCTGACGTACTGGCAAGATTACGAATCACAAGTTGATCTAAACGACCCACTCCCTCTGCGATCGCTCGCTGCCCCGTACGATTATTTAAGACCGGGATACCGTGTTGTACGTCGGTGACCAGCAGGGCACGACTTGCCGTTTGACCCACTTGGACAATCTGACCCATGACGCCCTCAGCGTTCAAGACCGGATGGCCAACACTGACACCTTCATCCCGCCCTCGGTCCAGCGTAAGTAAGTGACGATTCACGTCGGGCGATACCGCCACGATTCGAGCCACCGTCATGGTTGCATCCTCTGCAACCGGCGAGTTAAGCAACGCGCGGTATCGCATGTTCTCAGCGGTGAGTGCTTCCATGCGCTGGGCACGCGCGCTTAGTATGAGATTTCTGTCTTCCAGCGCCTGAATCCGCTCACGCATGGATGCGCGACTTTCCAGATACTCTGACACCGTCTGAAAAAAACGCTTTGGGACGTCAAGGGTGTAAAAGGAGATCTCAGACAAGTCTGCGCCCACCCCTTCCACTTTTCCCATGACGGGAGAGTCGCGAAGGAACGCAACCAGCGCCCAAGCGATACCGAGCGCCACAAGGAGGCGGATCGTGAGGAAACGTGGCTTGGAGAAAAGGCTGCTGATGATCTGTTCCTCGTTCTAAATCGAACCTAGAAACTTACTCAGTCGACATGAGATCCAATGAGTAATTATCCATCAACTCTAGCGCCATACCGCCACCTCTCACAACGCAGGTTAACGGATCCTCAGCGATGAGCACTGGAAGGCCTGTCTCTTCGGCAATTCGAGCGTCCAAATCACGCAATAAAGCACCGCCACCCGTGAGCACAATACCAGTCTCGGCGATATCTGCTGCCAGTTCAGGTGGTGACTGTTCCAAGGCCATTCGGACGGCACGGATAATAGCATCGACAGGCTCCTCGAGCGCTGTCATCACATCAGTACTGTTAAGCGTGAACGTGCGCGGCACACCTTCAGCGAGGTGTCTGCCACGAACATCAATTTCTCTCTGCTCACTGCCGACCCAGACACAGCCGACTTCATGTTTGATTCGCTCGGCAGTGGAATCACCTATCAAACAACCGAAGCGACGACGAACGTGAGCCACAATCGCTTCGTCAAAACGGTCACCACCCACTCGGATAGAGTCACGATAGACCACCCCACTTAGTGATATGAGCGCAATCTCGGTAGTACCACCGCCAATATCGACAACCATGCAGCCGACCGCTTCTTCGACCTTCATACCCGCGCCGATGGCGGCAGCCATAGGCTCCTCGATCAACCGAACGTCTCGCGCTCCCGCACCTTCTGCGGATCGTCTGATGGCCTCACGCTCAACTTGGGTTGATAAGCAGGGCACGCAAATAAGCACGCGCGGGCTGGGGCGCAGCCATGACGAGTGGGTGTCATGTACTTTCAGGATAAAGTGCTGAAGCATTTTCTCCGTCACCTGGAAGTCAGCGATAACACCGTCTTTCAAGGGGCGAATCGCCGTGATGTTACCCGGTGTTCTGCCCAGCATACGCTTGGCCTCGGTACCAACAGCCTCTATTGATTTCTGACCATTGTGAACTCTGATAGCAACAACTGAGGGCTCATCGAGGATGATGCCGCGATCTTTGACGTAGATCAGTGTGTTGGCCGTGCCGAGGTCGATCGACAGATCGGTTGAGAACATACCCCGTAAACGCTTTAACATGTTTTTTAGCCTGTGGACAAATACACCTTTGCCACCGTTAAGAGCGAGCCCCCCTCGCTTCAAAACCCCAGGCTAAACCCAGGATGTCCTTGTATCGTTGGACCGGTGCGGTTAGTTGTTGAAATGTAACAATGCGATAGTTTTTGAGCAAGCTGGAAGTGTGTTAGTTTGCGCTCTCCAAACCACCTGTTAGGCATTTATCGTGACTGATGCAGCAACCGTCAGAGATGTCGCGGCGTTAGCGCGTCTTACGATCTCCGACCAAGACATCGAAAACGCGACAGCGGAATTCAATCAGACACTTGCGCTATTTGATGCGCTCAGCACGGCTGATACGACCGATGTCGCGCCTATGATCAACCCACTCGATAGTGCGCAGCGACTGAGAACAGATCGTATAGAGACCTTGGTCGATAGAGCGGGTTTGATGCAAAACGCGCCGGCCAGCGAGCAAGACTACTTTCTTGTCCCAAGAGTGCTCGATTAATGACAGGACCATTCGAAACGATTTCCTCGCTCGCTCGGCAGTTAGATGCCAGACATGTTTCTTCACGGGAACTTGTGGAAGATGCAATCGCACGAACTGAAACGTTAAATCCAACGTTGAATGCTGTTATTTCGCTGGATAAGCCAGGCGCTCTCGCGGCGGCAGTCCAAGCCGACAAGGCTCGAGCGGATGGGGTAGCCTCACCTTTACTCGGTGTCCCTATGCTCCATAAAGACATTTTCTGCACCCGCGGCGTCAAAACATCTTGCGCCTCAAAAATGCTCGCAGACTTTGTACCACCCTACGACGCCACCGTCGTGAAGAAACTTCATGACGCGGGCATGGTCAGCCTGGGTAAATGCAATATGGATGAGTTCGCCATGGGCTCATCCAACGAGACCAGTTTTTTCGGGGCAGTAAAGAATCCCTGGGACGTCGATCGGGTCCCTGGCGGTTCGTCTGGCGGTTCTGCCGCTGCCGTTGCTGCCGGCCTTGCACCGTTGGCAACTGGCACCGATACGGGCGGCTCGATTCGTCAGCCTGCGGCACTCTGTGGCATTACAGGCCTCAAGCCTACCTACGGACGGGTATCCCGCTACGGCATGATTGCCTTTGCCTCCTCCATGGACCAGGCAGGTCCCATGGCGAGGACCGCCGAGGACTGTGCTTTAGTCCTGAATGCAATGGCTGGTCAAGACCCACTTGATTCAACCTGTGCCGATATCGCCGTGCCTGACTATTCAGCAGGACTCGAACAAAGCGTCGAGGGACTGCGCATTGGCATTCCAAAAGAGTTTTTCTCAAGTCACCTAAATGACGGGGTTGCCACAAGCATTGCCGCTGCAATCAAAGAGCTGGAATCAGCAGGCGCTATCGTTGTCGATGTCTCGCTGCCGTCCACAGATCTCGGCGTCTCCACCTACTACGTCATCGCACCAGCCGAGGCGTCAGCAAATCTATCTAGGTACGACGGCGTCAGATACGGTTATCGTTGCGATAGTCCATCCGATCTCCAGGATCTCTATTTGCGATCGCGCACTGAGGGCTTTGGTGAAGAGGTAAAACGACGAATTCTCATCGGCACCTTTACCCTGTCCGCCGCATCGTATGACCAATACTTCATGAAGGCACAACAGGTACGTCGCCTCATTGCTGAGGAATATCAATCCGTACTAAAGGACGTTGATGTCATTGCCGGGCCGTCTGCACCCAATACTGCTTTCGTTCTCAACGATGACTCGAAGTCGATAACCGACATGTACATGGAGGACGTCTTCACCATTGGCGCGAATCTCGCCGGATTGCCCGCTATCAGCGTCCCAGCGGGCTTAGTCGACGGACTGCCTGTCGGCATGCAACTCATTGGTCCGCGGTTTGGTGAAGCCCAACTATTGAATATTGCCCATCAATTCCAGAGACGAACCGATTGGCACTCTCTCACACCGGATCTCGAGGGACTGTCGGGATGAAGTGGGAAAAAGTAATGGGCTTAGAGGTGCATCTGCAGCTCTCGACACACTCCAAGATTTTCTCATCATCGGCCACGGCCTTCGGTGCTGACGCAAATACCCAGACCAACCCGCTGGACATGGCACTTCCAGGGACCCTCCCGGTTCTGAATCACGCTGCCGTGAGTCAAGCGATCGTTTTTGGCCTAGGTGTCGGTGCTGAAATCGGCAAAGTATCGCGCTTCGATCGGAAGAATTACTTCTATCCCGATCTGCCAAAAGGCTATCAGATATCGCAATTTTTCGAACCTATCGTTAAAGAGGGCGTCTTTGAGGTGCCGCTCGAGGATGGGTCTATTTTTCCAGTAAGAATTCTCCGCGCCCACCTTGAGGAGGATGCGGGAAAGTCGGTACACGATGCCATTCCCGGGCACACGGGCATTGACTTGAACCGTGCGGGGACACCGCTACTCGAGGTCGTCACCGAACCCGATTTTCGAACGGCAGAGCAGGTTGTAGCCTATCTCAAGGCGCTCCATGCACTCGTTACCTATCTTGGCATTTCCGATGGAAACATGTCGGAGGGATCGATGCGCTGCGATGTGAATTTATCGCTACGCTTGGAAGGGGAAACGGAGTACGGCACCCGAACAGAGCTTAAGAATATTAACTCGTTCCGATTTATCGAGCGCGCCATTCATGTCGAGGCCGAGCGACAACAAGACCTTTTGGAGAGTGGTCAAAGCGTCGTCCAAGAGACACGACTATTCGACCCTGATAATGACGAGACCCGATCAATGCGGTCAAAGGAAGTGGCTAATGACTATCGCTATTTCCCGGATCCGGATTTGCTACCTATCATCATCGACGACGAAACCATTGGGCGTATTCGCGACGCCTTGCCCGAGCTACCTGCCGTCAAACGCGGTCGTTACACCACCGAGCTGGGATTGAGTCAGTACGATGCCAATCTGCTCACCCAAGATCGCGCCACTGCTGAGTTCTTTGAGAGCTGCTGCACTGCCTCGAAAAACCCCAAGGCCGCGGCAAACTGGATACTTGGCGACTTGAGCGCAGCATTGAATAAAGAGGGATTGGCGATCGGTGGCTGCATGGTCACTCCCGAAGGCCTCGGTTCCCTGATAACGCGAATTGATGATGGAACGCTCTCTAGCAAAATGGCGAAGACCGTCTTCGAGGGCCTGTGGGCCGGCGATCCTGATGTCGACCGCATCATCGAAGAAAAGGGCTTAAAGCAAGTCAGCGATAGTGGTGCACTGGAAACCATCGTGGACGAGCTCATTGCTAATAACCCAGCACAAGTTGACCAATATCGGGCGGCCGATGAGGGCAAGCAGAAGAAACTCATTGGCTTTTTCGTAGGGCAGGCAATGAAGGCCTCGAAGGGTCAGGCCAACCCACAGATGCTCAACCAACTCCTGAAACAGAAGTTAGGCTAGGCAGAGTTCCCCTTAGACGTCCTGAACTCGGCCCTTCATGAAGCGCTCTCGATTTTCACGCTTCTTGTCCTCGCTCTTACGAAGCAGCACATAAACAGAGCCCGTGCCGCCATGCTGTGGTTGTGCCGAATGAAAAGCCTGAACGTCTTCCACATCCCTCAGCCAGCGATTGACGTAGCCTTTGAGTACACCTGAACCTGACTTTTCTTTGTTGCCGAAGCCTTTACCGTGGGTGATCAGCAGGGTTCGCAACCCCAATCTGCGCGCCTCCTTGAAAAATGACCAGATTTCGGTCCGGGCCTCTGCCACCGTGAAACGGTGTAGGTCGAGGCGGGCCTCAATGTCGTAATGGCCTAGCCTCAACTTACGATAAACACCGTTTTGAATGCCGGGCCGCTTAAACTCGAGTACATACCAGGCATCCAGCGGGGGCACACCATCATCCGACAAATGATTATCGCTACGCGCACCCGACTGAGTGGCTGCCTGTCTTCGCTGACTGACATCGACCGCCTCGGTTTTTACAAGTCGCTCACGTGGCTCACGCTTTAGTGGTGTTACGCCACTCATTTCGCTCGCAAATAGATCATCGTCCTGCATGTTCGTGTTCCCGGCATCAGCTGCCGTAGTATAGTCGCAGGACTGACGTTTTGGTGTCAGTCACAGCAAGCGACGAGGTGGAACAACAAGTCATGTCCGGATTACTCAAGGGAATCGGTTATTTTTTTCGCGGCATGACCATGCTGATCCAGCCGGGACTGCGGCGTTTCGTCATCATCCCTTTGCTCGCAAATATCGCTGTATTTGCCTTGATCGCTGGCAGCCTTTATCAGCTGATGTCAGGTTTTTACATCGACATTACGGGCGAAATTACAGGGACGCTGAGCTTTCTTACGTGGATCGTCACTCCGATTATTTGGTTGGTCGGGACGTTACTATCGGGTTATCTGTCTATTTTCATTGTGCTGTTTCTGACCTCTCCTTTTCACGGGTTACTCGCAGAAAAAGTAGAAGAACAGGTGACGGGTGAAGCCATCCAGAACGAGAGTTCAGTGGTTCAGCTCGCCTTATCAGTCCCCCGAGGCTTTCTTCGTGAATTACAAAAGTTGTTTCACTACCTGCCCATGGCCTTATTGGTCATCATCATTAGTGTCATACCGGGACTTAATTTCGCTGCGCCGTTTCTCTGGATCATGCTGGGGGCGTGGATGATGTCCCTGCAATTTATTGATTACCCCATGGACAACCATCGGCTACCTTTCAGGGAAGTACGCGAGGCTTGCAGTGCGCAGCGGGGAACGTCCATCGGGTTTGGTGTCGTTGTCGCGTTTGTATCGGGAATTCCGATCCTCAACCTCGCACTCATCCCTGCAGCGGTAGCGGGAGCTACCTTGTTGTGGTGCGATGAACTTCGTCATCTGCGTTAAAAACCGCAGATCACTCAGCAGTCAATCGATAACGAGCGGGTATGAGCCGCTGGCAATTAATCGGCCAGAAGCGCCTCTGGAACCTGGGTGCATTTCAGCGATTCACCCAACAAGGCTTCGATTTCAGGCAACAAGAAAGCGTCGTCCTCACTGGCAAAACTGATAGAGACACCCTTTTCGCCCGCTCTACCTGTTCTCCCAATACGATGCACGTAGTCTTCGGGGTCTTCAGGTAGGTCGTAATTGACCACGTGGCTGACGCCATCGACGTGAATACCTCTCCCTGCCACATCAGTGGCAATCAGCACGCGCAGCTTGCCGGACTTAAATCGTTCCAAGGTCTTAGTGCGTTTTACCTGGGCAATCTCACCCGACAAGATGCCGCAGTCGAGGCCCTGTTTTTGCAGACGCTCATGGACTTTTCGAACAACATCTCTGCGATTGGCGAAGACAATGACTGAGGTCGCTTCGGGCGTTGCGAGAAGGCGCTTAAGCACGTTCAGGCGATCTCGACTCTCGAGAAGATAGACGCGCTGATCGACATTTTCTGTCGCCACTCGCTCTGGCTCGATCTCTACCGTGATGGGGTCGAACGTCCACTGCTGCGCCAAATTCATGATGTCCTGGCTAAAGGTCGCTGAAAACAGCAGTGTCTGACGGTCTTCCTTGCGCGGAGTCGATCGAACGATGCGTTTCACCTGAGGAATGAATCCCATATCGAGCATTCGATCCGCCTCATCTAGGACCAGTGACTCGACGCGATCGAGATACATATCGCCGCGCTGAATGAAGTCAATCAGCCTTCCAGGTGTCGCGACCACGATATCCGTAACTCGGTCATTCACCTTTGCCAGTTGCTTCGCGTAATCCGCGCCACCAATAAGCGTGACCGTCGAAAGTCCGGTGTACTTTCCAAGCTGACGGGCATCATCAGCAATCTGCATCACCAGCTCGCGCGTCGGCGCTAAAATGACAGCGCGAGGTTCTGCGAGGTAGCGCTCACCCTCAATGGGGTTGTTCAGCAGGTCATTGAACAGCGTTATCAAGAAGGCCGCCGTTTTTCCCGTACCCGTCTGTGCCTTACCAATAGCATCGTGGCCTTCCAATGTATGGGGTAAAATCTGGGCCTGAATAGGCGAGCATTTTTCGAAACCCAACCCCTCAATTCCGCGCATGAGCGAGGGAGCCAGGTCGAGACTGCCAAACGATATATCGGGTAGTTGAGCAACTGAAGTTTCAGTTGTTACAAGGGCTTGATCACTCAAGGGTTCGTGAGTCCTTACATTAGAGGTGCGCGAGCATAGCACACTGAACTAGAGGTGCCCGTGTTATTCGCATGACGGGATGCGGCAACGGTCGGAGCACGTGATACAGTGCGGACCTAACTGCGAGACAACCATGAATCATCCAACCCCCACATTGCGAACAGAGCTGCGCCAGTTTTGGCAAATCGGCTGGCCGCTGCTAATCGCGCAAACGGCACAGATGGGTACCGGCGTGGTGGATACAATCATGGCTGCCAGATTCGGGGACAAAGACCTCGCCGCCATTGCCATCGGGTTTAACATCTGGCTCCCCCTCTACCTCGTCGTGTTGGGCGTCATCTTTGCCTCCTCCACCATCATTGCGCAGGATTTTGGTGCGGGTCGAATACAACGCATCCGTGACCACCTACCGCAGACCTTATGGGTATCTGTATTTCTAAGCTTGGTCGTCGCCCCCTTGTGTTATTACAGCCACCTCGGATTGCCGTGGCTTGGCATCGATGATTTGACAGCAGAAAAATCCAGTGAATACATCAAAATGGTGGCGTTTGGCTTCCCGGCGATCGGGATATTCATGGCCCTCCGTTATCACATGCAAGGGGTGGGAATCACGTCGCCATTTGCCGTGGCATCGGTCATTGGTTTCATCGCCAACATACCGCTGAATTACATGTTCATTTTTGGTTTTGGCGACATCCCGGCCATGGGTGCTCAAGGCTGTGGCATAGCGACGGCCATTTCAATGTGGCTGTCCGCCCTTATCATCAGTATCTATGTGCTGACCAAAAAGTCGCTGCAGCAATACATGCCACCGCTAAGGCCGGTTGCGCCTGACCCAAGCACGATTAAGGAGATATTAACCATCGGCGCTCCTGTGGGTGCTACCTTCTTCCTTGAGACCGCGGTCTTCGCCGGTATTGCGCTATTAGTATCGTCGCTGGGTGATGTTGCGATTGGCGCCCACCAGATCGCATTTAATGTCTGGGACATGTTTTACATTCCAATGCTCGCCATTGGGTCTTCAATGGCAACCCGAATGGGACACGCATTGGGAGCTCAGGATCAGCAGGGTGTTTTCATGGCCTTGAAGGCAGGCATTCTGTGTTCTGGCGTCATCAGCGTTACCACCATGATTATCCTGCTGTCGTTTCCCACCGCCATTGTCGGGATTTACTCCGATTCTCCGGATATCTCGCTACTGGCAGTTCGACTGCTTAGTTTCGCCGCGCTGTTCGTGATCATTGACGCAGTACAAATTGTGGGGTCTTTCTCTATGAGAGCCTACAAAAAAACGCGGTTTCCGTTTATCGCCAGCATGGTTGCCTACTGGCTGATAGCGCTTCCACTCGGCTATTACCTTGGCATTATGAATGCAGACAACGCCTTCGATGGCGCCGCTGGGTTTTGGGTGGGGATCATCGTGGGGGTTGCTGTGGCGTCGGTCATGATCGCCGTGCGTCTAGTGTTGTTACTTCGTCAGCCGATTCCGACCAGCTTCACGCCCGACTACGAGGTATGACAGTCGTCTCGCGGCGTCACCACAAGCCGATCGATTCGTTGCCGCATAGCGTCGTAGACGCGCAAGACGCCCCATTCGAGATTTTGGTCTGACAAAAACATCAGCGCATCCTGTGCCTGCCAAGCGGCGATAACCCCAATGACCGGACCGAGAATGCCCTCGTTACGGCAGTCAAAGCCTCGGCTATCACCCTCGCTTGGCGCCAAACATTGGTAACAGCCCTCTGCTCTCGACTGACTAAAGGCCGCAACCTGCCCATGAAGTCGCGTGGCCGCTCCCATAATCCAAGGCTTTTGTGCATTGCGAGTCAAACGCTCAATCGCATGGCGCGACGCAAGGTTGTCAGTCGCATCGATCACAATATCCACATCTCTGAGCAACTCAGCATCGGATTCGGCATCGTCACCAAAGCGCCGGAGAGCGCTAGTGACTTTGATTTCTGAATTGAGCGCCAAAAGCTGATTCTCAAGAGCCTGCGCTTTTGGTTGACCAATATCGCTCTCGCGAAAGGCCAGCTGACGATGAAGGTTACTCAGTTCAACGCTATCAGCATCGACTAAGGTCAACTTACCAACACCGGCGCCCGCAAGGAACAGGGCTACCATCGATCCTAAACCACCGCAGCCAACGATGAGCACTGCGGCTTGCCGAATGTTTTCCTGACCCGCCAGATCGATTTCAGGCAACAGAATTTGACGCGAATAGCGCTCCAGCAACTGGTCATTCAACATTGCCAACACCCTCCTGTTACCCGAGGCCGGCCGGCGAGATCATTACGAAGGCTCACCTTTGAAAACCCATTCAGCTCGAGGATCGACCGGACATCCGATGCCTGATCATAACCGTGCTCGATCAAAAGCCAACCACCCGCCTCCAAGTGATTGGGCGCGTTGGACGCTATCTCCTGAATTGACGACAGCCCATCCCCTCCGTCAGTGAGGGCTGTCGATGGTTCAAATCGTAAATCCCCTTTCTTTAGGTGAGCATCATCTGCGGCGACATAGGGTGGGTTCGATGCGATTAGTGCCCAGCGTCTCTGCTCTAAGGCATCAAACCAACTCGACTCAACAAACTCGACAGGTAGCCCTAGATCCTCCGCATTCTCTCGCGCAACGCGCAATGCCGATTCACTGACATCGCTGGCGGTTACCGACAGGTGAGGCGCGTCCTGCTTTACCGCAAGCGCAATAGCGCCGCTTCCGGTACCCAGATCGAGCATTGACTCCAGGTCATAACGAGACGCAAGCTCCAAAGCCCACTCCACGAGCAACTCAGTCTCAGGTCGAGGAATAAGCACATCGCGCGTGACTTTAAGTTTCAGCGACCAAAACTCTCGATGACCCAAGAGGTAAGCCAAGGGCACTCCTTTGAGCCGCTCTGCAGACATTGAAGAAAACACCTCGATCACATCTGCCGGCAGCTCATCATGGTCGTGAGCAATTAACCAACTACGTTCATCCCTACCTAGACAGTGCAATAGCAACAACTCCGCATCACGGTAGTCATTACCAAAGGCGCGCAGCGCTTCTTTGATCTTCACTGGCTGAGCTTCATTGACTGGCACCGGTTGGGTTGCTCATCGCAAAAGCCGTTACCAGGAAGCTTACTACGGCACTCACCACGGCCTTCACTCTTCGCCTAGAGCGGCGAGCAGGTCTGCCTGGTGTTCCTGTCGCAATGGTTGGATAACGGCATCCAGATGGCCCTCTACCACTTCATCCAGTTTGTATAAGGTGAGGTTAATCCGATGATCAGTTACTCGGCCCTGAGGGTAGTTATAGGTTCGGATACGGTCCGAGCGATCGCCTGTGCCCACCAGGTTGCGTCGCTCTTCCGCCTGCTCAGCCGCTAGCTGTTGCTCACTCGCCGAGGCAAGTTTGGCCTGCAATAGCGACATCGCCCGAGCCCGGTTTTTGTGCTGTGAGCGCTCGTCTTGACACTCAACCACGATACCCGTGGGGATGTGCGTCAGACGAACCGCCGAGTCCGTTGTGTTGACATGCTGACCACCCGCGCCAGAAGACCGGTAGGTATCGACCCGCAAATCCTCTTTGCGAATTTCCACCTCCTCTACCTCGTCAGGTTCCGCCATCACAGCGACCGTGCATGCAGACGTATGAATTCGGCCCTGCGACTCTGTCTCAGGCACACGTTGCACTCGGTGAGCGCCTGATTCGAACTTGAGGTGCGCGTAAACAGCTTCGCCTGCAACCCGCGTGATTAATTCCTTGTAGCCACCGTGCTCGCCGGGCCGTTCTGAGATAACTTCAACCGACCAACGCTTACTCTCTGCGTATCGGCTGTACATGCGAAACAAGTCACCGGAAAAAATGGCTGCTTCGTCACCGCCGGTACCTGCACGAATCTCCAGAAACACGTTGCTTTTGTCCTTGGGGTCCTTGGGTAACATCAATACTTGCAGCTCGGCTTCAGCGGAGGACATGTGGCTCTCGGCAGCACTAATTTCCTCTTCTGCCATCTCTCGCACATCGGGGTCACTGTCCTCGAGCATCAACTGTGCTTCAGCCAGATCATCCTTCGACCTGCGGTACCCATCGTAGACCTTTACGACGTCATCGAGTTGAGCATACTCCTGCGATAAAGCGCGGAACTTGTTAGGGTCTGACGCAGTCTCGGCGTCCGCAAGTAAGGCCGCCACCTCTTCATGGCGATCACATAACGATTCGAGCTTGGTAACAAGCGACGTCTTCACAATAAACTGCCCTTATCGAACTACTGTAGGGTCGACGAGCCGTCTGATGGGATGGATGCGGGCACGCCGAGTAACTCTGCTGCACGCGAGACATTAACACGATCGCCTTCTTTTGCGATCTGCTTGAGACCCGCTGTCGGTGCGTGGATCAGCTTATTAGTGAGGTCACGCGACAATCGAGTCATCACCTCTTCCGGCGATTTACCACTCTCCAGTGCTTTTAATGCGCGCTCGAGTTCTGTCTGCTGAATGGCCATTGCAGATTCGCGATAATTTCTCACAACATCCGCCGAGGCGCGCTGTAACCATGTGGCTTCAACCTCGATCACGCCCTCTTCGACTATTTTGTCGGCTTTATTTGCCTCATGGCTTCGCAACCGAACGTTCTCTTCCACAACGTCACGCAAATCATCGACCGTGTACAGATAGATATCGGACAAAGAGGCAACCTGCGGCTCGATGTCCCGAGGTACGGCAAGGTCGATCAATAAAGCCGGACGGTAACGCCGCGCCTTAATCGCCTCCTCGACTGCGCCCTTCCCCAGGATGGGGAGCTGGCTTGCGGTCGAGCTAATCACAATATCGGCGCTGGGCAGTCGCTCCCTGACATCGGCGAGAAGAATCGCCTCGGCGCCGAACTGATCTGCTAGTGTCTCTGCCCGTTTTAGCGTCCGATTGGCCACAATCAACTTGCCTAAGCCAGCCTCATTTAGATGCCGAGCCACTAACTCAATGGTCTCGCCTGCACCGAGCAGTAACGCAGTGCGATTTGAAAGGTCTGAAAAAATTCGCCCGGCGAGATCCACAGCCGCGTAGGCCACTGACACAGGATTTTCGCCTATCGCAGTATCGGTCCGTACACGCTTTGCGAGTCGGAAGGCTTCGGGAAATAGCTTACTCAAAGAGTCGCCGATACCACCGCTCTCCTGCGATACCGCAAACGCCGATTTAATTTGACCAAAAATTTGCGGTTCACCCAGAACCATCGAATTAAGACCTGCGGCGACTCGAACAAGGTGAGTAAGCCCAGCAATGCCGTGGCTTCGATAGGTACAGGTAGCGAGATCGTCCAATGCAATGGCGTGATACTTAGATAACCAGGCGATCACTTCATCACCCGCTAACGCCGCTTCGCCTTCTGCGCCAAACCAGCCATAGATTTCCGTGCGATTGCAGGTACTCAGGATGACACCCTCACTCAGGCGAGTCTCCGCCATGAGTTCGGATATCGCCTCGGGCACACACTCAGGTGCAAAGGCCACACGCTCCCGCACCGCTACTGACGCAGAGTCATGATTTACCCCTATGACAACAAAATTTGACGGCATAACTGTCAATAGCTATCTACACACTAAAGAATCATACCAGAGAAATAGGGATTCGAGAGGGCGTGTGCCGATTTCGTCGGGTGTGTCATCATACGCGCCATGCGATCGCTTCATTACATTGTTGTCCTTTTGGCACTGACGCTCTCTGGCTGCGCGAGCGTAGATCTTGCCGAGACTCCATCGGAAACTGAACCAGCTGTTCCGACAGTGGCTGATGTAAAGCCCAGTCATCCCTATGCGGACATACCCGGCGAACACCTAGCAACGCTACTTCAGGCTGAGTTCGCAATCAGAGAGCGCGATCTGGATGCCGGGCTGACGCACCTCATGGCGGCAAGTCAGGCGATCCCCGACCCATCGATTGCTCGGCGCGCGTTGCAACTCGCGCAATACATTCGCAATCCGGATGCGACGCTTGAAATGGCGATGCGCGTATCTAATCTGGATCCCAGTGATGGAAACGCGGCCACACTTGCTGCCGCAGTATTCATAGAGCGCGGCGACATTGCCCGTGCGTTAAGGTACTCGAGACGCGCATTCGACGCTGGATCCGATATCAATCCTGCAGCGTTGCTAAATGATTACGGAGGTCAAACTCCCGAGACTCAGGCCGCGACGCGGAACTTGCTGGAAGCGCTTGAATCAGACTACCCGAACGATGCTCGAAGTTTGTTTGCCATCGCATTGCTGGAGTGGCGCCAGGGAAATAGCGATGTTGCAGTGACGAAGCTGGAAAAGCTTTTCAGCATCGAGGCATTTCACGAGAGAGGGACACTGCTACTAACGGAAATTCTCTCGCAAGCCGATGATCCCGATGCTTTCGATCCTTTATTAAAGGCGATCGAAGCAACAAACAGTGGCCTACTTCGCTACCAATATGCGCGCTATTTGCTGGGCAAACAGAAACTGACAGAAGCCAAAGCGCAATTTGATGTATTGGTGACAGATCCAGCGGCAACCGTCGATCATCTAATAGGCGCGGCAGTACTCGATATCGAGTTATCCGATGCAAGGTCGGCCCTGCTGCATCTTGATCGGGCTCTTTCCTACGGCCAACGGGTGAGTGACGCTCAGTTCTTCAAAGCCCTCGCACTGATACAACTCAACGATGTGTCGGGTGCTCTTGAGGCGCTTGGCGCCGTTGGACCGTCTACAAATTACGCGAGAGCGCTTCAGGAAGCTGCCGCCATTTTAATATCACAAGGCGAAATTGATGCAGCCAACGTCTTTTTTGAGCAGCACCGCCAAACTCACGTCGAGGGCGCTGAACTCAATTTTGCATTGCATGCTGAAACGCTGCAGACCCTGGGCTCGATTGAGGCTGAGTCGGTGCTCAGCAGGGGCATCAGTGCCTTCCCGACCTCGACCCGCCTCCTCTTCGCGAGAGCCAACTTTCGAGAGCGCGCAGGTTTTTTTGATCTCGCTGAAGCCGATTACCGACAAATACTTAATCTCAATCCAGGAGATGCCAACGCATTAAATGCGCTCGGCTATGCGCTAACGAACAATACTGATCGCTTCGCAGAAGCAGCGGGGTTACTCGAGGAGGCCATTTCCAAAGATCCGCGCAACCCGGCCATCATCGACAGTCTTGGATGGGTGTACTTCAAACTTGGCAAGGACCGCCAAGCGGAACTCTTGCTCAAGGAAGCCTACAAGCAATACCCAGATCCCGAGGTGGCAGCGCATTTGATTGAACTCTTGTGGACACAGGGACGAGAGGTCGAAGCAAGAGATCTGATTGCGAACCAATGGCGCGCCTCACCCAACAATGAACATCTTCGTGAAACAGCGAGTCGACTCGCTATTCCCCTACCCGAGTGATCATGCTCCTTAGATCGCTCGTGTACGGGCTGCTCGTAACCCTTTTGTCTGGTTGCCTTCAAACCACGATAGAGCGACCCACGGATGACTTTCAGCAGCTGATTGATACAACCCCGTGGCAAGCGCGGGGAAAAATGCTGGTATCCAGCAAGAACGAGCGGCAAACCCTCAGATTTATTTGGTCTCATCTGTCGGAGGGACAAGACCGTGTCGAGCTCAGTGACAGCTTAGGCCTAAGGTCTATCATCTTGGTCAGGGACGCAGAGCAGTATTATCAGGAGAACAACAGAGGAGAGCCTACCCTGCTAGCCGCCAACATGTTAGAAGATCCGCTCGCATCTGTGCTGTCGAGCCTGCCGACTGATATTGCGCGACTGATGACCGGTGGAAACTCTTCAGACAATCGAGTAACTAGTGAGGTTGTGAGTTGGTCTACCTCCGCACAGTTTGTAACGCCAGAGGTGTTGCGCGTTCGTTTTGGCGATTACGCTATCAAAATAGTGATTAACCAATGGGATGTCGGCAACAGTGAGTAAGCAAGTGATCGAAGCGCTCAGTCCCGCTAAGCTGAACCTCTTCCTCCACGTCACCGGGCGCAGAGCCAACGGTTATCACGAGCTTCAAACCGCGTTTCAGTTGCTGGATTGGGGTGATCGGATGCGCTTTGAGATAACCGACACGCCCGGTATTGAGTTAAATCCATCCGTAGCAGGTGTACCGAATGAGGACAATCTTATTTTACGTGCGGCAGCATCATTAGGGCTGCCGCAGGACCGTGGTGTAGCCATTAGCATCGACAAGGTCATTCCTATGGGTGGTGGTCTTGGTGGCGGCAGCTCCAATGCGGCGATCACACTGTTGGCATTGAACGACCTGTTCGACCTCGGCCACAGCGTTGACGAACTTGCTCTAAAGGGCGCCGCTCTGGGCGCTGACGTTCCTGTTTTTGTGAGGGGCACATCCGCATGGGCCGAGGGCATTGGCGATGAACTGATGCCACTCGAACTCCCAGCACGCTGGTTTGTGATTATTTACCCTGATTGTCACGTCTCAACACAGGAAATCTTCGGTGCTCCAGAATTGACACGCAATACTCCGCCAATTACAGTGTCGGCCTTTTTTGAAGGGCCGGTACGCAACGATCTGCAGCCTGTGGTGGAAAGCAGATACGAGCAGGTGAGCACAGCCATAAAATGGTTGTCTGACCACGGTTCGGCGATGATGACGGGGAGCGGCGCGTGTGTGTTTGCCAGCTTCCAATCGCAAGCAGAAGCGCAGCGCGTAGCTGCGTCTGCAAAAGGCGAGTTTAGCGTTTTCGTTGCAAAGGGAATTAATCGCTTCACAGTGGTGTAGCACAAACAATTATTGGGGCGTCGCCAAGCGGCAAGGCAGCGGGTTTTGATCCCGCCATTCGGAGGTTCGAATCCTCCCGCCCCAGCCATTTTCTACTCGTAGGACGCCTCGCATGTCTTCGAAAATGATGGTTTTTACCGGCAACTCGAACCGTGATCTTGCAAAGAAGGTCGCGAGTCGACTTTACCTTGAGTTAGGTAGCGCGAAGGTTGATAAGTTTTCCGATGGTGAAGTGACCGTCGAGCTTAACGAGAACGTTCGTGGTAAAGACGTATTCGTGCTGCAAAGCACCTGTGAGCCCACAAACGATAACTTGATGGAGTTGCTGCTCATCATTGACGCACTCCGGCGCGCATCGGCAAGTCGAATCACAGCGGTGGTGCCCTATTTCGGTTACGCGCGCCAGGATCGTCGGGTGCGCTCCGCCCGAGTACCCATCTCATCAAAAGTTGTCGCGGACATGATGGTCAGTGTGGGCGTGGATCGTGTCCTCACGGTCGACCTGCATGCTGAGCAGATCCAGGGCTTCTTTACTTGCCCGGTAGATAATGTCTACGGCTCACCAATTTTGAATGACGACATAGTCGCCAGTAAGTTCAAGGATGTGGTTGTGGTGTCCCCCGACATCGGCGGTGTTGTTCGCGCGCGGGCTATTGCCAAACAACTGGATGACGCCGACCTGGCCATCATCGATAAGCGCCGTCCGAGAGCGAACGAGTCTGAAGTCATGAACCTCATCGGCGATGTCGAGGGCCGTACCGCGATCATGGTTGACGACATGGTCGATACAGCAGGTACGCTTTGCTCCGCAGCCAACGCCCTTAAAGAGCGTGGCGCGACAAAAGTCGTCGCTTACTGCACGCACGCCGTATTGTCTGGCAAGGCACTCGAAAATGTGCGCAATTCCCAGTTAGACGAATTGGTCGTAACAGACACCATTCCGCTGAGCGAGGAAGCAAAAAGCGTAAAGAAAATTCGTCAGTTAACGATTGCTGACCTACTTGCGGAATCTATCCGGCGCGTCAGCAACGAAGAATCCATTAGCGCGCTGTTCGATTCCTAAACAGCGTAAACCCACCCACCCCTGAACCGGTCGCAAGTTCACGGGTGTTTTTTCAAAGGAGACAGACCATGTCTGACACTTTTGTAGTAGAAGCCGAGCTTCGTAGTGATGAAGGGAAAGGTGCGAGCCGCCGCCTTCGCCGACTCGAAGCAAAAGTACCCGCCATCATTTATGGGGGTGACAGTGCCCCGGTCAGCCTATCGTTGATCCGAAAGGATTTTGAAAAGCACCTCGAGAAAGAAGCGTTTTATTCCGCAATTCTCGAAGTGGCTTACGACGGGAAAAAAGAAAAAGCGATTCTAAAAGCACTTCAGCGTCACCCTGCAAAGGACTTTCCAATGCACGCTGATTTCTTCCGTGTTGAAGCAAACAAGCCCATTAAAGTCTCTGTCCCTCTACACTTCATTAACGAAGATACGTGTGTGGGCGTGAAACTGGGTGGTGGTCGTATCCAGCACACACTCAACGAGGTAGAAGTGCTGGCACTTCCCGCCGATCTTCCAGAGTTTATTGAGGTCGATATGGGCGAGCTTCAGGTCGGTGAGATTGTTCACCTCTCTGACCTCGCTCTACCCGAAGGTGTCACGTCTACCGCTCTTGCCTTGGGTGATGATCGCGATATGGGTGTAGCCAGCGTACTCGCTCCGAGAGGTGGCGCAGGCGCAGCTGATTCAGAAGACGAGGTAGATGAAGCAGAGTCAGCAGACGATGCAGACAGCGAAGACGCTGGCGACGAGAGCTAATCGCCATGCCCAGCATTCGACTGATTGTCGGTCTGGGTAATCCTGGCGAAAAATATATCGGCACCCGTCATAATGCGGGTGCCGATTTCGTTTCAGCACTCGCAAAACAAAACGGTATCGAGCTCAAAACCGAAAAGAAACTAGCCGGAAGACTGGGCAGAGGTACTGTGGCGGGACACGACGTGCGCCTGCTGATCCCTGACACGTTCATGAACCACAGCGGAAAAGCTGTAGGGTTGGCCGCCAAGTACTTTCAGATAGCACCTGAACAGATCGTCATTGCGCATGACGAACTCGACATGCCACCCGGTGCTAGCCGGTTCAAGTTCGATGGCGGTCACGGGGGCCATAATGGTCTTCGGGACGTCATTCCGGCCATCGGTGGGTCAAAGGCCTTCTGGCGACTAAGGGTGGGTATCGGTCACCCGGGGCAGGCGAGCAAAGTTTCAGGCTGGGTTTTGAGCAAAGCATCCAAGATTGAACAACAGCTCATTGATCTCTCAATCGATGAGTCATTAAGCGCGTTACCTCTACTTCTCGACGGTGAGGACGTGAAAGCGATGACGCGCCTACACAGCAGCGACAAGACAAAAGAAGATTTGTAAGGAGCCTCAGCATGGGCATCAAGTGCGGCATCGTCGGTTTACCCAACGTGGGAAAATCGACCCTATTTAACGCGCTAACAAAGGCAGGCATCGATGCAGAAAACTTTCCCTTCTGCACGATTGAACCCAATGCGGGTGTTGTATCGATCCCAGACCCTCGGCAGGACGCTATTGAGGGGCTCGTTAAACCCGAGCGCTCTATTCCCGCG
This sequence comes from Halieaceae bacterium, assembly GCA_038143085.1. Taxonomy (GTDB): domain Bacteria; phylum Pseudomonadota; class Gammaproteobacteria; order Pseudomonadales; family Halieaceae; genus Luminiphilus. The sequence goes on from JAYQLG010000014.1 coordinate 52,666, forward strand.
ACAATGGAATTTGTCGATATCGCTGGACTGGTTGCCGGTGCCTCAAAAGGTGAAGGACTGGGCAACCAGTTTCTCGCCAATATTCGAGAGACTGACGCGATCGCGCATGTTGTACGTTGCTTCGAGGATCCGAACGTCATTCATGTCGCTAACCAGATCGATCCGCTGGCCGATATTGAAACGATTAACACCGAACTTGCGCTCGCTGATCTCGAAAGCTGTGAAAAGCAACTTCAGCGCGTTGTTCGGACAGCCAAGAGTGGCGACAAAGTTGCAGTAGCCACCAAATCATTATTAGAGGAAAAGTTGCTCCCACACCTCAATGAGGCGCTACCGGTGAGAGCATTAGAGCTCGATGAAAACGAACAGGCGCTCGTCAAAACCATGCACCTGTTGACCACGAAGCCGACGATGTACATCGCGAATGTAGCGGAGGACGGATTCGAGGATAACCCTCATCTCGATGCTGTAAGCGAGTACGCAGCGAGCGAGAGAGCAGGCGTAGTCGCTATCTGCAACAAGCTGGAGTCAGAGATTTCTGAGCTCGAAGATGACGAAAAACTCGAGTTCCTCGCCGACATGGGGATGGAAGAATCAGGTCTCGATCGAACAATTCGCGCGGGCTATGCGTTGCTAAATCTTCAGACCTACTTTACGGCAGGTCCAAAGGAAGTGCGCGCTTGGACGATCAAAGTAGGAGCGACAGCGCCAGAAGCCGCAGGCGTTATCCACACAGACTTTCAAAAAGGGTTCATTCGCGCCGAAGTGGTCGCTTACGACGATTTCATTACCTACCAGGGTGAGTCGGGCGCTAAAGAGGCCGGAAAATGGCGCCTTGAAGGCAAGGAATACACCGTTGCAGATGGCGACGTAATTCACTTCCGATTCAACGTCTGACCCGGATGCGGTTATCCACAAGTAGCAGCACTCAGCAAAGAGAAAAAGTGGTGAAATGCGGCGTCAGGGAATTGACCTGTGCACCATTTATCGACACACTACGCGCCCTCGTGGCTACGTAGCTCAGCTGGTTAGAGCACAGCATTCATAATGCTGGGGTCGGTGGTTCAAGTCCACCCGTAGCTACCATATCTTAGAAAAAGCAGTGGCTCGTGCCCCTGCTTTTTTTATGCCCGAAAAAAACCCTTATTTGTTCTCGTTCGTTAACGCTTACTAGCTTGCTCAAGGCAGTACCAAGCCATCATCAAATCAAGATGAGCCCCGCCGCCGTTCTTGAAGACGGTGATTTCATCGTCACCACGTTGGCGGCTATCAGCCATGACAAGGTCGTAAAGATCGCCTCTAACATCAGCCGGCGAAATGACCCTCTCTGCGATGGGAATACGCAGCTCACCAATATGCTCCAGTACCGTTTCGCGCGAATCGACAAACAGCGATGCGCTTGAAATGAGCGCATCATCCGCCTCTCGCATATCGGGGCCGTGCGCTCCGACGAGGTCAATATGTGCGCCCGGTTTAAGCCAATCCCCCTTGATGACTGGCGACCTGGAAGCCGTGGCACTCGTAACAACATCTGCACCTCGAACGGCGTCTTCGGCCGAATCACAAACGGCCACAGGGAACGTCATTTCATCAGCAATCGCCAGAGCCCGTTGCTGCGTTCTTCCCCAAATACGGATATCCGTTAACTCAGGGAAGAGCGTGACATAACCCTCCAAAAGCCCTTTTGCGATAGGTCCTGTACCAATGACTGCCAGAGATTTAGCATCGCTTGGTGCTAAATAGCTCGCACCCAATAACGAATCCGCCACGGTCTTCCAGAACGTCAGTAGCGCACCGTCAATTACGGCTAGGGGATGACCACGGTCTTCATCGAAGAGTGTGAAAAGCCCCTGCACACTGGGTGCTGGCGGTGAGAGTGCAGGGTTATCGGGACATATCGTTACGGATTTAGTTCCGGCACCAAGCCCCGGAATAGCGGCGGAGCGTGTCAGCAACTCGCCCTCCGCCATCGGCATCAACATGTCGCTAATAGCCGCTCGCGGAAACATATGCCCCTTACGAAGCACTTCGACAGCGTCAGCCCAATTCAACTGATCGGTTAACTCAGGGCCTAGTATGAGCAGTGCGGTTTTGGCGGTGTCACTCAAAACTTAGATTCACTCCTTTTTCACTCACTGTTTACTCCATGGCCTTTGCACTGCTATATACCCCCTTATGTAGACCGGCCTATGCACCGGGCCAGGTGTCTGCCACGCGGTAGCCTTCTGGCCAAGGATCATCCGGCGCAAGTAGCAATTCCGATCGCCCGTAAATCCACGCCCTGCCGGTCAAAGAGGGCACAATCGCTGGCACATTACCCACCTGAGTTAATCCCTCTATACGGCCAGTAAATTTAGAGTCGATAATTGAACGCGCAGTCAGCGTTGTACCTATGTCGGCGTCTCCGCGCGCCTGCATCAGGGCCAGGTGGGCCGATACCCCAGTACCCGTTGGCGAGCGGTCAATTTTGCCGGGGCGAATCGCAACCGCATGACGCGTCTCACCCCCAACCACAGGGCTACGAAATAGACAAAACGAGATATGGCGCCAATCAGGGTTTGTTGGGTGGCGAAATCCCAGCTGCGCTGTCGCCGCATCTGAAATTTTCACCCCCAGATCAGCAAGATCCTTGGCCTCATCAGGTGTGAGACTGAAACCCAAGGCGGACGCGTCGACCACTGCAAAACTATCACCACCATAGGCTGTATCGACAATGATACTTCCCACACCTTCAACCTCGATGACTGCATCGAGATGGCCTGCGAAACTCGGGTGATTGGTGACCGTTACCGATTCAACTCGACCTGCTCTGCAGTTTGCGGTGACGCGAGCAAGACCTCCGGGCGCTTCCAAGACGAGGGTGTTAGTCCCCTCGTGCATGGGCACTCTTCCGGTCTCGAGGAGTACCGTCGCGACACACATGGAGTTGGAGCCCGACATGGGAGGCGTATCAGCAGGCTCCATAATAATAAAGCCTGCATCAGCCTCGGGATGCTTGGGTGGCACCAATAAATTGACATGCTTGTGCACGCCGCCACGTGGCTCGTTGAGCACAAAATTACGCAAGGTCTCGTCGCGCGCGATCCACCGCGACTGCTCCCACAACGTGTCACCGGGAGGTGGCGCTACACCATCGACAATGACATCGCCCACTTCGCCGCAGGCGTGACATTGCACAATAAGGATAGGATCAGCCTGCTGCATTGCGTGACTCCGACCGCGTAACTCTCGTCCTATTCATGTTATGACAGTGACAGAGACTCATCGACGGGTCCAATTAATGGTCGGTAAGCGGCTTCGTTGCAATCTCAAGCCAAGCAATCACGTCATCATCGTCCAAGAGAGGGCTTACCCTATCGCGGACCTGCCGATGGTAGTCATCAACCCACACTTTTTCGGGCATCGTCAGCATAGCAACATCGATCAACTGACGGTTAAAGGGCACAAACGCCATGCTTTCAAGCCCCAACCATCCGTCACCGCGCGATACCACCTCACAGAGATTCTCGTGTCGAATGCCGAGCTCGTCAGGGCGATAAAAACCGGGCTCAACCGTGAGGGTCATACCCACCTCCAGTCCCACACCTGTGCCCGATTTCTGCATACGCTGAGGAAATTCATGAACGCTGAGATAGTGCCCTACTCCGTGTCCCGTACCATGATCGTAATCCAGTTGCGCCTGCCACATCGGCAGTCGTGCAGCGCTATCTAGCGCATGTCCCAGTGTCCCCGTAGGAAAGACCTGTTGCGCCACCGCGATGTGCGCTTTCAACACACTGGTGGCCAGACGACGACGTTCAGCGCTCGGCGACTCGAAGCACCAGGTTCGCGTGGTATCGGTTGTGCCTCCTCGGCTGAACTGTCCGCCCGAATCCAGCAAGAACAATGTTGAAGGCCGCAAGCATGCACCTCCATCTTCTGGTGCCGAATAGTGTGCTAACGACGCATTGCCATCCGCCGCGGAAATCGTTCTGAAACTGGGTGCAGTGTAGTCATCAACCGCTGTCCTCAACTGATGAATACGCTCCTCCACCGCAAGCTCGGTAATTGATTCCTGATGAACGGCGGACTCCAGCCAGTGCAGAAGACGCACCCAGACCGCGCTGTCTGCCAAGCAGGCGCTGCGAAGTGCGCTCAACTCGGTCTCGTTTTTTGTGGCCTTCAAATCCGTGACGGGGCTGCGCTTGAGCAATGCCTCGCCACCCCGAGCCTGGACCGCATCACAACCACACTGAGGTCCTTGTATTGGATCGAGCCAAAGCCGCTCTGAGTTGTGAATTCTATTGCCGAGCATGGCCAAAAATTGATCGCGTCCATGGCAGTGAATTGAGAGCCCAGATTTAACAAGGCTTTCAACATCACTTTTTATGAAGTCGCCAAATAGATGGACTTCTCCCTCCAAGCCAATGAGTAACCGTGCCCGCACCACCGGACAATAGGGTAAGTCCTGTCCCCGAATGTTGAGCAACCAGTTCACATTGTCGGGTTGCGTCTCGATTAGCCAATCGGCCTCGGACAATTGCATTTTCTCGCGGACCCGCGCGAGCTTGCTGGCAACGGACTCACCCGCCCACTCACTGGAAAACTGTGCCATTTTTGAGGGGGCGGTAACGGGTCGATCAATCCAACATTGCTCAAACGGGTCTCCTGAAGTCGGTTGCATCACCGCGCCTTTTTGCTCGCATACGACGAGAAGACGGCTGTAAAGATCCGGCGTCATCACCTCGCTGTCAAAACCAATACGCCAACCCGTCTGCGCATGCTGCTTGATCCAGTCCTCAGGGGGTTGTTCATAGAGGTGCTGAAGTCTCACCCACTCGGCATTTGTTTCTCTCGCTGCCTGCTCGGGGTAACGACCATCAATAAAAAGAATCACATCATCGTGGGTTAGTACCGCTAACCCCCAACTGCCCGTGAAACCGGTTAGCCACGCCAGTCGCTCGTTAGCCACAGAAACATACTCAAACTGCTGTTCATCCCATCGGGGTACCACGAGCGCATCCAGCGCCATCGCTGACATAGCCTTACGGAGTGACGTCACACGATCCGGTTGCCAAGCGGCAGCAATCGTTTTCACATCTATCATGGTGTCTTAGCTCCTAAACCCGACCCGGTGGCCATCGCGGGCGCCCAATAGCGGTTAAATAATGCAAGCGCACCCATCGCAATCATGGCCAACATGGCAAACCCAGCCCACATCAAAAACGGTTTATCCGCTTTTAATGCTATCTCGCCATAAGCCCACCCCGACATGATGCCAGCGAGCAGGTAGCCAATAGCAATCGATACAAAATAATAGCCTTGGAACAGGGCTGCTTGTGCTGCGGGCGTTACCGAGGCCACGTATTCCTGACTTTTCGGAGAGGCGAACATCTCACCAAAGGCAAAGACCACAACGCTAGCTATGGCAAGCAAGCCGCCAAATGACACCATGTGTGCCATACCGCCCAACAAAAACGATAACCCGATCATGCCTGTACCCAGAATCAGGATGCCAAAGGGTGCTCGGTGCTCACCCCAACGACTAATGAAGTATTGAAACAAGACAATCGATAGAAAATCGAAGGAAATGATGTATTCCGGACTTATCTGGCGATACCGACTGACCCATTCTGACGCGAGTGGCGCAGGGGCAGTATCGCCCGACCTCAGGGACTGCATACCAGAAAACCAGGTCTCCTCAGGGACCCTAATCTGAAATTGCGCTAATTGGCGAAGACCGTCTGACACCTCGGGCCGGTTAGCGGCCATTGCGCCCAGCTCGACTGCAATTTTCGATGGGTCAACCGGTGCAAGGTAATGAGCAAAATCCGGAGATAGGGCATTCACAAAGAGGACGACATCGGATGTATCCACGAAATCCTGAACATATAGAGGGAGCGTGAGGAAAATCTGGTTATAGACAGCCCAGAACAGGGAAAGCACAAGCAAATAGACCAGGAAAGGAGCGTTACCTACGCGCAAAGGTTGTCGATACCAGAGTTCTGATCCCGGATTCGATGTTCGATCCCAGAGGTACTGAATGCCCGCCCACAACAACAAAAATAATCCGTAGTGTTGCCAGCTTATCCATCCCCCACCCGCTACCATCAAGCCCAGAATAATCGGCACAAGCATCAAGGCAAAGCGGCCATTACCCAGCACCTGACCCGCGTCCTTGAACGCCGTTGAAGTCGCCTTGATATTCGATTCGCGTGGTGTGTCGTCCTCGAGCAACACGAGCGCAATCAGCAGATTAATGCCAATCGCGATGGAAGAGAGTAAAAACACATGTTCCCAACTGATAGCCCTGACATAGCCTGCGATTACGGGACCAAGAAAGCCTCCCACGTTGACCATCATGTAGAAAATGCCAAAGGCCCTGCCACGATTATGCTCGTTAGCACTGCGAGCTACGGTGCCAACAACCAGCGGCTTAAAGATTGCCGCGCCCAGGGCAACCAACATATAAACGAAAAAGAAGGGCCAGAATTGATGCACCTGACCGAGTAAGAAATAGCTCGGAGTCAAAATAGCGAACGCGATAAGAAACATCCGTCGGTAGCCGAGACGGTCGCCTAGCGCGCCGGTGACGACAGGAAGCACATACACAAAGAAAGGGATGATGCCTTGTAAGACACCGCGCTCAGTGTCACTGAACCCGAGCCCACCCGCCTCCGGTGAGCTGCTCATATACAGGGAAGACACCGTGAAGAAACCGTACCAAGCGATTCGTTCGAAAATCTCTAGCAGGTTGGCGATATAAAACGTTCGCGAAAAAGAATCTGTTCTAAGCGTGTTATTCAAGTTGCGCCACCTCCGCATGCGCGCAAATATAGCACGCTCGCCGGAGTACAATAGCGAGACGAGGTACGCACAACCAAGCGCGACAAGAGACGATAGGACCGCACTTTTTATGTCAATGATCGAGACAGTAAAACCCATCACCGCAGACGAGCGGCAATCGCGTTTAGCACGCTTGCAAGCGAGTATGGCCTCACATGAGCTTGACGCAGTGATCGTCACGCCGGGCGCGAATATGCGTTATTTTTTCGGGCTGACATGGCGTGAAACCGAGCGCTTGGTCTGTGCTGTCATATCAGAAAGTGCCGTTGTATTTGTTTGCCCTAAGTTTGAGGACACGGCACTGCTGGCAGCCCTTTCATCACCCGCTGACTGTGTTTGGTGGGAAGAACACGAAGATCCGAGACAAGCCGTCGCAAACATTTTGGCAGAGGGCTCATTTTCGAGGGTCGGCATAGATCCAAACTGCTCGTTTGGACAGGTTCATGCGCTGTCAAAAGCAACACAGTCGACATTGACGTCGGCTGGCGACCTATTCCAATCCCTCAGAGGGAAAAAGTCCGCGACAGAAATTGCGCTGCTTCAGGCCGCTAAGTCCCTGACCTTGCAGGTACATCAACAGACCTTCGAATGGATACGCCCGGGCCTCCGGATGAGCGAGGTCATCGCTAAAATCGACCAGCTGCATCGAGCGGGCGGCGCTGATAACGGCAGCTTTTTCTGTGCGGTGCAATTTGGCGAGGGAACATCTCACCCGCACGGTGTTCCGGGCGATCCGGTCCTGCAAAAGGGCGAGCTCATCTTGATCGATACCGGGTGTACCGTGGGCGGATACCACTCGGATATTACCCGGACCTATGCGTTGGATAAGCAAGACTCAAACGTTGAGGCTCTGTGGGATCTTGAGAAAGAAGCGCAGGCAGCGGCGCTAGATGCGGCACAACTGGGTAGTCCCTGTGGCAGTGTTGACACGGCTGCGCGGGCAGTGCTCGAGCATCACGGTTTGGGCCCCGACTATCAACTACCGGGTCTACCCCATAGAACAGGGCACGGTATTGGCCTTGATATTCATGAGGGCCCTTACCTTGTTCGGGGGGATGACACGCCACTCGCTGAGGGCATGTGTTTTTCGAACGAACCCATGATCGTGATTCCCGGCCAGTTCGGCATCCGACTGGAAGATCACTTTTACATGACCGAGCAGGGGCCTAAGTGGTTCACGGAACCTCAGCAAAGCCTCTACCAGCCGTTTAGCTGACTGATCCACCAGCGTTTGAAACCGAGCAGCATTTGAGGCAGTTAAGCGCCTTTCAGCCCCAACACATGGGCGGTTTTGATCCAAGTTTCTCGCTTCTCTGGCGTCGAGCCTTTCACGGGCGCGAACTGGGTAACTTTCACGGGTTTTACGCCACAAAACTCAAGCGTTGTTTTCTTTAGCTGATTGACACTTGGCGCACTGTAAAGCAGCCGATACAGAATTTTAGGCGTATCCATCGTCGCAATAATGCGGGCCGTCTTACCCTCGAGATAGCCATCCCAGCCCATGCCCCCCAGTTTTGCCTCGTTATAATCGAACATAATCGACGGAAGGAAGGTTCTATCGATAAAGCCCTTAAGTAAGGTAGGTAAGCCACCCCACCAGACGGGGTGAACCCAGACCATGTGATCACAAGCCTTTATTGCGTCGATGGCTGCGAGTAAGTCGGGTTCGAGCTCAAGTCGCTGCTTATAACCAAACCTCAAGTTGGGCTCGAAAGCGAGGTCACGAATGACGATGTGTGAGACCTGATAGCCAGCCTCCTCAGCACCACCCCTGTAAGCCGACATCAATGCACTTGTAAGTCTCGTCTCATCCGGGTGTCCATCGATTAACAGAATTTTTTTCAAAGGTGACCCCTACAGTTTTTTTATACGGCTTTCCAATATCCTGTCGTCGCGCGTACACCCCCATAAAGAGAGCCAACATCAACAAAGAGTGCCCAAGTCATGTACTCTAGTGAAGCAACAGAATAATTAAAGCTCGCCAAGCTACGCGGCGACAGTTATATCTCGAGGGTACATCACTGTGACTATTGCATCGACTCAAACTCACCATCGTGTCTGCCATCTATGCGAGGCCATGTGCGGTTTGGTGATAAAAACTGAAGCCGATAAGGTCATCGATATACGGGGTGATAAAGACGATCCCTTGAGTCGGGGACACGTCTGTCCCAAAGCAGTCGCACTGCAAGATATTCACGAAGATCCCGACCGATTGAGAAAACCGCTCAAGCGTATCCGGTCAGAAGCTGGCGTCTACAAACACGTGGAGATCGAGTGGGAAGAAGCGCTTGATCTTGCGGCCGATGCGTTGGCCTCAACCATTCAGAAGCACGGCGTTGATGCGGTTGGTGCGTATTTTGGAAACCCGTCAGCGCACAACTACGGCATGATGACGCATCAGCGTAATCTCTTCCGCCACATACGGACACGCAATCGCTTCTCTGCCACGTCGGTTGATCAATTGCCGCATCATCTCGTCTCTATGTGGCTGTACGGCCATATGCTGCTCATGCCGATTCCTGATATCGATCGCACGGATTATTTTTTGATGCTCGGCGCCAACCCACTCGCATCAAACGGCAGCATCTGGACAGTGCCCGATGTCAGAAAACGGATCAAAGATCTAACAGCGCGTGGCGGTAAGCTGGTCGTCATTGATCCACGCAGAACAGAGACAGCTGAGCTTGCCAGCGAGCATCACTTCATACGACCCGGAACAGATGCGGCGCTGCTCCTCGCGCTGTTACACGTCATATTTCGAGACAAGCTAACGGCGTTGGGCGCCTTGTCAGAGTTCACGGACGGCCTCGAAGAGGTTCAAAGTGCGGTCGCCTCTCTGACCCCTGAATGGGCAGCCAGCATTACAGGTATTGAAGCTTCCGACATTGAAAGCATTGCGCGAGATATGGCGACAGCCAATGCAGCTATTTGCTACGGCCGAATGGGCGTCAGCACTCAAGCTTACGGAACACTCTGTCAGTGGGCCATACAGGTCATTAATGTGATCACAGGTAACCTCGACAAGCCGGGAGGCAGTTTGTTCACCCGCCCTGCCATGGACCAAGTACTGAACAGCAGTCGCGGTGGTTTCGCTCGCTTCACCAGTCGAGGACGCGGACTACCGGAGTTCAATTACGAGCTACCAGCCGCGGCACTCGCTGATGAGATTCGTACACCCGGAGAAGGTCAAATCAAGTTGATGTTCACCGGCGCCGGTAATCCGGTGCTATCGACGCCGAACGGCCGTGCGGTCGATGAAGCATTCGAGGAACTAGATTTCATGATCTCCCTCGATCCGGCACTCAACGAAACCACCCGACACGCCGATGTGATCTTGCCACCCACTTCACCGCTCGAGCACGACAATTACGATTTTGCTTTTCATAATCTCGCCATACGAAACACGGCGCGCTACACGCCCGCTGTCTTTGAAAAGCCAGAGGGCGCACTCCATGACTGGGAAATCTTTGCTGAGCTTGGGGACCGATTGGCCGAGCGACTGGGGGTTGAATCGATGCCTCACGTTCCACCTCATAAAGTGGTGGATGCGGCGCTTCAAGCCGGCCCCTACGGCAAGGACTCAGAGTGGAACCTGAGCATCGAGAAACTAAAAACATATCCGTCAGGTATCGACTTTGGCCCGCTAGAGCCCTCCTGTCCTGAGCGCTTGCAAACCCATGACAAACGCATTCCATTGGCAATTCCCGAGGTGCTGACGGATATCAATCGCCTGCAATCTGACATGAATGAGGATGTGGGAGGTTATCGCCTGATCGGGCGTCGTAATGTACGAGACAACAACTCGTGGATGCACAATCACCGTCGCCTCGTTAAGGGAAAAGATCGCTGCCAGCTGCTCATGCACCCAGATGACGTTGCAAAGGAAGGTTGGAACGAGGGAATGCATGTAACCATTACCAGTCGAGTAGGGAGCGTTTCAGCTGAATTGATGCCCTCAACCGAAGTCATGCCAGGGGTGATCAGTCTCCCGCACGGTTACGGCCATGGATTGGAGGGCACTCGATCAAAAGTGGCTAATTCGCACGCTGGGGTCAGCTGTAATGACGTTACCGATGAACAGTTCCTTGATCAGCTATCGGGTAATGCTGCAGTGAACGGCGTTCCCGTTCGGCTCAGCGCCTGATCACCTGCGTCAAACCATCACTCCGATGTAAGATCGGGTGCTGCTTAAAAGGGGCAACCCGGTAAAAGCGTGGGGCTGAGCTCTAAGGGTCAATGAGTGCTCGACAAGCCCATGGGACCTTAAGTAGCCTTGAACTAACCATTAAAATAAGGATCTCACCTCATGTTCAGCCACATCATGTTAGGCGCTTCAGATATCGAAGCATCAAGAAAATTCTATGACGCGACCTTGGGTGCACTGGGCTACGGACCCGGCGTAATGGACCCTAAAGGTCGTGTGTTCTACATCACGGATACGGGTATTTTTGCGATCTCAACGCCCATCGATGGCAACCCTGCCAGCGCAGCCAACGGTGGCACCATTGGATTTGCATCGCCGAGTGTTGAAGCCTCTGAGGCTTGGCATGAAGCCGGCTTGGCCAACGGCGGAACAGACTGTGAAGACCCACCCGGTGTTCGCGATGGCGACATGGGACCGATCCACCTCGCTTATCTCCGAGATCCCTCTGGCAACAAGATCTGCACGTTGCTTAGAGTCTAATCATGCGGCTACTGGCTGCACTTCCGTTGCTTTGGGTGGGTCTCGCGCATGCGGGACCCACTTCGCTTGGCCCAAATTATGACGTAAAAGCAGATGTGGCAGAGACCTGTGCTGCTTGTCATGGCCTGCGTTATCTCGATTTAGCTCAGGGCTATGACACGCCAGCAGAGTGGTCTCATTTGATCGCCAGTATGGTCAAGCTTCCGCCAGAGCGCGACCGGGCCATCAGCCAATACCTCGCCGAAAACTATCGGCATAAGCCTGAAAAAGCACCGGTACTGGTACAGGGCGACACGGATATCACTATCGAGGAGTGGGTTACACCCACCTTGGGTCAGCGCACGCGAGATCCGGTGGAGTCACCCGACGGAGCCATCTGGTGGACCGGCATGTGGGCCTCTCTTGTTGGGCGGCTCGATCCAAATACGGGCGCCATGCAGGAGTATCAACTACCCAGCTCGGCACGCCCGCATTCTATTGTTCCCGACGCAGATGGTTTCATCTGGTACACGGGAAACAGTAACGGGACCATTGGCAGACTCAATCCCGCCGACGGATCCATAAAAGAATACCCGACCCGCGCCCGTGACCCTCATACCGCTGTGTTTCATCCCAATGGCAATCTGTATTTCACGAGCCAACATTCCAATATGTTGGGTAGGCTCAATCCCAAGACTGGCGAGCTGAAAGAAATCGAGACGCGCAAAAAGCCCTATGGCATCAAGGTAGGCAAATCGGGTGATCTCTTCATCGCCTACAACGGCACCAACGCTATTGGCCGAATGCATCCGGGCACCTTGTCGGTTCGTTATTACGACTATCCCAGACACAGCCACGCGGATTCGACGCCTCGACATCGATAGTGATCAGAACGTGTGGTTCGTCAACTCAAGTCTGGGGAAAGTTGGAAAGCTAGAAGTGGATACCGGTAAGGTCACTCAATGGAATTCACCCAGTGGACCAACCTCTCACCCCTATTCAATGACCGTTATTAAGGACATTGTCTGGTACAACGAGAGTGGTATGCGGCCCGATGCCCTGGTGCGTTTCGATCCCGCCACAGAACAATTTCAAAGCTGGGCAGTGCCCTCCGGTATTGGCATTATTCGTCACACTTGGGAGACACAAGACGGCGACCTCTTGATACACCAGAGCAGCTCGAATCGGGTCGGAAGAGTTCGCATTGCCGACTGATTCGGATCAGGAGGCGCGGGACCGACTGCTACTCACGGTCAACAGTATTCCACTGGGACGAGTCTCATCGTTTGGGAGAATTGCTGAGGCCGCGGGCTTCCCGAAAAGGGCTCGCTGGGTGGGACGCGTGCTCTCACAACTACCTGCCGATACATCCATACCCTGGCATCGTGTGCTGGGACACAACGGCGACATCACCTGTCCGCGCAACGATATCGCCAGTGATCGCCTCACCAAAGAAGGTGTTGCTGTTCACAATCGCAAGGTCGATATGCGGAAGTACGTATGGCCCGAATGAGGTTGCTCAACATCGGACAAAGCAGACCTAGACGCCGAGGCAGCCCTAACGGTCAGGGCAAATAACCAGCTTGCCAATCACCTCACGCTGTTGAAGCATCCGAAACCCATCGACTGATTGGGAAAGCGGTAACTCGGCATGTACGTGAGGCTTCGTTTTCCCTTCACGCACCCAATCCCAAATGATTTGCAGATTTTCGGCGCCCTTCTCAGGGAACTGGCGACCGTATTCACCTGCCCTCACGCCCATCACAGAGAAGCCTTTGATCAGCGGGATGTTGGTCGGTACTGAAGCAATGCGCCCGCTGGTAAATCCAATGATCAATAGTCGACCATCGAAGTTGATGCAGCGCGTGCTCTCATCAAAAATATCTCCGCCCACGGGATCATAAATGACATCGGCGCCCCGCCCACCGGTTAGCGCTTTGACCTGTTCCCGAAATCCGTGCTCAGTGTTGATGACGTGGTCTGCACCGTAATCAAGAACGCGCTGAAGCTTGGCGTCACTTCCACCCGTCGCAATGACCGTGGCACCCAATAACTTACCGATATCGACTGCCGCCATGCCGACACCACCACTGGCGCCATGAACCAGTAGCGTCTCTCCCGCCTGCAGATTGGCCCGTCGCACTAACGCCACATAGGCCGTCAAATAAGCCACTTGATAGGCGGCAGCCTCAGCGAAACTCAGGTGACTTGGCTTTTTTTGAAGACCTTCCGCGCTAACGACCGCAAACTCTGCGAAACCGCCAAAGCGCATGCCTCCGACAACTGCCTCCCCAACAACAAAACCTTCAACGCCCTCGCCGACAGCATCAATCTCACCGGCGATATCCATACCCGGCGTGAACGGCGGTTCGAGTTTGAGCTGATATTTACCTTGGCATAACAAAATATCGGGGAAATTAAGGCTAGTGGCTCGAATTCGAATGCGAACCTCGCCATAGCTGGGCTCTGGTAAATCCACGTCCTCCACACGGATATCAGCAAAATCATCAGTTAGCGAGGAGCAGACCAGTGCTTTCATGAGTTAAGTACTGCGTAGACAATTGATACGGGAGCAGCAACAAGCCTCGATGACGAGGGAACTAAGCATCTTCCCAAGACCGTAGCTTGCGGTATAACGTTGAAGGCGCAACCTCTAGCAGCACAGCGGCCCTTTGTGATACTGCCTCCACTTGCCTCGATTGCGGACTGTATGGCTTCGCGCTCCACTAGCCAGAGAGGCTTCACCTTCGAGCGATGTCGACTTGCCAGCTGCTCGATTTCCCCTTCATGGTGGTTTTCAGACCTGCTTGGCTGGACCGCCTCATAATTATCTATCCATTCATGTGCTCGATCTTCTAGCATGCCAAAAATCAAAGAAAAGCTTTCTCGAATCTGATCAATAGCAAGATCCGCATCTCTGATAGCGCGAATGACCTCTGATTGAGACTCTTTTTGGTCCTGTTTATTCAATTCTTCTTCCGTCATTGCGACTAGGCCACATATATCTCTCGAGCATATTAACTCAGGCGATCAGCAAAACAGAATTTTTAGCTCAGGATTGAGCAAACAAAGCGATTTTAATCGGCGCTCTGTGTTAAGAAGACATGCACCCAAAAAAGAACCGTAGTCAGGAGCACCACTGCGCCGCTCTGATGGCCGGCCGCAATGGTGAGATCGACGTGCGACAAGACCGTAGATATGCCGAGTACGATCTGAAAGCACACAGCGATGAGCATCAGAACACTCGCTAGCTTGAGCCGCCGGTCTGTCGTTGTCAGCAAGCCGCGTACTGCCGCAGTGATCAGCACAACTCCGGTGAGATAGGCCAACATTCGGTGGTTAAAGTGGATAGTTGTCACCTGCTCGAAAGCCGAAGTTACTCCGTCTCGGTAAAGCGCCGGCGGTACAAAACTATCGCCCATCAATGGCCAGGTCGGAAACGATAGTCCGGCATTGGTTCCAGCGACGAAGCCGCCACTGAGAATCATTAGATAAACGAGCCCAATGATGCCAAAGACACTGTTGAGCGCCCCATCTCGCTGCCGTCGCTCGGGAGAGAACAAGCCAATGATCAACCAGACAATGTAGCCGTAAATAGCGATCGCCAATCCCAAATGAGCTGTCAGCCGATACTGGGAGACATCGGGACGATCGACTAAACCACTTTGGACCATGTACCAACCCATCAGACCCTGACATCCGCCAAGGAAGAGCAGTGCGAACAAGTGGGGCTTAAGTGATGCTCGCACCTTGCCCATCCATAGAAACACCATGAGGGGAAGGAAGAACATGAGACCGATCAATCGACCCAGCATGCGATGCAGATATTCGAACCAAAAAATCTGCTTAAACTCAGGCAGCGTCATGCCCTGGTTGACGAGTTGATATTCGGGATACAGCTTGTATTGATCGAAGAGATAAACCCAGTCAGCAGTCGATAAGGGCGGCATCACTCCCATAATGGGACGCCAGTCGACCATAGAGAGTCCCGATTCCGTAAGGCGGGTAACACCCCCGAGTAAAATCATGCCGAAAATGGTCATGGCACAAACCGTCAGCCAGCCGCCGACCAGTTTGTCATCGTAGTTGTGAACTGCTGTTGTCATTTTGCCCCCCTAAACGACAGCACTAGTTTAACAAAATCGACAGGCAAATCGGGTACTGAAGTACACTCTCGTTTCTGTGAAGGAGTACCCATTATGACGCTCTTGCGTTTGAGTAATGCCGAACTGCATTTCGGCACGCAAGTCATTCTCGACAACCTTGATCTCACTATCTCAAAGGGAGAGCGTCTGGGGTTGTTGGGCCGCAATGGCGTTGGAAAAACAACCTTGTTTCGGGTGCTAACGGGCGAACAGCAGCTTGATGACGGAGAGCGATGGCTGGATCCCACGGTGAAGCTAGCCCGTTTAGAGCAAGAGCTGCCCATAGAGGGCGATGCGACGGTTTTTGATTGGGTGGCTGGCGGCCTCGATGAGGTCGGTGAGCTACTCGTGGCTTATGCGGAGCTGCTGGGCGCAGAAACGGAAGCCGACTTAGCTCGGATGGCGCAGATTCAGCAGGCGCTGGATACGCATGACGGCTGGTCGCTTCAAAACAGAGTAGAGACAACATTGTCTCAACTGGGCCTCGACGGCCAGGCCAAATTGCAGGACCTATCAGGCGGGTGGCGTCGACGCGTTGCGCTGGCTCGTGCGTTGGTCTCGGAACCTGATGTCTTACTCCTGGATGAGCCGACAAACCACCTGGACATCCCGACCATCATCTGGCTGGAGCAGCAGCTTCAAAATTTCAGTGGGGCCATCGTGCTCATTACGCACGACCGGCGATTCCTGCAGGCGATTGCCAATAGGATCGGAGAATTGGACCGAGGCCTGCTGACACTGTGGGAAGGTAGCTACCGGGACTTTTTGAAGCATCGAGCAGAGCAGCTGGCTGCGGAGGCCACGGCGAACGCACTGTTCGATAAAAAACTCGCTCAAGAGGAAGCGTGGATTCGTCAAGGCATCAAAGCACGAAGAACGCGCAATGAGGGGCGCGTTCGCCGCCTCAAAGCCATGCGCGAGGATAGAGCAGCTCGCCGAAGCCAAGTAGGCAAAGCAAGCATTTCACTGGAGAACGCGACACTTTCAGGAAAATTAGTCGCTGAGGTCAAAGACGCCTCTGTCGCCTACGATGAGCGACCCATCATTACGGGGGTTAATACCATCATCCAACGCGGCGATCGCGTCGGCATTGTCGGTCGAAACGGCGCGGGGAAAACAACGCTTATTAAGATGTTACTCGGTGACATTGAGCCATCCACAGGACAGGTGAAGACAGGCACAAAGCTACAGGTCGCCTATTCTGATCAGTTAAGGGGCCACTTGGATCCCAATGGAACGCTGATCGACAACATTTGTGGCGGTCAGGAATTCATCGAAATTGACGGCAAGAAGCGTCACGCGATTGGCTACCTGGGCGACTTCCTATTTTCACCAGACCGCGTGAGAGCGCCAACAAAAGTACTCTCCGGTGGAGAGCGAAACAGGGCTATTTTGGCCAAACTCTTTACCCAGCCCGCAAACTTGTTGGTGCTGGATGAGCCTACCAATGATCTGGATATTGAGACGCTTGAACTACTAGAAGAGGTACTGCTCGAGTTCTCGGGTACAGTTGTCCTCGTAAGTCACGACCGGGACTTTATGGATCGCGTCGTGACAAGTCTTCTAGTCATTGACGAGCAGGGCAATGTTGAGGAGCAAGCAGGCAGTTTTTCTGACTGGGAGGCACGGGGCGGCACCCTGCTCAGTACGGTCGACGAAGCCCGGAGCGCCACGAAAGCTGCCAAGCAGAGCCATCAGCTCAATAACAATAGCCATGAGTCAAAAGCACGGCCCATAACAGAGCCGGCACCACAAAAACGCAAGCTCAGTTACAAAGAACAGCGCGAACTCGATGAGCTCCCTGCACTGATTGCGTCGTTGGAGGCGCAGCAAGCTGAGCTCGAGAGCAAGACAGGCAACGCCAGCTTTTTTAATGGCGACCCTACCGAGGTCAGCAAAACCCTCGAGCAACTCACGCAAGTCGGTGAGTCGCTTGATACCGCACTGGAGCGGTTAATCGAACTCGAGGGCTGACGTCATAAAACGGACGCTACGGCGTCCACGACGATATCCATATTGCGATCATTCAGTGCCGCAACGTTAATACGCGAAGAGTCCAGCATATAGAGACCTCGCTCTTTGCGCAGGCCCTGTGCTTGCTCAACCGATAAGCCAAGGAACGAGAACATGCCGTTTTCTTTGGCTATAAAGGAGAAGTCCCGATCGGTCTTCGCCGATAACTTGTCGGACAACTGTGTTCGCAGTGAAATCATACGGCGGCAGATTTGACTGAGCTCCGCTTCCCACGACGCGCGCAGGTCGGGCGTACTTAAAACGCGTCCGGCAAGCAAGGCGCCATGCGCAGGTGGCATGGAATAGACCCGACGAGCCGCACCCAGACCATGGCTCTGAGTCGCCGCTGCAGTTTGCGTATCTTTTCCGTAAAACAGGGCAACACCCGTCCTCTCGCGATAGAGTCCGAGGTTCTTCGAGCACGAGGCAGCAACAATCAACTCGCCCAATCGACTCGCTAGCAACCGCAAGCCTGCCACATCCTCGGCGAGGCCTTGCCCCATCCCCTGATAAGCCAGATCTACGAGCACAGTGAAGCCCTGAGCAATGGCCATGTCAGCAATCACCGACCACTGCTCGAGCGTCAGATCAGCGCCAGACGGGTTGTGACAGCATCCGTGTAAGAGCACCACGTCGCCCGCCTTGGCACCCTTCAAATCATCAACCATGCCCGAGAAATCAACACCGTGCGAGGCAGGGTCATAATAACTGTATGTGGCGAACTTCAAGCCCACCGACCCCATAAGCGGGATGTGAACGGGCCATGTGGGATTGCTGATCCAAACAGTGGCATCGGGTGATGCCGCTGCCAACACCTCTGATGCAATTCTGAGCGCGCCGCAGCCGCCTGGCGTCTGGACCGCCGTGATATGAGATCCATCGCCCGCAAGGTCACCTCCGAACACCAGCGTCTTCATTCCCGTCAGGTAAGCCGCATCGCCTGCTGCGGGCAGATAGGCTTTAGTGACCTCCTCGGCCACGAGCGCAGCTTGTGCTTTCTTTATCGCATCAAATACGGGGCAAATACCGTCCTCGTCCATGTACACACCGACCGTTAAATCGATCTTATTTGGATTTGGGTCGGCACGGCAGGCGGCGGCAAGTCCAAGAATCGGGTCGGGAGAAAGTACAGAGAGTTGCTCTAACATCGGTGACTCTTTCAGTAAAAAAACGAGGCGGAAGTATACGGGAAGGGCGAACTCCCTTAAATGCCTGATAATATTCGTTTAAGGCTTCCTTACCGATCACTTATGACAGACAACGTAACCCCCAATCGTCGAGATACACTGTTCGCTGAACTGGTGGCCGAGCCCTCGACCTTTAGCTTCAATGACGCGGTTGTCGATGTCTTTCCCGACATGATTCAGCGCTCCGTGCCGGGCTACGGTACCGTGGTTAAAATGAGTGGAATCCTGAGCGAACAGTACGCCCAGGAAGGAACCCATATTTACGACTTAGGATGCTCGCTGGGCGAGTCCATTCGCTCTGTCGAGGGCGCGCTTAACGGCCGCGACTGTCATCTTGTCGGCGTCGATAACTCGCCCGCAATGATTAGTAAAGCGCAACAGATGGACTCGGGGATTAAATGGCGTCTTGCGGATGTGACAACGCTCCCGCTCGAGCGAAGTAGCGTGGTCATCATGAACTTCACACTTCAGTTCATCCCCATAGAACAGCGATTATCGTTGCTCACGAAAATACGCGAGGCGATGGTGCCAGGTGGACTTCTGATACTGTCCGAGAAGTTGAGGCTACCCGACCCTGATATGGATGCGCTGATGATCGATCTGCATCACGACTTCAAACGGTCTCAGGGCTATACCGATCTCGAGATTGCTCAGAAACGGGATGCCATTGAAAACGTACTGATTCCGGAAACGGCTGAGACGCACACGCAGCGACTTCAGGAGGCGGGGTTCTCACGCTCTAGTATTTGGTTCCAGTGCCTGAATTTCGCCTCTTTTATCGCCATCGCCTAAACGCCACTGCCTGAAATGTTTGAGATACCGCCAGAACTCATCGCTGATATCGAAGCCTTCGACCGTCGATGGGAGGAGACTAATCTTCGTGATTGGCTCCGGGAGATGCCAGATCAAATATCTCGAGGCATGTCAGAACAACGGTTCGGTGACCTACCGCGGTGGCGAGCCGCCATTGCCGCTCTGCCCTCACTTCAAGCGGAGGTGATCGACCTCGACACCAGTGCCATCACTGCATCCGGTGCCATGATCGCAGAGAAGGTTATCGAGCTCGAAACGGCGCTGCGTGGCTTGCACCCTTGGCGCAAAGGACCCTATTCACTCTTTGGCGTAAACATCGATACCGAGTGGCGATCCGACTTTAAATGGGATCGACTCGCACACGCCATCGATTCTCTGGAGGGTCGTCGCGTGCTGGACGTCGGTTGTGGAAGCGGCTATCACTGCTGGCGAATGAAAGGTGCCGGCGCCTCGGAGGTTATTGGCATTGATCCAACGCCATTATTCGTTCTGCAATTCAAAGCGATCCAGCATTACCTGAACATCGAAACCGTGCATGTGCTACCGCTAACCCTTGAGCAGTTGCCGCCGAAACTGAAAGCCTTTGATACCACCTTCTCGATGGGCGTGCTTTACCATCGTCGGTCGCCGATTGACCATCTGACGGATCTGCGAGATACCTTGGTCTCAGGCGGCCAGCTGGTGTTAGAGACATTGGTGGTAGAAGGTGACGAGGACGCCGTTTTTGTTCCCCCGGATCGCTACGCTCGCATGGGTAACGTATGGTTTTTGCCGAGCCCATCGGCGCTGATGAAGTGGATGAGCAAGGTAGGTTTTATCGATGTGACACTGATTGACGTAACTCAGACTACAGTGGCCGAACAACGCTCGACAGACTGGATGACGTTTTATTCGCTGTCGAACTTTCTCGACAGCGCTGATCACAACAAGACGGTCGAAGGCCACCCGGCGCCAATGCGCGCCATCGTTACCGCACGCTTACCCTAGCCTCACTCCTCTGATGATGCGCTTGAAGACATATTGGGCGTTAGTGGGAAATTCGCAATTTTCCCCGAGTCCCCACCTTCACTAACCTTGGCTGCACCCTGCTTTTCGACTTCGTCAATGCGGATAATCGACTGCATTGGGATGTAACTTCGCTTAACGCCTGAAAACTCGGACTTGAGCTTCTCTTCGCCCGGATCGACCAAAATGGCCGAGCGTTCGCCAAACAGCATCTCCTCAATTTCCACGAACCCCCACATATCGCTCTGATAGATGTGTTTGGCATAGACCTCAAAGATCTGTTTACCGTTGTGGAAAATGATTTTGTAGACCGGTTGGTTCGACATAATGCTCATGTTGTTCCGATGTGGGCGGGCGATGCTACCACTTTTGCCAAAATTCGAAAGGCTTGTGGGGAGGCCAATTCCCTATATACGAAGGTATAATAGCGCGTTACTGATTTTTCGAGCACACGCAATTGAGCACAAAAACGCCCTCCAAAGTCTTTATCCAAACACATGGCTGCCAGATGAATGAGTACGACTCTGCGCGCATGGGTGACCTTCTTAAGGAAAGCCATGGTATGGAGCGGACTGACAACGCCGAGGAAGCCGACGTACTTCTCTTGAACACGTGCTCCATTCGCGAGAAGGCACAAGAAAAAGTCTTCCATCAGCTGGGACGCTGGAAAGCGATAAAGGCTGAGCGCCCAGAGGTAGTGATCGGCGTGGGTGGCTGCGTTGCCAGCCAAGAGGGCGAGGCCATTAGCGACCGCGCACCGTATGTGGACCTTATCTTTGGTCCGCAAACACTCCATCGATTGCCCGAGATGCTCGAGACGCGCAACGAACGCGACAATGCGGTCGTTGATATCTCGTTTCCCGAGATTGAGAAGTTCGATCGTCTGCCACAACCGACGAGTGAGAGCGCGACAGCCTTCGTCTCCATCATGGAAGGTTGCAGCAAGTACTGCACCTTCTGTGTTGTTCCCTATACTCGCGGTGAAGAGGTCTCTCGGCCTGTCGATGATGTCATTGCTGAGATCGCTCATCTGGCGAGCGAAGGTGTCAAAGAGGTCAACCTGCTTGGGCAGAACGTGAATGCCTACCGAGGCGAGAACCATCTGGGCGATATCGTCGATTTCGCCGAGCTATTGGGTTTGGTCAATTTGGTACCCGGCATCGAACGTATTCGTTACACCACATCGCACCCCGTCGAGTTTAGCGATGCACTTATCGAGTGCTATCGCGACATCCCTGCGTTAGTGGACCACCTTCACCTGCCGGTTCAGAGTGGCTCTGACCGAATCTTGATGGCCATGAAGCGCGGCCACACAGCGATTGAATACAAAGCCAAGATTCGAGCCTTGAGAGCCATTCGCCCAAACATATCGCTTTCTTCTGATTTCATTATTGGATTCCCGGGTGAAAGCGAACAGGACTTCCTTGCGACCATGAAGCTGATCGAAGATGTTGGTTTCGATACGTCCTTTAGCTTTATTTACTCGGCTCGGCCGGGCACACCGGCATCAGACCTTGCCGATGACACCCCCGAAGACGTGAAGAAAAAGCGCCTACAATTGCTACAGACACGCATCAATCAACAAGCCATGGCGATTAGTCGTCGTATGGTGGGGACGGAACAGCGAATCCTCGTTACAGGCGTATCCAAGAAAGATCCGGGTCAATTGGCGGGTCGCACAGAGAACAACCGCGTTGTCAATTTCTCGTGCCTCGATCATGACCTCATCGGCGAGTTTGCAACGGTTGAGATCCTCGAGGCACTGCCAAACTCGCTTAGAGGTGTGCTTCTGAGTTGACATGGCCAGAAAGATAAGTATCTTCACCTGCCCAGAACTATATGAGCGGCCAAACAGTCCTTGGACATTGACCCGACACCTCCCGAGCCTGACAGTCGGGAGGACATCACATCCTCTTCATTTTCCCTAGAACCTGAAGACGCGAAGCATGTTGCACTGCTTTGCGGGCACCTGAACGCCCATTTCAAGCTGATTGAAGACCGATTGCGGGTATCGATCAGCAATCGCGGCAACAAAATCCGAGTATCCGGCCCCGATGCGGCGCGAGAGTCGAGTGAGCGGCTACTCAAAAAACTCTACCGCGATGTAACGCAGGGGATCCGGCTGAGTCCAGAGACCATTCACCTGCAACTACAGCAAGCGGACCTTGAGCTTCTCAAGTCAGCACCGACCACCTCCGACGCTACGATTGTGAAAGGCATTAAGACGAAGCGCGGTACCATTAAACCTCGCGGTCACAGCCAGATTAACTACGTTAAAGACATTCAACGTCACGATCTCAATTTCGGGGTAGGACCTGCAGGCACGGGAAAAACCTACCTTGCCGTAGCTTGCGCCGTTCAAGCGCTACTGGAAGAGGACGTAAAACGCATCCTCTTGGTCCGCCCCGCCGTCGAGGCAGGTGAGCGACTGGGCTTCCTACCGGGGGATTTGACACAAAAAGTAGATCCCTATTTACGGCCCCTGTATGACGCACTTTACGAGATGCTGGGATTCGAAACGGTCGCCAAATACATTGAGCGCAATATCATCGAGGTTGCGCCGCTGGCGTTCATGCGCGGTCGTACGCTGAACAATGCCTTTATTATCCTAGATGAGGCGCAGAACACGACCCGCGAGCAGATGAAGATGTTCCTCACGCGCTTGGGCTTTGGATCGACTGCCGTCATTACCGGCGATGCGACGCAAATTGACCTCCCACGAGGCCAGCCCTCAGGGCTTGTGCACGCGACCCAAGTACTTGACGGTGTCGAGGGGGTGTCTTTTACCTGGTTTGGAAAGAAGGATGTTGTTCGGCACCCCTTAGTCCAACGTGTGGTTAATGCATACGAAGAGCATGACACGATCATGGCGAACTCGGAGGAGCGGCGATAATGGACGTTACTGTTCATATCGATCGCAACCAAGCTGATGCGCCTGATGACGAGAACTTCCGGATCTGGGTGATGTCTGCACTGAGCGGGGATCACTCAAATGGGCTTATCGATGGCAAAGCGGAGCTGAGTATTCAGCTGGTCAACAGTGATCAGATGACCGAGTTCAATGCGCGTTATCGCGACAAACCCGCCGAGACCAACGTCCTCTCATTCCCTGTCGATACAGATCTGCAACATCGGACGGGACTCTTGGGCGATCTCGTTCTGTGCGATGAGGTCATCAACCGAGAGGCAGCGGAGCAAGCAAAGCCGAGAGTGCATCACTGGGCGCACATCACGATTCATGGTGTGCTTCATTTATTGGGTTACGACCACATTGATGAGGGCGACGCCGAAGTCATGGAAGCACTCGAAATACAAAAACTGGATGGTTTAGCCATTCCCAATCCCTACAACGCTTGAGACACTCAACGTCAAATGAACACTCACGACTCAAGAAGTAACGATACCGACGACCGGTCTTGGCTTGACCGACTAACTCAGATGGTGACCGGCACGCCCTACACGCGTGCTGATCTTGAGGGCCTTCTGGAGCTCGCAGCCGAGAACGAGGTCATCGATGAAGACGCCAAAACCATTATGGAAGGCGCGCTGACCGTCGGAGAAATGCAGGCCCGAGACGTGATGATCCCACGCGCTCAAATGGTCGTCATTCGAGCCGGTGCAACACTCGAAGAAGTACTGCCCCAAATCATTCACACTGGGCACTCGCGATACCCCGTAGTTGGTGAGGGCACCGATGACGTACTTGGTATCCTACTGGCCAAAGACCTACTGCCCTTCGTCCTAAATCCGGATGCAAACTTCGATATCTCCGCGCTTCTGCGCTCGGCGGTTATCGTCCCGGAGAGCAAACGTCTCAATGTGCTCTTGAGAGAATTCAGGCAGGCGCGGAATCACATGGCCATTGTCATCGACGAGTACGGTGGTGTTGCAGGTCTGGTCACAATTGAAGATGTTCTCGAAGAAATCGTCGGCGAAATTGAAGATGAGACCGATACCGATGAAGAAATCCACATCCGAAAGTTGACCGAGGACAGCTATTTCGTCCAAGCACTGACGCCAGTCGAAGACTTCAACGAAGCATTCGATGTCGATTTCAGTGACGAAGAGTTCGACACCATTGGCGGCTTAGTCCTGCAAGCATTTGGTCGACTACCCACGCGCAACGAAACGATCGATTTCGATGGATTCGAGTTCCGCGTGATTAATTCGGATCAACGCAAACTCAATAGTCTGCGTGTCACGGTCCTGCCAAAAGGCTAAGTCATGATCGTGCGGAGTCTTGCTGGTCGCGCATTGCTCTGCCTTCTCGCGGGTTCGATCTTCACTCTGGGACTGGCGCCGTTCGATCTGAAGCTCCTTTCTCTCGTCAGCATGGCGGTCTTTGCCCTTGCACTAACAGGTCAATCCTGGCGTCCAAGCCTGCTACTAGGGTGGTGCTACGGTCTAGGCTTCTTCGGAGCCGGCGTGTCATGGGTGTATGTCAGCATCAACGTCTACGGTCACGCACCACTGGTCTTAGCCCTCGCTTTGACGACGTTATTTTGCGCCGGCCTGGCGCTTTTATTCGCCATACAAGCCGCTTTCTTCGCGCTGGCGAGACCCGCTCAAATTGGGTTACGCATCGCCTTATTCGCTTGCCTCTGGGTGGCATTCGAATGGCTTCGAACATGGCTACTCACGGGCTTCCCGTGGCTATTCGCAGGCTATACGGCGCTCGATACCGCAGTGGCGGGATGGGCGCCGGTGATCGGTGTACTTGGTGTGTCATGGCTTATTGCCATCACAGCCGCAGGAGTGGCAGAAATCGTGATCGATAGACGTGTCTCACGCGGCATCGCACTCGCGTCATGGATTATGTCAATCGCCGGAGCGGGCTACTTGCTCAGTTCCGTTCAGTGGACACAGCCAACAGGCGAAGCGCGCAAGGTCGCTATTTACCAGCCCAATATTGCACTCGAGGACACCTGGGATCGGAACAACGCTCCGGTCCTACTCAATGATTTCCTGGATCATGCTAAGGCTTATGCGCCCTCGTCTGATCTTGTGGTCTGGCCAGAAGGCGCCCTGCCTTTTTACTTCGATCAGGCCCCCGGTTATATGTCTGAACTGCGCCGCATTGCGCATAGCAATGAGGGCAGCATCGTCACGGGCATGCCCACTCGCGCAGGTAACCGGCGCTTCAATAGCATTGTTTCGGTTGGCCAGTCTTCCCAAACGTACAACAAACAGAAATTGGTGCCTTTCGGCGAGTTTGTGCCACTTGAAGAGAGCTTGAGAGGTGCCATCGACTTCTTCGATCTGCCCATGTCCAATTTCTCAAAAGGCGACGCTGCACAACTCCCGCTCTCCACGAGCATGGGCTCTTTAGCGCCATTTATTTGCTACGAAATTGTCTATCCCGACTTCGTTGCCAAGGGCTCGCGATCATCCAACTTATTAATCACCATTTCCAACGATGCTTGGTTCGGTTCTAGCCACGGGCCGCACCAGCACTTTCAAATGGCTCGCTATCGCGCTCTTGAACTTCAGAAGCAGTTAATACGCGGCGCGAATAACGGCATCACCGCAATCATCGATGAACAGGGCGGCATTGTAAGTAAGCTCCCACAATTCGAGCGAGCAACCCTCGAAGATCAGGTAACACCTCGAGAGGGACTCACCCCCTTTGCTCGGTTCGGAAGCACACCCATTTTGTTGATCAGTCTAATTTTTCCTTTATTTATCGGCATAAAATCAAGGCGCCAGCAGGGCTGATACTGATAAACTGTGCGACGTTTTATTTCACAACTTAGACGTCGTACCCAATGAGCTCAGCCGAATACCATCCAGAGACCCTAGAAACAGAAGCCCAGGCCGCGTGGCTCTCGAATAAGACATTTTCGGTTCAGGCTGATACGACACTGGAAAAGTTTTACTGCTTGGCGATGTTCCCCTATCCCAGCGGAAAGCTGCACATGGGACACGTTCGCAACTACACCATAGCCGATGTCATCGCGCGCTATCAGCGAATGCTTGGAAAGAACGTACTTCAACCCATGGGCTGGGATGCCTTCGGTTTGCCTGCAGAGAACGCGGCCATCCAGCAGAAAGCGGCACCCGCTACCTGGACAAAAGGCAACATAGCGGAGATGCGAAAGCAGCTACAGCGCTTGGGATTTGCCTATGACTGGGACCGTGAACTAGCGACTTGCTCTCCCGACTACTATCGGTGGGAACAGTGGTTTTTTACCAGGCTTTATGAAAAAGGCCTGGTCTACAAAAAAATGGCGACCGTTAACTGGGACCCGGTAGATCAAACCGTGCTTGCCAATGAACAGGTTATCGATGGACGGGGTTGGCGTTCTGGAGCGGAAGTAGAGCGCCGTGAGATTCCGCAGTGGTTTATTCGTATCACCGAATACGCTGATGAGCTCCTCGATGACCTAGACAAGCTCTCGGGCTGGCCTGAACCAGTAAAGCTAATGCAGCGGAATTGGATAGGTAAGAGCTACGGCCTTGAACTGGGTTTTGAGCTCCCCACCCCTATCGCCGGAAGCGACAAAATTGAGGTGTACACAACACGTCCGGATACACTTTATGGCGTTACGTATATCAGTCTCGCCGCCGAGCACCCGATAAGCCTTGCGCTCGCAGAAGAAAATCAGACGCTCGCTGAATTTATTGATCGTTGTAAAAAATCTTCAGTCTCTGCGGCTGATATGGCACGGGCTGAGAAACTTGGGATGGACACAGGGTTACGCGCTGTTCATCCACTGACTGGCGAAATGGTGCCAGTGTGGGTAGCTAACTACGTCTTGATGGATTACGGATCAGGCGCCGTCATGGCCGTTCCAGCGCATGATGAGCGCGACTGGGATTTTGCACACCAGTACGAACTACCCATCGTTACCGTTATCAATGATGCTGATGGTCAACCCGCTGATGTTTCCGCCGCTGCCTACACCGAACATGGGACGCTCACGAATTCAGGCTCCTATGATGGCTTAGGTTTCCAGGATGCCTTCGACCAGATTGCCGCGTCACTCCATAGTAAAGGTCTTGGTAAGGTGACAACGCAATATCGACTGAGGGACTGGGGTGTCTCGCGACAGCGCTATTGGGGCACACCGATACCGATGCTGAATCTTCCCGATGGAGGCGAACTCCCTATTCCAGCCGATCGACTTCCGTCGTTATTGCCCGAAGACGTTGTTATGGAGGGTGTGGCATCACCCATTAAAACAGATCCGGATTGGCGGAAGTTCAGTCTCAGCGGCGAAGATTGTGAGCGGGAGACTGATACTTTCGATACCTTTATGCAGTCGTCCTGGTACTACGCTCGTTTTACTTGCCCTGACTACGAAAAAGGCATGCTCGACTCAGAAGCCGCTAATTACTGGCTCCCTGTGGACCAATACGTGGGGGGCATCGAACACGCCATCCTGCACTTGCTCTATGCTCGCTTTTTCCACAAGTTGATGCGCGACGAAGGGCTAATCAACTCGGACGAGCCGTTTGAACGTCTTTTGACCCAGGGCATGGTGCTCAAAGATGGCGCCAAAATGTCGAAGTCCAAAGGCAACACCGTAGATCCTCAGGAACTGATTGACCGCTATGGTGCGGACACTGTGCGCTTGTTCAGCATGTTTGCTGCGCCGCCGGAGCAATCACTCGAGTGGTCAGATGCGGGTGTAGAGGGATCGCACCGTTTTCTGAAGCGCCTCTGGCGACTGGTTCAAGATCGTGCCTTACACGAGGGCACTGTTGATGTGAAAACAGCAAATCTCGGTAAAGCCCAAAAAGACCTTCGCCGAAAAACGCACGAGACCATAGCCAAAGTGAGTGATGACTATGGTCGGCGGCAGACATTTAACACGGCAGTCGCAGCGGTCATGGAACTGTGCAATGACGTAAGCCGCCATAGCGGAGCGTCACCAGAGGACGCGGCCGTGGTTGACGAGGCGTTAACGACAGCCGTATCGCTTCTCAACCCAATCGTGCCTCACATCAGCGAGACACTCTTCCACCACCTTACAGGTGGCAATATCCTCCAGGCTCCATGGCCCGAGCTCGACGAAAGCGCTCTCGCCCGTGACGAAATCGACATTGTCGTTCAAGTAAACGGGAAGGTGCGAGCCAAGATATCGGTGGCCGCCGATGCCTCGAAAGAAGCGATAGAGCAAATAGCACTGGCGCACGACAACGTCCAACGCTTCACGGACGGCGTGACGGTGCGCAAAGTCATCGTCGTTCCCGGAAAATTGGTCAATGTGGTCGCCAACTAAACAGTGGCGCCGAGTGCTATGTCGCGCCGCACTGGTGCTGCTAGCGAGCACGCTTGTCGGTTGCGGGTTTGAGTTGAGAGGCCAGAGTGATCGGGCGGCCACACTGGGGCAATACCCGATCGCCGTTGTCAGTCAGGCTCCGAGCAGCGAGTTTGCCGCTCAGTTACGAGGTGAACTCCAGCGGCAAGGGGCGGCCTTACTCCCCCTTACCGAGGCAGCGCTAGTCCTCTATGTCGATATTGAAACGTTTGAGCAGCGCAGCCTATCGCTGACTGCACGTGCGCGAGCGGCTGAACTCGAACTGGAGGTCAGTGTAAATTTCTCGGTAAAACTCAACGGGAAATGGCTCATCGACAACGAGCGCATCGCTGTTGTGGATCAAATGCTCAATGACCCATTGAACGTTGTGGGCAAAACGGAAGAAATGCGACTGCTTCAGGAGGAGTTACGCACTGCCCTTGTGGAAGCGCTAACCCGCCGACTGGATTACGGCATTGCCGCCTACCATGCACGTCAAACCTGAACAGCTAGAGCAACACCTAAAGCAGGGTGTGCAATCCTGCTACTTGGTCACCGGTGCCGAACCATTGATTGTTCAGGAATGTGCCGATGCCATCCGGCGCGCCGCACGCGCTGCAGGTTGTATCGATCGAGAACGCTTTGATTCATCAGACAAAGACAGCTGGCAGAACTTGGTTCAAAGCGCGAGCGCCATGTCGCTTTTTGCCGATAGGAAACTGATCGAGATACAAGTTGAGAACGGTAAGCCAGGTGCAGAAGGCAGCAAGGCATTGCAGGAGTACTTGTCGATAGACAGTGAGGACATTCTGCTTATTGTGGCAGGTAAGATCGACAAGCAGTCGCAGCGCGCCAAGTGGTACACGGCGCTGGATCAGAGCGGGACCGTTGTGACCGTTTGGCCGATTCAACCACGCGACCTACCCTCATGGATTCAACAACGACTAAATCAGCGCGGCATGAAGTACGATCGTGAAGCGATTACGATGCTGGCCGAGCGTGTGGAAGGCAACCTGCTCGCTGCCGCGCAAGAGGTTGAAAAGCTCTCCCTGCTGGCCAACAACACACACGTCACAACTGAGATCGTATCTCAGTCGGTTGGTAACAGCGCCCGCTACAATGCCTTCAACATGGTGGATACCGCACTTGCCGGCGATGCTCGGGGCGCCCTGCGCGCGCTGCGCGGGCTCAAAGCCGAGGGTAGCGCGGCGCCCGCAATACTCTGGCCGATATCAAAGGAGCTCAGACTCCTAATCGACGCTTCATCTGCTGTGAAGAAAGGCACGTCGCCCGGTGCAGCGCTCGACCGATTGGGTGTTTGGCGCAGCCGGCTGAATTTGATGCAGCAGGCACTTGGCAGACACACACCGGAAAGCCTTGATCACTGCCTGCACCTCAACTTTGCTGCGGATGGCAGTGCAAAGGGCTTTATGCCTGGAGACTGCTGGGACTATCTCGAGTCACTCGTCGTGGCAATCGCTTCAGGCGCAAAATCTGAGACAACCCGTCGGCGCGTGTAAAGCGCCAGCACCGCGAGAATCCCCAGCCCAGACGCTACAGCGAAGGTCGTAACGAACCCTGCCCACTCTGCAAGTGCGCCATTGGTGGCGGCCCCCAACGCAGGAGATGCCATCATTGTCATCGACCACAGACTCATGACGCGTCCGTGGTAATTTGGCTCGATGACTAGCTGGGTCAGAGCCTGACATCCGGTACCCGCGATCGTGGTAGTAAAAGTAATAAGACCCACCACGGCAGCGAGACTTACAAGAGCATCCAACCAGTTCAGGGTGGCAAGTAGTAAGGTTGCCCCCAAGAGCGCCAATAAAATCAGGCGATAAAGACCAATGACATGAGCGGACTGCCGGCTCATTAACAAGCCACCGAGAACTGCACCCGTGCCTGCCGCGGCGGTCAGCCACGCCAATTCGCTCGCCCCACCCATCAAGAGCCGACCTGATACGGCGGGTAGCAGTTCAATGAAGCTGCGGCCCAAGAGACCGTTAACTAGGGTCGACAACAGAATCAGAATGACCACGGGGTTGTTGCGCACGTAGTTCAACCCCTCGATAAATTCGCTGTTGACGCTTTTATCAGAGCGGCCTTCCCGTGCACCGACCCCGCGAAGCGTTGTCAAAATCACGCCTGAGGTTCCGAAAATGCAGACAGCAACGAGCCAAGCCCAGCCAACACCCCATTGGGCAATGATTGCGGCGCACATTGCGGGGCCCAAGATGCGGGCAATATTGAAAGACATGGCGACAAGCCCAATAGCACTCGGCAGCGCACTTCGAGGGACCAGAAGCGGAACGAGCGCCAAGCGCATGGGATTATGTAATGCCGATGCTGACCCCAGCGCTGCCGCGAGCAACAGTAGCGTCAGCTCATCGAAGGCACCAAGAAAGGTCGTTATGGCGCCTGTAAGACCAATGGATGAGTGAAATACCATCGAAAAAATCAGGCCATGTCGAGGGTTAACCCGATCTGACTGCACGCCAAAGTAAGGCGATAAAACAAGTGCCGGAGCCAACATCAATGCTCCCACAATGCCGACCCATAGAGGCGATGCTGTCAGCTCCCAGGCACTCCAGCCCAGGATGAAGCGCAACATCCAGCTTCCGAGACCAGAGAACCAACTCGCCGGGTAGTAACGCCGAAATCGAGGCTCTCTTAATGCGGAATGAGCAACCTGTCGCTTTTCACGACACACGAATATCGCCTCTCTTGCTTTTCAAGCACAATGGAACTACTGTTTATTTATACAGTATTTTTACTGATGCCATTACAGCATGCATTAGTCTTATTTTCGGAGCACATCATGAGCTACTCCATAGAGCAAATCATCAATCGTCCGGACACCTGGCAGGGCAGTGAAGGACATAGTAATTCACGCGTCATTCTAACCACTAAGTCCGCCAATGCGGACTGGCATAACAGACAAAGTATCCCCACTGGCTTTGAGAGCCTCGATAAAGAGTTGCATCTCAATGGTTGGCCAACCCACGGCGCAGTCGAAGTCCTGAGCGATCAGGATGGTGCTGAGTGCATGGGACTCTTTCTACCCACGATGCAAAAACTGGCAAGCGAGAAGCGCTGGCAAGCTTTTATTAACGCACCACACACACCTTATGCCCCGTTATTACGCGCCCACCATATTCCCACTGAGCAAGTACTTATGGTTCATCCAAAACACCGTGATGAAACGTTATGGGCTACCGAGCAAGCGGTTCGCAGTACAACCTGCAGCACCGTATTTGCCTGGTTAGGGAGCACTCACTTCCGTTATGCAGAAATTCGCAAACTGCAGTTAGCCGCCGCCAGTACGGACACCCTACTCTTCTTATTCAGATCGAGCGATGCGCTATCTGACTCAACACCTGTATCGCTACGTCTGCACATTAATGCCTACCGTGAAGTCACCGTCGTCAAGCAGCGTGGCGGTAAACGCGAAGTCGATGTGCGGTTACCCACAAACCCTATTCTGGAAACTTATGACACCGCACACCGTGGTAAGGCGCTTGCCACTAAGACAGGTACGTTCTTGACGCCTGTCGCATAGCGCCTTCTCTCCCTCCACTTCCCCACTACCCCGGGACTCGGGCTCCCCTCCGAGTTTCGGGGTCTCACGTACATCTAACGTTATCGAAGATGCTCTAATCTTAGACCTGACTGCGTTATGCTCTCGGCGTGCTAACTAGCTCGATGTGAGATGCCCGAACTACCCATCACAAGCGATATCTTTTTGTTGTTGGTCACAACCAGCTTCATCGCCTCAATGCTCACTGCATCAGTGGGTATTGGTGGTGGCACATTGGTACTCGCGGTCCTTGTCGTAACCGTCCCTATCGCCGCTGTCGTACCACTGCACAGCGTAGTTCAGCTCGGTTCCAATACCGGAAGAGCCATGATGACGCGCCCCCATGTCTCGATGCGCTTGTTCTGGCCATTGGTCATCGGCGCTCTTATCGGCACCCTCGCAGCTGCTCCCTTTAGCGCTTTCTGGCTAAATGAGATACAGCTCACCCTGCTACTCGCGGGCTTTACTCTGCTGGTCACCTGGGTGCCCATCCCAGCCATAAAAACCCATCGCCGCAGTCACAATCTACTATTTAGCATTGGCATCAGCTTCATTGGGGTATTTGTCAGCGCAACTGGCCCTCTGATTGCGGCCTACCTCAGACATCAAGCAGCAAACCGGCAAGAACTGGTCGCCACCATGGCTGCCAGCGTCTCGACAATGAACTTTCTTCGCATCGTGCTGTTTAGCGGGCTTGGCTTCGTGTGGTACGAGTGGCTTGTCCCGCTAGCGGCCATGATTGCAGCTGGCTTTGGCGGGACACTCATTGGCCTTCAATTGCTGGGGCGCTTACCTGAGAAATTATTTCAGACCCTGCTCAAACTGCTACTCACCACACTCGCCATTCTGATGATAATCAGAGTCATGTGACCATGCTTCGTTGTTCTTACCCTTCTGAACCTTGCGCTTGAACCATGGCATCGATGTTTTCTGCCAACTTATTCAGCGGAACCGGGCCGCTGCCAAGAACTGTGTCGTGGAACAACCGGATATCAAACTTATCTCCCAAGGCTTCGCGCGCTTGCTCGCGAAGTTCAACGATACGCAGCTTCCCAATCATGTAGGCAGTCGCCTGCCCGGGCATGGCGATGTAGCGTTCAATGGCTTTGATGCAGTCATACTCCGCATTGGGCGTGTTGTTGACCAGATAGGCAATTGCCTCCTCACGACTCCAGCGCTTGCTGTGGATGCCGGTATCTACAACCAATCGCGCGGCTCGCCAGAGTTCCATTGCCAACTGACCAAATCGCGAATACGGATCCTCGTAAAATCCCATTTCGTAAGCCAGTTGCTCGGTATACAAGCCCCAACCCTCGGAGAACGCGGTGAAGCTCAGGTAGCGCTGTAAATCGGGAACGCCCTCCAACTCGGCTGTAATGGCGCGCTGAAGATGGTGTCCGGGTAACCCCTCATGGAAAGCCAAGGCTTCCAAATCAGTCTTTGGCATCGCCGACATATCGAACAGGTTGGCGTAAAAAATACCGGGACGAGATCCGTCAGGCGGTGGGCTCTGATAGAAGGCTTTACCCGCGCTCTGCTCACGAAACGGCTCGACACGTTTAACGATCAATTCCGCTTTCGGAAGCACACCGAAATACTCGGGTAACTTTTCCTCCATGCGCGCAATAGCTGATCGCGCGTCCTCAAGATACTGCTCCCTGCCTTCATCGGTGTTGGGGTAACGCAGCTCCTGATTTTCCCGAACAAACACAAAAAACTCTTGGAGCGTTCCCGAAAAACCGACCTGTCCCATGATCGATCGCATCTCATCATGAATACGGACTATGTTGGTCAGGCCGAGTTGATGAACCTCATCGGCTGTTAAGTCGGTTGTCGTGAACCACTTAAGCAAGCGTTGGTAGTACTCCTCGCCGTCGGGAAACCGCCAGATGCCATCATCGCCGGTTGCCGATTGCGCTAGGCGCTCGACCGTAGCCATAAAACGTTTATACGCAGGCTTAAACTGGGAGACCAAGGCATCGCGCCCCGCGTTGAGAAGCTGCGCCTCCTCGTCTTCTGGAAGCTCGAGCTTGGCGACTTTCGCCTGGAAGTCAGACCACACAGGCGAGAGGTTCTCTGAGTCGTCAAACGGCTGACCGCTAATGACATTACTCGAGGACTCCAAAATAGCGGGGTACATCCAGTCGACAAGATAAAACCCTTTATCAGCTCGCAGTATGAGCTGCTCCTCAACCTCCCCCAAATAGGTCTCAACGTTCTTCAACCGCCTCACATAGGCCTCAGCATCTTCGACTGAGGTCACCCGATGAATGTTGATGAGCGAGCTGGGGATACTGGTATGAGCACCGCGAAATTGATGTAGCGCGTAAGCGTGGTGCCGGAAGTCATCGAGCATGAGCGAGCGCTCAAGCGACATACGATAGAGGTCGAGCGACAGTTGCCCCGCCTCAGGTAGCGCTGAGCGATCGAACCCGTCGAGCTCAACCAATCCCGCTTCCATCCGAACCCGTTCCTCATCCTGAAACGCTTCTGATTGCGGGTTCCACTCACCTTGGCGATCTTTGATTCCAAGATAACTTGCGGTAAGGGGCTGCCGAGCGAGGTTATCGGCGAAGACTTCCGCCAAATAGGTATTCAAACGTTCATGCTCAGACTCTGCAACTGGCGCGTCGTTAACCACCGGGTTATCACTAGACTGAATCTGTGAGTCGCCACAGCCAGATAGCAAGAGTGTGACGGCGCAGGTCGCGGCAATGAAGGTACGTAGAATTCGCATAAGTGTTTCTCTGATAACAACCGGTGAAACGCGCATGGTAACCCAGCAATGAACACCGAGCCTCAGCTTTGGGAAAACTTGCCTGAGCAGGATATGGACCTTATCGTCTAGCAATTCGATCGCAGGAGCGAACTGTGTCAAAAGGACCGACTCAAATCGATGCACAAGCGCATTTAGATCAGGTGACCGCTGATACCTCAGATGCGGTGCGGAAATCGGCGCAAGAGAAACGTCACGCAAAAGGTTTTCGAACTGCACGTGAAAACTTGGCAGATCTAGTCGATGGCGGCAGCTTCGTGGAGTACGGGCAGTTGGCGGTAGCGGCCCAGCGCGGACGAAGAGATCCCGAGTCAATGCGCATTGATACTGCAGCCGACGGTGTGATCACAGGTACAGCAACGATCAATAAAGATCTGATTGCAAGCGGGGAAAGCGATGTCGCCGTCGCAATCTACGACTACAGTGTGCTAGCCGGTACGCAGGGGTTCTTCCATCACCAAAAACTCGACCGAATTTTCGAGGTTGCAGAGCGAGAGCGCCTGCCTTTTGTGATGTACACCGAGGGTGGTGGCGGTCGTCCGGGGGATACCGACGTTAAAGTGAATATTGCCGGGTTGAACAGTACCTCTTTCAGCCGCTGGGCGGGACTGACCGGCAAAGTGCCCCGTGTCACCGTAAATAATGGGTACTGTTTCGCGGGCAATGCCGCTCTTTTTGGCGCGGGCGATATTCGTATTGCAACCAAATCATCATCGATCGGCATGGCGGGCCCTGCCATGATCGAAGGGGGTGGTCTCGGCAGTTTTCATCCCAATGAAATCGGACCAGTCAATACATTGTGCAACGCAGGTGCCATCGATCTGTTAGCCGAGGACGAAGCCCATGCCACCGCATTGGCGAAATGGGCTTTGAGTTACGCCCAAGGTAGCGTTCAGCCAGGTGCTGTTACTGATCAAACGGCTCTAAGAACCATTCTTCCCGAGAATCGGCGTATGGCCTATGACGTCAGACGGGTCATGGAAGTGTTATTCGACCAGCAGTCGGTACTGGAACTGCGTCCCGTCTATGGACGTGCCGTGGTTACAGCCTTAGCCCGCGTTGAAGGCCATCCCGTTGCGGTTATCGCGAGCGACTGCCGCCATTTGGGTGGCGCGGTGGATGTCGACGCTGCCAGAAAAGCCGGTGAAATGATGGAGCTGGCCAAGCGATGGCGATTACCCATCGTATCCCTCGTCGATACACCCGGATTTATGGTGGGACCCGATAGCGAAGCAATGGGTGCAGCGAAAGTGATGCCCGAGCTCTTCAATACGGCGGCCAGTGTCGATACACCGTGGGTGGGTTTGTTCCTCAGGCGCGGGTACGGATTGGGCGCCATGGCGCTGGTAGGTGGCTCATTTGAGTTTCCGACCATCACCGCTAGTTGGCCGCAGGGCGAGTTTGGCGGTATGGGACTTGAAGGCGCCGTTAGGCTCGGTTTCAAAAAAGAGCTGGAAGCGGTACCCGAGGGCGATGCGCGTGATGCGCTCTACGAGAAATTGGTGGCAGACATGTACGAGAAAGGTCGTGCGACCGAAGCCGCAGCCTATCTGGAAATCGACATGGTGATTGATCCCGCGGAAAGTCGAAAAGTTATCCTGCGGGGCATCAGGCAGGGTTAAAGCGGTCATAGATTGTTCAGGCTACTAGATCGCAAGGTTATCGCTTGTGAACTAGCCCATCATCCATATACTGTATAAATAAACAGTATATGGGTTGAATCTGTGCTCTGGCTTTGCCTACATTTTCCTAAATTACCTCTCGAGGCACTGATACCAAAACCGAGTTTTGGTGATGCCAGTCTGCGCGTCGTTATTGAGGCAAGCCGAGTTGTAACCTGTGATGACGAGGTCGAGGCATTGGGCGTGACGACAGGCCTAAAGCAATCGACCGTCAGTGGTTTACTCAGCGGACATCCTCTGCAATTACTCAGTCGAGATCGCGAGAAGGAACACCAGACGCTCAAACGCCTAAGGCAATGGGCGTATTCCATTACACCAACATTGAGCTTGTGGCGAGATGACTGCTTGCAGCTGGAAATCAGTCGCTGCCTCTTGGTTCATGGTGGGCTCGAAGCTCTGCTGAAAAAAATCGCTATTGAATTCGACCAACGCGGATTCAGTGTATTCGCAGGTGTTGGACCCAGTCGCGAATCAGCGTGGCTACTGAGCCAATTTAATCGCGCTTCTGTCGCATCGATTGCTGACCAGGGCCTGCCCTTGGAATCTCAGTTATCCCCCATCCCTTTGTCTTATCTTGATGAATTCCCCAAAGACACAGCGGCGCTGGCTAAAGCCGGTGTTCGTACCTTCAAGGATCTACTGACACTACAAAGCACTTCCGTTAAGCAACGCTGCAGTCATGAGTTTTCCTCGTGGATTGACCGGCTCTTATGTCGGGTTGAAGTCGCTCTGGAGGATTTTCAACCCGATCCGGAATACAACGACATTGCCTGGCTCGGTTACGGATCAAAAAATAATCAGGAGCTGATTCCGGCAATGGAGGCTCTACTGGAAAAGCTCTCTTTATTCCTTCGGCATACACAACTTGAAACGCCGCAACTGCGATGGGTATTTATACCCACCCAAGGGCAACACACAGCCTTAGACATCCGCAGTAGTGAATGCCATAACAATCCTAAACGCTGGCTGGAGCAGTCGCAGCTTAAGCTCGATCAGATGACCTTCGAAGATTTGATTGAAGGCATACAGCTCGAGGCCTGTGAGCTGGCTCCAGCGCAACACCGGACCCAGGACCTCTTTTTAGAATCGAAACACCAGGAGCCCTTATCGCAATTGATTGATCGTCTACGCAGCCGCCTGGGTTTTCAGGCGGTCACTCATATCTACGAACGCGCTGAACATTTGCCAGAGTTTTGTTCTTATGCCGACCCCAACCAACTGACAACAAAGGCCGACGATGCTTCAACACGCAACCGTCCATTTTGGCTGCTAACCGCACCTCAGCCCATCAGCCAACGAGGCAATCAACTGTACTGGATGGATGCACTGGACATTGTCAAAGGACCTGAGCGGCTCGAGGATTACTGGTGGAGTCAGCCCACCAGTCGCGACTATTACATTGCCAAAACAGGCAGTGGGCAGCCTGTTTGGATCTTTCAAGATCGTCACAGCCGCTGTTGGTTTTTACACGGTTTATTCGATTGATATGACGTAGTTCGGGGCGATATGCCGACTCCCCTGACAGGTTTACTCGGTCACCACCCATATCAAATCATCTGTTTCGAACCCAAGCGACTGACTTTGCGTAATAAATCGCTCACGTACCTCCGGGCTTACTTGCGGCTCACGCGCTAGAAGCCATAAGTAGTCCGTGTTGTACCCCGAGACAAAGGCATAGCTGTAGTCGTCCGCCAGCTCGAACACAGCATAGGTACCGTAGAAAGGACCAAAAAAAGAAACCTTGAGGTGCCCCACATCCCGGGATCCCATCGGCTTAGCCACACCTTCAGCTTGGCGCCACTCCTCTTTCTGCGTGTTAAAACCCTTATTCAACACAGAAATTGAACCGTCTTCATTGAGCCCGTAGGTTGCCGTAACGCGCTCTAGGTTGCGCTCAAAGCTGTGATCGAGACGGGCTATTTCATGCCATGTGCCGAGGTAGCGCTCAGAGTCAAAATCAACAACGGGCTCAACATCATCGGGCAGACCAGTACAACCCACGATCAATACAGCAATACAGGCAGTAACTATCCGTTTAAACATGGCGTGAACTTCCTTCACTTGAAGATTCAGTCGTCAGTATGACTGACAACTGAATCGATGTGGGGTTTATTGCCAAAGTCATTATACTGTATAAAAATACAGTATTTTGATATGTCCTACGCCGAACTCCACTGCCTCAGTAACTACAGCTTCCTCAGAGGCGCATCGCACCCGTCCGAACTGGTGGAGCAGGCGGTACATCTGGGTTATTCCGCCTTGGCGATCACAGACGAATGCTCTCTTGCAGGTGTTGTCAAAGCTCATGTCGTCGCAAAAGAGCTCGATTTCAAACTCATCATTGGCAGTGAATTTAATGTCAGTGAAGGATTAAAACTCGTCGCTATTGCGCCATCACGGGCGGCTTACGGTGAA
This sequence comes from Halieaceae bacterium, assembly GCA_038143085.1. Lineage (GTDB taxonomy): Bacteria > Pseudomonadota > Gammaproteobacteria > Pseudomonadales > Halieaceae > Luminiphilus. Next base: position 92,010 of record JAYQLG010000014.1, read on the forward strand.
TTATCGAATCTGATCAGTCGCTCGCGTCGACGTAGCGAAAAAGGGCAGTACCTGACCCACCTGCGCGATATTTATTTTCACCTCAAGCGCTGCTTCATCATTTGGCTGCCAACACACATTGACAAGGAAAAACACCACGCTGACATACTGTCACGCCGATTCGCTGACCGGTTCTGGATTGGAGTTACCCAGCTCCTACACCACGACGACACCGCACGCCTAGCCGAGTTACAGCAGATTGCCTCCGAACTAAAGGCGCCACTCATCGCCTGTGGCAGTGTGGAGATGCACTCTGCGAGCAGAAAGATGTTGCACGATGTCGTAACGGCCATACGACACAACAGTTCCGTGCAGGAACTTGGGAAACGACGCTCGAGTAATAGTCAGCAACATCTCAGGCGCCTCGACAAGCTGCTGCCACTCTACCCCCCTGAACTGATTGGCGAGACCTTGCGACTGGCACAGCAATGCCATTTCAGTCTCGATGAGCTTCGGTACGAATACCCGGAAGAAGTGGTTCCGAACGGCCACTCGGCCAATAGCTATTTGCGCGAGTGTGTTTCAGAAGGCGCGAATAAACGCTGGCCCAACGGTGTCCCAAGTGACATACACAAACGTATCGAGTACGAGCTCGAACTCATCACAGAACTCAACTACGAGTATTACTTCCTCACCGTTTATGACGTTGTCAATTTCGCACGCCGCAGGGGGATCTTGTGCCAGGGTCGAGGCTCGGCAGCTAACTCTGTTGTCTGTTACTGCCTGCACATTACCGAAGTGTCGCCCGAACATGTATCACTGCTATTCGAACGCTTCATATCGCGGGAGCGTGATGAACCACCTGATATCGATGTCGACTTCGAGCATGAGCGACGCGAAGAAGTCATTCAGTACATTTACGAAAAATATACCCGCCGGCGCGCTGCCCTCGCAGCAACAGTCATCACCTACCGTTCGCGCAGCGCCGTAAGAGATGTCGGCAAGGCTCTCGGAATGGACGCTGTCTTCGTAGAAGATCTGGCTAAATCACTCGCGTGGTGGAATCGAGAACGAGAGCTCACGACCAAATTCAAGGAACAAGGCATTCAGGCGAGCAGTCAACAGGCTGATCTCTTCTTAAAAATGACACAGCAAATCCTCGGATTTCCACGACATTTATCTCAGCATGTCGGCGGCTTTGTCATTAGTCGTGGCCCTATTTCGAATTTGGTGCCTATTGAAAATGCCAGCATGCCAAACCGAACCGTCATTCAGTGGGATAAAGAAGACATCGAAGCGTTGGGTTTACTGAAAGTAGATGTCCTGGCGCTGGGGATGCTCTCGGCTATTCGTAAGACACTGGCTCTGATTCAGCGAAATACGCCCGCCATTCGACGTATTCAGGACATCCCGAAAGACGATCAGGCCACCTTCCGCATGCTGCAAACCGGAGACTCTTTAGGTGTGTTTCAGATTGAATCCAGAGCACAGATGTCGATGCTCCCGCGGTTAAAACCGAGCTGCTTTTACGACCTTGTCATCGAAATTGCCATTGTTCGTCCTGGACCTATCCAGGGCGATATGGTGCATCCCTACCTTAGACGACGTGCCGGATTAGAACCCATTACTTATCCAGATCCAGCGATTCAGTCCGTACTTGAAAGTACGCTTGGCGTGCCGATTTTTCAGGAGCAAGTCATTCGACTCGCCATGGTGGCTGCTGGATTTAGTGGCGGAGAAGCTGACTCACTTAGGAGGGCTATCACCAACTGGGGGAAGAACAGCAAATTGCTGACCTTCGAGAACAAGCTCAAAACAGGCATGTTAAATCGAGGGTATAGCGCAGAATTTGCGGACCAGCTCTTCAACCAAATTAAAGGCTTTGGTGGTTACGGGTTTCCAGAATCACATTCGGCTAGCTTCGCCTTGCTAGCGTATGTATCCGCGTGGTTTAAGCGCCATCATCCCGGCGCCTTCTATGTCGGCCTGCTCAACAGCCAACCCATGGGGTTTTATACGCCCTCACAGCTCATTCAAGACGCAGAGCGACACGGTATTAGCGCGCTACCTGTAGACGTCAACGCGAGCGACTGGGACCACCAGTTGCTGTCAACGCCGCCGTCACAGCAGAACACCATTCGCTTAGGGTTGCGGTTGGTTAAAGGACTTAGCAAACGCGGCGCAGAGCAACTGATAGATGCTCGACGCACAGGGCTTTTCCAGTCGGTCATAGATCTTAAAAGACGTGCGAAGCTGGATAAGGACGATTTGGAAGCACTATCTGCTGCTGATACTTTGTCATCACTCTCGGGACATCGTCACAAAACACATTGGGCTGTCATGGCTGTCAAAGAGGCCCAACCGTTACTGATTGATGAACACTCATCTGCCGAGGAGGGTGCTTTCGCCATTGCTCCTCCCTCAATGACGGAAAATGTTTTATTTGATTATCAAAGTACCGGTCTAACCCTGCGCGCGCATCCCCTGGCACTCTTACGACAACAATCGCCGTTCGATCAATGCCGGAAACAGTCCGAGCTCATCACGATGGGTAATCGCCGCTTTGTAAGAACAGCAGGGCTTGTCACCTGCCGCCAGCGACCGGGAACTGCTTCAGGTGTTGTATTTCTTACGCTCGAAGACGAAACAGGAAACATCAATGTGGTGGTCTGGCCTGGCGTTCAAGAACAGTTCAGAGCCGCACTGATGACCGCGCAACTCCTACTGATCAAGGGCACCGTCGAGTCACGTGACGGCGTCACACACGTTATTGCCAGCGCCCTATACGACCACAGTCATGCACTGAGTCATTTGGCAGTTAAGTCGAGGGACTTTCATTAGGGGTTTTCGTTGAAGAGCTTTCATTCAGGGGCTTTCATTAAAGGGCATTCATTGCGAGCTGCATAAAACTGTAAAGCCAGTCGAATTAAAAGTCGGATGACAGCCGTATCAAACGCGTAGCTCGCGGCACGAGCTCGGACTGAAGCGTTAACGTCTTTTAAGGCGCTGTCTGGGTAATCGGTACCGTTACTGGCTGGCCTTCAACCCCCGCATACACCACCAAAATTACCGCATCTTCATCGCCGATATTGGCGCCACCATGCGGCTGATTCACCAATTCGACAACAGCATCGCCCGCTCGCGCGATATGTGTTTTCCCGCTGTCGGTTCTCACTTCAATAATCCCTTGCAGAACGACACCCGCAGTCATATACGGATGCTCGTGGAGTGGCAACGCCATGCCTGCGGGAATTGTCACTCGAGCCACAGTGACCTCGGGTTGACCGTCAGCGTACTGATCCAGCGTCGAGCCACCCCAGTCTTGCGTCGACTTCGCTAAGACCGTGGTTTCAATTTTCCGCTCAGCGGCTAGAGAACTATTGGAAAGCAATAACGTCAGCGTCAGAACGCTAAGGCCAAACATTTTCGAGAAAGTTACCAGAGTCGTTCGCATCATCATAAAGGGCCGCCTGTTCAACCTACCCTTGAGAATAAGCCAGATACGTGCGGGACAACAGGTAGTCGTGTTATTCCGAGTCGGCCGATACCACGGCTATGAGCTCACCCATGCCACCTTGCGTAATCAAGAACTCGATGGGCCGACAACAGACCTGACAATCTTCAATGTACTGCTCCCCCAAGTCTTCTGGGTTCAACAAAACAGAGATCGACTCCCAGCAGTAAGGACAGTCAATGTATGACTCCTGAAGTGCCCTATCCATGACGCTTAGCTCGCTTGTTTCAGCGGCTCTGCTTCAGCGTGACGCGATGTGAAAATCAAGGCGCCGTCAGAGATGGCACTGCCGCGAAACATCTTCTTATCTTTACGATAGTTTTGCGGATTAACCCACGGCATCTGAGTTCCCTGCCGAGGCAGCTTGGGCATCATTCGCTGCATGTAACCGGCGGAAAAATCGTGTATCCAATAACGCTTCTCCATGGTCTTCGCCAACAACTCGGGGATACGGGGAGTTGCCTGCTCAAACCCAAACTCTTCCATATGGTTAAGTACCCGACAAACCCACTCTGCGGTGAGATCGGCTCGCAAGGTCCATGATGCGTTGATGTAACCAAAGGTTTGAACCATGTTAGGAATGTTGGAACACATGACCCCTTTGTAAGTCCATTCATCTGCGAAATTCACAGGCTTACCATCGACCGTAAAATCAGCACCGCCCAAGTTCAGAAGCTCGATGCCTGTTGCAGAGACAATGATATCGGCGTCAACGTGTTCGCCCGAACCGGTAACCAGTCCTGTCGCATCAATATGCGAGATAGTGTCGGTCACTACCTCGGCTTTACCGGTCCGTAGCGCGGTAAACAAATCATCATCAGGTACCAAGCACAGACGCTGATCCCATGGGTTGTAGGTCGGCGTGAAGTGTTTCTTGACGTCTACGACGTCACCTACGGCCTTTTCAACGTCTTCGAGTAAGGTTTGTGCCACGCGATCCGGATTGGTTCGCGTCTGGTTGTAAATGATCTGCTGCCACAGTGTGTTGCGGAGACGAACCAAATCGTAAGCCCAACTCGACGGCATGATCGCGCGCAAGAAATTAGCAACACGGTCCACCGACGGCCTCGACACAACATAGGTCGGCGAACGCTGCACCATGGTGACCTTTTCAGCACGCTGCGACATGTTGGGAACCAAGGTCATTGCAGTCGCACCGCTTCCTATGACAACCACCTTCTTACCTGTGTGGTCGAGATCCTCGGGCCAGAATTGGGGGTGGACCCAGGTACCTTGGAAGTCATCACGACCTTGAAATTCGGGTTGATGGCCTGCGTCGTAGTTGTAATAGCCGGCACACATCAAGAGGAAATTGCAACTGAAGTACTGAGTTTCACCATTGCCAGTCTCAACCGTCAGTAGCCAAGAGGCTGACTCTGTCGACCACGAAGAAGCGATCAGTTTATGGCCGAAACGAATCTGGTCCCTGATACCGTATTCGTCTGCAGTGTCGTTCACGTAGTTCCAAATGGCAGGCCCATCAGCAATCGCTTTTTCATCACGCCACGGTTTGAAGTTGTACCCCAGCGTGTGCATATCCGAATCGGAGCGAATCCCTGGGTATTTGAATAGATCCCAGGTACCACCGATGGCATCGCGTCGCTCAATGATCATGTAGTTACGGTTGGGGCAGTTCTTTTGCAAATGAACCGCAGAGCCAATGCCCGAGAGCCCAGCTCCCACAATCATCACGTCCGTATGGATCGCTGTTTCTGGCGTATTGTTCATACCGTATGCCTTTCTTGTTGTTAGATCAGGACGACGATCAGAGTCATAATTATCGCCCAAGCGTGCTATCGAAGGGAGATAAATTCAGCCACTTCAGGCCCACACTCGGCCAATCTGATATTCGCAGTAACACATCCGCACTTTTATCCCACGTTGGTAAAAAGTTGTCTCATTCGTCGCCCAATACTGAGCGACCTTTTTCAGCAGCAATCCGCAGACGCAACGCGTTCAATTTAATGAAGCCTTCGGCATCTGCCTGATCGTATTTACCCGCGTCGTCCTCAAACGTTGCTATCGCATCATCAAATAACGAATCTGCTGAACGGCGGCCCGTCACTATAACGTTTCCTTTATACAACATGACGCGAACATCACCATTGACTACCGTTTGCGAATCATCGATAGCCGCCTGCAGCATCAGGCGCTCCGGCGCCCACCAGTACCCGTTATAGATCAATTTTGCGTAACGTGGCATCAACTCATCCTTTAAATGAGCCACCTCGCGATCGAGCGTGAGAGATTCAATAGCACGGTGCGCACGCAACAAAATGGTACCGCCGGGTGTTTCATAACAACCGCGAGACTTCATCCCTACGTAACGGTTTTCAACAATGTCCAAGCGACCCACGCCATGAGCACCACCCACTTTATTCAAGTGCGCAAGCACCGTCGCAGGGGACATGGACTCACCATCAATCGCAACAACATCGCCAGCCTCAAACGTGAGTGTCAGTTCGACGCCTGTTTCAGGCGCAGCCTCGGGCGACACGGACCAACGCCACATAGACTCCTCTGGTGGACACCAGGGATCCTCGAGCACGCCGCCCTCATAGGAAATGTGGAGCAAATTCGCATCCATGGAGTACGGAGACTTCTTCGAAGCAGAAGAGAAATCAACGGGAATCGAGCGCTCGGCACAGTAGGCCATGAGGGACTCACGAGAGTTCAAGTCCCACTCCCGCCAAGGAGCAATTACCTGAATACCTGGCTTTAGTGCATAAGCGCCCAATTCAAATCGGATTTGATCATTACCCTTTCCCGTAGCGCCGTGCGATATTGCATCCGCGCCGGTTTCATTGGCAATTTCCACTAGTCGCTTCGCTATTAGCGGCCGAGCAATCGATGTGCCGAGCAGATACTCGCCCTCGTAAATCGTGTTAGCTCGAAACATGGGAAAAACAAAATCGCGGACAAATTCTTCCCGCAAGTCGTCAATGTAAATCTCTTTGACACCCAAGGCTTCAGCTTTGGCGCGCGCCGGCTCGACCTCCTCACCTTGACCGATGTCCGCCGTAAACGTCACAACCTCGCAATCATAGGTATCTTGCAACCATCGAACGATCACCGAGGTATCTAGGCCTCCTGAATAGGCCAAAACGACTTTATTAACGCTACTCATTGACGACTCCTGTAAATTCGGCGTGAAGTTTACGCGGGGCGACGCCCGATGGACAGTCGATCACTGCTAAACTAACGCCGACGCGTCACTGAAGGTCGAAAAATGTCCCGCATTACGATTACCAAGCCCGATGACTGGCATATCCATTTGCGCGATGGCGACATGCTAGAGCGCACGGTTAACGATGTTGCAGCCTGGGCAAATCGTGCGGTCGTGATGCCGAACCTGACGCCGCCGGTCAAAAATATCGCTGACGCAACGGCCTACCACAGCAGAATCATGGCTGCGTTAGAGGGGTTCCCGCAGTTTGAACCACTCATGACTTTGTATCTAACCGACAGCACGACGCCCCAGGATATCAAGGCTGCAGCCGAATCAAAGCTGGTTTGTGGCGTCAAACTCTATCCAGCAGGGGCCACTACAAACTCTGCTGCGGGCGTGACGGGACTTGAAACCTTAAAGCCGACGTTAGAAGCAATGCAGTCGCATGATTTACCCCTCCTGGTTCATGGAGAAGTGACCGATCCTGACGTAGACATTTTTGATCGAGAGGCAAAGTTCATTGAAAGGACTTTAGCTCCATTGACTGACGAGCTCCCTGAGTTACGCATTATTCTCGAGCACATAACCACGGAAGACTCAGTTAATTTTGTCGCCGAGTCGAGACCGGGAGTGGCGGCAACGATCACACCCCAACATTTACTCTTTGATCGAAACGACATGCTGGTCGGCGGTATAAGACCGCACCTTTTTTGCCTTCCCGTGCTAAAGCGTCGTCAACACAAAGAGGCGCTGAGACGAGCGGCAATCTCAGGTAATCCAAAGTTCTTCATTGGCACAGACTCAGCGCCACATACCGTGGAGACAAAGGAATCCTCCTGTGGATGTGCCGGTTGCTACAGCGCACACGCAGCGATTCCACTGTATGCCGAAGTCTTCGAGGAGGAGAACAGTCTCGATAAATTGGAGGCCTTTACCAGTCACTTTGGTGCCGATTTCTACGGGAGACCCCGAAATCAAGAGACTATCGACCTTGTCAAAGTAGACAATCTGAGTCCTGAGAGTCTTCGGTTTGGATCGAGCACCGTCGTTCCGCTGCGTGCCGGTGAACTCCTTGCATGGCGATTGGAAAAGACTCCATGAGCGACACTTCTTCCGTTCTTTTTAAGCACCGATTCCGTGGTTTCCTACCGGTCGTCGTGGATCTGGAAACGGGTGGTTTCAACGCAAGTACCGATGGCATTCTTGAGATCGCCGCGACTTTTTTCGCTCTGGATGAGACAGGGCAACTGTCCGTCAGTCACACCATCGCGAGAAATGTTGATCCCTTCGAAGGTGCCAATCTTGAGCCTTCAGCGCTTGAGTTCACGGGGATAGATCCGGAAAACCCGCTGCGCGAGGCAGTGCCAGAGGAAATCGCGCTGGGAGATATTTTTAGTGAGGTTCGGCGTGAGGTGAAAGACAAAGGCTGTAATCGAGCGATTCTGGTCGGACACAATGCGCATTTTGATGCGGGCTTTTTGAACGCGGCGACTGAACGCTGCCAAATCAAGCGAAATCCGTTTCACCCCTTTTCGCACTTCGATACATCAACACTGGCGGGTCTGGCCTATGGACACACGGTGCTCGCGCAGGCCTGCAAAAGAGCTGGAATAGAATTTAGTAACAGCGAAGCACACTCCGCCGACTACGATGCACAAAAGACGGCTGAGTTATTCGCGGGGATTGTCAATCGCTGGCAGGCGCTAGGTGGTTGGTCGTGGCCTGAAGCCGACAGCATTGACGAGGAATAAGCTAACCCGAGAGCTCGCTTAACAGCTCATCTAATTCATCGACATAAACGTTGATGTCCGTAATACCCAGCAGTTCATATTTAACTGAGTTATCGATAGGTAGCAGTTGTGTCAGCACATGACAGATATTCCATGCATTACCTGTATCAACGGTAAGACCTAGCCGTCTCACCTCAGGGTGACGCTGCAAACCGGCGAGCACGTCAATCATGGACCGACCCTCTTCAGGGACCTCAACCGCTGCAGGAGGAGGCTCAATATCAACACGCGCCATGTTGAGGCCCGAATCGTCTCGCCATACCTCTTCGATGTGGAAGCGCTCCGCGCCCTCAATCGTAATCCCGAGCAAACCATTGGGAAGCTGGTCCCAATCAACAATCGTCGCCATAGTCCCGTAATCACCGAGGTCAAGGTTTGTCACCGACGCCTCGGCAACCTCCGAGCCGCGCCTAATCCACACAACACCGAAGCCAGTTCCTTCACGCATGCACTTGGAAATCATGTCCACGTAACGCCGTTCAAAGATCTGTAGTGGCAAGCGACCCGAGGGGAAAAGGACAGTTCCAAGAGGAAATAAAGGGATATCGGTCAATTCAGGCTCCTTTTGGATCGCTCAAAACTTCGAGTTCAGTTAACAACTGTAGCGCTTCTTCTCGAGAGCTACCGCAAAAGGCGACCTCCGCTTGGAATTGACTACAGCAGGCTGGGCGTCGCGGGTCGCCGAACAATCCACAGAGCCACTTGTCATCAAGATGAACACATCGCTCCCCCTGCCCCTTACCATTGGGCATGCCATCAAAGGGCGTGTGTATTGCGGGTACGATGCAGCAGGCACCGCACCCAGCTCGACATTCCATTAGGCAACCTCGGGTCCAAGCGGCTTAAAGGTAAGCATCAACTTGGGAAGAAGTAGTAAGGCACCAGTGACCGCTGCCAGCATTGCCATAACGGTCAGCACACCGAAATAAATACTCGGTGTGAAATTGGATAAGGTCAGCATCGAAAAGCCGACGACGACGGTCAGCGTTGTGTAATACATCGCCCGTCCTATGCTGCCGTGGCTTCGATACATCGCCTCGCGATAGTTCTGATCGACTGCAAATTCTTTGCGAAATCTGTGGATATAGTGAATGCAGTTATCAACACCCATACCGACCACAATCGCGGCAATCGTGATGGTCATAATATCGAGAGGAATACCCGCGAGGCCCATGACACCTAATACTAATCCGGCGGCGAGGATATTGGGTGCAAGCCCTAACAAGGCAAGCGAAACCGATCGGAAAAGCGCCAGGAACATAAGCCCAATGGCGACAAAAACAGCACCCAGAGTGAGAATTTGAGAGGCATAAAGGCTTTGCAGCACGTTGTTATAGAGCACTAATAAACCCGTAAATTTAACTCGCGTCTCATCAAGACCGGTATCGGCCAATATTTGTGCGTGGAGCGATTCTAGATACTCAGCTCTGCGGAGGGTTTTGCTGGTTTCCATGGCTCGCACGGTGATGCGTGCCTGTTGCTCAACCGGATCGTAATAAGGCGCAATCAGCACGTCTGCAACGTCCTCGGGCAAACTCCTTTCAACGAGTGCGAGCTCAACACTTCCCAGCTTGTCGTCATAAAGGCGGTCCATTACCGAAAAGCCTGTCGACAAGGACAACACTTTCCCTGACTCTTTACGCGACTCAACAATGCTGTGAATTTGATCGATTAAGTCACGGCCCTCAAGAGAGAACCAGTAGCCAATCTCTGCAGAGTTCTCATCGGCGAACGACACATCCTCGCCGAAGGGATCGTCTTCCCAGAAGTCGTCGTCACCCTCAAAACCGGATCCGGCGTCGAAGGCTTCCACCTCATCAAAGCCCTCATCGGTAAATCCATCATCCGCTTCCTCATTGGCAAACACCATTGCCACCTCTGGCTCTTCCGCGGGCGGGTACAAAATAATATCGAGCGGTATGGTGCCACCGAGCCGAGAGTCCAGTAGCTCCATTCCCTGATAGATCTCAGTGGTGTCTTTGAAGTAGTCAATGAATCGGTTTTCAACCTGCAGTCGCGACAGACCAATGGCCACCAAAACTACCAACAGGCCAGTCACCACGATGACCGTGCCACCAAATCGCTCAACCGCCACGGCAAATCGCCGCGTCATACTCATCTCATCTGTCGCACCCGCTGCATTGAGCTCCGGTAGCAAGGCGATCAGAGCGGGCACCAAGGTGAAGCTGATCAGGAAGGCGACAACGATTCCCGTGGTCATCATCCAGCCGAAATCGATGACCGGCTTGATGCCCGCAACAACCAATGAGGTAAATGCCACCATAGTTGTGACTGCCGTGTAGAAGCAGGGTACGAACATGAGTTGTGCCGCACGCACTGCCCTTGCAGCTCGGGGTAAATCAGGTTCTTTCACTTCGAGTTCCCGATAGCGCACCACCAGATGAATGGCGAGTGCCAATGCTACAACCAGAAGGACAGCCACGAAGTTGGAGGAAATAACGGTCATCCGCCAGTCAGTGAACCCCAGGATGCCCAGCATAATTAGGGCCGAGAGCGAGCAACTAACAATAGGTACGATCACCCATCGGTAATCCCGGAAGATCAGTGCCAGCATGCCAACCATGACGCCAATGATGGCCAGCCCAAATGTCACAAGGTCATCCTGCACAAAATCGAGCATATCGGCTGCGATCATAGGTACACCACCTACGAAAATTTGACTTTGTCCTCGGTAGGCGTCTGCGACAGCCCGTACGCTGGCCACCAGCTCCGCACGCTCGGCATTGACGGTGCGCGTTGCCTGGTCATAGGCCGACTCTACAGCCGCTAGCTGCTCGTCAGCATCAGATGATGCATCAGACGCGACCTGACGTCGCAATTCATCCCGCAAATCACCCAATCGCTCAATTTCCTTGTTCGGTTCTAGGGTGACTTGGACAGCGGTGAGATCCCCTCCCTCGCTCACCAGTAAATTTCGATAAAGCTGGCTTGTCGTAAATTCAGTCAGCGCGAGCCCACGATCCACACTGGGATTTCTAAGCGTCGAGATAGCGTCCAAATCTGAGAGATCGGTGAGTGAAATCGGAGGACTTTCCAACAAAGGCACATCTAGAGCCGAAGTCACCGCTCTGACACCCTCCACAGCCTCCAGATCATCAACAAGATCTGCAAGACCCTCGAGTGATTCGTCGCTCAACAGAGGCGTCGCAGGCTCCCAGGTTAGGATCAGGAATTCGTAGCTCTCGTAGCGATCGGTTGCCTCTCTGAAGAAAGCCAAATCAGGGTCGCCCTGAAGTAGCAGCGAATCCGATGACGCATCCAAGCGAACCTTGTCGAGTTGAGACGCGGCAAGGCCGGCCACGCCAATCATAAAGAGAACAACTAGACCAAAGTGGCGAGAGATCGCCCGCTCATAAATCGACAAACTGAAAACTCCGTGAAAGCTGTCCTAAGATGACAGCGATTGTAGCAACTGCCGGTGTAGACCGGAGAAGCTTCCATTACTCATGATCACCACATGATCACCGCTGTGAAGCTGCTGCACTAACCTGTCATGCAGCTGATTGGTATCTCTGAACACAAAATGCCCATCGAGTTCCGATGTGGCTTCGGTCATGGACCAGTCAAGCCCCCCAGGCTCGAACCAAAAGACCAGATCAGCATGCTGCGTTGCCGGCACAAGCTCCTCTTTATGTGTCCCGCGTTTCATCGTGTTTGAACGAATCTCGATGACTGCAACCACTCTCTGCTCACCTGCAGCATGGCGGAGGCCATCGAGTGTGGTTTTTACGGCTGTCGGGTGATGAGCAAAATCATCGTAGACAGCAATCTCTTTGGGTGTACCCAAGAGCTCTAACCGTCGCTTAACCCCTTCAAATCGACACAGGGCGTCACACGCGTCCTTCACACTGACACCAATATCGTGCGCGGCGGCAACAGCCGCCAAAGCATTTTCAGCATTGTGACGGCCAATCAGTCCCCATGTAATCGCTTCGCTATCGCCCGAGGGCGATCTGATCTCGAACTTGCCAAAGTGGTTATCTCGAGCCTGCACCGACCAATCATCTGGTGAACCAGCATCAAGGCGGCTGACTGGTGTCCAGCACCCACGATTCAGGACCTCATCAATCGCATCACCCTTGCTGGCGATAATGTGTCCACTCGAGGGAATACAGCGAACTAAGTGATGGAACTGTGTCTGAATCGCATTGAGATCGGCAAAAATGTCGGCATGATCGAACTCGAGGTTGTTCAATACCAAGGTTTGAGGCTTGTAATGAACGAACTTTGATCGCTTATCGAAAAAGGCCGAATCGTACTCGTCCGCTTCAACGACAAACGGCCCCTTCCCCAGTCTCGCAGATCCGTCAAACCCAAAGGGTACGCCCCCAATGAGGAAACCAGGATTCAGACCCTCGCATTCGAGTATCCAGGTCAGCATGGACGACGTGGTCGTTTTACCGTGAGTGCCGGAGATGGCCGCAACATGTCGGCCATGCAATAGATTTTCACCTAGCCATTGTGGGCCAGACACGTAGGGTATTTGATGGTCAAGTACATATTCGACGGCTTCATTGCCACGAGACAGGGCATTACCTATCACGACCAGATCGGGCGCGGGCTTCAAATGCTCAGCTGAATATCCTTCCTCGACGGCGATACCCGCGGTCTCGAGCATGGTACTCATGGGGGGGTACACATTGACGTCAGATCCTGTCACCTCGTACCCCAGCTCGCGAGCTAGCAGTGCCACCCCGCCCATAAAGGTGCCACAAATACCGAGTATGTGTACGCGTTTAGACATCAAGCGCTCCAAAATGCAGCGATAAGCGTATCATGTTCTCTGCGATCTTAAGTCAGCCGCGCAAGGAGATATCGATGTCTGCAGATCAAGCCCCAAACGCCTTTTATGCACAATCAGGTGGCGTCACAGCTGTCATCAACGCGAGTGCTCTGGGGGTCATCGAAACAGCGGCAGGTAATCCTGACAAGATCGGAAAAATCTATGCAGGGCAGAACGGTATTCTCGGCGCACTTCGCGAAGAATTGATCGACGTCTCACAAGAATCCCCAGAGGCCATCCAAGGCCTTATGACGACGCCGTCGGGAGCCTTTGGCTCCTGTCGCTACAAGCTCAAAGGTATAGATGAGAATCGAGCTGAGTACGAGCGCCTGATCGAGGTCTTCCGAGCACACAATATCCGCTATTTCTTTTACAACGGCGGCGGAGATTCAGCCGATACCTGTCAGAAAGTATCTGAGATTGGCAAGAAAATGGGCTTCCCTCTCCAGGCGATTCATGTCCCCAAGACCATTGATAACGACCTGCCGTTTACCGACAACTGCCCCGGGTTTGGCTCGGTCGCCAAATACGTTGCCTTATCAACTCAAGAGGCCGCCATGGATATAGCGAGCATGTGCGCCACGTCCACGAAGGTATTCATTCTGGAGGTGATGGGTCGGCATGCAGGTTGGATTGCAGGCGCCGCCGGCTTGGCCGCACATGAGCAAGGCGATGCACCACACATTATTTTATTTCCCGAGATAGCCTTCGACGAAGCGCGATTTCTAACGAAGGTAAAAGAGACCGTAGAGACATATGGGTTCTGCGTGATTGTAGCGTCGGAAGGAACCCAAACGGCCGACGGTCAGTTGCTATCGGGGTCAACATCCAGAGACGCGTTTGGTCATGTTCAACTGGGAGGCCTTGCACCGAAGCTTGCCAACCTAATCAAGCAAGCTCATGGCTACAAGTATCACTGGGCTGTCGCCGATTATTTACAGCGCGCAGCGCGTCACATTGCGAGCCAGACAGACCTCGATCAGGCCTTTGCACTGGGCAAAGCCGCTGTTGATCTTGCGATGGACGGAAAGAATGCGCTGATGCCCACTATCGAGCGCGTGAGTGATGCTCCTTACCAATGGCAAATTGGCACAGCGCCCCTAAAGGAGGTCGCAAATCAAGAGAAAATGATGCCTAAAAGTTTCTTCAGCGATGACGGCTTTGGCATCACCGCCGAGGCTCGTCGCTACTTTGCCCCCCTGATCGTGGGAGAAGCCTACCCGGAATACACCAATGGCCTCCCCGTGTACGTCAAACTCGAGAAGCACCTTGTGGACAAAAAGCTACCGCCTGACGAGCGCTGGTAAGCCTACAGCACGTAACGAGCGAAAATCTCGCCCAAACACTGAGAGAGCAGCTCAAACCCCTCTGGCCGCAGGTGTGGTGATTGGTCCCATAACTCACGAAGAGCCTCGGGAGACTGATGCACTCGCAGTTGGCTCGCCCTCGGCAGGTAACTCAAGTGCCACGGTTCTATAGCCACGCCCCCGCGGTCAGCGTCATAGGGTCGCTCGAAGCCTCGAGATTGTCCGTTTGCTATCGCGTGGTCCAGCCATTGAGTGAGCGCTGAAAAGTAACCGCTATCACCGTACTCGCTGGGCGTTAATGCGAGTGTCTGACCTTTGGGTAGCAAAGTCGGATCGAATACGTCGAGATCGGTGCCCCAATGGTGACGAGATGCCCCTGGTAATGCTGAGAACCGGAGTATGCGATGCAACCATTGCTCATCAGAGTATGACTCTCGGCTGAGCGGACGGTCAGCGTCATCGAGCACGGGGCGGTCGCCCCGCCACTTTGCATTAAAGATAGTGAGTTGCGAGGCGTAAGGGCGATAGCTCGAAGCAGCGACCAACTCAAAGCCTTCAGCCCTTGCGTCACGCTGAAGCAAGCCGAACTGTCGCGACACTTCGGAGTCCAGTATGGTGCGCTCATCGTGGGCCACCAGTCCATGCTCGGAGAGTCCTAATGCCAACAATTGGTCTGTCATGTTCCTTATTGATACCTCACCACACAGCGTCGATTATGCGTTCTTGACGCCATGTTACAAACGCACTCAAAAGCCGCTAGTCAACAGCCCTCAATTCTGATAGCTTCCCGTGCCCAATCGCGCAGGTCAACTGCGCCCCACTACGCATGCGTTTCAATGGAAACCCATATGGCAACTAAGAAGACAACTGAAACCAAGGCAAAGGCCAAAGCGAAAGCGGCTCCCAAGGCAAAATCGGCAGCAAAAGCGAAAGCTGTGAAGGCAGAGCCCAAAGCCAAGGCGGCCCCGAAGGCAAAAGCGGCACCAAAGGCGAAAGCTGTGAAGGCAGAGCCCAAAGCCAAGGCGGCCAAGGGCGGCACCAAAAGCGAAAGCTGCGAAGGCAGAGCCCAAAGCCAAGGAGCTCCCAAGGCAAAAGCGGCACCAAAAGCGAAAGCAGCCAAGGCAGCGCCTAAAGCCAAGGCGGCCCCAAAAGCCAAGGCCGCGCCAAAAGCAAAGGCAGCTCCGAAGGCTAAATCCAAGTCGAAAGCGAAAGCGTCATCAAATGTGGCTCGCGCGGTCGGTGAGGTTCAGAACTTCGATAACTTCAAGCCATACAAGCCGTCGCGTGGTGAGAGCTACATGAACGAGGAGCAACTCGAGCATTTTCGTCAGCTTCTGTTGAGCTGGAGAGCCGACCTCGTAAATGAAGTAACCAAAACCGTTGGTCATATGAAGGACGAGGCCGCGAACTTCCCTGATCCAGCAGACCGAGCGACGCAAGAGGAAGAATTCAGCCTCGAACTGCGCGCGCGCGATCGTGAGCGCAAGCTAATCAAAAAGATTGATGGCACATTAGAGCGAATTTCAATCGATGATTATGGTTACTGCGATGCCTGCGGAATCGAAATCGGCGTTCAACGGTTGGAAGCACGGCCTACGGCGACGCTATGTATTGATTGCAAGACCTTGGCAGAAATCAAGGAACGCCAAGAGCTAGGCTAAGAGAGGGGGGCGCTACGGACTTGATCTATCGAGGACGATTTGCCCCATCTCCCACGGGCCCACTTCACATGGGCTCCCTGGTCGCAGCTTTAGGTAGCTTTCTCGATGCTCGATCACAGGAGGGCGAGTGGTACCTGCGTATCGACGATATCGATCCACCGCGTCACGACAAAGCCAGCTTCGAATCCATTCCCCTCTGCCTAGAGAGCCATGGCCTGACCTGGGATGGTCCCATTATTCTCCAAAGCCAGCGTCGTGAGGCGCATGAGGACGCGCTGTCTAAACTCAGAAATGCGGGTCATTTGTTCGGCTGCCTCTGCACAAGAGCAACCTTGGGTGAGTTTGGCGCCTGTATTTCAGACTGCAGGGACCATAGAGATATTGAAGGTAGCGTCCGTTTCCATTTGCCAAATGATGCCCCTGACCGAATGAACGACCTATTTCTCGGCGAACAACGTGCGTCAGCTCTACCTAG
The DNA here is from genome assembly GCA_038143085.1 of Halieaceae bacterium. GTDB lineage: Bacteria > Pseudomonadota > Gammaproteobacteria > Pseudomonadales > Halieaceae > Luminiphilus. The sequence goes on from JAYQLG010000014.1 coordinate 108,709, forward strand.
TAACTTCATTGTTAAACGCAGGGATGGATTGATTGCGTACCAGTTGGCAACGGCGATCGATGACCTCGATGAGGGCTACACCCATGTGATTCGCGGCGCCGATCTCCTTGACTCGAGCCTCCGCCAAATGATGATTCATCAAACCCTCGGACGCCTGTCACCCGAGTACGGCCATTTACCCATCGTCACCGATCAATCAGGTAATAAGCTCAGCAAACAAACCGGTGCCAGGGCGATCGATACCAGCACTCCTAACGCTAACCTACGCCGCGCTTTGGCCTTTCTAGGGCAGCCCACGCCCCCAGACGACATGGATTGCGTTGAGGATATTTTGCATCTCGCGACCGTCAACTGGCGGCGCGATACGCTAAACTCAAAAAATCTGTAACTTTTCAACACGATAAGTGTTACCTAGGTGACATTTATGCAAATGTTCGTGTTAGCCTTTTCGGCGATTTCTGGGAGGAAAGAGTTGTAATGCTTACGGTTCTCTTGCTCGACGATGACCCCATCAGTGCCACACATACAGCTGACGATCTAGCGGCTGAAGGACTGAAAGTAATCAAAGCATCGCCCTTTTCGGCGCTGGGTGCGATTAAGACTGCGGAGCGTGTTGACGCTGCAGTCCTCGATCCCGGGCGCAATGAGGCAGGCGCTAACCAACTGATTGCCGATTTGCATCCCGTCCCCGTCTTCATCCATGCACAACACGCATCGCTAAGATCAGCAGTAGAGCTGATGAAGGCGGGTGCTCGTGATTACTGGGCGAAGCCGGCCCCCATCAGAGATGTCCTTGACGGTATTCGACGCGCGTCGCTTGCCACGTCACAAAGTTCGGAAAACACAGCGCCCGCTGTAGAAGCTTTTGTTGGCAAGTCCTTGAGCATGCGCGCATTAATGACGATGGCAAACAAAGCGGCTAAAGCGAGCTCAACCGTTTTAATTATTGGTGAGACGGGGACCGGAAAAGAACTCGTTGCACGCCATATCCACCAAACCAGTGAGCGCGCCAGTAAACCGATCATTTCGGTCAATTGTGCTGCAATTCCCGAAACATTGATTGAATCTGAGTTGTTCGGCTACGAAAAAGGTGCGTTTACTGGCGCGAACGCACAGCGAATAGGCCTGATTGAAGCGGCCAATGGCGGAACACTGTTTCTCGATGAAATTGGGGAACTTCCGCCCTCCGCCCAAGCCCGATTGCTGAGATTCATTCAAGAGGGCGAAATTCGACGTATTGGCGCAGTCGAAAGTGCCAGTGTCAATGTCAGGCTGATATGCGCAACGCACAGGAACCTGATGGAACTTGAGAATACCGACGCCTTCCGACGTGACCTGTTTCACCGCATCAATGTGCTGCGACTGGAATTACCGCCGTTACGAGAGCGTGGCGACGATATTGAAGGCCTTACCAACTGGCTGGTTAAACGCGTGGCTGAACGCCTTGGGGTGGAACCCAAAATACTGTCAGACGAGGCCTACAACGCGCTGTCGGTTTATAGCTGGCCCGGCAACGTGCGAGAGTTAGAACACACGATCGAACGTGCGCTCGTCATGGCAGATGGCGCTGTCATTGCCATGAGCGATCTCAATCTTCCCCGTCATACCTCCGCTGTAAGAACATTCGGCACCCCATCGGCTGCAGAGCCAGAGCTTGAAGCCTCGAATTCGAGAGCCGGGGGTGACACCGATGCTGAGGAGTTATCGCTCGAAGATTACTTCCAGCGGTTTGTTCTCGAGAATCAAGATGCAATGAACGAGACAGAGCTGGCTCAGAAGCTTGGCATTAGTAGAAAGTGCCTTTGGGAGCGAAGACAACGATTCGACCTCCCCAGAAAGCGTAAACGCGGTGCTGCTTAGCACACCACATGGTGCGATAAGTAACATCACGGGTTTACTTCGGTAACACTTTTGTAACAAACCCCTATTGGCCAGGCGACTCAAAAAACAATAAGGCATTGTTTTTTATAGTAAAAATTTGAGTGGCATGGCAACTGCAACAAATTTGACAGAGCCAAAATAAGAATAAGCGGCCGAATAAAAATAATATGTGTCACTACGGACCTGGGCGGGGAAGGTAACTTCCCCCAGTTTCTTTTTTTCCCTACACAGCACCTGAGTTGATAAGATCGCGGCTTGTCGCTTTCGAGTCCCCTACTTTGCAAACTATCGATTCCAGTAAGCTCATTGATCACACGGCGCTGTCGCGTGCCGCGGTCTCTGTGGTCGAGCGGCTTTGTGATAATGACTTCAGCGCATTCATCGTCGGTGGTGCCGTTAGGGATCTGCTCTTGGGCAAGCGCCCGAAAGATTTTGATGTGGCAACCAATGCCACCCCGGAACAGGTCGTTGCCCTATTTCGTGGGTCGCGCATCATTGGACGGCGATTTCAGATTGTCCACGTACGTATGGGTAGAGAGATCATCGAGGTAACGACTTTCCGTGGCCACCACGATGATGGAGCCCCCCAGACCGCTGTTAAATCTCAGAAAGGGCTATTACTTCGTGACAATGTCTATGGGACGCTTGACCAAGATGCGGCTCGGCGCGATCTCACCATCAATGCGCTCTACCTGGATCCGATCAATAAACTCATCCTTGATGATCTCGACGGAATAGAAGACATCCGACAGCGGCTCGTTCGAATCATAGGCAACCCGGCTACTCGATACAGCGAAGATCCTGTCCGAATGCTACGGGTGGTCAGATTCGCGGCAAAACTCGGTTTCTCTATCGAGGAAGACAGCCAATCGGCCATCAGCCAATGTCGACACCTACTAGCGGATATTCCCGCAGCACGTCTGTTCGACGAAACGCTCAAACTCTTTATGGCCGGATTTGCAGCACCCACCGTTGAGCATCTAGCAAAGCATGGATTACTGGAACCTCTGTTTCCTGAGGCTATCAGTGCGATGAGTGACCCGTCGTCGAGAGGCCTCATTCTTAAAGCGATGGCGAATACGGATGCACGCATTGCTCGGGGAAAGCCCGTGACACCGGCTTTTCTCCTCGGTGCGTTGTTATGGCCTGCGGTTGCCGCCAAGGGTCGTGATATTACCAGTGCTGGCTCCCACGAGGGCTCGCCCATCAATGCCGCTGGCCAACAGGTGCTAACGATCACGCTGCAACGAGTGTCCATCCCCAAGCGATTCTCGATTCCCATGCGGGAAATTTGGGAGCTTCAGCCTAGGCTAGAAAAGTGCTCATCAAAGCGAGTGAAGTCGGTCTTATCACAACGACGCTTCAGAGCTGCATTTGATTTGTTATTGCTGAGATCCGAGTCCTCGGATGAACTGAAGTCGACTGTGACATTCTGGGAGGAGCAGCAGCAGCTGTTTCCGGACGTGGTTGGCAGTTTACCAGCTACTGAGATTCCACAGCGCAAGCGACGACCCCGCCGAAGAAAGCGCAGCCAATGACACTGACTGTCATTGCGCTGGGGTCTAACCTCGACAACCCACCCCAGCAGCTCAAAGAGGCATGCCTCAGATTGTCGCGATTACAGGACCTAACCGGATTAAGTGTCTCGAGTGTATTTACCTCGCCTCCGATGGGCCCGCAGGACCAACCACCGTTTTTTAATGCGGTCGCAACTTGCCTCTACCATGAAGAACCAAGACAACTTCTCGCTGAGCTGCAGGCAATTGAGCAAGCCATGGGGCGCGTGGCAGTACGGCATTGGGGTGAGCGTTGTATTGATCTAGACATCATTCAGATGGGCGACCAGCTGATACACGAGATCGACCTGGTCATCCCCCATCCGGGCATCAGAGAACGTCTCTTTGTGGTGGAACCTATGATTGAGCTGCTGGGAGGCGATCACAAGGTGCCAGGACTGGATGATCTTGGTACGCTTCGCGATGAACTCAAGCATCACTCGGTCTCACTTTGTGAGGATATTGATATCAGCGGTGCGACAGTGGCCTAGGCAGGTATGTTTTGACAGATGGAACCACACAGCCAATTGACCTTAAAGGTCGAGTTCCGCAGCCCTACATTGCAATTGAAGGGCCAATAGGCGTAGGGAAAACAACGCTAGCTCGACAGCTTGCAGACCTGTTTGACTATCAATTGCTGCTTGAAGACGCGCACGAAAATCCATTCCTATCGAAGTTTTATGAAAACCGCCGACAGAATGCGTTGGCAACGCAGCTATTTTTCCTCTTTCAACGCGTTCAAAAAATCGACGACCTCAAGCAACAAGATCTCTTTAGACCTCTGAGGATCGCTGATTTCCTTATCGATAAAGACCCTCTTTTTGCACAGGTCAATCTCGATGCCGATGAATACGAGCTCTACCGCAAGGTCTACAACCAAATGACGGTCGATGCGCCAACGCCTGACTTAGTTATTTACCTGCAGGCATCAGTTGATCGCCTGCTTGAGCGAATTGATCGTCGAGGCATTGCATCGGAACGGACAATCAGTCGGCAATACCTTGAAGAGTTAAATGAGGTGTACAGTGAATTCTTTCTCTACTACGATGCGGCGCCGTTGTTGATCGTGAACGCCAATCAGATTGACTTAGTGAGTCGGCATGAGGATTTTGCTCAACTAGTCGATTATGCTCTCGACATCAAAGCGGGAAGGCACTATTTCAACCCAACATTCATCGATTAACGTAATTAAAAGAACCACCAAGGAGTAGCTAGGTCGATGTCCGATCGAATAACCACGAGCAAGCTTGAAGCCATGAAAGCCTCCGGCGAAAAGTTTGTGATGGTCACAGCCTATGACTCTACCTTCGCCCGGCTCGTTAGCGATGCAGGTGCGGAGTGTATTCTCGTCGGAGACTCGCTAGGTATGGTGCTACAGGGCCATGAAACAACCGTGCCTGTCTCTCTGGACGCCATGATATATCACACAGAGTGCGTGGCTCGTGCCCGTCCAAAGTCCATGATTGTTGCCGACCTGCCATTCATGACCTATTCATCACCCGACGTCGCGCTTGCCGCCTCTATGGAGCTCATGCAGCAAGGTGCTCAGATGGTGAAGCTCGAGGGCGGCACCTGGCTCAGTGAGACCATTCACCAGCTGGTACAGCGCGGTATCCCCGTTTGTGCTCACTTGGGTCTGACGCCTCAGTCGGTCAATGTATTTGGTGGCTATCGGGTGATGGGTAGAACACCCAAGGAAGCAAAGTCGATCCTAGCTGATGCGGTTGAGATTCAGGATGCCGGTGCCAGCATCTTGCTTCTCGAGTGTGTACCAGAGGAACTCGCTGCCGACATCTCGTCAAAACTTGATATCCCAGTAATTGGTATTGGTGCAGGAGCAGGTACTGATGCACAAGTGCTTGTTCTCCACGACCTACTGGGCCTGACGGAAAAGCCCGCTAAGTTCGTAGAAAACTTCATGGAAGGTGCTGACTCTATTCAAGATGCAATTGCCGCCTTCGTTCGAGCGGTTAAAGACGGCTCATATCCGAAAGCTCAGCACACGTATCAATAACGATGGAACTTCTGCGTAGCCTTGACGCAATGTGCGAGTGGCGCGCATCGCTCGCACCTGATCAACGTGTTGGATTTACACCAACCATGGGCAACCTACACGCGGGTCATATTGAACTCGTTAATGTCGCGAAGCAGCGAAGTGACGTCGTCGTCGCTTCCATCTTCGTCAATCCCATGCAGTTTGGCGGCAACGAAGATCTGGACGCCTATCCCCGCACGCTTGAGACCGACCTCGCAAAACTAGAAGCGGCAGGAGCTGCAGCTGTATTCACACCCACGACGACTGATATTTACCCCGACGGCGTATCCCAGCATACGGCCGTCGATGTACCTGGACTCACTGACGTGCTGTGTGGGGCCTCCCGACCGGGTCACTTCCGTGGAGTCACAACAGTGGTCAGTAAGCTCTTGGGTATTGTAAGGCCCCATATTGCGGCCTTCGGGGCAAAAGACCTTCAGCAGGTGCTGGTGATAAAAAAAATGGTTCGCGACCTGTCAATCAATACAGAAATCGACGTGGTACCTACCGTGCGTGAGACGGATGGTCTCGCCATGAGCTCACGCAATGGCTATCTGAGCCACGACGAACGTGCACTGGCACCACTGTTTTCACGAACGCTCAAGGAAACAGCTCAGCGAGTCGCAGAGTCAGGCTCCGACATTGAAACTGTGATAGCGGAAGCCGAAGCGATACTGACTGACGCCGGTTTCGTCTTGGATTACCTTGAAGCGCGCCATACCTACGACCTCTCCAAAGCCTCGTCACTGAACCAGGAAACCGCGATTTTCGGCGCAGCTTTTCTAGGTACTACCCGGCTCATCGATAACCGAATCGTATAGTCCGTAGTTAGTGAGCAGCCCGCGTCGGTGCCTGCGAAGCCGCTGAACTGGGCTCGTGCAGAAAGTCCAGTAATTGCTCCACCTCGGTAGGCGGCGGCGCAGATACGCGACTCACAGCAAACGCCACGACAAAGTTCACGATGGCTCCCACGACGCCAAAGGCGTTGGGCTCGATCCCAAAGAACCAGTTCGGAGACATGTTGCCAAGGAATGAAGTGCCGGGGATAAACATAATGCCCTTGTGCTGGAATACATACAGCAAGGTCACTGATATCCCGGCGAGCATCCCCGCCACTGCACCCTCGCGACTGACCCTGCGAGCGAAGATGCCCATCAGTAGCGCCGGGAACAGCGAAGATGCGGCGAGTCCGAATGCCAAAGCAACCGTACCTGCCGCAAAACCGGGCGGATTCAGCCCCAAGTAACCTGCCCCCAAAACTGCCGTAGCCATCGCGATTCGGGAGGCTCTAAGCTCAGCCTTCTCGGAAATGGAAGGCATATAGGTACTTTTCAAGAGGTCATGTGAGATAGCGCTTGAGATCGCTAGCAGCAAGCCGGCGGCAGTAGAGAGTGCCGCTGCTAGACCACCTGCTGCCACCAGCGCAATAACCCAGTTTGGCAGCTGAGCAATCTCTGGGTTGGCTAGAACCAAAATGTCGTTATCGAGTTTTGTTAACTCATTCGTCTCGGGGTCAGCATTGTATTCAATTCGACCGTCACCATTGAGATCTTCGACCTGAAGCAAGCCAGTTTGCTCCCAATTCTCAAACCAAGCAGGCTTATCCTCTATTAGCAGCGCCTGTCCGTCAGACTGCTGCATGGTGTCGACAATATTCAGCCGCGCCATCGCTGCAATGCCCGGCGCCGTTGTATACAGAATGGCGATGAATACCAGCGCCCACCCTGCGGATCGCCGAGCAGCTGCCACGCTGGGCACCGTAAAGAAACGAATGATGACATGCGGCAAACCGGCCGTTCCAATCATGAGAGAGGCTGTAAACGCCATCATGTTCAATGTACTGCCGCGGAGGGTAGTGGTGTATTCCTGGAAGCCAAGATCAACCAGAATCATGTCAAGTTTATCGAGCAGATAGACATCGCTCCCAGCGAGCGTTGATCCTAAGCCTAGTTGCGGCAGTGGGTTACCCGTCAGTTGCAAGCTAATAAAGATCGCAGGAATGGTGTAGGCGGTGATCAACACAACGTATTGGGCGATCTGGGTATAGGTGATGCCTTTCATGCCACCGAGAACTGCGTAAAAGAAGACGATAAACATGCCGATGCCCAGGCCCGTCTCATAGTCGGTTTCAAGGAACCGCGAGAAGGCCACACCCACGCCTTTCATCTGACCAATAACATAGGTCACAGAGCATAAGATCAGGCAAATAACCGCCACTACCCGCGCCGTATCTGAGTAGTAGCGCTCTCCGATAAAGTCAGGGACTGTGTACTTACCGTATTTCCGCAGATAAGGCGCTATCAAAAGGGCAAGTAATACATAACCACCGGTCCAGCCCATTAAGAATACCGAGCCACCATAACCGTTGTAGGACAGTGCAATTAGGCCAGCCATCGAGATGAAGGACGCCGCGGACATCCAGTCAGCCGCGGTCGCCATGCCATTAGCGATCGGATGCACGCCGCCATCAGCGACGTAAAAATCTTTTGTCGACGACGCCCGTGTCGCGATCGCAATTCCGATATAAACCGCGAAAGTAAAACCAACAACCAGATAGGTGAGTACCGTCAGACTCATTGTCCAGACTCCTTCTCACCATCCACATAATCGCGCTCAAGACGGGTCATGACAGAAGAGAACGCAAAGATCAGAGCGATAAAAATGAAAATAGATCCCTGCTGTGCAAACCAGAACCCAAGCTTGTAGCCGCCCAGCCTTATCTCGTTGAGTGGCTCAACCAACAGAATGCCAAACCCGAAACTGACGACGAACCAAACAACCAGCAGGCGTAACATCAAGCTGCGCACCCTGGCCGCAAATCGCTGCCGTCGCTCTACATTTTTACCCTCAGCCATTCGCTGGATATCTCCCTTTTCCAAACGCATTTTGTTTCACTACAGAAACACATGCGGCATTATTGTTCTTGATGTAAGACGCACGTTTCGCGTCAGCGCAGTGATAGAAACACAAGGATCCATTGCATGTCTAACGAGACCCTATATCCCGTCCCACCTAATTTTTCCGACGCTCATATTACGCCGGAGAAATACCACGACATGTACCGTCAATCACTTGAGGATCCAGAGACGTTTTGGAGCCAGCAAGCCAGTGAGTTCCTCTCTTGGGAGAAGACCTGGGATTCGGTGTGTGAGAGCGATTTATCTACAGGTCACGCACGCTGGTTCGACGGCGGACAACTGAACGCCTCAGTCAATTGTATTGACCGGCACCTGCCCGCTCGTGCGGAGCAAACCGCTATCTTGTGGGAAGGCGATGATCCCAGCGAAAGCCAACACATTACCTATCAAGTGCTAAAGGACGAGGTCTGTCGACTCGCAAACGTTATGCATGACCGGGGTGTACGCGCCGGTGATCGCGTTTGCATTTATATGCCCATGGTGCCCGAAGCGGCATACGCAATGTTGGCCTGCACGCGGATCGGTGCCATACATTCGGTTGTTTTCGGTGGGTTCTCCCCAGAGGCCCTTAAAGATCGAATCAACGACGCTAGTTGTCGGATGGTCATCACAGCTGACGAAGGCCTGCGAGGCGGCAAGAAAGTTCCCCTGAAAACAAATGTCGATGTAGCGTTAGAAGCTTGTCCATCGGTCGATACGGTGATTGTGCTTGAGCGCACGGGTGCTGAGATTGACTGGGCTGCCGGCAGGGATATCCCGTATGGAGCAAGTACCCGCGCCGCGAGCTCGGACTTCGAGCCCGTGTCCATGGACAGCGAGGCACCGCTGTTCATTCTTTACACCTCGGGCTCGACTGGAAAACCGAAGGGCGTGCTCCACACCACCGGCGGCTATTTGCTACAGGCCGCAAGCACCTTCAAGTACGTATTCGACTACCGTGAGGGCGAGGTATTTTGGTGCACCGCTGATGTCGGCTGGGTCACCGGACACTCGTATATCGTATATGGCCCTCTAGCGAATGGTGCTACCACCGTGATGTTTGAGGGTGTTCCCACCTACCCCGACGGAGGCCGTTGCTGGGAGGTCATCGACAAGCACCAAATCAACACCTTCTTTACGGCGCCTACGGCCATTCGTGCATTGCATGCGCTGGGGGATGATTTTGTCACTCGGTACTCAAGAAAGAGCCTGAGAATCATCGGTTCGGTGGGAGAGCCCATTAATCCCGAAGCCTGGGAGTGGTATCACCGAGTCGTTGGCGATAGCCGCTGCCCTATCGTCGATAGCTGGTGGCAAACAGAAACAGGGGCAATGATGATCACCCCAATGCCTTCGGCTCACGCGATGAAGCCCGGTTACGCCAGCTTCCCTTACTTTGGTGTCGAACCCGCCCTCCTTGATGAGCAAGGCAATGAAATTGAAGGAGAAGGCGCGGGTTATCTGGTGATCAAGCGCTCATGGCCTGGGCAGATCAGAACAGTCTATGGTGATCATCAGCGACTGATCGATACTTACTTTTCGACCTACGACGGTTACTACTTCACCGGCGACGGTGCGCTGCGCGATGCGGACGGCTACCTCCGAATTACCGGACGCGTGGACGATGTACTCAACGTCTCGGGGCACCGTATGGGCACCGCCGAAGTGGAAAGCGCGCTCGTGCTTCACAATGACATTTCGGAAGCGGCAGTGGTCGGCTATCCACACCCGATCAAGGGACAGGGTATCTATTGCTATGTCACACCGGTGACTGGTGTAGAGGATTCACCGGAGTTACGGGCTGAACTTGTGCAGCTGTGCGTGAGGGAGATTGGTCCTATCGCAAAGCCTGATGTCATTCAGTGGGCGCCCGGGCTACCTAAAACACGATCGGGAAAAATCATGCGCCGCATCTTGCGTAAGATTGCTGAAAATGAGCTTGATAGCCTAGGGGACACCTCTACACTCGCTGACCCATCGGTCGTTGAGCAGTTGGTAACGGGTCGCGAGACAGCCTAATCTTCGGGTTTGATCAAGGCGCGGCAAGCGTCCATCGACATAAGTCATGACACAGGCAAAAAAAAGGCCCGCTACTGCGGGCCTTTTTATGTGAGGCGTAATTACTTAGCCTCTTCCTCATCTGCATCACCAGACGCTTCTTCTGATGACTCTTCGACCTCTGCCGTATCGTCAGTGGCCTCCTCGTCCGCTGCCTCTTCCGCAGCATCTGAGTCCGCATCCGATGCCTCAGTCGCCTCTTCACTGACAACTTCTTCAGCAACCACGTCTTCAACTTCTTCAGCAGCATCATCTGATGGCGCTTCATCCGCCGCCTCATCTTCCAGCAGTTCCTTGATGGAGAGCTTAATACGACCGCGTTGATCGACATCGAGACACTTAACGGTGACTTCCTCTCCCTCGGTCAGATAATCGCTGACATTCTCAACCCGCTCATTGGCAATTTGAGAAATATGCAGCAAGCCATCCTTGCCGGGCAGAATTGTGATGAACGCACCGAAATCAACGATGCGAGCGACCTTACCGGTGTATACCGCGCCAACCTCAGCCTCGGCTGTAATGGCCATGATCATTTCAACCGCCGCATCACGCGCCGACTGATTCTGACCAAAGACCTTCACAGTGCCATCGTCATTGATATCAACCGTAGCACCTGAGTCCTCAGTGATCTGACGAATGGTTGCGCCGCCCTTACCAATGATGTCGCGGATCTTGTCCGAGTCTACTTTCAGGGTCACCATGCTAGGTGCATTTTCGGATGTGATCTCGCGCGCAGACTCTAGAACCGCATTCATCTGGCCGAGGATGTGGAGACGAGCGTGCAATGCCTGCTCCAACGCCACTTCCATAATCTGCTCGTTGATGCCTTCGATCTTGATGTCCATCTGCAACGCAGTAACGCCCGCCGAGGTACCCGCCACCTTAAAGTCCATATCACCCAGGTGATCCTCATCACCTAAAATATCGGTGAGAACAGCGAACTGATTGCCTTCCTTCACTAGACCCATCGCGATACCAGCCACTGGTGCCTTCAGAGGTACACCAGCTGCCATCATCGCGAGCGATCCGACACAGACGGATGCCATTGAGCTGGACCCATTTGATTCCGTGATCTCGGATACAACACGGATGGTGTATGGGAACTCTTCGTCGGTTGGTAATACCGCTGCCAGACCACGTCGCGCCAGACGACCGTGGCCGATTTCGCGACGACCGGTTGCGCCAATGCGGCCCGCCTCTCCTACAGAGTAGGGAGGGAAGTTGTAATGCAACATGAAAGGATCACGTCGCTCGCCTTCGAGGGCATCAATGATCTGCGCATCGCGAGTTGAACCGAGTGTCACAGCGCCAATCGCCTGTGTCTCACCGCGTGTGAACAGCGATGAGCCATGTGCGTTAGGAAGTACATCAACTTCGCAGGCGATCTGACGAACCGTGCGGCCATCACGACCATCGATACGCGGCTCACCCGCCAAAATACGCTGGCGGACAATACGCTTTTCAAGCGACTTGAATTCGTCCTTGATGTCATCTGCGGACGGACCGTCTTCAACGGCAAGCGCCTCGACGACAGCATCTTTGATCTGACCTACACGCTCGTATCGCGCGGCTTTCTCAGTGATGCGGTATGCCTCACCAAGATCAGCACCTGCAGCTTCCTCAACTTGTGCTCGCAACGCCTCATCAACCTCTGGCGCTGACCAATCCCAGCGTGGTTTGCCAGCCTCTTCAACCAACTCGTCAATCGTCTTGATGACGGTTTGCATCTCTTGATGGGCGAAGAGAACCGCACCCAACATCTGATCTTCAGAAAGCTCTTTTGCCTCCGACTCAACCATGAGGACCGCATCGCGGGTACCCGCTACAACCATATCCAGCTTGCTCTCTTTGAGCGCAGCATAGCCAGGGTTTAGTACGTAGCCCTCTGCCTCACTAAAGCCAACGCGAGCACCACCGATGGGGCCATTGAAGGGGCAGCCTGATATTGCTAGCGCCGCCGATGTTCCAATCATCGCGGGGATATCGGGATCGGTATCCAAGTCAGCAGACATGACCGTGCAGACAACCTGCACCTCGTTCATGAAGCCATCAGCGAAGAGTGGACGGATGGGCCGGTCGATAAGACGCGAGGTCAAGGTTTCCTTTTCGCTGGGTCGCCCTTCGCGCTTGAAAAATCCGCCGGGGATTTTACCCACTGAATAGGCTTTCTCAATGTAGTGGACGGACAACGGGAAGAAATCCTGTCCGGGCTTTGCTTTTTGTTGAGCTACCACTGTGCACAGCACAGAGGTAGTGCCCATGGTCACCATAACGGCGCCTGAGGCTTGACGCGCTATGCGTCCTGTTTCCAGCGTGACCTCCTGGCCACCGTACTGGAAAGTTTTAGTAACAACGTTCACTTAACTATCTCCAAAATAAATTGGCCGGCATAAAGCCGGCCTTAAGTCGTTTTTATCGGCGCAAGCCAAGACGCTTAATCAGTGTTGCGTAACGAGATGTGTCCTTGCGCTTCAAGTAATCCAACAGTTTACGGCGCTGGTTAACCATGCGAATGAGACCACGACGTGAGTGGTGATCCTGTGCATGCTCTTTAAAGTGCTGCTGTAGCTGCTCAATATTTGCGGTCAACAGAGCGACCTGAACTTCGGGTGATCCTGTATCGCCGTCAGACTGCTTGTAGTCGTCCACGATTTGAGCTTTACGTGCTGCATCTAGTGCCATGATGTTTCTCCAACCTGCGTTACTCTGAGCCCACCCGTGCAGGTTTACAGGGGGGTTGATTAATGACTGCTATACAAACAGTCGCTTAGGAGCGACTCGGCCGTCGTCTAGTATCACACCGATACCCAAAAATGGCCCACCCGCTTCAGCGATGCGCACCATACCACTAAGCGGCGCGTTTCGCACTAGGACTGGTTGTCCTTGTTTTAGGTAGAAAGCCGCAGAATCACTAAGTTCCACCCTCTCTAGGTGACCCACAGCAATCTCGGGATCAATTAGAAACTGATCAAGTGAATCGGGTCCTTCCTTTTCGGCCACATCGACTAGCGTCTCCAGATCAATCGATTGGCTGAGATCAAAAGGACCGGTCGCTATTCTTCGCAGAGCGCTCATATGACCGGGCAGTCCCACTGCATCCGCTATGTCCTCTGACAGCGTTCGTATATAGGTCCCCTTACTACAGGAAACTCGAATATCCGATGTTGCAACGGATCCCGGCGCAAACGAGGTCATTTCAATCGAATGAACTGCAATCCGACGCGCTTTTCTTTCAACTTCTTTACCCAGTCTCGCCAGCTTGTAGAGCGGCTGGCCATCAACTTTCAGTGCTGAATGCATGGGGGGTGTTTGATCAAACTCGCCGACAAAGGAATCAAGCGCGACCGCGACCTCATCGGTTGTCAGTAACTCAGCAGTCTTCTCCGATACGACCTCACCCTCACTATCACCCGTGGTCGTTTTGATGCCAAAACTGACCGTCGCGTCGTAGGCTTTATCGGAGTCCAGTAAAAACTGTGAGAGCTTTGTTGCCTCACCCAGACAAATGGGCAGCACGCCACTCGCTAGTGGATCCAGATTCCCGGTATGACCCGCCTTGGTCGCATTAAACAGGTGACGCACACGTTGTAACGCCTGATTTGATGAGGGGCCGATAGGTTTATCGAGAACGAGAATACCTGTGACTGCCCGCCCTTTTCGCCGGCGCGCCATGTTATGTCTCGTCTAGGCCCGAGGGGTCTCGGTTTTGAGCGTCCGATGCACGGGCCTTCCCCAATAGCGATTCCATATGACGACCACGGCCAACGCTCTCGTCGAATTTAAACGTGAGTTTGGGGACAGTTCTCAACGTCGATTCACGGGCGATTTCGCTACGCAGAAAACCAGCGGCTTTATCGAGAACCCGAGTCACCTGCTCTGCCGATTTAGCGTCCTCCAGGCCTAACTTTGTGAAGAAAACCTTCGCATAGCGTAAATCTCGACTGACCTCGACCGCCGTGATGCTGACAAACTCGGCCCTCGGATCGCGAACACTGTGCAGCAGGAGCTTAGCAAGCTCCTGCTGCAAAAAGTCGGCGACTCTCTCAGTTCGGCTGAACTCTTGACCCAAAGCGTTTTACCTACAGAGACCGGGCAACTTCGTTGACATCGTACACTTCGATGAGGTCGCCCTCTTTTACGTCGGTGTAGTTCTTCACGCCGATACCGCACTCGGTACCACTTCGAACTTCGTTCGCATCGTCCTTAAAACGACGCAACGACTCAAGCTCGCCTTCGTAGATCACGATATTGTCTCGCAAAACGCGGATAGGTTTCGAACGATAGACTGTGCCCTCGGTCACCATACAACCGGCGATAAGGCCAAACTTTGGCGAGCGGAAGACATCCCGTACCTCAGCGATACCCACAATTTCTTCGCGTAACTCTGGCGACAACATACCTGACAAGGCTGCCTTAACGTCGTCAATGAGATCGTAAATGACATTGTAGTAACGAAGTTCTACGCCTTCATTTTCAGAGAGACCACGTGCCTTGGCGTCAGCCCGTGTGTTGAAACCGAAGATCACCGCATTACTGGTTATAGCCAGCGATATATCAGTCTCGGTGATACCACCAACACCGCCTGCAACCACATTGACTTTAACCTCTTCGTTGCCCAGATCAGACAGTGACGACTGCAGCGCCTCGAGTGAACCGCGCACATCAGCCTTGATAACAATATTCAGCGTTTGCACTTCACCCGCTGTCATAGTCTCAAACATGCTGTCGAGCTTGGCGGCTTGTTGACGAGCCAGCTTGCTGGATCGCAGCTTCTCCTGACGGAAATCTGCAATTTCGCGAGCGCGCTTTTCACTTTCAACGGCAACGAAGGGGTCACCTGCATCAGGCGTCCCATCAAGACCTAGAATCTCAACAGGGATGCTCGGACCGGCGACCTTTATGGGCTGTCCGTTTTCATCCAGCATGGCTCTAACACGACCATACTGTAATCCTGCGAGAACGATATCGCCCTGATTCAGTGTACCTTGCTGTACTAGTAGCGACGCCACAGGACCGCGTCCTCGATCAAGCCGTGATTCGATCACAAGGCCGCTGGCTGGAACATCAGCTGGTGCTTTCAGCTCAAGCAACTCCGACTGCAGCAACAGAGCCTCTAGCAAGGTATCAATACCTTCACCTGTATGCGCTGACACGGGGATAAACTGAGTATCACCACCCCAATCTTCTGGAATCACCTCTTTTGCTGCCAATTCGTTTTTGACTCGGTCGGGATCAGCACCCTCCTTGTCCATCTTGTTAATGGCAACAACCAATGGCACCCCAGCCGCTCGTGCATGCTGGACCGCCTCTTCTGTCTGTGGCATCACGCCATCGTCGGCGGCAACCACCAAAACAACGATATCCGTGGACTTAGCGCCACGGGCACGCATCGCAGTAAAGGCCGCGTGACCGGGCGTATCAAGGAAAGTGATCATGCCCATATCAGTCTTCACATGATAAGCACCGATATGCTGAGTAATACCACCCGCCTCACCAACGGCGACACGTGAGCTACGAATGTAGTCAAGCAACGATGTCTTACCGTGATCGACGTGACCCATTACAGTGACCACCGGTGCGCGAAGTTCAGGTGTACCCTCTTGACTTGCTAGAGACTCCTCCAACCGCTCCTCGAGCTCATCATCACTCTTCAACTTAATGCGATGACCGAGCTCCTCTACCACGAGGCTTGCTGTGTCCTGATCAATCATCTGGTTAATGGTTGCCATTACACCGAGCTTCATCAGCTCTTTAATCACCACTCCCGCTTTCACCGCCATCTGCTGCGCAAGATCACCCACACTAATGTTTTCTGGCAACTCGACGTCGTAAATAATCTTCTCGGTAGGCTGCTCGAACGCATGCTGATTGGGCTCGTCGCCGCCGCGTCGTCGCTTACCGCCGCGCGCACGCCCTATCCCCGATTCAGCTGCTTCAATATCGCTTAGCGACAGGTTATGACCTCTCTGCTTCCCGCGACCACCCGACATGTTTGAGCGATCTAAACGACCTCGGCTAGGCTTTCGCCGATTGTCATCCGAATTGCGCCCACTATCTTTCGAAGGTGCTTCGTGTAAACGCTTAGGTCGCTTGTCACCTTGCGTTGATGCCGCTTTCTCGGCAGCAGCTGTCTTCTGTGCTGCCTCCTGCTCGGCCTTCTTTCTCTCCTCGTCCGCCTTTCGCGCTGCGACCGCCTCATCCAACTTACGCTGACGATCGTCTTCCTCGGCACGTCGACGTGCAGCTGCACGCTGCCGAAGCACCTCAGGATCTAAATTGCGCAGATCTTCCTCTGTCTCCTCAACAACCTCAGTCGACGGCGCCGCACCGTCCTGTACATCCGAGGTTTCGGCTGTCTCCACAGTATCGGTAGCTTCAGGGGCCACTTCCTGTGTATCAACCTCTACAGCGGGCTCCGCAGAGGCCGCTGGCTCCGCCACTGTCTCAGCCTGAGGCGCCACCTCTGGCACTTCAGGCTCGGCAACCTCCTCCGCTTCGGGACGCTTAACGTAAGTCCGCTTCTTTCGGACCTCAACATTCACCGTACGCTTACCTGAGCTACCACCTGTTTTGAGTGTGCTCACCGACTTGCGTTTCAAGGTGATTTTTCGGGGCGCTGCTTCTTCGCTACCGTGGCTTCGCTTCAAATGGGCAAGCAGGGTGCGCTTGTCATCATCAGAGACACCTTCGTCTGCTTTCTTATGGGGAAGACCTGCATCCTTCATCTGCGAAAGCAGCTTGTCGGGGTCTGTTCCCACGGTCTTTGCTAACTGCTCTACCGTTACTTCAGCCATTTCGTCTCTCTCTAATTTCGCTGTTGTTCGTCTGTCGTTTCGCTTAATCCGCTACTTACGCAGACTCCCCCTCTTCCGCGAACCAGGGCTCGCGAGCAGTCATGATGAGCTCCGCAGCCCACTCTTCAGTCATTCCTTCAATATCCATGAGTTCGTCCACGCTCTGCTCAGCGAGATCCTCCATGGTGATAACGCTCATACTCGCTAATACGTAGGCAAGTTGCTTGTCCATACCGCGCATCTCAAGCAGGTCCTGTGCCGGCTCGTTGGAACCAAGCTCCTCTTCGGACGCAATTGCCATGGTGAGCAGCGCATCCTTGGCTCTAGCGCGAAGCTCCTCTGCGATGTCCTCGTCAAAGCCCTCGATACCTGCCATTTCTTCAAGGGGCACGTAAGCGACTTCCTCAACCGTCGTGAAACCCTCCTCAACCAGCACCGCAGCGACATCTTCATCGACATCAAGAGCATTCATGAAGGTCTCCATGATCTCGCCAGCTTCGGCCTCCTGCTTCTCGATCGCCTCATCCGTACTCATGACGTTGATGGTCCAGCCGGTGAGATCCGAGGCCAGACGAACATTCTGCCCACCCCGGCCGATGGCTTGCGCTAAGTTGTCTTCGGCAACAGCTACTTCCATGGTGTTGCTATCTTCATCGACAACGATGGATTCAACTTCCGCAGGTGACATGGCATTTATCACCAACTGCGCCGGGTTGTCGTCCCACAGAATGATATCGACGCGCTCAGTATCGAGTTCGTTGGATACCGCTTGTACCCGCGAGCCTCGCATACCAACGCAGGCACCCACGGGGTCGATACGCTGATCACCGGTTTTCACCGCGATCTTTGCTCGAGAACCAGGATCCCGCGCCGCCGATCGGATTTGAATGACACCTTCGGAGATCTCGGGCACTTCAATCTTGAAGAGCTCGATCAACATCTCTTTACAGGCACGCGAGAGAATCAACTGCGGCCCTCGTGACTCCTCATTGATCTCTAGAAGGATTGCCCGCACGCGATCATTCATTCGGAATGTCTCTCGTCCAACCAGCTCTGAACGAGGCAGCAAACCCTCGGCATTGTTACCAAGATCCAAAATAATGTTGTCGCGCGTGACCTTCTTTACAGTTCCAGCTAGAAGCTCGCCCAGGCGGTCCTTGTATTGATCCACTACCTGCGCACGCTCAGCCTCTCGGACCCGCTGCACGATGACCTGCTTTGCAGTTTGCGCCGCAATACGGCCAAAGCCCACATTCTCGACGACCTCTTCGTGCACATCACCGGGGCGAAGGTTTTCGTCAACTTCAATCGCCTCTTCCGTCGTGAACTGTGTACCTAAGAGCGCAAGTTCCGTATCGGGTACGACCAACCACTGTCGCTTGGTGACGTAATCGCCAGATTCACGATCGATTGTCACCTCGATATCAGACTCCTCGTCGTATCGCTTCTTTGTCGCGGTGGCGAGCGCCAGCTCAATGGCTTCAAAGATAATGTCTTCGGATACGCCTTTCTCGTTAGAAACGGCTTCGGCGACCATCAATATTTCTTTGTTCATTCCCTATGTCTCACTCTCTTCATTGAGGACCGAATCGCCCTCTTTTAAACTCTCATTCATGGCGCTGACCGTGGCTGGCCGAGCGCGTTCAATCCACTCAGGTGTGGGCTGGACTCGTGCTCTGTCGACGCTGCTCAAGGGCAGCAAATACTCGTGTTGGTCGACGCGCACCACAATGTCGTCACCATCAAATCCAAAAAACCAACCTCGAAACTTTCGACGACCCTCGAAAGGGAATCGAAGCTTTACTTCGATTGGCTGCTCCTCGTAAGCCGCAAACTGCTCCTTTTTGAACAGCAAACGATCGATACCGGGTGAAGACACCTCTAAGGTGTATTCACCTACAAAGGGATCCTCGACGTCTAAAACACCGCTGATGTGTCGACTGACCGATGCGCAATCGTCTACTGTGACACCATCACCTTTGTCGATGTACACCCGCAATGTCGGACGACGGTTGGGGCTCAACAGCTCCAATCCCCATAGCTCATACCCCAACATACCGACTGTCGGTTCAAGCATGGTGAGCAGCTGGCTCTCTTTACCACCCATCGTATTCATCGCCGTCCTCGGCAAATTTCAGACACAAAAAAGGCCCGAACAAGGGGCCTAAAATGCAGCGCCAACAAACGCGCTATGTTGGTAGCGGGGGCCGGATTTGAACCGACGACCTTCGGGTTATGAGCCCGACGAGCTACCAGGCTGCTCCACCCCGCATCAAGTCTTAACAATGCCCCTTGCATCGACGCCTGTATTGTCGAAGGCATTCACACGAAACTCTGGGTCAGCAACCAAGGGTCCCGCGACTGAGGGGCGAGAGTCTAGGGAGTCAGGGGTGCCGCGTCAAGGGAGAAACGCACAAAAAAGGGGCGTCTGCGATGAATGCTGAGACCCGTCACGAACCAAGTTCTATTAGGGTGTAGCGCCAAGGTATCGAGCAATTAGTCCCAGGCTTGATGAGCGTATCTCAGTCGTTATGCCAGTCGCGGCAGGCAATGACATCACCGACTGATTTGGCGGAGCGGACCGCATCAACAATGGCGAGTTCAAGTGCCTGCGCTCCTGCGATGCCAATGCTGTTTAGCTGGGCATCCGCGTCAGCGGTGGGTTCAATCTCAGACCTTGGCATAGAGACAGCAAAAACGGTATCACCGTCGAACTGTGTATGAATGGGCCGGATTGCGCGTGCCATCCCGTCATGTGCCATTTCGGCTACTTTTTTTAACTGAACTTTACTCAGGTTTGCGTTAGTCGCGATAAGACCCAAGGTGGTGTTGGTTCCAGCAACGGGTGCTCTTGCAGTGTTCCCCAGTGCTACATCAACGGCTGATTCATAATGACCAACATCGTTTGCCCGGATCCCGGCGACAACGGTATTGCTGATGGTATCGACAATCTCACCCACCGCATTGACTGCCACGAGTGCTGAAACAACGACGCCATTATCCAGGTCAACACGCGCGCTACCCAAGCCTCCCTTGGTTACCCGGGAGGGACCTAACAGCTTGCCTACTGTCGCACCCATTCCTGCGCCGACATTGCCAGATGCAATAGGCGAATCATTCGCCTCCTGAGCAGCCTTATAACCCCAATCAATGCCGGGTCTTACGTTCGATGACCCTACGTTCAAATCAAACAAGACGGCCGCGGGCACGATGGGAATAACCGTCTCTTCGGAAACGGGTAATCCAACGCCTTCCTCCTCGAGCGCCGCCATAACACCTGACGCCGCATCTAAGCCATAGGCGCTGCCCCCAGTCAGGACAATGGCATGAACCTTTTCAACTAAATTACCGGGCTCCAATAAATCGGTCTCGCGTGTCCCGGGCGCAGCTCCTTGAACAGAAACAGCGGCTCTTGCGCCGTCGCCGGCAAAGCGCACCACGGTGACACCGGTCATGTTCAATTCATCTGTGACATGCCCAGCGGCAATTCCGGCAATGGCGGTAAGGCTTGCGTTTTCCATCAGAAACAGAGGCACCTTTAATCGGACGAACTGACTTACAAAGAGTCGCACAGATAGTCGTATAGACCATCAAAAATCCCCACAAAAAACAGGCGATTTTGTATCCACAATCGCAAGGCTAACACGTGAGGGTTAATCGTCGATTGATGCGTCAAAAAGTACCGCTAAATCGGGGCCAAATCTATTTCGTTTGACGCGAACAAGGCATACACTCCGCGCCTGTTAACAAGAATAATTTGCAAGAGGAGACATTCATGGCGGCTTTACCAGAACACGCCAAGGTCGTTGTAGTCGGACAGGGTGGTATCGTCGGTGCATCGGTGGTTCATCACCTGATTGAAGAGGGTTGGGATGACATCGTAGGCCTTGAAAAGTCAGCGATTCCCACCGACATCGGATCGACGTCACACGCGTCAGATTTTTGCTATATGACGTCTCACGACAAGCTGAATGTCGAGGTCACCAACTACAGCCGAGAGTTCTATGCGAAGCGCGGTAACTACATAAAGACCGGTGGTCTCGAAGTTGCCCGCAAAGACGACGACGAACGGATGCTGGAACTCATTCGTAAGGTTGGGTCAGGTAAAGCTTTTGGTACGAATGCGTACATGATCTCCGCTGCTGAGGCGAAGGAGAAATTCCCACTGCTTGAGGAGGATCAAATCCAAGGTGCCATGTGGGACCCCGATGCCGGTCTAGTGACGCCTCGCTCGCAGAAAGTAGCCGGGGATTTAGTCGATGAGGCAGTAGCCTCGGGCAAACTAAAAGCGTTCGCCTATACCCCCGCTACTAAACTCATTGTTGAGAACGGCGAGATCAAGGGAGTTGAGACCCATAAAGGCACGATTCGGGCCGACTACGTGGTCCTATGTGTCGGTATTTGGGGCAACCTTGTGTCTGAGACGGCGGGCGTAAAACTGCCGCTGATGCCACTCGAGCACCCATTATTGTTTTTTGGACCTTGGGATCACCTTGAGGGAACTGGTAAAGATATCGTCTACCCATTGATGCGTGACCAAGGCAACTCAGCCTACGTGAGGGATACGGGAGACCCCACCACTCCCGAAGGTGGTTTATTGGAATGGGGTTACTACGAGCCGTTTGAGCCTCGATTAGTAGACCCAACTGACATAGCTGAACCGGGAGAGGCGCGACTCTCGCCCTCGATGCGCGATATGACGCTCGATCAGGTGATGGAAGCGTTTGAGCGAGCGATCGAGCTGACTCCGGTACTGGGGGAGCTTGGCTGGGAAGAGCGACGATCTTTTAATGGCCTTCTCTCTATTACCCCGGACAGCAGCTCTATTATCGGCGAGTCAACCGAGGTCAAAAATCTTTGGCTGTGTGAGGCAGTTTGGGTCAAAGAGGGCCCGGGCGCAGGTAAGTTGCTCGCTGAGTGGATGACGCATGGCCGCACGAAGCAAGATATTCACAGCGTCGATTCAGCGCGTCATTATCCTATCCAGAAGGGCGATGACTATGTCCGCAGCCGATGCTACGAGTCCGCGCAAAAAATATATACCCCCGCGGTTCACCCGCGTGAGCCCTTCGCAACGTCCCGCGGCATGCGCGTCAGCCCTTTTTATGAGCGGGAAGTAGCTCTGGGCGGGTACTTCATGGAAGTTGCCGGTTGGGAGCGGGCTCACGGTTACGCCGCTAACGAAGAAACCTTACTCGCGAAGTATCGCGATCAGGTGCCAGCAAGAGAAGCTGAGTGGGATAACCGTCACTTCTGGGAGGTCTCCAACGCGGAGCAGCTGGCAATGAGCGATGGCGTTGGCATGATCAACCTTTCGCACTTCGCCATCTTTGATGTTGAAGGTGCCGACGCGGAAGGCCTTATGGAATACCTCTCTGTGGCAAAGGTCGGTGCGGACACTGCCATCGGAAAAGGTGTTTACACACACTTCCTCGATCACGCGGGCGGTATCCGGTCTGACCTTACCATCATCAGACTCGCGGAAGACTGCTTCCGAGTGGTATGCGGTGGTGATACCGGACACCGTGACTACATCTGGATGCGTGACATGAGTGACCGCAAGGGCTTCGCCAACGTCACATTCCATGATCGCAGCGAGGAGCTGGCGACTCTGGGGCTGTGGGGTCCTGAAGCACGAGTCACGCTAGCGAAGCTGATGGATGACCCTGAGAGCATCTCTAACGAGGCTTTCCCCTTCGCTACCACCAAGGAGATCACCGTCTGTGGCGTCAAGGTCTGGGCCTTCCGCATCAGCTACGTTGGAGAGCAAGGCTGGGAGCTCTACTTCCCGTTCTCCGACGGCCTAGCTATATGGGACGCATTGTTTGAGCTCGGCGTAACACCAGTGGGTATCGAGACCTACGCTAACAGCCGCAGACTCGAGAAGAGCTTGCGTCTGCAGAATGCCGACCTAGAGACCGAGTACAACCTCTACGAGGCCGGTCTGGCTCGACCCAAGGTCAAGGCAGCAGACTTCCACGGTAAAGAGGCCTATGTGCAGCAGCGCGAGCTCGACGAGCAAGCGGCCTACCTCTGCACCTTTGTTCTGCAAGACACAACCGACAGTAATGGCATCGTACGCTACCCCGTCGGCAACTGGCCCATCCTCGACCCAGAGTCGAAAGAGGTCATCATCGATTCGCACGGCCGCCGGTCTTATACCACCAGCATGGCGTTCGGTCCGAGCCTCGGCGTGAATGTTGCCATGGGTTATCTGCCTGCCGATAAGGCAACGGAAGGCGATAGTGTACTTATCGAGTACTTTGGCGAGCACTACGAGGCCAAGGTGATGAAGGTGGGCTACGGTGCGCTTTTGGACCCAACGAACGAGCGGCCAAAAAGCTGAAGCCTTCGAACAGGAGCCTACCGGCTCCTTTTTTTTACCTAGATGTCGTGGACCGAATTAAAAGCTGCGTATCCGCAGTGTGACGGACTTCGCGCTGGCAGATAACCACTAGCTCTGGCGGTCGATTAAGAGCGCCGTCGACGCCGGCGACCGTCAGTTTGCTCGACCACTTTCTTCGATGGTCGCTCTACCGCGGAAAACAAGTTTGGATAGGGATCCGTCTTGTGAGGAAATGCCATGGCCGCGACGAAGTAATCCTGAAAATCGGTCTCGGTCGCCGTCTCGATACGCTCAGCTTTGTTGACTGTGCGCTGGATACCGTCACGAGCATCATGATCCAAGAGCGCGATTCGGGCACCAACACCTGCGGCATTTCCTGCGGAAGAGACATGATCGAGCGAGCAATCCGGGATCAATCCGAGCACCATGGCGTGCTCAACGCTGATGTGACTACCGAAGGCTCCGGCTAGGCGGATGCGATCCACCGCAGATACACCCATCTTATCCATGAGCAATTTAATACCGGCGTAGAGCGCAGCTTTCGCTAGCTGAATCTGGCGCACATCGTTCTGCGTCACGACGATATCGCGCTGAGACTCACCCTCGGCAAAGTGCAACACATAAGACCAAGTGCGGCCATGGGCGCGAACGCGCGATGTACGCTCCGCAAGTGCGCCATCAACGATACCGTCCTCAGAGATAACGCCCGCAAGAAACATCTCGGCGATGACTTCAATAATGCCTGAGCCACAGATACCGGTGATATTGAGTTCTTTTGTCGAATCCTTAAAACCCGCCTCCGTTGACCACAGCTCAGACCCAATCACTCTGAATTTTGGCTCTAAGGTTTCGCGATCGATTCTTACTCGCTCGATCGCACCGGCTGTGGCCCGCTGTCCGGCGCTAATTTCACCGCCCTCAAAGGCAGGTCCAGTTGGACTTGAGCACACAAGAAGTCGGTCTTTATTACCAAGCACAATTTCTGCGTTGGTGCCCACATCGACAATGAGACTCATCGCCTCATCACTATCGGGACTCTCTGCGAGAATGACCCCAGCAGTGTCAGCACCCACATGGCCGGCAATACACGGTAAAACAAACAGGCGCGCTTGGTTATGCGTGTCTAGCCCCAAATCGCGTGCCTTAAGCGTCACCGCCTCATCGACCGTTAACGCAAAGGGTGCGCCTCCCAAGTTGATGGGATTAATGCCCAAAACTAAGTGGTGCATGATTGGATTGGCGACTAGCGAGATCTCCAAAATATTATCGGTGGTCTCGCCCAGCTGATCCGTGAGCTCTACAAACAGTTTGCTAAGCGCAGTCTGAATAGCGGCGCTCATCGCCTCGGCACCCTCGGGGTGCATCATGATGTAACTGACGCGACTCATTAGGTCTTCGCCAAACGGAATCTGCGGGTTCATTACACTCGCTGACGAAAGTACATCGCCCGTGGAGAGATCGCACAGATGCGCAGCAACCGTCGTGGATCCCACATCAACTGCGACGCCCCGCGGAGATTCAAACAGCCCCGACCAGATACCTATCACTTTTCTGGACTCAAAGACGGCAACGGTCACACCCCGATCACCCGACGCAAGGGCCCTTTGCAGCTTTATCAGTTCAGAGGTTTCTACGCTGAGATCAGTCAGTTCCCAATCTTTCGAGAGTGCCTCGAGTAGGAGCTTTGACTCTCCCCGCGCATCCTCGAGTGTCGACTCGGGCAAGGTAACGAAATACAAGCGGGTTGCTGTATTGAGTTGAATGTCACGGTGCTCGGCGTCTTTGCGGATGATTTGGCGGTGAACCTGACTCTCGGGCGGCACGTCAATAATCACGTCATCGAGTAACTCGGCGTGGCAACTCAACCTTCGCCCCTCGGGTAATGGGCCCTTGCGCTCGTTAAATTTTATTTCCGTGGCAACCAGAGGCGACAGATGCTCCGGACTCGAGGTCATCTCGTGCTTTTGAAACGTACCCGACATGCAGGCGATCTGGCAGCGACCGCAGAGTCCACGGCCACCGCAGACCGAATCGATATCCACGCCCAAGGTGCGGGCGGCGTCGAGCAATTGGGTGTGCTTGGGAAATTCGCCGCGCTTACCGGACGGTAAAAAAAGAACCTTGACCTGCTCGCTAGACACGTCTTACGCGTTAGCCTCGACGACGCCCAGCACGACCACGACGGCCACCAGCCCCCTCCGGGGCAGGCTCGCGATATGCACGAATCCAGTTAGCACAGTCAGGATCGTGTCCCATCATGACATCGCCACCTCTCACAGCCTGCATAACTTCAGCGTGGAGTGGACTCGTAATAGCTGATGTCATACCCGCACCCATCGCCATGGTGAGGAATGCCGCATTAATGCCGTTTCGATTAGGGAGACCGAAGCTGACGTTCGATGCGCCGCAAGTGGTATTAACCTTGAGTTCTGTACGAAGACGACGAACTAACTCCATCACCTGGACACCCGCCTGATTGATGGCACCAATTGGCATAACCAACGGATCAACGACAACGTCCTCATGGGAAATGCCGTAGTCAGCGGCCCGCTCAACAATCTTCTTAGCCACCTTAAAGCGCTCGTTAGGATCCTCAGAAATACCGGTCTCATCATTTGAAATGGCAACGACAGCAGCGCCGTATCTGGCAACCAACGGAAGCACACGTTCGAGAACTTCATCTTCGCCGGTGACCGAGTTAACCAAGGCTTTACCCTGATAGACCGCGAGACCAGACTCGAGTGCCTCAACAATCGAGGAGTCGATGCTCAGTGGAACGTCCGTCACTGATTGAACTAACTGAATTGCTTCCGCGAGGATGCGAGGCTCATCCGCCAACGGAATGCCCGCGTTAACATCAAGCATCTGGGCGCCAGCCGCGACCTGAGCCAAGGCGTCAGCCTCAACGCGACTGTAGTCCCCGTTCTTCATTTCCTCGGCAAGAATTTTTCGCCCAGTGGGGTTGATACGCTCACCAATGACGACGAATGGTTGATCAAAACCGATGCGAACTTCTTTGGCGGCCGAGCTGATAATAGTGGTGGTCATGAGTGTCTCCTGCACAACCGAAACTGTCGTCGTCGTGCACTAATTATTGTAAAACCATGTGCTCGTGTACTTACCGCTCGACCGAATAGCATGGCTGGATTTAGGCGCGTTTTTAACGCCTCATAGAGCCGGATGCAAGTTAATTCGCATCCTTAAAACCTTTATTTGCAACCATGGCCTTGAGGTCCTCGTCACTGACCTCCGCTTCAAGGGTTTTCCCTATTTGTTCGGCCAGCTCTTGCGGAGAAAGATCAGACTCTATCGATGTTGTGATGCGGCGCCACTCCTCGAGATAAGCATCACTGCCTCCCTTACCGGCGCGCATTGCAGCTCGATCTATCGCCGCCTGAAATCGGTGCTCCAAAAGGTATTTCCCGCGCTCTCGACCCCGCTTGATCTGCACCTGGGAAGGAACATCTCTCCAAAAGATATCGATTCTTTGCACGTTGTTTATCTTCCTTATTAATCAGTTTGAGGCTGAGGTGAATCGGGAGTAATGGGCTCTCAGTCTGTGGTACACAAATCAAAGCAACTTAGGCGATGACACGGATAACTTCTTCTTCCAACGCATTTGCTAGCAATCCGTAGCCCGTTGTCACCACTTCCAGAGGTAGCCTCAATCGCGTGGCCGCCCGCTCTGCTTCATCGCGGAGCTCATCACTGTCGACCTGGGCGAGATACACCACCTTACGGTAATGACCAAATAACATGTCTTCTAGCTCGGGGTGCTGGTCCAGCTTCATCTCCTCAATCACCAATCGATCGAAATGACGTACAAGAAAGTCTGTCAGATAAAAGGTGCCCGGCTCTGCCTCTGCGAGCGCCGCAAACACAGGACTGGTTGCATAGAACTCGTAGCAATGCGCCCCGGGTAAGCGTTGAGCGTTGAACCGATGAGCAACGCGATCTATGGCACCGCCAGTGCCGCAGTCAGCATAGGCAATCAATATATTGGTGTACTCGGTGTGATGTTGGGCAAGTAACGACTCCAGCCTGTCGGCTATGCGCTCGGGACGATTGTGTAATGCTGCATCGAGACACTTGATATCAAGTGTCGTCCACTGGTTGGCTTTTTTGAGTGCTGAGAGCTCTTCCGCGAGGGCGCCACAGCCAATGACTAATATGCGCCCCAAGTGGGATCAGGCCTGAGCGAGTCGACGCGCTTCAACTAAGCGAACGGCAGTGGTTGCAGCCTCCGCCGCATCACGGCAATACGCGTCAGCGCCTACGGCCTCGCCAAACTCCTCATTGAGTGGCGCTCCACCCACCATCACAATGTAGTCATCTCGGAGACCCTGCTCTTTCAACGCATCAATCACAACCTTCATGTAAGGCATGGTTGTCGTCAGCAGTGCCGACATACCAAGGATGTCAGGCTTGTGGCGCTCAAGAGCTGCAATGTAATCCTCGACAGCGTTGTTGATGCCGATGTCGTAGACCTCGAAGCCCGCACCTTCGAGCATCATGGCGACGAGGTTTTTACCGATGTCGTGAATGTCGCCTTTCACGGTACCGATGACCATAGTACCCACGGGCTTCGCACCCGTCTCCGCCAGCAAGGGTCGCAGAATAGCCATACCACCTTTCATGGAGTTTGCGGCAAGCAACACTTCCGGTACGAACAAAATACCGTCCCGGAAGTCGATACCAACAATCGTCATACCATCGACCAATGCTTTTCCGAGAACCTGCTCAGCGGTCCAGCCACGATCGAGGAGAATTTGAGTGCCCTCCTCGACTTCCTCTTTCAATCCGTCATACAGATCGTCGTGCATCTGTAGCACAAGGTCCTCATCGGACAGCTCTGAAAGGATGATGTCTTCTTCGTCGGACATTAGTGATGTCTCCGTGCTAATCGCCTAGTAGTCTCTATCGGCGAACGATGCTTTTTCACGCGCCATGAAATCCAATAGCGCCTCATCAATGGCTGGATCCAGAGCCGGAGGCTCGTAGTCCGCCAACATTTGTTTCCATACGCCGTTCGCCCGCTGGGCAGCATCGAGGCCACCTTCAGCTGACCACTGCTCAAAACTGTTGCTATCGGCAATCGTCGAGCGGTAGAACGCTGATTCAAAATTGCTCAACGTGTGTGCGGATCCGAGGAAGTGCTTACCTGGGCCCACCTCACGGAATGCATCCATTGCCTGAGCGTTTTCGGAGAGGTCCATCCCCTCGAGCAAGACCGCGATCATATTCGCCTGATCACAGTCCATGACAAATTTCTCGTAGCCGACTGCGAGACCGCCCTCGAGCCATCCAGCCGTGTGCAACATGAAGTTAACGCCTGCAAGTGCGGCGGTCTGTAGGGTGTTAGCCGCCTCGTATGCCGCCTGTGCATCGGGCAGTTTCGAAGCACATAAGCCACCACCGCTTCGGTAGGGCACCCCCAGTCGACGCGCCAGCGCCGCTGTGGCGTAGATGACCTGGCTGGGCTCTGGCGTGCCGAATGTTGGCGCACCGGTTGCCATAGATACCGCTGCCGCAAACGTACCGAAGACAACGGGACACCCGGGACGGACCAGCTGTGTCAACGCTATACCGGCCATCGCCTCCGCGAGAATCTGAGTACAGGTACCAGCAACCGTTACAGGCGACATGGCACCAGCAAGGATGAAAGGCGAAACCACACAGGATTGGTTATTTCGCGCATAGACCTTGAGTGACCCGAGCATAGTGCCATCGAATACCATGGGCGAGTTCACATTAATCAGGCTGGTAAATACACAGTTCTGATCGACAAATTCATCACCGAACACAAGCTTTGCCATATCGACAGAATCTTGCGCGCGACGATGGTGTGTTACCGAACCCATCAGTGGCTTATCACTGTATTTGAAATGGCTGTAGACCATGTCGTAGTGACGCTTGTTTACCGGTAGGTCCACCGGCTCACAAACCGTACCACCCGAATGGTGAAGCCCGGGCGCCATGTAGGCGAGCTTCACGAAATTCCTGAAATCTTCGATCGTTGAATAGCGGCGGCCATTATCCAAATCATGAGCGAATGGCGATCCGTACGCTGGCACCAGCACGGTATTCTTGCCACCGATCGTGACATTGCGCTCAGGATTACGCGCATGCTGGACATACTCTGATGGTGCAGTCGCCTGAATAATTTCTCGGCACATACCTCTCGGAAAACGAACACGGGTTCCGTCAACATTGGCACCCGCCGACTTGAAGAGCTCTAAGACCTCTGGGTCGTCGAGAAAATCGATGCCGACTTCTTCGAGCAACCGATCCGCATTGTCCTCAATGAGTTGAAGACCTTCTTCAGTCAGAATCTCAACGTAGGGAATCTTTCGCTTAATGAAGGGCGCGCTCGCCGGTCCCGCATTAGCTCTTGCCTCGCGACGACCTGCGCGACCGCCTCCTTTTCGTCGTCCTGCTCGCTCGCTCATACGACTTTCTCTCTTATTTTTAAGGCCTCGAATTCGGCGTCATTTTAACGCCATAAATAGGGGGAAACGCCAGAAAAATCGTGTCAAAAATTAGACTTTTTTCTACCACTTTTTGGTAAGTTTTTAGCACCCTATTTTCAGAGCTAAAAGTGCCATCAGATCGGCTCGTTGCGATGAGGTTTCAACATTTCTTAGGGCGATAACACAATCGCAACAGTTCATGAGGTACTGTTGTGCCACAACCCTGTATTTAGGCCAAAAAAAGCGAGTCTGTGGTGTCGATGAAACGTATTGCGGTGGTTGGTGCCGGTGTCAATGGCGTGTCCATTGCGAGCGCCTGTGCGTCGCTAGGACACGATGTGCAGCTTTTCGATGAGAGCACACCTTTTGATCAGACAAGCAGTGCATCCTCACGCATGCTCCACGGTGGCATTCGCTATATCGAGCAAGGTCATATCGGGCTGGTTCGCGAGGCATTGATCGAGCGCGATGGTTGGCTTCGCTTTGCTCCCAATGAAACCCGTGTCGAGCGCTTCTATTTCCCTGTATATCGGGGGGCGAAACGGGGGCGATGGCTGCTATTCGCCGGCACATTAATTTACCAATGGCTGGCGGGGCGCTTCTCCGTTGGGCACAGTCGGCTGCACAGCGGTGAGGATATCAAGCAAGTCTTTCCGAACCTTACATCCAGAGGCCTCCGCGGAGGGGCAAGCTACTGTGATGTCGTCATGGAATATGAGCCGCTGATTCAGCACCTCGTTGATGAGGCACGCAAGCAAGGTGTGAGCATCGTCGAAAACACGCGCATCCAGCGCCTGTACAGCGAGGGGTGCATCGACACTCCAGATCAGACCCTCGAGTTCGACCGGGTGATCAACGCAGCTGGCCCTTGGGCGGCAAAATTACTCGAGGCCTCAGGCATTGATTCCGACTTTACGATAGACCACGTACGCGGCTCACACCTCATTGTAAAAGCATCGTTTACAAATGCACTGGTTCTGCAAGCACCGGGCGAGCGAAGAATCATTTTCGTCATCCCTCTCGATACTGAGCATGCACTGCTCGGCACCACTGAACACAAACATGACTTACCAGACCCGATCGTCTGCACCGATGCTGAAAGCGAGTATCTTTTGAGAATTCTGAATCTGCATCTATCTGAGCCGCTCTCGACGAGCAACATTGTGTCTTCATTTGCTGGCGTTAGACCTATTGTGCGCCCTCGTGAGGCAACCATCGGTGACATGAGCTCTGCGAGTAGAGACTCCGAGATTGAAATATCCGATCGCCTGATCAGCGTGTTTGGTGGCAAGTGGACATCAGCACGCCACTTGGGGGAAAAAGTCGCTGCGCTTGTTTAACCATCTCACGGTCATCAGCACGGAAAAACCGACCTGTAAGCAGTTACGTAGGGTGGGTGTAAAAAGCTAAAGAGGTCCAAGGAAGTTGTCTCATGATCACAGCACTCTACGCCAGCTTACTCACGCTCTGGTTTGTCTTTCTGTCAATGCGCGTCATCGCATTACGAGGCAATCCAATGTTCGCTTTTTTAATTTTCGGAGCCTCTCCAGACGACATGCTTGAGCGTGCCGTTCGGGCTCACGGAAATCTCGCGGAATACGCGCCCATCATGCTGATCTTGCTCTACCTATTGGAAACCCTACCTGCGGCAGCAGCTACCCAGACCACGCTTCACATACTGGGCGGCGCCTTCCTTCTCGGTAGACTCATGCACGGCATCTGTTTTGGCTTCATGACATCGAGCATGCCGCTGCGAATTGGCGGGACCGCATTAACGCTTTTCCCGCTCATGGGCGCCGCAATCTTACTTCTTACAGTGCTTGTTTAAACCGCCGCCGCCGGACGACTATGCTATAACGTTAAGATCAACCGGTAATTTGGGGGATTTAGATACACAGTGACGCTTCTCATTGTTTATCTCGTCATTGCCATCGGCGTCTCATTTCTGTGCTCCATTCTTGAGGCGGTGCTATTGTCCATGACGCCTACATTTGTGGAACGACTCGCTCAGGACAGGCCTCGAGCAGGTGCGGTCGTGCAAAAAGTACGACGGCGCATGGATGAATCCCTCGCCAGCATTTTGATACTCAATACCTTTGCCCACACCATGGGTGCAGCCGGTGTGGGCGCTCAGGCACTTAACGTCTTCGGTCCCGAGATGGAGACGCTGGTTGCTGTACTGCTCACGCTAGCGATTTTGTATTTCTCAGAGATCATTCCCAAGACAGTAGGCGCAATGTATTGGCGCGGTCTCGCTATTCCAGCTGCACACGCCATCGTGTGGTTGGTGCGTCTCACCTACCCACTCGTCTGGGTGTCCACTCGGCTCACCAAGATCATGGGCAACAAGGAAATGAGTACAGTGACTCGCGAAGAAATTCTAGCGCTCGCCTCGCTGGGTCATCGCCACGGTGCTCTGATGTCGCAGGAGAATGACTACCTTCAGAATATTCTGCGCATGCGCTCCGTCACTACCGGGGATATTCTGACACCGAGAACGGTCGTACACATGCTGGATGAAAACGCCACCGTGAACGACGCTTTGGCCCTCGAGAAGTCTCGTCGATTCTCCCGAATGCCGGTGTACATCGACTCTGTCGATACGGTCACGGGTCATGTGCTGCGCAGTGACTTGTACGAGGCTGAGCGAGCCGGCAAAGGGGACACCAGCATCGCTGAATTACGACGCGACGTGGTCTATGTCTCAGACAAACTGTCCGTGCATAAACTTATCAATCTCTTCATCGCTCACCAAATGCACCTGTTTGTGGTCGAGGATAAGTATGGTCAGACCGCAGGCGTAGTGACCTTAGAAGATGCCCTGGAAACACTGCTCGGTAAGGAAATTGTCGATGAGAGCGATTCCGTCGCTGACATGCAGGAACTGGCCAAAGAGAAGCATCGGGATCGGTTAGAAAGCGCTAGCTCTGATTAACTGAGTTTTCCGCCTGTAACTTGGGAGTCTCTCCGAAAAATAAGAACCGAAGACCCCTTTTTAGACGCACAAAAAAGCCCCATTAATGGGGCTTTTCGTTTGATGGTGCGGAAGGGGGGACTTGAACCCCCACAGCCATAGGCCACTACCCCCTCAAGATAGCGTGTCTACCAATTCCACCACTTCCGCAATCTATGTTGGCTCTAGTCGATCGGGAGATCGTCTGCGCCAGAATTCTCGCTAGGCTCAAGATAGCGTGTCTACCAATTCCACCACTTCCGCAATCTGTGTTGGCTTTAGTCGATCGGGAGATCGTCTGCGCCAGAATTCTCGCTAGGCTCATCAGCAAGCGGTAGATCACCTGCAGGAGCCAACGGTGCCGCCTCGATCGACTCGAGCGGAACCTCAAAACCAAGGTCGTCGGTGTCTGCAAACTGCTGGTCCGCAATCATTGCCAGGCCAAAGCTTGTCGCGAAGAAAAGCGCCGACAACCAACCGGTCGCGGACGTCAGCACGTTGCCACCACCTGACGAGCCGAAGACCGTCTGTGATGCACCACCGCCAAACGATGCACCCATGTCAGCACCCTTGCCGCGTTGCAGCAAAATGAGGCCGATGATCGCAAGCGCTACCAGCAGATGGACAACCAAAATAACTTGATTCACGTGTCTCTCCGAAATTGACGTTTTTACACCGAACAACGTCATTACCAAGGGTGCGCGAGTCTACCCAAGTGCCGCGCGAGGGGCAAGGTTAATCTTGTTATGCGGCCTGTCGAATAGCGTCCGCGACTTCACCGGCCAGCGCATCAATGGCGACCGTCTCATCCCCCTCAACCATGACGCGGATGACCGGCTCGGTTCCCGATGGTCGCAGAAGTAAACGCCCCCTTCCCTCGAGCTCAGATTCCACACGGCGGCAGGCTTCAGCAATCGCGGGGTGCGCCGTCAGATCAAAGCCCTTTGAAATGCGGACATTCACCAACACCTGCGGTAAGGGGTTGAAGCCCGAGGCGAGCGCTTCGAGACTTTTTTCTGAGGCTCTGACAGCCGCCAACACTTGCAGGGCGGCAATCACACCGTCACCGGTTGTACTCAAGTCTCCGCAGATAATATGACCGGATGACTCGCCACCCAAGCTCCAACCCTCAGCAACCATCAGCTCTTTTACGTAGCGGTCGCCCACCTTGGCGCGTGCCAATCGAAGGCCGCCTGCCTCGAGCGCTAATTCCAGTCCCATATTGGTCATGAGCGTACCGACGATGCCAGCATCAGAGTCGCCATTGGCAAGTCGATGCATGGCCAACACGTAAAGTACATCGTCGCCCGTCAGCAACTGCCCCTTTGCATTGACCATTTGCAGCCGGTCGCCGTCGCCGTCAAAGGCAATGCCAATATCCGCGCCCTCTTCGACTACCCTCGCCTGAAGCGCAGCGGGCTCTGTTGAACCAACGCCATCATTAATATTGTAGCCATCGGGCGTTGCGCCAATTAAGACTGTTGTGGCGCCCAGCTCTTCAAACACGGCAGGCGCAATGTGATAGGTGGCGCCATGTGCGCAATCAATGACGAGCTTCATGCCCTTCAGACTGAGATCATCAGGGAAGGTCGACTTGCAGTATTCTACGTAGCGACCCGCGGCATCGACAATGCGGCTGGCTTTACCAAGCTGCTCTGAATCGACGGTCTCCATTGGGCTGTCAATCATGGCCTCGATCTGAAGCTCTAGCTCATCCGAGAGCTTGCTACCCTGGCCATTGAAAAACTTAATTCCGTTATCGAAGTACGGGTTATGAGAGGCGCTAATCACGATGCCCGCATCCGCCTTTTGTGTTCGCGTAAGAAGGGCAATCCCGGGGGTCGGCAGTGGACCCAGCAGCTTCACGTTCGCACCCGCGGCGACGAGTCCCGCCTGCAATGCTGACTCGAGCATATAACCCGATACCCGCGTATCTTTGCCAATCACCACGGTTGGCTTGGTACCGTCTTCACTGGCGAAGACTTTTCCCGTCGCCCAACCCAGTTTCAGCATAAAATCAGGTGTTACCGGCGCATCGCCAACGCGACCGCGAATGCCATCGGTACCAAAGTATTTTCGACTCACAACTCCCCCTCAGTCGCCTGCCAAACAGCCAGTGCATCCGCTGTTTCGGCCACATCGTGTACCCGAATGATGGACGCTCCCTTGGCGGCTGCCATTACAGCGAGTACAGCACTAGGAACCACACGCTCAGAAGCGGGGCGCCCTGTAATTGCGCCGATCATAGACTTTCGCGAGACGCCAACCAAGATCGGCAGATCAAATGAGGCAAATTCATCCAATCTTCGTAACATTTCATAGTTTTGTGCGACAGTTTTTCCAAAGCCAAAACCGGGATCGATCATCATTTGATTCTTGGCAATACCTGCGTCCCGGCAAGCTATGATCCGATGCGCCAGAAATGCCTTAACATCATTCACGACGTCAACGTAATCCGTCTGCTCTTGCATGCGGTGTGGCTCATCGGACATATGCATCAATGAAACAGGTAATTGGGAAGCAACGGCGGCGGCCATAGCACCCTCACGTGAGAACGCGCGGACATCGTTGAGTAAACCTGCGCCTGCCTGCGCTGCCTCGCGCATGACCTCTGGCGTACTAGTATCGATCGATAAAATGACATCAAGACGGGGAGCAATGAGCTGGACAGCGCCCATGACTCTGTCGAGCTCTTCCTGTAGGGACACCGATGCGGCTCCGGGGCGAGTAGACTCTCCTCCGATATCAAGGATCGCCGACCCGTCGGCAACCATCTGAGACGCTCGCTTCAGCAGGCGATCGTGAAGAACTCCTCCATTAGAGATCAGTTGGCCACCGTCAGAAAATGAATCGGGCGTCACGTTGAGGACGCCCATGATCTGAGGTGTATCCAGCG
The DNA here is from genome assembly GCA_038143085.1 of Halieaceae bacterium. GTDB lineage: Bacteria > Pseudomonadota > Gammaproteobacteria > Pseudomonadales > Halieaceae > Luminiphilus. The sequence continues at coordinate 144,595 of JAYQLG010000014.1, forward strand.
CTAACCCGCGCTGGCCACACTGGAGATTAACTGACGACACGTTTCTCAGTGAGTAACGGGGTCGCCCATAGCATCGTCATTCGGAGATGACGCCTCTGGATCTGACGGTGAATCAGACGGACCATCGGACCAATCAGAGGGAGGGTTTGGCTTGCGGCCTTCCATGATCGCATCGATCTGCTCGGAGTCGATGGTTTCGTACTGCATCAGAGCCTCCGCCATCATGTCCATCTTGCCGCGATGCTCTTCGAGCAGGTTGCGCGCTTTCTCGTAGCACTCATCGATAATGGCGCGAACCTCTTTATCAATCGCCAGCGCTGTTTCATCTGACATGGCTTTTGCCGGTTGTGCCGCTGTTCGACCCAGGAAAACTTCCTCACCGCCTTCGTCGTACATCAGCGGACCCATGGCATCAGAAAGGCCCCACTTGGTAACCATATTGCGGGCGATTTCGGTCGCGCGCTGAATATCGTTAGATGCTCCTGTCGTAATGCCCTCTTTACCCAAGGTCATCTCTTCCGCCACTCGGCCACCAAATAGGCTCGTAATCTGGCTCACGATATGACGCCGACTGTGGCTGTAACGATCTTCCTCGGGAAGGAACATCGTGACACCCAATGCGCGTCCTCGCGGAATGATGGACACTTTATATACCGGGTCATGTTCTGGCATGAGGCGCCCAACAATCGCGTGTCCTGCCTCGTGATAAGCCGTATTGAGCTTCTCCTTCTCGGACATCACCATGGAGCGGCGCTCGGCACCCATCATGATTTTATCCTTAGCCAGCTCAAACTGCTGCATGCCAACGGTTCGAACACCCGCTCGAGCCGCAAATAATGCTGCCTCGTTGACGAGGTTTGCCAAGTCCGCTCCGGAAAAGCCGGGCGTGCCCCGCGCAATTTTTGATGCTTCCACGTTTTCCGCCAGCGGCACCTTCCGCATATGCACCTTGAGGATCTGTTCTCTACCGCGAATATCGGGCAGTCCTACAGTGACCTGCCGATCGAAACGGCCCGGACGAAGGAGCGCGGGGTCCAGTACGTCAGGTCGGTTGGTCGCAGCAATGACGATGACGCCATCGTTTCCACCGAAGCCATCCATCTCAACCAGCAACTGGTTCAATGTTTGCTCACGCTCATCGTGACCGCCGCCAAGTCCCGCGCCCCGATGACGACCGACCGCATCGATCTCATCGATGAAAATAATGCATGGAGACTGCTTTTTCGCCTGATCAAACATGTCGCGAACGCGCGATGCGCCAACGCCGACAAACATCTCGACGAAATCCGATCCCGAAATAGAGAAGAACGGCACTTTAGCTTCGCCGGCAATCGCTTTAGCAAGCAGAGTTTTACCCGTACCGGGCTGTCCCACCATGAGGACGCCGCGCGGTATACGTCCGCCCAACTTCTGGAAGCGACTGGGGTCACGCAAAAACTCAACAAGTTCCTGTACGTCTTCCTTGGCTTCATCGACGCCTGCAACGTCGGCAAACGTTGTCGTAATCTGGTCCTCACCCAGCAGCTTTGCCTTGCTCTTACCAAAGCTCATTGGGCCACCACGACCACCGCCGCCACCTTGCATCTGACGCATGAAGAACATGAAAACCGCCAAAATAAGCAGAATCGGGAAGCTCGCAACCAATAACTGCGTCCAAACCGACTGCTGCTCAGGCTGCTTACCCTCGACCACAACATTGTGGGCAAGGAGGTCATCCATTAATTTTGGATCCTCGACCATAGGTCGAATGGTTTCAAAACTGGAGCCATCGGTTCGCTCTGCCGAGATCGTCAAACCGTCAACAACCACCTTGGAGAGACGGTTGTTTTGAACCTCTTGAATGAAGGCCGAGTAACCCAGCTGCTCTTTCTCGCCCTGGGTATTGAAGTTGTTGAATACCGACAGCAGCACCGCCGCTATCGCCAGCCACAACAACATATTCTTCGCCATATTGTTCAAATCACCATCCTCCGGACTGACCTTGGCGCCTATCGGCCCACCAGTATAGCGGGGTATTCGCAAGACGCGCACTTAAATGACATGGAGACGCCAAGGTGCTATTTCAAGGATTTACGGGAAATTTCTCCAACTGGGTCTAACCCTTGAACCCTCTAGCAACCACATAAACCTCTTTTGAACGAGGACGGGAGGCGGCCGGTTTTCGGCTGTTCACCGACTGAAAGTTACTGCGAACCGATTTCAGCCAGTCATCAAAGCCTTCCCCGTGAAAGACTTTTGCCGCGAATACGCCCCCCTTTGGGAGCATCTGCACTGCCAGATCGAGTGCAAGCTCAACCAAATACATGGCTTTGGGCTGATCAACATCCACAATGCCACTCATATTCGGAGCCATATCGGACAGTACAACCGAAGGCTGGTCAGTGCCAATCACCGCTTGAATCTCATCGAAGACCGACTGCTCGGTGAAGTCTCCCTGAATGAAGTCAACACCGGCAATCGCATCCATAGGTAAGATATCGCTGGCGATGACCCGCCCCTTATGGCCCACCAGCTGAGCGGCCACCTGTGACCAACCACCGGGTGCACTACCCAGATCGACTACTGTCATGCCGGGCTTGATGAAGCGGTCCTTCTCGTTGAGCTCAAGGAGTTTGTAGCAGGCTCTTGAGCGATAACCATCAGCTTGTGCGCGCTGCACGTAAACATCGTCTCGATGTTCCTTCAGCCAGGCTTTGCTCGACCCACGCTTCTTCGCCATTTTTGGGGACTCCTGAAACAATGCCCGCTAGAATAGCAAGCCTTCATCCACAAACTGCAGCAAATGAGAGCCACAACTTGGAAAACCGACTACTAAAACAGTACCGCGCCATCGCGCACAAACTTCACCCCATTGTAACCGTCGGTGGGCAAGGTTTAACCAGTGGCATTGAAACGGAGCTCGATCGGGCACTGACCGACCACGAACTGGTCAAGATCAAAGTCAGCGTTGGAGACCGTGAAGCACGTGACGCTGTGATCGAGCAATTAGTCACGTCATGCGGAGCGGAGCTGGTTCAGAAAATTGGTCACACGGCTACGCTACTGCGTCATTCGGAAAACGCTGATCCAAGAAAGTCGAATCTGCAAAGACCTCTCTGATGTCCAACATCCTGGAGTTCCCCAGTCGCGAAAAACAGGCTTACGCCTATCTAACTGATCAACTCGGATCATTGTTGCGAGACAAGGGTGCAGACGACGTCCTAATAGCCCATGCCACCGAGCTTTTGACAAAGGTCTATGGCGACCTTCAGGGGGAGTCAGACTTTTCCTTTAGCGTCAGCCTGCCCAGTGGATTGGATCTCGATGAAGTGCAACAGCTGCAAGAGGAAATTGGCTCAGGGGTTGAGGCACTGCGACACCATCACCACTCGATCATGATTCGCATGGCCGCGCAGCTATTGCTCACCGAATTAGAATTATTCCAGCGAAGCCGGGATTAGCCCCGTCTAGCTGAGTAGTGCTCCGGCTAGCTGATAAACCCCAAAGGCAACCAACCAGGCGACGACGAGATAGCCGGCCATCAGCGCCACGGCAAAATGCGAGGACTTCGCCTCGCGTGCAAGTAGCGCAACGATGATACGCACTGAAGTGCGATCGTGAAGAACACCATCAACGCAGCCCCAGAGGCGACAGTCAGTCCCGATGCAGCAACTGCGAGCTCCCAAAGCGAAAGGGATGGCATTGATTTTGAGGACATCAGTGTTGAACGGATCGGATAAAGTAAGGTCTAGACGTGGCGAACCTTATCGATCTCGTAGTAGATATCGCCGCCGGGAGCCTTGACGACGACCTCATCACCCTCTGACTTACCAACCAAAGCGCGAGCGATGGGTGAGCTGACAGAAATCATATTCTGTTTCACGTCCGCCTCATCCTCAGCTCCCAAAGTGGATGGGATGACATTGATTTCGAGGACATCAGTGCTGAAGAGGTCGGATGACGTCAGGACTAGACGTGACGAACCTTATCGATCTCGTAGTAGATGTCGCCGCCGGGAGCCTTGACGACGACCTCATCACCCTCTGACTTACCAACCAAAGCGCGAGCGATGGGTGAGCTGACAGAAATCATATTCTGTTTCACGTCCGCCTCATCCTCACCAACGATTCGATAAGAGACTTCGGTGTCGTCATCGACATTGATCAAGTCGACAGTGGCACCAAAAAGAACACGCCCGGTGTGGGCTAGGGTTGTGATATCAATAACCTGCGAGTTCGACAGCTTGTATTCGAGCTCCTTGATTCGTCCCTCGGCGAAGCTCTGCTGTTCACGCGCAGCGTGATACTCAGCGTTCTCCTTGAGATCACCATGCTCTCTCGCCTCTGCAATCGCAGCAACGATTCTAGGCCGGTCGACTTTTTTAAGGCGCTCCAGCTCTTCTCGGAGGGCCGCTTCACCAGCGACTGTCATTGGAAATTTATTCATTTGCCAAACTCACATGGAGATCCTGCAGCCTGCGAACCTGCCCATCAGGCTCTTGTTCCATCGACATACAAATGGCTTCGGCGGCGGCTAGCGTTGTAGTGTAGAACACCTGGTGCTGCTCGGCACTCGATCTAATAGACGCTGAATCCAAAATGGCTGTGCGACCTTCTGTCGTATTGATAATCAGTGAGGCCTCGTCATTCTTGATCAAATCGACAATGTGCGGACGCCCTTCGGCTACTTTGTTAACAGAACGGACGTCGAGACCTGCCTGCTGCAGTGCCTTTGCCGTGCCTTTTGTTGCTGCAAGGGTAAATCCCGTTGATACCAGTCGTTTGGCAACTTCAACGGCAGCCGCTTTGTCTGCATCCCGGACACTCAATAGAGCCAACCCTGACTGAGGTGTCACATCGCCAGCACCCAACTGTGCCTTGGCGAAGGCATCGGCAAACGTGGGACCTGTACCCATCACTTCACCCGTGGACTTCATCTCCGGCCCCAATATAGGGTCAATGCCAGGGAATTTATTAAAGGGTAATACTGCCTCTTTAACACTGTAGTAGCTCGGCACTACCTCGCCCGTAAACCCTTGGGCCTCCAAGCTTTGTCCCGCCATGCAACGTGCGGCAATTTTCGCCAATGACACACCGATGGCCTTCGATACGAAAGGTACGGTTCGCGACGCGCGTGGATTCACCTCAATCACGTAAATCTCATCGTCCTGCCACGCGAGCTGGACGTTCATTAGGCCCTTGACCTCAAGCGCCACCGCCATGGCTTTCACCATATCGCGCATCTTATCTTGCACATCAGCTGGCAGACTGTACGGAGGTAATGAGCAGGCAGAATCACCCGAGTGAATTCCCGCTTGTTCGATGTGTTGCATGATGGAACCAATGACCACGTCGTCGCCGTCGGACACCGCATCAATGTCCACCTCGATTGCAGCACTCAAGAAGCGATCGAGCAGCACCGGCGAATCATCGGACACCTGAACGGCATCGCGCATATAGCGAAGAAGGTCATCTTCTCGGTACACAATCTCCATAGCGCGCCCACCGAGAACATACGACGGTCTCACCACCAGCGGATAGCCAATCTCTCGCGCCGCAGCGACAGCCTCATCAACACTGCGCACCGTTGTATTTGCCGGCTGAAGCAAACCCAACGCCTGAATCATCTGCTGGAATCGCTCTCGGTCTTCCGCTCTATCGATCTGGTCGGGCGTGGTTCCAATAATGGGGACACCAGCCGCCTCTAACGCGCGCGCCAACTTCAGTGGCGTCTGACCACCAAACTGTACAATGACACCCTTAGGCTTCTCGAGGTCGACAATCTCCAGGACATCCTCAAGCGTTACAGGCTCAAAAAACAGCCGATCCGAGGTGTCGTAGTCGGTCGATACGGTCTCAGGATTACAATTAATCATGATGGTTTCATAACCATCTTCGGCCATAGCCTGCGCTGCGTGTACGCAGCAGTAATCGAACTCGATACCTTGGCCAATACGGTTTGGCCCGCCACCGAGAACGATAATTTTCTCTCTACCGCTTGGCGCCGCCTCGCACTCCTCCTCGTAGGTTGAGTACATATAAGCAGTCGCTGAAGAAAACTCAGCCGCACAAGTATCGACTCGTTTATAAACCGGGCGTAAATCTAATGCCTGACGATACGCTCGCACCGACGCTTCAGAGTCACCCATGACATTGGCAATTCGCTTATCAGCAAAGCCTTTGCGCTTGAGGTTGCGCAATTCCGCAAACTCAAGATCTGTCAGTGAGCGACCCTCGAGCGTCCCCTCGAGACGAACGATGTCCTGAATCTGAACCAGGAACCAGGGATCCACACCTGAGTAGCCGTAGATCTCCTCCATTTCAAAACCTGCTCTGAAAGCATCCGCGAGATACCAGATTCGCTCAGCACCAGGGTGGGTCAACTGTTTCACCAGCTCGGCACGCGAGTCGTCGTCGGTAACTACCAATCGCGGCTCAAAACCCGCTGATCCAACTTCCAAGCCGCGCAGCGCTTTTTGAACAGACTCCTGGAAGGTACGACCAATGGCCATCACTTCACCCACAGACTTCATTTGCGTCGTGAGTTTGGCATCCGCTGTCGCAAACTTCTCGAAAGCAAAACGAGGTACTTTCGTTACGACGTAGTCGATCGAGGGTTCAAATGATGCAGGAGTGACACCGCCGGTAATGTCGTTTGCCAACTCGTCGAGGGTGTAGCCGACAGCGAGCTTGGCCGCGACCTTCGCAATCGGGAAGCCCGTGGCCTTCGATGCCAATGCAGATGATCGCGATACCCGCGGGTTCATTTCGATCACGACAATGCGGCCTGTATCCGGGCATTGTCCAAATTGGACGTTGGAGCCGCCCGTTTCAACGCCAATCTCGCGCAGTACAGCGAGTGAGGCGTTCCGCATGAGCTGGTATTCCTTATCCGTCAGGGTCTGAGCGGGTGCTACCGTGATCGAGTCACCAGTGTGGACGCCCATGGCATCGAGATTCTCGATCGAACAGACGATGATGCAGTTGTCATTCTTGTCTCGAACGACCTCCATCTCAAACTCTTTCCAACCAATAAGCGATTCATCAATGAGCAACTCATTGGTGGGTGATAATTCGAGACCACGCTTACAAATGGTCTCGAACTCCACTCGGTTGTAAGCAATGCCACCGCCCGAGCCACCCATGGTAAATGACGGACGAATGATGCACGGAAAACCAACCTTTTCGAGAACACCAAACGCCTCCTCCAGCGTATGGGCAATCTCGGCGCGAGGGGTTTCCAGGCCGATTTTCTTCATCGCGACATCGAACTTTTCGCGGTCTTCGGCTTTATCGATGGCCTCTTGTGTAGCACCAATCATCTCGACACCGTACTGGGCAAGTACGCCCTCGGCGTCGAGTTTCAGCGCGCAGTTCAACGCTGTCTGACCACCCATGGTCGGGAGCAAGGCACACGGCCGCTCCTTCTCGATAATTTTGGCAACGGTCTGCCATTCCACGGGCTCGATGTAAGTCGAATCGGCCATAGCGGGGTCGGTCATGATGGTGGCGGGATTCGAGTTCACGAGGATGACTCGATAGCCTTCCTCCCGAAGCGCCTTACACGCCTGAGCACCCGAGTAGTCAAACTCACAGGCCTGGCCGATAACGATCGGTCCAGCGCCGAGTATCAAAATGCTCTCAATGTCGGATCGTCTTGGCATTAGGCGGCTCCCCCCTGAGAGACGGCGACGTTCATGGCCTCGATAAAGGCATCAAACAAGTACTTTGCATCATGCGGTCCCGGGCTCGCTTCTGGGTGACCCTGAAAACTGTAAGCCGGCGTATCGGTTCGCCGGATTCCCTGAACCGTGCCGTCAAAAAGTGAACGATGAGTAACAATCAGATTGTCTGGCAAGTCGGCATCTGCGACCGTAAAACCATGGTTCTGACTGGTCACCATAACGGTCTTATTAGCCAGATCTTGGACCGGGTGGTTCGCTCCGTGATGACCGTGGCTCATTTTTTCGGTACGAGCGCCGCTCGCCAACGCCAAAATCTGGTGTCCAAGACAAATACCGAAGAGTGGCAAACCCGAGGCCATCACCTTTTGCGCCAGATCGATGGCGTAGTCACAAGGCTCGGGATCTCCAGGTCCATTGGAAAGAAAAATACCGTCGGGGTTGTGAGCCATGACGTCTTCATAGGAGCTCTGGCCGGCATAACGGTCACGCGGCAACCGAGATCAACCAGAATTCGAAGAATGTTGCGTTTGACACCAAAGTCCAGTGCCACCACATGATGGGTTGGTTCAGGTCTCGTTGGCGTGTCCACGCCCAACTGCCACGTAGGCTCTGTCCACTCAAAGCTTTCACTGGTCGTCACAACCTTGGCCAAATCCATTCCTTTCAGTCCCGGGAAGGACTGCGCCTCCGCGATGGCCACTGCTTCATCGGCCGCATCACCGGTCAGGATACAACCAGCTTGGGCACCCTTTTCACGAATAATACGAGTCAGCTTGCGTGTATCGATATCCGAGATGCAGACCGTGTTATTGGCCACCAGATAATCAGACAGACTTTGTTCGGAGCGGAAATTGGAGGCAATGATTGGTAGGTCTCGAATAATCAGGCCGGCCGCATGAACAGCCTTGGATTCGGCATCGGCCGCATTCGTGCCCGTGTTCCCAATGTGAGGATATGTCAGTGTCACCATCTGCTGTGCATAAGACGGATCGGTCAAGATCTCCTGATACCCCGTCATCGCAGTATTAAAAACCACCTCTCCCACAGTTTTTCCATCAGCACCGACCGATCGGCCGCGAAAAACTGTGCCGTCTTCAAGCGCTAAGACAGCAGGTTTATCCACTCGACATCCTCCAGAGAGTCACTTGGCCGGTGCCCGTGAAGCCTCTCTTTGCCTCACTATTCTTCAACCGGATTGGCACCAGATATGTTATTCTTTCGCGCACACAGTGAAGCGCCGGACTGACCCTAAAGTCGCCGACCAATTCATCGATGCGCTAAGACTCAATTGTACGGTTATGACGGTTTAGTGTCCACGAAAAAGGACCGAATCGCGGTCCGTTTCAACGTCAAAATTTTGCAGTTTATCGGGGGCCCTTAATGGCCAAGACAACAAGACGGACAGCCGCAATTACCGGCGCTGGAGATGGCATTGGACGTGCCCTCGCTATTAACCTTAATGAGCGGGGCATCGACCTTTACCTCTGCGACATCAGTCAAGAGCGCTTGGACACAACGGTGGCAATGTTGGACACAACCCGGTCATTTGTATCTACAGCCCTAGTCGATTGCGGCAATAGAGGTGACATCGAAGCCTGGGCAGCCACGATTACAGCTGAAAACGAGTCCTTGGACTTTCTATTCAACAATGCGGGCGTGGCTTACGGGGCACTGTTCCGAGAAGCATCACTCGACAGCTTTGAGTGGCTAATGAACATCAACTACTGGGGTGTTGTCTGGTGCACGAAAGCACTGCTACCGCTGCTAGAGGCATCGCCGTCGGGTCATCTGGTCAACATCTCGTCGATTTTTGGCATGGTCGGTATTGCCACGCAAAGTGCCTACAACAGTGCAAAGTTTGCGGTCCGCGGTTTCACTGAATCGCTACAAGCCGAATATCGTGGCACCTCACTCACTGTCACCTGCGTACACCCGGGTGGTATCGCAACAAATATTGCGCTTCGCGCCCGAACCGATGGCGAAGCATCAGAGGCAAGCGCCGAAGAGCGTGACGAGTCTTTCAAGCAAGTCGCGAGAACCACCCCTACCAAAGCCGCGCAGGTCATCATGAAAGGCACATTGGCGGGACGCCGTCGAGTATTCATCGGCTGGGATGCCTGGTTCATGCACACCCTCACCAAGTTCATGCCCACCTCCTACCACGCAATTACCTCTCGGCTGGGATCAAAAAACGATGACATTGGCTGAGGCTGCCCAGACAGCCGAGCCGACAAAGCTTAGTCGTTCATCGTTTTTCATTCTGATTGCGGGGCTACTGGCGAACGCTGTCGGTCAGGCGTTCATTTTTGCCATTCTTCCACCTTTGGGGCGGGAGGTTGCGCTCACCGAAATACAAACGACATCGATCATCTCGACGTCCGCCCTGGTCTTTACCTTCCTGTCACCTTGGTGGGGTCGTAAGTCAGACCAAGTCGGTCGAAAAATCGTCATTGTTATCGGTCTGACGGGGTACGCAGTTGGAACGGTGGTATTTGCGGGTGTATTTGCCCTAGGGATCAAAGGCATCCTGAGCGGATGGGCGCTGTACTTCACCGCACTGGTCTGTCGTTGCATGCAGTCATCGCTCATGGCCGCTACCAGTCCGGGGGTCACGGCTTACGCCGCTGATCACAGCTCCCGCGCATTTAGAACACAGACCTTGGCCCGAATCGGCACCGCGAACAGCCTTGGGTTGATTATTGGTCCTGTGCTCGCGGGACTACTGGCTGGCCTGGGCTTGCTGGCACCGCTATACATCGCTGCGGTGTTCACGTTCATCGCCGTATTTGTTGTCTGGAAATACCTGCCAGAAGGAGACAGGGCGGGATCCACGCGCAAGCGCGCCCCCCGACTGTCCTTTCTTGATGCGCGATTGCGGGTTTACTTGTTGAGTGCCATCGGGACCTTCACAGGTTTCTCTGCTATTCAACAAACACTCGGGTTTCGAATACAAGATAGCCTCTCGCTGACAGGCGTTGAGACTGCGCAGTACACGGGAGCGGCCCTCATGGTCTCTGCGTTCTTTACGCTGGCACTGCAGCTGTCGGTCTCTCAGCGCTACACGGGACCCGCACTTAACCTCGTACGGATGGGGCTGGTCGCTAATCTGATCGCCGCGGCGGTCGTAACAGTGGCGCAGGGACTGACTGGCCTGTTGGTCGGAATGGCCTTTATGGGCGCAGGCCTCGGGCTTCTAGGACCTGCTATTGCCGCAGGGGCTTCTCTTGCAGTGAGTCGCGATGAGCAAGGCGGTGCTGCAGGTCTCATAACGGCCTGCCCGGCCGCGGGCTTTGTTGTGGGACCCATTCTGGGTGGTGCGCTTTATCAGGTGAGCCCAACTTACCCACCGCTTTTTGCGGGCATTATCACGGTATTGGTGTTGAGCTATGCGATGAAATCGCGTCCAAACCTTGTGGCCGAGGAAGACTAATCCAAGCGTTCGATAGCGGCGCGTATGCCCTCGGGAACGGGCGCTGATCGATTGGCCTCGCGATCGACGAAGGCGTGGGTGAAGCGGCCTGTCACACTGCTCAGCTCCGAGTCTTCAGCGAACACACCTATTTCCCAGGTCACGGACTTTTCACCCATACGGCTAATGCGCAGACCGAGCTCAAGTCCCTGCGGGTAACTCAGAGGTGAAAAATAATCAGCCGACGAGTTAACTACATAGCCGACAACAGAATCGACACCGGGACGCATGCCCCCTTCCTCGATCAAGAAGCGATTAACGACTGAATCAAAAAAGGCGTAGTAGGCAACGTTGTTGATATGCCCGTAAATGTCGTTATCGGCCCAACGACTATTGAGGGGATAGAATACGGAAAAGTGCGCTCTTGGGGACGGTTTTGCTCGCTCAGTCACGCCCAACCACTCCAAGCTTCTCGATACAGTTGCAATGCTGTCGGCTCATCGACCTCGCGCGGGTTGTTGATCAATAAGCGCTGCTGGAACATAGCATCGCTCGCCAGCATGGGTAGATCTGACTCGGGGATATTGGCCTGTGCCAGCGTTGCAGGTAAACCGCTCTCGGTGATCAGCAGCTTGAACCAATCGATGAGACCCAGCGCAGAACGCTCGGCTCCGGGTAAGACGGCTGCTAGCTCAGCGTAGAGCTCAGGGCAGGCTTCTGCATTGAAATTCAATACAGCGGGTAGCATCAGTGAGTTACTGAGTCCATGCGGTATGTGGTAGTGGCCGCCCACGGGATAGGCCAGCGCGTGCACCGCGCCAACGGGCGCATTGGCAAATGCCTGTCCGGCGAACATTGAACCCAAGAGCATAGCCTCGCGAGCCGCCCTATCCTCTGGAGAGGTCAGCACAGTTCTAATATTCTCGGATAGCAGCTTAAGTGCTCTCAGCGCCAACATATCCGAGATGGGATTTTTCTTGATCTTGGACGTGTATGCCTCGATCGCATGCACCATGGCATCGATGCCGGTCATCGCCGTAATGCTGGCAGGGAGCCCGACCGTCAGCGCCGCATCGAGGATGGCGACATCGGGCAACAGTACTGGTGAGCTCACGCCGGCCTTAGTCGTTTCACCCGTGGTAATAATCGCAACGGGTGTGACCTCAGACCCTGTCCCAGCCGTTGTTGGCACCAAAAAAAGAGGTTTTCTTAGGCTGGATACCATTCCCACGCCATAGATTTCAGACAGAGACTGTTGATCGTTTGCCAGCACGGAAACCACCTTGGCGACATCCATGGAGCTCCCGCCACCAACCGCAACAACCGAGTCACATTCGCCAGCCCTAAAAGCGGCGAGGCACGCACCCACGACCCGTTCGGAAGGGTCCGGCTCAATACCGTCAAACACCGAAACGCTATCGCAACTGTCGCGAAGATGATTAATTGCGGGGGTGACAACGCCCAACTCAATCAGCATGGCGTCGGTGACGATTAGTGGTCTGGAGAGACCTCGCTCGGAGAGCAAGTCAGGCAACTGTAAAACAGCGCCTGACTGCACGAGCGTGGTCTTAACCGATTGGAAGGAAAATCCGTCCATCACTTAGAAGGTGAAAATGACCTTGCCTTTAGCTCGCCGCTCCATCATGGCGGCGTAGCCAGCTTCGTAGTCTTCAATTGGGAAGACATCCGTTACAACCGGATTAAGCTTGCCGTCATTGAACAGCCCCCAAAGCTCTTCGACGTTCTTTTGCTGCTCCGCAGGCTCTTCGCCAAGGAAGCGCCCCCAAAAAACGCCAACCAAAGCACAGCCTTTCAGTAGGGTCAGATTGAGCGGGATGCTAGGTATAGGCCCAGACGCAAAACCGATGACTAAGTAGCGGCCATTCCAGGCCATACTGCGAACAGCAGGCTCCGCAAAATCGCCTCCAACAGGGTCATAGACTACGTCGACACCTTTGCCACCAGTGATTTCCTTGATGCGATCTTTCATCGACTCATTGCTGTAGTTGATGACTTCATCTGCACCCAGCTGCTTGCATAGCTCAAGTTTTTCGTCCGAGCTTGCTGCCGCAATGACGCGCGCACCCATGACCTTACCCAACTCAACAGCTGTACTGCCCACACCGCCGGCGGCACCCATGACCAGCATGGTCTCACCCGCTTTTAACTGGCCGCGCTGTTTGAGCGCGTAGTACGACGTGAAGTAGGTCATACCTACACCCGCCGCTGCGGTGAAGTCGATGCCATCCGGCTTTGGCAAAAGCGCGTTTTCGTTGACCACGGCCTCGCTGGCAAAGCCACCGACACCACCCAACTGAATGACGCTGTCCCCTACTGACCAGCGAGTGACCGCGGAACCTACCTCGGTCACAACACCGGCAGACTCACCGCCTGGCACAAAGGGCATCGGTGGTTGCATCTGGTATTTACCTTGAATGATCAGCACGTCGGGGAAGTTAAGACCAGCCGCCTTAACCTCCATTCGCACGTCATTGGGGCCTAGCTCAGGTGTTTCCCAGTCATGGACCAAATTGAGCTTATCGGGGAGCCCGTGTTCGCTACATACGACTGCCTTCGCCATCTTAGTAGACCTCAAATAGACCGGCAGCACCCATACCACCGCCTACGCACATCGTGATGACGACGTACTTAACACCACGACGCTTACCTTCAATCAGCGCATGTCCAATCATTCGCGATCCGCTCATTCCGTAAGGGTGACCAATGGCAATTGCACCACCATCGACGTTCAGCTTGTCGTTATCAATACCCAGCTTATCTCGGCAGTAAATAACCTGAACCGCAAATGCCTCGTTCAGCTCCCACAGGCCAATGTCATTGACCGTAAGGCCATGCTGTTTGAGTAGCTTGGGCACTGCAAATACAGGACCAATACCCATCTCATCGGGCTCACAGCCGGCTACCGCCATTCCGCGGTAGGCACCCAATGGCTCGAGTCCCAGTGAATTCGCGAGATCACTGCTCATAACAACTTGTGCTGACGCACCGTCAGATAGCTGAGATGCGTTACCCGCCGTAATCGTGCCACCCTCGATAACCGTACGAAGCCCTTTAACGCCTTCGAGTGTCGATGGACGTACGCCCTCATCCGCAGTGACGGTAACTTCACCAGTGGACTGCTCGCCCGTTGCTTTGTCATAGACAATGCGCTCACAGGTAACTGGCACCAGTTCGGCGTCGTATCGACCCGCCGCATAGGCAGCAGCAGTTCGCTCTTGTGACGCAAAGCCATACTCATCCATAGCGTCTCGCGAGATGCCATAGCGCGCCGCCACTACTTCCGCAGTTTGGAGCATGGGCATGTAGATGTCTTTGTGCATCCCAACCAGCTCGTTATCGACAAGACGGTGGCCATTCATGTGCTCGTTTTGCACCAGTGAGATGGAGTCCAAACCACCACCTACAACGCAGTCCATGCCGTCGTGCATGACTTGCTTAGCAGCTGTTGCAACCGCCATGAGACCTGACGAACACTGACGATCGATCGTCATTCCGGATACGGTGACCGGCAAGCCCGCGCGAAGCGACGCATTTCGGCCAATGTTCATGCCAGAGGTCCCCTGTGTGAGGGCTGCACCCATGATGCAGTCTTCTACACGATCACCTTCGATACCCGCGCGCTCGACAGCGGCGCGAATGGCATGAGCACCCATTGTGGGAGCCTGCAGGTTATTGAACCCACCGCGGTACGCTTTACCGATGGGTGTTCGAGCTGTTGAGACGATTACTGCTTCTTTCATTGTTATGCTCCGTGGCCCCGTGGGGCTAATGTCGTGTATGAATGTAGACGTTCGTTAATTTATTCGAGCGAAATGCCTTTGGCCTGTGCGGCTTTGCCCAGGAATTTGAAGGTTTGCTCAAAGCCAGCCTGGAGTTGCTTTGGCTCACTATTAGCAATGGCATCCCAGTTTTCCGCGATAGCTTCGGGCGTCTGATCGGCGTCATCGAGATAAATACCATCTGTCTCAACGATCTTGGCGACCGCATAGCCACCTGCACCCGCCGCCAATATCGTTCGCGTCGGCGCGTCCTGAGAGACCAAATACAACACTGCTGGCGTCACGGTCTCTGGGGTCATCAGATCAAAGGCTTTTTCAGGGATGAGCCCTTCTGTCATTCGCGTTCCCGCCGTGGGCGCCAACGCATTTATTTTTACATCGTTTTTGGCACCTTCTTGAGCGAGCGTATTCATCATTCCGATGACGCCCATCTTCGCGGAACCGTAATTGGTTTGACCGAAATTCCCATAAAGGCCGGAGGACGATGTCGTCACACCCACGCGTCCGTAATTCTGCTCGCGCATGATGTCCCAGACGGCCTTAGTGCAGTTAACACTGCCCATCAGGTGAACATCGAGCACCAGTTTGAAATCGTCGAGACTGCCCTTGCCGAAACTTTTGTCTCTCAAGATACCGGCATTGTTGATGAGGATATCGATGCGGCCCCAACGCTCCATGGTTTTAGCAACCATGTCCTGCACCTGCTCGAAGTCAGCAACGTTCGCGCCATGCGCCATTGCCTCTCCACCAGCCGCCTCGATTTCAGCAACCACTTCCTGAGAGGCCGCGCTACCGCCACCGCTGCCATCGACCGTGCCACCAAGATCATTGACCACAACCTTTGCACCACGTGCTGCTAACTGAATTGCGTGGCTGCGACCTAAACCATTGCCAGCGCCTGTAACGATCGCTACCTGACCGTCATAACGAATTGTCATTCTATCTTCCTTACTCGTAGTCGCTTTCTATTAAGCGATGAACTGCATTCCCAGCCACTCAGCATAGAGCGCTGGGGTTTCTTCTCCCTCGATTTCGACGGTGACACCTGTCTTCACCAAAAATCGGTTGGCGTCCTTTCGATCGACGTTCAATACCTCGGTGTGCGCGCGGATACGCTTACCCGCGCGAACTGGCGCCAAGAAACGCAGTTTGTCGATTCCGTAATTCACGCCCATGACCACGCCCTTAACACCGATTGAGTTGTCGGAACTCAATTTCGTTAGTAACGACAGCGTGAGAAATCCGTGAGCAATCGTTCCGCCAAACGGTGTCTTCGCGGCCGCCTCTTCGTGGATGTGGATGAACTGATGGTCTTCGGTGCAATCAGCGAAGGTATTGATCCGCTCCTGCTCGACAACCATCCAATCGCTGGGGGGCAACTTGGTGCCCGCCATGCTCTCCATGTCATCGGGTTCTACCCATTGTGTAGGCATCTTCTGTATCTCCTATTTGCTTAACCGTCGCGGAAGGTCGCACCGGTCTCCTCGACCATGCTGTAACCCTTCAGCTCGTGTCGTCCAACGACCATGCGGTGAACGGCATCAGGCCCGTCCGCCAATCTAAGCGTCCGCTGGCCAGCCCACATATTTGCAAGCGGCGTATCGTTGGAGACGCCAATACCGCCGTGCATCTGAATGGCATCGTCAATCACTTTGATGGCCATGTTAGGAACGACCGTCTTGATCATCGAGATCCAGATACGCGCCTCTTTTGGATCAACCGTGTCCATCATCCAGGCCGTCTTCAATGTTAGAAGTCGCGCTTGCTCAATGTTCATCCGCGCATCCGCGATAATGTCGATGTTACCGCCGAGTTTGGCTAGAGGGCGCCCAAAGGCAGTTCGTGTCGTGGCCCGCTTGCAAAGCAAGTCGAGCGCCTTCTCTGCAGCACCAATCGAACGCATGCAGTGGTGGATTCGACCTGGGCCCAAACGTCCCTGGGAAATCTCAAAACCACGACCTGGCCCCAAGATAATGTTGTCCTTTGGCACGCGTACATTGTTAAGTTTGACCCGCATATGACCATGCGGTGCGTCAACATTGTTAAACACGGTCAGTGGGCGAACGATCTCCACTCCGGGTGTGTCCATCGGCACCAAAATCTGAGACTGCTGAAGATGCTTAGGCGCGTCGAAATCAGTCTTCACCATGCAGATCATGACTGCGCATCGCGGATCACCCGCGCCGCTGGTCCAGTGCTTCTCTCCGTTGATGACCCACTCGTCACCCTCGAGCACGGCATGCGTGCAAATATTCGTCGCGTCGGAAGAGGCAACGTCAGGTTCCGTCATGCCGAAACAGGACCGAATCTCGCCGTTCATTAGTGGCTCAAGCCACTGTTTTTTCTGGGCCTCAGTGCCATATTTATGGATGACTTCCATGTTGCCGGTGTCGGGTGCGCTGCAGTTGAACACCTCGGCGCCGATGTAAGAGCGACCCATTTCCTCAGCGAGGTAAGCGTATTCGACCGTGTTGAGGCCAGTGCCATGCTTATCGGTCAGGAAGAAATTCCAAAGTCCTTGAGCTCGCGCTTTCGACTTTAAGCTCTGAAGGATTTCAGTCTGACGATCGGTAAACTCCCAGGGAGATCCGATCTCGATTTGCGCTTTGTATTCCTCTTCTAGTGGAAGTACTTCGTCGTTAATGAAATTGCGGACACTTTCTAGAATGGGCGCAACTTTTTCGGAGACACCTAAGTCCATAACCTACCCCTTTTATGACGTTATGTTCGGCTCTTTGAGTGATTCAAGGGCGCAGGGTTTACCACCTATTTCCGCACCGCTTAATGTGATTTGAACATACAGTATGTTTTTTTGACTCACAAGAATGTTTTAAATCCACGTACTGAATCTGGTCTCTCGTAACCAGCCAAGCGATGTTGCAATCTTTGGGCGAGGTGGTGTTCAAAACTGGTGGCGTCGGAGCGCAGTGGCTAGTCACTCTTTCCCAGGGCCTGAGGCTACTTACGAAGAGGTTCAGTAGCACTTACACTACGATTTACCCGATCGGTGATGCCAGACCCTTGATCTGCCCTCACCGTCTACGTCAGACAATACGGAGTACTCAGTGAACGTTCGCCCTTTTCATCTAGCGCTGCCTACCGAAGACCTGGAACTCACGCGTCTTTTTTATTGCGATATTTTGGGTTGCGAGACGGGAAGAACCAGCCATGACTGGATAGATCTCGATTTTTTTGGTCATCAGCTCGTATTCCACGTGACGGGTGCTGGACCCTTGCCGCAATCCCACAATCCAGTGGATGCCCACAGCGTTCCTATCCCCCACTTTGGCGTTGTTCTAACACCCGATGCGCACCGCACCCTGTGTGAGCGCATCAAGGGAAAGGTGACCATGATTATTGAGCCGAGTGTAAGGTTTGAAGGAACACCCGGCGAACAGCGTACGGTCTTTTTTCAAGACCCGAATGGTTACGCCTTAGAATTCAAAAGCTTCGCAAACGATGACGATCTATTCGCCGCCTTCGACAGTTAATTGCGAAGGCTAACTAGTCGTATTTAGCGTCATGGAAGACGTTTTGAACGTCTTCGCAGTTATTGAGTAGGTCGAGAAGCTTCTCAAACTGCTCAACATCCTCACCCGCGATGACAGTCTCACCTTTAGGTACAAACTGGATTTCATCCACATCGAAATCGATATCGCCGTATTCAGCCGTTAAAGCGTTACGCGCCTTAGCGAACTCGGTGTTGGGCGCTATCACGGTGACTCTGTCGTCTTCGCTCTCAACTTCCAGCACGTCAACGTCGGCCATAATGAGGCACTCAAGTACGGCCTCTTCATCCCCTTGGAAGACGAACACCGCCGCGTGCTCGAACATGTGAGCAACGGTCCCGGGTGTACCCATCTTCCCTTTGCCTTTGGTAAAGGCGGGACGCACCTCACCAATGGTTCGGTTAGCGTTATCGGTTAGGCAGTCGACCAGCAGCATGGTGCCACCGGGGCCAAACCCCTCGTAACGCGCAATTTGAAAATCTTCGCCTACCCCCGAGCTCGCCTTATCAATCGCCTTCTCGATCACGTGTGACGGAACCTGATCTTTCTTCGCTCTGTCGATTAATGAACGAAGCGTGAGGTTTGCCGAAGGGTCGGTACCACCGCCTTTAGCCGCCATATAAATTTCGCGGCTGTACCTCGAGTAAACAGCGGTCTTCGCCGCTGCTGTTTTGGCCATCGACTCTTTGCGGTTTTGGTAGGCGCGCCCCATGCCTAGCTCCTGCGTGATCAGTGAAGCGCTAGTCTAAACCAGAACCCAGTGAAATGCGGGCGATTCCTCGACGCAACGATATTTTTCAGCATCGGTTGGTTCGAGCTAGACTGACGACCGTACACAACGGAGACGCATCCAGCACAGTCATGAGTCATTCGCGACAAAAATTTGGACCCGGCGCCATGGTAGCAGCGGCCTTTATTGGACCCGGTACAGTCACCACCGCCACGCTGGCCGGCGGCAACTTCGGTTTTACGCTTCTGTGGGCCGTCGCGTTCTCGGTAATAGCCACCCTGGTGCTTCAGGAGATGACCTGCCGCTTGGGTGTGATTGGCAAACAGGGGCTGGGTGATGCCATTGTGCAGAAGACGCAGAACAGCCGCCTGTATATCCCCGCGGCTGCCCTAGTCATCTGTGCCATATTTATTGGCAATGCCGCGTATGAAGCCGGCAACATCACAGGCGCAGCCGTTGGACTACCTGCTCTCAGCTTCTTGGGCATCAATCTTTGGGGGGTAGTTATTGGCCTGATCGCCTTCGCGCTTTTGGCGTCTGAGAAGTTTCACTTAATCGAGCGCGTGCTGATTGGCTTAGTCATCTGCATGGCGCTGGTGTTTGCCAGCACTGCCATTGTGGTCGCACCCCCTATCACTGACATCATCAAAGGGCTGATCACACCGAGCATCCCCGAAAATGGCGCGCTGGTTGTTGTCGGTCTTATCGGGACAACAGTCGTACCGTACAACCTGTTCTTGCACGCCTCCACGCTGAAACGCCATGTCACACAGGGCGTGACGTTAACCGAGGCACGACGTGACATCACTGTCTCGGTCATCGGTGGCGGCCTGATCACTTTATGCATTGTAATAACGGCGGCTGCCGCACTTCATGGCGAGGGGACATCTGTGACATCGCTAAATGACCTAGCACCCACACTCGCGCCATTACTGGGCGACTCATCCAGCATCTTTCTCGCCACTGGTTTCTTGGCGGCCGGATTATCATCCGCCATCACCGCACCACTTGCTGCAGGCTATGCTGTCACTGAGATCGTTAAGTTGCGCCCCGAATTGAAAGATCGGGTTTTTCGCTGGACCTGGCAGTCCGTGATTGTCATCGGTGTTCTATTCGCCAGCATGAGCGTAAAACCGCTGCAACTAATTTTGCTGGCGCAAATAGCGAATGGTGCGCTTCTGCCAATTATCGCAATCTTCATAGTGTGGGTTTCGAACGACAAAACGCTCCTTGGCGAGCGCTCAAATAACGCGGTCCAGAACCTTCTGGGATGCCTGGTAGTGGGTATCACACTCGTGCTCGGCTCACGCAGTATCTTGCTAGCAGTAGGATGGCTCTGAGATGTCACGGCACATCGATTTGAATTGCGACATGGGTGAAGGCGAAACCGAGGCCAGTGCTGCGCTCGATCGCGAATTAATGCGCTTTATTAGTAGCTGTTCCATCGCTTGTGGTGGCCATGCCGGATCTGAGCACACTATGAGAAAAACAGTGGCGTCGGCACTCGATGCAGGACTGCGAATTGGCGCGCATCCATCCTATCCCGATCGAGAAAACTTTGGTCGCCAGTCGATGTCGATTTCAGCAAACGCACTGTCCGCAGCGATAACCGAGCAGACCGCTGCACTTCAGGCCATTGTTGATGAGCAAGGTGGCGAATTGAGCTTCGTAAAGCCTCACGGCGCGCTCTATAACGATATGGTGCGAGATGCTGAGCTGACATCACTTGTCGTGACGACAATTAAAGAGTTTGATCCGACGCTGAAAATTATGGGGTTAGCCGGGAGTCATTGCAGCGCGATCTGTGAGGATCTGGCTATGCCGTTTCTTGGCGAGGCATTTGCCGATCGACGTTATGCCGATGACGGCCAGCTGAGTCCGCGATCTCAGGATGGCGCTGTGATTACCGAGCCCGAGACAGCGGTAGCACAAATCATGTCGATCGTTGAGCATGCGCGAGTCGAATCCATTAACGGTAATTGGCTGCCCTTGCAGGCCCAAAGTATTTGCGTCCACAGCGACACACCCGGTGCGTTAGAACACCTGCAACTTATCACTGACCACCTGATCTCTCACGGTCTAACCATCGGCACAACATGACCCTATCTCTCGAATTCAAGATGGCGATTCGACCCTTCGGTGATTCAGCCCTACTTGTCGATATCGATGCCGGGAGTACCGATGCGTCGAGCGATGTCGTTATGGCCTTGAATACGCAACTTTTGCGACAACGTACGGTTGGTGTTACCCAAACTACGCCAAGCTACAACAGCCTACTCGTCTGTTTTGAGCCTGAGCGAGTGCAACAATCGGTCCTAGGAAGCGAGATCCATACCATCGCAGATACCATAGACATCAAAAACATACCTACGGGTAACCAGTGGTCTTTGCCCGCATGCTTCGACGAGCCCTACGCGCTCGACCGCGTCGCATTAGAGAAGGAGCTATCGAGAGACTGGCAGTCAATCGTTGATCGCTTTTGCGCTGAGGAATATCGCGTCCACGCGGTTGGTTTTCTTCCGGGCTTTACTTACCTCGGGAATCTTCCGGACGCACTGCACTGCAACCGCCTGCGGGATCCGCGAGCAACTGTGCCGGCTTCGTCGATTGCCATTGCCGGTACTCAAGCCGGCATTTATCCCTTCGACTCGCCCGGTGGATGGCGGATCATAGGTCGGCTGCCCTTCACTGTCTTTCAAGCTCAGGCTGACCAGCCAGCGCTATTTCAAGCCAACGACCGAATCCGCTTTGAAGCCGTCACTTCCGAGGTGTTCGGGGAGTTGGAACAGCGACCCATCGCGTCACTGATCAAGCAGGCGACCCGTCGGTGAAACTCCAGTTCATCACCAGCGGCTTGAGAACAACAACTCAAGATTTGGGGAGGCCCGGCCATACCCATATGGGCATCCCCATCGGAGGTGCGCTGGATAGAAGCGCCATGCGTTACGCGAATCATTTGGTAGGGAATGGGCTCGCCACGCCGGTTCTAGAAATCACGCTCTCCGGACCGCATTTACGCTGTCTTGACGGCGGACGAGTTGCGCTTGCCGGGAGCGGTTTTGATCTAATTGTTAATGGTGAGCCACAACCTGCGCTGCTTCCAATCTCGGTAAACTCGGGAGACGAGCTCATAATCAAGTCATCCAGCGGCGGATGTCGCGCCTACCTCTCGGTCTCGGGTGACTGGCGCGCTGAGCGTTGGTTGGGAAGCGCAAGTGCCCTAAGGATCGGAAGTCAGGAGCTAGTGCCTGGCGCAGTCTGGACCAGTGGCGATGTTCTAGAAACACGCGATATGTCGGTCAACCCGTGGCCGTCCTCGCTGCTAGCGCCTCAACCACCAAGCAATATCATCAAGGTATCACCAGGCCCGGAGTACGAGTGGCTCGACGATCATGGCCGGTCGAAGCTCCTATCCAAGCGCATCCTGGTGGTCGATCCGTCGAACCGGGTTGGCTTGCGCACTGACACCCAAATCCAACTGCTCGAGGACAAGCGAGACATTGAAATGGTGTCCTCGGGTGTTCAGCCCGGGACCGTCCAGCTGACCCATGGTGGGCAGGCAATCATCTTGATGAGAGACGGACAAACCATCGGTGGCTATCCACGTGTGTTGCAGTGCGCAAGCCAGTCGCTAGACCGGCTCGCGCACCTCAAAGTCGGTGATGAACTGATATTCAGTTTGATCGATAGCTGAGGAACTACTGATCACCGGGAATAATATTGATGGGTGAAGACCAAGCTCGCTCTTGCAGTGTTTTTGCCAAGTCTGGTCGAGGTTCTACTCCAGCGCGAATAGCGTCCCAAGTCGACCACCGACAGGTTGGATTTTCGATGACACGAGCGTAGTAGAACGCACGAGTTTCAGGGTCGAACTCGGGATCGCTCCACAGCGCTGACAGTTGAGCTTCTCCTGTCTCGGGGTTGATCGCGCAAGTTGATATGTCAACGCGCGCCCCGTTGTCGGGACAGCGATTGGTATCAGGGTCAACCGCGGCACCTTTGGCGCAGGCAACGTCAATAACTTCCTCATGTGTCTCGCCAGAGGCATCGACCCAACCTTTTATCACCTGCAACCGTTGCAAAGGCGCACTCCTGGGATCCGACAATGCCATCAGTAAAAATTTTGGCGCTCCTCCATCTGTCTCGGCTAACCGAACATCATCTCCCATCGTCACGCCTGCGGCATAGGCTCGCTGAACGCCGTCCGCCGTCTGCAACATGGTCTCATCGAGATCAGCCCCTGCAAAAAATCGAATCTGCATGCGAGGCCCGGAGGTCGCGAACACCTCCTTCCGACGAAGTGCGTCGTACAGGGACTCGCGCGTATTTTCCTCAGCCCAAATCCCTGCCAGTCCCGAAGCACCAAACGTTGGTGTGGCGCCTCCTAAGTATATTTTTCCGTTGATCTTGGTGTACGAAGCTCCACCCCGTGGCGAGGGGTTGGTAATGGCAACCGCCTTGCTTCCCCAATAATAGGTCTGTGCGTTAGTGCCCTCTAACGGAACTGAGCCGCGTTGGGTCGCTTGACTCGAGAGCAGTCCGAGTTTGGACACAAAATTGTCCTCCTCAACCGCTGCCGCCGCGGAATGCGTATCACTAGAGCCAATGACTCCAAACTTATAGGGGTTCGCAATTCCTTGCTGCTCTAAAACCAATCCGTCCAACAGTGCTCCCCTCACATAGGAGCCTTCAAGCGCGCTCAAGGCATTAGTTGCCACTCGATATGGCATGATCTCAAAGCCCGCAAACTCGTCTCGGGTTGAAATCAACGGATGTGTCTCCGAGGTTCCCTTTACCTGCGTGATTTCAACCACCGGTTCGTTGCGAATTCGCTGCGCCGTGTAATCCTCATCCATCGGATTACCCGCCCAGTCTTCGAGCTTGAACATCTGACCGTTCGAACCGTTTGAATTGTGCGGTATCGCAAGACTCTCCACCCCTTTCGAACGCAACTCGTCCATCCAGTCCCACAAATCCTCCGGATTCGGAGAATGGAACCGTGAGAATGGCTCTCGGGGTAGACGATTACTACGCTTGAAAATCACGTTGCGATGAAGGTTACCCATGTCCTCAGTCGAGGACGTGTACTCATAACCTACGAGCGCCGTAAAGCGCCCTGGGTCATTACTGGCATCGGCCGCATTAATCGTGTCCAACCACGCTGAACGGGCAATTTCTTGAACTTCAGTTCCGTCCACGTTACCCGCGCGTATCCCCGATACAGCACTTGGCAAAAATTGAGCGAAAGTCCCAAGCCGTCGGAGTGAACTAAAGAAGTCGGTCCCAAAATTTTCGGGAGCATTCAGGTCGTTGTAGGGTTTCGCAAAGTCAGTCTTGGAAAAGTCGTTGACGCTCTCAGCCGATGCCTTAGCCAACCCAAGGAACATGGCATGGTCTGTAACAGCATAAAAATCCAAAGGCCTCGATAATTGCATATCAAAACCCCCGGGGTTCTTGATCGCCTCGCCCCGAGCAAATTTATAGGCATCGTAGGGAGTTGCAATGGTGCCCATGGCATACCCGTCAAAGGAGTAGCCAGTGTGAACATGCAAGTCACCGAAAAACGCGTTTCGATCACCGCGAGCAGCCGATGGCTCGTTGCTCTGTGGTGCCTCTTGGACTAACGCGTCGCGCTCTAGAAGCTCCGTATCTGCGTCAAAAACAGCCGCAGCCCAGTTCCCATCGGGGTCTTGTTCTATTAACAGCCGGTCGATGTCTGCCGTACCCGAAATGACGGCCGGATCGTTATGCACATCAGCCATCCTGCTGAAGGCTTCGCTTGACTGCTCTACAGGCTCTCCTGAGCAGGCAGCCAACCCAGCTAAAGTCACTAAAAGAACTAGCTTCTTGGCTGCGAAAACATCACAAGATCTCAACATGGTCTTCTACCTCTCACCTCGCGCGCGATGCCCGCGGTTATTATTGTTAGCCCGTCAGCATAAATGAAATCCGACACCAGAACACCTTTAGCTAGATTTACCTCAGTAAGAGTTACTCCACCAAGAGTTGGTCCAATGTTAGTCGCGAAGGTGGGTTATGGATTGACCGAAATCTCTGTCCAACCCGATTCCGTCATATGAGAGAGCGTGCGTCGCTGGGTTTTGGCAAGCACGAGATGGTCAACCCGCTGCGGTCGGCATTCGATAACAACAAACGTTTCCGGAGGATGCGCCGAGATCTCAAGCGGCTGACCCTCACCCAACGGGACCCCCGGTTCTGGCCAAAAAAACTGTGCCTTTGCCGCATCCGATAATCCCTTCCAGAGTGCGTCACGGCGTAAGTCCGCGTCTGCCCCTTGGCTATGTGCCACGGTGCTACATTGGAGCCGAAACTGCTCGCGGGTATGGGTGAAATACCAACTCACCTCCACATCGGGACAGCGCGTTAACTCTTTCACTTTTTCACTCCGCGCATCCGTGATGATGTAAAAAGAAGTTTCGGAGAGTGAGAATCCACGAAACACGACCATCCTTACCCGAGGCTTACCGTCCAGCCCGAGCGTCGCAAATTGAACATAGCGATTGTGGGCATCACGCCGATTTCCACGTATTGCGCGCTTGAGTTGCTGTAGCCATACCGGTGTCTCAGCCTCAGTCATGACATCACTATCCGAATTAGGGTTGCATGGGCGTAAACTACCGCATTCTTTTGAGTCTTTAACGAGATAAATTCGCATGCCCATTCGAATCCTTGGTCAGATTGTAGGTTTAGCTGCCGTTCTCGCCGCTATTAGTGCCTCCGCGCAATACGACTACTTTGATCACAACCGACAGCTCATACGAAACGGGGTTCAAGCGGTCCTGAGTTGCAACGGGTTATTCACATCCCATCGCACGATCGATCAGGTCTTCAGTGATGAACTCACCTACTTGGACGAACGAGTTATCGGAACCGCATCTGGTGGGAACTATACGGTGAATGGTGATGCACGATGGGTTGGCGTAGGTGGCGGCACTGATGGCGACCGAGTTCACGCGGTCTTCCGAGATGGGATCGGATGTATTGTCGTACCACCTGATTGGGATATCTCAGGCACCGACGAGTTGCCAAAGATAGATCTTAGCTACCGCGCAGATACAACCCACTTGCCTTGGCCGATGGGCGATGTCGTCACTACCAAGCCCCTCGACCCAAGCATTTCGGAGTCTGCTCTGAGTGCCGCGGAAGCATGGGCCTTTGAGCGATCTTCGCCTGAGCAAAAGACCATCAGCCTCCTGGTCTTGCATAAGGGAGAAATTGTACTGGAGCGTTACGCGGATGGATTTGATATGACAACGCGAACCCGCACCTGGTCCACGGCGAAAAGCATCGCGTCAACACTGATTGGCATGAAGGTGGACAGTGAGGAACTGGCTCTGGATACGCCTCTATCGTTCGAGTGGCTGCCGACAATTAAAGACCGCCAAGCGCCGGACCCGCGCGACGCCATCACCCTTCGGCACACGCTGCACATGAGTTCAGGGCTATATCCCGTTGATAGCTTCGGTATGGAGTACGCGACCGGCTCCGGTCTCGCCTATTGGGCGGGGGCGAGTTCAGTAGACGGGATGCGTAACCGGGGCCTTATTCGGGAGCCAGGCACGTTTTGGGATTATGAAAACTACGACACCCTGCTCGCCGTCTTTGCGCTTAAGCAAACCTTTGACACTGAATCCGATTACCAGCTCTTTCCCCACAAGGCATTGTTCGATCGGCTGGGGATGACTAACACGCTCGCTTCAACCGATCGATTTGGCGATTTTATTTTTTCCTCACAGGTCTATACCAACGCCCGCGACCTTGCGCGCTTCGGCCTGCTATTTCTTCAAGACGGACAATGGCAAGGCGAACAACTCATCTCTCGCGAGTGGATCGACTTTGTTCGTACACCGGCGCCCGCATCAAGGGTTCGTGGTAATGACTACGGTGGCCAGTGGTGGTTAGTGCCCGACGAGCGAAAAAATGAGGTGCCCAGTGATGCCTACAGTACGGCGGGCAACCGTGGGCAATATGTCATCGTCGTTCCCAGCCATGACCTCGTTATTGTTCGAAGGGGCCTCGATTACGGACGCCAGGGGTTCAATCGATGGGACTTGCTGCGCGAGGTGGTTAAAGCTTTTCCAAAAAGGTTGTCGCGAAACAGCTTTAGCCCGACGTGCCAAAAATCTAGCCATCAATAAATCAGGACCCACTTTATCGCCGTTGCTGGTCAGAGTTCGAACCTAGTGAAAGTGATGGCTTGAACGTCGAAACCGGATGCGATTGAGATGACGTTGATGAATTGGTGTCAGACAAACGCCAAGGCTGGCGCGCCAATGCCGCTAAAGCGCGACGACGACAACGCCGGTATAAAAAGCGGCTCACCAATGAGATTCGCTATCAGTCAGGTATCACCATCGAGGGGGAATAAGACTAATCACAGCGCTCGAGCAACAAGGCGCTACCGGTACCACCGGCGCCACTTGCGGCAACCACAGCCAGCCGTCCGCGGGTGCGTTTCAACTCGTCTAACGCGGTACCCGCCATAATCGCACCCGTTGCGCCCATGGGATGACCCAGCGCAATACAGCCGCCGTTCACATTGAGCCGCGTGTCATCAATCGCGAGCTCTCGCCGTAACTTAACAATAGTGGCCGCAAACGCCTCATGAATTTCGAACACATCCACGTCGGAAGGCACGAGTCGGTTACGTTCGAGAATGGCTTTTGTGGCTTCGACGCATCCACTCACCACCTCAAGGGGCTCACCGCAACAGGTCACTGTGTCGACGATCCGAGCGATGGGCTTCACCCGTTGCACCTCGGCAAACTCACCTGAGCCAATCATGAGTACTGCCGCTGCATCGCACATCGCTGGCGAATTAGCCGCTGTATGGAGATGACTAATCTCACTCAAGTCAGGAAACTTCGCGAGCTGTACCTGATCAGAACCTGCTTTACCCAAATCGCCGAAAGCACTGGGCATCGCGGCAAGTCGATCGGGGGTTAGGGAGGGTCTGATGCATTCATCGCTCGCAACCAATCCCCTCGAGGTCGCTATCGGCACGATGGACGTAAAGCGCTCTTGCTCTTGCGCACGCAATGCTCGCTGATGACTACCAAACGCCACCGCGTCGAGGTCCTCGCGCGACATCTCCCCTCGAGAGGCAATGAGATCCGCGCCCGCCCCCATGAGTAGCATCTGATGATTAACGCCAAAGTCGTGATCAGCAAAGACCCGGGCGCCGTCCGCCAGTAGAGGTACCCGCGACATCATTTCTACACCGCCCGCCACCAATGCAGGGGTTTGCCCACAATTCACTTTCATCGCAGCCAGCGCAATCGCATCGATACTCGATGAGCAAAATCGGTTGATCGTCATTCCGGCGACTGACGCAGGCCAACCCGCTCGTAACGCCGAGGTTTTAGCAATATTTGCCGCCTGTTCACCCTGCTGGGTGACACAACCAAGAATGACTTCGGAAAGCAATGAGGGGTCGACTTGCGTGCGCAGCACAAGCGCATGATAAAGCTGAGCCAGCAGGTCGGAGGGAGCGAGTTCGTGAAGTCCGCCCGATTCCTTCGCTTTTGTTCGTGGGCTCCTTAGCGCCTCAAGGATAAACGCATCAATCACGTACCCACACCTACCACCAGACTCGCGCAGGTGGTTGTGCTACCGCCCATGTTGAAGGTCAGTAAATTATGCGCGTCAGGTATCTGGTACGCACCTGCTCTCCCGGAAACTTGCTTCGCACAATCAAGCGCCATTCGAACGCCGGTCGCGCCCACAGGATGGCCCAGTCCAATCAACCCCCCGCTGGCATTGATCGGAAAATCACCATCAATAGCAATACGACCAGCTTCCACGGCTTTCCAACTCTCACCGGGTTTCGTCAAACCGGAATGATCTATCGCCATGTATTCGGTCACAGTGAAACAGTCGTGAGTCTCAAGCCCGTCCAGCTCATCAGCAGCGCCAAAGCCTGCGCGATTTAGTGCATCGGACATGGTTTTTGCTGCATGAGGAAAAATGAGATCATCGCCTCGCGAACGCGCAAGCTTTGTCTCCAGAGAAATAGGCGCTGAGCAATGGCCCCAACCCTTGATACGCGGTATGTCCTGCAACTTAAGACCTAGTTTTTCGGCATGTTGCCGCGCAAACCGTTCGCTTGCGAGGATGATAGAGGCCGCACCATCCGTAATCTGACCGCAGTCGAGTTTTCTGACTCGTCCCTCGATGACCGGGTTGAGTGTTTCATCACCACTGAAACTACCTTCGGCGAACTGCCAAGCACGTGTTTGCGCATTCTCGTTTAACTTCGCGTTGGCAAAGTTAATCTCGGCTATCTGAGTTAAATGATCGTCTCGAATACCGTAACGCCGGTCATATTCCTCAGTAATCAAATCGAACATAAAGGGCCAGGGAAAGTCGCAGCTAAGCGCCTCGTGCCCTTGCCACGTTGCCGCGCCTAAATACTCTGCGCCGGTTTTACCGCTCACATTTCGCATGAGCTCAAGTCCGACCACACAGGCAGTCTCATAATGACCCGCCTCGATGTCGCGCATCGCACCGAGAATCGCCATTGACCCGGACGCGCAGGCTGCTTCGTGCCGAGACGTCGGCAACATCGCAAGCTCAGGAAACACCTGGCCGAAAAAGCCACCAATCAGACCCTGTCCAGCAAATAGATCGGCAACGAAATTTCCTACATGACCGACCTCGATCTGCGCAGCTTCGATGCCCGCATCCCTGATCCCGTCAGTCAGTGCCTCGGCAAACATGTCATACACTTCAAGGCCCTCGCGCGCCCAATTACGCGAGAAGTCCGTCTGACTGCCACCTAAAATATAAACGTTGCTGCTCATGTCACGCCCCGATTTATTATTTGTGTGAGAGAGTAACCCGCACTTTACTCGCTGCGTGCTATCGGCGCGAGTGAAACAGCCTCTGTCTGTTGTGGGGGGCATCCCTTATCAACGGAACTGTACGAGATTGAACTATGTGACCGTTCGAGCGGAACAACCGGCTCAAATCGAATCAACAACAACTCACATCACAAAAAAAGCCACCCGATGGGTGGCTTCTTCTGAGATGGTGGGTCGTGCTGGCTAAATCACAACACGCTCTGGCGCGTTGTGCCCCTGCGGGCTCGGCGCAAACGCCTCGTTGCCAAACGCTCCTTACGTCGCCTTTGGTCGAACCAGACAACCGGCTCAAACCAAATCAACAACAACTCACATCACAAAAAAAGCCACCCGATGGGTGGCTTCTTCTGAGATGGTGGGTCGTGCTGGGTTCGAACCAGCGACCAATTGGTTAAAAGCCAACTGCTCTACCGACTGAGCTAACGACCCGAAAACTGGTGCAAGAGGGCGCGTATCCTACGGTTTACACGCGAAAAATCAAGCCCTGAAAATTACCGTCTCATGTCGTGTGTTTACATTCCACAAGACCGGCACGACGAACCCATAGAAACCTGACGAAGAGCAGTAACTCCGCGCTGTAGAAACCGTCTCAGTCAAGGCTATCTAAAAAGTCCTTGGCCAATTGAGCCGCGGGATGTTGCTCCTCGCCATAGTCGGCAATGACCTTGTTGAGGTACTCCTTCGACCGATCTACGTTGCCCTTTAGTGCGTGGACACGCCCCAGCTTGTAAAGCGCGTCCGGAACCTTGCGATCATTGGGGTATTGATCTAATAGCAACTGAAAATTCTGGCGTGCCGACTCAGGGTCAGCGGGCTCAATAACGAGATACAGCTCACCGAGCCAGTAGTGCGCGTTCGGTGCAAATCTACCGAACGGATAACTGGCGAGGAAGGTATTAAACGCGTCAACTGCCCCCTCGAACTGTCGCTCTCTTACCAAGCCGTAAGCTGACTGATACGCCTCGCGCTCACCCGGCTGTGCCTCGGCCACCGCCACTGGCACTTCTGCTGATGGCACGCTGTCATCGGGAGCTGAGCTGTCCGCTTCCTCATCGCCTTCGACGACAGCCGATGGATCAAGTGTCCCGATGGCCGCCAAGCGTCGATCGATCTCAACGTAACGATCGAGAGACTGATCTTGCAGACGCATGAGCAGACTGGCCTGCTCTTCTACCAAACCATTAAGGCGACGAATTTCTTCCTCTAGTTGCTGAACGCGAATCGCAAGCGAACGTGAGTCCGCAGATGAGACAGGTAAAGGCTGACTACCGGTGAAGTCAGTGGACGTGTCCGCCTGCACGTAAGGAAGCACCGCCGCCTGCTCGGCAACCGGCTCAACATTGACTACTTGAGCCACGCTCGTCGATGCCCAAACAAAAAAGCCGGCGACAAGCGCCGGCTTTGTAACTCGTCGAAGAATCATAACGTCTTACTTGATCTCCACGCGTCGATTCTTCATCCAGCTAGACTCGCCTGAACCGTAAGCCACTGGGTTTTCCTCGCCATAACTAATGGTTTCGATGCGATAAGCAGGAACGCCACTGGCCACCATGTAATCCCGCACCGCATTTGCACGACGCTCACCCAGAGCCAAGTTATACTCTCGGGTTCCACGCTCGTCCGTATGGCCTTCAAGTCGAACATTGCCGCTATCGGCCATCATGAGAGCCACGTGTGCATCGATGGCAGCGCGCGCATCGTCACCGAGTGATGAACTATCGTAATCAAAGTAGAAAACACTACCGGCAGCGGAAGCAGCGTCCATTAGACGACGCTTTTCTTCACGCTTTTCAGCCATCATCATTGCCTTCTCTTTTTCTACTGCTCGCTGTTCAGCAGCGGCAGCCTCAGCCGCAGCGGCTTGCTCCGCAGCAGCGCGCTCTGCGGCAGCCTGCGCTGCAGCTTCTTCCTTAGCGGCATTACTTGAGCACGCGCTCACTAAGGCAGCCATCAGTACAACAGCGGCCGCTTTCCCCAAAGTATTTTTCCTTGTCATGGCGTGATTCCTACAGAGGTTTTTTGAATACTGTGCATAATGTAGCGCATATATGTCTATTTATTGAACATGTATGGTCTTTTTTCATTATTTTTGCTGCAACATAGGGGACCAAGCGGGCTCCTGTACGCTGCCAGATCGTGCCGGCAAGCTGAATTTAACTCCCCCATCGACGGCAACTGCACCGAGCACACTCCGCTCCCCTCGCTTTGTCGCATAAATAACAAGCGATCCGTTAGGCGCAATACTTGGGCTTTCATCGAGCGAAGTTTCGGTTAATACAGTGAGTCGCTCGGTGACTAAATCGAAGACGGCGATGTGAAAACGCCCATCGCGCTGATGCACCAGAGCCACGTTACGACCATCTTCCGCGACACGCGCCCGTGCGTTATATCGCCCTTCAAAAGTCACCCGCTCGATCTTGCCGGTAGCGAGGTCATAGCGGTAAATCTGCGGCCGCCCCCCGCGATCGGAGGTGAACAGGAGCGATTTGCCGTCTGGCATCCAGGTGGGTTCCGTATCGATAGCGTAATGCCGTGTCAGCCGGGTCAGTGCTTTTGTCTCTAGATCCAAATGGTAAATATCCGGACTGCCATCCTTCGATAAGACCAGGGCCATAGACCTGCCGTCAGGAGACCAGACTGGCGAGTTGTTTAATCCCTGAAAATTGGTCAACTGCTCGCGCTCGCCCGTGGCGAGCACTTGTCGATAAATCGCGGGGCGCGAAGATTCAAAAGACACATAGGCAACTTCTTTACCATCGGGTGACCAACTCGGCGCTAGGATGGGGTCACGGCCTTCAAGAAGAACAATAGGCCGGCGGCCATCCGCATCAGCAACAGTCAACCGATAGAAGTCTCTGCCCTCGGGGTTACGCGTCACTGACACATAGATGAGCCGGGTGGCGAAAGCGCCCGGTATGCCCGTCAGCTTTTCATAAATCGCATCCGCTACACCATGCGCCACCATACGGGCCTCGGATTCGCTGCCCACCACTTGGCCCGTGAACAACTCAATACCTCGCTCGACATCGTGAAGTGCGAAATCAACACGTAATTGCGTGCCCTTGCTGACCCGACCAATCACCAAATACCGTGTCGCTATTGCTCGCCAGTCACGATAAAAAATGTCCTCCTTCGATGTCGGCAGACTCAACATGTCACGGCGGCTGACGGGACTAAACTGACCACTGCGTGCAAGGTCGGAATCGATAATCTGTGAAAAGTCTACGGGCGATGTACCCAAGCCGTCCCAGGCGAATGGAGCGATTGCGATCGAGGTTGGATTATCGATGCCACGCGTCACCTGAATCTCGAGTTGCCCCCAAGCAAAAGACGAATAAATCAGGCTCAACAAAAGGAGCGTTATGCGCTGGGCCATACCTAATACCTCAGATCTTCTGGCTTAAATCGTAGGGGAAAGCGTCGAAAGTATCGCTCGAAATCGGAAATAGACAAGACTGTGACCTCGGGAAAGCGCGCCACGCGCTCAACGGCAGCAATCGCACTGCGATCAAATGCCGTGCTTCCACTGCTGGTAGATACAGAAATACCAACGACTTCACCCGTGGGTACCAAGCTGATAATGAGCAGCACCTCCATACCATTTCTCGCCGATGGCGGCCGACGCCAATTCTGGGTGATCCGCGCCTGCATTAATCCGGCAACCTGCTGAACCTCGTCAACTTCTACCTTGGGCTGTTGGTCATCCGCATCGGGCAGATCTTCAAAGCCTGCCATCAACTCGCGCTGCAGCTCCGCAAGTCGCTCCGCCTGAGATACCTCAGGTGCTGACTCGGACGGCTCAGCGATGGGCTCAAGTGGTGGCGACTCGACCTGTGACGCAGGCGCGGGTGCGGGCTTTGGCTCGGGTTTCGGCTCTACCGCCTTGGGTTTTGGCTTGGGTTTGGGTTTGGGTTTGGGTTTGGGTTTGGGCTTTGGTTTAGACAGCGAGACCAATGATGCCTGAACCACCTGTGGCTCCGCAGTGATCGTCGGCGAGACAGTTGTCCATCCGCCTTCCAAGGCAAAAACGAACAGCAGATGAACCAGTAACGCAACGAGCGCTGGAATTCCGAAGATGAGTAGACGATCCGACTTCACTATCGCCTCGCAGGCGCCTCGGTCACCAACCCGACAGATGGTGCCCCTGCTTCTTGAAGCTCTGACATCAGTACCACCACTTCTCCGTAAGGAACAGCGGAGTCACCCCAGACCATCACCGCCTTCTCTGGATTACGCTTCAAAACGGTTGCGACACGCTGCTTGACAGTTTCCATGCTCAGTGCCTGATCATCGCTTGCTCCCAAGTTGAGGTACAACCTCGCTTGCGCATCGATGGAGACAATCAGAGGTTCGGCGTCGCTGTCCGACACCGGCGAGGAGTCAGCCTTCGGCAAATCCACCTCGACACCCTGCATGAGCAGTGGCGCTGTCGCCATAAAAATAACCAGCAATACCAACATCACATCGATATAAGGCACGACATTTATTTCGGCGACGGCTCGACGAGATCTCACTGGCTGTTGCCTCGCTTCTGAGCATAACTCTGACGTTGCAACAAACCCGAGAACTCATCGACAAACGACTCATAGCGATTCAGCAGAGCATCAGCCTTTGCCGCAAATCGGTTGTAGGCCAAGACCGCGGGAATAGCTGCAAATAGCCCCATCGCAGTCGCAATCAACGCCTCTGAAATACCGGGAGCCACAGCCGCAAGCGTGGCCTGCGAGCTGGTAGCCAATCCACGAAACGAGTGCATGATGCCCCAGACTGTTCCGAACAAACCGACGTAGGGACTGGTAGAGCCTACCGACGCAAGGAACGGTAGGTGTCGCTCAAGGCGGTCGCTCTCGCGCATAAGCGCAACACGCATTGCTCGGCGCGAGCCCTCAAGCATCGCCTCGGCGTCCATATTGGGCTGGCGAGACAACTTCGAAAACTCTTTGAAGCCGGCTCTGAACAGCGCCTCACCACCGGTGATATCGACGCCCTCTTCCATCGCATCCGAGCCCTCTCGATAGAGCTGTGCGAGATCCATTCCTGACCAAAATCGATCCTCAAAATCCAGCAGCTCTTCATTTGCGCGCTGGAGAATGATCACTCTCTGGACAATCATGAACCACGATGTCACCGACGCGGCGACGAGTGTTGCCATCACAAACTTCACTGTGAGGCTTGCCCCAAGAATCAACTCGATAACGCTAAGTTCATCTGTCATTTTTTATCTCACCACTCCTCGCTTACTCAGATCCTCTAAATAAGTAAATCGCGCAATCCCTTTGGCATCCGTTTAGGTTTCCCCGATGCACCATCGGTGAGAGCCACTCTCACCTGCCCGCTTGCAAGCTCAACTCCCGATCGAACGACAGATTGCCTAAACTCAATCGTCGCAGCACCTCTGCTGACAACCTCTGCGACCGCCTCGAGCTGATCATCTAATCGCGCTGGAGCGTGATAATCGATCGCTGCGGAGGTGACGACAAATACCGATCCATCTTCCATCACTGCAGTTTTATCGACGCCCAGCGATCGGATAAGTTCCGTACGCGCACGCTCAAAATACTTCAAATAGTTGACGTAATAGACAATGCCGCCTGCGTCGGTGTCTTCAATATAAACTCTGATTGGGAGTCGGTACTCAGGCATCACCCTGCTCACCTAGGTCCAAAGAAAGATTATTACCTGTCTCAATTGACTTTGAGGGCGCCAAGCCAAAATGTCGGTATGCCGCATTGGTCACAACTCGTCCCCGCGGGGTACGGACAATCAGTCCCTGCTGAATAAGATAAGGCTCGATGACATCCTCAAGCGTTCCGCGCTCTTCGGATAAGGCAGCGGCCAGGCTATCAATACCGACCGGCCCACCCTCGAACTTCTCGATCAGTGCGAGAAGGAATCGTCGATCGAGGTGATCAAAACCCTGCTCATCAACACTGAGCATATCCAGCGCCTGCTCTGCCATTGTTTGGTTAATGACGCCGTCACCTTTGACTTGCGCATAGTCCCGAACACGTCGCATCAGTCGATTAGCAATCCGCGGGGTACCTCGCGATCGCTTGGCTATCTCAAGCGCACCCGCATCATCTGCCTCAACCTCGAGGATCGATGCGGCCCGGGACACAATCCGCTTCAGATCGCTGACCTCATAAAACTCCAGTCGTTGAACAATGCCAAAACGATCCCTCAGTGGCGATGTCAGCAAACCCGCTCGGGTTGTCGCGCCCACGAGAGTAAACGGTGGTAGATCCAATTTAATCGAACGTGCAGCAGGTCCCTCCCCAATCATGATGTCTAGCTGAAAATCTTCCATAGCGGGATAGAGGATTTCTTCGACGTAAGGACTAAGGCGGTGAATTTCATCGATAAACAGCACATCGTTGGGCTCAAGATTGGTCATGATGGCCGCAATATCACCCGCCTTCTCCAATACGGGGCCACTGGTGGTTTTGAGTTGCACGCCCATCTCATTTGCGATGATGCTCGCTAGGGTCGTTTTGCCGAGGCCTGGCGGGCCGAAGATGAGTGTGTGATCGAGCGGCTCGCCCCGACCTTTGGCCGCGGAAAGAAAAATCTCCATCTGCTCTCGGACAGCGGACTGACCGATGTAATCATTGAGCGTCTGAGGTCTGACCGCGCGATCGAGGGCTGTCTCGCGGTTATCAGCGGCACCTCCAGCGACTAAACGATCGGTTTCAATCACAGCATTCCCTCAAGCTATTCAACATAGTCAGACCATTATCGCATTGCCGCCTGAAGCGCGGCTCGAATCAGCGTTTCGCTGCTATCGATCTCATCCGAATCCACCGCTGAAACGAGTCTAGACGCCTCAGTGGGTTTGTATCCCAGCGCAACAAGCGCCTGCTCAGCCTCGGCCCGCATATCGGTGGCTACAGGCTGTGCTGCCGTAACAGACTCTTCTGGAAGCACGTCAGATAGCCACTGCCCAGCCTTATCCCGCATCTCCACCAGCAATCGCTCACCCGTCTTTTTTCCAACGCCGGGAAGGGCAACGAGTGCGTCCACATCGTTTCGGTTCATGCAGGCGGCGAACTGCTCGGTGTCCATCCCTGAGAGAATGGCCAAGGCTAGCTTCGGGCCCACACCATTAACTTTGATCAGGTCGCGAAACAGACGGCGGTCGATTTCTCTAACGAATCCGTATAGCTGCTGAGCATCTTCTCTGACCACAAAGTGGGTAAGAATGATGGTCTCCTCACCTACGGCAGGTAGCTGATAGATCGTCGTCATAGGGACGCGAACTTCGTAGCCAACACCACCAACATCAATGATGACCTCAGGGACCTGCTTGGCCAGCAAAATGCCGCGGAGTCTCTCGATCATGGTTGCGTCCCCATTACTTTAGTCGCCCTGTAGCGAAGGCCTGTGCTCCGGTCGCTTGTCTTACGGTCGCGCCGCTAATGTGACACAGTGCCGCAGCGAGTGCATCGCTGGCATCCTCTTGCGGCGTTGACGGCAGTTTGAGTAAGCGTGTGACCATGTGTTGTACCTGCTCTTTACTGGCACCACCGGTGCCCACCACCGCCTGTTTGATCTGACGTGTCGCGTACTCGTGAACTTCAAGATCTGCGAGCGCACAAACGACCATAGCTGCGCCGCGAGCTTGCCCCAGCTTTAGCGCAGAATCTGCGCTCTTGGCCATAAACACCTGCTCTATCACGGCTAGCGTCGGTTGATACTCGGAAATGATCTGATCGAGCGATTCGGCAAGCACCTTAAGGCGCGCAGCGAGTGGCTCATTGACAGGTAATTTGATGACGCCACTCGTCACGTAATACGTGCGCTTACCATTGGTTTCAACTATGCCAAATCCCGTCTTTCGCGAGCCGGGATCAATCCCCAGAATACGTGTCACAGTGCCTCTCCGCCCATGGTCTGATTGTGCGGGAAAGAAGCGCTGACGTCATGTAAGACGTGGAAATTACTTCTCCGGCGTTCGCAATCGAATATTGAGGTCGCGCAGCTGCTGCTCCGACACCTCGCCAGGCGCATCGGTCATGACGCATTGCGCCGACTGTGTTTTGGGGAAAGCGATGACATCGCGGATCGACTGCCCATCAACCATTAGCATGACCAATCGGTCGAGACCGAATGCAAGACCACCATGGGGTGGCGCACCGTGTTTGAGTGCCGATAGCAGGAAGCCGAACTTGGCATCTGCTTCTTCTTCAGAGATACCAAGCACCTCAAAGACGACCTTTTGCATGTCTTGGCGGTGAATACGGATTGAACCGCCACCAATCTCGCTGCCATTAAGCACCATATCGTAGGCGCGTGACAGGGCCGCCTCGGGCGCCGCTCTTAGCTCGTCGACAGCACATGACGGCGCAGTGAACGGATGATGCAATGCGGTGAGATTTCCATCTGTGGTCTCCTCGAACATGGGGAAGTCGACAACCCACAAAGGCGCCCAACCATCACCGACCATGTCCATCATCTCGGCCACTTTCAAGCGCAAAGCACCCAGAGAATCATTCACAACCTGCCGTTTGTCAGCACCAAAGAAGACGATATCGCCATCCTGTAATTCCAGACGCTCTACCAAGGCAGCAACGGTTGCCTCAGGCATGAACTTGAGTATTGGAGATTGCAAACCTTCAACACCTGATGCTTTATCGTTCACTTTGATCCACGCGAGACCACGTGCACCATAGTTACTGACGTACTTTGTGAGATCGTCAATTTCCTTGCGGCTAATCTTGGCGCCCCCAGGAACACGTAAACCGGCAACGCGACCTTTTTCGTCATTTGCAGGACCTGAGAACACCTTGAACTCTACGTCGGCCATTAGATCGTCAACAGAGACAAGCTCAAGATCGATGCGCAAATCTGGCTTATCCGAGCCGAAGCGCTCCATAGCCTCGTGCCATGTCATGCGAGGAAACGCACCGAGATCAACATTCAAATGCCGAACGAATAACTCTTTGACCATACCCTCGGTGAGGCTCATCACCTCTGACTCATCAGTGAACGACAATTCGATATCGATCTGCGTGAATTCTGGCTGTCGGTCGGCACGCAAATCTTCATCTCTGAAACAACGCGCAATTTGGTAGTAGCGATCAAATCCCGAAACCATTAATAGCTGTTTGAACAGCTGCGGGGATTGGGGCAGCGCAAAAAATTTCGATGCATTGGTTCTGCTTGGAACCAGATAGTCTCTTGCGCCCTCGGGTGTCGCTCTCGTCAGAACAGGTGTCTCAATATCGAGAAAGCCCGCAGACTCGAGGTAAGTCCGAATGGTGGACGTAATACGTGAACGGCTAATGAGATTCCGCTGCATGGAGTCGCGACGAAGATCCATGAATCGGTATCGCAGGCGCACATCTTCACCCACGGACTGGTGTGCATCGAGGGGGAAGGGAGGCGGCGCGGCCTCGTTCAAAATGACAAGCTCTTTTCCGAGGATCTCAATGTGGCCGGTGGCCATTGCGGGATTAATCGTTTCGGTGGCGCGATTACGGATGCGTCCCGTAATCTGCAGCACATACTCACTGCGCACACGATCGGCCAAATCGAAGTACTCTTTGGTGTCCGGATCAAAAACGACCTGCACAATGCCTTCGCGGTCGCGCATGTCGAGAAAGATCACCCCACCGTGATCGCGTCGTCGGTCTACCCAACCACAGATAGTGACGGTTTCGCCGACAGCGACATCCTTTGTAGCACCACAATAATGTGTCCGCATCAGTACTCTTTTTATCTATCCTCTTCCTGTCTCCCCCAACACTACTCTGACGATGTAGGTGAGGAGGCAGATGTTGCAGATGCTGAAGCGCCGCTCGAATCAGATTTCGAGTCATTGGCCAAGTTTTTCTTCGCACCCGTTTTAAAATCGGTTTCGTACCAACCTGATCCTGCAAGCCTGAACGCAGGCGCTGATACTTTTTTCTTCAAGGACGATTGGCCGCATGCCGGACAATCCGTCAGCGGGGCATCTGATATTTTCTGCAGTGCCTCATGCGCGTTACCGCAGGCACCACATACGTACTCGTAAATTGGCATGCGAACATTCTCAAAGATGACAAACCGACCTCCGCGCCCCTCCGCGCGGAGCGCGAGAGATTACACTAATCAGGGCTCGAGGTTAATGGCATTACTCGCTCAATAGGGTTTATTACGAGTTAGCAAAGCCTTTCAGTTTCTTCAAAGCTCGAATTTTTACCGTTCGTGACTCTGGCCGGGCCGCAAATACCGTCTCTTCACCGGTAAAGGGATTGATGCCTCTCCGGGCTTTTACGGCCGGACGCGTTGACGTTGTGAACTTGGCCAGTCCCGGCAAAGTAAATTCTCCTGCTCCGTCGGTTTTCATTTGATCTGCAAGGACGTCCTCGAGCGCAGCAAAAACGTCGGTCACGCGCTTTTTGCTAAGACCAGTTCTCTCTGCAATGGCCCGATGCAGATCCCGCTTTGAAAGCCCAGCAGTTTGCTTCTTTTTCTTACCTTTTTTGGTCTTCATTTTTTCGGCTTGCACACTCTTTTCTCCGAATTCGCTGTAGGACCTCTCCGCGGTCGCTGTAGCGCCACGGCGTGGCTAGAATAGACAGCGATCTGACGACTGACAACCTTCGCGAGACACGCCCGACCACTCATCCGCTTTAAAGACACCTTAGAGATACATAAAAGGTGGGTGAATTGTTACCTAGCGACCTAAAAACCCAGTTTTGATACACTCCGCCGCTACGCCTCACAGCAACTTTTACGCTTCATGTACTCATAGGAAACGTTGATGCGATTTTCAAATTTCCCCATCTCGACCACCAAGGAAACACCGGCAGATGCAGAGGTGATTAGCCACCAGCTCATGCTCCGCGCAGGCCTTATCAAACGCATCGCTGCAGGCATCTACACCTGGATGCCACTGGGATTGAAGGTCGTCAGAAACGTCGAGCGTGTGGTTCGGGAAGAAATGGAAAATGCCGGCGCCGTCGAAGTGGCCATGCCTGTCGTTCAGCCCGCGGAGCTATGGCAGGAGTCGGGCCGTTGGGAGCAATATGGTCCCGAACTGGCGCGCCTAAAGGATCGGCATGAGCGCGATTTCTGCCTGGGGCCTACTCACGAGGAAGTCATTACGGAATTGGCCAAGTCGGAAATCAAAAGCTATAAGCGCTTGCCCATTAACTATTTCCAAATTCAAACGAAGTTCAGGGACGAAATTCGCCCGCGCTTTGGTGTCATGCGCTCGCGCGAGTTCGTGATGAAGGATGCCTACTCATTCCACGAGGACCATGCGTCTCTTGAGAAAACCTACTGGCGAATGCACGAAGCTTACTCGACCATTTTTGACAGGCTTGGCTTGGACTATCGCCCCGTTGAGGCCGACACAGGTTCAATTGGCGGAAGTCACTCCCATGAGTTCCATGTCTTGGCTGATTCAGGAGAAGACGACATCGCCTTTTCCACAGAGAGTGATTTCGCTGCCAATGTTGAACTGGCTGAGGCACTGACACCGGAAGCGGTTCCAGCAGAACACGAGCCAATGACAGTGTTCGACACGCCCGATACAAAGACTATCGAGGCACTCGAGAAGAAACATGGCGTTGCCGCCAGCGCATCGATCAAAACATTGTTTGTCGAAGGCGAGGATGGCGAGCTGGTGGCACTCGTCTTGCGTGGCGATCATCAGCTCAATCAAATCAAAGCCGAGAAACTCCCTGGCATGAGCCAACCACTCAAGATGGCTCAAGAAGAAGCGGTCAAGGCAGCCACGGGGGCATCCTTTGGATCACTGGGTCCTGTGGGCCTCGATGCACGCATCGTCGTTGACCGAGCCGCATCGGTACTCAGCAACTTTGTTTGCGGCGCCAATGAGGACGATAAGCACTTGAAAGGCGTGAACTGGCAGCGTGATATCGCCACATTTGAAGTCGCTGACTTACGAACCGTAGCCGCGGGTGACCCCAGTCCTTGTGGCAAGGGTAAGGTTGAAATTAAGCGTGGCATCGAGGTGGGACATATTTTCCAGCTCGGCACCAAGTACTCTGAAGCCATGCGTGCGGAAGTACTCGATCAAAACGGCAAGTCGGTTCCCATGAGCATGGGATGCTACGGGATCGGTATCACGCGGATTGTGGCAGCCGCCATTGAGCAAAATAATGATGAGAACGGCATTATCTGGCCCGAGGCAATGGCGCCCTTCTCAGTCGTTCTTATCCCTCTTGGCATGGATAAGTCGGAGGCTGTCGCGCAGGCTACAGAGGCACTGTATGCAGACCTAAAGGCCCACGGTGTCAATGTCGCAATGGATGACCGTAAAGAAAGGCCTGGTGTGAAGTTCGCCGATTGCGAGCTGATCGGTATTCCTTTGCGCGTCACTGTGGGAGAGCGATCGCTTGCCGATGGCGTCGTAGAGGTACAAGGCCGAAGAGAAACCGAGGCTACACGAGTTACCATTGAGGACGCAGCCCAACACCTGACAGCAAGAGTGCGTGGTTAGCGCGAGCTGATAGACCCAAAAGCAGCCTACCTCTGCGGTCGATTGACCTACGAAGGGAAACGCTACACCCTTAGCCAGGCCAAATCGGAAACGGAGCGTCAAAACCCGTGGATACAAATGCCTTTCAACGTTGGAATACAGATCTTGCCAACATCATTGCGCATGTTGGTGAGCCTATTTTTTTCCAGCAGGTATTCGCTGCCATCGAGGCGCAAGTACCAGTGGGTTTCCCACAGGCTTGGCTCTACCACCGGGACCTCCCGCCAAAGCTGCTCGATCATAAAATCCCTAAAGAAGCCTATGGCTCTCAGGTTGACGAGTACTTAGAAGGGCCCTATCGCGAAGATCCTTTTTTTAAGATCTCGCTGAACTCCCCTCGCAATAACTGCTACCGCCTTTCTCGCTTGGTCACCGGTGATTTCGAGGACAGTAGTTACCATCAAAATTACTACGCCAGCACAGGCACCGTTGATGAGGCCATCATCGTCACCCGCCTCGGCGACGGCAGTGTGGTGAATATCAGCCTCATGCGCCTTGAAAACCAAGGGGAGTTCAGTGAGGTCGAGTACAACTGGCTTTACAGTATTAGTCAGGTTATTGCGGAACTGATTGACCTTCATACGCGGCGGGAAGAATTTGTAGAAAGTAATCTGTTGCAACCCGGTGTCGACCATCATATTCAACAGGGTTATGAGTCATTCGGTTCAAGTTATGTGAGCGATAGAGAGCAAGAAGTCTTGGAGCTACTACTGCGAGGTTACGGCGCGGATACCAGTGCCGAGAAGCTCGATATCTCATTGGAGACAGTCCGCCGTCACAGAAAGTCCATCTACAAGAAACTTGATGTCAACAGTCAGGCTGATCTCTTTGCACTCTTTATCAACACCATCCCCTATGTCGCACAGGCAAAGGACGAGGATCCACTAAAGATCTACATGAATTGATGGCACTTACCCAGCTAAGGTATCGATTGCCCCAGCTTGGTCATTGAGTGCGCGTGCGTGAAGACCCACCATTCGGGCTTACCCTTAACGAGTCTAAGTTGTGCAGTCGACAAGACAATTTCTCAACGCCTATCCGGACATCACCATGGTGGAAGCGCTGATCACCGACTGCAACGGGATAGCGCGCGGAAAGTGGCTGCCCGTGCAAAAACTCGACGCGATCGAGAAGCAGGGCCTCAAGCTGCCTAAGTCGGCGCTAGGACTCGACGTGTGGGGGCGTGATATTCCTGCCTTGGCTCACGCCAATGGCGATATCGACGGATACTGCCACTTGGTCGGGGGCTCACTTCGACCCCTCCTGACTGAGCGCGGTGTGGACCAGGCTCAGGTGTTGCTCAGCATGTTCGATAAGGACGGAAGTCCGTACATGGGGGACCCCCGACAGGTACTTCAGGCACTGGTAACACGATTTACCGAGAAAGAACTCAAGCCCTGCATGGCTGTTGAGCTCGAGTTCAGTTTGCTTCCAAAGCCCGAAACCGATGAAGCCATTGGCACAGCGCTTCGAGATCAAAACGCCGTGGGCGGTAACTTATACGCCCTGAGCGAACTCGATTATCACGGTCCGCTACTCGAGGCATTGCGACAGGCATTTGATACTCAGGACCTCCCCTACGAGGGCATTATCAAAGAATCGGCTCCCAGCCAGTTCGAAATCAATGTGGCACACAGTGACGATGTCATGCTCCTCGCAGATCAAGTCATCAGAATGCAGCGCACCATCAGAGCAGTTTCGGCACGCCACGGATTTGTCGCCAGCTTCATGCCAAAGCCCATTGATGATGAGGCTGGTAACGGGTTGCATG
Organism: Halieaceae bacterium; assembly: GCA_038143085.1. Lineage (GTDB taxonomy): Bacteria > Pseudomonadota > Gammaproteobacteria > Pseudomonadales > Halieaceae > Luminiphilus. The sequence goes on from JAYQLG010000014.1 coordinate 188,850, forward strand.
TGCACTGCAGTCTGCTTGACGAAAACGGAGCCAATGTTTTCGATGATGGCGGTGAGGAAGGCTCTGACCTATTACGTTATGCAGTCGCTGGGTGTTTAGAATTACTGCCGGCTTCCATGCTCCTGTTCGCACCCAGTTTCAACGCCTACCGGCGATTCCAACCGGGCAATCATGCGCCTACCGAATCAGCTTGGGGTTACGATAACCGAACCACGGCGATTCGTATTCCCGAAAGCCCCACTGCGGCTCGCCGCATTGAGCATCGAGTGGCCGGGGCGGACGCCAACCCCTATCTAGTGTTAGCCGCAGTGCTCGCCGGTATTTGGCATGGCATCGAGAACACCCTGTCACCGCCAAAGCCCATCGAGGGAAACGCTTGGGATCAAGAGATCGATGCACCTGCGCTGCCTACCACCATGGATGAGGCTATCGCGGTATTCGACAAGTCGGACGTCTTATCAAGCTATCTGACGGGCGAATTCAAAACGCTGTTTTTAGCAACGAAAGTGCAAGAGTGGAACGAGTTCGCTAAGCGCGTCACCGAATTCGAACTGGAAACTTACCTGAGAATGTAGTTTCCTTCTCGGCTCGTTGTTTCAAGGAAGCTCGCAATGTCCAACGTTTATGATTATTCGGCCACGCTCGCTAACGGCACCGAAGCCTCGTTATCGGATTACAAAGGACAAGTCCTTCTACTGGTAAATACAGCATCCAAGTGCGGCTTCACGCCCCAATACGAGGGGCTAGAGAAGCTTTACCAAGATCACAAAGACGCAGGTTTTTCGGTGCTGGCTTTCCCGTGTAACCAGTTCGGCGCTCAGGAGCCCGGAAGCACTGAAGAAATTGTCGAGTTTTGTGAGACACGCTTTAAGACCAGCTTCCCGTTATTCGAGAAGATTGAAGTCAACGGTGACGGGACCCATCCGCTATACAAGCATCTGAAGTCCTCCGCGAAAGGCATCATGGGAACCGAGCGTATCAAATGGAACTTCACAAAGTTTCTCGTCAATCGCGAGGGTGAGGTTGTCGCTCGATTTGGGTCTCAAAAGAAGCCCGCTGACATAGCGCGAGAAATCGAAGCGCTCCTCTAACGCGCAATCAATGCTCTCGAGTCTCTCTAAAGCGGATGTCGGGCCAGCGCTCCTGCATCAGCGATAGATTGACTCGGGTTGGCGCGAGGTAGGTTAGATAGCCTCCGCCATCCTCAGACAGGTGGTCGGCAGCCTTCTTCCGGAACTCTTCTAACTTTCTCGGGTCTTCCGCGTCCAACCACCGGGCGGTGTAGATATTGACCGGCTCATAGATGGCGTCCACCTTGTATTCATCCTTCAATCGGTGAGCAACGACATCAAATTGCAGCTGCCCAACCGCACCAACAATCAAATCCGTTGTACTGAGCGGCGAAAACACCTGCGTCGACCCCTCTTCTGACAACTGTTGCAAGCCCTTTTGTAAAGCTTTCATTTTCATGGGATCCGATAATCGAATCTTGCGGAAGAGTTCGGGCGCAAAATGGGGAATACCCGTAAATTGCAGCGTTTCTCCAGACGTAAATGTATCCCCGATCTGGATCGTGCCGTGGTTGTGCAGACCAATGATGTCGCCAGCTACGGCGGACTGTACCAATTCGCGCTCACCCGCTTTGAACGACACCGCGTCCGCAATTCTGATGTCTTTATCGATTCGGACGTGACGCATTTTCATGCCTTTTTCATAGCGCCCTGAACAAACACGAACAAAGGCGATACGGTCACGATGCTTGGGATCCATATTGGCCTGAATTTTAAACACGAAGCCGGAAAATTCGGCTTCAGTGGGCACAACATCACGCGACTGCGTAGTTCTCAATTGCGGCTCGGGTGCCCACTCAACAAAATCATCCAGCATTTCCCTCACACCAAAATTACCGAGTGCGGTTCCGAAGAATACGGGGGTCTGCTTTCCCTCTAGAAAAAGCGCTTTGTCAAAGGTGTGACTGGCACCACGAACAAGCTCAATCTCGTCGCAAAAGTCATCGTATTCATCTCCCAACAAGTCACGCGCGTCGTCAGATTCGAGCCCGGAAATGCGTCGATCGGGCGGCAGTACCTGTCCATGACCTTGCTCGTAGCAATGAATGGTGTCCGTATACAGGTTGTAAACACCCTTGAAAAACTTACCCATGCCAATGGGCCAGTTAATCGGTGCTGCCTCGATCTTTAACACTTCCTCGATTTCATCAAGCAACTCAATGGCATCGCGAATATCGCGGTCTAACTTATTCACAAACCCAATGATCGGGGTGTCACGCAGTCGGCAGACGTTCATCAACTTGATGGTTCTGTCCTCTACCCCTTTCGCACCATCGACAACCATTAAGGCGGAATCCACGGCAGTCAGCGTGCGGTAGGTGTCCTCCGAGAAGTCTTCGTGACCGGGAGTATCGAGAAGATTGACCATACGATCGTGATAGGGAAATTGCATGACCGAAGATGTCACTGAAATGCCACGCTCCTGCTCCATTGCCATCCAGTCAGATGTCGCGTGCGGGCCACGCTTTCCTTTGACGGAACCTGCAACCTGAATGGCCGACCCCAGCAACAGAAGTTTCTCTGTGATGGTGGTTTTACCCGCATCAGGGTGAGAGATGATGGCGAATGTGCGGCGCGCGTTGATGGCGCTGTCGTTTTCTGACATGAGTCCTCCGATGACGCCGCGGATTATGCCAGTTAACGAGGCCAGTCGCTTATTGAAGCGGGAGTTTTGAGCGTAAATGCTCCACTAACCGCTGGGCGGCATCCGGTTGCGACGGACATTGCTGACCGAGAAGCTGAGCTAGCGAGGTCACTCGTAAACCGGCATAACCACAGGGGTTAATTCTCCCGAAGTGCTCTAGATCTGGGTTCACATTAAGCGCAAGACCGTGATAGCTAGATCCTCGACTAATTTTCAAGCCCAGTGATGCAATCTTTTCGCCCGACACATAGACGCCCGGGGCCTTTGGATCCGCTTCTGCAACCAAGTCAAACTCAGACAAAAAGGCGATGATGGCCTGCTCGAGTCCGGTGACCAGGTCGCGAACACCCAGCTTTGCCCTGCGAATATCACATAAAACGTAAATGACGATCTGTCCGGGTCCGTGATAGGTCACCTGTCCACCGCGGTCTGTCCTGATGACCTCGATCTCGCCCGGTGCCAGCAAGTGCTCCTCTCTCCCAGCAATACCCTGCGTAAAAACAGGAGGATGCTCGAGCACCCATAACTCATCTGGCGTTTCGACGCCGCGCGCCTGGGTAAATGCTTTCATTGCCTCGATCGTAGGGAGGTAATCGACATGACCCAGATCGCGGACAACCATGACTTAAATCACCATGGAAACGCGGCCCGACGCTACCAACTCCTTGTGGAGCGCATCGAGCTGATCGGGCCCGGTTGCCGTTATCGTGAACGTGATCGAATCGAATGTCCCAGAGCGACTGCTCTTGGTCTCGATATCTGCATCGGTCAGCCCGGTCGTGTGGCGATCAAAGATAGCGCGTATCGCCGCTGCATAATCAGGTGTCGCGCGGCCCACCACTTTAATGGGATAGCGACAGGGGAATTCAATCTTAGGTGCTTCTTGTTCTGTCATGATCTAACCAAACAGGTTTTGGAACCACAGAATCAGCGCATCCATCAGACGCTTGAAGAACCCACCACTTGGCACATCCTCCAGAACCAGCAGCGGGGTTTCAAACAATACCTCACCGCCCCGAAGGACTTGCACACTACCAATGACATCACCACGACTAAGCGGAGCCTCTAGCTGATCGTCAACTGTCACGCTGATATCAGCGGCGGTTCGCTCTCGTGGCACTGTCAAAACCACCGACTCCAGCACACCCGCGTGTAATGATTCGGCAGCGCCCTTCCACACGCGTGGCTCGACCAGCGTGACCTCTGCCGAGAGGGGTCTTAAATTCTGAAAGAATCGGAATCCATAATTGAGCAGACTGCTATTTTCAGAGGCTCGAGTCCGTTTGCTGGCACTACCGAGTACAACAGACACCAAGCGCATATCCTCACGTTGTGCGGAAGCGACCAGCCCGTAACCTGCCTCACTGGTATACCCCGTCTTCAACCCGTCAACTGTGGCATCTGATCTCAATAGGCTGTTTCGGTTGTATTGCTTAATTCCGTTGTAGGTAAAGCTTTGCTCTTTGTAGATTTTATAGTGCTCAGGATGACCGTTGATCAGGGCCACTGACAAGGTTGCTAGATCACGCGCCGTTGTGCGGTGGTCAGGGTGCGGCAATCCATGTGGGTTTCGGTAAACGGTATTATCCAGGCCCAGCTCTGCAGCCAGCTGATTCATCACATCGACAAAACTCGACTCTGTGCCTGCAAGGTGCTCCGCCACAGCGACAGACGCATCATTGCCCGAGGAGATGACAACACCGCGCTCAAGATCAGCGAGACTGACGGGCTTACCCGGTTCAATCCACATCAGTGAAGAACCTTTAAAGGTAGGGTTCTGTGACCAGGCATTCCGGCTGACCTTAATAATGTCATCAAGCGATGCTCTGCCAGCATCGACCTCCTCTGCCAAGACGAATGACGTCATTATTTTCGTGAGACTTGCTGGCGGTAATGACAGGTCACCATTGTGATCGACCAACACCTGACCCGTCGTCGCATCCATCAAGAAGTAAGCATCCGCCGGGAGCTTGGGCGCCGGCGGAACCGCTGCTGTTACTTGGGTCGCCACAAAGGCCAACACACACATCAATAGCCGATGAAAAGAGGTCGATCGCATCATTTTTTTACCTTGGCGCGGATTTACTGCGGCGCTAGTGTAACAACTCGAGAGCCTAATCGCTCAGGGTAATGGCTGTCCTTTTGAGAGGCCGTTTTTTACAAGAAGTTCCTGAAGCTCGGAGAGTTTTTCGGAACTGTCCACGGGCCCTAGGCGCACGCGAAAAATTGTACCTGTCTCGTGCTGAACACTACTCACATGGACGTCGATAGTCGCTCCGAGCATGTTGCGAATGTTTGCGGCGACCTCCTCGGCGGAAGACCTAAGCTGATAGGCCCCCACCTGCAGCTGACGGTAATTCGACGCCTGAGTCCCTCGCCAATCATCACTACCATCGACCGGAATATGCTCTAACCGCACACGTGCTGTTCCCTGCTCTGCAAATCCGAGTTTCACAGCAACGCCGTAAGACACATCAATCAACCTATCACCGACGAAGGGCCCTCGATCATTGACGCGAACGATCATTGAGGCACTGTTCTCGAGGTTAGTGACGCGCAGATAAGACGGGAGTGGCAGTGACTTGTGAGCTGCGGTCGCCTTGTAGACATCAAATATCTCGCCATTAGAGGTTCGACGCCCCTGAAACTTCATGCCATACCACGAGGCAACGCCTACTTCAGTGTAGCCATCAGCAGACGGCATGACCGTATATTGCTGCCCAAAGACTTCGTAGGGGCTTTTATTCCCCATCCTGGATACGGGGTCTGCTGAGGGCACGGCCTCTACGACAGCCTCAGCTGAAATTGGGGGTGGCTGATAATCGTTTGTCGCCGGTGGGCTTCCGACACAACTCACCAGCGCCAGCAGCGCAAGCGAAGTGACTGCGCGCATCACAGCATTTGGGCCCGCAGGGTTTGACTCAACTGATGAACCGCCATGGCATACATGGCACTGTGGTTATAGCGAGTAATGACATAAAAATTATGGAGCCCCAGCCAGTGCTCCTCGCCCGACTTACCGTCAAACTTGATGGGTGTCGCCAACTGATCAGACGACTGCTCAGTCACTGGCGTCAACCCGTTATCCGCCAGCATATCAATGCTGAGCTTGGGCTTTAGACCGACATCAAACACGGTTGGGTCTCCGGAAAACCTCGCACGGATAATCACCTCACCACCTGGTCTCCAGCCATGTGCGACAAAATAATTAGCCACACTCATGATGGCATCGTTCGGATTCGTCCAGATATCGATAACACCGTCGCCCTCATAGTCCTTCGCGTAAGCGCGATAACTGGAGGGCATGAACTGCCCTAAACCCATCGCGCCCGCATAGGAGCCCTTTAACTCCGCGAGTGGCAAGCCAGACTGATAAGCGAGCTCAAGAAAAACCTCGAGTTCTTTGGTGAAAAAGGGTGAACGGCGAGGGTAATCAAATGCCAACGTCGACAGCGCATCAATGACGCGATACCCGCCTGTGATGCGTCCGTAATAGGTCTCGACACCAATAATCGCGACGATAACTTCGGATGGCACACCGGTATCCTGAGATACTCGATCCAGCGTTTCCCTATTCTCCCGCCAGAACTTGATACCCTCTTTTGCCCTGCGATCGGTGAGAAAAATGTCTTGATATTCGGACCACGGTTTACTTTTCTCCGCGGGACGCGAAATGGCTTTCAAGATACTTTCCTGCCGAGTCGCCTCTGACAAGGCAGACTGCAACCAGTCGCGGTCCACACCGCGTTCAGCAACACGGTTGATCAGCGCTGCCGCACTCGGGTGATCACTGTAATCAGCGGCTGCCGTCAGGGGCAGCCAGCCGAAGGTCAGTGATAATAGGATCGTTTGAAAACGCATAAAGCCACCCATAGTGTGCTCGCTCCCCTCAGTTAATGTATCTGGGTTGTTATCCCCTAAATAGTGTACTCATCGCATAGCTCGCGTGACCGGCCTCTCGGTTGAGATCGCCATTAGCATGCCAAAGGCAATCATCATCGACACCATCGCTGTTCCACCATAGCTCACCATAGGCAGTGGCACACCGACAACAGGTAAGAGTGCTGAAACCATCCCAAGGTTCACCACCAAACCAAAAAAGAAGGTAGCAACCAGCGCGCCGGCTAGCATACGCGCAAAACTCGACTGCGCCCGCCATGTAATCACCAGGCCCCTGCCGAGAATCACAGCGTAAATCAGGAACAGCAGTAAAACACCGCGAAAACCGAACTCCTCAGCCAGCACAGCAATAATGAAGTCGGTGTGGCCCTCAGGCAGAAAATCCAGCTGCGCCTGACTGCCTTGAGTCCAACCCAAGACCTTCCCAGCCACCGGAACCAATCGCTGTTTTAGACTGGATGATGTTCCATCCAGCGCCAAGCCGATCAGATTCGGGATTAAACAGGGTAAGCACGCGCTGCTTCTGATAGTCCTTCAACACAAAGACCCACGCCGGCCAAATGGAGACGAGCGCGAGTGCCACTATTGAAAAAATATACCGCCACTGAATCCCGGCCATGTAGATGGCGGCAAGGCCACTGGTGGCAACCAGTAGCGACGTTCCCAGGTCAGGCTGCTGCAATATCAATCCTGAGGGCACTGCCACCATAGCGAAGGCTACTGCGACAGAACGCATATCAGGTGGAAGTGCCTTTTTGGACAACCACCAGGCGAGCGCCAAGGGCATCGCTACCTTCATAACCTCTGAGGGCTGAAAACGAATGAAGCCCAAACTCAGCCAACGCTGGGCTCCTTTGGCACCGACCCCAAAAAATGCCACAGCAACGAGTAGTAGCGTGGCCAGTGCAAAGATATAGGGCGATACCCCACGCAATGTCTCTACCCTGAATTGAGCGGTAATCAACAAGACCGTCATGGCCACCATGATGTTGCGCATTTGCGCATTCAACATGACATCGGATTGACCGCTGGCACTGTACAGAACAAATAATCCACCGACACTGAGCATCAGCAGCGGCACAATAAGCCAGAGATCAATGTGAAGCACCCGCAATAACCGGACAGGAGCACCCAGCTCCCGGGAAGAGACCTCGGCAACTCGTGCAAAATCGTTACTCATCTCGGCTCATCCAGTAATCAAGCATGGCCCGGGCAACGGGGTATGCGGAACTTCCGCCACCGCTATTCTCGGTTAAGACTGCCACTACAATCTCGGGGTTTTCGACTGGGGCGAAGGCAATGAACCATCCATGGTTACGCTGATACTCGGATAAGGCCTCTTCATCATAGGTTGCATCTTGGGCAATACCCACAACCTGGGCCGTTCCTGTTTTCCCCGCGACGCTGTAGGTCAAACCCGATCGCATACCGAAGGCTGTACCTCTGACGGATGATACGGTGTCAACCATACCTGCAAATACCTCGTCCCAATACGCTGTCTCTGCTGAGACATTGAGTAGCGGCTCGGGTTCAACAGGCGTACCGTCAACAGCTGCAACAAACGTGGGCTTAAGGGCGGTACCGCGCGTGGCAAGAGCCGTCGTCGCCACCGCTAGCTGCATTGGCGTAGCCAGCATGTAACCCTGGCCAATACCGACTATGAGTGTTTCACCTCCGTACCAGCTACTGCCAATGACCCGACGCTTCCACTCGGAACTCGGCAAAATTCCACGCTTCTCACTCGGGAGATCGACGCCCGTTAAACTGCCAATACCAAAGTCATCCAGCGACTCGGCGAGGGCATCGATACCAAGGCGATTCGCGAGTTCATAGAAGTAAACATCACATGACTGCGCTATCGAGTCTCGAAGATTCATTTCATCGGCATGACCCGCTCCGCGTATACGAAGGATCCAGTCCCTGTATCGACGAGGGTCACCGGGTAACTGGTAATAACCGGGGTCAGGAATCATGGTGTCGATGGTTATCAAGTCGCGATTTAACCCGGCAAGCCCCAACATGGGCTTAATCGTTGAGGCCGGCGGATACTGCCCCTGAATAACACGGTTTAGTAGTGGCGCATCTCGCGAATCGCGCAGCTCCGCGTAGTCAGAGAAACTAATTCCATTCACAAACTTGTTTGGGTCGTAACGCGGGCTCGAGACCGCAGACAAGACACCCCCAGTTCTCGGATCCAACGCCACCACCGCACCTCGCATGTCCTCCATGGCGGCTGCAGCCACGCGCTGAAGCTCTATATCGAGGTGTAGAGTCAGCTCGGCACCGGGCACTGGCTCTATCCGGTCGATCACGTCTAACTCGACACCACGCGCATTGGTCTCTAAACGGCTGACCCCTAGCCCACCTTTAAGGACATCCTCGTAGTAAGCTTCTAGCCCCACCTTTCCTATGTGACTAATACCCCGATAGGCTTCTTTCTCAGACTCATCGACATCATCAATACCAATACGGCCAACGTACCCTAGCGCATGCCCGAGCAGATCTCCCTCAGGATAATGACGCGTTAATTCAGACAGGACAGACACACCAGAAAGTACGTGTTTATTGACCGCGATAACGGCCAATTCCTCATCGGTTAGTCGATACTTCAAAGGCACTGGACTTAAGGGACGCCGACGCTTTCGCGCTTGTGTAAACAGCTCGATATCAGTCTCGGTCAGGCCCAACAGGTCACTGAGCGTGGTCAACACATTATCGAGATCCTCGGCACGCTCTGGCGTGATCGCCAAGGTAAACGACGGCTGGTTAACCGCGAGGAGATTACCTGATCGGTCGACAATGACACCGCGAGTTGGCGCTACGGTTCGAACCGCAATTCGGTTTCGGTCTGACTGTGCTCGGAATTCTTCGTTCTGGATGACCTGTAGAGAGAAGTAGCGGTACAACAGACCCATCATGACCAGAACCATGAGCGCCGCCAGCACCGTGACTCGCCCGTGCGTAATGCGGGTTTCACGCGCCCAATCTTGCATTTGGTTAAGCTGGCGAGCCATTAGCGTCTTATCTTGATATCTCGGTCCACTGTGCCACAGGACGGCGCCTCATGCTCGATGATAGGGATGTCCCGCGTTAATTGACCAGGCCCGGTACAACTGCTCCGCCAAAATCACCCGCACCAGCGGATGTGGCAGTGTGATCCGACCCAGTGACCACCGAGCACTTGCCTTTGCTTTCAGCGATGGATGAAGTCCGTCGGGGCCACCGATGACAAATGCGATTTTCGAGCCATCGCTCTGCCAAGACTCGAGGGTCTCAGCAATGGCCTCGGTCGAGATGACCTTCCCCTCAACGTCCAAAACAACCATTAGCTCTTGAGGTTTTAAACGTCGCTCGATAGCAGTTGCCTCCTCAAGCATACGGCTTTCAGCGGTGTCTCTCGTTCGTTTGGAGGCGGGCAACTCAACCCATTCTATTGACGCTTCGCGAGGCAGTCGTTTGTTGTAGTCATCGGCACCGTCGCTCACCCACTGGGGCATGCGCGTACCAATTGCCAAAACACGCATGGATTATCCCCGGGGATCTGAGACTGCGTCTGGCTCTACAGAGGCCTCGGGTTCTCCTGACCACAACCGCTCAAGGTCATAAAAGCTTCGCGCCGCGGGCTGCATGACATGAACAACAACGTCGCCAAGATCGACTAAAACCCAATCAGCGTCATTTTCACCCTCGACCCCGATCGGTGGGCACCCAGCCTCTTTGGCTTTGACAACGACATTATCGGCAAGTGACTTCACGTGGCGAGACGAGTTACCACTCGCGACCACAAGGAAGTCCATCACAGAACTCAGTCCGCGGACATCCACTATTTTGGTATCAACTGCTTTTAGATCGTCTAGGGCATCGACCACAAGGTCGGTAATGATTGCATCTGTCGGGGTCAAAGAACTGCCTCAGTTTGGCTCAAGTTTTTGTACAGTTTGTGGCGCGCAATATACTCCATAACCGGGTATGGAATCATCTCTGTCTCGCGTTCGCCTGAATTCAGTGACTCCCGTATTTCCGATGATGAGACATCAACCAGTGAACACTCGAGCCGCGATACGCATCCCGAGGGACGCGACGAAAGTTGGGCCAATGGCACTTCACGTTCATGCCACCACGACGACACTTCGGCTGGAATCGCCAAAAATTTTCCTGGTCGATTGGCCACAACAAGGTGACCGTAATCGGTCAGTGCCTGCCACCGCGACCACTGATTTAATGTCGGCAGCAAGTCATCACCTATAAGGAAATAGATCGTTGCGTCGCTACCCGCCTCTTGGCGCAGCTCCTGAAGACTGTCCACAGTGTATGAGGGGCCCTCCCTTTCGAGCTCACGCGTATCTAAGTGAAGCTCGGGAAATTCCGTCACCGCGAGATCAAGCATGGCAAGTCGATGTTCGGCGCTCACCGAGTGCTGGGTTTTTAGCGGGGACTGTGCGGCCGGCATGATGCACATAGCGTCCAGCGCTAACCTGCGCTTGGCATCGCTCGCAACTCTGAGATGCCCATAATGAACAGGATTAAAACTCCCGCCCATAACGCCGATGTGCCGATTAGGCGCGGATGTGGCCATTGCCCAGCACGACGTATTTTTGACTGGTCAGCCCTTCCAGACCCACTGGACCGCGGGCGTGGATTTTGTCCGTAGAAATTCCGATCTCAGCACCCAATCCGTACTCGAACCCATCGGCAAACCGTGTTGAGGCATTCACCATCACAGAGCTGGAATCGACTACTCTCAGAAATCGCATCGCACTGCTGTGACACTGGGTAATGATGCCATCCGTATGGCCTGAACCATACCGCGCAATGTGATCGACAGCGGCATCAAAATCTTCGACCACTTTGATCGATAGGATGGGAGCAAGATACTCGGTAGCCCAGTCATCTTCGGTTGCCAGCGCACAGTCCTCGCCCAGCCAGGTGCAGGTTTGCTCGCAACCGCGGAGCACGACACCCTTTTCTAGCAACGGTCGTGCAAGCTCTGGAAGTAGTGCGGCGCGCTCACTATCGATGAGCAGTGATTCCATTGTGTTACAGGTCCCGTAGCGATGCGTTTTCGCATTGACTGCAAGCTCAATCGCCATGGCAGGGTCGGCATCCCTGTGGATGTATAAATGGCAAATACCATCTAGGTGCTTAAGCACGGGCACTGTAGCATCGCTCGCAACGCGTTCGATTAACCCCTTACCGCCCCGAGGAACCACCATATCAACAACACCGTTAAGCTTGACCATGGCCGATACGGCCTCTCTATCGGTCGTATCGAGCACTTGAACCGCTTGCGCAGGCAAGCTGGCTTGTTCAAGCCCTGTCTGAATACAGCTTGCCAGGACAAGGTTGGAGCGAATCGCCTCAGAGCCGCCACGCAGCAGCACGGCATTGCCCGATTTCAGACATAGGCTTGCGGCATCGATCGTGACGTTGGGACGTGACTCATAGATGATGCCGACAAGGCCGAGCGGGACGCGCATCTTGCCCACTTGTATGCCTGACTCCATCGCCTTCAAGCCCTCGATTCCACCAATCGGATCGGGTAACGCCTGCACGATCGCCAAAGACTCTAACATGCCATCTATCCGCGTCTCGGTGAGTTCAAGACGATCAATCAACGCCGCATCAAGACCCGCATCATGAGCTGCCGAGAGATCCCTCTCATTCGCATCGAGCAGCGATCGTCGCTGGCTTTGTATTGTGACGGCGATAGCCTCCAACGCTGCGTTACGCACGGACACGGGCGAATTCGCAACAAGTTTTGACGCGTGCTTCGCGGATATAGCTAGGTCTGTAACGTACTGCTGAACCGACAATGGTCTGACTCCCGAGTGTGAGCGGCGCAGTATACGCTAAGACCCCAAAACATTGTTGACAATGGTTCTCATTAACATTACCGTTCTCATATGTATGTATGTATTTGCAAAGGCGTCACCGACAGAGCTATTCGCGAGCAGGTAGCTGCTGGTGCGCGCTCACTCGCCGAGGTGAGTCGCGCAACGGGTTGCTCCACACAATGTGGTAAGTGCTCCTGCTTTGCCGAGTCACTGGTCAGTGAAGCACTTAATCGCGGCGTACAAATACAGGCAGCTCGCCGCGCGTAAATGCAATTGCGGTTGCGAATCGTTACCATTATCTTTCCCTTTAAAAACAACAAGTTACGCTTTTTTTAGTCTGCGCTTTGCGTTATCCTTCATCCTAATATCAACAGGCTAGGACTATCGTGATGAAAGGCAACTCAGACGTAATTCGCCACCTGAACAAAATTCTTTACAACGAACTTGTCGCTATCAACCAGTACTTTTTGCACGCCAAGATGTACAAGGATATGGGACTTACCGAACTCGCCGAGCACGAGTATCACGAGTCCATTGATGAGATGAAGCATGCCGACGAGTTGGTTGAGCGCATTCTGTTTTTAGAGGGCATCCCCAACCTCCAGGACTTGGGGAAACTAAGAATTGGTGAAACACCCCGTGAAATGCTCGAGTGTGATCTCCAGCTAGAGCATGTCGCGCATGAAGACCTGAAGGCAACCGTAAAATGCTGCGAAGATGTGGGCGACTACGTGTCGCGCGACCTGGCAAAGCGGATTCTCGACGCTGAGGAAGAGCATATTGACTGGCTAGAGACGCAGCTATCGCTCATGGATCGCGTGGGAGAACAGAACTACCTTCAGACCGCGATGAAAACGGTCAAGCCAAGTGACGGGAGTTAAAGAAAGCGGGCTAAAGCAGTTAAAAAATTGTCGTTTAAAGAGGTTCGGCCGTGCTCCGAGTTTAAGACTCGGAGTCACTCTCACCGACGATGACTTCGCGTAATTCACCGGTTTCGTCCATGTCGCAGACAATGTCGCAACCGCCGATCAGCTCTCCATCAACCCAAAGTTGCGGGAAGGTGGGCCAGTTACCGTAAGCCGGTAAGTTCGCTCGGATCTCAGGGTTACTTAGCACGTCGACGTAGGCAAATTTCTCTCCGCAACCCATTAGCGCCTGCACCGTCCGCGCTGAAAAACCGCACTGTGGCTGATTTGGCGAGCCTTTCATGTAAAGGATCACACGATTGTTCTCGATCTGATCCTTAATGGTCTCCATAATATCCATTGCTAGTCTCCGCACCCTAGTTAGCTGTAGTTGAATTGCTCGCAAGTAAGATTCTATCAGAAGCTATACGTGGTAAGTCGTAAAATCGACATTTAAAGGTAGTAATAGTCATGTCAGCCATCATGCCCACATACGGTCGATTACCCGTGACATTTGCATCGGGGGCGGGAGCACACCTCACCGATCAAAAGGGACGACAGTACCTAGATGCACTGTCAGGCATTGCCGTTACCAACCTCGGCCACTCTCATCCAAACGTCACGCGTGCTGTCATCGAGCAGGCAGAGAGCCTGTTACACACATCCAACCTCTACGGTATTGCACAGCAAGAGCGACTGGCTGCGGAGCTCAATCAACTCACCGGCATGGAACGCATCTTCTTTTGCAACTCGGGTGCAGAGGCGAACGAGACGGCCATCAAGATGGCAAGGCGCCACGGACACAACAAAGGTATCGCCAATCCTCAGATTGTGGTCTTGGAGGGCGCCTTCCATGGAAGAACCATGGGTGCACTCTCAGCAACGGGGAGTGCTGCGATTCAAGCAGCTTTTAAACCGTTACTGCCGGGCTTTATTCGGATTGCGAGGAATGACACCGAAGCACTAGAAGCTCTGGCAAAAACACGGGATGACATCGTCGCGATCCACCTAGAGCCCGTGCAGGGCGAGAGTGGGATTTACCCTCTGGACCACGCGTTTCTGGCACGCGCACGTGAACTCTGCGATCAGGAAGACTGGCTGCTTAGCTTTGACGAGGTACAGTCCGGTAACGGTCGATGCGGAGCTCTCTATGTCTTTCAACGGCTCGGGATCATCCCAGACGTATTAGCCACAGCAAAAGGCCTGGGTAATGGCTTACCCATCGGCGCTTGTATGGCCCGCGGCCGTGCCGGCGATTTGCTCGTCCCAGGCGACCACGGAACCACCTACGGCGGCAACCCTATCTGCTGCGCTGCGGCAAGCGCTGTGATTAATACCCTTAGTGCCAGCCAGCTCTGGGATCGGGCCGACATCATCCGCGCGGCCATATTTGAAGGCTTGGATTCAGAGATCGCCGATGGAGACTTGATTCGCGATCGCCGTGGTGTAGGGCTTATGATCGGTATTGAGCCCACGGTTCCCACAGAAAACCTGGTCCAAATGGCACTAGATCGACACCTATTGATCAATGTTGCCGGTGGCAACACCATCCGACTACTACCACCACTGGTCATGAGCACGGATGATGCGCGACGTGTTGGCGCTACCGTCGCAGACATTGTGAATTCACTCAAAGATGCCTAACTCCTGGGATTGTAGGACAGACGTATGAACACGCCCCGCCACTTTCTGACACTGAATGACCTGTCCTCGGACGAGCTGCGTGCGGTTCTGGCGCGGGCATCAGAGCTCAAGCAGATGCAACACAATGGAATACCTCATGCGTCGCTCACGAAGAAAGTGATGGCCATGATTTTCGCCAAAGCATCGACACGAACGCGCGTTTCTTTTGAAGCCGGTATGACACAGCTCGGCGGCAGCGCCATGTTCCTATCGTCCAGCGCCACACAGATGGGCCGCGGCGAACCCGTCGAGGATACGGCAAGAGTGATATCGTCAATGGTCGATATCGTGATGATTCGAACATTCGATCATCAGGACGTCGAAACCTTCGCGGCGAACTCGAGTGTGCCGGTCATCAACGCATTGACCGATGACTTCCACCCCTGCCAGCTCCTTGCTGATATGCAAACATGGTTCGAGCATCGCGGAGATATGCGCGGAAAAACGGCCTGCTGGCTCGGCGACGGCAATAACATGTGTCACTCCTATATCAATGCAGCAAAGCTACTGGGCTTTCATTTGCGCATTGCCTGCCCCGAGGGTTATGAGCCCTCACCTTCGGTTCTTGCGGCGGCTGGAGATGCAGTCACCATCGAGCCGGACCCAAAAGTTGCGGTTGCCGGGGCACACCTGCTAGTCACTGATGTTTGGGCATCTATGGGGCAGGAGGCGGAAGCCAGTGAGCGCAATAACGCGTTGCAAGCCTATCAACTCAACCGGGAGCTCCTTGATCTCGCTGACGACGAAGCAATTTACCTCCATTGCCTTCCGGCACATCGAGGCGAAGAGATCACCGCCGACCTGATGGATGACCCTAACTCAGTTATCTGGGACGAGGCAGAAAACCGACTGCATGCACAGAAGGCGTTGGTCGAATTTCTCCTGAGCTAACCGCTACCTTACCGGCAATGACGGTCGGTTTTTGAGCCACCAACTGCCTCCCGATTTATTGCATTGATGTGACATTCAGTGCGCATCATTGTGAGTTATTTCAAGACGACGTTCAGCACCCCTCGTAGTTAGTAAGTACTAACTTTCTAAAATGCCACATCTTATCCACAAGAAATCCGCTGGCTTTTGGGCTTGCATTCAACCCTATACCGCCCTATCTTGGGGCCAGAATACAAAGCAACCCCAATATGTGGTGAGAAGCACGATAAGAAACGCCTCGTGATGGAACGGTTGCAAACCCACGAAAAGACGAGTTAGAGGTGAAGATAGAATGCAGACAGGCAGTGAATCAGTAAGCAATCCAGCGTCCGCAACCCCCCCTATTTCAGGCACTCCCAGCCAGACACGCATTGCGGCCACCGCACCCGGACAAATGCGCGTGATTAAGCGTAACGGTACCGTTGTGCCCTTTGAGGACAGCAAGATATCGGTCGCCATTACGAAGGCGTTCCTAGCGGTTGAAGGAGGCACTGCCGCAGCGAGCACGCGCATTCACGAAACTGTCGCCAAGCTAACGGAGCAAGTAGTCGGCACCTTCAAGCGACGCATGCCCTCAGGCGGCACAATCCACATCGAAGACATTCAGGATCAAGTTGAGTTGGCTCTGATGCGCGCCGGTGAGCATTTGATTGCTCGCGACTACGTGATCTACCGCGAATCCCGACGGCAGGCCCGTGTGGAGAAAGAAGCGCTGTCGCCCGAGTCAGAGGCGGCCGCCGGCGCGATTACGGTCGTGGGTGCGGATGGCACTGCAAAGCCGCTGGATATCGAGCGCATTCGCACCATCGTTGCAGAGGCCTGCATGGACCTCACCGACGTCAGCGAGGCAGCGATCATCGATGAAGCGCTCAAAAACCTTTACGACGGTGTAACAGAGCACGAGCTGAGCACCTCGCTGGTCATCACGGCGCGCACCATGATCGAACAGGAACCTAACTACTCGAGCGTTGCCGCCCGTCTGTTGCTAGACAATCTTCGCGCTGAAGGCCTGAGCTTTCTCGATGTCGCAGAGTCAGCGACTCAGGGAGATATGACAACTTACTACCCTCAGGCGCTCAAGTCGTTTATCAGTCGCGGCATTGAACTCGAGCTCTTGGCGCCCAACCTCGCAGACTACGACCTCGACATGTTGGGCGAAGCCCTGCTGCCCGAGCGCGATCTGCAGTTCAGCTACCTGGGATTACAGACACTGTATGACCGCTACTTCATCCACAGCGATGAGACTCGCTTTGAGCTACCCCAGCTCTTCTTCATGCGCGTCGCTATGGGACTGGCGACTCGCGAAGACGACAAGAACGCGAGAGCGATTGAGTTCTACCAGCTGTTGTCATCGTTTGACTACATGAGCTCAACACCCACGCTGTTCAACTCTGGCACATTGCGACCCCAGTTGAGCTCGTGCTACCTGACAACCGTCCCAGACGACTTGCACGGCATTTACGGTGCAATTCAGGACAACGCCATGCTGTCTAAGTTTGCGGGCGGGCTGGGAAATGATTGGACACCTGTTCGTGCGCTTGGCGCCTACATTAAAGGCACCAACGGAAAGAGTCAGGGCGTTGTTCCGTTCCTCAAGGTGGTCAACGATACAGCCGTTGCCGTGAACCAGGGCGGCAAGCGTAAAGGCGCCGTCTGTGCCTATCTCGAAACATGGCACATGGACATCGAGGAGTTCCTGGAGCTCCGCAAAAACACCGGAGACGATCGTCGCCGAACCCATGATATGAACACCGCGAACTGGGTGCCTGACCTGTTCATGAAGCGCGTATTCGAAGATGGTGACTGGACGCTGTTCTCTCCCAACGATGTGCCAGACCTACACGATCTGTATGGAAAGGCATTCGAGGAGCGCTATAACCACTATGAAGAGCAGGCCCGAACTGGTGAATTAAAGCTCCACAAGACACTGAAAGCACAGGCACTGTGGCGAAAAATGCTGGGCATGATCTTTGAAACAGGCCACCCATGGATCACCTTTAAAGATCCCTGCAACATTCGGTCTCCTCAGCAGCACGTGGGTGTGGTTCACTCATCAAACCTGTGTACCGAGATCACGCTGAACACCAGCAAAGACGAAATCGCTGTCTGCAATCTCGGTTCGGTCAACGTGCCGCAGCATATCGAAAACGGCGAGTTGAACATCGATAAGCTTCGTAAGACGGTGACTACCGCTATCCGCATGCTCGATAACGTCATCGACATTAATTACTACTCAGTCGACACGTCAGAAAATTCGAACATGAAGCACCGGCCCATTGGCCTTGGCCTCATGGGTTTCCAAGACGCGCTTTACAAAGTCGACGTGTCGTACGCTTCTGAGGAGGCAGTGACATTTGCCGACCAGACAATGGAAGCCATTAGCTACTTTGCGATCAACGCATCAACGGACCTCGCTGCCGAGCGTGGCGCTTATTCAAGCTACGACGGCTCGCTATGGAGCCAGGGCATTTTCCCGATTGATTCGTTGAATATGTTGATCGAACAGCGCGGATCCGATTACATCTCGGTCAATCAAGACAGCACCATGGACTGGGATGCACTCAGAGGCAAAGTCGCTGAGCAAGGTATGCGCAACTCGAATGTCATGGCGATCGCGCCAACGGCAACGATTGCCAACATTACTGGCGTTTCTCAATCTATCGAGCCGACTTACCAAAACCTTTACGTGAAGTCGAACTTGTCAGGTGAGTTTACTGTCGTAAACCCTCACTTGGTTCGCGACCTTAAAGAGCGCGGGTTATGGGACAAAGTCATGGTCAACGACCTGAAGTACTACGACGGCAGTGTGCAAGCTATCGATCGCATCCCGGCCGATCTAAAAGCGAAATATGCGACGGCTTTCGAGGTTGAGCCCCGCTGGTTAGTCGACGCGGCAAGTCGACGACAGAAGTGGATCGACCAAGCTCAGTCGCTGAACTTGTACATCAATAATGCAAGTGGAAAGAAGTTGGACGTGACGTACCGAATGGCTTGGTACAGCGGTCTGAAAACAACATACTATCTGCGATCGCTAGCTGCGACGGGCACTGAGAAGTCCACGGTTAATACCGGTCAACTCAACGCCGTATCACAGCAAGCGGCAGCTGCGGCGCCAGCACAACCCGCGCCGGTTCCTGCAGCCTGTTCGCTCGACGATCCAGATTGTGAAGCCTGTCAGTAACCAAATAAGTTAAAGGAGTTAACGATGCTTAATTGGGATGATTACAACGTAGCCGAGGGTGACGCGCCTGTGGCTGCACCGCAGCAACAAGCACCCGTTCAACCAGAAGTGGTTAACAAAGCGCTCGAAACGCTTAACCAGGAGGAGGCAACATCTGCGCCTCTATCGGATCAGGCAAAAGCTGCGGCTGAAGCGGTAGCTAACATTGATACCGCGCCGGGTCTCGAGGAACTTGAGATGGGCGCATCACGCATCTCTGTTGATGAGAAAGCGATGATTAACTGTCGAGCAGATCTCAACCAGCTGGTGCCGTTCAAGTACGACTGGGCATGGCAGAAGTATCTCGATGGCTGTGCGAACCACTGGATGCCGCAGGAAATTAACATGACGGCTGATGTGGCGACCTGGAAGAGTGAAGACGGTCTCACTGACGACGAACGTCGCATTGTGATGCGGTCTTTGGGTTATTTCTCAACCGCTGACTCGCTCGTGGCGAATAACTTGGTATTGGGTATTTATCGACTCATCACCAACCCAGAGTGCCGCCAGTATCTTCTGCGTCAGGCATTCGAGGAAGCGATCCACACACACGCCTACCAGTACTGCATTGAGTCACTGGGCATGGACGAGGGTGAAGTCTTCAATATGTACCGCGAAGTACCGTCCGTCGCTAAGAAGGCTTCATGGTCATTGAACAAGACCCAAGCGCTCTCAGACCCTAACTTCAAAACAGGCACTGTTGAGGACGATCAGCAGGTATTGCGAAATCTGATCGGCTTCTATGGCGTCACAGAGGGGATTTTCTTCTACTGCGGCTTTACGCAAATTCTCTCAATGGGTCGTCGCAACAAGATGACCGGGGTTGCAGAGCAGTTCCAGTACATCCTCAGAGACGAGTCGATGCACCTCAACTTCGGCATCGATGTGATCAATCAGATCAAGCTCGAGAATCCGCATTTGTGGACTGAAGAATTCCAGCAGGAAGCGATTCAGATGATTCTTGAGGGTACCGCACTGGAGATCGAATACGCACGCGACACAATGCCACGTGGTGTACTCGGCATGAATGCCAGCATGATGGAAGAGTACCTGCAGTTCATTGCGAACCGTCGTCTGACTCAGCTTGGACTGCCCGAGCAGTTCCCGGGTGCTCAGAATCCATTCCCATGGATGTCAGAGATCATGGATCTACGAAAGGAGAAGAACTTCTTCGAAACCCGCGTCATTGAGTATCAAACAGGTGGCGCTCTTAGCTGGGACTAATCTTTTTATGATCCTTAAAAAGCCCCGCAATAGCGGGGCTTTTTTTGTCTCAACTATTTATCGTAGAGAATCTTACTACTGAACTTCGAACCGATACCGGGGTAAGGCATCCATAATCGCACGCCCGTATCGCTTGGTGACGATTCGCCGGTCCAATAGCGTGATAACGCCTTCATCCGTTTCTGTCCGCAGCAGTCGACCACAGGCTTGGAGCAATCTGAGAGACGCTGAAGGAACGGTGAGCTCCATAAATGGATTGCGTCCAGCAGCCTCAAGGAGCTCCGCGTGTGCAGCATCGATGGGGTCATCGGGTGCCGCAAAGGGCAGCTTTGCGATAATCACATGACTGCAGTAGTCGCCAGGCAAATCGACGCCCTCGGCGAAGCTGGCGAGTCCGAATATAATCGACGGATCACCGCGATCGATTCTCCTCCGGTGCTCCTGCAGTATCTCTGCTTTGCTCATCTGCCCCTGAACCAGAAGCCGTGACTCATACATGGGCTCGAGCGCCTCAACCAATTCTTGTAACTGACGCTTAGAACTGAAGAGCACCAGCGTACCGCGATGCCGCTCCAATAAGCTCGGAAATAAGTTGATCAACTCATCCGAATGTGCGGCGGGCTCGCTTGGATCAGTCGCCATATCGGGGACGACAAATCGACCACGCGAAGCGTCAAACGGACTTTCAACCCGCGCTAAGGTGGTGTCACTCGGTAAACCGGTCTGTTGCATTAAATGATCAAAGGACCCGAGCGCAGTTAGTGTTGCGGACGTCATTACAGCACCTGCAACACGCTCCCAAACATGCTCAGATAGAATATCTCGCGCATAAATAGGACTTGCATAGCACTCGATCGAGCTTTCATCACCATAGTGCCGCATCCATCTTGCCCATGGCGTGCTCGACTCTTCATCGGATGAAGCGTAGCTGTCCCAGAGCGCGATCTGACCCTCAGCGCGTGCCAGTATGACTTGCAAGTCATTGAGATTGCTCTCCCAGATCTCCCGCTGATCAGCGTCGCCCTCTTCTACCAAAGCTTCAATCAAACCAAGGATCGGTGAGAGCTTTTGCCGGTGCAGTCTCCAAAGGTCTCGTAGCGAGCGGGAAGCATCGCGCAACTCTTCATCAACAACACCAAACGGGAAACGCAAGTCAGCGCGATCATCAGCACGCCCGCTCAATGCGTTCCAACACAGCGCATAGGTATCTCGGCTCGCCTTGTATCAGATCATCGGTACTGATGGACAGTGCCGACAGGGCTTCGGGACGTACCTCATATTCGATTAATAACTCTCGCTTGGCATCCAACCACTGCTGGGTCTCCGCAAGGTTGTTGTACGTACGCCCACTGCGAGAAAAACACGCAAAGTGCTCGAGGCATTTTTCCGCTAACTGATGACCCTCGTCGAATATGTAGAAACTCTCCTCTGGCTCCGAGAGAATTCGCCCCCCTCCCAATCTAAAATCAGCGAGTACCAAGTCGTGATTGGTCACAATAATGTCTGTCTCTTCGAGGCCCTCACGAGCACGAAAAAAACTACAACCAGTAATGTGTGGACAACGACGCCCCAAGCACTGCGAGTGATCAGTGGTAATCGATCGAATAACGCCTACATCGAGTGCCTCAGGCCAGGCATCAAGATCTCCATCCCACGAATCGTCGCTCACCGCGGTCAACATTGCGTCATAGGTCCGCTGTACCTCCTCCCCTTCGGGAAGCTCAACTTCATCGGGGTACATCGACAACATGGATGACTCGGCGTAACCCTGAATCAACTGATCGAGCTTATATAAGCAAAGATAGCGGCTACGTCCCTTGGCAAGCTGATAGGTAAAGTCGATGCCACTGTGGCGCTTGATCTCTGGCAGGTCCTTAAAAATCAGCTGTTCCTGCAGAGCGACCGTGGCAGTAGCGATGATCAGTTTTTTTGACTGTGCCTTTGCCACGGGCAAAGCAGCCACGATGTAAGCAATGGTTTTACCAGTACCTGTGCCCGCCTCGATTGCAAGAAACGGCGACGTCTCTGAATCGCCCAACGCATTGGCAACCTCGGCGATCATCTGGCGCTGGCCCCAGCGAGGCTTTAAATCTTTCGCCTCTGTCAGCGTAAAAAAAGCCGCTCGAATTTCTTGTCTTAAGGCATCAGCTAACAAGGGTGCTTACACCCTATCCTTACTGGCCATCACATTCAGAACCGGTTGTGCATACATTTGGAGCGCTTGCTGACGCTCCGCTTCAGACAGTTCATCAAACCGGGCCAGGAACGCCGATTGAGTGATACTCGCCTCTGCTGCATCGCGATCTGATTCATCGATGTTGTAACCCAATGCTTCGCATGCCCAAAAATTGGTTTTGAACAGACGGTAATTGGCCACCATAGCGTCATCAATACGCGACACTGCATCAGGCACCGATAGTGACGCTTGGTTCAGAGGCATGCCGAAATGAATATGAACATGCCCTTTCTGTCCCTGAATACCTTGCGCGATACTTTCCAGATCTTCAAAAGGCGCCTTTTCGTACCCAGTCCCGTAAGCCAACTCCCGCGCTTTCATGACATCGCATGGATCGAGTTCATAAGAAATCGTTAGCGGCACTAAGTTGAGCTTGCCCAAAACCTCATCAGGTGATTCGGTGGACTTATCACGGGACAGCGTCAACATTTTTAAAACGGCGGCTTCCGTTCGGTCATTCCCATCCTTTGCCCGACCTTCCCGCTGCGCGATCCACAATGGACCCTGATTTTCGACAATCGCCTCGCGCATGAAATTGGCCAACTGCTTGGAGGCTGCGAGCTGTTGCTTCGGGCCGCTCAAGCTCCGCTTCACTATGAAACTTTTATTGATGCGCATCAGGTGAGACACCCACGGCTTCTGCAACAGATTATCGCCGATAGCCACCTGCGCCGTACGATGACCCTCAACAACCAAGACACTGTTGGCGTACGCAGAATCCATGACAATATCGCGATGATTACTGATGAACAGATACGAAGCTTCGGAATCTAGTTGTTCGATACCTGAATAAGAAAAGTACGAGGTCGCCTCTACCACACGATCGAGGCGCGGCTTGACTAACGCCTGGAAGCCGTCAACGGTGCTGACACCCGCGAGCTGTAATTTCATGGTCCGCCGGGCAAATAAACGCACAAGCCCGGGCATCCATTTGGCAATACGATTACCGCGCAAAGCGATCAGCGTATCGATAAACTCATTGTCCGACAGCAGTGTATCGACCACTGAACTGACCTCATGGTCACGGTACGGGCGAATGTCGTTATAAAGATCTGTCATTGCTAAAAACGCTACTTAGTTAGGCTGTCATCGTCGAGAAAATCACGGGTTTTACCGGGCACATCATTTTAAGCGTGAAGAATCCGACTATTACCTCATAAATGCTTTGATACGGCTCCCAATCTGGTAGCATCGCGTCCCGTCGTGAACCCTACCTGCGGAGAAGAAGAGATGGAAGCGTACAGCGCGTATTTGATGTTTTTGGGGGTGTCCTGCCTGTTGGTCAGCTGGTGCCTATTACTCATCACAGCGTGGAAAGAAGATTACGCCTGGGGAATGTTTTCACTGCTGCTGCCACCCGTGGGCTACGGTTATGCACTTTTCCGATTAGATTCAGCAAAAGAGACACTACTGCTGGCTGCCATCGGTTGGTTGCTGGTGATTCTCGGGCTCTAAATTAGACATTATCACTATATGGGCTCTGAGCGGTTGACATCACTCTCGACGTCACCCAATATCGGCGCCCTTTAAATTCTGGAGAGATTTCGTGGCGAACTCACCACAAGCTCGCAAAAGAGCAAAGCAGAACGATAAGCAACGCGCGCACAACGCAAGCCTGCGCTCACTCGTTCGCACTAAGATGAAGCAAGTACTCGCAGCGGTTAATGCCGGCGATCACGGTCCCGCGCAAGAAGCGTACAATGCGGCCGTTCCAGTCATCGATCGTATGGCGAACAAAGGCATCATCAAAAAGAACAAAGCAGCACGTCATAAGAGCCGTCTCAACGCTAAAGTAAAGGCGCTCGCTGCCAGCTAAACTCAAGCCGCCATCCAGCGGCTTGATTGTGAATATTCTATGCTAGTTTCACATCGCTCCTCGGAGCGACCTTGTTAAACTAGCATCATGCCGAAGTACCCCACCAACGACGATAGTTACCGTTTTCTGTTTGAAGACGCGGACATTCGTGGTGAAACCGTTATCCTCGATAACGTGTTGAAAGATCTTATTGCAACCCACGCCTACGGACCCGGTGCTCAGAAACTGCTAGGTGAATTTGCGGCAGCGACCGTTGTCATTTCAAACAACCTCAAGTTTGACGGCCGTGTGGTCTTGCAGGGCCGCAGTGACGGCCCGATCTCGCTCGTCATGGTCGAGTGCTCCAGCGACGGCGATATCAGAGGTATTGCACGCGGTGAGCTCGAGGCACCCGAAGGCCCCATGAAGAGTCATCTACCCAATGGTGTTTTGACGCTCACCATCGAGCCAGAGGTTGGGCAGCGCTATCAAGGCATCATCGCAGTACAGCGAGATGAGTTAGCCGATGTGCTCAGCGACTACTTCGAGCAAAGCGAACAACTTGCCACCAAATTTTGGCTGTCCACGCGGGCCGGATCGTCCGCAGGCTTGATGCTCCAGCAGTTACCAAAACAGCTCGTCAAAGACGAGGACGAGCGGCTAGATCAGTGGCAGACCCTTTGTGCGCTCGCTGACACGGTGACACCCGACGAGCTTATTGATACTGATACCGATCACTTGTTGTTCAAGCTCTTTAATGAATGGGACGTGAAGCGCTTTGAACCCAAGCGCATCCGGTTCTCCTGCAATTGTTCGCGAGATCGCAGCTTAAATGCGATCCGTTTACTACCTAAACACGAGATCACCGAGCTCTTTGAGGAGCAACAGACGGTGACAATGAATTGCGAAATGTGCGGCGATAGCTACCACTTTACGCGTAACGATGTAGATCAATCAGAGGAGCCTACGATCCACTGATTGGTTAACTGTATCTCCACACTCACACTGGAAGCACATACCAATGACAGTTGAACAGAGTGCCAAAGCACCGATTAAACACACTGACAACACTGCAGCCCAACTTATTGAAATGGCATTAGACCGGAAAGAGGGCTGTTTGACAGATACCGGCGCACTTCGCGTCGAGACAGGACACAGAACAGGTAGGTCTCCAGCCGACCGATACATTGTTCGAGAACCCTCGAGCGAGGAAGCGATCGAGTGGGGTAGCGTTAACCGCGAGTTCGATGCGGCAGCCTTTGATGCGCTGTGGGATCGGGTAAAGGCGCACCTCGCGACCGGTGAGCAATGGGTGCAGCACCTCCATGTAGGAGAGCATCATGACCATTACATACCTGTGAGGGTTATGACAGGCACCGCATGGCAAAGCCTGTTTGGTCGTAACATGTTCATTCGGCCGGAGGACTACAACCCCTCGGAAAAGCCGGAGTGGCAAATTATGAATGTCGCGGACTTTGTCTGCGATCCGGAGCGAGACGGAACCAACTCGGACGGTACCGTCATCATCAACTTTGGTCAGCGCAAAGTGCTCATTGCGGGTATGCGCTATGCCGGTGAGATGAAGAAAGCGATGTTCTCGGTACAGAACTTCCTCCTTCCTGAAAAAGATGTGCTTCCCATGCACTGCTCAGCAAACATCGGCGACGAAGGCGATACCACCCTTTTCTTTGGTCTTTCTGGCACAGGAAAAACCACGCTGTCGGCGGACCCCGCGCGCTACCTTATCGGCGACGATGAGCACGGCTGGGCGCAAGGCTCGGTCTTTAATATCGAAGGCGGCTGCTACGCAAAGACCATCGACTTAAGTCAGAAGAACGAACCTATCATTTGGGATGCCATCCGGTTTGGTGCGATCGTCGAGAACGTGGCTCTCAATGAGGCGCGACAAGCCGATTACTCAGACACGAGTCTCACCGAAAATGGTCGCTGCTGCTACCCGCTTTATCACGTAGAGAAGCGGTCAGCTACGAACATGGGAGGTGAACCTAAGTGTGTGGTCTTCCTCACCTGCGACGTGTCCGGTGTGCTTCCGCCCGTCAGCTTATTATCGAAGGAAGCGGCAGCCTTTCATTTTCTCTCAGGCTACACCGCACGTGTTGGCTCGACCGAGCTTGGAGCCGAAGCCGGTATCCACCCCACCTTTAGCACCTGCTTTGGTGCTCCCTTCATGCCCCGTCCAGCTCAGGACTACGCAGACTTGCTAATGAAGCGTATTGAAGATTTCGGATCGCAGGTCTACCTCATCAACACAGGCTGGACCGGTGGCTCGGGAGGCGCGGATGGCAAAGGTAATCGCTTCCCAATCCCAGTGACTCGTGCCGTAGTTGCAGCTGCTCAAAGCGGTGCCTTGCTCAACGTGGAGACAAAGCACATCGATTCGCTGAATCTGGATTTCCCGGTCAGTATCCCCGGTGTCGCAGACGAATACATCGACCCCAAAGCCAGCTGGGGAGATGATGATGCTTATGAGGAGCAGGCCAAGAAGCTAGCCACTCTGTTCAAAGGAAATATCGAGAAATTTGACGTCAGCGATGACATCGTTGCCGCAGGTCCTCAATTGTAACCACAATCGACACACCACAAAAAAAGGGGCTATTGCCCCTTTTTTAATGTGTATTTTTCAACCACAGGCCGCTGAGGGTAATCTTCGCAGAAAAGCGAGGCATGCCCTCTCTCCCTTTGCCCTCTGCTCTCTAAGCCAGGGGTGGCGATGTATCTCCATCCTTTCGTTCCAGCTCCCGCTTCGTAACATTCGATACAAACTTGCCAATATCATCACCCAATAGGTAGAGCGCGGGCACCAACACCAGCGTCACTCCCGTGGCAAACATGACCCCAAACGACAAGGAGACCACCATGGGAATGAGGAACTGAGCCTGAACACTGGTTTCCAGCATAATTGGTACGAGCCCAACAAACGTCGTCACTGAGGTCAGGATGATCGGTCGGAAACGATCGGTCGCTCCTTGTAACAGTGCGTCGACCAAATCCATGCCCTCGTCTCGAAGGTTATTTATCCGATCAATCAAGACGAGGTTGTCGTTTACAACAACACCCGCACAGGCGATGACGCCCATAATGGAAAACATACTGACCTGCCAACCAAGCAACCAATGACCAAAGATGGCGCCCATGAGCCCAAACGGCACGGCTGTTAGAACCAGGAAGGGTTGCCAATAGGACTTAAACGCAATCGCCATTAACCCAAAGATAATCAGCATTGAGAGCGAGCCCATGTAGACCATCGCCTGCTGAAACTCGATCTCCTCTTGAAGTTCGCCGTCCATATTAATGGTCAACCCAGGATACCGTTGGAGCCACACAGGTCCGTCATTTCGAAGCACCGACTGTACGATGGCTCGGGGCGGCGCACCGTCCTCGGACACATCTGCACTGACTTCCAGAGTTCTCAGGCGATCCAGTCGCTCGATCGACTGATAACCGGTTTCAACATCGTAAGTAGCTACGGTCGAAAAAGGAACTTCAGCGCCATCACGGGTACGGATATACATCGAATTGATATTGGCAATCGCTCGACGCTCTGACTCTGGATAGCGAATCATCACTCGGACGTCTTCACCATCCCGGGGGATGCGCTGAACCTCCTCACCATAAAACGCCTGACGTATCTGGGTCGCCACATCTGCGAGCGAAACGCCCAGCGTTTCAGCCGCTGGCTTCAAAGACAGCACGAGCTCCTCTCGCGGTGCATCGAAACTATCAGTGATATCAAAGACGCCCGGGTAGCGCTCGAGTGCAGCGCGTACTTCCTGCGCAAGCACCTCGAGATCAGCGATGCTATCGGAGGCAAATAACAAGGAAATGGGCTTACCTGGATCACGAATGGTGTAATCAAACCGCACGTCCTTGGCCTGAGAGAGATCGCCGAGGCTTTGGCGTAGGCGCTTGGTCATTTCTTCCGTATCGAGATCATCGTTGACTGTTTGAACTAACAGATCGACTTTATTTCCACCGGCAACGCCCAAGATATTGTCTATGGCTGGCGTCTGCTGATAGCGAGGCTGACTATTGTAATCCGTCTTAATGGCCTCTGCCGCAGTGACCAAGCGATCGCGCATGGCCTGCGAATCAGCAAAAGCACCACCCTGGGGCAGCTCGACAGTGCCCACGACGAAATCTGAATTAACACGGGGGAAAAAGGCACTCTTCAGATAACCCCCGCCAAATAACGCCAAACTCAAGCACAGTAAAACCAAAAAGAAGCCACCCACCGAGGCGTGATTGCGCAAGCATTTCTCAAGGAACGGTCGATAGCGTTCATTAGCAAAGCGCGCGAGCCAACTCGCACAAACCATGCGAGTACGTGTTAACCAACCAGAATCAGGTATCTCTGGCTCAGGCTTCATGTGCGCCAGATGCGAGGGAAGAATAAGCAAGCTTTCAATCAGCGAGAACGCGAGAGCGAGGCAGACTACGACGGGAATTCCCTTTGACGCAGGCCCCCACTCACCAGGTAAGAAGAACATTGGGGCAAAGAACACCATCGTACTAATGACGGCGAAGACCACTGGCTTCACCACCTGACGCGTCCCTACCAGGGCACCATGAACACCACTCAATCCGCGGGACTGTGCCGAATGCACCGACTCTCCAACAATAATGGCATCGTCAACGACGATGCCGAGTGTTAGCAGGAAGGCGAACAGGCTGATCA
Organism: Halieaceae bacterium; assembly: GCA_038143085.1. Taxonomy (GTDB): domain Bacteria; phylum Pseudomonadota; class Gammaproteobacteria; order Pseudomonadales; family Halieaceae; genus Luminiphilus. The sequence goes on from JAYQLG010000014.1 coordinate 217,988, forward strand.
TGTTCAGACCCTGCCCGGTGTAAGGCAGTAGAAAAAGCGTGCCCATGTAGGCAACTACGATGCCGACCGACACCCAGAAGGCCAGCATAGGACGCAGGAACAACATTAGAACGATGATGACCAGCACTAAGCCACCAAGACCATTGCTCACCAGTGTTCGAACCCGCTCTTTAAACGACTTCGATGGATCCTGCCAAAACTCCAGCGACACGCCCTCGGGTAACGACAGCTCGCGCTCCTTGACCCAGGCTTTCACCGTATCCGTCGTCAAAATGACATCCGGTGACGTTGTGACATAAACATTGAGCCCCAGAGAACGCTTGCCATTGAACTCGATATCGACGTCGATATCCTCAAAGGTATCCCTCACCGCGGCGACATCACTCAACAGCAGTTCTTGCCCTGAGAAGTCACTCCTAAGGACAATCGACTCAAAGTCTGCTCGGTCGTAGGCCTGACCTCGGGTTTGAATCAGTAGATCACCGCTGTCCCGCTGGACCGCGCCTGCCGGTAGATTTATAGAGGCAGAGCGAACGGCAGCTGCTACCTGGTCAAAGGTGAGTTGATAACGCTGGAGGCTATCTTCCGATACCTCGATCGATAGTTCGTATGGGCGCGCGGTCTGCAGTTCGACAATCGATACCCAAGGCTGGCGAACAAGCTCGTCACGCAACGTCTCGCCGAGCTCCTTCATCTCACGCTCACTCAGATCCCCGAAAATCTGGACGCGCCCCATCTGGTGTCGATAGGTGATTTCAGTGACTGTTGGCCGCTCCGCATCTGAAGGGAAGCTTCTAATCGCATCGACACGCGTGTTGATGTCATTGGTCAGCTTTTGGGTCGGGTAATCGCTCTCCACCTCGACCAGTACGATGCCAACCCCCTCTCTCGAAATTGACCGGAGCTCCTCGATCCCGTTCAGGTCGTGAATGGCCTCCTCAATGCGAACCGAGATCTGCTCTTCAACTTCTCGCGGACTTGCGCCGCGAAATTCCATGCGAATCTCGACCTGATTGATTTCAGGTGTGGGGAAGAACTGCTTATCCAGTTTAGGAATACTGGTGTACCCGCCAATGATGAGAAGCACCATGAGCAGATTGGCCGCGATGGGGTTCTTAATGAACCATGTGATAGGTCCACTCATATCAGTTAACCGCAACCTCTGTTGCAACAAGCAATCCAGGGAAGAGTGTGTTGTTAAGTTGCGAGACCACCAAGTCGCCAGGAGCTAAGCCGGACACCCAAACCGATCGTCCTTCACGGTTGATAACCGCAACGTCACGGCGCTCTAACTTCGACTCCTCGTTGACGATCAGCACATGGCCATCGGGGCTCAAGGCCGCATTGGTGAGTTCGATCACACCATCGACAGGTCGGCCAATAATTTCTGCGCGCGCAAACATACCGGGGGTCAAAGCGGGTCTTCCCTTTTCCAAATCGGGACTACCAGGGAACTCGGCAATCACCGTCGCAACGCGACTTCGCCGATCAAGCTCAGCCTCAGAACGTTTGATATCGGCAGGAAATTGCCATGCTCGACCGCCAATATTGACCGAAATAGACGAACTAGATCCGACTAAGCCTCCCGCAGAAGTCAGCAACTGCTCGGGCAACAGGGCTAGCTGAGCGTCCGACAAAGGCAGCCGCAACTCAAGCGCCTCAAGTGCGTAAATCTGTGCGAGTGGAGTGCCGTTTCCAACAAACTGCCCAATATCAACGCGTTTCTGCTGAAGCCGTCCATCAAAAGGCGCCCTAATGACAGTGCGATCAAGCGCAAGCTCGGCAGCCGCGACATCCGCTTGCGCGGCTCTTACCGCAAGCTCTGCCGCTCTCAACTGCGGCTTCCTCAGGAAAAGATCATTGGCTTCGTCCGAACCCAGCTCTCGCCATTCTCTACGTGCCTGCCGACTGCGCCCACGCTCTTCGGCCAGTCGTTGTTCAGCCTGCGCTAACGCGGACTCAGCCCGCGCGAGCGCAAATTCATAATCATCGCGTTCAATCGATAACAGGACGTCGTCTTTTTCAAAGAACCCACCGTCAGCGAAGGCATCACTCACCTCCACCACCTTACCCGCCACCTGAGCCACAAGGTCCACCCGGCGCTTCGCGTCAATTGTTCCTTGCGTGTGGACCAATAATTGATGCGTTGAAGGCGCTGCTTCGATGATAGCCACCATCGGTGCAGGACGATCCGGTGGGGGGCCAGCCTGCGGCTCCGATTTCGCTGTGAGAACTACCCACGTTAGTGCAAGACCAGAAAGGGTAGCCACAGTGGCGATAAATAATTTTCTCAGTGACAGGCGATTGGCCACTGTAGAAACCTCAGGGGTGTCAGACATGTTTTGTTCCGTCTCGGAAGGCAGTCGATTTAATGGGGATTCATCAGCCCGAACTCAAGTGTCGTGTTCGGCTTTTGTCGCAGATGCACCTGAACAGTATACGGCGACGGGTTAGTTATCCGTTTAAAAACTTGTCACATTTTCGGGGCAATACCCAAACGTCACCGAAGAAAATCGTCCTCGCTAGAAGTTCAGGTTAATCACCACTTGCCTAGTGAGGGAGTTTTCGCGGACTATTTGCGGCTCAAACAAAACCATTTGGAGTTTTTCATGGCGCTTACCACTGGGGACAAAGTCCCATCTTGCACACTCTCTGTCATGGGCGAATCAGGTCCCGCACCGCTCTCTACTGATGATCTTTTCGGAGGTAAGCGCGTGCTGCTGTTCGCACTACCGGGGGCTTTCACACCGGGCTGCTCGATGGCTCACCTGCCAGGTTATGTCGCCAATGCCGACAAGATTAAAGCGGCGGGCGTTGATTCAATCGCCTGCCTCTCGGTTAACGATGCGTTTGTGATGGGCGCTTGGGGCGAGGCTCAAAATGCCAGTGAGATCGTTATGGTCGCCGACGGCAATGCGCAATTTACTGACGCCATGGGGCTTACGCTCGATGCAACCGGATTCGGCATGGGCAAGCGCAGTCAGCGCTATGCCATGTTGGTTGATGACGGCGTCATTACCCACATCAACGTTGAAGAAGGGCCTGGTGTGGAAGCGAGCTCTGCAGAGACCATGATGGCGCTTCTCTGATCGATAACATGGTTGCTGCTGTGGCTAAGCCGCGGTAGTAACCATGTAAACCACGAATGTAATAGTCAGCGCACCGAGAAGGTTTACCCAAACTCCCCATCGCACCATCGTGCGAATGTCGATCTGACCCGTTCCAAATACAACGGCATTGGGTGCAGTAGCCACTGGAAGCATAAAAGCACAGCTGGCGCTCATCGCCGCAGGCACCATCAATATTAGGGGATCAACGTCAGCTGCCATGGAGGCTGCCGCCAAAATCGGCATGAGTAGTGCCGTTGTCGCCGTATTCGACGTAGCCTCAGTTAAAGCAGTTACCAACAACGCCACCGTCGCTATGGCAATGAGCGTCGGTACTAAGGCGAGACTGGCGAGAAGTTCTCCCACCTGACCACTCAACCCCGAACTGACAAAGCCCTTGGCCAGGGTGATGCCACCCGCAAACAGTAGCAGCACACCCCACGGGATATTGCTCGCTTGCTCCCAAGAGATCAGCGGCTCTCCCTCTCGGTCACGCGTTATGAACAGGGCCACGACCGCACAGAACGCGACCGCTGCATCATTGGCCATTGGCATATCGAGCCATGCGCGCCAACCACCAAACGGCTCGGTACGCGTCATCCATGCAAGGGCGGTTAGCCCAAAAATAATGAGCACGCGTCTCTCCGCGCTGCGCCAAGCACCAATATCCGGGAGATCCACTACGAGATTGCTCGGGACTTTCCGGGCTAGTGCTATCGCAATTAGCGGAATCATCAACGCTACGACAGGAACGCCCCATGACATCCACTGACTGAAACTAATCGCCGTGCCGGTCGTATCCTCATAAACCTGCATGAAGATAAGCGTAGGCGGTGTTCCAATCGGCGTTCCCAAACCACCAATACTGCAAGCCCAGGCAAGCCCTAGCAGGAGCGGTGCTGCCAACGCTTTTGGCGCACTGGAAGTTGAAATAACAGCCAGCGCAACCGGCAATAGCATCAATACGGTGGCGGTATTGGAAATCCACATACTGAGTAACGCTGCAGCGAGCATAAAACCCATGATCAAACGCTTGGGCTCATCAGCGCCAACGAAGCGAACAACCGTCACCGCAATCCGCGTGTGAGCCCCTGTGGACTCCATACCCTTAGACAATAAAAACCCACCCATCAGAAGCAGTATCAAGGGTGATCCATAGGCAGCGGCAACATCACTTGGACTAATGACACCCAAGAGCGGCAGCAGTGCCATGGGAATCAAGGACGTGACCGGAATCGGTATGGGCTCGAAAATCCACCAGAACACGCATAGGACAGCGACGCCCGTCGTAACAGATGCGGCCTCCGACTGCCCCAGAAGGGCCGACAGACACCCCGCTAAGAGCGCGACAAGCAATCCGGGAATCACCGATTCATTTAAATTTAACCAATGCGATTTCAGCATTGCGTATTACCCACGGTTCTTCGTTACACTAGGCGCCATGAAATCTCAGCCATCCTCTCTTGTCGATACTTTCGATCGCCGGATCCGTTATCTACGGCTCTCGGTTACCGATCGGTGCGATTTTCGCTGTCAGTATTGCATGACTGAAGAAATGCGGTTTTTACCACGTAAAGCCGTGCTATCCGCTGAAGAGATTATTCGGCTCGCGACACTATTCGTCGATCTGGGCGTTCAGAAAATTCGACTGACCGGTGGCGAACCGTTGGTGCGTCCTGACATCGTTGATATCGCCCAGGGCTTATCCAACATCGAAGGGCTCAATGAGCTTGTGATGACAACCAATGGTAGCCAACTACCAACACTGGCCAGGCCCCTGGTCGACGCTGGGGTCTCCCGTATCAATGTGAGTTTGGATACCTTGTGCGGCAATCAATTCGCCGAATTATCGCGAACCGGCGACCTGAATAAGGTACTCGCCGGATTGGATGCGGCCATTGATGCAGGATTCGACCGCATCCGACTCAACACCGTCTTACTGACGGGAAAAAATGACACCCAGATCGAGCCGCTCATAGACTATGCACTCAACAAGGGCATTGATATTGCCTTCATCGAAGAGATGCCGATGGGGCATATCACCCAAACCGACCGCGAGTTGAGCCTCGTGCCCTCGGCACAAGTTTTGGAAACGATACGGCGCCGGTTCAACCTTGTACCCATCGTGGGATCCTCAACTGACGGACCCGCACGCCGCTATTCTGTGGAGGGAACAAGCACCGAAGTCGGCGTAATCTCACCGATTACCGATAACTTCTGTGATGCCTGCAATCGACTCAGAATCACGCCAGACGGCCGATTGGTCCTGTGTTTAGGTCACGAAAATTCTCTGGATTTACGCCAGATGCTGCGCAGCGACATGGATTCGTCCAGCTTGAAACGTGCAATTGTCGCCGCTCTTGCGTATAAACCCGAGCGTCATGTGTTTGATCAGCCAGACGAACCTCAGGTTGTCCGTTTGATGAACGCCACTGGCGGATAACATCACACTAGGATTTATTTATGTCCCATTCCTTTCCAAAGCTGGAGAGCGTTGACAGCATTGTCGAGTCACTTGCTACCGCGGGTTACATTTGCAACGAGCAAATCGCCACGGTTGTCTATCTGGCCGCAGCACTAGAAAAGCCTATCTTGGTAGAGGGCCCTCCCGGTGTAGGGAAAACGGAACTGGCGAAAAGCTGTGCGCAGGTCACAGGTGCACCGCTGGTGCGCTTGCAGTGCTATGAAGGTCTCGATGAGTCAAAGGCCATTTATGAGTGGAAGTATGGAAAGCAACTGCTTTATACACAGCTTCTCAAGACACAGCTCTCCGAGGTAATGGAAGGGGCGCAGGGTTTACGCGCATCGGTTGAGCGACTGCACAGTTTTGATGATGTCTTCTTCTCAAAAGAGTTCTTGGAGCCCAGGCCGCTACTCCAGGCAATCGATGCTGAAGGTGGTGTTGTGCTTTTGGTGGACGAGATTGACAAGGCAGATTTCGAGTTTGAGTCGCTCCTGCTTGAGGTGCTCTCCGACTTTCAAGTTTCCATCCCTGAACTCGGTACACTCAAGGGGCGGTCAAAGCCACTCGTCTTCCTCACCAGTAACGATACCCGGGACCTGTCAGATGCATTAAAACGTCGATGTCTGCACCTGCATATCGACTTCCCAACGACTGAACTCGAAGGCCGCATCGTCAGAGCCCGGGTACCTCAGATCACGGAGGCCATGACAGATCACCTGGTCACCTTCGTCAGCAAGGTGCGTGAGATGGATCTCAAAAAGCTCCCATCGGTATCAGAAACCATCGACTGGGCAAAAAGCCTGGTCCTGTTACACGCGGACTCGCTGGATGAAGAGCTTGTAAAAGCCTCTTTGAATGCATTGCTGAAATACGAGGAAGACCTGACCAGCGTGGTGGAAAACTTGGTGGACCTCCTCAATGCCGAAAAACAGGCGGCCAACGCCTAAAACGTCATGGCACACGCTGAGCGATTCAGTCAGGACGCACCCACCGATCGACTGCTGGCGTTCATCGAGTTTCTGCGCGGTCGCGACATACTGATATCGCCTGCTGATTCACTAGTGGCCATGGAAGTCGCTGGGCTCGTTGGCTACGACGACCGGACACTGCTTAAAAACGGTCTGGGCAGTGCGCTGGCTAAGTCAAAGTTTGAAATCGAAGTCTTCAACGAGGCCTTCGAGCAATACTTTGGCGCACCTTCGTCCGATAAATCCAAAAGCGAAAACCCATCCAGCGGCACCGATGACAGTAGCGACGGCAGCCCATCCTCTGAGGAACTGGGCGAGCAACTCTCACAGGCAATGCAGGCCCAGCCCGAACTGGCAAAAAATCTGTCGAGCGAATTGGTGGATGCGTTAAAGAGCGGCGATGAGGCAGCGATTGCTATTGCCGTGGAGACAGCGGCGCAACAGGTCGATGTGTCAGCAATCAAGCTACTGACCCAACGAGGGCAGTACATCCGCAAAATGCTCGATGCGCTCGGCGAGCAGGCCCTTCGCGATGCGGCGGTAGAACTTGAAAGCACTGAACCCGCTGCGTTTGAGGCCGTGCAGGCGCTGCGTGAACAACTTCGCAACAAGGTCCGAGATCGGGTCGATAGAGCCTACATGGTTCACGCCAGTGGCGATGCCGAGGATATGCTCGATGAAGCATTGAGTAACATGTCACTCGGCAATGTAGACCAGCACCACAGAGCCCGACTAAAGCGATTACTGGAACGCATGACACGCAAGCTGGCCGCTCGTCACGGCCGCGTCCGAAAGCGCGTCAAACGGGGTCAACTGGCAGTGCCGGCAACCCTGCGAAAAGCCATGGCGACCGACGGTGTGCCTTTCAAACCACAGTGGCGAAAAAGCGTTCGTCGCAAACCTCAGATTCTGATCCTCTGTGACGTCAGCGGCTCTGTGGCGGCTTATGCGAAATTCTTATTGCTGTTCCTTCATTCACTTCAAGATATTCTGCCGAGAACTCGCAGTTTTGCCTTTTCATCTAACTTGGGTGAAGTCACAGAGACACTGCGCGCGCTTCCCGTAGAGATCGCCATTGAGCGCGTCAACTTGAAGTACGGTGGCGCCACGGACTACGCCCGCGCCTTCGAAGATTTTGCGAGTCTGGCCATGGCCGACATCAATCGCGTCACTACGGTGATTATTTTGGGTGATGCGAGAAATAACAATACGGATCCAAGGCTCGACCTGCTTGCCGAAATTCGATCGAAGTGTCGACAGCTGATTTGGCTCAATCCGGAAAGTCAGAGAAGTTGGGGCACGGGTGATTCTGAAATGCCGGGCGTCATCCGCAACTGCGATGTAGCGGCGGAGTGCAGCACCCTTAAGCAATTAGAGCGAGTCATTGATGACTTACTGGCTCAGCTCAACAGCTGAGTTAGTCGGTCTCTTCCAGCGATAGTCCGCCAACGCCGCCGGCACCGCCCTCACTGGCCAGCTTGATTTTCAAGTCGCAGATTGTTGGCAGAGTCGGCGTTTCGCATCGCCTCTGCCTCTGAGTAATCTTGCCCTCATGGAACAGACTGAATAGCGCTTGATCAAAGGTTTTCATTCCCTGATCAATCGATTTCTCCATGATGTCTTTTAGCGCGTGAATATCGCCTTGCAGAATCAAATCCTTTACTAATGGCGATGCCAAGAGCACCTCAATCGCAGCGCAACGACCACCCTCAGCTGTGGGGATAAGACGCTGAGACATAATGCCCAGTAAATTAAGCGAAAGGTCCATCAACAGCTGAGGACGACGTTCCTCGGGGAAGAAGTTAACAATCCGCTCAAGTGCCTGATTGGCGTTATTGGCGTGCAGAGTTGAAACACATAGGTGGCCTGTCTCTGCAAAGGACACGGCGTATTCCATTGTCGCTCGATCGCGTATCTCGCCGATGTAAATGACGTCGGGGGCTTGCCGCAAGGTATTTTTGAGGGCGTTCTCCCAGCTCCGCGTATCAACTCCCCAGTTCTCGCTGATTAACAATCGACTTTGCTTGTGCCGATGAATAAATTCAACGGGATCTTCGAGGGTGACGATATGCCCACCCATGGTGCTGTTTCGATGGTCTATCAGCGAGGCCAGCGTGGTGGATTTGCCTGAACCCGTCGCACCCACAACCAGTAATAGACCGCGTTTTTTCTTGATTAAATCAGCGGCGATGGATGGCAAGCCCAGTTGTTGCATTGGCGGAATATCGACGACGATATAACGCGCGACCATTCCCACTTCGTTTCGCTGTTTAAAGATATTGACCCTGAAACGCCCAACACCGGCTAGCGAAATGGCGAGATTCATTTCGAGCTTCTCATCAAATTCGCGAGCTTGCTGCGCATCCATCAGTTCGTAGGCAAGGTCGCGCGTGAACCCAGGCGATAGTCGCTCTTCCGACAACGGTTTCAGCTCACCATCAAATTTCGCACTAGGCGGTGCGCCCGTCGTCAAGTACAAGTCCGAACCGCCCTCATCGGCGAGGGTCTTAAGCCAATTTTCAAAATGCATGTCGCCTCCATCCTCGGGTTTGCGTCGAACAGCTGTACCAACTGATCTGATAGAGCGTACACTTGCGACCGACGTTGTACAGCGATCCGAAATAGCGCATCGACGTACATGACCCCAGTGGTTTGTAAGGTACTACAAGATGATGGCTGCGGCATTTAGAACGGCAATAACAAACGGTAGCCCGTCCGACGTTCTGCGAGTAACCAGAGGCATCGAAAAAGAAGGCCTTCGCGTATCCTCAAGCGACCACAGGCTCTCGCAAAAGCCCCATCCAACGCCTTTGGGCTCTGCCTTAACCCACAACGCCATCACAACGGATTATTCGGAAGCACTTCTCGAATTCATAACGGGTGTCCATGACACGCCCAAGGGCGCGCTGAACGAGCTCCATCAACTGCATGCCTACACCGCTCAGTCACTTCTCGACGAAATCATCTGGGGCGCCAGCATGCCCGGAGAACTCGGACCTGAGACCGAAATACCCATTGCTAACTACGGCTCCTCCAACATTGGAACGATGAAGCGTGTTTATCGAAATGGATTGAGCGCGCGGTATGGTCGAACCATGCAGGTCATCGCAGGCATTCACTACAATTTTTCTTTGCCTGACGTTTTTTGGGAGACGTCTAGACACATCGGTAACTCGGACTGTTCACTCGCCAATTGGCGAACTCAAGGCTATCTGGCTCTGATAAGAAACTTCCAGCGCCACGGCTGGTTGCTGAACTTTTTGACGGGTAGCTCCCCGGCGCTTAGCCGATCGTTTGTTCGGGGTGAGTCACCGAAGCACCTGCACAGCATCAACGACCACACACTTTATGGCGAGTTTGCGACATCACTTCGTATGGGAGATCTCGGCTACACCAGCTCAGCTCAGGATGGGCTGCAGATTTGCTACAACCAGTTAGAGACCTACATCGAAACGCTGACCAAAGCCATTGTGACGCCCCATGACGACTATTGCCGACTCCCGGATATCACCAGCGGCGAGCTCACTCAGCTTAATGATGGATTACTCCAAATTGAAAATGAGTTCTACAGTGCCATTCGTCCAAAGCGCGTTACGCGATCAGGGGAGGCGCCGGTGCGAGCTCTTGAAGAGCGAGGTATCGAGTACGTCGAAGTACGATGTCTAGATATTGATCCGTTCACACCCCTTGGTATTAGTGAAGAAATCATTGCTTTGGTCGATACCTTCCTACTGTCGTGTGTCCTGTCGGATAGCCCATTGTGCAATGCCGCCACTCGCAGTATCGATAACACCAATACTCAACGGATCCTTAACTTTGGACGTGATCCGTCGCTTCAGCTACTGACAGAAGATAATCGAGAGATACCACGCAACGAGCTTGCCAAACCCATTCTTGATGCAATGCAAGAAGCCGCTGACTGGCTCGACAGTGCGGATGCTACAACGCGTCATAACGATGCCATGATTCGAGCGCGGGGCATGTTAACGGGCGACATCGAGACGCCATCGTCCCGCGTATTACGGGAAATCTTCGAGCAGAACATCAGCTACTCAGACCTGATGGGGCGCTATGCGGAAGAGTGGCATCGCGAATTCGACGCCCACCCCATACCCAGCGAGATCAAAACTAGTCTGGCTGATGAGGCAATCGCGTCCCTGCGACGCCAGCGTGATATCGAATCCGCCGATAGCGTCTCGTTTGATAGGTTTCTGCACGAATTCTACGCGCAGTATCGCAACTAGAAGTCAAGCGGAAGCGGTCGGTAGCGACCGCTGTTATGTAAGGTAGGTCTACCCCGCTCTCATTCCCAGTTCATTCAGGCATAGTGAACCGTCAGGCGGTATCACTGTTGTTAAGCCCGGGGTCTTGACCGACTTATTGCGAAACGACCGCGACGAGCTCTACCTTAAAGATGAGCACCTCATTTGGGCCGATTGCACCGCCCGCACCACCGGCACCATAAGCAAGGTTTGATGGGATGGTTAGCTCATATTCGGCGCCTTCGCTCATCAGCTGCAATGCCTCTGTCCATCCCGGTATGACTTGCGTGACACCGAAAGTAACGGTTTGGCCGCGACTGTAGCTGCTATCAAATACAGTGCCATTAATCAGACGGCCTTCGTAGTGAACTTCAACCGAGTCAGCTGACGTAGGCTTGGCACCTGTACCCTCACGAACCACGCGGTACTGGAGACCACTCGCTGTCGTTTGCACGCCTTCAGCGCTTGCGTTTGCCTCGAGGTACGCAACGCCAGCTTCAAGGTTAGCGTCGCCCGCTGCCTGCATCTCAGCTTCTTGCTCAGCCTGCATCTGTTCCTGCATAGCCAGCATTTCGGCGTTAATTTCCTCGTCTGTCATCTTCGCTTCTGCACCTGACAGGGCATCGCGAAGTCCCTCTGCAAACGCATCCGCGTCGATTGGCACGCCCTCCGCTTTCATGCGTCGACCCATATTCATTGCAATGCCGTAGCTGATTCGTTGCTCTTGGCTGTCTAAACTCATTTCAGTTGTCTCCGCAGTTTGATCACAAGCGACCAAGCCGACACTCATAAGCGCCGTCAGCGCTACAGTTTTGCACGCAGATTTCGAGAAAAAACTCGCATTTAACATGGCAGGTTGTCCTGTGTAGGTAATAAATAAAAAGATCCGCGCATGGTACGCGGGTCCGGCAGTACTGGCTACCGCCCTAGCATGTCGGTCACTCGCCGAAGAATGGCAGTATCCTTGAGTTCTGGGAGACGGGCCAAGTTTCGATCCACTGCCGGCGTAGCAAGGTCGTTAAGCTGTTCCTCGATCGGTAATGCATCAATGAGCAACTGAGCTAAAACGCGTTCTGCCTCGAGCTCGAGCCCGAGTAGATGACGACGATTCGTGATCATAGCTGGCATATCAGTCCAAGCCTGCCGTTGCCGACGAAGCGGCAACACCACGCCTTCAACCCACGGGATGATGGCCTCGCGTATACGCTGTTGGTCTTCTTCGCCGATAGCCTGACCTCGATGGCCCAGCCAGGCGAGAAACATCGCTTCCAAAATAATTAGTCCTGAGTTCTCCTGAAACTCCAGAAGCCCTTCCCGCACTTGCGCATCTTCATACTGCGCGACTGCCCAACACCAAAAATCGTCTAGCAAATCACCACCCAACGTCTCATCACCTTTCGTTATCTCGCACTATCGCCGCCGCTAGCGCTAAACGCTGTTTCTCCCGTCTGGTCGAACGACGAACCGAATGCTCGCGTTGCTGAGCGACAGAACGGTCTTCGCAGGCTTCATACCAGGCCAGCGCCACGGGCCTGCGTGCACGCGTGTAGTTCGCACCGCCAACAATCTCACCATTATGCTGCCTGACCCGGCGCTCTAGATCCGTTGTGACCCCAGTGTAAAAAGAGCCATCCGAGCACTGCACCAAATAGACAAACCAAGAATCACATGAGTTCGCCGCCATTCGTTCTCAACACTGTCATCCGAACATATTTTTTGAGAGTATATGTCGCGACACATGCGGAGGCACCATGAGCGACAACATTACACACGTAACGGACGCAGAATTTCAAAATGAGGTTTTGTCATCAGACGTACCAGTCCTGGTTGATTTCTGGGCAGAGTGGTGCGGACCCTGCAAGATGATTGCACCCGTTCTCGAGGAAATTGCGAATGAATACGGTGATCGCCTGAAAGTGTGCAAGGTGGACGTGGATGCAAATCCGGACCTACCCGGGAAGTTTGGTATTCGCGGCATCCCGACCTTGATCGTCTTCAAAGGCGGCAGTGCTGTTGAAACAAAAGTGGGTGCACTCTCCAAGACTCAACTAGCTGAGTTCGTAGACGGCTGCCTGTAAGCACCCCTCTGCAGCAAAAAATTTCTGCGCAGTCCTAGTAGACGCACCGCTAAAGCGGTGCTACCTTTCAGTTGTGGGCGATATCTCGCCCCGCTTCCCCCAGTCAACGACCAGCAAGATCAACACGCATTTGCGTTGGCTGTGGGTCATCAAAAGATCCTTAAGCGCCCTATTAGCGGGTAATAAAACTTTCCCAACGCCACAGGTACAACCGCGTGCAAGAAGAAGAAACAAACATTGTCGATCAGGCTGTCGAGCCAACCACTGAGGCGACACCCGACACCGAACATCAAGAAGCAGCCGGCAGCGAAGACAAGCCGACTCGAACTCTGAAACTCAACCGCAGCGCGGCTTCGGCCACAGAAGAATCATCGCCAGCCGACGGCGAAGAACCGGCAGCGGCGGCTGAGAGCGATAGTGCGCAAGCCAATGAAGAAGGCGAGCACCAAGGTGGTGGCCGTAATCGACGAAACCGCAATCGTCGCAACCGACGAGAACCGCATGTGCCATCGGAAAATCCGATGAGCCTGACAGAATTAAAGACCAAATCGACTCAGGAACTGATCGATATGGCAGCTGAGATGGGCATCGAAAACATGGCCCGCTCACGCAAGCAGGACATCATCTTCTCGCTACTCAAGAAACACGCAAAAAGTGGTGAGGATATTTTTGGCGACGGTGTGCTTGAAATCCTTTCCGATGGTTTTGGTTTCCTTCGATCAGCGGATAGCTCATTCCTAGCCGGCCCCGACGATATCTATGTCAGTCCGAGCCAAATTCGACGATTCAATCTGAGAACCGGTGACACCGTGACCGGCATGATTCGTCCACCAAAGGACTCAGAGCGCTATTTCGCACTGTTGAAGGTTAGCGAGGTCAACTTTGAATCACCCGAGACTGCGAAAGCAAAAATCCTTTTCGAGAACCTGACGCCCCTGTTCCCGGATGAGCGTTTGACGCTCGAAAAAGGTAACGGCTCTACCGAAGACCTCACGGGTCGAATCATCGACCTGTGTGCACCGACCGGAAAAGGCCAGCGAGGCTTGCTAGTGGCTCCCCCGAAAGCGGGTAAGACCATCATGATGCAGAGCATGGCGCAGGCCATCATCAGTAATAATCCAGAGTGCTACATCATTGTTCTTCTAATTGATGAGCGTCCCGAGGAAGTGACAGAGATGCAGCGGTCGGTAGGAGCGCGCGGTGCCGAAGTAGTGGCATCGACCTTTGACGAGCCACCCTCACGGCACGTCCAAGTAGCGGATATGGTCATCGAGAAAGCGAAGCGCTTAGTCGAGCACAAGCGTGATGTTGTGATTCTTCTCGACTCGATTACGCGACTCGCACGAGCCTACAACACTGTGGTACCCAGTTCAGGCAAGGTACTCACCGGCGGTGTTGATGCTCATGCATTGGAGCGTCCCAAGCGGTTCTTTGGTGCAGCGCGAAACATCGAAGAGGGAGGAAGTCTGTCCATCATTGCAACGGCACTGACTGAGACTGGCTCCAAAATGGATGAAGTTATCTACGAGGAGTTCAAGGGTACAGGTAATATGGAACTCCACCTCGACCGAAAAATTTCTGAGAAGCGTGTCTATCCTGCCATCAATATCCGACGTTCAGGTACCCGCCGTGAGGAGTTGCTGACGGGCGAAGAAGAATTGCAACGCATGTGGATCCTTCGCAAGCTTCTGCACGGTATGGAGGACCTCCCAGCCATCGAATTCCTGTTGGACAAGCTGAAAGATACGAAGTCAAACGACGAATTCTTCCGTTCGATGAAGCGAAAGTAATTCGGTCGAACGGGCACCTGCAAGCGAGTATCTACGTCAATAACGAGACGTGGATGCGCGCTTAGACTCTAACTGTGGCATGCTCGCACTGTCAGTTTGATAAAGAATAATCGTATGAAATTTCGGGACCTCCGCGAATTCCTCGACACCTTGGAAGCCAACGGCGACTTGGTGAGAATCAAAGAAGAGATAGACCCCAATCTTGAGATGACCGAAATCGCCGATCGCACTCTCCGAGGCGGCGGCCCGGCCTTGCTCTTTGAAAATCCGAAAGGTTACGACACCCCGCTACTCGCGAATCTGTTTGGTACCGAAAAACGCGTGGCCCTAGGCATGGGCGCGGACTCTATCGAAGCCCTGCGCGAGATCGGAGAGCTACTCGCCTATCTGCGACAACCCGATCCGCCCAAAGGCATGCGCGACCTTATCGACAAAGCGCCGCTACTCAAAAAAGTACTGAACATGGGGCCTAAGATTATTAATCGACCGCCATGCCAAGACATTGTTTTGAAGGGTGATGACATTGACCTTACGACCCTGCCGATACAGACCTGCTGGCCAGGTGACGTGGGACCGCTTGTAACTTGGCCCCTTGTCATCACTCGCGGCCCTGAAAAACCTCGCATGAATCTTGGCATCTACCGGATGCAGTTGTTGGGACCCAACAAGCTAATCATGCGATGGCTCTCGCATCGCGGAGGAGCACTCGACTTTCGCGACTGGACACTGAAACGGCCCGGCGAGCCCTACCCTGTCGCCATCGCACTGGGCGCCGATCCTGCTACCACGCTCGGCGCGGTTACTCCTGTTCCAGATGCACTATCAGAGTACGCATTCGCGGGATTACTGCGGGGCGGCAAAACGGAGTTGGCCAACTGTCTAACCCCTCGATGTAAGGACAACGAGCTCCTAGTGCCAGCACACTCAGAGATCATTCTGGAAGGCTATATCGATCCGAGCGAGATGGCAGACGAGGGCCCATTCGGAGATCACACCGGCTACTACAACGAAGTAGAGAGCTTCCCGGTCTTTACCGTGGAGACAATGACAACACGTAAAAACCCCATCTATCACAGCACTTACACCGGCAGACCACCGGATGAACCCGCTATCTTAGGTGTGGCCTTGAACGAGGTTTTTGTGCCGCTTCTTCAGAAGCAGTTCCCTGAGATTGTCGACTTTTATCTTCCACCCGAGGGCTGCTC
Source organism: Halieaceae bacterium (assembly GCA_038143085.1). Classification (GTDB taxonomy): domain Bacteria; phylum Pseudomonadota; class Gammaproteobacteria; order Pseudomonadales; family Halieaceae; genus Luminiphilus. Next base: position 233,862 of record JAYQLG010000014.1, read on the forward strand.
TTACCGAATGGCCGTTGTCAGCATACGCAAAGAATACCCGGGGCATGCCAAGCGCATTATGTTGGGCATCTGGAGTTTTCTCCGTCAGTTCATGTACACCAAATTCATTGTCATCACAGACGAGGACGTCGATGTCCGAAGCTGGGAGGATGTGATCTGGGCCATGACAACGCGCATGGATCCACGTCGCGACTCTGTTTTTATCGACAACACGCCCATCGACTACCTTGACTTCGCGTCACCTGTCGCAGGTCTCGGCTCAAAAGTGGGTATGGATGCGACCAATAAATGGGAAGGGGAAACCGATCGCGAGTGGGGTACGTCAATTCAGATGGATGCAACGGTCAAAGAGCGCGTGGACTCGATTTGGGATTCTCTGGGCATCCACCTACCGGGGCGCAAGCGCTAAGACTTTTTGACCCCAATGGTTCCCAGGGCTGTCACCACAAAGGGTGCTGGCTGTTTCCCATAGTGCTCAATCAACGTTTTCTCCGCTTCACTCTTGGGCAGTAGCTGGGCTTTGGCAATCACCAACCCATTGGCCACATCGTTGGCACTCCGATTGCCCGAGAGCTCGGTTAAGGCATTGACCATTGAGGGCGCATCGTCGAGGTTAATTTGCGCCAAGGCGTGCGTAGCTGAAGCTGTCCAGCCACGTTTTGACAGCGCCTGTAATTCTAATTCCGCGTCTTGCGAGCGCCCCAAACGACATAACTGGCTCGCATAATGCGCAGTCATTTCCGGGGCCTGCTTGAGTTCTGCTTTAGCACCACTCCACAGCCGCTTTAGCTGGTCGGGCTTTGCCGTTGCCTCGAGCTGTCGCTTCAATACCCAGACATCTGCTTTAGCGCGTTCGGTGCTAGAGAAAAGATCGCCTTTCATCAACTTTGGTAGCCGCTGCATGACGGTGTCGGTACGCTCTTCAAACATGGCATTCAAGGTTTCTCGCAACAAGGCCGACATCTTGTCTTCACGCCTTTTTTCCAGCCAGCGCCCGAAGCCCGGTCCGAGCCCAAGAATAGCGGACACAAAACGAAAACTTACTCGCACTATCCACAAGAGGAGGAATACTGCGATGGCCGCTGCTACCAGCGTTGTCTCCAGTCGATACTGACCAAACTGAACCAGAACATAACCTGCATCGAACGCAAGCAAAGACACGAGAGCGACACCGGCAGCGAGACCACCAAGAATCAACCACACCTGTCGCCGCATTACTGCGTCTCCCCTTCGATGCTGTCAGCTAGTGCATTGGGAATGGGTCGCGGCTCGTCGCGGAAAACACGCAAGGTCTCAGATAGATCTGGAAGGACTGGTGCTACGTCGACACGTTTCAGCGCTACAAGCGCCTCGACAATACTTGTCGCACGCGGGTCATCAGTCCGTGAATGCTGCCTGATAAATACCGTGGCACGATCGATTGACGCAACAAAATTAGTTTGATCACCCATCAATAGAGCCAATCGAGCCTGCTCAAACATGGCAGCCAATGACGATTGCGCCAGTGCAGCCCATTCACTGGGAAGAGGTCGCACGTCAGAGGACTCAAGCGTAGTGACCACGAAGTAAGACGACAAAATACTGATCGCCTGCTGAAGGAACGACAAAGAATTTGATGGATTATCTGAGACGGATTCTGAAAGCGACTGCGACTCAAATCCGAGTGAGACCAGCTCTAGCTGTCCTACCTGCTGCTCGAGGGCCTGCAGCTGGCTGAGAAGTCCGATGTGATCCACCTGTGGTAACGCAGACAACTCAGCGACATGGGATGCCACCAACCGCCGAAGCAATTCCGCTTGACGGGTATCAACACCTACCAATAACTGATCAGCTCCCCGCAACAAAACAAGTGCCGCGGAAACATCTCGGGCGACTTGGAGGCGCTGGCTCGCCATACGAACATTAAATTCGGCCTCAGCTGTTCGCCACGCGGCTTGGTCAACGCCCGATTGTCGTTCCAACTGCGCCTCAGCGCGAGCTAGTGCCTCCTTTAACCGCTGCTCGGCGGCCGTCATGCGGGCGACCTCTCGTGTTAGCAGAGATAACTTGTTGTCCTGCTCAAGAACGACTGCTGCCAAGCGATCAGTTATCGCGGCATCAATTTGTCCGGGAATAGTGTCGAGTGCAGACTTCTGAGCGGCCTTTAGTTCCGCCACGGACGCTGTAATCGAATCGCGTTCGTCGAGTAGCTGGTTGGCAAACGGAAGGCCGTAGTAGTAGCCAGCGGCTCCTAGCGCAGCGATGCACAGGAGCAACATAAGCAGCAGACTCCGGGTTATCCAACCACCCGTTCGACTCGCCTTCTTTGCAACGCGCTGCTCACTCATAACATCACCCCGGAACTCTGCTAGCTAGGAGAGGTCAGCCACTGCGTCGAGAAGTGCTTCATCCCCTGCCCCATCCGCTACTATACGCGATTGCCAGCCCAGCTCTCGAGCCTGATCGGCAACTCGTTGCGAGGGTACCACCAGAACGTGAGTGTTTAGAGCATCAACGCCATGCGCCCAACACAGATCCGTTAGCCGAGTCAGCGTTTCGCCGCTGGCTACGTGGATAATGCTGGGACTCTCAATCGATACCGCCGACAGGAAATTCGCCTCCGGCACGTCGGGCCAAACACGGCGATAACATTCGACGATGGTGAGATGAATACCCAAGTTATCCAAACTAGTCTCGATGAGATCTCTACCGCCCTGACCCTTCACAAGGACCACGTGGGTAGGCGACTGATCAAGCGATGCTAATAAATCGAGGATACCCTCGGAGTCTTCCCTCGCTGGGGATTCGGCGCGGACACCTTTTTTGCCCAATGCATCTCGGCTTTTCGCCCCCACAGCAATAGTCACTAACCCTTGCTCTGTAATTGCTCTGGCAATTGCATCGAATCCGTGACGGACTGCATTAACCGACGTAAAGATGATGACCGTGGTAGCACGTGGCAGATTGTCGATATCCAGTGAACTTTGTATTGCCTCGATCGCCAGCAGGGGCAGCTTTACGGGTAAATATCCCTCGCTTGTCAGTCGCTCGGCAAGGCGATCGACATCCTCCACTGAACGAGTGACAACAACGCGTTTCACGATCGCGCTGCTTTCAAAATTTCTGCTGCCCCCTTTGCAATCAGCGCGTCGGCAACTTCGAGCCCAAGCGCTTCGGGTTCAGACCCACGCGCCTCCGAGACAATGACTGTCTTCCCATCGGGCGAGCCAACCCGAGCCCGCAGCCAGAGAGAGTCGCCCTCGGCCACCGCAAAACTAGCAATAGGGACGTCACAACCCCCATCAAGTCGTCTCACAACCGTCCGTTCAGCAATGACCCGCCGCGATGTTTCCTCGTGCGCGAGCGGCGCTAACAGCTCGGCAACGCGACTATCCGCGTCCCTGTATTCAATCCCAACCGCACCCTGTCCACCCGCTGGGAGCAGAAAGTCTTCGTCGATCGCCGCACCAATACGGTCATCAAAGCCCAGACGCTTGAGGCCAGCACACGCTAAAATGATGGCATCGAACTCACCCGCATCGAGCTTTGCGAGACGGGTATTCACGTTACCGCGCAGGAATCCAATTTGCAGATCAGGTCGTCGCTGCATGACCTGACACGAGCGTCGCAAACTCGAGGTACCTAGTCGAGCTCCCTCAGGCAAGTCATCGAAGCTCGTCACCCCGACCAGCGCATCGCGTGGGTCCTCCCGCTCGCAAATGACACCCAGCGTGAGCCCGGGCGGCAATTCCATTGGCACGTCCTTCATTGAGTGGACAGCAATATCGGCACGCTCATCCAACAAAGCGGTTTCAAGCTCTTTAACGAAAAGACCCTTACCACCGACCTTGTACAAGGGCTTATCCAACAGTTGGTCGCCCCTCGACGTCATTCCCAGTAATTTCACTTCAATGCCTGGGTGATGACGCTTCAGCTCCGCCTCCACAAAGTGGGCCTGCCACAAAGCGAGTGGACTCTCGCGAGTCGCTATTGTTATTGAATTCATGCTTCCCCCTATTTCTTTTCAGCTTACCACTCGCGCATGCAATGCCCTGCACCTGATACAATAGCAACCTGTAAAACAAGAGAAGTGTATCGCGTGTCCAGTTCTTTAGACAGTCATACCAGTCAAACATGGGGTGGTCGTTTCAGCGAAGCCACCGATGCGTTCGTTCAGGAATTCACTGGGTCCTACTCCTTTGACCACGTGCTTGCTCATTATGATATTCAGGGCTCGCGCGCGCATGCTGACATGCTGGCTGCCTCTGGTATTTTGAGCGATCAGGATGTCAGCGATATCCACCGTGGGCTGACACAGGTAGAAGATGAGATAGCCTCTGGCGCCTTCCATTGGCAGGTAGAGCTGGAAGACGTGCACATGAATATCGAGGCGCGACTCACCCAATTGATTGGCGATGCCGGCAAGCGCCTGCACACAGGACGCTCCCGAAACGATCAGGTTGCCACTGACATAAGACTCTACCTGCGTGCCGCCATCGAGAGCATACGAAGTCAAATGACCCGACTGCGAACGGGGCTTATTGATCAGGCTGAGCGCTACGCGGACACCGTCATGCCCGGCTTTACGCACCTGCAAGTCGCACAGCCCGTGACGTTCGGTCATCACCTGCTAGCCTGGAATGAGATGTTGGCGCGTGACGATAGCCGTTTGGCTGACTGCTCCGCCCGAATGAACTACTGCCCGCTGGGCTCGGCAGCACTGGCAGGTACGTCATACAACATCGACCGGCATATGACAGCCAAAGCTCTCGGCTTCCAAGCGCCAACGGAAAATTCCTTGGACTCGGTATCCGATAGAGACTTTGCCATCGAATTCACGTCGGCCGCAGCGATCACCATGATGCACCTCTCCCGCATGGCAGAAGAGATGATCATTTGGACGAGTGCACAGTTCAATTTTGTCGATCTACCAGATCGGTTCTGCACTGGCTCATCGATCATGCCCCAAAAGAAGAACCCGGATGTTCCCGAACTGATTCGCGGTAAAGCCGGACGAGTTCAGGGGCATCTAGTGGCACTTATTACGCTCATGAAAGGACAGCCGCTCGCCTACAACAAAGACAACCAGGAAGATAAAGAACCTGTCTTTGACGCTGTTCGAACCGTGCACGACTCACTGCTAGCCTTTGCCGATCTCATACCTGCTATGTCTGCAAAACCGGCGTCGATGCGACGCGCAGCGAGTTTGGGTCATCCGACAGCAACCGATCTTGCTGATTACTTGGTTAGAAAGGGTGTCGCCTTTCGTGATGCGCATGAGATTGTGGGCACTGCGGTCGGAATAGCTGAATCCGAAGGGGTCGATGTGGCAGAACTTTCGCTAGAGACACTTCAAAACCTGTGTGCGGACATCACTGACGATGTCTTTGACGTCCTGACACTCGAGGGGTCTGTCGCAGCGCGAGATCATATTGGTGGCACTGCGCCAAAACAGGTCTTGGCCGCTGCGAAGCGGGCGAGAGACGCGCTAAGCTAATAACGCTAGAGATTGTGCGAAAGATCGGGCTTTTTTCCAATCTAGGGACGAAAATGAAGCGATGCCTGAAAGATAATATCGGCCGCGCTCTCGACCACAATATCCTCGGCAAAACTGACATCAAGTGCCCACTGCCGACCGAGTTGACGCCGTAGTCCAAGGCTGAGCATACCGGCAGTTTCGCCGACCGCATCAACCTCACTCTTCACCAGGGCACTGTGAGTATCTAGCTGGGCGATCAGCGACCATCGGTCATTCAGAAGCCACTCGGCTGACAAGCCGGTGAACCATAGCCAGTCTTTTTGCTGAGCGCCTAACAGCGCACTCTCCCCTACTCGAGTGACACCAAACTGTCCGTGCCAGTAAAGTGGCAGATCACCTTGATGCGCACCACTAAAGCGCGCAACACCATAGAGGTCGTCAGCACCACTCCCGAGCCATCGCTCTGACGAACCAGTAGAGGCTTTGTAACCGACCGCGTAGGCAATCTGGAGCGCTTGTTGGCGCTCTGCAACATAACTCAGCTCGAGTGTCGAGTCGCTCTGACCGGAAACAGGCCTATCGAGCAGCGACTGCTGTTCAATGCCATCGAACTGAAACCGTATTTGATCTTCCGGCAGTGTGCTCCGACCACCATCACTCATTCCAAAAAAGTCATGCCATCGATTCACGTAGGAGTCGACAAATCCACCGTCATGTTTGATGGAGGAGACATGCGCGCTTAGTTCCCACTGGGGTGATAGACCCCATCGAAGATTGATACTGTGCTTTTGCGTCTCCCCGTCAAAGAATACCCGCTCACGCGCTGATGCCTGAGAGACAAAATGGGTCGCAATATCCGTGTGCAGCGACACCGAGAGTCCTTCTTTTATGTCTGCTGAGCGTTGTGAAGGCAGTGCAACCAACTGCGCAAGTGGAGAAAGGTTTTCCACCCATAATGGCTCATGAATCACCTCGCCCGACACCGTCACAGGCAGAAGTAATCCTGCAAAGGTCGACGTTAAACGTCGCAGCATGCTCACCATTCGATGTGCTCACCCGCATGCTCGGATAGTTCGCGGCTCAACAGCTGACGAAACCCATCGTTGGTTTTGGTATCGAACCACTCTTCATCGACATCTCGCCACACGAAGTGAAAGCCACCACCCGGAGTTGCTAACCAAAGCTGCTCTACCGCCGGTTGCCGACTTAGCACGAAGACTACCCCGTTGCTAAAGGTCACATTGAGAACCCCCTCGGCCGAAGCAATATCGGGGTCCGATTCCAATTCCTCCAACTTCGACTCAACCTCCTCAAAGGTTTCATCGATGCGTTCATAGTACTGTGGCGATGCAGACATTCTGTGTCCTTTTCATGGGCTCAAGTGAGACGTCGGGCCGAGACCATAACCAGATAGGGATCTCGAGTCACGAACATAGGATAACAGCTGGTATACTAGCGTTTTAACCATTGGTGGCTCCGGTGCGACTACTTTTCATTCATTGCATAGCAGTCGTGTTATCCCTCACCCTGGGTTGTGGACAGCCCGGCGAGTTGCGGCACCCGGAACCAGAACCCACCACGACTAGCTAATTTTTACCATGTCGCATGATCACAACATGCCCAACGGATTTAGCGTCCGCGAGGGTTCTCTTTTCTGCGAGGCAGTATCAGCTGACTCCCTTGCGCAGCGGTTTGCCACACCCTTGTATGTCTACTCTCAGACCGCGATCACGGACGCATTTGCTGAATGGACCGATGCCTTCGGCGGAGCTGACCATCTCATATGCTTCGCCGTAAAAGCCAACTCGAACATTGCCATTCTCAAGCTGCTGGCAAGCCTCGGATCTGGCTTTGATATTGTCTCGGGTGGCGAGTTGCAACGGGTGCTTGCAGCGGGTGGTGATGCAGGAAAAGTGGTTTTCTCGGGTGTTGGTAAATCAGCAGCGGAGATTGAATTAGCGCTCACCGCTGGCATTCGCTGCTTCAACGTTGAGTCCGCCTCCGAACTCGCGCTCATCGAGAAGACCGCTCGTCATTTGAATAAAGTCGCACCCATCTCGGTCCGACTGAACCCTGATGTGGATGCCAAGACACATCCCTATATTTCAACGGGCCTCAAGGAGAATAAATTTGGGGTCGACGCTGAGATTGCGAAGACACTCTACCGTGCGTCACATGAATCCGATGCGTTACTGCCTGTTGGAATCGATTGCCACATCGGTAGCCAGCTCACCGAGATCGAGCCATTCATTGATTCAGTCAAGCACCTCAAAAACCTCGTGCTAGACCTGCGCTCAACTGGCATTGAATTACAGCACATCGATATTGGGGGTGGCTTGGGTATCCAATATCGCGATGAGGAGGTCCCCAGTGCCAAGGCGCTTATTGCCGCGGTAAGAGATCAGCTCGATGATCTTTCGATGGAGCTGATGATTGAGCCGGGACGATCGATCGTGGGCAACGGAGGCGCCCTACTGACCCGTGTCATGGTTATTAAAGAGGGCGAGACAAAACACTTCGCTGTTGTTGATGCTGCAATGAACGATCTGCTTCGACCCGCACTGTATTCGGCATGGCAGAGGATCATTAAGACCGCTCCAGGCTCAGCAGAACCGAGGGTATACGATGTTGTTGGACCGGTCTGCGAGACGGGTGATTTCCTGGGCAAAGATCGAGAGCTCCGTATTAGCGAAGATGACCTCCTAGCCGTCCTCGGTGCGGGCGCTTACAGCTTTACCATGTCTTCAAACTACAACTCACGCCCTCGTGCGGCTGAGATATTAGTGAGCGGAACCGACGCTCATGTCATTCGAAAGCGAGAACGAGTGGAGGAGCTCTGGGCGAACGAGTGTTTGCCCGAGCATATTGGGAGCAAAGCTCATGATGATTGATTTCACCAAGATGCACGGCGCGGGCAATGATTTTGTCGTCATCGACGCGGTGCGAAAGGCAGTCAGCCTGTCCTCCGAACACATTCAAACGATTGCTGATCGTCATACCGGCGTTGGCTGTGACCAGGTACTCGTTATTGAGCCACCGAAACGTGGCGACGCCGATTTCGAATACAAGATTTTCAACGCGGATGGTTCAAGTGCCGGTCAGTGCGGCAATGGTGCTCGTTGTGTGGGTCGGTTTATTCGTGAACAGGGCCTTTCTCCCAAACAGGAGATAAAACTTCAGGTAGGCGACTGCCTCCGTCGCTTGTCGCTGTCTAAAAATATCGATGTGAAGGCCGAACTCGGCGCACCCGTGTTTGATCTCTCGGCTGTCCCCTATGTATTGCCCGACGGCAACGAGGATTCGAGCACTGAACACGAGCTAACGCTCGGTGGCGTAACGGTAAACGCAGGCATCCTGTCGATGGGTAACCCGCATGCCGTGATAGTGGTTGATGACTGCGCCGCTACGCCGGTTGAGAGAATTGGCCCCATGATTCAAGCGCTCGATGTTTTTCCCGATAGCGTAAATGTTGGGTTCATGGAAATTAAAAGTCGCGATGCGATAGCACTTCGGGTCTTTGAGCGAGGGGTTGGCGAAACACTAGCCTGTGGCTCCGGCGCCTGTGCCGCTGTCGTTCACGGCATCAAGCTGGGTCTGCTAGCGCCCGAGGTGACAGTCGATCTACCCGGGGGTAAGCTCATTGTGAGTTGGACCGGCGGCAAGGATGCCGTATGGCTTGCGGGTCCAGCGGAAACCGTATTCCAGGGAAAAGTAAACCTTCGGTAGACATTATGAGTGACGAGTCGACAGCAAGTGAGATAACTGCAGAGGTCGTTAGCGACTACCTCAGAGACAACCCCGACTTCTTTAATCAACATCCCGAAGTACTGAGTGAACTTAAAATTACTCACGTTGGGGACGGCGCCGTATCCTTGGTTGAGCGTCAGGTGGCGACACTGCGGGAGCGAAATGCCGAGTTACGCCGGCGACTGGATACCCTCATGTCGGTCGCCGAGCAAAATGAAGCGCTGTTAGAGGCCACTCAGGAAGTTATCGCTTCTATCGCAGAGCGAGGCTCTCACGAAGATCTTGCCACCCTGTTTTGTGATCTTGTTAGAAAACGCTTTGGGGTTGAGCTCGTCGCCTTTCACTGGTGCGATGCAGAGATCAGTTCCGAAGCCATTTCGGTAGCTTCACACTTGATGGGTAACAAAAATGCCTCCAGCGGACCGCTGAGAGCTCACGAGTTAAACGCGCTCTTTGGAGAAGACAAGGGCGAGGGTTCGGCGGCTCTTGCTCGGGTCAGCATGCGGTCAGGAGACGGCGCGGTTATCGCGGTAGGGTCAACCGATGCCGTGCGCTATGGCATTGGCGATGGCACATTATTTCTCGAATACCTAGGAAATGTTATCGGCAGCCTACCGATCAACCGAGCTTCGGATTAATCCCTTGACGGAGAATAATCTCAATCACGCGGTTGACCATTACTTACAATATATTGAAGTCGTCCGAGGCTACTCAGCGCACACCGTAAAGAACTACCGCCGTGATCTGAGCAAGCTCATCGAGTTTTGTAGCGCGCATGCGATCGACGATATAACCCGCCTCAATCAATCGCTTCTTCGCCAATGGGTAGCGACCTTGAGTAGAGAAAAACTCTCGGCAACATCGATCCAGCGGCATCTATCGTCGACGCGATCATTGTATAAATTCCTGGCACGCACGCGCCCAGATCTCGACGATCCAACGGCTGGCGTCAAAGCGCCGAGAACGCCGCGAACACTACCAAAAAGTCTCGAGCCGGATCAGGTCAATCAACTACTAAACCACCACAGTGAAACCGCACTAATGGCACGCGACCTGGCGATGGCAGAGCTGCTCTACTCCGCTGGTTTGCGACTGTCAGAATTGGTAGGTGCGAATCTCAACGATCTCGACAGAAACGACAAGATCATTACGGTTGTTGGTAAGGGTCAGAAAACCCGCGTTGTTCCTGTTGGTGGCCCTGCGTTGGCTGCTTTGGCAGAGTGGATGAAACATCGCCCCATGGGGGACGAAGTACTTGGCTACGACTCGCCGCTTTTCGTGACTCAACGCGGAACGCGAATCAGCCCGAGGGCAGTACAGGACAGAATTCGCCAGCTCGCGATCAAACACGGCATGACCCAACGCGTGCACCCTCACGTGTTACGTCACGCTTTCGCAAGCCATCTACTGGAATCGAGTGGCGACTTGCGCGCCGTACAAGAGCTGCTGGGACACGCCAATATTGCAACGACTCAGATTTATACACATCTTGATTTTCAGCACCTTGCTAAGGTCTATGATCAGGCGCACCCGCGGGCACAAAAGCGCGGCAAGCGAAATACCAACTCGTGATCACAACCCTCTCTTTTGATCTTGACGATACGCTCTGGGATCCAAGACCGGCCCTCGTTGCTGCTGATAAAGCGCAGTGGCTGGCACTCGCTCACCGCTACCCCGATCTCGCAGAACACTTTACCCGGGATCAAATCTTCGTTTGCAGAAAGCAGATTCTTACCGATGCGCCAGCCCTTGTGGGTGATGTGACAGCGCTGCGAATTGAAGTGATGTATCGGCTGTTGCTGTCGCTCGATATCGCACCAGCAGAGGCCGATGAATCAGCAAGAATGGCTTTCGAGGCCTTTATGGCAAAAAGAAACGACGTGATCCTGTTTCCAGAGACAATCCCCATGCTCGAAAGCGTGTCGGAGGCATACACTGTTGTAGCCATTACCAATGGCAATGCGGATGTTTTTAAGACGGGGATCGGGCCCTATTTCGACCTTTCGATTCGCGCAGACGAAGCCGGCATAGCAAAGCCGGACAGAGGCATTTTCGACCTGACCTGGGAAAAACTTGGCTGCCAATCAAGCGACGTTATCCACATAGGTGACAGTGTTGAAAATGATGTTCAGGGTGCAATCAATGCCGGAGTGATACCTATTTGGTACAACCCTGATAAGGAAAAAAACACGCTAGGAGTTAACGAAGTTAGAGCCCTGTCAGAGCTCCCTTCAGTGATTCAGCAGCTTAGCGACAGGCACTAAGCTAGACGTAACGATCGCTTAGATTGCTTCCTCGCCCGTTTCACCGGTGCGAATACGAACGACTTGTTCCAACTCCGAAACAAAGATTTTGCCATCACCAATCTTCCCAGTGCTGGCCGCAGAAATAATCGTGTCGACGATTTGATCTAGCTGTTCGGCCGACGTTGCTATCTCTAGCTTTAGCTTCGGGAGGAAATCGACAACGTACTCTGCTCCTCTATAGAGCTCGGTATGCCCCCGCTGGCGACCAAAACCTTTCACCTCGGTAACCGTTACCCCCTGCACACCAATCTCTGAAAGCGCACTTCGAACATCATCCAGCTTGAAGGGCTTAATAATTGCGGTGACTAACTTCATGAAAACCTCACACCTATTCTTTTTTTCACGGCTGAGCGCCGTCGTTGCCAGAGTATGGCGTATGCGGCTGCGTTTATGAAGTAACGTCGCAGGAGTTAACGCCGCAGATAAAAAAAACCCGGCAATTAAGCCGGGTTTCGATTCAAGCGCAGACTGATCAGCGGTTCGCGACCGAACCTTTTGAACTGACCGCCTCAAGATCAAAGCGATCAGACTGCATGACCTTGGTCCATGCGGAAGCAAAATCACTAACGAACTTCGCCTCGCCGTCATCCGCTCCGTAAACCTCAGAGATTGATCGCAGCTCGGAACTTGACCCAAACATCAGATCGACGGGCGTAGCTGTCCATCGACGATCCCCTGTCTCACGGTCAGTCGCGACGTAAACGCCTGGGAACTCCGTTGATGCAGTCCACTCAACACCCATGTCTAACAGATTCACGAAGAAGTCATTGCTGAGTTCGCCCTCGCGATCAGTTAAGACACCATGCGACGAGTCGCCCGCATTAGCACCCAGTACGCGCAAGCCACCGGTGAGCGCGGTCATCTCAGGCACTGTGAGGTCGAGTAAACTCGCCTTATCGATCATCGCACCAACGGGTGACATGTAGTTACGATCCGCATCGTAGTAATTGCGGAATCCGTCAGCGACTGGCTCTAGCGCACCAAATGAGGCAACGTCGGTTTCAGCTTGCGATGCATCCATACGACCCGGTACAAACGCTATCTCAAGGTTGTGACCACGTTTCGCGGCCGCATTCTCGATAGCAGCAGCACCGCCCAAGACAATCATGTCAGCCATGCTGATTTGCTTGCCACCGCGCGCCTTCGCGTTGAATTTGCTTTGCACGCTCTCTAGGGCAGAGAGTGTCGCTGCAAGCTCATCGGTATCGTTAACGTCCCAGCTGTTCATTGGCGCCAAGCGAACTCGGGCACCATTAGCACCACCACGCATATCGCTATCCCGATAGGACGATGCTGAAGCCCAAGCCGCTTTAATGAGAGCAGCTTCGCTTGCTCCCGACTTAAGAATCGCCTTCTTAAGCTTCTTCACGTCTTTCGCATCAACCAACGCGTGATCAACCGCAGGGATTGCATCCTGCCAAAGAAGCACTTCAGCTGGCACATCTGAACCCACGTATCGAGCTCGAGGGCCCATGTCACGGTGAGTCAGTTTGAACCAAGCACGCGCAAATGCATCTTCAAACTCGGATGGGTTCTCAAGGAATCGCTTAGAGATTGCTCGGTAAGCCGGATCGGCCTTCAAAGACAAGTCTGTGGTGAACATGATCGGTGCATGCTTCACGTCCGCAAGGTGCGCATCAGGGACTGTGCCCTCAGCCTGACCGTCCACAGGCACCCATTGAATGGCACCACCAGGGCTCTTAGTCATTTCCCAGTCAAACGCGAAGAGGTTGGCAAGATACATCATGCTCCAGCGGGTGGGTGACGCAGTCCACGCACCCTCAAAACCCGATGTAACTGTGTCTTCTGAGTGACCTTTGCCGCACCGGTTGTTCCAGCCAAAGCCTTGCTCTTCCAGAGCCTCGCCTGCAGGCTCAACGCCCACACACTCCCCCGGCTTATGCGCGCCATGGGCCTTACCAAACGTGTGGCCACCCGCAATGAGCGCCACAGTTTCCGCATCATTCATGGCCATTCGACCAAAGGTATCGCGAATATCGTGCGCCGCCAGCGCTGGATCTGGGTTACCGTTGGGGCCTTCTGGGTTTACGTAGATCAGACCCATTTGAACCGCAGCGAGTGGGCTATCTAACTTGCGATCACCCGTATAACGCTCGTCTGCGAGCATGACTTTTTCAGGACCCCAGTAAACAAGATCGGGTTCCCAGTCATCGGTACGACCGCCTGCAAAACCAAATGTTTTAAAGCCCATATCTTCCATCGCCACGTTGCCAGCGAGGATCATGAGATCCGCCCAGCTGACGTTGGCGCCGTAAGCCTTTTTGACGGGCCAGAGCAGACGACGTGCTTTATCGAGGTTGCCGTTATCGGGCCAGCTGTTGAGCGGCTCGAATCGCATTTGACCACCACCGGCGCCACCTCGGCCATCGGCCACACGGTAAGTACCTGCGCTGTGCCAGGCCATACGAATGAAGAAGGGGCCATAATGACCGTAATCAGCAGGCCACCAGTCTTGCGAGTCTGTCAGTGTTGCACGGATATCGGCCTTCAGGGCGTTGAGATCAACCTGCGCAAATGCTTCCGCGTAATTAAAGTCCGCTCCGTAAGGATTTGACTCGGGTGCGTGCTGACGCAGTGGGGTCAGATCAATACGATCAGGCCACCAGAACTTAGGGGGCTTAGCGAATGTATTTTCTGCCTGAACCGGTGCCGACATTGCGGTGAAAACCGCGAGGCCTGCAACGGCGAGCTTGAGAGCTTTCATAAATACCACCTCCAAAAGAGACTTATTGTTTTTTGGAGAGAGACTGAAACCAGTCCTCCCATAAACACTAATCTAGTCCTCTTATCGGTGGCGTTCCAATCGGAATATCTGTCGAACTCGATCGAAATTTCTAATCAGTCATTCGGATAAGCACAAAAGCTGTCAAAACGTGCAGACAACAGCGGCAATTCAAGCTTTTGGAATACTCTCAAGAGATCGCAGTAAAGTCGTGTTGAAGAGTGCCAAGGCCGCCTCGGTAAATTGGACCATGTTTTCTTCGCGGTTCTCCGAGAATGTCTCCACGGTAACGGAAGCGTTGAGGGGTCCACTGATACCAATAACGCTGGTGCCAGGCGCATGTCCATAGGGCGTTCCTTTGGGCCCTGCAGCGCCGAGCTCCGCGATGCCCCACGTGGCATCAAGTTTCAGTCTTGCAGCATGGGCGAATTCAGCCACCATGGGCTCCGTTAGGGGTTTGAGTCCTTTCAGTTTGATCACATCAAGGTCAAGAAATGCGTGTCGCGATTCGCGGGTGTAAATAACGCTGCCGCCACGAAAGTAGCTGGATGCGCCAGCAACAGATAAAAGGTTTGCCGCGATAAGCCCTCCGGTCGAGGACTCGGCGACCGAGACAGAGTGTCCACTGGCAACAAGTTTTGCCGCAATGGCATCGCAAACGCTTGAGAACATAGGGGCATCCCTTACGATTTGAGAAAAACATCACGCTAACCATAAAAGGCATTGTTTGCTACGCGATATCGTATTGCCCATCCCTACAAGCTTGATAGCACAGCTGGAACGCAGACGAGGAAGGCCGTTTTTGCAGACAAAAAAAGGGGGAGCAAAGCTCCCCCAACGTCTCACTCAAACATCTAGCGGGCGGTAGTAAACTCTGGGTAGGCCTCGAGACCACACTCAGCAATATCGGATCCTTCGTACTCCTCTTCCTCGGATACACGGACTGGCATAACCATCCGATAATCTTGAAAGCGAATGCGTAAGAAGACCCAGACCCAAAGATGGTGGCTGCGCCAATCAACTGACCTGAGATACTTGCGTCAGAGTTGGTGAAAGGCACTGCCAAGAGACCGAGAAGACCAACCACGCCGTGCACCGAAATAGCACCAACGGGGTCGTCGAACTTCATCTTGTCGAGCGTAACAATGGAAGCGACCACCAGAGCGCCGCCGCGCCACCGATAATAGTGCGCCTGAAGCGGAGAGGGCGTGTCTGGAGGCCGGCGGTAATCGCAACCAGACCCGCCAAACAACCGTTAAGTGCCATTGTCAGGTCGGCCTTACCAAACATGCGAATCTTGGCGACAAGCAGCGCAATAATGCATCCACCAGCAGCGGCGGCATTTGTGTTCAAGAACACGTTGCCACTGCGTTTGCGTCACCGACGGTCGCGGTCGCGAGTACAGATCCACCGTTGAAACCGAACCACCCCATCCAAAGAATGAAGGTACCTAGCGTTGCCAAAGGCATGTTGGCACCAGGGATCGCGTTCACTTTGCCGTCGGCTGAGTACTTACCCTTTCGTGCACCGATGACCAGACGCCTGCGACACCAGCAGCTGCACCCGCCATGTGAACGATGCCAGATCCCGCGAAGTCCAGAAATCCAAGATCGCCGAGATTGTAAAGACCAAACACGTCATTACCACCCCATGTCCAACTACCCTCCAACGGGTAGATAACCGCCGTCATAACGACGGCAAAGAGCGAGGAATGCGAAGAGCTTCATGCGCTCGGCGACCGCACCCGATACGATGGACATTGCTGTCGCAACGAACACTACCTGGAAGAAGAAGTCGGCAGACGGCGCGTAGCCGGCTGGCTCTTCCGCACCAGTCACTCCATCGGCCGCTAGGCCATCCAAGAAAATGCCTCCGCCATACATGATGTCGTAACCGACAACCATGTACATGGTACAGGCGATAGCGAACAAAACGATGTTCTTCGTCAGAATCTCAGTCGTGTTCTTACTGCGAACAAGACCGGCCTCTAGCATGGCGAACCCTGCCGCCATCCACATTACCAACGCACCGCACACCAAAAAATAGAAGGTGTTTAACGCGTAACTTAATTCAGCTGTTACTTCCATGATGCCTCTCCTTTTAACTTAGAGCGCATCAACACCGGTTTCACCGGTGCGGATACGAATGGACTGTTCAAGAGACGTAACAAAGATCTTGCCGTCTCCAATGTTGCCGGTCTGGGCTGCGCCCGAGATCGCTTCGATGGTCTGATCGAGCATCTCGTCTGAAACAGCGACCTCGACTTTAGTTTTCGGTAGAAAATCGACCACGTATTCCGCGCCCCGATAGAGCTCGGTGTGACCCTTCTGTCGACCGAAGCCTTTGACTTCGCTGACCGTGATGCCTTGTACCCCGATCGTAGATAGCGCCTCGCGGACGTCGTCTAACTTAAAGGGCTTAATGACTGCAGTTACCATTTTCATGAGCTTTTCTCCCTCTCAATGGCTGAAATCAGGTGTTGAATTAGAGGCTCTTGCCAATGGTGAGGATCAGAGCTGCGTCTGCCCAGTCGTAACCGTAGGCTTCTTCCTTATCGAGATCGGTGTCTTCGTAAGCGATGGTGAAGTCCAATCCAGCAGCAGAAGTAGACAGCGCAACCGACCAGTTCATGTGATCAGTAGCTTCGTTCAAGTAGCCAGCTTCATCGTAGTCACCTGAGCCAACCAAGAAATCGAGCGCGTAGCCTTCCGACAATGCCATGCTGTAGGTGACGTAGGTGTAGGTAAACTTACCTGTCTCACCCCAGTACTCGTCCGAGTAGTTCATGCCGATACCGAAATCGCCGAAGCTCAGTGAACCGTAGATCTCACCGTAGTCACCGAGCAGGCCTTCGTCCTGAGGATAGTCGTAGTAGATGTAGCCGATGTCGTAAGAGACGCTGTCATTGATGTCGGCAGCGAAGCCTGCGTAGTAGTCGAGCTCAATACCACCGTTCAAACCCCCACATGTATCGATCGCGCAATCAAAGTCAACCGCAGCACCCCAAGTTCCAATGTAGGCACCGTTGTCGAAAGCGACATCAAAACCGCCTTGGATAGAAGGCGCGCTGTCCGACTGGGATATACCGCGGAATTTGTAGTCCGAAGTCAGTGCGACGTTGCCGCTAACTTCAGCGCCAAATGCCTGCGATGCTGGGATAGTAACGAGGGCTGCGAGGGCCACTTTTTTGAATGACATTGTCTTCTCCTTTATGAATGACAGATCCTGGAAACAACTAAAGGTGCTGTGCCTTGGGATGCCGTGTTTTTAGCGAGCAGCGCGCCAAAGGATATTTAAAATCAATAAAATCAATAAGTTATTGCTATTATAGACTTTCTAAATCAGTCCTCCGGTCGATTATTGCACCAAACCAGTGCACGCATCAAGATCGCCAATGCTCGAAAATGATGCGATACCACGGGTCCGATTTCGGCTACCCTACGCAGGCAGAAAAACGAGAGAGAAATCATGAGCGATAACGCATCAAGACCTGACCCGAGCGAAGCGGTTTCGAAGCTGTTGGGCGGCATGCTGAAAGAGGGAAAGTCGCTGGCCGATGAAGTTTCGGATAACGCAAAGGCGGTCGCTCGATCTGCCCTGGGAAACCTCGATGTTGTCAGCCGTGATGAGTTCGACGCGCAGGCGGCTGTTCTGCGCCGAACACGCGCTCGCATCGAACAATTGGAATCAGAAGTAGCAGCGCTCCTTGCAAAACTCGAGGAGCTTGAAAACCGCTGATGGGTTGACCGCGACGAGCAGGATGCTCCGTAGATCCATTCAGTCACCAACGACAAGGAAGTCGAATGTCACTCGCGCGCGTAGCGACACGATGCCGTCAAGGCATCAGCGCAAGCATCGTCTGGGTAGAAGCACACCTTTCGCCTGGGCTTCCGACCATTGCCCTTGTGGGCGCGTCCGCAACCGTAGTCAAAGAAGCCAAAGAAAGAGTACGCAGTGCGATTATAAGCTCGGGTTACCGCTGGCCAGACGCACTACTAACCTTAAGCTTTTAACCCGCTGGGTTTCACCAAGCTACCGCCAATTTGCCTCTCCCCATCGCTGTGGCCATTTTGATCGCTTCCCGACAAGTCCCCGAGACCCTCGCGGATAGGGCTTAGTTCTATGGTGAGCTCAGTCTTGATGGGCGCATCCTGGCTACCAGGGGCTTATTGGCCGCAGGGGCGAGTCAGCGTGGGCCATCCGTCACTCTGATGACCCCGAGCGAAAATGCGCCCGCTATCGCCGCGCTATGCGATAACGTCGTCGGACTCGCGACCCTCGGAGACCTTCGCGCACCACACACCTGGAAGCGGTCTGTGCCGAATGATGACAAAAGCAAAAGCAACGGACGGACAGTCAACCGGATACCATTGCCAGCGGGGCAGCCCGGGCTCTGGCGTGCTTGTGAAATAGCGGCGACAGGCGGACATCATATGTTGATGTCCGGCGAGCCAGGCGCAGGAAAAACCATGGCGGCTACGCTCATTAAACAACTGTTGCCAGAGTTACCCCACCGTGAGGCGCTGGAGACGCAAATCATTTTCGATGTTGCGAACCAAGCACCACCCGAGGGCCGTGTCTTCCGGTCACCTCATCACAGCATTAGCGTGGCAGGGTTGGTCGGCGGAACCCGCCACGCCTCTCCGGGCGAGATCAGTCTGGCGCACCACGGTGTATTGTTTCTGGATGAGCTACCGGAGTTCTCACTGGCTACCATTGAGGCGCTTCGCCAGCCGCTCGAGGCTGGGGAAATACGAATAAGCCGCTCCGAGCATTCCCATAGCTACCCCGCTAAATTTCAACTCATTGCCGCCATGAACCCCTGTCCCTGTGGCTATCGGGATTCACCGACAACGCCCTGTCGGTGCTCATTGAGCGCGTTAAGTCGCTATAACCAAAAATTGTCGGGGCCTCTTTTGGATCGCATTGATCTCTTCATCAGCGTCAATCGGTCAAAGCTGTCGGACGTCATGTCGCCTCAAGACCAACTGCATGACGATTTGAAAAGGACACAGCATCGCGTTCCAAGGCCCATGAATTGGCGATGGGACGGCAAGGCGTTGAGAACAGCAGAATTGCGGGCAGCGAACTGATGGTGCTGTGTGCGCTCTCGACAACAACAAAGCAATGGTTGGAGAAAACGGGTGAACGACTGCAACTATCGGGGCGAGGGCTACACCGGTGTCTCCGAGTCGCAAGGACAATAGCTGACTTATCGGGACAGCAGCAGGTAACCCAATCGGAACTCAGTGAGGCGCTCGTCTACCGAGCGCACTTGGGTCAAACGGGAATGTAGCTGGGAGTTGTGACTCACCCAGGCAATGAATCAGAAGCTTGTGACGTACTCCGCGAGGTCCTGGATGTCATCATCGCTTAGCGCAGCGGCCTGCCCCCACATGAGTGCACTCTGAGCACCGACGGTCTCGTTTGCACGATAGGCGGTCAGCCGGCCAACAATATAATCAGCCTCACGTCCTGCGAGTGCAGGGCCAATGCCGCCACCGCCATTGGGGCCGTGGCATGCAGCGCAGCCTACGTACTTTGCTTCACCGGGAAGTGAAGCAACCGCAGCATCCGCAGCAGATGCGCCGCCGCAATCCTGTCCCGCGACACAGACGTTTGAAAATGACTTGATTCGGTCGGCAATTGCAGCACGTTGTTCATCTGTCTGCGCAAAAGCTGAAGCAGAAAGAGCTAATATAGTGACTAGTAGGTATCGCATGGCTCTGGAAACTCGTTTGGCAGTTTTTCTGGAGCGCGGAGTATACAGACTAAAGTGGTGTCGAAAAAACTCGGTTGTCCAGATAATGCATATAACAATGACTTTTGATACGCAGCTTTTCTTAAATAGCCCTGAGTTTGATAAAACAGGGTTTATGGAATAAATAGAAGCGCCCGATACAGTGACTCATCCCAACTAGGACTCCTTATGAAACTTTACACCTTCGACCCTGCTCCAAATCCACAGCGCCTCAAGATGTTCATCGACTACAAGGGCATCGAGTTAGATACGGCCCAAGTTAACTTTCAGGAAGGCGAGCAGCGGACCGATGCCTACAAAGCCATCGTTCCCACAGGTACAGTTCCAGCACTTGTACTTGATTCAGGGCGCGTACTGAGTTCGGTATTTGCGATCACACAATATTTGGAAGCGTTGTACCCGGATCGCCCGCTTCTGGGTACGTCGGACGAGGAGAGAGCACTCATTCTTGATTGGAATCACCGCATATTTACCGATGTATTCAAAGCGATCGCCGACCTCTTCCGAAATACAAATCCGGCATTCGCGGGTCGCGCGCTCCCGGGAACACTGGACACCGAACAAATTCCAGCACTTGCCGAGCGCGGAAGAAGTCAATTGCTCCATGCGCTTACCATCATGAATGATGAGCTCGCTTCGCGAGATTTCGTGGCTGGTGACAGTTTCAGCATGGCGGACATCGACTTACTGGCGTCGCTACAATTCGCTGGCTGGGCGGCAAAGGTTCAGCCCGATGAATCACTGATCGCGCTATCGGACTGGCGTCAGCGAGCGCAAGCGGCACTCGGCTGAGGCAGCACTGACGCATCAGACGCATCAGACGCATCAAAAAAAGCGAGGATCCGTGTTATTTGGTCAACAGGCATGGCAGTCGGGTATGCGGGTCTCAACACTTTGGATCGGGCTAATCGCAAGTCTCGCGTTATCGAGTTGTGCCGAGCGCGAAGTGGGTGCGGCAAAACTCACAAACTATGTTGAGCGTCTGAGTACCGCCGCTGATATTGATATCGGTATGGTCGCAGGAGGTCATGATAGCTCGCGACGAGTAGACCTCCCTTCTAATCTCGATGCTGCTTCGTTGGCTGCTACCGGCTCATTATCGCTCATCGACTTCCTGTCCCTGAGTGGCTGCGAGTTGCAAACCAATATTGCCAAACGCAATACATCGATGGGACGGACGGCATCGGCATCACAACGCCTTATCCTCGATCTTGAGTTTTTAAGACTGGCACCTGCTTGCGTAACGCTCATGGAAGAAAAAGAGGAATACAGCGTTGCGAACACGCTCCGGGAAAATATTGAGCTCCGACGCACCAACCTACCCATACGCATCTTCTCGGCAATCCTCGCGGGTCCGGAATGGCGAAAATTCTGGGAACAGCCCATGTTACTGGGGTCGTATCCCGCGTCGGCAAGTGGTGACTCAGCACAGGCATTGTGGGAGTTATCCGAACGGGTGCAGCGCTTTCTGGAACACAACTGGTCTGCCGCCGACGAGGATCTCGAGCCGCTGCTGTCCTCGATAAGGGCAAACTCAGGGGGACAACTGCTGGCAGCCGCCGCACTTCAGTCAGGTTATCTTCAATACTCCAACGACGTCTTGCGCAGCGCGGGTAACGAAGGCATTTACTGTAAAAGTGAGGCCATAACCGAGGCGGGGACAATCACAAAAACGGTGGTGGCCAAATACTTTGCTTCAGACGTGCAGCGATGGTCCGCACAGGTGTCACAGCGGCATTATGAGATTCAACCGGCGTTGATTGCGCTGGAGTCCCGCCTGACGTCGACGTTACCGCAACGCTATTTAGACTGGGTTGCTCAGCGCGATGCGCTGCTGCATCGGCTTTACGCTGCAACCAGAGAGCACGTGGCCGTCATAAAGAAGACGGTAAATGCCTGCTAGGTACCCAGTTAGAGGTGTCATGTCCCAGCTTGTGCTCTGATATATTCGACATTGAGTACTGAGCACCAATTGCGGTGCCAATCGACGACCAAGTAAGACACACGGATAAGAGATACGACATGGTTCAGGTCATTTCAGCAACACTGCAACCCAGCCTTTGTGCGACCGGAGAGTCGGATTCGCGGCAACTGCGAGTCGGGCTCTATCAGATGAAGTGGTATGACGATGCGAGCGAGCACCTCAAGCAGCTTCATGCGGGAGTCGCCGCCTGTGCACATGCGGGCGCACAAATTGTTTTTTTGCCCGAGCTCACACTCAGTCGCTACCCAGCCGATAAACGGCCCGAGTCATCGGGCGATCGCCAACCTGAAGACATTGTGAATGGACCAACGGTTGCTTTTGCGAAAGACGCTGCACGTGAGAACGATGTCTTTGTTCAGGTCTCGCTCTACGAAGAGGTTGAACGAGATGATGGTCTGGGCTTCAACACGGCGGTGTTGGTGGCGCCTAACGGTGAGATTGCCGCGCAAACTAGAAAGCTACATATCCCGGTCACCGAGGGCTATTTCGAAGACTGTTATTTTGCTCAAGGTCCCAGTGACAACCCCTACCCCATCCACACCATTGCGGTGGATTCCGCAGACATCAATGTGGGTCTGCCAACCTGTTGGGATGAATGGTTCCCCGAAGTGGCGCGTAACTATGGCCTTCGGGGTGCAGACCTACTTTGCTACCCGACAGCTATTGGATCAGAACCCGATCACCCTCAGTTCAATACGCGCCCGCTTTGGCAATCGGTCATCGTTGGACACGCCATTGCGAACGGGCTCTTCATCGCCGTGCCGAATCGAACGGGCATGGAAGGATTGATTCGATTCTATGGCGGCAGCTTCATTGCCGACCCGTTTGGACGAATTTTGGTGGAAGCGCCCGAAGACGAGGAAGTCGCACTGGTGGCCGAAATTGATCTAACTCACCGGCAGGACTGGCTGCAACTCTTTCCGTTCTTCGCAACACGGCGGCCCGATACCTACGCCAAGCTCACAGAGCCAGTGACCAATCTTCGTCAGTCCGACGGGCAGGGGTCGATGGGCCCCATCCCCGGCGTTGCAGTCGAGTGAGACGATAATCATGTGGACCATGCCGCCTGAATGGCAACCCCATACTGCCACCTGGATGGGCTTTCCGACCGGCTCCTATGACACATCCGGTGTCAGCGATGACGATGTCTTTGATGCTTGGTCTATGGTCGCAAACACAATCTCTGAACATGAGCCTGTTCACATGCTCTGCCATCCGCAACAGCTGACAATTGCACAAAAGAAATTGGCAAGTGCTGTGACACTGCATGCCTTCGAGATTGACGACGCATGGATGCGTGACTCGGGACCTACGTTCGTCACAAGCGAGCAGGGTCTTGGCGGTGTGGACTGGATTTTCAATGGCTGGGGCGATCACACTGCATTCGATTGGAGCCAAGACGCTAAGGTGGCTAACTGCATTATCGAGCTAACAGGTGCCAAGCGCCTCGGATCGGACTTGGTTAACGAGGGTGGTGGTATTCACGTCAACGGCGATGGCGACGTACTGCTTACCCGCACGGTGCAGCTCGATCCAGGCCGAAATCCGACGGCAACCGAGGACACTGTGGAAGCAGAGGTCCATCAAAAATTGGGGACGAAACGTGCCATCTGGTTTGACCGCGGTCTGTGGCGAGATTATCAGGACCATGGCACACGCGGACACGTCGATATGATCGCAACCTTTGTCCCTGATGGCTCAGTACTCCTGCACCGCCAATTTGATACCCACCATCCCGATAATGCACTTTGGCAGGACCACTGCGAGACCCTAGAAGCAGCTGGCTTCAGAGTACGCGCGCTACCAGCGCCACGCGTAGCGAAGGACAACACCGGCTGGGTCGACTACAGCTACGTGAACCACTACGTGGGTAATGGCTTCGTACTGCTGCCCGCCTTCAAGGATCGCACAGACGAACATGCCGTTGAGATCGTCAAAGATCTGTATCCCGATCGCCACGTAACTAATTTGGACGCTCGAGTGTTGTTTGCCATGGGTGGCGGTATACACTGCATCACCCAGCAAGAGCCAGCCCTACCCTGAGGGTTGCGAGCTTCCATACAAAGCTTCACGGGATAATCGATGTTTACATATCTAAAGCCAGGCATACGAGAACGCCTTGTCAGCGAGAACAAGCTTTTCCGAATAGATGCTGATGGAAACCAGCTCGATGCTGAAGTTGCCGGCTCTTCAGGGCAGCGCATTGTCAACTTGCTAGGTCCCATCCCGCTGCCGCTCGCGCGTGGTGAGGAGCACACGACGGCCAACTGGTATGCAACCGTTCGCGCAACCGAATTGGCTGAAGTCGAAAATCTTGCATCGAACCTTCGTGAGCAGGGTGGCCAACATCTGTTTGCCCACCTCGCGTCGAGCATGGCGGTCAATAGCGTTTTAGAAATTGGTCCCGCGGCGACATCCAAATCGCCGTTGGTTAGAGTCCACTCATCCTGTTTAACCGGGGATATCTTCGGCTCGCAGCGCTGCGAATGCGGCCCTCAGTACGAGGCCGCCGTTGAACGAATCTCGCGCGACCCTGAGGGTGGCTACTTAATTTATATGGCGGGACACGAAGGTCGCGGCATCGGCTTGTGGGCAAAGGCGGCGACTTACCTGCTTCAAGATGCAGGCGAAAACACCTATCAGGCCAACCGCTCGCTGGGTTTGCCCGACGACTCACGCGATTTCAGTGATGCGGCGTCTCTACTCAAGTACTTTGGACAGGAAAGGCCGCTCAGGTTGCTGACCAATAACCCAAAGAAAATGGACGACCTCACAGCCATGGGCGTAAAGAATCTCACGCGCGTTAAGCACGTCTCAGGGGTTACCGACTACAACCGAAGGTATTTGGAAGCGAAGCGCGAGTGGGGCCACGGACTCGATGAGGACGACCTAGGTTAGATCTGGCCGACCCTTACCCGGGGGTTAGACGCTTAGTTCAACCACTCAGGTAACGGCTGGTCACCCAGCGACAATTCCATGGTGTTGTCCCCGCTTGATGAAGCATCCTTACCCACCATCTCATCGTA
Organism: Halieaceae bacterium; assembly: GCA_038143085.1. Taxonomy (GTDB): domain Bacteria; phylum Pseudomonadota; class Gammaproteobacteria; order Pseudomonadales; family Halieaceae; genus Luminiphilus. The sequence continues at coordinate 258,887 of JAYQLG010000014.1, forward strand.
GGCGCTCCGCTGACGAAGTACTGCTTCTACCTTGCCGAACTGCTTAATTTGGCGCTGCATTGACAGCAGATTGGTGGTCTTCAAGGGCTTACCTGTATTGTCCGCAATAAGGTGCTCCTTTCCGTTTATCTGCACAAACGCAATATAGAGACTCAGATCAACTGACTCGATAACAAAGCGATCGATATTGGATTTATGCCTGATTTCTTTGAGTCGGAGCTTCATCGTTTCTGACCTTAATGACCCAGCCGTTTTTGCCTAGTGAGCCTAGTTCTACGAAAAACGCTCAGACTCGGTTTTTCCGCCGCCAATTGGCGATGACGGGAGACAGAATATCGAGGCCTTTATAGCGGCGGAGATCGTCAGGAGCCGTCTCTACCGCAGACCATAAGGACTCCAGCGCCCCCTCGATGGGCAACAAGGCTGTGAGATCACAAATATGGACGCGAATCGTGAAGGCAATGGCGCCTGAGCTGGGGAGGCGCCGAAGCGACTGTCGTTCAGCGCGGTACCACAGCTGATCAGAGGCCGAATCCACCTGCCATTCATCGCGTGACATAAGATCGGGATGCGGCATGAGCGACCAATTGAAGCGCTGGGTGAAGCGGTCGGTAGGTAATCGAGTAAAAAACCGATCAATTTGATCACCAATCTCATCGTTTAACCGGGGAATTGGACCGTGGACTTCCGCCATGGTCGCACCCAGCTTTTCTTCTAGGCGCCAGTCACTGGGGCTGCACAATGAAGCGGCGACGAGTCGATACTCACCTTGATCATCTGACTGCATCACCACCAAATCGTCAGCTACCTCTAGAGAAGCGCGCCATAATGCCTCTGCATTGGATGCTCCGGATTGTTGCACGCTAGATTCTTCACCCGCGATATCAAAGACCAATCCCGCAAACTCTTCCGCCGCAGCGATCCCCTCATCGAGAACTGCATAAACCCGTCTGCCCAGCTGCTCACGGACGCTTTTCTTGTGGGCGCGCCACGCGTCCGATGGCGTCGTGTCTACCCATGAACCCTGCATTGGCGCTAAACCCATCGCAACGATGCGTGGGTCGTTACAGTGGGGAAGAAACGCCGGAGCCTGTTCTATCCGTTCAAAAGATGGACGGCTCTGGGTCATGGGATCGTCTTGGGGAATCATGCGCGCATGATGCCAGAGCTTGCCAATATCACCATTACCTCCAAAGGAGAAACTCTGGACGAACTTCCTACGTACAGCGGTGTTTACCGTTTCTTCTCATCCGAGAATACCCTGCTCTACGTCGGCAAAAGCATCGACATACGCGCTCGCGTTCAGTCCCATTTTCAAGAGGGCCGTAAGCCGGGACGACATCAGCGCATCATGTCGCAGGTCTCGCGCATCGAGACACAGTCCACAGCAGGGGAAATTGGCGCGCTCCTTGTCGAAAACGCAGCAATCAAAGCAGAAACGCCACTCTACAACCGTCGTCAGCGGCAGGTCAGAAAATTGTGGACCATTCATCTGAATCGATCTCGCGATAATTTTCTGCAACCGGTCAGTGCTGACTTCTCACCATGGGGTGAGCGGGCGCTAGACAGTTATGGCTTATTTCATAACCGCCGTCACGTCGACAACACCATTCGTCGGCATGCCCGTGACCACGGACTCTGCCTGCGTATGCTTGGGCTCGACACGGGCATAGGGCCTTGCTTTCAGTACCAGCTGAAACGTTGCGATGGCGCCTGTGCGGGAGATGAAACTCCTGACGAACACAACGCCCGACTACTGTCCGTGCTCGACCGCGACCGAATCGCGGCTTGGCCATTTGCCGGACCTTTATTCCTCGTGGAGCGGAATATCCGGCCGCAAGATCAGCAACCTGCCGAGCAATACCATCTCGTCAACCACTGGTCTTGGCTCGGTTGTTTCGACGACACCGAGGGGGCGCGCAAGGCATCGCAGGATAACCGTCAAACGGTCTTCGACCGTGATGCCTATCGCATGCTGATGAGTGCGTTACGCAAGGGCAAATTAGAACTCGTCGATGCGGCAACCATGCAACCCGTCGATAACCCGCTGATTAAAGAGAACTTCGACTAATGGCAGTCAACGTTGTCTGGTTTAAACGCGACTTGCGATTTACTGATCACGCGCCGCTGGAGCTTGCACTGAAGTTAGACGAGCCCACGCTGATGATTTACGTCATCGAGCCGACACTGCTTCGCAACCCGCATTATCGCGGCCGCCATTGGCAGTTTATTGGTCAGTCACTCGAAGACCTTCAGTGTGCTGCCGAGGCTTTAGGTCATCGAATGGAAGTGCTCGAAGGCGATGCTGTTGATATCTTCAATGAAGTTCACCGAAAGCTCGGTATAACGCGATTGCTGTCCTATGAAGAGACGGGGCTCGATCTGACCTTCAAGCGAGACCAAGCGGTAGCAAAGTTTTGCCAATCAGAGGGTATCGACTGGCGAGAATTCCAAACCAACGGAGTCGAACGAGGCCGGCGGGATCGAAAAGGCTGGAATCGGTCATGGCACCGGTTCATGACTACTGACCCACACCAGATTGAGCTCGGATCTCTGAAATCCATCAGTGCCGAGGCGTCAGAACAACTCAACAGTCTGCGCAGTACCAAGCATCGACAATGGATTAGACATAGTGGCGACATGCAAGCTGGCGGACCCAATCAAGCACAACAGGTGCTTAATAGCTTTCTTAATGATCGCGGCTGGGGATATCAAAAATTCATTTCCAAACCCGAGCAAAGCCGAACGCATTGCTCTCGGCTTTCTCCCTATCTCGCCTGGGGCAATTTAAGCATGCGACAGGCGTACCAAGCCCTCCAGCAACAGGAGAAAAAGCAGGGCTGGGGACGTGCGATGAGTGCTTTTGAATCACGGCTCCACTGGCACTGTCACTTCATCCAGAAGTTTGAAATGGAGTGCCGGATGGAATTTGAGGACATCAACAGAGGCTATGCGGCGCAGCCCCGAGGTCATAATGAGGACCTCGTTAGCGCTTGGAAAGAGGGCATGACAGGCTATCCCTTGATTGATGCGACCATGCGCGCGCTCAAGGCCACCGGCTATGCCAACTTTCGCTCTCGTGCCATGTTAGTGAGTTTTCTCACCCATCATCTATGGCAGGACTGGCGGGCCGGGGTAACCCACTTGGGTTCGCTGTTTCTGGACTTTGAGCCCGGTATTCACTACCCGCAAATGCAAATGCAGGCAGGCGTCACGGGCATCAATACGATCGCATCTACAACCCTATCAAGCAGTCCTTGGATCACGATCCGAACGGTGAATTCATTCGCAAATGGGTGCCAGAGCTGAAGGATTTACCGACACCTTTGGTTCACCAACCATGGCTGATGTCCCCCATCGAGCGAATGCTCCAACCCATCGACTATCCGGAACCCATTGTTGACCTAAAGGAATCTTACAAACGCGCCCGCGATACGCTGTGGAAATTAAAATCCGATCCAATGGTTGGGAGGGAAAGAGAGCGTATACTCAATCAACACGTTGAGCGTCGTTACCAAAAGCGCTTCGAGGAAAAGGAAGCGAGCTAACTCGCTCTACCAAAAAAGAGCATTGCAGTAGGCGTGGGCGTATCAGAGCGCAACGCTGCCCAGGTGAGTCGCTAAGGACTCGGAGTAAACATGCGGACATTGATTCATCATTGCTAACTTGGCTGTCGTCCTGCCCGTGGTTGCCCTCACCTGGCAATCTGCGCGAGTCACAGTCCGATCGATGCTCAACGATGGCGCTAATCTCATTCAGTCACTGCTTAAGCGGAGACGATAACAATGGCTATTCCTCAGTGGCAGCACTCCTTTCAAGCTCTCGGTAGCCGCTACACCAGTCGCGCCAACCCAGACCCGGCCAGTTCTCCTGAGTGGATGGGTTGGAATGAGGCGCTCGCCGAACAGCTAGAGTGGCCGAAAGATCTGAGAAAAACTGACGAGGCCTTGGCGGTCTTTGCAGGTCAAAGCCCTTTGGAGGGCACAAACCCAAGTGCATCGGTTTACGCGGGCCATCAATTTGGTCAATACAACCCTCAACTGGGTGATGGGCGAGCGATCTTACTGGGTGAGTGGGCGCTGAGTCCGTTAGAGCACTACGACATCCAGCTCAAAGGTGCCGGGCAAACACCCTACTCCCGCGGAGGCGATGGTAAGTCACCCGTGGGACCTGTGGTACGGGAATATCTGGTCTCAGAGGCCATGCATCACCTTGGTGTACCCACAACTCGCGCGCTGGCTGCGATTGCCACGGGCGATAAAGTCTTTCGAAATACCGTCGAGCCCGGTGCGGTGATGGTGCGCGTTGCTAAGAGTCATTTGCGCTTTGGGAGTATTCAGTATTTCGCCATGACACGGGACGGTGACGGACTGGCTGAGTTGGTGGACTACGCGGCGGAGCGTCACTTCGCGGAGATCATTAGTGCAAAGAGCGCAGAATCCACGGCCGCCAAAGCAGAGGTGCTGTTGGAGGAAACTGTAAAGCGGATCGCATCGCTAGTCGCACATTGGCAGAGCCTCGGTTTCGTACACGGCGTCATGAACACCGACAACATGCTCCTCTCCGGCGAAACCATCGACTACGGCCCCTGTGCCTTCGTCGACACCTTTAAAGCCGATGCCATGTTCAGCGCCATAGACAGTCAGGGCCGGTATCGGCTTTCCAATCAACCGGGCATTGCCCACTGGAACACCAGTGTTCTTGCGTCATGCTTACTCAAGGTCTTGAACCCCAGTGAGGATCGCGCTGTTGCGTACGCCCAATCGGTGATTGATGAGTTTCCGCGTTGGTACACCGATGCCTTCAAAATACGCATTGCCGCGAAACTGGGCCTGGATAGTTTTAAACCTGAGGACACCGAACTTCACGATGGCTTCCTCACGATATTAGAAGAGGATCAACTGGACCTGACGCTCGCCTATCGCTGGCTGACTCACCAAGCACTGCAAGACAGTGGTCATACGCCCATCGGAGACTTGTTTGTTCCGAGTGAGGGGCTACTGGAGTGGCTCTCTGCTTGGGAGAGACGACGGGCAAGCAACAAGGCAGACTCTCAGGACACGGCGGAGCGCATGCGTCAGGCTAATCCTGTGGTGATTCCGCGAAACCACCATGTGGCGGCCGCCATTGCCGATGCTGAGGAGCAAGACTACGAGTACTTACAGGCAGCCTTTGAGCGCTGGAAAGCCCCGTTCGAATGGCTAGATGATGATCGCCTATGGGCCGCTTCACCCGCGCCAACTGAGCGCGTTACTCGGACATTTTGCGGGACATAATACGCACTGTTTACTGAGCATGTTCGTGGCTCAACACTGTGCGGGGCTGTATAATTACCCGTCGCAAATATGGAGAGTCGGGTGAAAACAGAGTTTCTCGGGAAAACAGTCAGCGGTCCTTTTACGATTCCCTCTGGAATCGTCTCGACAGCTCCCAGCATTATTCAGCGAATCTTTGACGACCTCCCTGAAATCGGCGTAATCACGACCAAAAGTGTAGGACCAGTCCCGCGCGCAGGAAATCGTGAGCCTGTCTACAGCCAGTATGCTCCCGGCTGCTTCGTCAACGCGGTTGGATTGACAAACCCGGGCGCCGAAGAGGCTCGAAAAGGGTTCGAATCGCTGACCATTCCTGAAGATCGCTTCCTCCTCGTCTCTATTTTTGGCGGCAGTATCGAGGAGTTTGTTGAGGTCGCAAAAATTCTGGCACCTGTCGCTGACGGTCTTGAGCTCAACCTCTCGTGCCCTCACGCTCAGGGCTACGGCATGGCGATGGGCCAGGACCCTGAAATGGTCAAGGCCATCGTAAGTGCGGTGAAAGCGGCCGTAGATGTTCCCGTGATTCCAAAACTAACGCCCAATGTGGATCGCATTGAGGACATTGGCCTTGCGGCACTCGAGGCCGGTGCCGACGGGCTCTGCGCCATCAACACGGTGGGGCCTGGCTACACAGAAAGTCACGGACACCCTGTACTCAGTAATGGCATGGGCGGCATGTCCGGTAGCGGCGTTCTACCCACAGCCCTCAAATGCATTCGTGCGCTCAAAACCATTACTGACAAGCCCATCATTGGCTGTGGTGGTCTGTCGACTGCCGATGATTGCCGCGCAGCGATCAGCGCCGGCGCATCCATCATTGGGGTTGGTTCCGCCTTGAGTGGAATGGATACGGAAGACATGAACACCTACTTCCGCCAGCTTCAGACAGACCTCGATAAGGGGACTAACAAGGCGAAGGCAGGGCTCAACCTCGATCTTGATATGGACTTCGCGCCCTACAAGGTCGTTGCCAACGACCCCGTCTGTGACGACATCACCGTCGTGACACTCGATGGCAACATCAACATTCAAGCCGGCGAGTACGTGTTTGTGTGGATACCCGGGGTGGGCGAAAAACCGTTTTCCTGTCTCACTGACTCGCCTTTGCGGCTAGCCGTTATTGATGTAGGGCAATTCACGAGCGCCTGTTATCAGCTGAAACCCGGCGACGATGTCTACATTCGAGGCCCGCACGGCGCACCGGTCATGCCGCAGGAGGACGCGAATATTATCTGCGTGGCTGGCGGCACCGGTTTGGCCGCTGTGTATCAGGTGGCACGAGACTTTGGGTCCAACGACAAACCGGCGCAGATCTTTGCTGGCGCGCGCAGTGCCGATCGCTTGTACTTTACTGAGGAATGTAAAGATATCGCCGAGGTGCATATCGCCACCGATGATGGCAGCGCGGGCTTCAATGGCCGGGTAACGGATGCGCTCCGTGGCTACCTTGAGACCCTCGATGCCGATACGTTGGCAAAAACTGAGTTCTACAACTGCGGGCCAGAGCCCATGATTCACGCGGCTGAAGCGGTACAGCGAGAGTTTGTCGAGGCATCGCAGATGTTCAGTGCAATTGACTACACCACGAAATGTGGCGTCGGTATCTGCGGCGCCTGTGCATCGCCTGATGGACGCCGAATTTGCGTTGACGGGCCCTTCATCAATACACAGTAGATGCATCATCCTGACCAATAAAAATAAGCGAGGTAGCTATGGGACCCAAACTAGTTATTACATCGATCATCATCACCGCCGCCGTGTTTGCCGTCGCATGGATGGGCGATCAAACAGGCTCCACGCTCTACGGACTCCCGCTCATGACCGCGATGGCGCTGGGTATCTTTGCGGTTCAGTGGGTTGGGCTGATTCACGCGCGACTGTTTGAGACCGAGCACTATTTTGATCTCGTTGGTAGTCTGACCTACATCACGGTCACGATTTTCGCGGTTCAGCAAGCCGCTGAAATCGGGTTACGCCAACAAATTATCGCTGGCGTCGTCATAGTTTGGGCGGCACGCCTTGGGCCCTTCTTGTTCAGACGCATCCAAAAGGCTGGAGAGGACCGACGCTTCCGTAAGATCAAACTATCGACGCCCCGATTCCTGGTCACGTGGACCCTTCAAGGCACCTGGGTCTTCCTTACCGCTGGCGCGGCACTGGCAGCCATCATGACACCCAATACAGCCCCACTCGGAACCGTATTTTATGTGGGCGCCGCCATGTGGGTCCTAGGCTTTGCCGTCGAGGTCATCGCAGACAACCAAAAGAGTGCCTTCAAGGCAGATCCAGCTAATGAGAACAAGTTCATTACGACCGGCATCTGGGCAAGAGCGCAGCATCCGAACTACTTCGGTGAAATTCTGCTGTGGGCAGGTGTCGCAGTCATGGCGCTTCCTTCTCTCAGCGGCAGTGCGATGATTTTCCTCATCTCACCCATCTTTGTCGCGGTGTTACTGACTCGAATTAGTGGTGTTCCACTCCTGCGTAAAACCGCGGGTGCACGTTGGGGAGACGACCCGGAATATCAGGCCTATTTGAAGAATACACCGCTCATAATCCCACGAATCTTCTGATTCGAAAGGACGAATACAGCGCAAGAAAAAGCCGGCATTTGCCGGCTTTTTTGATCGTGATGGGTTCGCTCGAACGGAATTACTCAAGCGTAGGCCGTATTGAGGCCCGACAGGCACTCGTGGAACCCTGCCATCGTAGATTCGACGACCTCTGCGGCTGTTCGCGCCTCATTAATGCGTCCCATGACTTGTCCGGTTAGCGGAATAGCGGCCTCGAGATCACCACCGAAGTACAAATCTAAGATATTCGCCATGTGTTCAAAGGGCTGGAACTGACCTAACAGTTCGAGTTCACCCGTGCGTTCGGTGCGCATAGCTCGAAGTGCGGGCCGGCCCTGCTGGTTCAGGAAAACAGTGTCTGTCTCCTTGCCCTCGTAAATAGCGTTTTTCCAGTTCTGATGGACCGGTGAATCAGAACAGCTCAACATGGCCGTGCCGAGCTGAACGCCCTCGGCACCCATGGCAAACGCGGCCGCCATGGTCGGCCCGTCACAGATGCCACCCGCAGCAATGATCGGCACATCCGTGCGCTCTCTAATGAGCGGTAACAACACCATCGTCGAGACCGGCCGCGGATTTTTAAAACCGCCGCCTTCACCGCCTTCAACCACAAGGCCATCAACGCCTGCATCCAAGGCTTTGAGCGCCATGTCCAGTGTGGGTACGACATGGAAGACTTTGATGCCTGCTTCCTGAAAGACCTTCGTGCAGAGATCAGGACTACCCGAGGATGTAGTGACGAACTTGATGCCTTGCTCGATAACGAAATCAATCACGTTCGTCCCTTTAACAAACGCAAGCGCCACGTTCATACCAAAGGGCTTATCCGTCAGCTCATGCATCTTGCGCACTTCTTCCTGAATAGCATCGAATTCACCCGAGGATGTTTCAATGATGCCCATGGCACCGGCGTTCGATACAGCGGACGCGAGCTGTGCTCTGGCAATCCAGCCCATTGGAGCCTGCAAAATGGGATAATCCACTCCAGTCATCTCGGTCACGCGATTCTTAATAGGCTTTGGTTTCACATCTACCTCGTATTCTTATAAAGCGTTGGCCGAGCCAACATACCGGACCCGTAGTCGCGGTCAAGCAAATAGCGATAAGCTGTCACACAGCGCGTAGATACTTCGCGCTTAGATTTAGGAAACACAGAATGATCATGCGCTCACTGCCACTATTAAGCCTGACTATCCTCCTTGGTGTTGCGGCCACTGACAGAACATGTCGAGGCCACCGAATCACGTGAGTTACGTTTTCCTCCCTTAAAAGACGGGCGCCTCGTGCTGTCTGTAGATACCCATACGCACAGTGTCTTCTCCGATGGACACGTATGGCCCACGGTGCGGGTTTGGGAAGCCAATAAGGATCGGCTCGATGCAATGGCGATTACCGAGCACCTCGAGTATCAGCCCTACCGCGAGGACATCCCTCACCCTGACCGCAACCGTGCCTTTGAGCTCGCGGTAAAGGAAAACAAGCAAGGCCGAGAACGAACCGATCTGCTGCTGATTCCTGGCGCGGAGATCACCCGCAAATATTCACCGGGGCACGTGAATGCACTGTTTATTGAGGACACAAACCCACTGCTCACGGTAAAGCACCGGCGCGAGGAGAATTTTGATACCGCGCGTAAAGCGCTCAAAGCGGCAAAGGCGCAGCAGGGCTTTATGATCTGGAACCATCCCGCCTGGCCTCGCGATTTCCCCGATGGCGTTATCAAGATATCCAAAGAGCAGCAGTCCCTGTTTGATGACGGCCTCATTCATGGCATCGAAGTTGCCAATGGCGAGTACTTCAATGACTCATCGCTTCAAGTCGCGCTGGACCATGACCTCACTATCATCGGCGCCTCAGATATCCACGGCCTCATCGACTACGACTACGACATCAATGGCGGCGTTCATCGCACCGTGACTTTGGCGTTTACCAATGAACGCAGTGTTGAAGGCATCGCAACAGCCCTCTTCCAGAAACAAACCGTTGCTGTCTATGACCGCCAGTTCATTGCACGTGAGAACGAACTCCAAACCTTGTTCGATAGTCTCGTGCAGTTTGAACGCCTCCCGGCCCGCCGAAATGACAGCCAACAAACCGCGGTGCGCATCAGTAATGCAGGCCCTATCGATATTGAACTCGAAGTACTCGGCGATGTGAGCCTCAACAAGTCAGCTGGGTACGTCACGGTGCCATCTCACGGATCGACCATTATCGTCGTGCTCGATCACGCACCGAGCGACGAGATTGAGCTAAAGCTTGAGTGGCTGAACAGCTGGCAAGCGCCCAAGACGCACGCCCGAATTAATGTAGAGCTGTAGACAAAACAAGCGCGCATAAAAAAGCCGGCACTAGGCCGGCTTTGATCAACCAAGACAGCGTTATCGAACAACAGTTATCGTTTCACCGTCACTGGCTCGGGTGAAGGTGACACTACTCACCTTCTTTCTCTGCGTACTGGAGCACACGCTCGCATCGGTACATGAAGCGCCGGTGGAGAACGTTCCACTCAGCAGAGATCCATCGCTATTTACCACGCGCATTGTCCAGTTCTTCCCACTATTAATGATACTGGCTTCAAGCGTTGGACCACCCCCTGTTCCGGGATCAGTGGCTGTGGCTGAATCTGATGCGCTGTCGGTCGCACCGTCATCATCGGTTACGATCAGTGAGACAGTGAATGTTCCAGCTGACGAATACTCATGAGTGACCGATGTGCCGGAGCCCGTTCCACCATCACCGAAGTTCCATAAATAGTCGGTAATCGTGCCATCGGAATCCGAAGAGCCTGAGGCATCGAAGGTACAGGTCAGGTCCTGACAGTTAACCGAAAACTCAGCAGTAGGAGCGACGTTTTCTGCTGGAGGTGGCGGTGGAGGTGGTGGCTCTCCACCCACAAAGCGCGGCACCAGTGTTGACGCATCCAACAAGGGCTCTTGAATCCCATCAAGAGAGTCATCAAAATAGTTGTAGTTACCAGTACTGGTCAGATAGCCCACGATCTCATTAGCAGTCATACCGTTTGAGGCAAGCACCGCTGCTGCTCCCGCAACGTGCGGGGCTGCCATGGAGGTGCCATCCAACGTGAAGTAACCAGGCTGGGGCACGTTGGTGTATTCGGTAGGAATCGTCGAGAGGACACAGTAACCCGGCGCGGCAATATCGACCGGTGAACCGTAGTTACTAAAGTCAGCAAGGGTGTCATCAATTTCGGTGGGATCGAAATCAGCTGTACCCTCATAACAGCTCGTTCCCAAACCGCCCTCGAGTCCATCGAAGTCGGCCAACGCCGAGACAGTGATCGCACTGGGCACAAAGGCGGGTGAGTAGTTGTATGCGTCAGCCGCGCTGTTACCTGCGGCAACGACCACAGCCACGCCGCTAGCCACAGCATTATCAATGGCCGTTTGGTAGGCGCTGCTTCTACCTGAACCACCAAGACTCAAGTTCATGACCTCGATGTCACCCTGAGCAACCACCCAGTCTATGCCAGCAATGATGCCGGACGTATAGCCAGACCCGCCCGAGTCGAGGACTTTGACTGCCCACAGTCTCGCACCCGGCGCGACACCCACAACGCCAATACCGTTATCCAGGGCCGCCACCGTACCCGCAACATGAGTCCCGTGATACTGATCGTCATCGGCCGTGCCGAGAGCGCCATCGCAGTAATAGGTTCTGCGCGGGCCACGATTTAGGCAGTTCGTTCCGCCTGCAACATTAAGATCTGGATGATCTATATCGATTCCTGTGTCCAAAATAGCCACGTCGGCGTCAACACGGTTGTCATCAATACCGTCGATATCAAAGGCTGTGTTTTGGCTCGCAAAAATACGGGTTATGCCTTCAGGAATGCCTTGGCCAATCGCCTGCTGAGGAAGGTCTTCTTCGACTAACACAACCTTTGGGTGGTTTCTGAGACCGTTGAGCGCTGATCTTGGCATTTCGATAGAAAAACCATTCAACGCATTGGAGTATACGTACCCTCGTTCACCACCTGCCTGCTTTGCAAGCCTTTGGGACAAGGCGTTTGAATCGGCACCGTCTTTTAAGGTCACGATGTAACGACCAAAGTCGGGTTTGCCGACCGCTGGCATGCTGAGTATCGACACAATGCCGATCAGCATAAGTACCGCAGATCTAATTTTCATTATGCTCCCCTATAACGCCGCTCATACGACGTTCAGCAGGGGGAATGCCGCCTATAGCAAAGCATTCGCCTCAGAGACTGGGGCGACCCGGTGTTAGTTTGGCTTATGGGATTTATGTCTTCGCTTCACCATGCGGTATTCCGCCTAAGTCGACCCAGTCCCATCCTCTCCCTGGTATCGACAATAAATGAAGCGCGTCCATGCGATGTGGCTTTGGCCACACAACTACCTTAGAAGAAGTAGCCGCCGGTGACCAGTCTTATTCGAGACAAATGTGACGCTCCGCAGATTTGCCTCACAAAGCCTCAAGCCCGGTTTTGGAGCCACCACTCCATTTCTTCGATGTGGTCCTTACCAAAGAATTGCTCATCGCCCACAAAGAAAGCGGGGATGCCAAAGACGCCTCGATCAACAGCGCCCTGTGTATTCGCCATGAGTTCAGCCTTTACTTCTGGGTCCTGTGTGGCTTCCAACAAGGCCTGACCGTCAAAACCAGCGGCATTGAAGGCACTGACAAACACGTCAGGATCGTCCATCTTGAGACCGTCTTCCCACATCATTTTGACGCCCGCCTCAATATAGGGTGCGACATCATTGTCACGACCATAAGCAACGCAGGCGCGCATCAGCAGCAAGGTGTTGACCGGGAAATTAGGATTCATCGCAAACTTGGTCAGTCCGTGACGATCACAATAGCGCTCGATTTCGCGCCCGAACATCGCGTTTTTCCCAGAGACACCTGCGAAATTCATCATGGGCGGCTGGTTGTTGGTCGACTTGAAAATACCGCCGAGTAAGCAGGGCGTGATCTTGAGCTGGGCGCCGGTTCGCTCGGCGACGTCTTTCACCGTGAAATAGGACAGATAGGCGTTTGGACTGCCAAAATCAAAGATGAATTCGATGGTTTTACTCATGGATAGCCCCTAATTGTTGTTATGAATATGAATACGTAAGTAGGCCAATAAACACTTGCGCTGTCCAGCAGGTGAGCTGGCTTAGTTGAGCACTCAGAACACCGGTGAGCCGGTTCTGGGTAGTCACCACTAAACGAACTGAATTCCTACCAACAAAACCAGCTGCACCATATTAATGCCAACAGATAGCTTGTGGTCCCGATCGAAACGTCGACCCGCTTCAACATCACCAGCGAGTTGGGCGTCGCGTGCCGCATTGATGCGCGGCAATAACCACTGCCTTACCCAGAGCGTCGATAAACCTACAAAGAGACAAACGATAACTGCTTGGTAAGCAGACTCATCATTGGCCGCCAAGAACAACAAAGCCGCAATGAGACTCAGAGCGATCATGAAGGCGTAATAGCGGGGAAACATCGAACGTAAAAACGCACCGGCTTGCACCTCAGGCAGAGAGGTGAAATACGACCGGAGCCACAACCGAGGGAAAAAACAGCATAGCGCCCAGCAACATTAAAACCAGCGCGTTTGCGAGCTCTAGCATCGATCTCTCCTACCGTTTATATTGCGTGGGACAGTAGCCACGCCCGACATCGAAACCCCGCAACTTGCGATGCTTCGTGACACGGCCCGTGACCCGTTTACGCCAAAGTCGAAATGAACTCGCTTTCATCTCACGACGCATGAGCTTGATAGTCTCAGACTCGCTCAAGCCGAAGGTTGCTTCGATAACCTCAAAGGGCGTTCGGTCCTCCCACGCCATTTCAACGACGCGGGATACCTCTGATTCGGTCAATGTATGCTTAGGGACTACCATGGCATGATGGTAAGACTCTGAAAGTGCCGATACCTCTGCCGTCTGGGCTGTGTTCGGGTTCGTCCTCGAAAAAATCAGGCCTGCCTGAGCTCGCAGCGACGCCATCCGCGCAGAGAGTTAATTAACCACCAAGACTCAACTTTCTCAAGATCCGCCACAGGCAGCGACCGTTCAGACACCATGCCCTCATCGATCAACTCGTCGCGTAATACCCCGGGCAGTAGGCCGTCGGTAAGTGGCGGTGTGAATAAACGACCGCCCATCTGATACACGACATTAGCAATCGCACTCTCAGTGACATGTCCCAACTCATTCACCAGAAGTGGCGATACACCCTCGGGTACTTCAGCGACGGCGCGATCATAGGCCTCGCGGCGACTCGTTTTATGAATCAAGAAGGCGTCCGTAGAGTCAACCGGTGTCGGTGAGACCGACAGAGGTAGGCATTTACCGTCGGTAGCCGCGTCGTCTGGGACAAAGGGATGAAGGGTATGGCTCAAAGCACCGCATCGATTGAGTTGCAGCCGCAAACGCCACTGTTTGGCGCTATCGATGGAGCTTGCGAGCTGGTCAAGGTATGACTCGATAGCCTGTCTATTGAAGGCAAAGGACCAGTACTGCGCAGAATTTTCGAGCCGCCGTAAATGACGTGCCAGGCGAGTAATCTTACCTTGGCTGACACCCATGGTTTCGAACAAATGAAAACCGGGGTCGGGCTGCTTAAGTATGCGCGCTTTAGTCTGCAGCTCCTCAAACTCGTCGCTGGGGTCCGAATCCCAGACGATGCCACAGCCCACGCCAAACCGGCTCTCCCCGCTGCGCAAGTCACTCCAGGCCGTTCTTATCGCAACGTTAAAGCTGGCAAAACCTGACGGCTGAATGATACCGAGCGCGCCGGTGTAAAGTTCGCGCGGGCTGTCTTCTAATCCATCGATGACATCGACCGCCGCATGCTTTGGTGCACCCGTGATCGAGGCCGCCGGAAACAGGGCTTTAAAGATATCGGCGATGCTGGCTGATGCCTCGGTTTTGACCGTAGAGGTCATTTGCCAAACGCTGGGGTAGCGCTCGACCCCGAATAACTCATCGACGGACACCTTGCCAGTGGACGACAAGCGCGCAAGGTCATTGCGCACCATATCGGTGATCATGACATTCTCGGCCCGGTTCTTTGCCGACGTCTGCAACCAGAGCGCGTTGGCCTCATCGGCAAGGGCTTCAGCTTTCCGCCCTACCGTTCCCTTCATGGGTTTACTCCACACCACACCGTCTTCACGCTCGAAAAACAGCTCGGGGGAGGCCGAGCAAACCGTCACCTCGGGTCCACTCATAAATACAGCGTGCGGCATGTCGTGTGACCAGCGAGCAAAATCCGCAAGGCTGACAGGCCTCTCATTCGACATGCGTGACGTGAGGTTAATCTGGTAAACCTCTCCCGCGCCTATCATCGATTTAATGCGATCGACTTTTGACTCAAATGAATCGCGCGACTCTAAAAGGCGCCAGTCAGCATTGATTCGTTCGTCAGGTGAATAGAGATCTGTGAGGGATGTGATGGACGTCTCGGCGGCGAAGAGCGCAAAGCACGCCAGAGGCACATCAATATCACGCTTGGGAAACTTGCGATCGAAGGCGTGGCTGGCCTCATAAGCGACATAGCCTACGGCATACAGCCCGTCTCTCTGCGCGCGCTCCTCGGCCTCGTGCAAAACCGACAACACAGTGCTGTGCTGCGTAGCCACAAGCACATCCTGGCAGTGCTCATACACTGACCAGTTATCTGTCTTGGCATTACGAACAATAGCTCGGTCAAACATGATATCGGCGATAAGTTTGTGGGCTGTCTATGGACTGAGATAAACGCAGGCGAGGGGCAACTCGATCACCCGCGCATTATGCCTATTTTCTGAAGCTCGTTAATATCTCGTGAAGGAGAAATAGGTGGAGGACAGCCACGAGTCTGAGGTTTTCGGGGCTTGGTATCGGCAGCATTACGGCGTATAACGTCACAATCAGTTGGGAGAGCACACCATGAAAGTTGATCTTTTAGATAATTCGAAGTTGTCTTGGCAAGACTACGGCCCGGATGATCGATTCAACTACCCCATCGGCTATGGAGGTGCGTTACTTGGTCATGATGGGCAAGGCCACATTGATCTAGTCTATCGCTGGGAGCCAGGCAAATACTGCCATTTCCATCGTCACCTCTGCGAGGTGAGATCCACCGTACTGCAGGGCTCTCTCGAAGTTGTGACCTTTGAGGACGGTGTTGAAGTCTCCAAGGTCACCCGAGAGGCCGGCAGTTACTCACACATGCCCGAGGGCGATGTGCATATGGAGCGCGGTGGCCCCGAAGGCGCCACCATCCTGTTCAATCTTTATTCGCCCGATGGCCGTTTGACGCAAATGCTCGATGAGCAAGGCAATGTGCTGAAAACAGTCACCATCGAGAACGTACTCAAGCAGTTTGCAAATTAAGTAAGCAAGTGTTGTGCGCAATAGCGTATGCGAGAAAACGCTCCCCGGAGTAGACTCAGCGCATTGATAGCCAATCGGAATCATGAATGCGCAACTTCCTAAGCCTTACCCTCTTCAGTCTTCTCTTTTTGACTCAACAAGTTTTGGCTCAGCAAGCATCGGCATCCCTTGTGGGCGCCGATGTCGTGTTGCGCGGTGGCACTGTCTACTCGATGGACAGCCAGGGGAACCGACATAGCGCCATTGCCATCGCCGCCGATCAAATCCTTGCCATCGGCAGCGAGGCAGATATTGCTCTCTTCACGACCGAGGCGACGCGCATCATCGAGCTCGAGGGGCGTGTTGTTTTACCCGGGTTCATCGATACACACATCCACACGATGGACACCTTGCCACTGCTCAACGGAGCCATGCTTTCCCCAGGACAGAGTGCCGAGGAGGTCTTGGAAGCCATCGCCGCGCATGCAAAGCAATATCCCGAGCAAAATCCGGTTTTAGGGTCAGGGTTTTTGGCCCGTGCCTTTGGCATAGACGGCCCTACCGCAGCCCAACTCGATGCCGTGGTTCCTGATAGACCCGCGCTTATCATTGATGAAGGAGGCCACACAGCCTGGGCCAATTCACTCGCCCTACAAGCCGCGAACATCACCGCGGATACGCCAGATCCGGTACCGGGCGCCCACTTCTTTCAGCGCGATATGCTCGGCAACCCAACCGGGTGGCTGGTTGAAGGTGCTGCCATTGACCCCGTCACCGATGCCTTGGGCGTGGTCAGCGAGAGCACCTTGCGAGAACGGGCCCCTCAGTTCTTTTCCGACATGGCCGCGGTCGGCTTAACCGCTGCATTTGATGCTGGGATGATCGACACGGGCACATATGGGATGAAGGTGGCAGATGAGCTCGCGCAAGCGAACACCTTACCGCTCCGACTGGTCGGTTCGCTGTATATCAACAAGCCCAAAGACCTCAAAACCGCGCACGCGAAGCTGTCCGAACTACGTGAGGCGTACCAGCACGAGCTTTTCTCAATGACCACCTTAAAACTCTCGCTTGATGGCACGGTGGAGGCTAAAACGGCAGTGACACTCGCGCCTTACATTGCCCCCGAGGGTCATGAAGCATCGCCTCTATTGCCGGATGAGCAAGTATTCAACGCGGTGTATGAAGCCTACAGCCTTGGCTTTGATCTGCACCTCCATGCCATTGGCGATGGCGCTGTCAGAACAGCATTGGATGCCATCGAGGCAGGCCAGGCGACGCATCCTGCGTCGGATGTTCGAGCAACCATCTGCCATATTGAAGTGGTGGATCAGGCAGATATCGAACGATTTGGTCAACTTGGCGTGGTTGCCCAGACCACGCCCACCTGGTTTGAGTACGATGAGATTGCCATGGAGTTTTTGGGACCTGAGCGGTTCGAGCAGCTCTATCCTCTCGCATCTATACATCGCAATGGCGGTCGTGTGACTTTGGGCAGCGACTATCCGGTGTCGTGGATTGGTAAGGACGCGCTAAATCCAATGTTCAACATCGAAATGGCGGTCACGCGCCAGAGAGCGGGCGATAAAGATTACCCAGTGCAAGCACGCGCTAACGAACGACTCAGCGTCGACCAGGCCATTCGCGCGCACACGGTCGACGCTGCATGGCAAATTCGCATGGAAGACATCATTGGCACTTTGGAGCCAGGAAAGAAAGCCGACCTGGTGGTGCTCGATCGCGACCCCTATCTGAGCGACCACTATGCCATACACAGCATCGAGGTTGATCTCACCGTGTCCGATGGTCGACTGGTGTACGAAAAAAACAAACAGTGACGCGGTCCGCCACGGGCGCTTTGATGACTAAAGCCGGATAGCGCCAGCCAGCGGGTCAGCGCCATTAATGAGTTCATGGAACTCATCGGCCAGTCGCTGTGACTCTTTAACGCAATGCCGCCAATAGGTCTCTCTAACACGCTCGGGGATCTTCCCAAAATCGCGGCGATCGGGGATTTTCCCAAACGGTAACTGCGCCAAAAACTCATCGCTGGGACAGATCATGATGAGCTGATCGGCCGATACCTGCTGGTCAGCACGCCAGGGCAAAAACTTATCAAACCATCCCACGGTGGTGCGGCTGTTAAAGTGTGGATAGAGCCAAACCTGATCTTCGGGTAATCGTTTCAGGTCAAAGTGGTAATCGATAATACCGCCATCCCAGAAAGCACCCTTACCCGCACCCTCAATGTCGTACACACCCTCAAATACATAGGGAATCGCACCACTCGCCATCAAGGCATTGAAAACATTGTTCTCGGCAAGGTCGATGTAGCGCGTGCCAAACCCATCAAAGAGCGGCGTCAGTGGCTCGGCGCTGCGCGAGGCAAACACAACACGTTGAAATGAGGCCGGAAGCGTTCTACGACTAACCGCATTGCCCAATGCGGCCATCCCCATACCCGCAATAAGGCGCTTACCCGGCTGTCGACCATTAAGACCCCGCCCGCGCGCAGTGACAATATGAGAACGGAGCCACGAATGTTCGGCTACGTGACGCTCCCCCTCATCACCTAAAAGCGTTTGCATCAGCCATAGCGCGACCTCGGTGATCTCCGGAACCGTTGGTTTAGCCGATGCGTAGTGCTGCGTAAGGTAGGCTTGCTCGAACCGATCGTAGGCTTGAATGGGGTCGGGCTGCGCCATTGCCGCATGGCGCCAAGAGCCTATGGAAGAGCCAATGGCATCTAGTGGTCGTGATCGTCCGGACAGCAGTTCACCGATGACGACCCGATCGAGCCGTCCCAAGATGAGCCATTTGGGTCCACCCGATGCACCGATGAGCCCATCGATGAGATCAGCATGCCAACCCTCGTTTTCGAGGCGCTTGGCAGCCTTGGCACCGACTCTTAGTTCAAGTGCTTTCACTTTGGATACTCTGACGAACTTAATTGGACGTTGATGGCCATATCACTACCGATACGCTGCGAGTGGCGACACGGCTTAATGCATTGGAGTAAAGGTAGAGGGGCTGGCGCCTGAGCCGCCAGCCACTAACAGCGACTAGGATCTAATAATGAGAAGCTAGTAAAAGGCAGCCTTACTCGACGCCGTCGAGGTACTCAATATCCGGACGGCCGCCGACCAAACCTGCTAATTTAACGTTCGCTGCTTTGAAGTAATCGGTTTGCCCGTGGGCTTCCAAAGCCGCCTGATCCTCATAAGACTCGAGTACCTTGTAAACCTGCGGGTCGGACTTACTGCGATTGAGCGCGTAAAACTTGCAGCCTGGTTCGTTCGCAAGTACCTGCGACGCAAGCTCCACGAAGACCGCTTCGAACTCGTCGTTTTTTCCTTCTTGAACGGGAATAGTGGCAATAACACCGATAGCCATGATGTACCTCTCATTTTTTCTTGTTGGTTTGTTGTCGTTTTAATGGGTGTATCAGCCGATACCCAATCGACCATGCCTGAGCATACACGAATCGCACCCATGCCCGCGCCTTGGCTCCTTATTTTGCTATCCAACGTTTAAAAATTGATGTCCCTGTGAGACCTTGTTGAAAAAGGGGCTCAGCGAACACCCCGCAGAATAATAACGAGGGCCTTTGGATGGTTTCGATGTTATGGCGATCGTCACGCCACCAGCGAGTTTTTTGTGGTTGGCTATTCATACTCACCAGCGTTTGTGGTGCGCAGGCTGTCTCCGCATCGGGCGAGGAGAGCAAGACTCGATAGCCCGACCGAACATCGTCATTTTGTATGCAGACGACATGGGCTGGGGCGATACGGGTGCCTACGGCCATCCCTATATCAAAACCCCGTCGTTGGACCGACTCGCCAATGAGGGCCAGCGCTGGACCGACTTTTATGTGCCCGCTCCCGTGTGCTCGCCGAGCCGCGCTGCACTGCTCACAGGACGACATCCCGTACGATCGGGGCTCTATGGCGTGGGCAGTCCGGTGTTATTTCCGGACGACAAATACGGTATCCCTGAGAGTGAAGTAACGCTTGCGGAGATGCTCAAGGACGCGGGTTATCGAACCGCCATCATGGGAAAGTGGCACCTAGGTGATGCGCCTGAACATTTTCCCACGCGCCATGGTTTCGATTACTGGTTTGGCATCCCCTACTCCAACGACATGAAGTTCGAGGGAAGGCCGGGTATTGAAGAACTGTTCATGATGCAGCAGACCGGCAAAACGGAAGCGTTACACAAGATCCTTGATGACTTCCTGATCGCCTTTGAGGACCCAGACTCATCGAACTACAAGGTGCCTCTTTGGCGAAGTCGCTGTGACAAGAATGGCTGTGAGGATGAACTGTTAGAGCAACCTACCTTTCAGCCAAACCTGACCACCCGTCTCACACATGAGGCGACTCGATTTATAGAGGAAGCAAAGGAAGAGCCCTTCTTCCTGTACCTGCCTTATACCATGCCCCACCTCCCCGTTTTTGCTGACGAGCCTTTTCAAGGAAAGAGCTTGGCGGGGCCATACGGAGACACGATTGAAGAGATAGATTGGAGCGTGGGCGAAATTGTTAGTGCTCTAGAGAAAGCCGGCATCGACGACAACACGCTCGTCTTCTTCTCGAGTGATAACGGTCCCTGGCAATTGGCGAGCATTCCTCTCGCCGGAAGCACGGGCCCCTTCAAAGGTTCGAAACAGGAAGTTTACGAGGGCGGTGTTCGCGTCCCCGGCATCTTTTGGTGGCCCGGTACCATTGCGCCGGAAGTCATCTCGGACATGGGTAGCGTGCTCGATCTTACCAAACCATCGCAACTATCCTCGAGTTAGATACCCCCCAGACACTCGACAGCCACAACCTCACTACCGTGCTGTTCGATGGCGAGGCTAGTCCGCGAGACGAACTGGCGTTCTACCGAAAGGGTGAGCTGCGGGCCTATCGCAAACGCGACTTCAAACTTCATCTATTCGACCAACCGCAAGGTGGAGAGCCGCTAGGAACACCGGAGCTCTACAACTTACGACGTGATCTGGGTGAGAAGGACAATATCGCTGACAAACACCCAGAGATTGTGGCAGATCTTTTGAGTGCCATCGCGGCTCATAAAGCCAATCTGCCCCGTAAGCCACCCTTATTTGATCAACGCTTTGTCGACATGATGCATCGCGCTGCAGACTCTGGACGCTGAAAGGCGAATACAGTGGTTAAAAGTTTGCTCGCAAAAGCCATTCGATACGGCTACAAAGAGAGTGTAGAGATAGCAGTACCTGCGGATAACTTAGATAAGAACAGAGAGGCAACTCATGGCACTCGACAAAAAATTGTTTAGAAACGGTCCTTACGCCGATCTTTTCAGCCAAGGTGTTCAGGTCGGAAAGATGCTCCACATGGCAGGTCAAGTGGGCACCGATGCTGGCGGCAAGGCTCCCAACAGCCTCGTCGAGCAAATGAAAAATGCCTATCAGCATGTTGAGTCGGTGCTCAAAGAGTTCGACTGCACCATGGATAACGTCGTTGAAGAGACATGGTTCGTGACCGACATGCACGAATGCATGACGCAGGTTCAAGACCTGTTCGCGGCGCGACAGGCGATCTATGGAAAGCCGCCCGAGGTTGCTCAGACGCTGGTGCAAGTCGTCGCGCTGGTTGATCCGAGCTTCAAGATCGAAATTAAGTGTGTTGCCATTACCGATTAAGAGGAGCGAGGACATGCCAGAACTACAACACCTCCCTGCCGATGCCGACGCCAGCACCATCGTTGCTGCAGTTGAGCGAGACGGCGCAGTCATCTTGGACAACGTCATCAGTCCCGAATTTATTGCCGCACTGCGCAAAGAGACTGACCCGTACATGGATAACACCACTAACGGGGAAGACCCCTTTGCAGGCTTCAGCACTACACGAACGGGCGGTCTATTAATTCGCTCAGAAAAGTGCCGGGAGCTCATCGAGCACGAAACCATCCTGAATCCCTGCCGTGAGTTCCTTGCCCCCTTCTGCGAAAAGGTGCAGTTGCACCTCACTCAGATTATCCGCATTCGCCCCGGCGAAACCGCGCAGGCTATTCATCGCGATAAATGGGCCTGGGGAAAGCACCTGGCGCACCTCGAGCCTCAGTTCAACACCATTTGGGCGCTCACGGACTTCACTGCTGAAAACGGAGCAACACAAGTCGTGCCCGGTAGCACCAAATGGCCCGATGACCACGACATTCGACCTGAACAAGTGACCCAAGCTGCGATGAAAGCTGGCTCGGTACTCATTTACTCAGGCTCGGTGTTCCACGGTGGCGGTGCTAACAACAGTGATGGTGATCGCATTGGTATCAATATCACCTATGCGCTCGGTTGGTTGCGACAAGAGGAAAACCAGTATTTGAGCTGCCCTCCAGAACTAGCAAAGGATCTTAGCCGCACGTTACAGGAGCTCGCCGGCTACGCCATGGGTCAGTATGCACTGGGTTACTACTGTCAAACCCGTCAAACAGTGGCGTGAGCGGCTCGGCGCTGCGCGAGGCGAACACAACACGTTGAAATGAAGCGGGGAGCGTTGTGCGACTGATAGCATTGCCCAGTGCAGCCATCCCCATGCCCGCAATAAGACGCTTACCCGGCTGTCGACCGTTGAGACCCCGCCCGCGCGCGGTGACAATATGAGAACGAAGCCACGAATGCTCGGCTACGTGACGCTCGCCGTCATCACCGAGCAGCGTTTGCATCAGCCATAGGGCAACCTCGGTGATCTCTGGAACCGTTGGTTTAGCCGATGCGTAGTGCTGTGTAAGGTAGGCTTGCTCGAACCGATCGTAGGCTTGAATGGGGTCGGGCTGCGCCATCGCCGCATGGCGCCAAGAACCTATAGAAGAGCCGATGGCGTCTAGTGGTTTTGATCGTCCGGACAGCAGTTCACTAATGATTACCCGATCGAGCCGCCCTAAGACGAGCCACTTGGGTCCACCCGATGCCCCGATGAGCCCATCGACGAGATCGACGTGCCAACCCTCATTTTCGAGGCGCTTGGCAGCCTTGGCACCGACTCTGAGTTCAAGTGCTTTCACTGTGCATACTCTGACGAACTTACTTGGACGTTGATGGCCATACCACTACCGATACGCTGCGAGTGGCGACACGGCTTAATGCAATGAAGTGGAGGGATAAAGGCTGGCGTCCGAGCCACCAGCCACTAACAGCGACTAGACGGCAGTGTTACTCGACGCCGTCGAGGTACTCAATATCCGGACGTCCGCCGACCAGGCCTGCTAATTTGACGTTCGCTGCCTTGAAATAATCGGTTTGGCCGTGCGCTTCCAAAGCCGCCTGATCTTCATAAGACTCGAGCACCTTGTAAACCTGCGGATCGGACTTGCTGCGGTTGAGCGCATAAAACTTACAGCCGGGTTCGTTGGCTAGAACCTGCGATGCAAGTTCCATGAAGACCGCCTCGAACTCGTCGTTTTTACCTTCTTGAACGGGAATAGTGGCAATAACACCGATAGACATAATGTTCTCTCACTTCTCTTTTTATAGGAGCCGCTGAGGATACATGAAGCCCAATCGACTGTGTGCTCGAAAACACCCATAGTCATGATCACGAGAACTTACGTTAAAAAAACCGCAATGTGAGACAAACGACCATGCAAGTGGCGCTGCTACAAATAACGAGTAGCATGGCTACACAATAAAAAATAAGGGCAACCATGAGAACGCGCCTAGGCACTCAAAAATTCGACAGCAAGGTGGGGCTGTGTGGTCTCATTTTCTTATCAGTCATTTATTGGATTTCCTCAGCGCCAGTAATTGCCTCTACTGTGATTGAGAGCGAGCATCGATCGCAGACGCCGAATATCGTCATTTTGTACACGGATGATATGGGTTGGGGTGATATTGGGGCGTTTGGCCACCCTTACATCAAAACACCATCGCTTGATCGACTTGCAGCAGAAGGTCAGCAGTGGACGGATTTCTATGTCCCCTCGCCTGTCTGTTCACCCAGCCGAGCCGCACTTTTGACCGGAAGACACCCCGTTCGAACGGGGCTATACGGCGTCGGGAGCCCCGTCATGTTCCCGGGTGATACTCGAGGCATGCCTCACTCAGAGATCACACTCGCCGAGGCCCTGCATGACAAGGGCTACCGCACTGCGATCATAGGTAAGTGGCATTTAGGTGATGCAGTGGACTATTTCCCGACACGTCACGGCTTTGATTACTGGTTTGGCATCCCCTATTCCAATGACATGCAGTTTGTTGGAAGGCCCGGCATTGAAGATCTGTTCAAAATGCAACGAGCCGGCAAGGCCGACGAACTGACGGCCATTTTTGCTGGCTTTTTAGAGGCACTGCAGACTCCCGATTACCGCGACTACAACATCCCCTTGTGGCGCAGCGACTGTCGCCAAGGTGATTGCGTGGATGAATTATTGGAGCAACCGGCCGTACAAACGACGCTCACCACACGACTGACCCAAGAAGCAGTTCGGTTCATTGAACAAGCACATGATCAGCCATTTCTACTTTATGTCCCCTACACCATGCCGCATCTCCCAATATTTGCGGACACCCCGTTTCAGGGTAAAAGTCTAGCGGGACCTTACGGTGACACCATTGAAGAGATCGACTGGAGCGTGGGTGAGATCATTTCTGCGCTGAAAGCCTCTGGTGTCGATGGAAATACGCTGGTCTTTTTCTCAAGCGACAACGGGCCATGGCAATCTGCGAGTACGGAGTTCGCTGGCAGTGCGGGACCGTTTAGAGGAGCAAAACAAGAGGTTTATGAGGGTGGTGTGCGCGTGCCCACAATCTTCTGGTGGCCGGGAAAGATTACTCCAAAGGTCAGCTCCGAAATAGGTAGCGTGCTTGATCTTTTCAAGACCGTTGCGGCACTTACAGGAATAGAAGCAGAAGAAGCTATCGATAGCTTCGATCTCTCAGCCGAACTGTTTGCCGGAGAGGGAACTCCTAGAGACGAGGTCGCGCTCTATCGCAAAGGTGAGTTACGTGCTTTCAGAAAAGGTAATTACAAACTACATCTCTTCGACCAAGCTCAAGGTGGTAAGCCCCTGGACAAACCAGAGCTATACAACCTCAGACGGGACTTGGCCGAGCGCGATAACGTCGCCGTTGAACACCCTGAGATTGTCGAGGCCATCAAAGCAGCCATCACAAAGCATCGTGCTGGGATGAACCGGAAACCGCCACTGTTCGATCAACGATTTCTAGAACTCAATCAGGGTGGTAGGGTTACTGACCAATAAGCATCGATATGCCGCTATAAAAATAAAAGCACTGGAGAAAGTCGTATGACAATCGAGAAGAAATTATTTAGAGACGGGCCTTACGCAGACCTTTTCAGCCAAGGGGTTCAGGTGGGAAATACGCTCCACATGGCGGGCCAAGTCGGTACCGACTCCAGCGGAAAAGCACCCGACAGCCTCGTTGAGCAAATGAAAAATGCCTACCAGCACGTCGAGTCGGTACTCAAAGAGTTCGACTGCACCATGGATAACGTGGTTGAGGAGACATGGTTCGTGACCGACATGCACGAGTGCATGACACAGGTTCAAGACCTATTCGCGGCGCGACAAGCCATCTACGGAAAGCCGCCCGAGGTTGCCCAAACGCTGGTGCAAGTCGTTGCACTGGTTGATGCGAGCTTCAAGATCGAAATTAAGTGCGTTGCCATTACGGATTAGTCGCTATTACTGATTAAAAGGAGCGAGGACATGCCAGACCTACAACACCTCCCTGCCAATGCCGACGCCAGCACCATCGTTGCCGTAGTCGAGCAAGACGGGGCAGTCATCCTCGACGACGTCATCAGTCCGGAATTCATTGCGGCATTGCGTGAAGAGACTGACCCTTACATGGATAACACCAGTAACGGGGAAGACCCATTTGCGGGCTTTAGCACTACACGAACGGGCGGTCTCTTAATTCGCTCAGAAAAATGCCGGGAGCTCATCGAGCACGAGACCATCCTGAATCCCTGCCGTGAGTTCCTTGCCCCCTTCTGCGAAAAGGTGCAGCTGCACCTCACTCAGATCATCCGCATTCGTCCGGGTGAAACGGCGCAGGCTATTCACCGCGACAAATGGGCCTGGGGCAAGCATCTGTCGCACCTTGAGCCTCAATTCAACACCATTTGGGCGCTCACAGACTTCACCGCCGAAAACGGTGCGACACAAGTCGTACCCGGCAGCACGAAATGGCCCGATGACCAAGACATACAGCCCGAACAAGTAACTCAAGCTGCGATGAAAGCCGGTTCCGTACTGATCTACTCAGGCTCGGTGTTCCACGGTGGCGGTGCTAATAACAGTGATGGTGATCGCATTGGTATCAACATTACCTATGCGCTTGGCTGGTTGCGCCAAGAGGAAAACCAGTATTTGAGCTGCCCCCCGGAACTAGCAAAGGATCTCAGCCGCACGTTACAGGAGCTCGCCGGCTACGCCATGGGTCAATATGCACTGGGTTACTACACACCACCGGGCGCACCAGGCGAGCAGCCCGAGGTCGTTCCGCCGCAGTATGCTCTGGGCGTTCGCAAAGACCTTTCCAGCATGGGTGGAACCGGTGATTTGGAGGCGTTGCAAAGAGCGCTCAAAACATAAGGGTCCAAAAAGTGCTGCGACTAAAAGACGTCGGTCATGCCTGATACGACTTCACGGAAAAGTAGTGAACCACAGCCTCAAAGCGCCGCCCAACCCTGGTGGATGAAAGGAGCTTTCAGGCCTGTCACACAGGAAAGTACAGTCAGCGACCTTCCAGTAACGGGCGCGCTTCCGCCGGATCTAAACGGGTGTCTTCTCCGCATTGGTCCAAATCCGCCCACGGGTAAGAGCCCGCATTGGTTCCTTGGAGCGGGAATGGTCCATGAGATTGAACTTTGCAATGGCGAAGCTAAAGCCTACCGAAACAGATACATCAAGACGGATTACTTCGAAGCAGTATCCAACGGTAAGCCGCCATCGCTTGGCGACCCACGTTCATCTATGGCCAACACCCACATCGTGGCTCATGCCGGGACGTTAATGGCGTTAGAGGAAACGCATCTACCGATAGCGCTCAATGGGAATCTGTCAACGGACGGGCCCTACGACTTCAGGGGCGCACTCAAGACCAGCATGACTGCACACCCAAAGATATGCCCCAAAACGGGTGAGATGCTGTTCTTTGGTTACGGGTTTTTCCCACCCTATTTGACGTATCACAGAGTATCGCCAGCCGGAGAGCTCCTCAGCTCACGAGAGATCCCTGTCCAGAAGCCAACGATGATGCATGATTTTCACATTACTGAGCGCTACGCAATCTTCATGGATCTCCCGCTCACTATCGATACGAGCAGCAAAAACCAGACTGCTCTCCCCATTCGCTGGGACGAGGATTATGGCGCGCGATTGGCGATAGTCCCTAGAGATGGCCAGGGCGAGATATCTTGGTTTGAAATAGAGCCTGCCTCAGCCGGCCATGCCATGAACGCCTATGAGGACGGTCCTGAGATCATCATGGACGTTTGCTCAAAAACGCATGTTTTCAAACCCGGAATGAAAGATGGCGCCCCCTTTCTTTATCGATGGCGTCTCAACACCGAAACGGGTGAATTCAGTAAGACGCGACTGAGCGAGGACCCCATTGAGTTTCCGCGAATCGCTGATGATCGAGTGGGTCTACCCTACACCTTTGGATACGCCGCTGTTCTCCATCATGAAGCGTTTGATCAGTTCCACTCTAGTGCCATTCGCAAATTCAATATGGTATCGGGTGAGCAGGAGACATTCTCCTTCGACAGCAACTCCGTTTGCGGTGAACCCATTTTTGTTAGCCGCAAAGGGGCCAGCGCTGAAGACGATGGCTACGTTCTGGTTTATGTCAACGACGAGCTGAATGACACCTCTAGGTTATGTGTTTTCGATGCAACCAGTTTGTCAGCCGGTCCTGTTGCCGAGGTGCATATGCCACATCGAGTGCCCCAAGGATTGCATGGCAGTTGGATTGATCAGGATGTCGTCATCCGTTAGCCGCGGTCGGCTCTAAAACATGCAGGCGCGGTAGCACCGCAAAAACACGCTGAAGAATTGTTGAGATGGGCTTCTTCTGCCCTTATACTCTGCCGCCCCTATAGGACCATAGCTCAGTTGGTTAGAGCGCTACCTTGACATGGTAGAGGTCGCCAGTTCGAATCTGGCTGGTCCTACCAAAATTTAGATAAGTCATTGATTTCTCTAGAAATCGCACCAGCCACGGTGGACACAAATCGCGCGGCGACTCGTCCCGATGATTCTGATTGGTTTTCATACAGGGATGCGCCTCGGCAATATTCAGCAACTGAAGTGGTCAGACATCAACTTCGGATAGGAAGAAGGAAACACGCCTCTGTATCGATCACCAAAAATGGCACTCCTCATATTTCAGTGCTGACGCATAGTTGCCTCGAGGAACTAGCGAAACTACCGATGGGGCGAGGCGATGAACTTATCTTTGGGAGCTATCGGGGGCAACTACCCTTTCCACTATCAAAAGCTTTGGCGGAAAGCATGCAGTGAAGCTGGCTTTCAGGGGCGGACATTTCATTGGCTGCGTCATGGATGTGGCTCTCACCTTGCACGAGCTGGTGCAAGCCAGGCACAGATGATGCAAGTAATGGGACATAAAACGCTCACTGCATCAGCGCGCTATATTCATGGAAATGTAGAGGACCGAAAGGCCATAGTTGGGAGGGTATTCAGATGAGCACATTACCGAAAAAGTCGTATGCAGCTCTGTTTAACAAAGGTGATTTTTCGGTAGCTGAATTCGCAGAGAAAATTAGTGAAGAGTTTGAAATTGGGCGCGGCAAGGACCTCATTTCAGCGGAAAATCTCGCACTATTAGTCACGGAGCTTGCTTGCGAGAGAATATCCTCTCGCACAGCTCTTGTTACCCTTAACCAACCTCCTGTAGACGACCCGCAGGAAGCCCGAAAAAAAATTGATGATCTGTGCTTCGATCGTTTTGATCAGCTTCTAAAAATATCTAGCCGAACCAAAGAGAGTAATGTCGCGAGAGCCATTCACCTACCTGGCTACGCTCGAGTTTGCTTTATACGTTGCTCATGTTCGACTGCTTGAGCGCGACGGAAAGAATCCTGGTTGGAGAAAGCTGGCAAAGCGAGCGAGCGGTATTTTAGGCCGCTCGCCATACAAACGTTCTGATTGGGAGCCCCTCATCACAAAATCACGTATCGAAAAACTACTACCGTCCTTTAGAGAGACCACAGAGAAATCAGATTATCCATCGCCCGAATACGTCGTATGGGTAACTCAATTTAACTGGCTCGTCTAAAAAATGGGCGCTCCATAGCATGGGCCGCCCACTCACTCCCCAATACTCCAGATAACACCGTGGCTGGTGCGATTAAGGAGATTGAAATTGAACCAGGGAGTGAAGCTGAATCATTTACGCCCAATCCAAGATTGGTATGAGTTCCACAAGCTGCAAGGTGGCAAAGTCTTTCCAACATTTGCCTCTCTGCAGTGGTTTATTCGACAACATCGAAACTCACTTGTTGATGCAGAGGTTTTAATTCCTGGCAAAGGCAGTCGACGAACACTCGTTACTGCCGAATTTGGCCCCACAGTCTACGAGATACTCTTTAAATAGACGCATGGGTGGGATAAGACAAATGGCTGTGAAGGTAGTCAGGAAATGGTAGATCAATTGGTCCTCATGGAGACTGGCAATGACCTCAGCTGGGCAAGGATGGAACCCTCGCATGAAAACCTTCCACGAGTAGGCAATACCTGACGGTAACCTGCGGATAGTCAGCGGTCGGTGATGTGGCCTTCTGATGGTTCTGCGTTAAGAGGCAGCGCGTAATGGGGAGATAGCTCAACCGCCCCCTACCCTTGTGGTGACGCTACATCACTGGATTTGAACGACGGCTCGGCTCCGAAGAACAACTTCATCACTTGGCCTTTCGAGGCTAAGTGCACCCCAGAAAAAATAGGAGTGGATTTGTTCCGACTCTCACCAAAGAACAGAAGCGCAAATATCAAAATTAAATCAAGGAGAAGTAATTTGCCTTGTCATGGTGGCTTTCGAGAAGGAACAGGACGTCCATCAGGCTCCACCAATAAATCTTCCCCTGAGCAGTCTCAGCGCCTCTCAGAGCTTGCCAAGACATACACCGAGGATGCACTCCAAACACTCGTTGATGTTGCCAGAAATGGTCGTACAGATGCCGCTAGAGTCTCTGCCGCTACCGCCCTACTAGACCGAGCCTATGGCAAACCTGCTGTGAAGGAAGAAAAAGAGATAGTGGATTTGCCGCCCGTCGTTATTCAGCTGACTAGGCCAACCGAATGAACCTCGACCCCGTTTTCTTAGCCAAAACACATCCAATCTTGCCACTTTTCGTGACTGTTTCTATGCTTGGTAATATCCTTTGGTAGACACAACAATAATTTAAAAGGTGAAAGTTATGAGAAACGCCGTTGTGGCAATGATAGTTGCCGTAATTACCCTTGCTGGTTGTTCAAGTACGCAAAAGACTCAGGGCCAAGGAATGGTATCCGTGGTGGCCCAGAATGCGGTACGAATTGCAGGCTCGGAAGCTGTCTCAAAATTAGATATCTCTGAGGTGTACGGCAAGAAAGCACATGTCGTTGTAACAGGCTTCGCCGATGAATTTAACCGAGGCTATGTTTTGAATCTGCTTCGCGACGCGGTCGAGGACGCGGGCGGGCAGTTGGAAGCTGAGGAAAAGCAGAGCTGACAGTTCAGGTGGCGGTAAATGCCGCGGGGAATGATTTAGGTGGTAGTAATTACATCATCGGAGGCTCCTCACGCTCAGAAGGCTCAGTAAATCACACGATTACTGTAAGAAATGCAGAAACAGGAGCGCGAGTTAGTCGACAGCAAATTGAAGGCTACGCCAAGTACGAGCAAGGAACTTTCTTTGGTATCACGGGGTCTGGCGCTTATTTCGTTTTAAAAGGGGATGATTGGGTAATCGTTCGTGATCCTGCTTACTACTGAGGTACAAGGCATGTTTTATAGGCTAGCGGTAGGCTTCTTTGTGTTACTCCATCTGGCGAGCTGTGGAACCACTGCAACAGAGATTGGTGAAAGAACCAATTCCATGATAAATCGTCAGGAGCAAGCCATCGATACCGAGCGAGGTAAAATCGTCTACACATCTGAAGCCTGCGAGGGAAATACCGAAGGAGTGGACAGCAGTAGGTGTGCTCGCGTCCTCAAGGACAAAGATGCCAAAGACTCTAACGACCCACCAAAAAAATAAAGCTCGTTTCCCAGCTGGACGC
The DNA here is from genome assembly GCA_038143085.1 of Halieaceae bacterium. Lineage (GTDB taxonomy): Bacteria > Pseudomonadota > Gammaproteobacteria > Pseudomonadales > Halieaceae > Luminiphilus. Next base: position 290,384 of record JAYQLG010000014.1, read on the forward strand.
GTGAGCGTCCTTTTGGTCAAAAAGGAGACGCCACATGGCCGAATTAGTGGTCCTAAATTTTAAAGCCGCCGAGGGCAAGTTTGATGCTTTAGCTGACATGTTCAAATCTGTATTAGGTGACACTCGGGCTTACGACGGATGCATAACAGTAGACGTCTATGAGGATAGAGGTAGCTCTACTATCACTTTGGTTGAAGAGTGGGAAACGCTCGCACACCAGCAAAAATATCTCGGTTGGCGAATTGAAACAGGTATCCAAGAAGCCACTAAAGATATCTTAGAAGGTGGTTTCGATAATGGAGTCACTGTCCATACATGGGGCAGTAAAAAAGACTACTGAAGCCACATCTGAGATTGGCATAGCATGATGACCTCATGACCTACTAGACCGAGCCTATGGCAAACCTGCGTTCAAGGGAGAAACTGAGACCGTCGACTTACCACCTGTGGTCATTCAACTATCGTGATCAAGCGTTTAGCGCAAAGGGGGATTACCCCTCGACTACTTCCGCTGTTGTTACCTAATAAAGAATCCAATTAAATGGCATCCCTCTCCCACCATGAACTAGCGGAGTAGCAGTATCGACTACAAGCGCCTAAATATCTTCAGGCACGAGTTCAGGCACGAGTTGAAAACACCGATATTGCCGCAATTGGCTTAATGACTACGAAACACAGTTGAAGCTAAAACTAAGACTGTATAGCTTAACTATGCCATCAGGAAATTTGCGAGGGAGTTAAGTAGTGTCGCTGGAAATCTCATATGCGAAAGCAAAGATTTACTCGTTGGCAGCTCAGCACAATTCCAGACCGCTTCTTTCCAACCTGTGCTTAGCCTACGAGGAAACGGATGACGATCAGTTACTTGTTATCCGTGATCTCAAAGCCGAACTATCTTTCGAGTCAGAATTGATACCCACCCAAACCTGGGACATAGCCAAGTTATCAATGGGCGAAGCTATAAAGCTCCAGGAAAGGGTCCTCAGATTTGACAGTGACTACCTCTTCCGTCTGTCAGACCCGACCCAGCTAAAGCTTTCCCTCAAGGTTCTTGATAATGAAGACCAAGTCCTGGTTGAGCAGTTTGATGTAATTGATGTTTTACCTGCCAATTATTGGGGTGGGGAAACTCGGGAGCCAGAGTTGCTTGCATCATTCGTCAAACCAAATGGACTGTACGTTGAGTCCTTGGTCAAGCAAGTTACGAATATCTTGACCTCTAACAACAAGGGCCAAGTAGACGGCTATCAATCCAATACTAGAGAACAGCCCTATTTCATGGCGGCCGCTCTTTGGAATGCAGTAGTTAGTCAGAAACTTTCATATGTCTCACCACCCCCAGGGTTCGCAGAATCTGGTCAACCGATCAGACTTGCGGCCGATATCAGTAGCAGCAGAATGGCGGCCTGTTTGGATCTATCGGTGCTGTTCGCAAGCTGCCTGGAACTAATGGGACTAAATACAGTAATCGCTCTTACAAAAACCCATGCGATGGTCGGCTTTTGGCTAATAGATACAAGGTTTCCATTGCTTACGACGGATGACCCAATGGACCTCCGTAAGCGGATCGATGGGCGGGATTTAGTTCTGTTTGAATCGACTATGGCCTGCGAGGGGTCATCGGCCACATTCCTGCAAGCTGCAGATCAGGCCAGGTCGCTGATCGACGAGCAAAATGAAAGCGAGTTTGTCTACGTAATTGACATCTCGCAGGCACGAGCGAGAAATATCCGACCCATTCCTACAATCGAAGAGCAACGCGAGGAGGTAGTAGCACAAGAAAATGATCTGCAGACATTAGCGGCTCCACCTCCATTACCACCAGTCCGACTGAATGAACGCATAGTTGATGAGACGCCTGAGACCAGAATCGACACCTGGCAAAGGCGCCTGCTTGATCTAACTAAACGAAATTCTCTCTTGTCGTTTAGAGATAGAACCTCTGGCATCAGAATTTATTGCCCACCAGATATTGGGCAAATGGAAGATCAGTTGGCAGAAGGAACCACCTTTACATTCAAGTCTGCTGAAGATAGCCCAGCAAATGACCGAGAGACCAGTAGAGAAACCTTCATGCTGTCTACTGGCAATGATCTACACAAAGAATATGCGAGCAAACAGCTTTCCAACAAAGTTTTGGTTGCAAATATGCCTCGTAGGAAACTCGAGACGACCGCAGTCAATCTATTTAGAAAAGCAAAAAATGACCTAGAAGAAGGAGGTGCTAACACCCTTTTCATTGCTTTAGGCATGCTTAAGTGGAAAGAAAATCCACGAGATGAAAAATCATTTAAAGCTCCACTTATCCTGATTCCCGTTACTTTGATCAGAAAGAGTGCGGGCGCCTCTATCAAGCTCAAACAGCTAACTGAAGAAGAGCCAATCTTCAATCTCACTCTCATCGAGTTTCTTCAGCAAGACTATGAAATTGATTTAAATGAATTTCGAGAAGAATTACCTGAAGACGAATCAGGGGTCGATGTAGAGGGAATTTGGCAGATAGTCCGAGAGAAAATCGCGGAGCAAGAGGGATTTGAGCTAGTCGAGGAGTGTGTGGTTGCTTCCTTCTCGTTCACAAAATATCTCATGTGGAAGGACCTCAGGGACCGAATCGATGACCTGAAGGAAAATCCCTTCGTAGCACACCTCGTCGATAAACCTCAGGATGCATACTCGCAGTCAGAGTCATTCCTCAATCCAAATGAGCTGGATACAAAGGTAGCACCCAACGAGATTTTTGTGCCCCTGAACTGTGACAGCTCACAAATGGTTGCAGTTGAAGCGTCCTCACACCCTCAAGACTTCGTGTTGGAAGGTCCGCCTGGTACCGGCAAGTCAGAAACAATTGCGAATATGATCGTCCACAACATTGCCAAGGGTCGCAGAGTACTTTTGTTGCTGAAAAAATTGCTGCCCTACAGGTAGTGTACCGGCGGATTGAAAAGATTCAGCTCGACCACCTTTGCCTCGAGTTGCATTCAAGCAAAGCTAATAAAAAAGCGGTTTTAGAGCAGTTGAGGCACGCTACACAGAGGCGAGAAGATTCGGGGCGCCCAACTTGGGAGAAGGACGCACACCGACTCGGCGAGAGTCGCCAAAAATTAAACGAATACGTCGGTGCATTACACGAAAAGACTGCCTTCGGACTGTCATTGAGGGATGCGATAGCAAGAAGTACAAGTGGCCGCAATTCACAAGCATTCGAACTTGGATGGGGTGCGCATCTCACCGACTGCCCCTTTACTGATGAACTTGGGCTTAACGCGATTCGCGACGCGGCAAAAACAGCCGGACTTGCCTATGAGAATATCTCATCGCTAAACATCAGCTCACTAAAGAATGTGCACGCCAAAACCTGGTCCTTTGCATGGAAAACAGAGCTAGTTAGCGCAGTAACAAGCGTCGCTGCTCAAGTAGACCCATGTATCGAGAGTCTCAGAGAGCTGGCTGCGCAGTATGAAATTGATATACCCGCTCCAAACTTCGACCAAATGAGAATTTTGGAAGGGCTCAATGAGCTAGCCGATTTAGCCGAGGCTCATTCACTTGGTTTCGCTATGGGTCGAGATGTCAATGGACGGCTGGATCGATTAAAAACATTGGCAGACGAAAAATCTAAGCTAGACCAATACATAGAAAAAATTGGTCATGGTGCATCAGCAGAACTACTGGAAAAAACTCCTATAGAGAAATTGCAGGCAGAACTTTCAGAGGCTGAAAAAAGTTGGTGGAAAAAACACTTGGCCCCATGGCTCATTAACAGACATCTCAAAAAACTTGGCTGGGAGAAGTTCTCCGACGTTACAGTTTTGAAAGAAATTGCAGCTGCGAAGACTCACTTCGAGAGTGCTGAAGAGCTGTCCAAGGAGTTTGCCTCTGAGTCCGTTTGGAAAGGCTGGCTCACAAGCGAAGATCATCTTAGGGATAAATATAGTGCTGGCCGCAGGGCACACTTGCTAATACAGCAAGCAATGTCTTTGACCGATGACCCACAAGACTTACTCGTCTCAATACAGAAAAAGCTGGTGGATGGTAGAGACTATCTAGACTCGTCAAAATTAACCGCGTGTAAGGTCAAGGCTCAACGCGAAATTGAAAAACTCAAGGTTCAAATAGAAGAATGTAGAAGGCTAGAGGTCGAATTTGCAGAGCAATTGTCTTTGACAGAGGCACGTGATGCCTGTGTTGACATTAAGTCACAGGAAAACAAGCTTAACCCCTGGGTTAATTGGGTTGCAGCAAAGCAAGACTGTACTGACCTCAAGATACCTGAACTCGCATCTGCATTGGAAAACGGGAAAATCGCCCTCAATATTCTGAGAACCAGGTTGTAACCGCCTTCTGTAGCTGGCTCGTCCCCCGACTGATTGACTCTCAAGCCCTACTAAGGGAGTTCCAAGCAAACGCACACGACGAACTAATACGGGGCTTCCGCTCACTGGACGAGCGCGTTGCTACTAAAACAAGCGACTATGTCAAAGCAAAAGCAGCAGCATCTAGCCCCGACATTAATCGAGGAGACGACGCCAAGGACTTTGCAACACTGTCGCGAGAATTGCAGAAGAAGCAACGTCACAAGCCAATTAGAGCCCTATTCACCGATATGGGCGAGAGAGTTCTGGATTTGTGCCCTTGCATGATGATGTCTCCATTATCGGTTGCTCAATTTTTGCCCGCTGATTTCAACGCCTTCGACTTGGTAATCTTCGATGAGGCTTCTCAGATCACTACCTGGGATGCGGTAGGTGCTATCGCAAGGGGCAAAAACGTTATTGTTGTTGGTGACCCGAAACAAATGCCGCCAACAAACTTCTTTAATGCAACGGTAGATGTGGATGCTCCAGATGAAGAGGATCTTGAATCCATATTAGATCAGGCTCTAGCCGCCAGACTTCCGCACCTTCGATTGATGGGCCATTACCGATCTCGCCACGAGAGTCTAATCGCGTTCTCTAACTCAAAATATTACGAAAACTCTCTGATCACTTACCCAAGCTCAGACACTCAAGACAGTAACGTACAGCTTCGGCGTGTAAACGGTGTCTACGCAAAAGGTAAGGGGCGAAATAACCCTATTGAAGCAAAAGCGGTAGTAGATGAGGTTGTTCGGAGACTAAAGCACCCCAGCAAAGGAAGCATTCCCTGGGCATTGTGACGCTCAATTCGGAGCAGCAGCGGACGATTGAAGATTTATTAGACGATGCACGCAGACAACATCGAGAAATAGAGCAGTATTTTCATGATTCAGAAGGGTATGACTCCGTCTTCGTCAAAAATTTAGAGTCGGTACAGGGTGATGAACGAGACGTGATCCTATTCAGCCTGGGGTATGGCCCTACTGAGCCAGGCGGAAGTTCAATGTCGATGACCTTTGGACCTTTAAATAAGTCTGGCGGCGAGAGACGGCTCAACGTTGCGATAACTCGTGCAACGACGGAAGTCGTCATCTTCTCAAGTTTTGACTCAGGCATGATCGATCTTGGGAGAACTCAAGCAACTGCCGTTGCTCATCTTAAGAATTATCTTGAGTTTGCAGAGAAGGGTCCTATTGCTCTCGCTGAGCAAGCGGTCGCTGAACATGGCATTGATCAGTTCGATAGTGAATTTGAAGAGGCAGTGGCCTGGGCACTTCGTAATAAGGGTTGGAGAATACAAACACAGGTTGGAGTCGGTAAATTCAGAATAGATTTGGGCGTAATAAATCCTGATTCACCTGGTATTTACCTTGCTGGTGTTGAGTGTGACGGCCGAACATATCATGGATCTCCCAGCGCAAGAGATCGAGACAGAACTAGACAGGCAGTATTAGAAAATCTTGGGTGGCGACTAATCAGACTGTGGTCTACCGACTACTTTCAAGACCCTGAGACCGCAATCGATCGTATAGACACCGCACTCAATGAAATGCTCGCCCAGTCGCGGCAGAGTAAAGCTGAGCGAACAGACACTGAGACAACCACTGCCGCAGAGCCTGAGCCAACAGCACCAGCGACAGACTTTAGTGCCGATGATGAGGACAGTGACGAGCTGCAAAGCGAATGGGAAAGCGACTTCCCAGCCTCTGATTACTACAAGCCGTCACACAAGAAGAACTTGAAGCAAATGGCGCAGGAGATTCTTAAAGCGTACCCGTGCATGAGCGAGCACGTATTAGCATTAGAAATAGCGAACAGGCATGGATTGCACCGGACCAGCAAAAAGCAACGCACACATTTGCGCAAAATCTTGAATCCATGGGCAGGAGTCTGGGAACAGAGTGGTAAAGGACGAGCCTATTGGTTATCTCCTGAAGATGTAGAAAGCATCGTACCTTGGAGAGGTATCGCTCCTTTTGGGGACAATAGAGCTTGGAAAGAAATCGCTCATCCTGAACGGATTGGACTAGCTCTTTTAGCTCTAGAAAAGAATCCGTCCGACCCTGTTGAGTTCATTTTTGAAGTTTTTTCACTACAGCGACGTCGCGAGCAAACTAAACTCAAATTTGAAGCCTGGGTGGAGGAAGCCAGAACGGTAAATCGTTAATCGCTAGGCAACTTAATCGGGATACCAAAAGCGTACCGCTATAAACGCAATCAGCCAGGCCAAAATAATAAGACTACCTGCGCCGAGAAACACTCCGAGAGCGACTACCAAAACTCGCTGCCTAAAACTCTCCATCTTGAAGCTCCTCCTCATTTATTGTTCTTAGCAGCAGCCGTCGGAGGATTCTCAATGCCTTGTTACGCTCAAGAATCTCATTGATCAATATTCTTATCACCTCCTCTTGAAGCTGGAGTGCATTTGCAGGGTCAGTCACTTTAAGCTCTTGCGCCCTGACCAATAACCTGAATGCCATTGCTGCCTTTGCAGTAGGCAGGATTCGCACATCACCCATTTTCACCTCACACGTACGCGCATATTTCTTAAGGTGGCGTATCTAGGCTACTGAGTGTCAAGAATATTTTTCTGGTTACCTAAATTTATCGAATGAAACTAAATCTTGCGTTTAGCTTTTTTGAACTCCGGCCTTCTTCGACAGTTAGCCAGTCCGAGCGAGGCTGCTCAGCAACCTCCGCTACGGAAGAAATCACACAGGGGTAATCTTGTCCCAGGCGCGTATAAGTTAGTGACTCTCTGTTTAGTCCTGTCATGTACGGGCCAAAGACTTCGTACATTGACGGCCTATCTCTCGAAAGGCGCTCAAAGAAACCACTTACTGTGCTCACAGGCTCGGGCTTTGAGAAAGGGCCGCACCCCACAAAATTTATATTATCAGGTGCCTCGTTACATTCGGAATCCCATTCCAGAAGGGACAGTCTCTCTCCGTTTGGGTCACTGCTTACTATGCCTTTTTGAAAATCACTCTGCAGCTCGGATAAAACGTGCTGCCCGACAATATCAGTATCGAAGTTATCGTAGTAAAGGTAGTACTTACCTAACCATAAATTTGCGCGATCAAATAGAACGACCCAATGGCCCTCATCTTCCTCACCTCTTAGGTTCTTTTGCCCCGACCTATCACATAACAAAAATACTATGTCGGGCTCATACCTGGCTCATATTCAGTTTGCTTCGCGACAGCTCCGACGCTAATAGTACAAAGTAAAAAACCTATGATTAAACGCATGCTTCAGCTTTCCTCTACCAACATCGTGTCGCGCCATATCTAAATTTGATAGTCCAACGTATATTCTAACTACGTCTTAGTTCAATAAATTTGTAGCCAGGGTGACCTTTATGGCTTTCATTCTCGGTGCTGTAGGCGCCATCTTTATACTTAGCAAATTAGTGGGATTTCTCTTATTGAGAAAGTTTGATCAGCCGAAAAAACAATTCTTATCAATCCCGATAGCTTGGGTTCTAGCAGTTGTTATTGCAGGGTATGGCATGTCGATGGGGGTTCGACTCGATTTTGCGGCCATAAATTACGGCATTGCATCGATAATATTGCTTTGTATTTATGCCACAAAACATGCAATAACATCGTCATCAAAAGGGACCGAGTAATAAAATGAAGGCCGCGTTGGCGTGTGGCGGATGGGTCGTATTAATGCTCCTGTCTTCTCTACTAGTCGGAGCTGAATGTGCCGATGGTTGGAACTCTCCATCAATAGTAGGCAAGGTGCGTGTTCGCACCATGGCGGAGTAGTTAAAACTGGCGCTTGGATTCAGCCCGTAGCGACAATAATTTATGTCTATCTCGTCGTTAAACTATGGAATCGTGATGTCTAGAACGCCAGAAGAAACCCTCTTAAGAACGTTTTCCAAACTACTAAAAGCGTTTGTTACCTCTTTAGCTATTGGCTTTTCATCTAGCGGCGCTGCAGAAACGTCGCCTTCTAGCTCACTTGTAGAGACCGTCCAGGTTGCGCAAGCACTTTGGCTAACAGAGGAAATGCATGGTGAATGGTGGTCATCAGTTCGGGAGCGATTTACAGACAAAGAGATCGAAGGCTTTTTAGCTTCGATAGACGACATGCTTCTTCCCTCACAAGAATTCCAAACTGAATCTTGGAGATCGGTAAAACAAAGCTTAGAAGCAGGCAAGGTCACACGGACACAGCGATATCGCAAATTACTTTTAGAGCTGGATAGTCGAATTCACAAATCAAATATCGAAAACGGCGAGAGGCTTATCGCAGCAGCAGTGTCCGGGGAGCCGCTTGAGGTGAACGGAGAATACTTATTCATCACTCCAGAGCTTGCCAAGTCGACTCTAGCCAGGATAGATGCCGGTCAATTCAGGGCGAAACGCTTGATGAATCCGATTTGGTCCAATAAAGCCACGCTCTTTGAATACGACGAAGCTAAGTTAAATATGCTATGGGACGAGCCCTTTGATCTAGATCAGGAAGTTGTTGTTTCAAATGGCGGAAGGTACTAGAAATCACAACCTTCAACTTGAAAAGCCAAACGGTGATTTCTGGCAAATAACGGCGGTACCCTATCCTGAAGCTCCTAGCACGCCTATGAAGAACGTATTGCGAACTCTTGATGGCACAAAAAATGGCCATGGGCTTGGAGGAGCAACTAAGACTTGAAACAGAGTTCAGAGGGCAACCGTCAGCTTTTACTCGCGGGGCGTTGGCTTTTGAGGGCCAGACATATAACTATAAGCTCAGAGCCCTTTACGTTACGGAAACTAAAATCATGTACCAGCTATTTGTATTTACTCCTCGTGGTGCGGGCGAGTTGCAGCTGATGCATGACTCATTCGAACAAAAGCTCCAATTCCTTACTAGGTAAATCCTGGTCTAAAAGAATATTGTCAGCCATAGGCTCGAGTTGAGTTGCGCCCATTTGCAAGCAAAGCCCTTCTGGTCAAATAAGCCAATAGGAAAAGTCGGATCTTTATTTAACGCGCCGCAGTCCTCATGAAAAAATTACTATGTTAGTACGAGGCTAGAAGCTTAGTTAACGATATTTTGTCGCCGAAATCTGCCTTCTTTAAGACAGAAGCAATGTCGCTCCCACTCACTATTATCACTGTGACCATCCTCCCTTATCTCTTTGTAAGCCTGTTGAGCCACAAAGGAGGTCGTCACCAACACGCCAAACTGACGATGCTTCAATCTTGAAATCAATCGCTTTGTATCACCGACCGTAACCGAGTTCCCATTACCATCAGATGATGGGGGGGCATAGCATTTTGCTTCGAGAGAAAAATCTAAATAAATCGGGTCGCTCGAAGGTCCCAGTGGCAGTCTTCCTATCGCATCTCTACCTCCATCAACCGTCGCTCTTGTGACTTCATCTATCAGGGCATCGGGATACATCATCTGAAAAATATAGGCGGCGAATGATTCAAAAACTGATGGTCTGTCTCTGAAATGTTTGTAAACCTCCTGAATTAGAGATCGATCATCTAGTGATGAAGGTGTCTGCTCGGATGGCTTCCTTATCTCCAGGATAGGGGCGGCTTGAAGCCTTTTAGCCCTGCCAGTCTTGACCCAGTTAAGCCATACAGCGGGCATTAATTTTTTTCTTGGGGATTGGCCAGCCAACTCCTGGGAACCTCGCCAATATCCAACACACTGAAAGTTGCTCGATAATTTTGAAACCGCTGATCTTCCTTCGACTGCCAAATAGCCACAAGATCCTCGTTGCTGGTGTAGCCCTCAAATCCTGGCACTGCCAGCCCCCAAATCTGACTGAACGTTGACTTCTCTCAGTAGGAAATTTTTCAAAAATAAGAAAGGGGACAATGTTTTGGCGAGGGGATTCTGAAGCATGAAGAGAGGCAAACGAAGACTCTAAGATTTTGTTCCCCTTTTTAGAGGATACTGCCCGCCCAGCTGACCTGTTATCACCATAATAAGTAAAGATTCCTGCTCGCAGATCCAGTTCGTCTGGCCAATCGGGCTCATTACCAGTTGTGTATAGAACACAGTAACCAGAACCAGACGACTTCCCAGACCACCTAAATCCGCCTGAGTTTCCAAGGCCAGATCCAACGCCCTGAAAGATTTTAGAAAGCGGCTCATCAGCTAAGTTGCGAGATTCCCAACCCCCTTCGTAGACGGCGTCGACTATTAGAGGTGCGGTCTGCAATTCATCGAACGTAAAGAACATTGTCACCTACCAAAGAGTATGAAAGTGCCTCGAGTTTTTCAGATATGACCAACATACCAGCGCCTACTCTTGATCGCAGAGTTTGGTTAATCGGCGTTCTAGCTGATTTTCTTGAGCCTTGGTCATGCGCTCATGAAATGCGGATCTGTAAGCTGACAGGCATTCCAGTTTTAGGTCACGAAGAGTTATCAGACCACTGTGATAACCAGCAGCCATAAAGCCATTTACCCATCTACGATCCATGATTGCTTTGGCATCACATTCTTGCTGATAGCTTTTTAGCTAACTTATGACGAAGACTGACTAAATATGCTTTCTTTGCATCAGCGTATTTTACTGTTGGACTCACCCGCAGCACCCCTGTCCTTTAGGTTCAGAGTAGCTTGACTACACTATCAAAACTAAACTTTTAAAGCTGATGCTAGGCTTAACCGTGTCTGAATGTGATGCTAACAATACTTACAAGCAGTTGAGGACTCTATGCGTTTATCTATTTTTCTTTTGTTTATTCTACTTGTTGGTTGTGCGACTGGCCCTTCCTATCCACCAGTAGCAGTCATTACCCAAGTCATAAAAGCACCCGAAGTCGATGAGGTATCCAATACCCGTCTGGGAGATAGTCTCCTCGAATACGCACGTTCCAGTACCTACCCCGCACTCAAATTAGACAGGTTCCATCGCTATACTTTTTGTTTATATACGATAGAGGTGGATGCCCAAACCGCGCCCGCAAAATTTCTTCACCCCGTGGACGGTTACCAGTATCAAGCAGACATTTTTATCAACGCAGCCAAAAACCCAAATTCGCGCGTCCCAGCTAATGCATTTATCTACAAAGGTAGTAACGATGATTTCGAGGGATACTTTGTAAAATCACCAAACGGGTGCGGTGCTGACAAACCTCTTGTTCAGGTTGCAGAAGAAATTAGAGCAACCGATCTCGAGTCTCCTTCCTTCAAACAGGAACTGGTATACAACGGCCGCGTGGGAAATAACTTAAAAATAATCTACCGCGAGTACAGCAACAATATGGCTCGCGGCGCTTTCAGCCAAGAAGCGCAGTATGACTTATCCATCTCAGACGTTATTGCTTTTAAAGGTGCGCGACTCAAAATAATAAATGCGACTAACGAAACAATTGAGTATCAAGTCCTTTCGCACTTTGAAAATATCTCCTTGATTAGCGAAGTAAAAATGCACCCAAAGTGCTACTTCTAGCGAGTCCTGACGTGTCTTGGT
>JAYQLG010000015.1:0-62821 GCA_038143085.1 Halieaceae bacterium
CCTCATTTACTGCTAACGTGGGCAATGACTATGTGCAAAATTAAGCACCTGAAGATAGACAAGAACAGTGACTGGCTGGCATACCAACGGGGATTGCCGAAGGACGTTAAAGGTACGGCAAAGGCCATGCAGGTACCTCTGACCATTACCAGGCCGCTAGGGCTTACCAAAGCCTCTGCAGTTACACAGATCACGGCGGCGATTGAACAACACAACAGGGTGTTTGATGACGTTTGTAGGATGCTGCGGTCAACCAATGAGGGTAATGCTGATAAGAAGCAGGTACACGAAAACGCTAAGACTGCAGAGGTACGTGGTGTTGAAGAAGGTGCGCTCGTGGACGTTGACCCTATGCACCCAACCTTCGATGCAACATTAGGATGCCGCATTAGGCATTTACCAGAATCAGCACAACCTCAATGGATGCCAACTACCCAGACGAACAAAGGATGCCTGAAGACTTGATGTCAGCTGAATACGCTGCTCAACACGAACAAAGGCCACGGTGAAGTACATCTATTCTCTCTGATGCAGCAGAGCATTATAAGCAGTACAAACAACAAGAGATGCAGCTTAAGGTCACGTCCGAAGGTAAAACAAAGGCGCTACAGCGGGCTTGGAATAAGGATCTAAAGCGGCTTAATGACTTTATGGTGTTCTCAGGCAACCAAGAGTTTACTAGTGACAACTGCAACGTAGCTTTGAGACTGTACCGCAAACACCTCTTGGAGCAACACAGACGTCACCAGCAACGGCTAAACGACTTATCACCTGCTGCAGCGGCTCTGAGGAAGTACGCTGAAGAAGTAGCAATCAATGTTGCTGTGACTACAAAGCTAACCATCAAGGAACAAAAGGCAAAGTCAAAACAGCGACCAGTGGTGGATGTTGAGAAGGAACTATCCTCTGATCTGGATTGCTGCTCACGACGACTCCTACGATCATCTGTTTAGGCTCCACGCCTTTGGCATCTTTAGCGGCAGCACGTCCAGTGAGCTAATACAGTCCGACGTTGAAGAAGTTTACGACGACTACTTCATCCTACGTGGCACCAAAAGAGAATCACGGACCAGACCCGTGGTTATCATCAACGAGACCTCATAGGCAGCTGCTCCAGCAGTTTAAGGACTATCCTAAGGATGACTTTGGTTTCGCCTCTATTTGCGGCAAACGAGCAACACAGACTGAATCAATGCACTCGAAGATTATTAAAGACGAGCTATCTAGAGCCACAAAGAATCCAGCATTGACTGCGTACAGCATGAGACACACTGGTAAGCACCTTGGTGAAATTAAAGGCATCAGCAATCTACCAACGTTTGAGCGAATGTTTGGATGGTCATCTGGTAGACGACATTCAGGACGATTACGGGCAGCAGGGCATCTACAGCAACGCTATGCTCAGAGAGTTTAGAGAGTTAACTGAGACATTAGTAGGCGGCTTACCTAACCCTACCAGTCCAACGCCAGCGACTAGCAATGTTGTTCAGTTGAAACGCTGAAAACTTTATTGCCCGCTTTGTTTCGGCAGCGTCAGCAGTAGGCGTAGGCGCTATTTATTCAAACGTGATAAAGATTAAAACTATGAGTGTTTTCAGGTGTTTCTACTCGTAATGCCTAGATCAATATTGGTTATTTTTTGACCAACAAGTGTGTGTGGCAAATGTAGGTGCTTCTGAAACTAACCCTGACTGCGCAACCAAAGACGAATAACAAAATAAGGAGACAAAAAAGACTAGCTACTACTGTTTAATTAATGAATGAGTTGAAGTGAGGTGTCTTATAAATAAGTATTAATTAACTTTAAGTGTTACTTGGCAGCCCATAGTACTTATGCATAACACACGTCCAGACTACGCACAGAAGCTCTACTCCATCATCGCTGAGAGCTACGAATTACCCACCGATGACTACAAACATCATCAATGGTTGAAACCTCTTAAGCTACGCAAAGGGGTCAAAGTCAGAGGACAACTTCAACCAGCTGCTTGAGCAGACGTTCCTTGATCCATCCAAAGGAGGCAGAAATAACACCCAAGTTGAAAACCTGAGACGTCATTGGAAAGCACTGCTACTGAATCTGTCTTTTGTGATGTACCAGCGTCATTGGTTGTTAATTCCGCAGGACACACAAACTACTACTCAGAGCATTTTTATCCAAGACGATTAGGCATCAGCTACGCCAACGAGGCATATTGTTGAGTGGCTACAGGAGCATGACTACGTCGTCTTGCTACCGGGTAGAAAATACAAGGATCAACCCGCTAAAGCCCGTGTGTTTCCAACGCCTAAACTGATGGAGCTACTCTGGTCTTACTTTCTTGAAATAGAGCAACCTATTGAGCCTCCCTATCTAATTATCAATGAAGCTGAAGGCAGCTGGGACAGCATTGCTGACCTACCAGCAGACCATCCAGAGAAGCTGGAACTGGCAACAATCAATGAATTTCTAAAGCCCCACCAGTGGGCTTGTAAAGGTCCTGTGCAGCTGAAATATAAATCCAATCCTTACAAGGAGGACGCTTGTACACGCCCTTCCAGAGCCTCCCAGACCGTCGTATGAGGCTTAGGATTAACACTCTGATTGATGGGGAAAATATCTGTGAAGTGGACTTCAGTGCCAACCATTTGAGGCTCAATTTAGCCTTCAACGGTGGCGTTGATGCGGGAGATGATCCTTACACAACAGTTGGTGAAGAGGCTGGTATTGAGTCTCGTGAGTTGGTCAAAAAGTTCTTCACGGTTGCCATGGGTGGCGACAACGAAGTTGGTGCTTTACACGCTTGTTTTAAGGAAGGCATCAGCAAAGAGAACTTCCAAAAGCTGAAGGAAGCGTCGCTAAAGATCTTTCCCAAACTGGAGCTATTCAATGGCTGGGGTATTTACGCTCAGAACTTTGAAGGTCAGATTCTGAAGAACGTTATGCTTGAGGGCGTCAAAGCGGGAATTGTCTGTTTACCTGTACATGATGCGATTGCCGTCCCTATCGAAGAGCGTGGCTGCGTGTGATGAGATGCGTTACCAGTGGGATAAACAGATGACGCAGTTGCGATATTCCAGCTTGAGTACATGAATCACATACCTACGGTGAACGCATGACAGGCCTCAGCAGCTGGAGCGGAGGCTTACTAAGTTATCTCAGGTAGATAAAAACTCAGTCAGACGTAACCACAAATTCACGCTCCACCACGCTTGAGAGAAGCAATCTGCGCCTGCCTGCTGAGAAAATCAGTTTTGTTGCTGTGACTCTAGCTGCTGTTGTTGGGTCTCAAGCCGTCTCTCAAGTATTGCTATCGTCTCGTCTTTTGACTTGACTGCGCCTGCAGTAACGTAGATTGCGCCTGCAGTAACATAGATTGCGCCTGTAGTGATTTGGATTCCTCACTCAATTCCTGTATCGCTTTAATCATTGGTGCCAGCAAGTCGTTGTACCTGAGGGACATGTAGGCATCTTCGTTTGCTTGATGAACCATACCGCTATCACTGAGGCCGTACTTTTCTAGAGTGGCTGCGACGTCCTGAGCTAGTAAGCCCATTTCAACAGTACCTGCCTCATTGTTGATCCGCTTGTATGAGACTGGAGTTAGGTCATTAATTAATTCCAGTCCTGAATCGACGGTCTGAATGTCTGTCTTAAGACGCTTATCAGAGGAAGAGGTGAACGGGACTTGGCCTTCTATGACAGTGACGTCGGTATTGCCAATTCTGACTTTGTTGCTTGCGTTCACACTTGCGGTGTAGCCAATAGCGGTCGCATTGGTAAGGTCACCGCTAGTGCCATCCGCACCGTAGCCAACCGCAGTGTTATGCCAGCCTGTCGTGTTGTTAGAAAGCGCCCCATTGCCAATAGCTGTATTACGATAGCCCGTCGTGTTGGAATAAAGCGAAGCATGGCCATTGGCAGTGTTGGAATTGCCCGTCGTGTTTCTATATAACGCGTGGCGGCCACTTGCTGTATTCTCGTCGCCTTCAGTATTTTTGTGCAGTGCATATTCTCCGGTAGCGGTATTAAATGACCCAACGTCATTATAAAAAGCGCATTATGACCACTTAGCAGTATTCCTCGAACCCGTCGAGTTAGAAAAAGAGCGCCCCTGCCACTGGCAGTATTGAAGTTGCCCGTTGTGTTGGAATAAAGCACGTAACGGCCACTGGCGTTATTGGCGTCGCCCGCCGTGTTTCTATAGAGTGCGCGCTCGCCACTGGCCGTATTGTGGATGCCAGTCGCTTTTGAATACAGCGCTAAATAGCCGCTCGCAGTATTGCCGCTACCCGTCGTGTTGGAGATGAGTGCTGAAGAGCCGACTGCAGTGTTTGAGCCGTCTGAATGTGACGCAGGTGTGTCTTCCCATGTGCACCAGCAGGTGAGGACCTGTATCACCTTCTGTGGTCCAGTCGGTCCTTGCGGACCCGTAGCACCAGTGTCGCCTGTATCTCCTTGCGGTCCCTGTGGTCCTGTTGCTCCTTGTGGTCCTGTAGCACCGGTGTCTCCTTGGCGGTGGTCCTGGTCCAGTCGCACCTTTGCGGACCTGTTGCACCTGTTTCGCCCTGAGGGCCAGTAGCGCCAGTGTCGCCTGTATCTCCTTGCGGTCCCTGTGGTCCAGTCGCACCTTGCGGACCCGTAGCTCCGGTGTTCCAGTATCTCCCTTTGGCACCAGTTGCCCCTGTTGCACCCTGCGGACCTTCTGGACCAGTAATTCCAGTAGGACCAATAAGCGAAACACCCAATGCCCCAGCCACTTTATCTTGGGTCCATAGAACGCATAAGATAGCGTATCAATGTAAACGTCCCCTACAGCACCAGAGGCTCCGCTAGGCAGTCCTTCGCCCGTTAACAAGGTAGCGCCTGCTTCAACATTGATGGCATTAATAGCATCTTTGAGCGAACTGAAGTTGGCATTCATGTCATCGGCATCAGCTATCTGACCATTCTCAAACTCAACTAGGTCTTGAGCTATAGATAACGGGGAAATGAAAAGTGAAAGAATGAAAACAAAATAACGCATAGCAACGGCCTCCAAGTTCTCAGAGGTTAGGCATTGCGTTTCATAGGGTCAGATTTTTAAGGGATTAACTTGCAGATTGTGACTAAGGTGACAGTTATTCTTTCTCATGTCAGACAAAGCTGACGGTGGATTCAATTGGCTTCTAATGTATTCACCCAAAACCAATAGCAGTCCTAGGACAGGAGAAAAGGCAGGGCGCGTGATGGATTAGCGAATTCACCACCGCAACTTTAGTGGTCTACGAAGAGCCACATGAAGCCGGTATGTTTATTTTTCCGAAAAGGTATTTTCGCTTACTTGCTTGCTTGTAACCGAGAACCCTAAACCATCAATGGTTGCGGTAACGTTAATGCCGTAAAGATCAACCATATCTGCTTCCTTGCCCTCCTGAGCTAGCACAGAAGAAAACCGAACCGGCTCAACCACGCTTGCACAAGCGAATCGACCATGGCTATTTACAATCTCATAGTTCATATATAGGTTAAACTCATACTCTCCAGACGGCTTAATCTTCACGCAAGCTACCGAGGCTGATGTATCCTCTAAGCTTTCACTGGCTGCAGCATTAGAAGTCCTCAGAGCGATAATATTAGCTCCGTGAGATATGACGTAACTCGCCTCTAGTGGAATGAAGCCTATATCTCGATCCGCCTGACACAGGGAATGCAATTGATCTGAGAAATTCTCATTTGCCCAGCGCCATTTCCCATCACATTTGCTGAGAGAGAACCCTCAGGAAGGTCATAGTTATTTGTCCCCCAAAACGCCAAATCAAATCCTTCAGGTGAGGCTGGCAAACCGATAGTTTGAATGCTTCCGCGCCTCCTCTGACTTAAATCCAACTCAAACTCAGTCGATGGAAACGTTGAGGTGTATAAAGGCCCTAATGACTGAAGGTCAGCGATATCATTTTTGAGTGCCGAAAAATTGTCATTAATTTTCTCAGCATCAGCCACTTCACCATTTGAGAAAGTTTGAAATTCTTGGGCTGAAGTTAAAGTAGGGAAACCCAAGAGAAATGATAAGAGTAGATATTTCATAGCCGTCCCCTATTGCTCGAACCTGCAAGGTAAGCAACGTAGCTCAAAGTTTCAAATGATCGCTCAACGCTTTAACGAAAAGTGGGCGAGGTTTTCAATCACCACCGAGTATTCCCACCCGAAACCAACAGCGGTCACGGTCCTGTTTTTAAAGACCTACCCTTTTTGAATTTGGCCTCTGATGTATCTGGCGGTTAACAAATACAACTTGAACAAATGACGGCACACCGCAATGCCTATGGTGAACGCATGACGGAAGCTCAGGAGCAGCAGCTGGCGAGGAGGCTTACTAAGTTATGTCAGATGGATTGAGATTCTATTTAGTGTGATGATCGCAAATCATGAGAGAATCTATCCAAAAGTCTTCTATCTGATCATGCTCAATACACCTAACGATACCCCGTCTTCATCTCGATTTTCGGTAGTCACTTTGCTCCAAGGGCAATCGTTCCTTGCATTCACGGCATTAACAGTATGGCGTTAAGATCTGGTTTGTCTAATGTCTACGAGAAAGGTGCGGAAGACTATTTGGCCTATGACGGGCTTTTACTCTTAATTTTCGGAATAGCATCAATAGGATTAGTAGGCAGAAAGTTGGGAGTGAGTGGGTTATGGCTTATTTGTGATACCAGCATCCTCTCGGTCTATTTGG
This sequence comes from Halieaceae bacterium, assembly GCA_038143085.1. Lineage (GTDB taxonomy): Bacteria > Pseudomonadota > Gammaproteobacteria > Pseudomonadales > Halieaceae > Luminiphilus. The sequence goes on from JAYQLG010000015.1 coordinate 6,699, forward strand.
TCTCCGCATGAATATGTCCTTGCTTTGGCAAATATTGATCCAAATTCAGATGAAGAACTTGCTTTGACGTTAATTGGGCTTCTCACTCCTGTTCTGACTGGTTGCTTAGTCTGCACACTCGCTTTTTTTAAATTCCGGACGAGCCTAGGAATGTGGACAATATCTCTCCGGCTCGTTTAGTGGCTGAGAAGACGATGCTACCTGTTGGCTTGTTAATCATCGGCTATGTAGGTATCTGGGGAGTGTGGTTGAGGCTTATGATTTTTAGTGTAGACACAATGCTGGTGCTGTTTGGCGCTATTGGGTAGCAACTTTGCCGTCGGCATTTCTATTTCAGACCTTTCGCTCAATTTCAGGTCGAAGACTACGCAAACGCCTTGATGGATGGCGGGAAGATCACCGCTTTTTTGGAGCCGCAACATGGCATTATTCTACATTTATCTCTAGGCTCGGTGATCCAAGTTTATTGGAACAACGCTTTCGCTAAGCGTATTGAGTATCCATTTACGGGTGCTTGACTTACTCCATCGCTGTAATGAGTGTCGTCCCAGAGTGCAGCTGGAAAAATCAGGATAGGATAAAGTTTGATGATGGAACCAACTGGAAGTAACGCCTTTGTTTTATCCGCAAACGCTAGTCCGCGCCCATTATTCGAAATAGGGTTAAACAAGAGTTGTGGGCTCTGTTTCTAAAGACCTAACTTTTTTCAAATCAGCTTCTGATGTACTTGGCCAGTAACTACTGCGAGGCAGTCGTACATCAGCAGCCACGAAGATCCAAAAGGAACCAACAGTAAAACAAGAGAATTTGAACCTGACATCCATAGAAGGTATTAAAAGCATACGGATAACGATCTCATCATTCACCAACGAAATCCTTGGAAATATCATCCTCGAAGATCAAGCTGCAAGCCATTTGAATCTCCAAAACACTTATCGTCCATCGCCAAAACATCCAGCTAAGCCTTGAGAGTTACCACGACCCAGTGGTCCGCCTTCAATACCCAGCCAATTTCTCCAAATATTCATGGAATCCGGCGAGAACGATCAACAAAGATTGTATATCCATCGCCCGATAAAGCACTTCCGCCATAACTAGCAACTTTTGTCACGGACCTCTTGCCTGCCTAGGGTGACGTTTGTCCAATCAAAAGTTTTTTTTCATCAATTTTCTCCTGCGCTTTCGTTTTTTAATCGTGATTAATTTTACTCCGATGGACGTTGAAATCCCAAAATTTTCGAGTAGTCCAGAAACAGTTAATCATTCAAATGGATGTTCACTGAAGACGATCAAACATCCCCCATTACGAACCCAGTTTCAAAGACGCCAATTCTTCGGAAATTAGGCTTCTGATGTAGTTTTCGGGTAACTCAAAATGAGTACATGAGGCGGAGGACATTGGCGTAATGAACGCATGAAAAAATGTCTGCTTGAGCAAGCAGCTGGAAAAGGAGGCACCAGAAAAAATCTGATGGATTAACCCGTCACTTTTCAGTAACTCCAATAACGGCTGTATTAGGCCAGTAACAACTGAAGAAGTTGTTTGTGTCCTTCATCAAATACTATACGCGTTTTGATATTTCAAAATTTGGCCTCGCAACTGAGGTACTGAAGTTTGGATCATTCCTAATCGAAGCTGAACTTCAGTATCATCTGAACGGTGGAATTACTGTTTACAACGAGACTAAATACAACTTCATAATCGCTACTCCCATATTGGATGTTAAATAGCTAAATGTTTCGCTAATAAGGCACGAAACCAACATTGTTAACTCCGTATTCGGAAATTACTTATTATTTGTTCCGGTACCGTTCGTGGCCACTCTGGTTGCTGATTGGGACAGCGTCTAAGGCGTCTAGGGCTGATCAAAGGTCTTCAGTGAAGGACTGTTGTGGTGTGGTTACCAGTCACGCTTTTCAAACTTCTCTTTCTTAATTTCGCTGGGACGACGCATCAGCATAACGATGAAAGTAACGAGACTGCGACAGTGAAAAGAGTCGTCCAACTTCAAACTCACTCATTATCTCTCCTCCATTCCCAAGGCGCTACCGGATCTTCCTCAGCCCATAGACCACGCTTGTTCTTCTGGAGCATCTTCCCGACATTGTTTGAATTGAGGCCTGATCAGGAGCGTAATACTCGTACCACCATGCCGCGCCTGAGCAGATCATGGGCGCAAATTCGTACCAAAAGTCTCAATATTGTAGTCAATAATTTCACTATGCTTTCCGTCAGGAAGCTCAAAAAACGGTAGTCCGTATGCTTCGCTGTTGCAGGATCGTCGCAGACCTTTAGAGCTATGGCCTTCTGGAAGCTTACGACTAATACAGTCTCTGTATTGACCATAACGAACCGACCACTCTTCCATACTCCAGTTATAGGAGATAAGGGGTGACAGCAGTGGCGAGCAAAGAATGGAGCAGAACAGCATCGCTTGTGATAACCAGAAAAGTGACTTCATTTGGCTCTCCGTCTTCTTAATCTAGCCTAAGCAAAGGTGATCCTGAAGTCTCAGTATCGCGTATGTGCGGGACAAAAGTGTCAGCCAAACCAAATCACCTCTTTGTATACCTAGGCAGACTCGATAAACGGTTAGCTAGTGAATGTGGCGTAAAGCGATGCTGCGTTCGTTGCAAATGCGCTGAGAAGAGGAAGTTAAAGGCGGCTAATGATAAAAAAGCACAGGATTTTATGGGCTGAGGCACTATGTGTTTGTGTCGTTTGTGTCCTGCATCCAAGGGTTTTGGGGTGGGTAGACTTTTAGTGCCCTACCTCGTATTGGCTTTTTCTTGGTGTTTCTAGCGATGTATGAGGAAAGTAGGGGCAGCCAATAAAAAAGTCCCCAAAGTAGCTTTCGGCACTCACATTACTGGCATTTATCCTAATTTATGTCGCGCGCTTTTTCCCAGCACTGGATGGTATCGTTCCAACAAGGTCGGGTACTGGAGAGAACATTAACCTGCTTGTCTTTCTGGGGTTAATGAGTGGCTTTATTGGAGTCCTCGGATGGAAGGTATATCGATGGAGAATTTGATGATGGAACCAACTGGAAGTAACGTAGCGATTATCCGCAAAGCCTAGTCCGCGCCCAGAAAAAGCAGTTACGCAACAGCAATCACGCACTTGTTTCCAAACACCCATTTTTTCAAATTAGCTTCTGATGTGTCTGGCGGGTAACTACTGCCACAGTCATAAGAGTTTCCGGTCCCGGGGGGTGTTTTTTTGCGGGGCAATTTAAAGATAATCCAAAGATAATTTTATCGTAATTCAAAGATAATTTTGCGCTGTTAATACCGTTGAAAGCCCTGTAAACTGCAGTATTACATACATGGGTTGATTCATCTCCTGGGCACCAAACTCCAAAACCTATCGAAAACCCCGTTGCCATCGTGAGTGTCGCGATGATGACGTGGGCAACATGGATGCCCTGAGGTCCGTATTCACGCGCGAGCGCCTGAGCGAGATTTCGAAGTCCTGCCTTTGCCACCGCAAAATGCGCGAAGTTCGGACGGCCCCGAAGGGACGCAGATGCGCCGGTAAAAAAGAGCGAACCGTTGGCTTGTTCGGACAAAAGTGGAAGTGCGAGGCGAGAGGTTAAAAACGCGCCGAAACAACCGATGCGCCAAAAGTCTTCAAACTGCTCTGGCGACAGGTCACTAAACTTAATCGGAAGATTACTCCCGCATTGTAGATCACAGCCGACAGCGGCTCATTGCGCGCCCGAACAAGCTCAAAAACGCGCTGCTGATCCTCCTGCGAAGTGACATCGGCAACAACGGATTCGATGGAGCCCCCTGCGGCACTTATATCCGCAGCGGTAGCGTTGAGCTTCTCACGTGTTCGACCAGCGATCATCACATGGAAGCCGGCCCCGGCAAATTTGCGCGCGACTGCTGCGCCGACCCCCGCTGCCGCTCCAACTCCCAAAATCAAAACCGTTCCTGACACGGCCACCTCCCCACTAATGTTGTGAAAAGCATCGATCTTCACGCTGAGCTTTGCGTCAACGCTCACCTGTCAGTATGCAACGACCGACAAGTGATGCACAGACAAGCACCAAGCATCTGTGGTTAAGCAGAACCGCAAGGAGCTACTGCATCGAATCGGCGCTCATGATCGACGACAAATCAATAGCGTGATCAAGTATACGTGTGACTTGAAGTTCCACATCGGGGGTGAAAGTAAAGCCAAGGAAGGCGCATCGACCGAGCTCGATACAGCCCATCATCACCGCGCCCTCATCAGAGGCATCGCCAATCATCTCGGATACCCCGTTAAAAAAGAGGTACTGATCTAGCTCACCGGCTTTCATCAAATCAGCACACAATGCATCCAATGGATTTTTAATCTGGGCTATCACCACATCTGAAAAGTCCATGTTGTCTCCTGATCTCGTTCTACAGATACGGTACTGTGTTACTGCAGTGCCGCCAATCAAAACCCGACGTTTGAATCGCAACTCACGAGGAGAAGCAGTGACACATAGGCGTCGGATTTTTGAAAGAAATGACTTTTGTGTAAGGCTAAAGCCCGCTGAAAACATAGGAAAGATGAATGGCCGTAAGGCAGTCCGTATTTTCAATTGACCTTGAGTACGATGAGGCACGCGTTTTCTACACCGGTGCGAAGAATCGCGTGCAAGTCACCGCTAACGACGGCAAGAAAATCAATTTACCCTGGTCGATGCTTCAGCCGTTCTTCACGCCTTCGGGCGTTCAAGGCCGGTTTGTGATTCAGTACACCGACGAGGGAAAGATGCTCGAGCTGAACAGACTCTAGCAATCTCGAAGCGGCACGATGTCGCTAAGTAAGCCGCTGAATCGCGCGCTCGGCGCCATTGAGGGCTTTCAAAATCCCCTCACGTAGGCCGTCCATATCGACACCTTCAGTGCTCTTTTGACCCGCGCGATAACGCGCATACACACCATGCACAATAGCTGCTGTCTTCCAGTTATTGAATCCGACGTAATAATCGAGAAGCTCAACGGAAAACCCTGTTCGCTCTGAATAGCGCTTAGCCAACTCGGCGCGGAACGGGAATCCTGGCACTGCAGTAGGTGCAGTGGGCTCAAGATGAGGATCGTCGGCGCTCTCTGGCCACGCGCGAAGGGTGTAGCCCAAATCCGCCAACGGATCGCCCAGCGTCGCGAGCTCCCAATCAAGTACCGCTGAGACCTTTGAGTCCTGGCCAAACAGGCAATTGTGCAAATAATAGTCACCGTGAACCACACTTGCCCTCACCTGCTCCGGCTGATGGGCGAGGAAATAGTCTTTGAAGTCATGGGCTCGAGGATCATCCAGTTCCGCATAGGCGATGGAAGACTCCCATGATCGATACCAGGCCTTAATTTGGCGCCCAACGTAGTCCTCTTTCTTGCCAAGCGCCGAGAGCCCAATCGCATCTGGATCAAGTACATGCATGTCGGCCAAGGTATCAATGAACGAATACGCCAAGGTGCCTCGCTGCGCCTCGGGGACCCATGAAAGGGTGTCTTCATTGCTGAACAGTGGACGGCCCTCCGAAAAGCCCATCACATAAAAAAGGGCTCCGGTTACCGACAGATCCTCACAAAAGCCGATCGGTTCTGGTACGGGAAACCCCTGCGGAGCAAACGCTGCGATTAACGACCACTCTCGGTTCATATCATGAGCTTTCGGCAAGAGCTCGCCCATGGGTGGACGCCGGATGACCGCTCGCTTGCCGGATTCATCCTCGAGCCTGTAGGTCAAATTAGAGTGGCCGCCCTCCAATCGCGTCCATGAAAATGGCGGTTTGAAGTAATCGGTATTATCAGCAATCCAGGCCTCTACAGCCGGAATGTCGTAACCCTCTGCCGATCTGGATGTTTCATGCTTGTGATTGTTCATTAACGACTCAGTTTTTTGCACAACAGGAACTCCTCTCGATCGTACTCAGGGTTTCAACAACTGCCAACGGCATTTTGCTGATAACCCCTATCAAAGCAGAAGAATTTACACCGCTAGGAAGCTATAGTGTGGTGTCGTTTAGCAACACTCTTTCACACTGGACTAGTCGAGGAGCATCTGTGCTTTATCACATTCTGTGTCATGACAAACCGGGCAGCTTGCAGACTCGTCTCGACAATCGAGAGGCTCATTTAGCGGTCGTGAACGCCCTTGGAGACCGCCTATTCGCAGCCGGTCCTCTGCTCAATGCCAATGAGGAAATGATTGGATCAGTGCTCATTATCGACTTCGATAGTGATGCGGCGGCCCAGACCTTTTGTGAACAAGACCCGTATGCACAAGCAGGCTTATTCGAGCAGGTAACCGTGACACGCTGGCGCAAAACCCTGCCAGCCTGATCACTCGTAGCTACTGACGCTTGAGGCAGGAAAGACAGTCGCGCCTAAGAGACAAATCAGCCTTTAATTAAAGACGTCAAAGGTGTGGGAAAACTTCAAAATCCACTCGCGACGCTTTTCAGTGAATAAGCCCACATCGTCATCTCTCGTCTCGTTATAAACGAGGTAGAAACCTGCATCCGCCGAGGTCAGCCAAGCGAATCGAATATTCGAGGCAACCACATCGGTTGCATCGTTGTACTGCACCAACGCCTGAAGCGATACCTTGGGATTAAACGAGTAGGTCATCCGAAGCGAACCCACGTTGATCTCTAGTTTTTCAGGGTTATTTGGGCGCTGAATCTCGTTATACGTCCATCCCAATCGCGCGTTGAATGTCTCGCCAATGCGGTATCGGAGACTCGGGGTCAGTTGAGTACGATCACCGCCAAAGAAGCCACCAATCTTTGCCGTCATATCAAAGGACAGCGGCTGACTGTCGTCAGTCATAAGCACCAATTGAAGTTCTTCATCGTCGTAATCCCCCGCCTCGACGACTTGTCCGGGCGCAAGCTCAAAGTCCTCTCGCACGCCTTCATGCAAGAAGTTCACACCCGTGTGAATCTCAAAGCCTGACTTCCACTCCCAGTGGTTATCGACATGTAAAAACCCAGTCTCGTGAAGGCCATCGCCGCCCCACCACCCTCGGTATGCAATATGAGGACGCAGCTCGAGTAAGTTTTTCCAAGATGGATCTCGCCAGCGCTTCAGCGCAAAAAGACCGACGCGAGTAAAGTCGGTCCGGCGCAGGAAGCCCACCTCGGGATTAAAGTTTTTACCCACTTCCATCACACTGGCAGAGTAGGACCATTCCTGCGTATCCGCAGCGGCAGAGAGCTGAAACGCGGTGTCGTCACCATTCAATCCGGGTGTATCGGTCTTCGCGAAAAAGCCCGAGAGCAAACCGTCATCACCCAACCCCAGTTGTCCATCGACCGCATAGGTGCGGTTGTAATGATCCGGTCCGCCATCAACAGATCCATTTTCCTCTTTATTCACCACAAGGAATCCAAGACTCGAGCGGTTTTCAAACTCCTGACTGACTCTCGCCACGCTGAAATCTGTCTGCGGCACAATGCCGGGTACTTCATCCGCCTGCATGTGAAGCAGGCCCACATTAGTCGCCTCGCCGACCTTACCCGACAAACGTGCCCCTGCCTTGATGGGTATCTGGCTACCGTCATTGGCAATTCCAATCCGCCGACTGAAAAAGAGCTCTACCTCTCGAGAAACACCGACTGAAAACTGCCCCGCATTCTCCAGGAAAAACGGCCGCTGCTCAGGAAGAAACAGACTGAATCGGTCAAGGTTAATCTGGAACTCATCAACCTCCACCTGAGCAAAGTCGGTGTTGTAGGTCATGTCCAAGGTCAAACTTGGTGTCACAGAGTATTTGATATCAAAACCCAACTCCTGCTCACTCAAGCTCTGAATGCGGTTTCCGCTTCGCTCCTTGGCCAGTCCATAGGGTGTTATTTTGAGATTGCGCTGTCGAGGCGCGGATATGTTTCCTACCCGACCCGCGTCAGCCAAGCGAGCAAGGCTGTATTGCCGAGATATCGGTGCCCAGTAGGCAACTTCGTTATTGCGCCGGATGGTGCGCTTGAAATTAAAGCCCCAGCTTTGGACATCGGCGTTACCAAACCGCAGTGATTTAAAGGGTATTTCAAACTCTGCAGACCAACCGTAATCACCTACCTTTGTCGCAACCCGCCAATTGGTATCCCAGTTCAGATTAAAGCCAGCCCCCCAGCTCATTGAACCGCTCGCTTTTTTACTCACCTGCGCATCGTATTCGATAGCAGCGGGGTTAGTGCCGAAGACAAAGCCGTTTTGCTGATCCCGAAACGCATCGATGATGAAACTAAAGCTATCCCCATTATCCAACGATGCATCGCGCCGACTGTCGGCAACGATAATGCCCGCGGGATTGTCATCGTAAGCAACGACGCCGATATACAAAGTGGTGTCGGTGTAGCCGATATAGACATCGGTGTTCTGTGTTGACGGCGCACCCTCAACAGGCCGCTGCTGCCAGAAACCACTGAGTGCTCGCTCCCCCCAAGCACCATCGCTCAGCACATCGCCGTCAATCAACGGAGCTTCGGACAGCCTCACAGCATCAGCGGAAGGTTCAGCAAAACTTTGCAGCGATAGAAAGGAAAAAGCGATGGCTAAAACAGAGCAATGTAAAGCGCGAGAGATCACAGGGTTTACCGTTAAAAAGAGCATAGACCGCGAAGGAATAAGAATATCACCTGCGGGAGATTATTCCGCGAGGACTACCCCTCGCACGTTAGGCCGATTGGGGGAGATTCGTCACCTTTAGGCGTAATGTGACGGGAACAAGCACTGGCTTAGCACCAGCGAATGATCAGGGTCTTACTTTCTGCCGACTCCACCGCCATCGCAGAAGCCTCCTCACCAAACCGGTCTGAAATTTGATCCCGCTTTATTTTCAGTGTCGGCGTCAAAACCCCGTTTTCAATACTCCAAGGTTCATAGGTAAGGATCGCTCCGCCCATCCGCTCATGCTTTTCGACTACTCCGTTTAACTGCTCCACGGTTTCGAGTACGGACGCCTCGATAACATCACGGGGCGCATCACGCATGGTCTCCGAGACCACAGCCACCATGATCGTTTTATTCATACCCAATCCAACCAGGCACTGCTGCTCAACATAGGGGTTGTCGGCAAACTGCGCCTCAATAGGGGTGGGTGCAACAAATTTTCCCTGAATCGTTTTGAAGTAATCCTTGATCCGACCCGTGATATACAGAAACCCGTCTTCATCCTGACGGAATCGATCGCCGGTATGCAGCCAGCCGTCTTGGATCAACTCAGCCGTTTTGTCCGGTTGCCTGTAGTAGCCCGGTGTACAACCGTCCGCCCTGATCGCTAACTCGCCTTCCTCGGTGATCTTGATATCAACACCGGGAGCGGCCTTACCCAGTGAGCCAAGACGTCGCGCACCTTCTCGACTGATGATAAGACTCATCGCCTCTGTCTGGCCGAACCCCTCCATCAACGAGATGCCGACGCTATCCCACCACTCCATCAGAGGCGCCGGTAGCGGGGCAGATCCCGTGAGATGAAATTCGCAGCGATCAAGGCCCAGAGCCGTTTGAACCGTATGGGCAATCCCGTCCGGGTTAGCGGCCAACGCGGCATCGAACGCCTCACGCCCGCCGAATTTAGCGAGAATTGCCTGCTGCAATTGCTCCCAGACCCTGGGTGCTCCGAAGAAGAACGTTGGGCGAGTCCGCTGCATGTCGCGACCTAGAAATTCCAATCCTTCATTGAAGCTGACGGGCGCACCGTGACACAGCGAGGTAAATTCAATGACCTGCCGCTCAGCTAGGTGCGAAAGAGGTAGATAGGAGAAATAAATGGGATCCGCCTCAATGGCGAGGAACTCACTGCCACGTCGAATAGGGATAACGTTGCTATCGTTGGTCTGAATGACACCTTTGGGTCGACCTGTCGTACCGGAGGTAAAAATAAGCGCGATCATGTCATCGTGCTTGGGTACGTGACTCGGACTCTTACCCTCGCCTTCGCTCAGCAGCTGATCCCATGTCAGCGTTGCCTCGGGTATGTCGACACCTGGCAAGCTAATGACAGTGACATCATCGGCAAGCACCTCTTTGACGCGATCCCAGTTTTCCGCCTCGCCGACAAAGATGGCTTTAGACTCGGTAAATTCAGCGATGTACTGAGCAACATCCGCATTCAAGGTAGTGAATAGGCCCACGCTGACATTGCCGGAGGCCATGATGGCCAGATCCGCAAAGAACCAGTGTGCCCTGTTTCGCGACAACAGCAGAATTTTGGTGTCTTTGTCGAATCGCTGCTCTAGCGCTGATGCAACCGCATGAATCTGTCGACGACTCTCTCTCCAAGAATAATCATCACTGCTCTCGCCTTTAAAATCACGCAGCCAGATCTCATCAGATTTCTCTTTTGCCCACTGGTCGAGGTAAGCCAACAAAGTATCGTGTTCCATGTAATCGCCTCTGTGGAAACTTTTTTATTTTTTTGGCGCTCAGATCGTCGCTCTTTTATGCACGCTGAGCATGCCAGACTGCCCGACTATGGCAAGAGGGTGTTTGTCCCAAAAAGCTTTGTCTCAGGGGCGCGTTAGGAAGCTGCGCAGGACCGAATCGTATTGAAACTTGATAGTCGAGCGTCACCGCCCACCAAACCATCATTCTTACCTTCTTCACTGAAATGCATCAGTAAAAGTGTGCGCGCATCAGGCTCAAACTCTTGGGTAGGTGGCTTAAAGGAGGCGCGATAGCGGGGCTCGTTACTAATACGAACCTCGTCCACCAAGCCATTGAGAACCTCGTAATAGCCGCGGCAACAATTATTACCACCAATGGCAATGTTCTGATATCCCAGCTGGGCAGGTCTGGCATTAACCTTTTTTTCTGCGGCCAACTCACCGTCAATAAATAAGCGCAGCTGCCCTTCTTCGTTGGTTGAGGCGACGTGCACCCAACGGTTTTTGGGCACTGGGTAATCGGAATAAAGCCCAATCGAGTTTGCCATTGTTCCATCGATAGAGAACCAACTTCGGAGCAAGCCGTCTTTGCCAACTGAGAGCCGGTACTCCCGTCCTCGACCGGAGCCGGAATACTTGTCGACAATAATCCCCCCTCGGACATACTCGCGCAAAAAGATCCGCGCCTCGATGGTGTAAAAGTCATCCAAGCGAAGCTCTTGCGTATTGCTTACCGTTATTGCCTGGGAGCCCTGATACGGGTCGAAGTCTGCGGACATTCCGCAAAACGCCGCACTGAGATCCTCAGCCACAGACACAGCAATCGGATGGCTCTTGCTCGCAGTTGGTCACCTTTAGGAGCGCATCAGCATTCCCCTTAGTGGTGTGATCAATCAGAATCCGCGAGTCATCAACGACTAATACCAGATCGACAGCAGGCTCGGCCTCTGTTTTCCCAATTTTCAACTTGTAGCGGCCCGAAATAGGCTGAAAGGGCAGTATCAGTTGAATTCGCGAATCGTTAGCATCGAGTAGCCGCGGCTCCAAAAGGTAGTTGGCATCCTCAGCCCCGAAAAAGACTCGGTCACCGGGGGTGCTGAGTAGCCGCTCACCATAAACGTTCAAGCGCGAGCCCTTCATCTGCACTTTAAAGACAGGACCCACTTCCAGACTAGACGGGTGAGAAGCCCACAGAAACGCTGGTGTTGTCACAGACAACACTGCCATCAGAACAGCATGTTTAACCAGTCTTAAATGCTTCACGTGGGTCTTTCTCAGGAATTCGCCGCAAACAGACGAATAATTATTAGTCTAATACAAAAGCTTAAACGAGTTTTTTAACTACCTAAGCGACAATTTGGTCAAAAAGCCTGCCCAGCAGCGATCGTGTGTTGCAGGCATTCCTCGCGCTCATCCAGCTGAGTTTGCCGGTCGATAGCAGCAGCCTGCGCAGAGAGGCGCCTGGCGATCGCCAGTCCAATGCCGCTCGCACCACTGGTGATAACGGCCCGGCGCCCTTCAACCTTAATTGACTTAAATTCCTCTTGTTTAAGCTCTTGTCCTCAGTACCCCTGTGCTCTCTACTAGCTAGCTGTTAGCTAGGCGACAATACCAGCGGAACCAAGCTTTTGGATGTCAGCCTCACTCATACCGAAGCTTTCTAACACGTCCCTTGTGTGCTGCCCGTGTGTAGGCGCACCGCTTCCCGGCTCTAATCGCTCTCCACCAAACAGGGGAGGCGCGAGAATGCGCCGAGACGAGCCCGCGATAGGATGATCGTATATGTCCACCGTGCCATTGGCCGATAATTGCTCTTGCGCAAGCACCTCGTCTCGCGTCATGACCTTGGCACAGGGCACATCAACTTCTCGCAGGCGCCCCACCATATCATCGCAACTCAGCTCGGCGCATCGCTCAGAAACAAGACCTTTAAGCACCTGAATATTGCGCATCTGGTTCTCGAACGTCGCAAATCGCTCGTCTTCCAACAGATGTTGCATATCGATCGATGTCAGGAAGCGCTTCTGCATCTCATAACTACCTGCGGAGATGATGACGCCGCCATCACTGCACACCCAAGGATCGTAGAGGATATCGATGAGCATCCCCCCCCGTTCATGATCGCCACTGAGCAGAGTATGATTTTGAAAGCCATCAAGGAAAATAAAGAATAGACCAGAATCGATCATTGAGAGATCTATGTGCTGACCTACCCCGGTTCGCTCCCGTAAGAAGAGGGCACTCGTAACCGCCTGGCAGGCCGTGTAGCCCGTAATCTTGTCGCACAAGAGCGTCCGCATGAATGCAGGTTCATCACCTTTACCTTGGGTCGCAGCGACGCCCGCGTGCGCTTGGATAATGGGATCGTAGGCCGGTGCGCTACTCATAGGGCCTTCAGTACCGAACCCCGAGATTGCCGTATAGACAAGCTTGGAATTGATACCGCGCAGCGTCTCGGACCCTAAACCCAACTTATCCATGACACCCGGTCGGAAGTTATGAATAACCACGTCGACCGACGGAATCATCTCTTTGATAACGCGCACACCCTCTTCTGACTTTAGGTCGATCCGGAGTGATTCCTTCCCACGATTACAGTTCGCAAACAGCGCCGATATATCGGCCTTTCGCGCACCGATGTAACGCATGGGATCGCCCATCGTCATCGGCTCGACCTTGATCACCCTCGCGCCCTGCTCAGCCATCATCATCGAGGCGAGTGACGCTGTGATCATGGTGGAAAATTCGAGAATCGTAATTGACTCAAGTGGCTTCATATCGACTCCGTCGCTTCTTATTCGTGTGCCTCATGACACGCTAGAGCCTGACCGATCGATAATCAAGTGATCACGCAAAAATCAATGCCAGTTGATAAACGCGTGACCGGTGTTCAATGGTAGGAAACAAACGAGCAGTGCATTGTTCCCATTCTGCCGAAAGTTCGCACCTACTCCGGCAATGGAGTAACACAGACACCACAAAGCGAACGACACTTCCAGTGTCTAACCAAGTTGTTTCATTTTCGCGCCCGAGACAACAAACATTGCCAAAGTGATGTTTCCCTATGTTGGGGAATAGCGGCTGGGCTATGACGAAGATACGCAGAGGATTCAGTAAGAGGAAATGCCCATCAAAAACAAGGCGCGCTAGCACGCCCGCAAATATTTCCGTGTCTCAATCGCCCTTATCCTCGAGCAGCGCTCGAGAAATGCTCAGTAGTTGGTCGTAGTCGGATTGATACAGTTCGTTAAGCTGTTCTCGCATACCCCCTCTACTCATTAAGTCCCAATCGCGGTAAGTCACGTTATCGAATGCATGTTTAATAAAATTGGCACGAAGCTTTCGCAGAGGCTTCAGCCAATATGTCCAGTAGAGGTGGCCGGGGCCCTCGTCAGAAAAAGAAACCTGATGGGTTGACGCAGGGCCACCAGAACAGAAGCGTTCGATGGCTTGCGCCGAGTAACTTCGATTCTTAACTCGATCTGGCTCAAGGTCAGGCAATTGCTCCAGTCCGATCAGTTCTCGCAGGCACTCTAGAACCCTATCCTTGTGACTGCGAACATGTTCAAAGCAGATAAGCACCACTCGATCGCGGCCGAATAATTCAACACAGTGATTGTAAATTGACCGAACCGGAAACTGACGCGCGTCTATGTTGCGCATACCATTGGCATAGACAGCTCGCTTTTCACCAAATTTGCCGTCCTTAAAATTCAGAAACGTCTCGATAGGACCACCGCGGCCTTTGACCAGCGACTGCCGATAAGCTGAGTGTAGCCAGTCCACCGGATAGCGAGCCACATACAGGATTTGAGCCTCTGGCATCAGTTCTCTCAATAACACGAGATACTCAGGATGCTGCTGATAGCCATCATACATTTCACCTGGGATATCGGGCTTGGAAATGAGTAAGCATTTGCCTTGCGCGTCCTGCCTCAGCTCAGCCAAGGCTGCCAGTACCTTTTCTTTGCCACCTTCAGCGGAAGGATTCCGATAGAGGGAATGTAGGGGCGTCATTAGGACCGGTGGGTTAAACAGTACGTCCACACTGTTTAGCTGTGCAAATACGAAATTTTGAAAGAAGCGCGTCGCGGTCTTATGCAATCCAATATGCACAACAATGCGAAGCGGCGATGATTCAGACACCTGTCTTCCTTTCTCAAACAACTGCGGCTCGCATGATGGATAGTCTGGAGCCCAAGTTCAAGCTGCAGGTCAAAAATCATCAAATACAGTCATTCACTGGCATTCCAACCAATGTAGGCTATGGTGAAGAGAGCCCAAGGATGGGCCTTAATCGTCACAAGGAGGTGACCATGACCTTTCAACAGTCAAACCCAAACCACGGCCTCGATGAGAACAGCTCAGCCGCATCATATGCACCCCGTCCACTGGCCCGAGGTCGCGATTGCGACATCTTCGCGCTTAGACTGCGGGAACGTCCGCCCGAGCCGCCTGAGCGGTTGCTTGAGTTCTTTGAGCGGATACCCCAAAGGCCCTTGTCCCACACGACCCTGAAAGTCATCGATGTCTTACTGACAGGCGATCTGAGTCGAATTCGCTCAGAGACGGTAGCTGATAGCTTACGCATCAGTCCCACAACGCTTCGGCGCCGACTGAGCAAAGACAGCATGAGCGACCAAACCAACTTAGACGCCGTTCGACGATAACGGTGTGAGGAGAGCTTGGCTGACGATTGGGTCCCGGTAAATGCCTCGCCTGGGATCTCGGCTATGCGGAGGTCAACAGCTTTTATCGCGCATTCCGCCGATGGACCGGAAGGAACTGCAGCGACGTAAAGTTATTGCTAGTCTGACGAAGATTCGCCAGGGTCGACGGGCTCAAAGCGCCCCAGTCGGTCATAGACCCAAAAACCGACCCACTCATGGATGGCAGCCGTGCTAGTCGAGAGGTGCTCAATGGTGGGCATCCAACCGGGGATGGTACCCGGATGCTGGTGAACTCGATGATCCGTCGGCACCGCGGTGACCTTAAAGCCCTGTGCATTAAACAGGGCAACTGCCCGCCGCATGTGCAATGAGGAGGTAACCAGCAATATGTGGTTCGAGCTGTCGACCAGCTTGGCGATAGCAACTGCTTCTTCTTGGGTAGTAAAACTGCTCTCTTCAAGCAGAATAACACTAGAAGATACTCCCAATCTTTTTAGCAAATCGTTGGCGCGACTAGCTGCAGTGACAGAGCCTCGGATTGCCCCTCCGCTCACAATAATCCTAGGCGCCTTATTCGTCTTCCAAAGCTCCGCACCTGCGTGAATACGATCTGCAGCATCATTCAAATCGCCCCAGCGACCAAATTTTCCCTCAGCACCGATACCACCACCTAGCACCACGATTGCATCGCCGTTCGGTAGCTCCTCCGGTGCAAAGGCGGGATAGCGTGCTTCGAGCGGTGCTGCAAACGTATCGACACCGAACTGAGTCGATGGGACATAGATGACCCCGAGCGCCAGAAACGTACAGAGGCCCGCAGCGGCTCGATTTCCGCGTAACTGCCCCCACAGCGACAAACCAATAAAGAGCAACCCGAGAGAGAGTGGGTAGACGAAAAGGGAGAGTATTTTCGTCAACGTAAACATCAGGCGTAGGGATTCCTCAATACAATCGTCTCTGCACGATCAGGCCCGGTCGAGATAATGTCAATGGGCGCACCGACCAATTGCTCGAGCTTTGTAATGTAGTTGCGAGCTGCGGTTGGCAGGTCTTCAACACACTGAGCACCGACCGTGGACTCAGTCCAGCCGGGAACCGTCTCATAGACAGGGTGTAAATCGTCGTAGTTCTCGGCACCACCCATCATGGGATTACCCTCGGCATCGGTGTAACCCACACAGATGGAGATTTCCTCGAGTCCATCGAGCACATCAAGCTTGGTGAGACAAATTCCTGATATGGAGTTGATTTGAACGGCAGCCTTCAATGCCACTGCATCAAACCAACCACAGCGTCTTGGGCGGCCGGTCGTCGCGCCAAATTCATGTCCGCGTTCTGCTAAGCGTTGCCCAATCTCATCAAAGAGTTCTGTAGGAAAAGGGCCGGAGCCGACACGGGTCGTATAGGCCTTAGTAATTCCAAGGACATAGTCCAAGTACAGTGGACCAAAGCCAGAGCCAGTGGCGGTGCCGCCAGCTGTGGTATTCGAACTGGTTACAAATGGGTAAGTGCCGTGATCGATATCGAGCAAGGAACCTTGGGCGCCCTCGAACATAATGTTGGCGCCATTCTCACGATATTCGTGAAGGCGCGATGTCACGTCGGCCATCATCGGCAACAACTGCTCACCCTCTTCATAAGCAGTTGCCAGGACATCGTCGAAATCGAGCGCCTCAGCACCGTAGTAATGAACCAGCGCATGATTGTGATATTCCAAGACCTCTCGCAATGAATCAGCAAACTTTTGACGGTCTCTAAGGTCGCCCAAACGCAACCCGCGCCGAGCCACCTTGTCCTCATAGGCTGGGCCAATACCGCGACCCGTTGTTCCAATTTTCTTTTCACCCCGACGCGCTTCGCGGGCCTGATCGAGCGCGACGTGGTATGGCAAAATTAAAGGGCAGGCAGACGATATCTTGAGACGATCACGAACAGGCACTCCGCGAGCCTCAAGCTCACTGATTTCTTTGAGTAGCGCCGCAGCCGAGAGAACAACACCATTACCAATTAGGCACTCTACATCCGAACGCAAAATACCCGAGGGGATGACGTGAAGAACGGTCTTTTCACCGTCAATGACGAGCGTGTGTCCCGCATTGTGGCCACCTTGAAATCGGACGACGGCCGCGGCTTGCTCAGTTAGCAAGTCGACGATCTTACCCTTACCCTCATCGCCCCATTGCGTGCCGAGTACGACGACATTACGACCCATTATTGCTTCTCCAGTGGCTCGACTAGCCATTCGTTATTTCGGTTTACCAGTTGCTTCGTGCATCGGGCATCCACCTCACCACCAATGGCCTTGATTACTATGCCACCCGAGGCGCGAAGTTCAGACTCTTTTGCGGCCAATTGAGCGGACGCGTCGACGGGCGAGGCAATATAGTCATTGTCGGCCGGATCGAGTACCGCCAGCGCAGACCATGCCTTTAAATCGATGGCAAAGCCCGTAGCCGGACGTCTCCGCCCAAATACCTGGCCAACGCCGTCGTATCGACCACCTTTAGCCACGGCCGCACCAAGTTCCTTTGCGTACAAGGCAAACACAACACCCGAGTGATAGCGGTACCCGTGCGCCTCGGTCATATCGACATAGACGTTTACCCGTCCCTCAAGGCGTTGACAGCAGGCAAGAACAGCTTCCATTTCACCCAAGACCTTCTCGAGCCCTTCAATATCAACAAATGCGGCTCGCGCACGTTCCAACACCTCGATTCCGCCATGCATTGTGGCGAGAACTGAAATTTTTTCGGCCTGCTCGCTAGACAGTGTGGCGAGGAGACGATCTAGATCGGAGTTTGCCTTGCGCGCCAATAGCTCGAGCACCGTGTTCTGCTGCTCGCTCGAGAGACCGACATGGGTCATGACCAGCTCACAAAATGCGACATGTCCAATGTCGAAAGTGATGTCGGATAACCCGCTTCGATCAACAAGAGAGAGCAGCAAATCGACGACTTCGATGTCAGCGTCAATACCACCACAGCCAAAGATTTCTGCACCAAGCTGCACTGGGCTTCTATCCGCCGGAATGGAATTGGCTACGCTCTTAAGGGTCGATCCGGCGTAGCACAGTCGGTTCACACCTTGCAGTCCCATACTGTGGGCATCGATTCTTGCGACCTGAGGGGTGATGTCAGCCCTTACAGCCAGGGTTTTTCCGGTCTCTTGGTCAGTAAATTTGCAACTGAGCAATTCGAGGTCAGCACCCAGGCCAACATGCAAAGAATCCGTAAACTCCACCAGCGGGGGCACGACATATTCATAACCCCAACTAGCACAGGTATTGAGCAAAAGCCGTCGGCAGTCTTCGACGCGACCTGCCTGCTCAGGCAAAAGCTCATCGATCCCGTTAGGGAGCAACCATCGTGTTGTGTCACCCATGTTTTTGCCCAAGCTATGAAGGT
This sequence comes from Halieaceae bacterium, assembly GCA_038143085.1. GTDB lineage: Bacteria > Pseudomonadota > Gammaproteobacteria > Pseudomonadales > Halieaceae > Luminiphilus. The sequence goes on from JAYQLG010000015.1 coordinate 25,146, forward strand.
AGGCGATGGACCGCCCTGTAACCGTACCGACGTATTATCGCCGGTACGGTCTCAGAGATACAGTGGAAGATTACTTACCCGCTTTCGGATCTCTTAAGTACTGGAAGAACTGACTATCAGGCTGGAGCAACATGATGTCGCTACCATTGGCAAACGTCTGCTGATAGGCGTTCAGACTGCGAGTAAAGGCATAGAACTCAGGATCACGGTTGAAGGAGTCGGCGTAGATTCGTGTGGCAGTCGCATCGCCATCACCACGAATAATTTCCGCATCCCTCACAGCTTCCGCCTCGATGACCGTTACCTTTCTATCGGCCTCGGCGCGCATGCCTTCGGCAATCTCCTTACCTTCAGAGCGCAACTCCCGAGCCTCTTTTTCCCGCTCGGCATTCATTCGACGGTAAACCGATTGCGAGACTTCGTTCGGCAAGTCAATTTTCTTCACCCGAACGTCGATCACCTCGACACCCAACTCAGTGAGTACAGTTTCATTAAGTCGTGCTTTCACCGCTTCCATAAGCTGATCACGCTCACCGGAAACCACTTCCTGAACGCTGCGACCTGCAACCTGGTTACGAAGGTCGTCGTTAATCCGCTGAGATAACAGCGCTGCCGCGCGGAACTCTTCACCACTCGTGGCCGTGTAGTACTTAGCGGTATCCACGACACGGAACTTGGCGTAGGAATCAACGATTAACTGCTTTTGCTCCTGCGTGAAGAATCGCTCAGGCGTCGAGTCAACGGTCAATATGCGGCCATCAAACTTCCTAACCGAATTCACAAATGGGGTCTTAAAGTGCAGTCCCGGTGTCAGGTCGGTCTTCACTACCTCACCAAAGCGAAGCAGCACACCACGCTGTGTTTCACTAATCACATACACCGCGTTACTTAAAACGACAAAGGCAAGAAAAAGCAGAGTTCCAATTAGGTTAGATCTCGACATGATTAACGACCTCCCCGCGTGTTACGACTACCCAAGTCTCTTCGCAGCTGTTCCGTCACGGCATCCGTGACTTCTCTTAGTTGCTGAGACGTAAGGCCTCTACTCATCACATTGCCAGGCATGTTACTGCTGCTCCCAGCGGGCGCTAGCTTATCGAGTGGCAGGTACATCATATTGTTGCCTCCCTCAACGTCGACCATCACCTTGCTCGTGTTGGCCAAAACGGATTCCAGTGCATCGATATAGAGGCGCTCACGAGTCACCTCTGGTGCCTTTTCATACTCTAAAAGAAGCTGATCAAAGCGCTGGGCTTCACCAGTTGCTTTGGCGATCACTTGCTGACGGTAGGCTTCCGCCTCCTCCTTGATTCGCTGCGCGCGACCCCGGGCTTCGGGAACAATGCCGTTAGCATACGACTCCGCTTCGTTCTTGACGCGCTCTTCGTCCTCTCGGGCCTTGATCACGTCGTCGAAGGCTTCCTGTACTTGCGAAGGTGGACTGGCATCATCGATGTTGACCTTCTGCACATTAATTCCCGTGGTGTAAGCAACCAGGTACTGCTGTAGTCGCTCACGAACGTTGACCGCAATCTCCGCTCGACCTTCGGTCAACACCAAGCCCATGGTGCTTTCGCCCACTACATGGCGAAGCGCACTTTGTGCGGCGTGCTGAAGTGAACGCTCGGGATCACGTACCTCGAGCACGAAATTTATTGGATCATCGATCACGTACTGGACGGACATGCTGACATCCACGATGTTCTCATCCTGCGTCAACATAGTTTCGCGGAACTGTGCTGAGCGCACCTGAGTGATGTTGACGCGGGTCAGCGTGTCGATGCCTCGCGGATACCAAAATAGTCCTGGTTGGGCGGTCCTGTTGTATTCACCAAGGCGAAGCACGACGGCACGCTCTTGCTCACCGATCTGAGTCAGCCCCAGCAAACCCCAAACAGTGACGGCTACTACTAAGGCGATGCCTAGAAGACTGCCCGAGCCACGACCGCTCCTACCGCCGCCACCCGATCGCCCGCCGAAGAGGCCGTTCAACTGGTCCTGCAATTTACGAAGTGCCTCATCGAGATCGGGTGGACCCTGATCCTTGCCGCCCCAAGGATCGCGCGGGCCTTTCCCGCCACCGGGCTCATTCCATGACATATCTTCTTCCTCGATAGTAGATGGTGACAGTCTAACAAAACCTGCCAAGATAGGGAGGTATTAGGGCATCCCGCGTCTAAAAACCGTGCTGTTGCTTTAAACGTGTCCAATCGGATTCAGGTAGATAGATGTCCAGCTCACTGCCACCTGCCTCTAACCAATCCTCGGACTTAACTGCGCCAATCTCGTAAAGCGCCGCGCGCAACTTTCCCTGCGCGGGCGTTAGTTCGACGCACCCCCTAAAAAAGTTGCCCGACAGTCGCTCGCCAATCGCATCCCTCAATAAATCTAGACCCGCGCCGGTCTTTGCGGAGACGGATACCGAGTCAGGTCGGCCTTCACTGTCTCGCGTTAGGCGCGGCTCCCGCTCCAAAAGGTCGATCTTGTTGAAGACAACTAACTGGGGTATGTCTCCAGCACCAATTTCTTCAAGCACCGACTCAACTTCCGTCTTTAAAAACTCGCGATCGTCAGCGGCAACATCGATGACATGAATGAGTAGCGACGCATTGAGTGTCTCCTCTAGCGTTGCACGAAAAGCCTGCACCAAAGTGTGGGGAAGGTCGGCGATGAAACCAACCGTGTCTGCGATAATGACCCCACCCAAACCTTCGATCTCGACTCGCGCGAGGGTTGGATCCAAAGTTGCGAAGAGTTGATCGGCAGCGTACACACCGGACTCAGACCAGATATTGAACAAAGTAGATTTCCCAGCATTGGTATAACCAACCAACGAGACCAGCGGCACCTCGGCTCTCTGTCGCGCCCGCCGATTCTGCGCGCGCTGTTGCCGCACTTTATCTAACCGCGACTCGATCGTACTGACGCGCGCACGTAGCAATCTTCGATCGGTCTCCAGCTGCGTTTCACCAGGTCCCCGAAGCCCAATACCGCCTTTTTGCCGCTCGAGGTGGGTCCAGCCCCGTATTAACCGAGTGCTGATGTGCTTCAGCTGCGCCAACTCGACCTGCAGCTTGCCCTCATGCGTTCGAGCTCGCTGAGCAAAAATATCGAGAATAAGGCCTGTCCGGGCAATCACTCGACACTTCAAATAGGCTTCAAGGTTGCGCTCCTGACTGGGCGACAACGCGTGGTTAAAGACCACGAGCTCAGCCTCTACTCGCTCGACTTCCGATGCGACTTCTTCAAGCTTGCCTTGCCCGACAAAATATTTAGCCGTGGGTGTTCGGCGCGACCCTCTCACCACAGCGGCAGGATCACCACCGGCGGATCTGACTAGTTCAATAAACTCGCCAAGATCGGGCTCGTTGGCACCACCGTCAATAGCAATTTGGACGAGCACAGCTCGTTCGCCACCACTGTGGAGTTCAAAGAACATCGTTTGTCTCTACGCGTATTACTGCGGCGCGCTGATCGCCGATATTAGGCGGCCTCTTCCTCGACTGGCGCGATAGGAACGCGCACGTTGCGAGCAGGCACAACCGTGGAAATAGCGTGCTTGTATACCATCTGCGACACGGTGTTCTTCAACAGGACCACGAATTGATCGAATGACTCGATCTGCCCTTGAAGCTTAATACCGTTTACGAGATAGATTGATACCTGAACGCGCTCTTTTCTCAGTGCGTTTAGGTAAGGGTCTTGTAGCGTTTGCCCTTTTGACATGGGAGCTCCTTAAAATGTCAACGGCCGCAAAAAACGAGGCGGCCCAATATCCCCAAAAATCGGGGGCGAGTATTTTACTACGACAGCGGAGCCTCTAGGTAGTTCCTAAGATGGTTCTTGACCTGCTCTTGACCATCTTTTGCTTCGCTGTCTACCCAGTGTAGACCAGACCAGCCGCGAAGCCACGTTATTTGACGCTTGGCTAATTGCCGTGTAGCCGCGATGCCTTTATCTCTCGCAGCGTCAAGCGAATACTCACCCGACAAATGTGACCAAATCTGCCGGTAGCCGACGGCTCGAATCGCGGGGAGGTCGGTGTGCAGGTCACCTCGATCGAAAAGTTTTTTTACCTCCTCGACGAAACCGGCCTCCAGCATGCGGTCGAACCGAGTCTCAATTCGGGTATGCAGCGTGGTTCTATTGTTGGGTGCGAGTGCGAGACAGACGGCTTTGCGCGCCTCTTGGGTATTAGCGCGTTGCCACTGGCTCATGGGAATGCCCGTCTGGCGAAAAATTTCCAGAGCCCGAGAGATGCGCTGACTGTGATTAGGATGCAGGTTACTCGCCGTTTCGGGATCCACAGCCGAAAGCTCTCGATGCATCTCGGGCCAGCCCACTTGCGAAGCCTCTAGCTCTATCTCAGCGCGGATGGCTGGATCCGAGGCGGGCATATCAGACAGTCCCTCGATAAGTGCGCGGTAGTACATCATCGTTCCACCCACCAACACGGCGCGGCGTCCCCGTGCTCGCGCATCGGCAATACAGCTGAGCGTGTCGTCAACAAAACTTGCCGCCGTGTACACGTCAGCTGGATCGCGAATGTCAATCAGATGGTGCGGATAGTCGGGCTGTGCTGCGCCAATACACAAACCCCTGTAGACAAGTGCCGAGTCCACACTGATCAACTCAACGTCAAAAGACTCAGCGAGAGCAACAGCGGCATCGGTCTTACCGGCCGCCGTCGGCCCCATAAGACAAATTAACGGTTCGGCCAAATCATCGCCCTCGGAGGAAAAGCTTATCTAACTCGTCGTGCCCCAATTGAACCCATGTAGGGCGGCCATGATTACACTGCCCCGAGTTTTCAGTGACCTCCATATCCCTCAACAATGCATTCATCTCAGCAATCGACAAGGGCCGATTCGCTCGCACCGAACCATGGCAGGCCATGGTTGCGAGAATTTCATCCATACGCGCTGACAAGCGATCGCTATGACCCACCTCCGCAAGATCACCCAGCACATCGCGCAACAGGTTGACCGCATTGTCTCTAGCAAGGATGACGGGAATCTCCCGAATCAGCACTGTGTCATCACTCGCAGCGTCGATGACCAGCCCTAGTTGTGAAAATAGGTCTGAGAATTCCTCGTACGCACCCATCTCTGCTGTTGTCAGCTTTATGGGCATGGGAACGAGTAGCGGCTGACTGGCAATCGATGCATTTGCCCGGGCCGCCTTCAAACGTTCGTAGGTGATTCGTTCATGCGCCGCATGGGCATCGACCAGCACCATACCGTCAGTGTTCTGCGCGACAATGTAGGTGCCGTGAAGATGCGCCACAGCAAAACCCAAGGGAGGCACATCATTCCCCTGAAGCGGGGCGCCTGATGCCGAAGATACGGCGCTCATTCCCGCACTGATAGCGCCCGTGTCAGACCCCGCGGGAGAAAATACCGTCGGTTGCCGAGGCGCTTCATTAAAGGAGTTCGCATTGCCTGCGGGCTCACTCAAGCTATCAGTCCCTCTGGGGATTTCCAGTCCCATCGAGACCTGCTGAAACTGATTTCCTAAGGGCTGCGATTCGGCGACTTGATCGATGTTAGCTCGGTTTGCCATATCAGCCGGTCTGACATCGGCCAAAGCACGCCCCAGTGTACTGAAGACAAACCCATGAACCGATCGACTGTCGCGAAATCTCACCTCGTGCTTTGTCGGATGGACATTCACGTCTACGCGATTGGCGTCTAACTCGAGAAATAGGACGTAAGCCGGATGACGTCCTCCGTAGAGTACATCCCGATAAGCTTGCCGAACCGCGTGGGTGATGACCTTGTCTTTGACCACACGGCCGTTTACGAAAAAATACTGCAAATCTGCCTGCGACCGGGAAAAGGTAGGCAAACCCACCCAGCCGCGCAGTGACAAGCCATGCGCGACTCGATCGATGACGACACTCTCACGTGCAAACGACTCGCCACAAATGCCAATTACACGCCGCTGAAGATCATGTTCTGTCATCCCTGCCGTTAACCGGTGAAGCGCTTTGCCGTTATGAGATAGGACAAAGCTGACGTCGGGGCGCGCCAATGCGGTCCGCTTTACAACCTCTTCAACCCGCGCCAATTCTGTCCGCTCTGTGCGCAGAAACTTACGACGTGCTGGCGTGTTGTAAAACAGGTCGCGTATTTCCAACGTCGTCCCTCTGGGATGTGCGGCGGGCGACAGTGTGACTTCCATTTCACGACCTTCACAACGCGCCACCTGACCCTGACTGGGGTTATCAGAGGCATTGGAGGTGACAGATAACTTGGACACCGATGCGATCGATGCCAGCGCCTCGCCGCGAAAACCCAAGGTTGCTACCGCCTCAAGATCGTCAATCGATGCAATTTTGCTGGTAGCGTGACGAGCCAGCGCCAAAGGCAAGTCCTCTCCCTCGATACCGACACCATTGTCAGTGATGCGTATGCGTTTGACCCCACCTTCGTCGATATCAACGGTGATGACCGTTGCACCGGCATCAAGAGCATTCTCTAGGAGCTCCTTAACGACCGAGGCAGGACGCTCAACTACCTCCCCTGCCGCTATCTGGTTGGCTAGTCGATTGTCGAGTTGCTTTATCTTCCCGAACGACATCAACCGGACTCCGGAATAATCAAAACCTGACCGATTTTGATGGTCTTGGACGACAGTGAATTGCTTCGCATTAACTCATCAACGGATACCGCATACTTCGCGGCAATGCCGGACAAGGTATCACCCCTGACCACCTTCACCGTGCGCTCAGCGAGGGCCTCGCCCGAGGACGATCTCGCGAAAATAGTGCCGGGTGGCGGGTTTGATTTAAACCAGCGCTGAACGCCTCGGAAAATAGCGCTCGCCATTTTGTCCTGATAGCTGGGGCTTGCCAGCAGTGACGATTCTTTAGGATTAGAAATGAACCCGGTTTCCACGAGAATCGAGGGAATATCGGGAGACTTGAGCACCAAGAAGGCCGCTTGCTCTACCTTTTTCTTGTGGAGCCTTGGTGCCACCTTACCCATCTCACCCAACACCTCAGCACCCACGCTCAAACTCGAATCGAGCGTACCAGTCATCGAAAGATCGGTTAGCACATTCGCCAAAACGTCGTCCATATCCGACACAGCGACGCCGCCGACCAAATCGGCTGCGTTCTCTTTGTCCGCAAGGAATTGTGCCGTTGTGGAGGTAGCGCCACGAGTAGACAGCGCATAAACCGAGGCACCATTCGCGGACGGATGAGTGAAGGCATCGGCGTGAATCGAAATAAACAGATCGGCTTGGTTTTTCCGCGCCAAATCGCGTCGGCCTTTATGCGTGACGTAGTAATCCCCAGTGCGAATCATCACGGGGCGGAACTGCGAAGAGGCATCAAACTTTGACTTCAATCGATTAGCGATTTGCAGAACCACATGTTTCTCACGCAGCTTTTTGGGGCCTGAAGCTCCAGGATCCTCACCTCCGTGCCCAGCATCAATGGCCACTACAACGGGGCGACGGGTGTCCACTTTTTTAACCGTTTTCTTGGGGACAGCCGTCACCGGCTGTTTAGACGTCTCCGCGTCAAATAGATCGAGCACCAGACGATGACCCGTTCGTTCATTTGGGGCCAGCTGGAAGCTCTTGGGATTTACGTCAGCGGAGAGATCAAAAACAACGCGTAGGTCTTGTCCCTCACGAATACCAGACCGAACACGATCGATTGGCGTTCCATCAAGTGGTAAATCGGTCAACACCCCTGCTAATGAAGCATCGCTCACATCGAGCACTAAACGCGCCGGGTTTGCGAGTTCCAAGACTTTGTGGGTCGTGGGCCCTGATAGATCCAGCACCACTCGGGTGTGGTCGGGCGCACGCCACAGGCGAACATCTTCCACCTCTACGCTTGCCGATACATAGCTTGCCAACAGCGTCATCAAGCAGATTATCGCCAGCGGTGAGCGACGGTGGTTAGGCATGACATTCATCCATACGTGTCAGAACACCTTCACCGTTGTCCGTCAACGCGGTGACCTTCAACTCACGTCCGTTATTGGATTCAACCAGCGCAACCTGTAGATCGGGCGTCGGCAACCAGCCCTCGCCTTTCGATGGCCATTCGATGAATAACATGGCACCACTGGCTACGTAGTCCCTAATTCCCAAGAACTCTAACTCCTCGGGGTTCGACAACCGGTACAAGTCTAAATGGCAGAACTGCCCTGCATCAGCAAGGTCATAGGGCTCACAAAGCGTATAGGTAGGGCTCTTCACAGAGCCAGCATGCCCAAGCGCTCGAAGGGCGCCGCGTGTGAATGTGGTTTTCCCGGCGCCGAGTTCACCCATTAAAAAAACAACAGCTCCCGAAGTGAGGGCATGTCCAATCGCAGAGCCTGCGGCCACGGTCGCTGCCTCATCTGGTAAGAATTGCGTGAAGGAACCGAAACTACTCATGCGCAGAGTGTACCTTGGTCAGCCCCCTATCTGTCACAATGTTGCGGTGAATAACGAAGAGCACAGTGAATTAGTCGATACCATCCGCCACTGGGCGGCAGAGTTGGGTTTTCAGGATGTTGGGTTCACAGGGATCGAGCTCGAGGAACACGAAGCCTATCTCCAAAAATGGTTAGACGCGGGTTACCAAGGCACCATGGACTGGATGGGTCGCCATGGTACGAAGCGCAGTCGCCCTTCAGAGCTTGTCCCTGGCACCTGCACGGTTATCTCTTGTCGAATGGATTATCAGCCGGAGGCACAAGACGCATGGCAGGTCATGAGCGCCTCGGAAAAGGGTTTCGTCTCACGTTATGCCGTTGGACGCGACTACCACAAGATCATCCGGTCACGACTGGCCAAACTGGCGGATCGCATACGCCAAGAACTGGGTTCGGGGGAATTCAGAGCGTTTGTCGACAGCGCCCCCGTGCTCGAACGCGCCGTTGCCGAACAATCAGGTCTTGGCTGGATAGCCAAAAATACCATGCTGATTAATGAGTCGGCCGGCTCCTACTTCTTCCTGGGAGAGATCTACACCGACATCCCGCTACCGCACTCAAATCCTAAACAGGAAAAGCACTGCGGTAGTTGCTCTGCCTGTCTAACGGCCTGCCCAACCGATGCCTTTGTTGCACCTTTTGTTCTCGATGCGCGACGGTGTATTTCCTACCTGACTATCGAACACGAAGGCTCGATCGCCGAAGACCTTAGGGCGAAAATGGGCAATCGTATTTACGGCTGCGACGACTGTCAGCTGGTCTGCCCCTGGAATAAGTTCGCCACAATATCAACAGAGCCAGACTTTGCGCCAAGGTGGGATTTGGACAATCCAAATCTAGTCGAGCTCTTCTCTTGGACAGAGGACCAGTTCTCTGAGCGACTCCAAGGCTCACCCATCCGGCGCATAGGTTATGAGAAGTGGCTTCGCAATATTGCAGTGGCTCTGGGCAATGCTGAGACGTCACCCGAAATCCTGCAGGCACTTAAGAGTCGCGAGAACCACGCGTCATCGCTTGTCAGAGAACATGTGTCCTGGGCACTCAGTCAGCACAACTGAGTTGCCTTACCCGTTGACCCGCCGCGAGGTCTACAGACGGATGAGGTGCTCCCTAAAATATCTCAGCTCCTCAATGGACTCTCTGATATCTGCGAGGGCCTCATGCACGTTTCGTTTAGGCGCTGCTGGTAATTCAGGCCGCCAGTAGTTGGCGAGCAGCTTCAAGGTTGTCACGTCGAGATTGCGGTAGTGGAAGAAGGTCTCGAGACTCGGGAGGTGGCGGGCCATGAACCGGCGATCCTGACAAATCGAATTGCCACACATAGGCGAACGATTCGGCGTCACCCACTCGTTGAGGAAATGCAGGGTTTCCTGCGCCGCTGAGGCCTCATCAAAGCCACTAGCTCTCACGCGGTCTACCAATCCTGAGTTGGTATGCGTTCGCGTATTCCACTCATCCATTTGTGCGAGCACTTCATCACTTTGATGTATGGCGATAACGGGCCCCTCAGCCAATATATCGAGGTCAAGGGAGGTGACGATAGTTGCAATCTCGATGACTCGGTCGGAGTCGGGATTCAACCCTGTCATCTCCATATCGACCCAAATCAGTCGCCTGTCCTTTTCCATGGTGCGCCGTCCTTAAAAAGCAAACTGCATCGTTCCGAGAGCTGACAGGGTACACTGAGTTGATGGGAAATAGACGACTGACAGATCAGCAGCGCAGGCGCATCGAAGAAAATGCAGTGAAGCGGCGCGAGAATGCCAGCGCCGGAATCAGTGACGACAGGGAAGGCATGATCGTCGCGCGCTACAGTAAAACGGCCGTCGTCAGAGCAAACAATGGAGAGATGCATACGTGCCACTTGCGACCAAACCTCTCCCATCTAGTCGCCGGGGACCACGTGCTCTGGTCCAATGAGGAGACAGGCGCCTACGTAACCAGTCAGCTTGAGCGCCGTTCTGAACTCAAGCGCCCTGATGCGCGAGGCCAGCTTAAAGCGGTCGCAGCCAATGTCGATCTCATTGCCATTGTCGTCGCGCCCGAACCCGAGCCGTATGCCAATCTAATTGACCGTTACCTGGTCGCCGCACACATGGCGAGCATCGACACCCTCATCATTCTCAATAAGTCTGACCTACTGGATAAGCACCCCGATTGCACAGCATTACTAGAGAGCTACCGCAGCATCGGCTACGAGGTAATGACAACCGGACCAACACCTAACGAGACACAGGCCCTCAGCGACCTACTGGGATCACGCACATCCGTTTTCGTTGGGCAAAGTGGTGTTGGAAAATCATCCATGATTAATCGCTTATTACCCGAGGAGGAATTACGTGTTGGTGCTCTGTCGGAGGGCGTCCTCAAAGGCCGCCACACCACAACGACAGCAGAAGTATTCGAGCGTCCGAACGGCGGTTTTATCATCGACTCACCGGGCATCCGAGAGTTCGGACTGCAACACATTGACCCGGCGTTGGTGGCGCCCGGCTTCATCGAGTTCAGACCTTTTCTCGATCACTGTCGTTTCCGAGATTGCAGTCACCTCGTTGAAAAGGACTGCGGGGTGCTCGCCGCACTCGAAAACAATGACATTAGCTCAGAGCGCTATCAGAGTTTCGTCAACATCGTCAGAGACATCGACTCGCAAAGCTATTAACGAGCAAGCAGTCTTTAGAAAAGCGGTTCAAGAGGCGTCATTCTCACCACGCCACTGCTCGAGACTCGTCACAATAGATCCGTCAAAACACTACTGAACGAGCAGTTTCTGACTTAGACTTATTTCATGAACACTGTTCGAGCCACAGGAGGTCTCTTGCTGAGCGTTTGCATTGCTATCAATGCACACGCACTCGAGACACAGGAACGCGAACAAAGCTCCAACGAGGGAGCATCCCCAGAACTTGAGTCCGAAAACGTCACTGCAACAGCGCGTGATAGAGCTGAACGCTGGGTGGACTCCAGTCACCGATTTGCAACCGACCGAACCATGGCGCTGACGCGCTGGGTGGATAGCTTTTTTGGCGATATGGATGGTGACGCGGAAATAGCGGAGTCGCGCTTGCGACTAAAAATCACAACTGACTGGGATGAGCGTCTGGGAACAGAAACTCGTGTGAGCGTTGGCGGTAAGGTCAATCTGCCGCGTTTGGCAGATCGCGTTGATCTGGTCTTCCGTGGTGATGACCCTGACGAACTCGTACCAGGGGATGAGGACGACCCCTCACAAAGCCAGATAGGTTTGCAGGTACTGCTGGATGAGAGCGCTGGCGGGAACCACCGAACCGATTTCACCGTGGGCTTATCCGGTGCCGGCCCCAAGCCAGGTGTGAAATATCGCTACCAGACGCTCTGGGGGTCCAATACCTCGTTTCGATTTTCTCAGCGAGCACAATACGATTTTGATGATGGGGCCTTTGCGACGACCAAATTGGACATTGACTATGCGCTTTCCAGACGTTCGCTCATACGCTCCCAAAATCGCCTTTTATATGGAGAGAAATCGGATGGTGCGGAATGGTCCTCAAATATCGGTGTCGTGCGTCAGTGGGCCGTTGAAAACGGATTTGAGCGTGCAGCTTACTTATACGCTGGGGTGAAGGGTAATACTGAACCCGACAGTTACCGAGAAAACTATCAGGTGGGGCTCCGGCTAAGAGCGCAGGCCATCCGCGAGTTTTTATTTTTTGAGCTTGAGCCGACGCTCAATCAGCGTATCGACGCACCAAACCTACCCCGAGAAACTGCCTGGGCAGTAGAAGCCCGGGTCGAATTTCTTCTCTTCGACTAGGGCAAAACTCCTATCGACTGCGATAACCGGACCCCAAAATAAGTCGGCTTAGAGGTTCTCCTCGGCGAACGCCGCAAGTCTCGATCGCACGATGCCATTGATGTGCATGATCCCTGCATGCGGGTAAGGCTTAACGCGCTCAACCAGGTATGTGAGGCCCGATGTCAGCGGCGAAATGTATTTGTTATCGATCTGAGCGAGATTCCCCAAAACCACAATCTTCGAGTCTGAGCCCACGCGGCTGATAATTGACTTCAGCTGGAACTGCGTTAGTCCCTGAGATTCATCGATGATGATATAGGCACCGTTGAATGATCTGCCCCTCATGAAGTTCAGCGATTTGAACTGAAGATTAGCGCGCTCCTTCACATACTCGATGCTACCATTTGAGCACTCGTCTGCTCCGTGAAGAATTTCAAGGTTATCGTCAAAGGCCGCCAACCAGGGCGCCATTTTTTCTTCTTCGGTACCCGGTAAAAAACCAATCTCTTCAGCCATGGGAGGTGTTGAACGCGCCACGATGAGCTTTTTGTATTTTTTCTGCTCCAAAATAGCGTGGAGGCCATAGGCCAAAGCCAATAGCGTCTTGCCTGACCCGGCCGGCCCCGTCAGTACGGTCATATCCAGATCATCATTGTCGAGCAAACGCATCGCCATGGCTTGCTCCAAGTTCCTTGGTGCCAAGCCCCAGAAGCGCTGATTCATCAAATTGTCTCGGCTGTCGACCGCGAGGTAAACAAAATCCTGGTCAACGTGATCGACGAAGGCGATAAAGCCGTTGTCGTCATACAAGAACTGGTTCGGGTAGGCCTCTGGCAACTCCGAGCGTGGAATTCTGTGCAGCGTCATATCGTCTTCACGCACGGTATCCACACGGTCAATACCTTCCCAGAACTCACCCTCACTCTGCTTGTAGCCGGTCGCGAGAAGGTCAATATCATCAAGCACACGGTCGTGACGGTAATCCTCGACATGCAGCAAACCTGAGCCCTTCGCCTTAATCCGCATGTTGATATCTTTGGTAACCAGACACACAAACTCGCCGGGGTGCTCTATTTGATACTTCAGTGCGACATTAATGATGCGATTGTCGTTGGCCTGATCCTGTGTGCTATCGAGAAACGGTACATGCTCGTTAGCACCCAACAGTTGGTCCGGGAATATCGCTAAACGGCCCAAGGCGCCCGACAAAGTCGAGCCAGGAATTTCAACACCCTCTTGAATCGCCTGAGGTGATGAGGACCCCACCACCTTGTCGATCATCTGAATAGCAATACGGGCCTCTCGGCTGACCGACTTATCTCGTCGATCCTTGATGTGATCCAGCTCCTCGAGAACGGTCATTGGAATTACGACGCGATGCTCTGCAAATGCTGCGATGGCCGTTGGGTCATGAAGTAGCACATTGGTATCTAAGACATACGTCTTTACTTCCGCGGGGGATAGTTGTGTAACTTCGTTAGGCAGGCTTGCAGATTGCGTCATAGGATCTCCGACCATGTTTTAAACACTAAAATGACGGCCGCCTCGCTCTTATGCGGTGGCGAGTGCTTGGCGTTAATTACGGGGGATAAAGGATAGGCGGTTGCAGATGCACAACACAGCGGCGTGGTACGTGGTGTCAAGGCGGAGCCGACAAACGTCATTACCAATAAACCGTCCTACTCTTTCTATTTCGGGCAGATTCAGTAAAACCATCGAAACCGCGCATGTCAATCGCCGATTGATGAATTTTTTTGGTCGCCACAAAAGCGTGAAAAAATGGGGGCTGTCAGCTAGGATTTACGCTTCGATGACGATGGTCATCTTGGCGGTACCAACCTTTTTAAGAGATTCCTCAGCGTATGTTAGATAAAAACGCCCTAAGCCAACTTCAGGGCCTTAAAGACAAGATAGAAGCGGACAAAGAATACGCAGAGGGAACCGTCAAAGCGACGCGAAGCCGATTCGGTTTTGTGGTACTCGACGACAACCGAGAAATATTTTTGCCTCCCGACGAAATGCAGCGCGTGCTGCCGGGAGATCGTGTCTCCATCGTTATCAAGCCAGCGGCCGCGAAGGACAAGTCGGGCAAAGATCAGAGCACAGCTGAGCTCGAAAAACTGATCTCAACCTCACTGAGTAATTTCGTCGGGGAAGTGGTTCAAAAAGGTAAAGCTTTTTTCGTTGCTCCTGATGTCCCTGAGCTCATGCATTTCACGCGGTGGCTTTTCATCCCCCCTAACGCTCGCTCTGGTGCGAAGGCTGGCGACCTCGTTCACTGCCAACTTCAACGCCACCCGTTTGCTGATGGCAAGCCGTCGGTAAAAGTGTTGCAGTCGTTTGGACCCATCGGAACGCCTGGCCTAGAAAACGACTACTGCGCGGCGAGAGCAGGCATTGAGAAAATGCTACCAAAGGACAAATTCAAAGCCATTGAGGCCCTCGTTGGTGATGGTGCTAACGCCGACGAGACGCGCGAAGACCTTCGTGCGCTGCCTCTGGTCAGCATTGATTCTCCAAACACGTTCGATATCGATGACGCGCTCTGCGCAGAGCCTCAGGATGAAGGCTGGCTCTTGACAGTAGCCATTGCCGATCCGACTACCTGCATCAAGGAGGCCGCCGAGCTAACAACCTTGATTGCCACTCGTGGCACGTCGCACTACTTCCATGGTTTGGCGATACCGATGCTGCCGGAGGCCCTGTCTCAGAGCTCGGCCTTGAGACCTCAGGAAGACAAGAACGCCCTGGTTTGTCGTCTGACCATCTCCGCAGACGGAGACATCACCGACTCGAGCATCAAACTCGCTATTGTTCAATCGAAAGCAAAACTTAGCTATCAGGAAGTGGAAGAGGTTTTGACGGATGGCGCTGAGCACGAGTTCGCTGAGCGTTTGCACCACCTCAATGACTGTTTTAGCGCCCTGCGTGCCTGGCGCGAATCTCGAGAGCTGGTCATAGAGCACCGGCCTGAGCATCGCTGGTTGCTCAACGAAAATAAGCAAATCGATCGCATTGAAGAGGTACAAAAGAAAGGATCACAGCTGCTGGTTGAGGAGTGCATGGTTGCGGCCAATCGGTGCATAGCCCAAGCCCTCAAGGATGCGGAGCTGCCCGGACCCTTCGTAACACACGCGGGCATTCGACGGGACCGCGCTGAAGAAGCGAAGGAATTCTTAACCCGCTTCTTACCTGAGCAAAATGCTATCGACTTCTCCACGCTTGACGGCTTCCGCACCCTGATTAACGAGCTAAATGCGGCTTCGGATGAGCGACCTTTGCGGTCAATGATTAATCGCTTGATGTCCCGAGCAAGCTTTAGTGTCAAGCCCGCACCCCACATGGGCATGGCGTTACCGGTCTACACCAATGGAACATCACCCTTACGCAAAGCGCTGGACTTTTGCGTGCACCTCCAGCTCAAAGCGATGCTGGGTGATACAAATGTTAAGACAGCGCCGGCCACGGTTTTCGATCTTATCAACCAAGCCAGTGCGAAGAATCGCCAGGCGGTAAGAGCGGCTAACAACTGGCTGAGCTGTAACTTCCTCAATACTCAGAATGCCCATGGACAGTCTGACTATGACGCCGAGATTGTGCACATCAACACATCTGGCTTCACGGTGAAGCTGAAGGATTTGGGACTCGAAGGCACTGTTGACCTTAGAAGAGAGGAAGAGAAATTTAGCTTTGATAAATGGGAGATGGCACTCGCGAGTAAAACGCGGCGTTATCAATTAAGGCAGCAGATCCGTGTGAAATACCAGCCAGTCGAGAAGCCACGCGGAGAGAGCGCTTCCTTTACTGCGATCTAGGCGGTGTGATTTAGGACAGCACGCGCAAACGCCATACCCGGCCTGTCAAAGCAGTAACGTAAGCACCCACAATACGATAGTTAGGATGAAGTCATCATGTCGCAAACCCACTCTGTAAAAAATCTCATCGGCGATGAGGCGCTGATCGGTAGTCACGTGACCGTTCAAGGGTGGCTTAGAAGTAAGCGCGACTCGAAAGCGGGCATCTCATTCCTCGCCGTAAACGACGGTAGCCACTTCGATAGTTTGCAGTGCGTTGCTCCCAAAGAGCTCGAAAATTACGAAGATGAAGTTTTAAAACTTTCGACCGGCTGCGCCGTCATCGTCTCAGGTGAATTAGTTGCGTCGCAGGGCGGCGGTCAGTCCGTTGAAATTCAAGCATCCCACGTTGAACTTATCGGTGGCATCGACGACCCAGAGTCTTACCCGATAGCGAAAAAGCGCCACACCTTCGAGTACCTTCGCACTCAGGCCCACCTGCGGACACGAACCAATACCTTTGGCGCGGTAACACGCGTGCGTCATACCTTAGCCAACGCCATACATGACTTCTTCCACTCGGAGGACTTTTACTGGGTTAACACACCCATAATTACGGCCAGTGACTGTGAAGGTGCTGGTGAATTGTTTCGCGTCAGCACGCTCGATCTCACCAACCTACCAAGGGATGACAAAGGGCAGGTCGATACCTCTCAGGACTTCTTCGGTAGCGATGCGTATTTGACGGTATCAGGGCAACTCGCAGTCGAGTCCTACTGCTTGTCGATGAGCAAG
The DNA here is from genome assembly GCA_038143085.1 of Halieaceae bacterium. GTDB lineage: Bacteria > Pseudomonadota > Gammaproteobacteria > Pseudomonadales > Halieaceae > Luminiphilus. Next base: position 41,951 of record JAYQLG010000015.1, read on the forward strand.
GTGTATACCTTCGGACCGACCTTTCGGGCCGAAAACTCAAACACCTCACGGCATCTAGCTGAGTTTTGGATGGTTGAACCTGAAGTCGCATTTGCTGACCTTGCGGATAACGCAGCGCTGGCTGAGCGACTGTTGAAATCGGTTACACAGCGCGTGCTGAACGATTGCGAGACAGACCTTGGTTTCTTCCAACAGCGAATCGATAACACCGTGCTTGAGCGATTAACGAATATCGTCGATCAGCCGTTCGTGAGAGTGACCTACTCCGACGCCATCGATATCTTGTTGAAGTCAGGCAATAAATTTGAGTTCCCCGTCGAATGGGGCATCGACATGGCCTCGGAGCACGAGCGCTTTCTGTCAGAAATACATTTCAAGGCCCCTGTTGTGGTCACGGATTACCCCCGCGACATCAAGGCGTTCTACATGCGCCTCAACGATGATGAGCGCACGGTCGCGGCCATGGACGTATTGGCGCCCGGCATTGGCGAAATCATCGGCGGCAGTCAACGCGAAGAGCGCCTCGATGTATTGGACGCGCGAATGGATGAGGCGCTAAAAGATACCTTGTGGTGGTACCGAGACCTTCGCCGCTACGGCACAGTGCCGCACGCCGGTTTTGGCTTGGGGTTTGAACGTTTGGTTGCCTACATTACCGGGATGGAAAATGTGCGAGACGTTATTCCATTCCCCCGAACACCCGGCAATGCCGAGTTTTAATGGCTCTTCATGAGAGCGCCTTATGAGTAAGCGAGTGCAGGTCGCCCTCCTCCTAACGGGCAACGAGTTGATGAGTGGGGATACGGTCGACAGTAATTCCTCGCGCATCGCTCTCGCCCTCGGCGCGCATAAAATTGGCGTGGGCAAGAAAATCACCGTCGGCGATGACCCTAAACTACTCAGCGACAGCCTGGTTGATCTTTGTGCGAGCGCAGAGGTTGTCATCATTAACGGTGGTCTTGGTCCTACTGAAGATGACCTAACGGCAGAGTTGGTCGCGGAGGTTGCCGGTAACACACTGGCGAATCACCCGAAGGCGACTGAACATCTCGAAGAATGGTGCGAGCGACGGGGATTGGAGCTCAATGCAAGTAACCTGAAGCAAGCCCTGCTTCCCGAGGGTGCTGACTTGGTTGCGAACCCCATTGGTAGCGCCGTGGGCTTTGCGTTAGAGGTGAATGGTGCACTGGTAATTACAACGCCCGGTGTTCCGGTGGAGCTCACCGCAATGCTCCCCGAAATCTGTGATCGCATTGCTTCGCGTGTCGGCGGAGGCACAGCGTTTATCCGCAGACTACAAACCTTCGGTATTGGTGAGTCGACGATTCAGGAACTGGTTAACGCGCGGACTGGGGATTGGCCAGATGGGGTGACCTTGGGATTTCGATCGGGACTACCCCAGCTCGAACTGAAGTTGCAAGTCGATGATGACAATCTCCTGAATAAACGAGACAACGCCGAGAACTTACTTCACGAACTCATCGGCGATCACATCATCGGACACGACGACGATCAGCTGGCCATGTCCTTGCAGAGAGCACTGCTGGACAGGCGCATGTCGGTGGTCACAGCAGAGTCCTGTACAGGCGGCTTGATTGCGTCGCTTATCACGCGCGAAGCGGGTTCATCTCAGGTCTTTGGCAGTGGATTTGTCACCTACTCCAACGGGGCCAAGCGCAGCGTCCTGGGCGTTTCTGAGACATTACTAGACCAATACGGCGCAGTGAGTGAGCCCGTTGTCCTTGCCATGCTGACCGGCGCATTGGAAAAGAGTGGTTCGGATATAGGTATCGCGGTGTCGGGCATTGCCGGCCCAGGGGGCGGGTCAGACGACAAACCCGTAGGCACTGTCTGGATGGCATGGGGCACCACAGCGCATCACCGGGCCATTCGACTGCAAGTACCGGGCTCCCGAGAACGTTTTCAGATTCTCGTCGCGGCCATTGGACTCGATATCATGCGTCGACAGATATTGGAGCTTCCGCCGATACCGCATTACATCCAACGCTTTATTCACCGCACTTCCTGACCTAGGGTTGCAGGCGTAAGCGACTCCAACCATCGGCGTACTGGTACGCAAAGCGGTCGTGTAATCGGTCCTCTCCACCTTGCCAAAACTCAATCCGCTCAGGAACTAATCGGAAACCTCCCCAATGCGGCGGCCTCGGCACGTCAATGCCATCAAACCGCTCTAACGTCACCCGATATTGGTTCTCAAGCCCTTCGCGGCTAGCGATTGGCTGACTTTGCTGGGACGTCCAAGCGGCAATCTGACTCGCACGGGGTCTGGCAGCGAAGTAGGCATCGGACTCGGACTCGGCGATCTTCTCTACCTTTCCCGAGACACTGACCTGGCGATCCAGTTCGTTCCAAGGGAAGAGCATCGACGACCGGTCGTTTTGGACAAGTGCCACTGCTTTGTCGCTGTTGTAGTTGGTAAAGAAAACAAATCCGTCCTCGCTAACGCCCTTTAATAGGACAAATCGCTGACGGATAGATCCGTCAGGTTGAACCGTCGCTACCACCACGCCCGTAGGATCGGCCAACCCCGCCGCACTGGCGTCCTGTTGCCATTGCTCGAACAACACCAGCGGATCATCCGGCATTGCCTCGTCGCCAAGGCCGCCTTTGGTGTATTGCCGGCGGTAATCTTTTAGTTCCATGACCCCTCCTGAGGACCCTATGGTAATCGAAGTCGGCGGTACTCTGCGTAAACCCGATGATGTGATAGCTTTGCACCCAAATTGCTACACCGAAAGTTTTGGAGACTCTCTCATGCGCCTTGCCAGCCTGCTCATCGCCGCCGCGATGACACTCAACGCTTCCCCTATTAACGCACAAGCCGAGGACCAAGGTGGACCGCTGATTGATTACGGAACCCGCTTTATCCCCGCCATTGCGTCCAGAGGCATGGTCTCCGGCCCTGAGAAGCTCGCGTCAGAGGCGGGACTCGACATGCTAAAGCGAGGTGGAAACGCTATTGATGCGGCCGTAGCCACAGGTTTTGCGCTGGCGGTCACGCTGCCACGCGCGGGCAATATTGCAGGTGGTGGCTTCATGCTGGTGCACCTAGCAGAATCCGATGAACAGATATTCATCGATTATCGGGAGATGGCGCCAGCCAGTGCCTCACGAGACATGTTCCTCAACGAAGATGGCACCGTGAACAAGCAGATGGCCTACAACAGTGTCAGTGCAGCTGGCATTCCCGGCACGGTCGCTGGGATGATTCACGCGCTGGAAAAGCACGGTTCACTCGATCTTAAAACGGTCATCCAACCGGCGATCGACCTCGCGGAAAAAGGCTTCGAAGTTCCCGCTGCCTTGCATCTCAATTTGCGCTCTGCCTCCAAGCGCTTGTCCAAAAATGCGGAGGCAAATCGTGTCTACCTCGGCGGTAACAGCACCGCTCCGGCGATGGGAACCATATTTACACAGCCTGATTTAGCCGCAACCCTGAAGCGTATTCGCGATCAGGGGAGTGACGGTTTTTACAAAGGGAAGACTGCCGAGTTAATCGTCGCAGAGATGCAGCGACATGGCGGGCTGATAACTGAGGCGGATCTCGCGAACTATCGTGCCATCGAGCGCACGCCGGTGCGCTCCACGTTTCGTGGCTACGAACTTGTCAGCGCGCCACCTCCCTCTTCAGGCGGGGTCCACGTCTCTCAAATCTTGAAATTACTCGAGCCTTTCCCACTCAAGGAGTTGGGCCATAACAGTGCTGGGTATCTGCATCTTCTCATCGAGTCGATGAAGCTCGCCTATGCCGATCGTAGTGAGTATTTGGGTGACCCCGACCGAACAGCGATTCCCGTCGCACAATTAACAAGCGAGGATTATCTGGATCAGCGAAGGACCATCATCCGTGATGAAGTGGCAATACCCTCTGCTGAAATCCGACCCGGTAGCTTTAAAGATCTAGAGAGCACTGAAACGACCCACTACTCCATCGTCGATCAGTTTGGGAACGTGGTCTCAAACACCTACACGATTAACTTTAGTTTTGGCTCGGGCATTGTCGTTCCTGGTACCGGCATGCTCCTTAACAACGAAATGGACGACTTTGCTGCCAAACCCGGTTTCCCCAACGGCTACGGCTTGGTTCAGGGAGAAGCCAACGCCGTATCGGCGGGTAGTCGACCGCTGTCCTCCATGACGCCGACGCTTGTATTTAAAGATGGAAAGCCTTGGATAGCCACGGGCAGCCCAGGTGGGTCGCGCATCATCACCGCCGTCGCACAAACACTGCTCAACGTCATGGCATTTGACATGACGCTGGGCATGGCGACGTCGGCCCCGCGAATTCACCACCAATGGATGCCCGATATGGCCATGGTGGAGCCCGGCATTTCGCCCGATACGGTGTCGATTCTCGAGGCGAGCAAACACAAGATACTGCGCTCAAACAGCACCATTGGGCGCGTCAACTCGGTACAGATTGAGGATGGCTGGTTTTACGGTTACGCAGACCCAAGACGACCGGGAGGCCACGTCGCAGTCTGGTAACTCAGCTCATCGATCGCACTTTCATCGTCTGGCGACCCACGGCAACGAGGTCGCCATTCGCATCCCAGATTTCACAGTCCTGTTCAGTAACGCCCTTTATCAGGGTATGCGATCTAGCCCTGCATAGGATGGGTCCGGGCGCTGGCTTACCACGCAACTGCACTGTCATCTCTACGGTCGGCACCCAACCAACGTTAGGTACGAGCGTAAAAGACGGCGGCGGCATCATGTCGCCAAACATTAAAAGATCGATTGGGTGGATGTCGGCGCCGTCTACATATTGCATATAGGCAATAAACTCGCCGGTGTTAGTGGGTTGCTGATCAGTAAAGAACTCTGCGCCAGTCACGATGCGCGTATCGATCGTGTTGTGAATTTCCAGAACGTTGTGTTTAGGCACATCGATGGACTCGAAGGGCGGCACATCTGGCGGCGTCATAATCGTATTGGTCGGGCCTTTCAAACGGTCGAGATCGGTATAGGCTGCGTTGGCTACAATCTTTAGATTGCCATCCTGATATAGGCGTGCCGACGCGAACTGAGTTCCTTTGCCAAGCCGAAGAATTTCAACCTCAACTTCCGCTTCGCCCAACTGGGTTGGCTCGAGATAAAACGCGTTAATCGACAACGGATCCGCGTGGCTTAGTGACTGCGATATAGCGCGTCCCACAATCGCGAGAACATAGCCACCGTTCGGTACACGACCGATTCGCCACCCCTTTTGCAAATTGGCACGCCAACGATTTTCGCCGATCGCTTCAAGTGCCGTGTCGTCTAAGAATTTGCCCATTTGCTCACCCAGTACTATCACATGTCCAGATCACGACCAATCCCAGGTCGCGGCGGAAGTGTACACACCTTGTGCTAAGACGTAGAGATTATGTGAAAACTATCTCTATACTGGGGTGTAGACAGAGGACTGACTCGTGAAAGTGTTTTCGGCAGGTCTCGCATTATCGACCGCATTGACAGCAGCAACACTCACACTGACCGCGCCGTTGACGTGGGCACAGGACGGTTTGTTTGGTGCCTACGACCCTCGACAGCAAGAAACCCTCTGGAACGAAGCCATTTACCTGCAAAGCAGCGGACAGCACAGCGAGGCAATCGAAAAGCTGAAGCGCGCCGCACACCTCAGCCGAATCAATGACGGACTCAATGCCAAAAGTCAGCTCCCGTACCTCCGAGCGGAGATTGCCAGCCATCGCGCGCTTGAGCAGCTTGCCAGTGCTGATGAGCGTCAGGCTTATCTGTCACGCATTGAATCGACGACCATCCCCTCGGGGCCGGAGAGAGTAGAAGCACTTCTGGCGCAGGCGGAATGGCATCAATACGCACTACTGCAGGATATTGATGAAGAGGAAGAAACAACAGCGCGCATGGGCAAGGCCTGGAACTTCTACCGTCGCGCACTCAATGAATCAATCGCGACCTATGGCGAGGAATCAGAAGCGTTGATTCCAGCGCTAGAAGGCATGGTTCGCGCGCAGTATTTGCTGGCAAGCCACCGAGGCATCGGAGCAGCCATGCCGGGGAAAATGGATCGTGACGCCACTAATTATGCTGCGGGTAAGGTTACCTTCAAGCGCGGGCTTTCTGTCCTTGTCGCAATGCAGCGACTCAATCGAGACCGCTTGGGCGTGAGTCGCGAGATACAGGCTGAAGACCTGATTCGCATGGGTGACTGGGCGTGGTGGACCGGTAATCGAATGAACGCTATCAGTTTTTACCAAGACGCGCTCGCGCTCGCCAATGGCGAGACCTTGGCGGAGAGCGAAGAAACACCTTCTACCTCCAAGGAGACGCTGGATACAGCAACTGATGAACTCGAGGCTGATGCTGAGACCGCCTCTCCAAGCGACGTTCAAGAGACACAGATACCCAACGCTGAACCTGCGGAAACTATCGCTCAAAACGAATCAACGTCGATGACCGGCGTGCAGGAACTATCGGAAGCAGTGGAACTAACCGATGCTGTCGACGAGGCCTTCAAAGATGATGCAGAGCAATCGCAGGTCACAATGCCTGCTTCATCGACGGAAAGCTACCCAACCTTTCGTATACTAGACACACCGGTGCCATTACCGGCGGTACCGGGTTTTGACCCCGTGCTGGATATTAAACAGAGCGAACCCGCAGACAGTGATCTTATTGTGAGTTTCAATATCAGCGCGACCGGCAAGGTGGTGAACCTGGAGCGTGTTCAGTTCCCAGTGGTTGAGGGTACGAGAGGCCCGGAACGCGTCCTTCGACGACTGAAAAAGATGCGGTTTAGGCCTGTGTTCGAAGACGGAAAGCCGGTGGAAAGTGAGACGATTACGTGGGTATTTGAACCAAAGTATTGGGCAATGCCAGGCTCTGTAACGACGGAGGCATCTACATGAGTGGTAACGCAATGAAAGGTCTGATTGCGGTAGCTGCGATTCTGCCACTGTTGGCAGGTTGTCCATCAGCGAGTATGCCAACGACACCTTCCAGTCCCTCGGCATCGATGCCACCTGGTGGCAGCTCAGGTTCTAGCGGCTCATCGGGTAGCTCATCCTCGAGTGGAGGCGGCTCAAGTGGTTCATCGAGCTCGTCTGGCGGTTCGTCCGGTGGTGGTTCGTCTGCTGGCGGGTCATCGGGCGGAGGCTCATCGAGCTCCAGCGGTTCATCGAGCGGTGGCACATCCTCTGACGGTGGTGCATCAGGCGGAGGCTCATCGAACTCCGGCGGGTCATCCGGTGGTGGAAGCGCCGGCGGCACCGCGGGTGGCGGTATGCCGGGCGGAAGCCAGGGAGGCGGCTCCGGCGGCATGGAAAGCGGAAACTCTGGTGGATCGGGCGATGGTGCGACGGCAAGCGGCGATCCAGGGTTTGGTGATTCCGTTGGCGGCGACCTCTCGCTGCCCAGTCTAGTCGATGAAGAGCCTGTCTACAGTGCTTCATCGAGTAGTAGCGGCAGCAGTAGCGGTTCGAGCAACGGCTCCGGCGATGGGGGTGGTAGCTCATCGGACAGTGGCTCTCGAGTGGCTCGAGTAATGGGAACCCAACATCAGGCGCCACCAACGGACAAGTCGCATCAAATACAGACACAGATGGGAGTCAGGCAGGCGGCACACGCGCGCAAGGTGGCTTAGAGCCTGACTGGGGCGCCACCGACACCATGACAACGGCAGAGCGCGTTGCCGTTCTGGATAGACAGCTTGAAGAGAGCACAGGCGTGTTTGATGCCATTATTCGGGAAGAGCAACGTCAGCAGCGAGATAGCCGGCGGGAACAAGGTGCCAATTCGCAAAGCTCGACACAAAGCTCAAATGACTCGGGAACCGAGACAAGCTCCAGTGGTCGAAACCCTTATGAAACGGCTGATCAAGGTGGCTACGGCTCCGTGGGCGGTGGTATGGGTGGCCGCTCGGGAGGTGCACCTGATGCTCCAGCTGTCTACGAGGCGCCTGAGGATATTCCATCGGGCAATGATGATGACATTGTTGCGCGCCAGCTTCGCGAGGCCGCGATGCGGGAACCTGATCCCGACATTCGTGAAGCGCTATGGAACGAATACCGAAAATACAAAGGGATTGAGATACCCGAAGAATGATTAATCGTCTTACGACACTGCTAACTTTGCTGGCTTTACTCAGCGGTTGTGTTACCGAGACGGTAAAGACAACGGCGGTGCCAACACTCAGCACCTACGAGACCTCACTCCCCAGTGATGAAGTGCTGGATATTGCGGTGGTTGTTTTTGATCCGGGCATCGCGGAAGCAGACCCTGACGAGGGGATCTACCCTGAAATTAGGCGCGCCGAAGCTACTTTTATGGCACGCGAGCTCGCGCTCGTATTAGATGACCAAGGTGTGTGGGGTGCGAGTCGGGTCGTGCCCTCTTCCGAACACATCACGGATATCCTGGTTACAGGAGCAATAGAGCAGTCGGATGGAGAGGCACTCGCCCTGACGATAAAGGCAGTAGATGCGCAAGGACGTATCTGGCTCGACAAACAATACGCTGGCACAACCAGTCGGTATGCGTATCAACAGACCCAACGAGTCAAGAAGGATCCGTTTCTCGCTGTTTACAGGGATATCGCGAACGACCTAATTGCCGTTTTCAAATCGTTAGCGCGAAGCGATCGACTGGCTATCAGAGATGTATCTAAGCTGAAGTTTGCCCAAAGCTTCGCGCCCGAGGCTTTTGAAGGCTATCTTAGTGAGGATGGAGGTGCGCTGACCCGCGCGGTCCGGCTGCCGGCAGAGAGCGATCCCATGATGGCCCGCATCGGCGCCATTCAGCAGCGCAACCACATCTTCGTCGATACGCTGCAAGGCCACTACGATAACTTCTCTGGCTCGATGGATGGCCCCTACAACGAGTGGCGTCGTCTGAGCTACGAAGAGACCGTCGCATTGCGTGAGCTCGAGAACGAGGCACAGACCCAGTTAATTATGGGTGGCATTTCGTTACTGGCCGGTATCGCGGCTGCCACTTCAGATGATCGCAATGTGAGAACCGCGGGCGCTGTTGGAATGTACGCGGGTGGTGGTCTGATCAAGAGCGGTCTAGAGCGTAGGGCCGAAGCCAATATTCACTCACTGGCACTCGAGGAGTTAGGGCAGTCACTGGAGGCTGAAATCACGCCACAAGTCATCGAGTTGGAAGACCGAACTATCCAGCTTTCAGGTACGATTGAGGATCAATACGGGCAGTGGCGTGAGATTCTAAGCGATATCTATGCCGCCGAAATTGCTGAGCTTCCAACCGATATAAGCCAGCCCTCTCCATAAACGAGTCTTGCCGATAGATGACAGACGACAGCAAAGATGCTTTGCGCGCGGCGTCCTTTGAACCGAGAGCCGCCACTCAAAGTACCCAAGAGGCTATCGATAGACCCAGGCCCATAGGTACATGGGTAGCGCTAGCGATAGGTGCGGTGTTGCTCGGGTTTGTAGTCTTCATTTTGCCTCAGCTTGCCCCTACACCTGACACTCAGTCCTCAGCGGTAACGAGCACTATTGCGCAAGATACGCAAACAGCGTCTGCAACATCGGCTAATGCACTGAAGGAGAATACCTCCGAACGAAGCCCCTTTGCGGAAGCACAACTGGCCAAAGTCAGGCGCTCAGCGCAGGAAGTACTGCAATCATTGCTGGAGACACAATCTCGACTCGAGTCGCGCGGTGTTGATCAGTGGGCCGCTGATGATTTTTTAGCCGCGAGTGCCGTCGCTTTAGAAGGTGATGCCCTATACCGAGCACAAGATTTTGATGCGGCCGAAGCTCTGTATCAGCAGGCACTTGATTCGTTGATCGGCCTTGAGTCTAGGCTAAGCGACGAAATTAATAGCAGGCTGGCACTGCTGCTAGACGCGATTGAATCGGGAGATGAAGCCACAGCAGGCGCTATAGCTCCCCTACTCTCACAAATGGCGCCTGACAGCGATGCGGTGTTCGATGCTGTCGAACGCGTACCTCTCATGCCGGCCATTACCGAGCTCGAAACAGCCGCGAAGGCAAGCTTCGAGCAAGGTCGTTTGAGTAGGGCGGTATCTCAAGTCGATGAGGCGTTGGGACTCGACCCTGCACACCAGCGTTTGGCAAAGGTAGCTCGGCAGTACAAGTCGGCACTAACCCAGCAACGTTTTGAAGATGCGATGACCAAAGGTTTCGCATTATTGAGTGACAATGACTTCACTGGCGCTCGGGCTTCCTTTCAGTCGGCAAGAAACATTCTTCCCGCCGCTGACGGTCCGAAGGCCGCGCTAGCACAACTCGAGGAGTCAGAGACCTTATCGCGCCTCAATGACTTGCTTAGTCAGGCCGCTGATCTTGCGGCGAAGGAGCAATGGGCGAAGGCGGTCGAGGTTTTAGAGGCGGCGCTCACCATTGATCCCAGTCTTGTTGAAGCGTCAGATGGCCTTGATCAGGCCCGACCGTTGGCAGAGCTCTTTGCGAAACTCGATACGATCGTCGAAAAGCAAGCGCGACTGGTTGATCCCGTTGTACTTAGTGAGGCTCAACTTTCTCTGTCAGAGGCCGAGGCCGCACTGGCAGCGAACGCCCAAACATCGCCTGTGCTCAAAGACAAAGTAGCGGCGGTTCGATCGGCAGTAGCTACGGCCAGTACACCGCTACCCGTGGTCATCACCTCCGATGGTCTGACGGAGATAACCATCAAGCGTGTTGCCCGTCTGGGTACCGTCTCATCAAGAACAGTCTCGCTACGGCCCGGCCAATATCAATTTCTGGGTAGCCGCGATGGTTACCGTGACGTGTTGGTCACTGCCAGTATCAACGCCACATCCGATAACCGTATTGACGTTCGATGCGAGGAGGCGATCATTCGCTAATGTCTGACGAGCGCAACCAGTCCGAGTCCTTGTCACCCACTGCATTTGAACCTCGCAGTGAAAAGACAGTGGCGACAACTCGACGCCTTACACCAGCCACCGCATTGCTGGTTGTGGCGGGCTTGGTCATCGCTTATGTACTGTTCTTCTTGCTCACGGCTCGATCGGTATCAGTCACTGTGGAGTCAGAAACGACACCTACCATCGATATCTCGGGACTGCACTTACCCTTCGGTGAGCGTTTCCTAATGAGGCCCGGCTCCTATGAGCTCAATGTCACCGCAGAGGGATATCAGCCCTACACCGGGTCTTTACGCGTAGACGATGCCGAGGTGCAGACTCGGGCGGTGGTGTTAACGCCTCTGCCCGGCACATTGATGATCGAGTCCATACCACCATCAGCGACTGTGTCATTAAGCGGGACCGTAATCGGTGTCACGCCCTTGACCATCGATGAGGTAGACGCGGGCGAGGTAACCGTGAACTTGGTGGCCGAGCGCTATCTCCCCTACGAGACCACCATTGAGGTGACGGGAAGAGCCCAAACACAGCGGTTCTCTGCCAGCCTGACTCCGGGTTGGGCTCGAGTATCCGTGGAGACAATTCCTGCCGAGGTATCGGTAAGTATTGATCAGCAGAACGTTGATCGGTCAGCGGTCACATCCAGCGAACAAGTACTCGAAGTCATGCAAGGCACGCGCGAAATCACTTTCAGTGCGCCGGGCTATATCGACGAGGTGGTCGAACTAAAGGCCGTCGCTGATACCGATGTCGACCTCGGTACTATCGAACTCACACCGGCGGCGGGGATACTTCGTTTAACTTCTGTCCCGGCGGGCGCTGTTGTCACCCGCGATGGTCGCTTTGTCGGCGCCACTCCAACTGACGTAACTATGGAACCCGCGGCACGACATCGCATCGAGCTAAGACGGGCGGGCTACTTGCCCGAATCATTTAGCCTGTCACTGGAAAAGGGTGCGAGCGTCGACCGACAAGTCGTTTTGTCGCCAGCACTTGGCGAAGTCGATATTCAGGTGACGCCCGGCAATGCCACCATTCAGGTCAATGGCGATGACCGCGGTAAGGGAAGCCAGATACTGGCCTTACCCGGTGTCGAGCAAGTGATCACCATCAGAGCGCCTGGGTATGCAAGTGTGGAACGACGGGTAACGCCGCGTGCAGGACTGAAACAGCGAATTAGTGTGGCGCTGCTCACTGAAGAAGAGGCGAGGAAGGCCGCCATCAAGCCCGAGATCACCAGCTCGGTGGGTCAGACACTCGTCTTAATCGATCCTCAGGTGAGTCCAGTCAATGAGTTCACTATGGGCGCTCCTAGACGAGATGCAGGAAGAGGTGCCAACGAGGTCGAACGACCTGTGCGGCTGACGCGTGCGTTTTACATGGCGACCACCGAAGTTACGAACGCGCAGTTTCGTCAATTCACACAGAATCATGAGTCAGGACAGGCGGGAGGTAAGAGCCTAAACCGCGAACACCAGCCCGCTGTGCAGCTCTCTTGGCAGCAGGCCGCCAGCTTCTGTAATTGGCTCAGCGCGCGCGAGGGGTTGCCGCCTTTTTATACAGAGCGCGATGGCATCATCACAGGGTTCAACAGCGCTTCTACCGGATATCGTCTTCCAACCGAGGCTGAGTGGGCGTTCGCGAGCCGCGTACAAGGAGAAGACATCTGGCGATTTGCCTGGGGCGAAGCCTGGCCACCCGAAGATGGAAGCGCCAACCTAGCCGACGCCTCTTCCGCGCTGGTCACAGGGCGTATCCTCAATGGTTACACTGACAACGTCGTGGTTAGCGCCGAGGTCGGAAAGTTTCCGCCCAACCCCAGAGGTCTATACGATATGGGTGGTAATGTCGCTGAGTGGGTTAATGACGTATACCGGATACCCGTGCCCAATGAGGCGATCGAAGAGGATCCGCTAGGGGACCCTCAGGGCGATAACTACACGATCAGGGGCGCCAGTTGGAGTTTGAGCCGTTTGCGAGAGCTTCGACTGACCTACCGTGATTATGGTGAGCGTGGGCGTGATGACGTTGGATTTAGGGTGGCAAGATATGCAGAGTAAATTTTGGGTGGGCGTGTTGTCATTTGCAGGTCTCGCACTCGTTGCCTTCGCGCAGGATGAAGGTACCAACGCTACGGCAAATAAGGCCGTAACAACTCAAGCCACACCCGCTTCTACTGGCGCCGACCCAACTAGCGAGGGTAATACAGACAGTGCGGAAACGGCTTTGGAGAGTATTGCAGACGCTGTTGTGGACAGCGTTGATGGCGCCCCAACTGAAGGAGCTGATGCAACCTCAGAGGCAACAGTCTCGTCGGCAACAGCGGACGATAACTACACTCCCACCGAGCGGATTAGCGAAGATCGGTCCGTGTCTTTTCCGGTTGATATCTAAGGTGAATGCACATGTCTAAAACGAGAATCTCCTCAGAGTTTGCATTCCAGGTACTAGCACTACTCGCGGCTGTCATCGTCGTGCATGCCTTTTACGTTGGCTTGATCCGACCGTCTGCCGACGCTCAGCTGGCGGCCCAAGCTGCTCTGCAGGCATCGGGAGCCGCCTTCGTACCCGAGCGATCACTCTATGTTGTCATTCGGGATTTTGAGCAGGAGGCCTGTTTCATTCTGATGATCTGGGCACTGGCGATCATGGGACTCAAAGCGTGGACGACGCGGCAGGAAGCGACCATGCTCGAGCGCAAGCTCATCCAAGTCACCGAGGGCACGACGCTCCTACCCCAAGATGCACGAAATTACGCTCGCGGTATCGAAGCACTCCCGGAAGAAGAGCAGGAACTGCTGTTACCGCGAACACTGCTTAATGCTCTAAGCCGCTTCTCCACGACAGCGAGCATCCCAGCCGTCTCCGAGGCAGTGCGCGAGCAATGTGACATTGAGGCCGACAAGCTCGACTCCGAATTATCGATGGTTCGCTACATCAGCTGGGCTATCCCGTCGATCGGGTTTATTGGAACCGTGCGCGGTATCGGCGATGCACTGGGGCAGGCCTATAAGGCGGTTGAAGGCGATATTTCAGGTGTGACAGTAAGCCTCGGCGTTGCCTTTAACAGCACCTTCGTGGCGCTGGTCTTATCCATTGTCATCATGTTTGCACTGCACCAATTGCAGCTATCGCAGGAGCGGCTGGTACTTAGCACGCAGCGTTATGTGGATAAGAAGCTCATTCGACATCTGGCGGCGCCTAAATGAATCGCGCCTTTCTTGACCTCACTGATGCTAGCCTGACACTCAGCGCTGGCCAGCAGATCGTTCGGTCTCCGGGTATCGTCCTATCTCAGGCTGATGACTTCGTTTTCGGCGATGCCGCCTTCGCACAACTCAAGCGCAGACCCTTGGACGTGCGAACGGACATGTTCAGTCAACTCGCCACCACAGCACTCGGCAACACATTTGGCAATGCGCGTCACACAGCCGATTTGGTCTACGAACACCTCAAAGGCCTGTTTACAGCAACCGATAACGTGAACAATCTCTGCCTCATCGCACCCGGAAACCTCGAACAGGCTCAACTTGAGTTGCTACTGGGTATCTTGGGTTCGCTGGGGGTGAATCCCAGCGCTGTAGTCGATAGAGCGCTTCTTGCACACCCCGCGGAGCTGGGCTCGGGCCTCAATGTAAACCTGCAATGGCGACAACTCGTCGTCAGCGAGATCTCTGTTGATGCCAATCTCTGTCGGGTCGAAAAGATCACAGCGGTACCAGGCCTTGGCTATATCGATTTACTTGAACTGTGCCTTGAGGAATGCGCGGATGCCTGTGTCGATCAAACACGCTTCGATCCGCGGCGAAGTGCTGAGTCCGAGCAAACCCTGCTTGATGCTCTACCCGGTGTTCTCACGTCACTAAAAGATCGCCCCGAAGTCTCAGTTGAGCTCGGGACAACGTCATTCAAAGTCTCAAGAGGTCGTCTCGAGAAAGCAGGACAAAAAATTACGTCGGCTATCAATGCCAACGCAGGCTCGCTGAGCATCGATGAGTCGCTATCGGTTTTTCCGGGCATCACATTCGATGCGGTTGTCTCTATCGATTCCCTAACGGCCGCAGCAGAGGATCTGCTGCGTGATCACTCAGATGATCAGCCGCTGACGCGCATTTCTAACCGACAGGCAGCTGGCACTGTGACACGGGCTGATGAGTCAGCAAGCACACCTATAACTAGCGACGCAGGGAGCGCTCCTTCCGCGATTGATGAGATTGGCAACGCACCGGTTTCCAAGGGCGCTGTAACGGGTGATCAGCCCACCCATATCCTCATCGACGCTGTGGCCCACCGCATTACGGATAAAGACGAGCAGGACCTTGGCTTTGGCGTCATCAAGCATGAGGGTGTTCCCTGCATTGAAGAGGCGCTGCGCGACCGAATCAATGTCTTGTCGGTCTCCGGCTCGCATGATCGGCTCACGGTCGGCAGTCGGTTGTATCGCAACGACGGCAAAGAAGCCGTACTCATTATCGTTGAGTCGTGATTCATGCCCCGGCGGAAACGACAGGCCAATACATTCAACCTCAGTTTTCTGGACATCATGTCCTGTGGTTTTGGTGCTGTTGTTCTCGTATTCCTAATTATCGATCACTCTATTGAAATTCAAATTCAGTCGGTAAATGCCGAGGTGCTGTCGGAGGTCGATCTGCTTGAAGAGGACATTCGAGAAGGCGAAGAGGGTCTCGTGAGGTTACGCAATGCAATTAGCAGTACCGATCTCGAGATTGTTGAAGCGCAAGGACGCGCGCGGGTTGTCACCGAGGAGCTCGATCGACTCGAGGCGTTAATCGCCTCACTGGAAGAATCGGATGTCAGTGAAACCACCGACCTTGAGGCGCTAAAAGCTGAGATCAACTCACTGGAGGAGCGCATCCAGCAATTGCGGGAAGCGGCTGAGGCGGACGGTGGCCGAAGCGCGCGCGAGTTCCAAGGCGAGGGTAATCGCCAGTACCTGACCGGTCTCAAGCTCGGCGGCAACCGAATCGCCATCATGATCGATGCCTCGGCCAGCATGTTGGCGCCAGAGGTCGTCAACGTTATTCGCTTACGAAATCAGTCGAGTGATCGACAGCGCGCCGCTCGAAAGTGGGTTCAGGCCCTAGACACCGTGGATTGGCTAACGGCTCAACTGCCCACAGGATCGCGCTACCAGATCATTCTGTTCAACACTGAAGCCCGATTTGCCCTACCGGAGACTCAGGGCAGATGGCTTGAAGTAGCCAACAGTGATCAGGTCGAGCGCGTGATCAGTTCGGTCCGCGAGACCTTACCGTCAGGCGGCACCTCGCTTTACAACGCCTTTGAATTTCTCAATGAGCTCGATAGCAAGCCCGATAACATTTTCATTATCACCGATGGCTTGCCGACTCAGGGAAAAGATACGCCGCGGAAAAATACGGTTTCGGGCCCAGCCCGACTGAAACACTACCGCGATGCTGTCGATAAGTTACCGGTCAACGTGCCGGTCAATGTGGTGCTTTCACCCATGGAAGGTGACCCCATGGCAGCGTCCGAGTTCTGGAAGTTAGCGCAGAATACAGGTGGGAGTTTCATGGCGCCCGCGGAGGATTGGCCGTAATGCCCAAACGTCGACCCGCACCTGAGATTTCACTGTCGTTTTTGGACGTCATTTGCTGCGGCTTTGGCGCCGTCATCTTGCTTCTGATGATTACCAAAACGGTGGAGCCGCAGGTGCTCGAAGAGTCAACCGTGATCGCAGAGGGGCGCGTCGCTGAGTTGACCGAACAGCTCTTTGAAATTAGAGGCGAAACAACGGTACTCAACAGAGACCTGGCAGCAAAGCGAGAACAGATATCTGAATTTGAAGAACAGATTGCGATTCTGCAGGGCTCGCTGGCGTCATCGAAGTCGCGTTATGACTCGCTGCAAACAACCCGCAATTCGAACAGTATTGTCGCTGAACAACTCGCTATTGCGCGACAGGAGTTAAGCGACGAAGAGGAGCGGTTGCTCGGACGCGATGCTGAAAAGAAAAACCAACTCATTGGCGGTATTCCCGTCGACAGCGAGTACATCATCTTCATCATCGACACTTCGGGGTCCATGTTCTCCTATGCCTGGCAACGCATGCTTGGCGAGATGGAGGCAACGCTCAACATCTACCCCAACGTGAAGGGTATTCAGGTTATGAACGACATGGGGAACTACCTGTTCTCGCGGTACGCCGGTCAATGGATACCCGACACGCCCGCGCGCCGACAACTGATCCTGCGTAATCTCGCGAACTGGAACGCGTTTTCTAACTCGTCTCCGGTTGAGGGCATTACACAGGCTGTCCGATCGTTCTATGACCGAGACAAGAAAATTTCTATCTACGTCTTTGGCGATGAATTTACCGGCAGATCGATTGAAGAAGTCGTGCTTACCGTCGATCGGTTGAATGCCGAGGCAGGCACGGGAGAGCGACGCGTGCGCATCCATGCAGTGGGCTTCCCCGTACAGTTTATTAGGCCGCCCGAGTTGCAGGACACGGGCATTCGTTTTGCTACACTCATGAGAGAACTAACGCATCGAAATGGTGGCACGTTTGTTGGACTCAATGACTTTAGGCCGTAAGGCGCAGCGTTTACTGACGCTCATAACTCTTCTCTTACTGGCGGCATGCAACAGTCGAGAAGTCATTGTGGAAGGATCATTTCCGACGCCCTTGGTGGATCCCGTGCCAGTATCGGTAGGTGTTCTGTTTACCCAGGAATTTAAAGAGCACCAACTCGTCGATGATGCCACCGGTCGTGGTGAGGTCAGCTGGCGTGTCAGCACAGGTTGGGCACAAGTTCAGTTCTGGTCTACCCTCTTCCCGGCGTTCTTCCAGAACGTTGTGTTCATTGAGAGCTATGAAGATCTGCAGGCCTATGATGTCGACGCTGTTCTCATTCCACAAGTGGCCGACGTGCAGTACGCCATTCCCTTGTACACCAACGTTAAAGTGTACGAGATCTGGATGCGCTACAACCTGGCACTGGTTGAGCCCGGGCAAATTATCGATGAAGAAAATGCCACCATCTCGCTAGACAACATGCAGCCCTTTGCCGAGTGGCCACTGACAGCCTACGGAAAAACGCCCACCGCCTTCATGCAGTCAGACATCGATGCCGTCAACTTGGCTGCAGTCATGGCACTCCGCGATGCAGGTGCCAATTTTATTACTAGCTTCCTGCGTGTGCCGGGCGTAATGGATTGGATTGAGAATCCCGAGGAGGCTCAATGAAGCGCGCACTGCTCTCTACCTTGATGCTGGGCAGCCTACTCGGCGGTTGTGTGACTGCCAACGTGGATGAAATGACATTCGATGCGCCTGTCGCAGGTATGACGGACGGCAGCATTGTCATTCTCGGTCGGCGTCATGCGCCTGACTACGACACCGAACCTGATTTTATTGACTGCATTGGCAATCACATCAGTCGCGGTAGCGAGAGCATTAGCGTGATCCCAGAGCGACAATTTGTCGATGCCCTATACCCGTGGTTTGAGCCTCGGACCGCGCCCCTCAGTATCGAGAGCGTTGGTCGCTTAATGATGCTCCCCAGCGTGGCGAACAAGCTGACAGATTTGGACCTCAATTACATGATTTGGATTGATGGCCGAACCCAGGACACCAACAGCAGTGGCTCCATGACCTGCGGTGTTGGACCAACAGGTGCCGGATGCTTTGGTTTCGGTACCTGGGGTACCGAGTCCGAATATGAAGCCACTATATGGAACTTTGATGACGGGGCTGAGGTCGGAAAGATGAGTGCCTTAACCAGTGGACAAAGCTACATGCCTGCCGTCGTTGTTCCTATTCCGATCATTGCGCCCGTTCAGGATACCGCCTGCGACAGCCTGGGAACCCAGCTCTTGCAGTACCTGTCTGCCGGGTCGTAAGCCGTGAAACGACTCTTAGCTTCGCTCTGCCTCACCGTCCTGATCGCGGGCTGTGCGGGCTCATCGACGGTAACCGTGGGTGGCCGCCCCGTCAGCATTCCAACCGATGCTGCTGAAGAGCACGAGAAGTTGATTGCGAACATCGGCATCTATGACGATCCTGAGTTACAGGCCTACATTGACGAAATCGGTGCGCGATTAGTCGCCAACTCCAGCATGCCCAATCAGGAATTCACCTTTACGTTGCTGGATTCGCCTGACATCAATGCGTTCGCCCTGCCCGGCGGTCTCATCTACATCAACCGAGGTCTGCTCGCCTATCTAGATAGCGAAGCAGAGCTTGCTGGGGTGATTGCGCACGAGATCGGGCATATCACTGAGCGGCACCACTCTCGCCGGAGAACTCAGACCATTACCAATCAGGTAGCAGCGGTATCAGCATTGATCCTAACCGGATCGGGCGATCTGTATGATGCGACCAGCATGTACGGCGCAGAGCTTATTTCGGGCTTCGGTCGCGATATGGAACTCGAAGCGGACGCGGCGGGCGCCGAATTCATGCATAAAAGCGGATACGACGCCGATGCCTTGTTATCGGTAATCGGTGTTCTTAAAGATCAAGAGCGCTACCGGAAAGCTGTCGCCAAGGCCTCAGGTAAACCCTCCGGCACCTACCATGGACTGTATGCCAGCCACCCAAGAAATGACTTGCGACTGCAAACCGTTATCAAGACGGCCAACAACTTAGATCTCGACACGATGTCCGAGAACCCAGAGTTGCCTGGCAGATTCAGGCGCGAAACCGAAGGAATGGTGGTCGGTGCGAGCGCCGAGGCGCAAAGTGACCCGCTGCGGTACTACCACAACAAACTGGATTTTACGTTTGAGCACCCTGAGGGCTGGGTTGTCACGGCAACCACGCGGGAGATTGTGGCTAAAGCCCCTGATTCCGATGCGGCGCTCAAAATCAAAATCGCCAAAGTCGACCCTGATAAAAGCCCCGACGACGCACTTCCCGAGCTGGCCTCTGGCGAGGTCAGTGCACAGGAGTCGATTGAAAACGAGGGCTTGAAGGGTGCAACCGGACTGGCAAGTGCTGGCGGTGTTCAGAAGCGTTTAGGTATTGTTGATCACCGATTCCGCTTTTTATTCGAGGGCGAAGCCAGCGACTTCAGTGGTGCCGATGCCGGATTCAAAACCATCATCACCTCCTTCCGACCGCTCTTTGCGCGAGAGAAAAAGCGGGGTGAAAGCCACGTCCTTAACTACGTGCAGGTACCTAGGGGAGCCACCTTCGGGTCGCTGAGCTCGGGCGTTCGAGTACCCGACGCAGAAAATCAATTGCGCTTGATTAACGGCTACTACCCCAGTGGCGAGCCACGCACCGGAGACTGGTTAAAAGTTCTTCGATAGGCCTACTGCTGTCATCCCATATTTCATGACATCATGGCATGGCGATACAGGGAGGTCTCATGCGCCCGATAACAATAATTGTGGCTCTTGCACTGCTGTCAATAACGCACGGCGTCCAAGCGGAAACAGTGGTCTACACAGCCAAGCTCATTCGAACGATGGAGCCAGCACTACCTGAGGCAACCGCCGTAGCGGTGGAAGACGGAAAAGTCTTAGCCGTTGGCTCCTTGGATAGTCTGAGTCCGCTGATTGCCGCACGTGGTGCGAGGATCGATCGACAGTTCGAAGACAAGGTCATGACCCCCGGCTTCATTGATCCTCATGTTCACCCGACCCTGCCAGCGGTTTTGACGCAGTTCCCCTTTCTTGCGCCTGATGACTGGTACCTCCCCACAGGTGATTTCCCGGGAGCGACGACGCCCGAGGGCTATCGAAGTGCGCTTCAAAATCTAGTCGCTCAGCATGACGACAAATCAGTGCCTTTTGTTGCTTTTGGCTATCACCCTCTGTGGCACGGGGAGGTGTGGCGGGATGATCTCAATGACTGGTTTGGCGACACGCCCGTCATGATTTGGCACCGCTCGTTTCATGAGCTCATTGGCAATGATGCGGCCTGGGAACTCCTCGGCGTCACCAAGGAAGATGCCGATGCCATTCATGAGGGCACCAACTGGGAGCGCGGTCATTTTTATGAGCTAGGGCTTCGCGCTGTC
>JAYQLG010000016.1:0-237473 GCA_038143085.1 Halieaceae bacterium
AGGCAATAAAAGCCGCCGTAGCCAGTGACCCTGTGAGTGTTCGAGTGCTTCTCACACCCATCATTACCGATTTCATTACGCGCCAAAAAACCGCGGAACAAGCGCTTGCTGAAGTCCGCGAATGGCAAGCCATGAATGATGATCATGTGACGGTGGGTAACCACTTCAAACTCATGATTGATGGCGCGATCTTCTCGGGCCTCTCCCAGATGGGGTCACCTGGCTACCTCGATGGGCATACAGGCGTATGGATGGTCGATGTGCCCACACTCAAGACATTCGCCAAAACATTCTGGGACGCTGGCTTTCAGATTCACGCTCACAGTAATGGTGATGCCGCCACGGCACGCTTCATTGATCTTCTCGACTACCTGTTGCGCGAGAGTCCTCGTGCTGATCACCGCATGACGCTCGAGCATTTTGCCTACAGTACGGAAGATCAAAACCGAAAGCTCGCGGCCCTTGGCGCGGCTGTCTCTGCAAACCCCTACTACCATTACATTCTGTCGGAGATGTATAGCGGCGATTGGCTAGGCCCCGATCGGGGGCCACAAATGGTGCGACTGGGCTCCTTGGAATCAAAAGGCGTTCCGGTAGGACTCCATTCCGACAGTCCGATGGCGCCGCTCTCACCGCTGACGCTGATGTGGACGGCAGTCGCGCGAGAAAATATATCGGGCGAAAAAACAGGACAAGGTGAAGTAATGAGTCGATACGGTGCGCTGAAAGCCATTACCATCGATGCGGCGTGGATCTTGGGACTCGAAGACTCTATCGGTTCAATACGAGCAGGAAAGGCGGCGGACTTTACTGTGCTGGCGGCGGATCCTCTGACCGTGCCACTTGAACAATTACGATCAATTGAGGTCATCGGCACCGTCTTTGCCGGTACCGCATACCAAAACTAATAACCGAGGATAAGCTTATGAGCGCTCTGGCAGCTCCTTTCACCTTTGCCAATGGATCGACCATTAAGAACCGCTACATGCTCGCCGCCCTGACCAATCTGCAGAGCGGTGCTGACGGCGTACTCAGTGATGACGAGTACCACTGGCTTACCCGAAGAGCCGAGGGTGGGTTTGGGCTAACTATGACCTGTGCAACCTCAGTACAGCACCGAGGTGTTGGCTTCCCTGGGCAGCTAGGCGCACACGAAGATCTACACTTAGAAGGTCTTTCGCGGCTCGCGGAAGGGATAAAGGCGCACGGCAGCCATGCGGTGGTCCAACTCCACCACGGCGGCATGCGTGCCATGGGTAGCTACTGCGACGATGTGCCAATGTGCCCCTCTGACGATGAGTCGACGGGATCGAAAGCCATGACCGTTGAAGAAGTAGAAGGGTTTATCGAGGACTGTATTGCTGCCGCCGTTCGTAGTCAGCGAGCGGGGTTCGATGGCGTTCAACTCCACGGTGCGCATGGCTACCTTCTCGCACAGTTCCTAAGCCCGCAGTTCAATCGCCGCGACGACGCTTATGGCGGCTCTCCCGAGAAGCGTGCAAAAGTGCTATTCGACATCATTGCCGGGATCAACCAAGCCTGTGGTCGCGAGTTCAGTTTGGGGGTCCGCCTATCGCCCGAGCGCTTTGGCCAACGGACAGAGGAAATTCGCGACCTTGCATCGGAACTCCTGGTCGATCCTCGCTTAGATTATCTTGATATGTCGCTCTGGGACGTTTTCAAAGACGCGAAGGATGAAGCCTTCGCCGGACAGTCGCTCCTCAAAGTGTTCACCGACCTGCCTCGAAAAGGAGTCGCACTGGGCGCAGCCGGCAAGCTGTATTCAGCGGAGGCTTGTGAGAAAGCCATAGAAAGTGGTTTGGACTTTGTCCTCGTAGGCCGTGCAGCGGTTATCCACGCTGACTTCCCGAGGCAAGCCCTGACAAATGCGGATTTCGAAATGCACAGCCTGCCGGTCACCAGAGAACACTTGGCGGCTCAGGGGCTAGGACCCAAATTCATCGATTACATGGCGACCTGGGATGGGTTTGTTGCCGCCTAAGCGGTCTTCTACTTAGCCAAACTGCGTGTCAGCAACAAACGGGTTGGTTGCACGTTCGCGACCGAAGGTGGAATCCGGCCCGTGTCCGGGAACGAACTGAACATTATCTCCGAGCGGAAATAGCTTTTCTCTTATCGAGTGAATAAGTTCGTCGTGGTTACCTTTTGGAAAGTCGGTGCGC
The DNA here is from genome assembly GCA_038143085.1 of Halieaceae bacterium. GTDB lineage: Bacteria > Pseudomonadota > Gammaproteobacteria > Pseudomonadales > Halieaceae > Luminiphilus. Next base: position 2,184 of record JAYQLG010000016.1, read on the forward strand.
CCGATAGAGCCCGCAAAGATAACATCACCCACCCAAGCCAATCGCTGTGCTCCGTCAAAAAAGACCACGTGTCCCGGGGTGTGGCCCGGGCAATGGATAACCGCAAGCTCAAGGGCACCGACTGTCACAGTATCACCGTCAACAAGCCAACGGTCAGGCTCAAAAGCTTCAGCCATGGGGAAGCCTGACATCTCGCACCACTTGGGTAGATTATCGATCCAAAACCGATCACCCTCCTCCGGACCTTCGATGGGAACCTGCCACTCTTTACGCAATACATCCGCTGCAGCGCAGTGATCCATGTGTCCGTGAGTGAGCAAAATCTTCTCTACCTTAGCGCCCATCTTTTCGATGGCAGCCTTGATGCGATCGGTATCACCACCCGGATCGACCACCGCGGCCAACCCTGTGGTCTCGCACTTAATAATCGAGCAGTTTTGCTGGTAGGGCGTTACCGGGACAACAGTGACCGACAGGCTCATGAAGCTACCCTCTGGGTTTCATCGTCACCCTCAATATCGGCGTCAGGGTCATTGAAGATCACTTCATCGAGTTGCCCTTCGTGGTAGGCCACGACGGTCGATACCGTGGCATCACCCGTAACGTTCACCGCTGTTCTCACCATATCCAGTAAACGATCGACACCGAGAATAAGCGCAATCCCTTCCACTGGCAGACCCGCTTGCGTCAATACGAGTGACAGCATAATTAAGCCCGCGCTGGGCACCGCGGCAGTCCCGATAGACGCCAAGGTGGCGGTGAGAACGACCATTAGAAGCTGGCTGCTGGATAGGTCAATGGAGTACACCTGCGCGATGAATACGGTGGCAACCCCTTGCATGATAGCGGTGCCATCCATATTGATAGTTGCGCCCAGGGGCACAGAAAAACCAGCGACGCTTTTATTCACCCCGAGTCGCTTCTCAACGGTTCTGAGCGTAACGGGTAAGGTTGCCCCCGATGATGAAGTAGAAAAAGCAAAGGCCCAGACGCGGCGCATCTTCTGTCGCAACATGGCAGGAGACAGCGGCGTTAGTGTGCGTAAAACCAGACCGTAAACCACCAATCCATGGAACAAGAGCACACCAAGCAGGGTAAAGAAGTAGGCTGCCAAATCGAAAATGGTGCCAAACCCCATAGTGGCAAAAAGCTTGGTCAGTAGGGCGAAAACACCGTAAGGCGCAAGTTCAATCAATACTCCCACCATTTTCATCACAACGACTTCCATATCCTGGAACCAGGCAATCAGACGCTGGCCTGCCTCACCGGCACGTGTCAGTGCAAAGCCTACGAGCAAGGCGAACACGATCACCTGAAGCATGTTGCCTTCGGCCATGGCGGCGACAGGGTTGGTCGGGAAAATATTGATCAATGTTTCTTTGATGGGCGGCGCTTCCTTTGGAACAAAGTCGGAACTCGCAACGGCATTAACGCCCTCGCCGGGTCCAACAGCAAGGGCAATCGCCAGACCCAAGCTCACAGCGATACAGGTCGTGACGAGATAAAGCCCCAAGGTCTTTCCTGCGATGGGTCCCATACGACTGCTGGCCCCGAGGGCCGCCATGCCGCAAATCAGGGATACCAGAACCAGTGGCACAACAAGTAACTTAAGTGACGCAATAAAAATCCGACCGAGCACATCGAATAGACCCATCACCATGCCGTTGTACAAAAATCCGTAAAGGCCACTGTCTTCGCTGAGTGATCCCAAGACCACCTCTAGGACTGACCCAAGACCAATCCCCAATACCATTGCCAGCAAAATTCGGTTGGTTAATGACATATTTACTCCTCGCAGGGTTCAGGTCGCCAGGCGCTGACAGCGATATCAGCACAGGCATTACAGGCCGAAGGGTACGTGTTAATGGACCCCGACTCCATCACGGCGCAGACCGGTTTGTATTGCATCGTGCAAATTTTAGGTCTCGGCTCCTCGCATTGAGCGGTTTGCAGTACAGGAGTCTCCGATACCTCAAGGTCGGCTGGCCCTTGCCCAAAAAGATCTGCGGGCAACGCGGTGCAGGCGGTCACCGCCGTCACGCAGACCAGAACAACGAGCCTCATGCTGAAGAAACGTACCAAGTCGATATTCATTGAGCGCAATCTCTCTACTATCCGTGGCGTACCCGTCTCTAAAGTGATCTAAAGTGATCTGATGCACAATGCTGATCACGTCTAGGGCGAAAACGACTGCCCACACCCAATCAGCACCATCTGTTGTCGGTTGGGCTGCAAGGGTCTTACAACACTCTTAGGTACGACTCACTGGTTTGTGTCACTGGCTTACTCTCATTGACTAACTAGGTCATGCTCATCGACGCGAGATCAGCGCGTCACGCCTTTCGATCAATGCTGCCTGACGCTCGCTGATTGTCGCGGAACTCGTGGCTAACGCCAATTCCGCGCAGGCGCGTGACATGCGATCTTGTGACTGTATTGACGGAGTAGATAGTTTCTCCGCGATGGACACCATATCGGCCATTTTTGCCCAGCAGTTCAGTACCACATCACAACCCGCTCGCTGTGACGCGCGGGCAAGCTCACCTATTTCACCCGACAAAGCTTTCATATCGAGATCGTCACTCATCAAAAGGCCATCAAACCCGATCTTTTTTCGGATGACTTGATCAATGACCGTGGGCGACAGTGTGGCGCATTGATCGGCATCCCAGGCATCAAAAATGACATGGGCGGTCATGGCCATCAGCGCGCCGCTCAATGCCTGAAATGGCAGGAGATCAGACGCAAGCTCGGCATCTGATGCGCTCACTCGCGGTAAATCCTTGTGTGAATCCACGACTGAGCGGCCGTGACCCGGTATGTGTTTAATCACACCCTCAACCCCACCGGCTCTCAGACCGACCAAACAGGCCTCACCGAGTGCCGCCACGTGATCCGGGTTTTGTGAAAAAGCACGGTCTCCAATGACGTCGTGAGCACCCGGTACAGGTACATCAAGGACAGGCGCACAGGTCACGGTAATACCGACCTCCGCCAAGTCGAGCGCTAAAGCCTCGAAGTTCAACGCACACGCCTCTAGACCGCGGCTCGGATCGTGCGTAAAAAGAGCTTCAAAGATGGCTGCGGAAGGATAGGCAGGCCACTCTGGCGCTTGCATACGGGCGACTCTGCCACCTTCCTGATCGATCAAAATCGGCAATTGATCGCGCCCCGTGAGCGAGCGCAAGTCATCCGTCAGCGCACGCAGCTGACCTCGCTGCTCTACATTTCGACCAAATAAGATAAAGCCAAATGGCTGGCTTTCTCTAAAAAAGTCTCGCTCGGCGGCTGAGAGCGTCGTTCCTGCCAAGCCAAAAATCGCGGGCGTCATCGTGCCAAACCTTCGCCAGGGGATCCCGTGATTATGGGGCCAAAGGTCACACCGAGCACAAGCTTAAGAACCGTGCTAAATCCTGTAGCAAAGACGAGATACTGAGAGACATCCATCTGAATCCTTAGCGATGCTCTCACAGCAATTTCCCTGACTTTGGTGTGTACAAGCTGTGGCAACGACCTCTTCCTGGCGAGCGCACGCACGCATCCCAAGAGTCGTCCTCAAAACAGAGCCAAAGCCAGCCCGCTGTGGGGAGGTTCGAAAGCATCCGCGTTGGGCAGAGAAAATTGGCAAGTTCAGTCATTGCGGGATTGTGGCCGACGATCGCCATAGTGTCTAAGTCATCATTGGCAGCGGCTATCCAATCAATAAGATCCGCCTCATCAAAGGTATAGAGGGCATCGTCGTAATTCGGCACCTCCTCGCCCAATAATGGCCAGCCCAAGATCAAGCCGTCGAAGGTCTCACGTGCGCGCCGAGCCGTACTGACAAAAAACTGCGGCATCTCGCATCCGCTGACCTCAATCTCCGCGCACATAGCCTGACCCACGAGAGGCGCAGCACGACGACCGCGGCCATTTAACGGCCGTTGGTGATCAGACAGGTCAGGGTGCTCCCAAGAAGATTTGGCGTGGCGAATAAGGTGTAGCTGTTTCAAGAGAACTGGCGTCCAACGGTCAATATGGATTCACTCCACGATTCACTCCACCATTTATTCCACAATGAACAGGTGCACCTTTTTCTTACCCAGACGTGTAATGAAGTAACGCCCATGCATGGCAGCTTCAGGTGCAAAGCAGGACGCAGGGTCGGCATTATTCTCGGCCGATACTGAGAGACCATTAATCGAAACCGCCGACCGGCCCAGTGCATCTTTGACCTGTTTGCCCGACGCAGCCATACCCGCGTCGGTCAACAATTGCGTGAGCGTCTCCGGCATGGCTTCTCGGCTGATCACCGAGCTCGGTAATCCATCGAGGCTCAGCTGGGCGAGATCTGACTCCGATAAGCTCGACTCATCGCCACTGAACATCGCGGATGTGATGCGCTCAGCTGCCTCTAGTCCACCATCGCCATGAACAAGCCGTGTTACCTCACGCGCCAGTACACGTTGCGCCTCAGGCCGACCCTCGCGTTCAGCATCTTCCTGCGCCAGAACATCGATAGCCTCGACAGGTCAAAAAGGTGAAGTATTTGAGGAATTTGTAGACATCGGCATCCGCTGTGCTCAACCAAAACTGATAGAAGGCGTACGGTGATGTTTTTCCCGCATCTAGCCAAATCGTTCCTGATTCAGTCTTCCCGAACTTGGTACCGTCGGCCTTGGTAACCAGTGGCAGGGTTAACCCCTGCACCGAAGCGCCATTCATTCTGCGAGTGAGGTCAATCCCGCCCGTGATATTGCCCCATTGATCGGAGCCACCAATTTGAAGCTCGCAGTCAAAGCGTTTGTTCAGCTCAGCAAAGTCAAACGACTGCAAAATCATGTAGGTGAATTCAGTGAAACTAATCCCGGCACCCTCGCGCTCGATGCGCTGCTTCACCGACTCCTTTGCAATCATGTTATTGACGGAAAAGTGCTTACCGACATCGCGTAAAAAGGTCAGTACGTCGACATCGGCCGTCCAATCGAGGTTGTTAGCCATGATGGCGGCGGCATCGCCATCGAATGATAAAAACTGAGACATCTGGCAACGCAGGCGTTCCACCCAGCCAGCCACCACGTCGGGCGTATTCAATGAGCGCTCCTGAGCTTTAAAGCTTGGATCGCCGATTAAACCTGTTGCACCACCAACAAGCGCGATGGGCGTATGGCCTGCCAGTTGAAATCGCTTCAGCGTGAGCAGCGGGACCAGTGAGCCAATATGCAAACTGTCAGCAGTCGGATCAAACCCGCAATACAGGGTGCGTGGCTTCTCGGCTAACCACGCCTCGAATGTTTCATCGCCCGTGGTCTGAAACACTAAGCCTCTCGCTTTCAGATCCTCAAAAAGACCCATGTCCTCACCTTCTACTTAATTTCTAACATCTCAACCAAGCGACCCATAAAAAACAGACGTCTGGCCATCGGTCCGCCGCTCGAGCCATTAATGTCCGCTCTATTGTCGGTTATGATGCAGGGCAATGAATAGCCCCTCAACCGGGCGGGAATCGGAAAAACCTTGCAACGTAAACCCAGAGGCGCCACACGTCGCCAGTACAACGCACCGTTTGCGCCGGATCGCGACCAACTTCTGTGGGGTGGCGTGAGTCTACTCGTCTTGGTGTTGCTATCACAGCTTTTCATGGGTGTATTCAGCAGTGACACTAATGACGAAACATTGTCCGTGCCTGATCCACTCGTCACTGCAACGACACAAGTCGCGTGGGAAGCAGTCACCGAGGGGCAGATACTGAAACCGGATGAACCACCCATCATCTGGAACGATGTGACCGTCAGGAATGGCGATAACTTGAGCCTGATCTTCAATCGCGCGGGATTTTCCGATCGTGACGTCTACGAGGTCACATCGAGCGAGAAGGGACGTGCGTTAAGAAAAATCTTTCCAGGCCAACTGATTGGTTTTGCCGCGAACGAGGACGACGCGCTGATTGCAGTGAGACATATCGAGTCGCCTCTCAAGCAGACGGTCTATTCCAAGAGCGAGGGTCAGTTCGTTTCCGAGATCATTACGCGAGAGACACAAACGCGAGAGCGTTCAGTAGCACTGACCATCGACAGTTCTCTTTTCCTTGCGGGCGATCGAGCCGGATTGTCTGACGGTATCATTATGGAGCTGGCCGCCATTTTGGGTGGCGTCATAGACTTCGCGCTGGATCCTCGTCGTGGCGACGAAATCATCATTTTATTCGAGGAAAACTACCTCGATGACGAGAAATTTTCCGATGGCGATATCCTTGCCGCCTCATTTAGTAACAACGGTCGACTGGTTGAGGCCTATCGCTACACCGATAGCTTAGGTGACACAGGATATTTTGACGCTGAGGGCGTCAGCATGCGCAAAGCCTTTCTGAAGGCTCCCCTAGACTTCACGCGGGTCAGTTCGAGCTTCAATCCAAATCGGCTACACCCAATCTACAAGACCAAACGCCCGCACCGCGGAACAGACTACGCAGCTCCAAGAGGCACGCCAGTCTATGCCGCTGGGGATGGCCGCGTTATTGAGGCGGGTTATACCGGCTCTAATGGAAATTACGTGTTCATTCAACACGGTGAGGGTTTCAAGACCCACTATTTGCATTTGAATAGGAAACGAGTGAAACGTGGCGATCGCGTCAAACAAGGTCAAGTCATCGGCACCGTGGGTTCAACCGGAGCAGCAACCGGCCCACATTTGCACTACGAATTTTTGATCAATGGTGTGCACCGCAATCCAAGGACCGTGCACAAGATTTTGCCGAAGGCAAAATCATTGCCGGACTCTGAGCTTGAACGATTTAAAGACGCGATCAAGCAACCTGTCCAGCGCCTAGCAGCTTTAAAAATGACCGGTGCTGTTATGGGGGCTGAGTGAGTCAACTTCGTCGGTTTATTGGATTAATGTCCGGTACCAGTGCGGATGCTATTGATGCGGTCCTCGTTGGGTTTGATTCAAATGGAACAACTCATCTCATTTCTTCCCATACGCTGGAGCTACCAGCGGACCTCAAAACGCGAATCATCGCAGCGCAAACACGTGCGGACGCATTAGTTCGAGATATCTGTGAGCAAGACGTGGCGCTCTCGCTACTTTACGCAGCAGCGGTAAAGACCCTTCTTGAGAAGGCCAATGTATCTGCATCGGAGATTGAAGCCATCGGCAATCACGGACAGACCGTGCTGCACGCTCCTGAGGCTGATCACCCCTTCACCTTACAAATTGGCGACAACCACCGCTTGGCAGAGCTCTCAGGTATTACCGTCGTTGGCGATTTCCGCCGACGTGACATCGCCGCCGGTGGTCAAGGCGCGCCGCTTGTTCCCGCATTTCACCGGACGCTGATTGGTCAGACTGAGGCGGCCGCCTTCCTAAATGTAGGTGGCATTGCCAATATCAGTGTCATTGCACCCGACCGGACAACCGGTTTTGATACGGGTCCGGGGAACACCTTATCCGATGCCTGGATTCGTAAGCACCAGCAACGAGCCTTCGATGCAAGTGGCGCTTGGGCGAGCACTGGCACGGTGAATGAGCCATTGCTCGAGCGCATGCTTGCCGACCCCTACTTCAGTCGGCCTGCACCCAAGAGCACTGGGCAGGATTATTTCAACCTGATCTGGCTCGAAAACCTGAAGGTCGACGAACTAGCGCCAGTTGATGTTCAACGAACACTCGTGGAGTTGACCGCTCGATCGGCCTCGGACGCCATTAAATTCTCAGGATGCGAGCGTCTGTATCTGTGTGGCGGGGGGCGTCATAACGACCTGCTGACCGAGCGATTACGATCGCTCGTCGCACCTATTGAGGTCACAGACACTCACACGCTGGGCGTCGATGCTGATTTTATGGAAGCAGTGGCTTTTGCCTGGCTGGCTAAGCAGTGCCTAGACCGCGCCTCAGGCAATGTACCGGCAGTGACGGGGGCGCAGTCAGAACGGGTACTGGGAGTGATTTATCCTCGAGCTGATTGAGGTCTCGAGCAAAACCCCAATCTTCACTGGTCTGCGGTGAACTAGATAGAAGGTGAACTAAATAGAAAAAGAAGCGCCGCAGCCGCAGGTTGTCGTTGCATTCGGGTTGTTGACGACAAACTTAGAGCCTTCGAGCCCCTCGACATAATCTATCTCGGAACCCATCAGGTACTGGTAACTCATCGCATCGATAAGCGCTGCAACACCCTCTCGCTCAATGACCCAGTCATCCTCCGCCGTGTTTTCATCGAAGGTAAACCCGTATTGAAACCCTGAGCATCCGCCGCCAGTGATGTAGACGCGGAAGCGCAGGGACGGATTGTCTTCATCTTCTATCAAATGCTGCAGTTTGCTGACTGCATTATCGGAGAGACGTATTTCTGTGGGATCAAAGCCGGCGACTACTGTCATCGAGAACTCCGGATCTAGGACTTGTCTGCTGAAACAACCGGAGTGGCTGATGAAATCTGTTCCACCTTGGCCGAGGCCGTTGAGTGCTTCAAGTTGCCATCAATTTTACTACCCATCGACATCTCGATCAGGTTGTAGAAAACATCGCCGGTGACAACAGCACCCTTCGTCAATTCCAGGTTGTCGGCACTGTAAATATTGCCTTTAACAGAGCCATTGATCGACGCAGACGGCACGCGAATTTCACCTTCGACCGAGCCACCCGCTACCACTCGCAACAAGGCCGAAGCGCCGGGCTCAGCGCTGATCGATCCGATAACACGGCCTTCAACATCTAAGTTACCTGAAAACGTAATATCGCCTGACACGGTAGTGCCCGCTGAGATAAGCGTTGTCGCCCCATTCGCAGTTGTTGGCATTTGTGATTGTTTGTTTCTCATAACCCTAATCCTACTTTACTGGGTGCTGTAGACAATCGATGTACTCCAGTCGAAGGTCTGCTCATAGGTCCGCTTTCGCGGGGCTGACAATTCTATGTCAAACCGCACTGAAGCGGGAATAACTGTTTCAGCCAGCTCTATGGTGCCTGAAATTCGCTGAAAATACTTAAACGACAGGTCATGGCTATTCTCGGAGGACGCGGTTGCCATAGCCTCGCCCTCAGAATCCACGATCTGAACCGTCAATCTGCCCCGGTAAAACTGGGTACCGGGTGCGAGTCGTTGAACGACGCCACGATACTCGAGGCTACGATTCTCGGGGTCCCAACTAAGATCGGGTGGTCGAAGTTTTACGGCGCTCATATCCTCAGACGAGGACATAATGTCTCGGTAGAACACGAGCTCTTTTTCTAACTCATCCACTTGCTTTTCAGAGTCAGCTAGCTCCGTCCGAAATCGATTGAGCGTCTCTGAATCCACTGCAAGTCGAGTCTCAAGCTTTGAAATTGTGTCTTTTAGGCCGGCTTCATCCAGAACTAAAGGCACTCGATCATCAAATCCTTGCTGATAGCCCAGCGCGTAAATGCCTACCCCCAACACGGCAAGCAGCACCGCCAACCCCACACGAAGCCTTCGCTGCCTTACAACGTTGACACGCGTTACAACGGTTTTAAAGTCTTCGGAGGCCATCGTCGGTTAGGGATTGACCGCCGGTGCCATAAGACCTGTTGTCTCATCCCAGCCCTGCATGAGATTCATAGCCTGCACTGCCTGACCGGATGCACCTTTAATGAGGTTATCGATGGCGACCGTGATCACAACGGTGCCTCCCGGGGGCTGAGTGACGTCGATCTCACACACGTTGGTCCCTCTAACATGCCGTGTTTCGGGCTCGTACTGACCACCAGTGAGTCGAACAAAGGGTTCATCGGCGAACCGCGTCTCGAAAAGATCTCGGACATTGGCCGAGGGCTCGGTCAATGTAGCAAACAAGGTCGCATGAATGCCCCGCGTCATGGGAGCCAAATGAGGTACGAAGGTCAAAGATACATCGCCGCCTGCCGCTCGAGAGAGTCCCTGTTCCATCTCAGGTAAATGGCGGTGGCCTTCCACACCGTAAGACTTCATGGTCTCGGTAGACTCTGCAAATAAGAGATTCACTTTAGCGCTACGGCCCGCTCCACTGGTACCGGACGCGCAAGAGGCAATCAACCGGCCGGCATCGATAACACCCGCTTCCAAGAGCGGCAGAAAGCCCAACTGGACAGCAGTTGGATAACAACCGGGGCAGGCGACCAAACTCGCGTCTCGCAATGCCGCACGGTTCACTTCAGGCAACCCGTAGACTGCGGTCGAAACAAGTTCGGGTGCCGCATGCGTTGTACCGTACCAGGACTCCCAGACGCCGATGTCGCTCAAGCGAAAATCTGCAGACAGGTCGATAATTTTCACACCGCGGTCCAACAGCGCAGGTACTGTGTTCATCGAAACCGCATGTGGCGTTGCGAAAAACACGAGATCGCAGTCTGCAAAATCTACCGCAGCCGGATCCTCGAACGTCAAGTCGATGTGGCCTCGAAGGCTAGGAAATAAACGGTCAACGCGCACACCCGCCTCGGCCCGCGATGTCAACCGCTGTACAGCGACATTGGGATGCCCCAATAGCAAACGAATGAGTTCCACCCCGGCGTACCCGGTAGCGCCAACAATCCCAACTTTAATCATTTCAGGCCTAAGATCTGATATTGTGCCGCTAGTTTACTTGCTGTTCAGATTGAAACCAGCATGGAGTAGTGAATGCTTTGGATTCAGGGTCTTCATGTCATCTTTGTGGTGACATGGTTTGCCGGTCTTTTTTACCTGCCGAGAATATTTGTTTACTACGCGCAGGCAGAAGACGACACAACTCGGACGACGCTGGCGGTTATGGCACGCAAGCTCTATAAATTTGTGACACCGTTGATGATGCTGGCGGTAATCCTAGGGCTGTGGCGCCTCAGCTACGCACTGGATTACTACCTGACTAGTCTGTGGATGCAGCTTAAGTTGCTCGGGGTTGTTTGCCTTCTCGTCTATCACGTCCAATGCGGCCGCTACGTTGCTCGCATTAACGGTGGCGATGACAGCAAGAGCCACGTGTTTTATCGATTTTTTAACGAGGTACCCGTGTTATTTTTGTTCGCGATCGTACTGTTAGTCTACATACGACCGGCCTAGCAACGCGGCAACATCACTATAAAAACGACGATAAGTCGGGGGAACATGGTCAATGACCAAATCTGAAGCGCTGTTTGAGCGCGCACAAACTCGCATTCCGGGCGGCGTCAATTCGCCAGTCCGGGCCTTCAAAGCTGTTGGCGGAACACCTCGGTTCATGGAGCGATCTGACGGTGCCTACATATTCGATGCTGATGGCAATAAGTACATCGACTATGTGCTTTCGTGGGGTCCTATGATCATGGGTCATAACCATCCTCAGGTTCGCGATGCCGTCGTTCAGACAGCGCAGGACGGCTTGAGCTTCGGTTGCCCGACCGAGATCGAAATTGAACTGGCCGAGCGTCTGTGCGACCTGGTTCCCAGTCTTGAGCAAGTTCGAATGACAAGCTCGGGTACCGAAGCAACCATGAGCGCCATCCGCCTCGCGCGGGGCGCGACCGGGCGAGATAAGATTATTAAGTTTGAGGGGTGCTACCACGGCCACTCCGACTCCCTTTTGATCAAAGCCGGGTCAGGTGCGCTCACTTTCGGAGTGCCCAGCTCTCCGGGCGTCCCCGATGTACTCGCTCAGCACACCGTGACACTGCCCTTTAACGATCTGGACGCGCTCAAAGAAGCTTTCGATCAGCTGGGTGATGAGATCGCTTGTGTTATCACCGAACCCGTTACCGGGAACATGAACTGCATATTGCCAGAGCCAGGATACCTCGAGGGTATGCGTGAACTCTGCAGCGAGCACGGCGCCATTCTGATCTTTGATGAAGTCATGACTGGATTCCGGTTTGGCACACATTGCGCGCAGGGACATCTCGGCATCAACCCTGATCTGACCTGTCTAGGCAAAGTGATCGGCGGTGGTATGCCTGTCGGTGCTTTTGGTGGCAAAAAAGACATCATGGCCCATATATCGCCCTTGGGGCCTGTGTATCAAGCCGGCACCCTGTCCGGTAATCCGGTGGCTATGGCCTCTGGTCTCGCAACACTTGATATTATCTCGCAGCCCAACTTCTACGATGATCTGTTCCGTCACACCACAGAACTGTGCGAGGGGATGCAGCGGGTCGCTGACGAAGCGGGCATTCCCTTTACCACCAATCATATGGGTAGCATGTTTGGCTTCTTTTTCACGGAAGATGAAAAAGTTACCCAGTACCCGCAGGTCATTGGGGCGAACGTCGAGCGGTTTAACAAGTTCTTCCACTTGATGCTCAACGAGGGTGTTTATCTAGCGCCCGCCTCCTTTGAAGCGGGCTTTATGTCATCGGCGCACACCGATGGCGACATTGCCGATACCATTGATGCTGCTCGACGTGCATTCAAAGCGCTGTAGACAGCAATAGGCAACAGCAATTTGGATATCGCCGGCATCTAATAACAACAGGAATACACTTGCAGGGACACACGAGGGAAGTCGAATGAATACAGCAAGAGGCCCTTTCCCACACACCCGAATGCGACGTTTACGGGCATCGGAGTTTGCACGCGCACTGACGGCAGAGAATGCGCTCAGCCCCAGTGATTTTATCTACCCCATGTTTGTCCTTGAGGGTGAAAATCAGCGTGAAGCCGTACCGTCAATGCCGGGAGTCGAGCGCCTTAGCATCGATCTGCTAATCGAGCGAGCGACCGAGGCGCATGAACTGGGGATACCCGCCATCGCTCTGTTTCCCGTTGTTGGCGAGGCAAAGAAGTCGCTCGATGCCAGCGAAGCGTACTCACCTGACGGTCTCGTTCAACGAACAGTCAAGGCCCTCAAGTCCGCGCTTCCAGATCTAGGCGTTATTACGGACGTCGCACTGGATCCCTACACGACGCACGGGCAAGACGGCATTATTGATGATGATGGTTACGTGTTAAATGACGTCACCAAAGACACCCTCGTCAAGCAAGCAGTCAGTCACGCGCGGGCGGGCGCCGATGTGGTGGCGCCTTCTGACATGATGGACGGACGCATTGGCGCCATACGAGAAGCGCTTGAGGCCGATGGCCACGTCAATACGCTGATCCTGTCCTATGCTGCCAAATACGCCTCCGTCTACTACGGACCCTTCCGCGATGCCGTGGGCTCTGCGGGGAATCTCAAAGGCGGTGATAAAAAGACCTATCAAATGGATCCGGCAAACAGCGACGAGGCGATTCACGAGGTGGCACTCGACCTCGGCGAAGGTGCGGATATGGTGATGATTAAGCCAGGAATGCCCTATCTCGATATCGTTCGCCGCGTAAAGACCGAGCTGCAAGTGCCGACCTTCGCCTACCAGGTATCTGGCGAATATGCGATGCATCAGGCCGCCTTCGACAATGGCTGGTTATCCCGCGATGCCGTCATTCTGGAGAGTCTTCTGTCATTCAAACGCGCAGGCGCCGATGGCATTCTCACCTACTTCGCCATCGATGCTGCGAGGCTACTGACGAAGTAATGGCGAACGCTGGACTGCCAATGGCAGGTCATCACGTTGTAGGGCTGCTTGTCGCTGCCATCATTGGACTTTATGCACCAGCAAGCTCGGCCTGTGAGTGTTTGTGGGAAGGTAGCTTTGCCGAAGTGGCGCCCGAGTCAGATCTCGTCGTACTCGGCAGCGTCAGCCGCAAAAAAGGCAATGCGATTGATATCGAGGTCGACGTCACTCTGGCGGGACCAGATTGGGAATCCTTCCCTAGGGTCTGGCTTAAGACCGGCGACTACTGTCGACCCGACGCCGATCAGTTCAGCGAGGGTCAACGACTAATCCTGTCGCTCAAAAAGCTAACCGAACTGCCCGACGACGGTTTCAATCCGTCTACGCCCAACCTTAGCTACGGGCGAGTTGGCGACTATGAGCTTTCGAGTTGCGGTGGCTATTGGTTAACGGTTGAGGGGCTGCGGGCATCGGGAAATCTTGTCCCTGGTATGCCGCGGTACTCGCATGAGCCCAAGATGTCGCCCGTGTTAGTGGGTCACGTGATTGCTTATCTCAAAGGTGCAGCCAGCTTGACGTCGCTGATAAAAGCGAGCGAGGAAGATCCAGAATTGGAAGCGCTGCGCCGAGACTCACGAGGTTTTTTAAGGGGCTTACCGCCCATTGAAGCGGAACCTGAAGTCAACGCTACGCCCGAGTAACACGGGCCGCTGTACTGTCTCTAACAGCCGCCCTTCCCCCAATGATCTCCAATAGCTCATCGATCATCATCAGTGAGAGCCCCCAAATCAGGCGCCCATCATAGGTAAAGGCATCGGATTCGAGCACTTCGCCGCGCCAGTCCCACTGGTGGCGACCACGGTTTGCATCGTCGAGTAAAAAATTCAATGGAATCCACAAGGTATCGTCGACCTCGTGGTTAAGCTCGAAGGACGGCGTACTGTCCACTTTAAAAATAAAAGGCGCTACCAACATCTCCGGGCGATCTGCACGCCAGCCCGTATTCACATCAGATAACTGACAAACAAGCTCACCGTGGGTGTCGAGGTCAAAGCTTATTTCCTCCCGCGTTTCCCTCTTAGCGCAAGCCACATCGGTGACATCGGACGCGTCCTTCCGTCCCCCCGGGAAACCCATGTGACCGGACCAGGGGTCGCCCTCCCTGACTGCACGTTGAATCATGAGAATCTCAGGACCCGAGACACCCGATCGCAAGCTAATTGCAACCGCTGCACGCTTGGACGGCAAGGGCTCCGCGGGCGCCTCAACCACGGATAAACGATCAATGACTTCTTGAAAACTTGGATACACAGCTCACCTCTTTGATGCTGCCAGTCTATCGAAAACTTATCGCTCAAGCTTGATTACAACTACGACAAGTAATGATCCTTAGCACCCGACGTGCGATAATCCCGCGATCCAACCCACTTCGAAGGAATGACTGTGTCTGATTATTTTGTCTACGCAATTGGCGCCGCTTTGGTCGATACTGAAATCGATGTATCTGACAATGACCTTGATCAGTTATCGATTGAAAAAGGCATGATGACGCTGGTTGACGAAGCTCGTCAGGCTGAAATTAAAGATCATCTTCACGATAAGCTGGCATCGGCTAATCACGCCTGCGGTGGTAGCGCAGGCAATAGCGTGATTGCCGCCTCCCAGTTTGGCGCACCGACTTACATGAGCTGTCTAGTCGCAAATGATGAAGATGGCGATATTTACATCACGGATCTCGAGGCCTGTGGTGTAGACCACGGTTTTAAAAGTGAGCGTCGCGCAGGAACAACGGGAAAATGTTTGGTTCTGATTACGCCCGATGCCGAGCGGAGTATGAATACCTTCCTTGGTGTATCCGAGACGCTCTCGGTGACCGAGGTAAACGAGGCTGCCATTAGTGCATCAACTTGGGTTTACCTAGAAGGGTATCTGGTCACCTCCCCGACCGGTCATGCAGCGGCACTTAAAACCAAGCAACTTGCCGAAGCAAACAACACAAAAGTCGCGGTCAGCTTTTCTGATCCCGGCATGGTCACGTTTTTCCGCGACAACATGAATGCGATGCTCGAGGGCGGCGTGGACTTTGTCTTCTGTAACGAGATCGAAGCCCTGGAGTGGGCACAGACTGACAATTTGGACGAGGCGGCTGAGCGGCTACAAGCGATCTGTCGAAGCTTCGTGATCACACGCAGCGCCGACGGTGCCATTTTGTATGATGGAACCAGCATGCATCGGGTGGCGGCAGAGAAGGTAAAGGCGGTTAATACCAATGGCGCGGGCGATATGTTTGCTGGCGCTTTTTTTTACGCACTCTGGCGAGGCGCAGACATGGTGAATGCCTGCGAATTTGCAGCCAAAGCTGCAGGCGCCGTTGTCTGCCAAGCAGGTCCGCGACTTAGCTTGGATACGACCAGTGCCCTTCGGGATGCGTATTTTAGTCATTAGCACCGATAGTTAAGCGCCGAGCTTTTTACCAAAATAGCGAGGCACTGTGAGGAGAAGTCGATGAGCGACAGAGAAATTAAACCCGAGGTCAAAGACGATCCGTTGTTTCAGATGCTGCGTCACGAGGACGTCGATAGCTTCAACAAGCATCGCGATACCATGGACTGCGGTCAGCTGACTGGCGGCGATTACCGAGGGCGTGACTTACGCAAAATGAATGCAAGAGGTCTGGATTTCTCAAGCGCTTACTTTAGAAATTGCGATTTGTCAGGTATCGATTTTCGCGAGACCAACCTTGAGGGCGCAAGCCTACTTGATGCGAAAGTATCAGGAGTGTACTTCCCCGACGAACTGAGTCCTGAAGAGATTCGTCTCTCTCTCGATCACGGCACACGTCTGCGCTACAACAAGTAGGGACACGTCATGAGTCTGACGATTCGCCGAACACTAAAGCTCTGCCTATTGCTATCACTGTGGTTGCCACTCGGTGCACTGGCACAGAATGCGCTCTCCGCGTATACCCAGCAACAAACCCAGTTCTTGCCCGTCGATGAAGCCTACCAACTGACGCTGGTCGCCGACGGCGATCAACGGCTCATGTTGCAGTGGGTCATCGCGCCCGAGTACTACCTCTATCGCCATGCGTTCAAGGTGCAAGCCTCTGACTCCGAGAGCGCTATTGCGGCAAACTTAGTCATACCTGATGGTCTTGCGAAAACAGATGAGTTTTTCGGGGATGTCGAGGTCTACTATGACGCGCTAGAGGCCCGGGTCGACTTGGAAACAGCAACCGAACTCGCGCAAATTAAGGTGACCTACCAAGGTTGTGCTGATGCTGGGCTTTGCTATCCGCCTGAAACAAAGTCCTTCCTGTGGCATATGGCATCAGGTGAGATTCAGGCCGGCTCCCTCGCCCCAACATCAAGCGCACTAGACACCGGTAACGACACCTCAAGCAGTACAGGCATAGGTCTGCTAGCAGCAATTGCTTTCGCGTTTCTCGGCGGCATCATCCTCAACATCATGCCCTGTGTTTTCCCCATTCTGTCGCTCAAAGCCTTGAGCTTTACACACGGCAGTGCAGACCAGCATCGTCGTGCGAGCCTGGTCTACGCCACGGGCGTCATTGTGAGCTTTATGGCCTTAGCGAGCGTGCTCGTGGCCATCCAGCAAACGGGCCAGCTCATCGGTTGGGGCTTTCAGCTGCAAAATACTGGGTTCGTCATTGGGCTAGCCTATCTCTTCACCGTCATGGGCCTCAGCCTCAATGGGCTTATTCATTTCGGAACGTCAATGATGAATGTTGGACAGTCGTTGACCGAACAGGACGGTGATGCCGGTAACTTTTTTACCGGTGTACTTGCCGTTGTTGTCGCCAGCCCGTGTACGGCACCTTTCATGGGTACCGCGTTGGGATACGCGTTAACCCAACCTATTGTGGTAACGCTCATAGTATTTGCGGCGCTTGGCGCGGGCATGGCACTACCGATGGTCATCCTAAGCCACAGTAGTGCCGCCGTCCGCGCACTTCCAAAACCCGGACCCTGGATGGATACGGCAAAGAATGTGCTCGCGTTCCCGCTCTACTTGACCTCGGTTTGGCTGCTCTGGGTCGCTGGCAATCAGGCTGGGGTTAACACCATGGCACTGGCGCTTTCTGGCTTGGTGTTACTCGCGCTGGCGGCCTACCTGTATGGCGACACCACCTTGCGCAAGGGGATCAGCATTGTCCTTGTCACTGGCGCCGTCTTCCTCGCAATACCATCGGACAATAAGCCGGGTAGCGTGATTCAAGCCGCACACTGAGCGACGGCCAGATCGCGTGGTCCGCCTCGGTCCTAGATGACTACATTGATCGTGGCGACCCTATTTTCGTCGATGTCACAGCCGACTGGTGTATCACCTGCCTTGCGAACGAGGCTGCGGTACTCTTCACACCAGAAATGGAGCAGGCCTTCATCGATGCAGATATTCCCTACATGATTGCAGACTGGACCGACTACGATGCAGACATTGGACGCTTCGTTCAGTCGCACGGTAGAAGCGGCATCCCACTGTATGTCATGTACCCACGAGGAATCGGGAGCACGCCCGTGATACTTCCCCAACTATTGACGCGCGATATCGTCATGACTGCCATTGAAAACGCGCGTTGATACCCCCACATCAAAGGCATTACTTAAAGGAAATCAATCCATGATGCTGCGCGCCCTATTCGTTATTGCATTGACGCTGGTAGCCAGCGCCTCCGGCGCCTCCGATGACCTGATCATCTCGGATGCGTGGGTGCGGGCGACACCGCCCGGCAAAATGATGACCGCGGGCTATGCATCCATCGAAAACATCAGCAAAGACGTCATCACTATTACAGGTGTATCTGCAGAGGTTGCAGGCCACACCTCACTCCATGAAACCCGTATTGAGCGTGATCGATCGACCATGCGGCCAGTAGCACAGTTGTCAATCAAGGCGGGGGAGCGCGTCAGCCTGCAACCAGGCGGCCTTCATATCATGCTAATGAAGCTGAGTGAGCCCTTGAGTGATGGACAAAGCATCGACATCTGTCTCGAGCTGGAGAACAATGACAGCCTATGCAGTGCGTTCTCTGTGGCGAGGCACCTTAAAGCTGTGCACCACCACTGAGAATCGCATCACCGCGTAAGGAGCGGCATAGCACATGACACTGAGCGAGCGGTTATCGCAAGCGTTGACAAAGATCCGGGGGGCTCTCCCGTCGGGCTACTCTCTCGACCTGCTTCAAAGTAAAGGCGGTAGACGCGCCGTCACTGCCGCCGTTGTCGTCTACCTGACGCTCACGCTCGGACTTGGCTTTTATTGGAGCATGACGCCTGACTCTTTTGATGTGGTGGAGAACAGAGCCACGTATCTGAAATCATCTGATCAATCGGTCACCGGTGCTGCAACCACCGCAGCACTTCTCGAAGTTACGCGTCTCTTATTAGAGAAAGACGGCGGCTACATCAGCAACGACATCACCCCTCCAGGTACTTTTCTGGATAACATGCCTAACTGGGAGTACGGCGCCTTAATCCAGTCTCGGGACTTAGCGAGGGCCTTGAGAGAAGTGCTAAGCCGGTCGCAATCTCAATCTCAAGAGGACGTTGATCTGACGCTCGCCGAGCCCCGCATCAACTTCCAAAACTCCAGCTGGGCATTACCCGCCACCGAATCCGAATATCGCGATGCTAGAAGGTATTTACAGGCCTATCTGGATCGCCTGCCTCAGAGCGGTGAAGACTCAGCACAGTTCTATGCAAGAGCAGATAACCTCAGCTTCTGGCTGGGTATGGTTGAAAAGCGTTTGGGCAGCTTATCTCAGCGCCTATCAGCCAGCGTGGGTCAGCGACGGATCAATACCGACCTAGCAGGTGACGCAGCAGCGACTCAGTCCACGCGAGAAACCCAGGAACTTGTGGTGAAAACGCCCTGGAATGAAATCGATGATGTCTATTACGAGTCGCGTGGCGCCGCCTTTGCGTTGATCCATTTTCTAAAAGCCGCCGAGGTTGATTTCGCGGATGTGCTCGAAAAGAAAAATGCCACTGTTAGCCTCAGACAAATCATTCGCGAGCTTGAGGCGACGCAGCAGACCGTCTGGAGTCCGGTAATTCTCAATGGATCGGGATTTGGGATCTGGGCGAACCACTCTTTGGTGATGGCCAGCTATCTTTCGCGTGCTAATGCCGCGCTTATCGACTTAAGAGAGTTGCTCGCTCAGGGTTAACTCGGTTTTTGACCTGCGAGCAATACCCATCCGTCACGCTGCTGATTCACTTCAAGATTGACGTTGCGATAGCGCTCGATGAGTTGAGGCGCCTGAGCCTCCAAAACACCTGTTAGCAGGATTGCACCGCCCGGTGCAGTCAGGCTGATCAGTTGATCAGCAAGCTCCATTAAAGGCCCAGCAAGAATATTAGCGACCATCAGATCTGCGCTGCCAATCCACTGGGCGATGACCTCGTCGTTCGGCAGCACCACCGCGAAGTCATCCGCATCAATGTCATTACGCTGCGCATTGTCTCGACTGGCAAACACTGCTTGTGGGTCATTATCAACGCCCAACGCGCATCCCGCTCCAAGCTTGAGTGCGGCAATGGCTAAAATACCCGATCCACACCCAAAATCGACGATGCGCTCATTGCCTCTGATCAATCCATCGAGCGCGTTGAGGCACATGGCGGTGGTGGCATGTGTACCAGTGCCAAATGCCAACCCCGGATCAAGTAGAACGGGTACGAGTGCTTCTTCAGGAGGGGGCGTCCAACTGGGACAAATCCAGAGCCGAGGTCCCATCTGAATTGGCGTAAAATCCTCCATCCAAACGCGTTCCCAATCGCGATCTTCCAGCGTTGAGATGTCGTTTCTGGAGTCGCCAGCAAGCAACGAGCTAGGCAATGCCTGTTTGATGGGCAAGAGATTGACCGACCCTGTGAACAGGGCCGTCACCTTGACGTCTTGCCAGAGCGGCGTCTCACCGGGACCGGGCTCAAGTAGAGGCTCATCGGCATTGTCCTCGAGGGACACTGCCAACGCGCCTTGCTCAAACAGCCATTCTTCGAGCGGTTCGACTAGGTGCGAGTAGGTCTCAACGACCCACTCTTGCCAGTCGCTTGAACTCAATGCTCGTGTTCCAGCTTGCTCTCGAGATAGTGAATGCTGACACCGCCAGCAACGAAGGACGAGTCAACAACCAATTCGCGATGGAGCGCGGCGTTAGTCCGAATACCCTCGACAATGAACTCATCGAGTGCCTGACGCATTTTCTTCAGCGCGATGTCGCGCGAATCACCGTGGGTTATAAGCTTGCCAATCAAACTGTCGTAGTGCGGTGGCACCGCATAGCCGCTGTAGATGTGAGAGTCGACACGAACACCATGACCGCCCGGCGCATGGAAGGTTTTGATGGTGCCGGGTGACGGCATGAAGGTTCGCGGATCTTCGGCGTTGATCCGACACTCAATCGAATGTCCATTAAATTTGATGTCGCTCTGCTTGATCGACAATGGCTGACCACCCGCGATCAACAACTGCTCCTTCACGATATCAACACCGGTGATCATTTCGGTCACTGGGTGCTCAACCTGTACACGCGTATTCATCTCAATAAAGAAGAATCGACCGTCCTCGTATAGGAACTCAAAGGTCCCTGCACCGGTATAGCCCATATCGATACAGGCCTGAACGCACGCGGCGCCGACCTCTTCGCGAACGTCATCTGGAATACCTGGCGCAGGTGCTTCCTCGATGATTTTTTGGTGGCGACGCTGCAATGAGCAATCTCGATCACCCAAATGCACCGCGTTGCCCTGCCCGTCTGCCAACACCTGAATTTCTACGTGACGAGGCCGCTGCAGAAACTTTTCCATGTAGACCACAGGAGAGCCAAAAGCCGCCGCCGCCTCAGACTGAGTGACTTCGATCGATGACAGAAGTACCTCTTCGTTGTGTACTACGCGCATACCTCGACCGCCACCACCAGCAGCCGCTTTTACGATCACCGGATAGCCGATATCGCGTGCAATTCGCAAAACCTCATCAGGATCATCAGGCAAAGCTCCGTCCGACCCGGGCACCGTGGGTACACCTGACTTACGCATCTGATGCTTGGCCGATACCTTGTCACCCATCAGACGAATGGTCTCTGATCGCGGGCCGATGAATTTAAATCCGCTGCGCTCTACTTGCTCAGCAAAATCAGCATTCTCGGAAAGGAAGCCATAGCCCGGGTGAATACCATCAGCTCCGGTGATCTCTGCGGCACTAAGAATCGCAGGCGCATGCAAGTAACTTTGTGTCGACTGAGCGGGTCCAATGCAGACCGCCTCATCGGCGAGTCGCACGTGCTTCAAACTGCTGTCTGCAGTTGAGTGCACCGCAACCGTAGGAATATCCAACTCACGACAGGCTCGCAAGATTCGCAAAGCGATCTCACCGCGGTTCGCAATGAGTACCTTTTCCAACATGGCGTTAATCCTTAAACGAGATGCGAGCGTTTATTCAACGGTAATGAGTGGCTGATCGAATTCTACGGGTTCACCGTTTTCAGCATGGATAGCGGTGACTGTCCCCGCACGATCCGCTTCGATCTGATTCATCATCTTCATGGCTTCTACAATGCACAAAACGTCACCGGCTCGAACGCTTTGCCCAACCTCAACGAACGCAGCTGCATCGGGGCTTGGCGAGCGGTAGAACGTACCGACCATAGGCGATTTCACTGCATTGGCTGCGCTCGGAGCTGCCGCTTCAGGAGCCGCAGGCGCAGGCGCAGGCGCGGCAGGTGCGGGCGCCACAGGCGCAGGCATAGCAGGTGCGGCGATAGGCGCTGCCATTGCGATCGGGGCACCCGTGTTTCGGCTTATTCTGACCGACTCCTCGCCTTCCTTGATCTCAATCTCGTCGACGCTGGATGCTTCCAGAAGCTCGATTAATTTTTTTACTTTACGAATATCCATAGGGTCACCTCTACAATCTCTTGTTTTTACTCATTTCAGTGATTTCGGTTCAATAAAAACTGCAGTGCGTAGTCATAACCTGCGCTTCCAAAACCAGAGATGACACCAATGGCCAAATCTGAAAAGAAGCTGTGGTGTCTGAAGGGCTCACGCGCATAGACGTTGGACAAGTGAACCTCCACGAACGGGATAGCAACACCTGCAATGGCATCACGCAGTGAGACGCTGGTATGTGTAAGACCAGCAGGGTTGATGATGATGGCCTGAGTCTGCTCGTTTCGCGCCGCGTGTACCTTTTCAATCAACTCAGCCTCGGAGTTGCTCTGAAAGCTGTCGAGCGATCGACCCGAAGCCGCGGCCGCCTCTGCCAGGCGTGCATTAATCGAGGATAAGTCCTCAGTACCGTAGACATCCGGCTCGCGAGTACCCAAAAGGTTCAGGTTGGGGCCGTGTAACACCAAAATGTCAGCCATGCGCAGACCATTTAAAAATAAAAGACAGACGGCGGAGTCTCCACCAGCACCCCTGCTCTGTCTACTGTTTTTGAAAAAAGCCGACTAAGCTGTGCTGTTTTACCGGAGATAGCTACTTTTACACGTGATTCGCGAAATATGGGGCGATCGAGATTCACGGGCAACACAAAACGACCGTCAGCGGACTTCAACAGTGCGCGGAGCTTCTTTAAACTACAGACTTTCTTTGAAACAGTATCCCACGCATGCAGCTCGGCCCGTTCTCAACTGAGACTCCCGTATTCTTGGCACCCATGGCAGGGGTAACGGACTTACCTATGCGTCAGCTCGCCGTAAAGCACGGTGCTGACGTCGCTGTAGGCGAGATGATGGCCTCCGACTTATCGCTCAGTGAGTCTCGCAAAAGCACACTGCGCGCTCGGCACAGCGCCGAGGCTGGGCTTCGAACGATTCAGCTCGTCGGAAATGATCCCAGCGCCCTGGCGGCAGCGGCGCGCTACAACGTCGAGCGCGGAGCTGAGGTCATCGATATCAACATGGGCTGTCCCGCCAAAAAAGTGTGCAAGAAAGCGGCGGGGTCCGCGCTACTGGCGGATCCCCAGCTGGTAGAGACCTTACTGACCGCGGTCACGCAGGCCATTTCGGTTCCGGTGACTCTAAAAATTCGCACAGGCGTGGCACCTGATCAAAGAAACGGTGTCGAAATTGCGCGTATCGCTGAGGCCTGCGGCATTGCGATGCTGACCGTGCATGGACGCACGCGTGCCGATAAATTTAATGGATCGGCGGAATACGAAACAGTTCGTCAAATCGTCTCTGCTGTAAGCATCCCGGTCATTGCTAACGGTGACATCACCTCCGCCGACAAGGCAAAACGGGTCCTGACCTACACCGGAGCTGAAGGCATCATGATTGGCAGGGCCGCGCAGGGTCGACTATGGCTTCCCGGTGCAATAGCGAGGGCCCTGCGCCATGGTGACGAGAGGGCACCTTCCCAGGATGAGCGTTTTGCCATCATGCGCGAACATGTCCAGCAGGTGCAGAGATTTCATGGGCCTGTCATGGGCCATAAAATTGCGCGCAAGCACGCGGGCTGGTTTTTCGAGGCCGAGCTCGGCAAGGCCTACCTCCCGATCAAGCGGGCCTTTAATGCTCTCGAGAACGCCGATGCGCAGGAGAACTTCTTAGATACTCAGCGAAGTACCATCATCAATTTAATGAGCCGGTTTCACGAAACATTCGTGGGGAGATTGGCAGCGTGACAACGAACACGAGAGGCGCGCTTAAGACCGCCGCCGAAGACGCGATCAGAGAGTTTATCGAAACATTGGACGGTGAGGAGACCAGCGAATTCTATAATCTGGTCCTAGCAGAAGTCGAAGAGCCCCTTTTACGCGTAGTCATGGAATACACTGCCAATAATCAAAGTCGCGCGGCTGCCATGCTTGGGCTCAATCGAGGTACGCTGAGAAAAAAACTGCGCCAATACAATCTTTTATAACTAGCTTTTGTAATAGCTAGCTTCTGCAACCGAGAGCTATCAGACCCCAGAGGTAATCACATGACCGAGGCGAGAGTCGCCCCTATCAACAGCGCTTTGATCAGCGTTTCCGACAAAACAGGTGTTGTACCCTTTGCCCAAGCCCTCGCGGCACAGGGTGTAAAGATTCTCTCAACAGGAGGCACGTGCCGCCTCTTATTATCCGAAGGCGTACCAGTGACCGAGGTATCTGAGCACACGGGCTTTCCTGAGATGATGGACGGCCGGGTCAAAACGCTGCACCCAAAAATACATGGTGGCATTTTGGGGCGCAGAGGAACCGATGACGCCGTGATGTCAGAGAACGCGATCGATGGCATCGATCTGGTTGTGGTCAACCTCTACCCGTTCGAATCCACCGTCGCCGATCCTGACTGCTCGCTCGAAGACGCCATCGAGAATATTGATATCGGCGGTCCAACCATGGTTCGCGCAGCAGCAAAAAATCATCGGGATGTCACCATCGTTGTCGATAACCATGACTTCGATCGTGTGCTCTCTGAAATTGCCTCGAGCGGCGGTACATCCGATGCGCTTCGGTTCGATCTTGCCGTAAAGGCTTTTGAACATACCGCAGGCTACGATGGCGCGATTGCAAATTATCTGGGTCGCCGAGTAGGTACTGACGAGGCAGACGCATTTCCACGCACGGCCAATTTCCAATTCAATCGCACCTCTGTCATGCGCTACGGCGAAAATCCGCATCAGAGAGCTGCGTTCTACATCGATCGGAACGTCACAGAAGCCGGCGTTGGAACCGCGACGTTACATCAAGGGAAGCCGCTAAGTTACAACAATGTCGCCGACGCCGATGCGGCCATTGAGTGTGTTAAATCATTTGATGAACCCGCCTGTGTCATTGTTAAACACGCAAATCCTTGCGGCGTTGCCGTCGCCTCGACCCTTCTGGAGGCCTATCGACAGGCCTTTGAAACCGATACCGAGTCTGCGTTCGGCGGAATCATCGCCTTTAACAGAGAGCTAGATGAGGAAACATTAACCAATATCATTGACTCGCAGTTTGTTGAGGTCATTACCGCACCAGCCATCGCGGAAAATGCATTGAGTGCCGCCGCTAGCAAGCCCAATGTCCGCGTCATGTCCACGGGATACTGGGGCGAGAGAACGCCAACCTGGGACCTTAAGAAAGTGAACGGTGGATTGCTCATCCAAGATCGGGATGACCACGTCCTCTGTGCTGATGATCTCACTGTTGTCTCTGAGCGCGCACCCACCGAGCAAGAGCTGAAGGACCTTTTGTTCGCTTGGCGGGTCGCTAAGTTTGTCAAATCGAATGCCATCATCTACGCCTCGAGTGAGCGCACGATCGGTGTCGGTGCAGGTCAAATGTCGCGAGTAAATTCAGCGCGTATTGCGGCCATCAAGGCTGAGCATGCAGGACTCGAAGTGGCCGGCGCGGTGATGGCCTCGGACGCGTTTTTCCCCTTCCGCGATGGCATTGATAATGCCGCCGAACGAGGCATCCGCGCTGTCATCCAGCCGGGTGGATCGATTCGAGATGACGAGGTGATTGCCGCGGCAAATGAAGCCGGCATTGCCATGGTGTTTACTAGCGTCCGCCACTTTAGGCACTGATATGAACGTATTGATGATAGGAAGCGGCGGCCGGGAGCACGCCCTCGCATGGAAGCTGGCACAGTCGACATCAGTGGAGACTGTTTTTGTGGCACCCGGTAATGCGGGGACAGCCAACGAGCCGAGCTGTCAAAATGTGGAGATCAGCCCTTCTGACTTCGACGCGCTCGCCCAGTTTGCGCGTGACAACCAGTGTGGACTAACCGTGGTTGGTCCGGAAGCACCGCTTGTCGATGGTATTGTTGATCACTTCTCCTCAGAAGGATTAGCTTGTTTCGGACCCACCGCTGCTGCGGCCCAACTTGAGGGGTCAAAAGCGTTTACTAAGGATTTCCTTGCGCGTCACCACATACCTACAGGTAGCTACCAGACGTTTACCGATGCCGACGCGGCCTGCGCCTACATCCGTGCTCAAGGCGCTCCCATTGTGGTGAAGGCTGACGGCCTCGCTGCAGGTAAAGGCGTGATCGTAGCGTCCAGCACGGATCAGGCAGAAGAAGCAGCTCGCGACATGCTTTCGGGGAACGCATTTGGCGATGCAGGTGCGAGAGTCGTTATCGAAGAATTTTTGGATGGCGAGGAAGCAAGTTTTATTGTCATGGTCGACGGCACTGATGTGCTTACGATGGCAACGTCGCAGGACCACAAACGGGTCGGCGAGGGCGATACTGGCCCTAACACCGGAGGCATGGGGGCTTATTCGCCAGCGCCCGTAGTAACCCCAGAGATCCACGAGCGTGTGATGTCGGAGATCATTTACCCCACAGTCCAAGGCATGCTCGACGACGGCAACCGCTACCGCGGGTTTTTGTATGCTGGCCTGATGATCGACAGCAGCGGCGCGCCAAAAGTGATTGAGTTCAATTGTCGTTTTGGTGACCCCGAAACCCAGCCAATTATGATGCGCCTGGAATCAGATCTTACCGAGCACTGCCTAGCCGCATGCGAGGGCCGGCTCGCAACCGAAACAGCAACGTGGAGTGATGAAGCAACCATTGGTGTCGTTCTAGCCTCAGAGCACTACCCAAGCTCCAGTCCCACTGGGCTTCCCATCACCGGTTTAATTGCATCGCGCCCCTCGAGCAAAGTGTTTCATGCCGGCACACGGCAAGAAGGCGACGACACAGTGACTGCCGGTGGTCGTGTGCTTTGCGTGACTGCGAAGGCTGAAACACTCGCGATAGCCGCAGAGCGTGCTTACGAAGCTGCCTCTGGTATCAGTTGGGATGGCATGAAATATCGTTCCGATATTGGATGGCGCGCACTACAGCGTTAACCTGTGGTCCTTGATTTCACGGTTATGACCATGCAACGACGACTCAGCAACCTCGATCGCCTCATATCGACACTCGACACCGCAATGCGGGAGTTGAGCCACGGCACGAATGCCATGGCGGGTGAGCGACCCTCACCTGCAGCCGAGCACACAGAGGCCGAGCTAACCGAGGCGGAGCGCAAACATGCCGGTGGTTTGATGCGCATCAACCATACCGGTGAGGTCTGCGCCCAAGCGCTATACCGAGGACAGGCGCTTGTTGCCAAGACCGAGGAAACGCGCACGGCGCTACTTGAAGCCGCTCAAGAAGAGAAAGACCACCTCGATTGGTGCGAAGAACGAATCGACGAGTTGGGCACTCACACCAGCCGGCTTAATCCGCTTTTTTTCGCAAGCTCCTACGCGCTAGGCGCACTCACCGGCGCCATCGGCGACAAAGTGAGTCTCGGCTTTGTTCACGCGACAGAAGAAGGCGTGGCAATGCATTTGAAGGAACACCTGCAGAAGCTCCCCACGGATGACCGCAAGTCGCAACTGGTACTACAGCAAATGCTCGCCGAGGAAGAGCGTCACGGTGCGCATGCCCTAGAGCAAGGTGGCGAGGAATTTTCAGATCCCGTGAAACGCATGATGCGAACCGCAAGCCAGGTAATGACAAAGACCACTTATTGGCTGTAGCCAGAAGATCCGTATCTCGCGCGCCTAATCCTTCCCCGCGCCGATATCCCTATCGAGCGTGCGTCTCATGAGAGTGAGTTACCTCGACACCACCCGTCGCCAACATGATAGAAGCAGAACAGTATTTTTCCGCTGACAGTTTTACTGCACGTGCTACCTGGCTGTCTTTAAGATCTTCACCCTCAACTACGAAGTGCAAATTGATAGCGGTGAACACCGCGGGCACACCATCTGCTCGCTCTGCCTGAAGTTCAACTCGACAGTTTGAAATCGATTGCCGAGACTTTTTGAGCACAGTGATGACGTCGAAAAGTGCGCAGCCGCCTGTTCCGAGAAGTAACATCTCCATAGGACGCAACCCATGATTTTTGCCTCCAAGCTCCGGCGGACCATCCATGACAACACTGTGCCCCGAACCTGACTCGGCGAGCGTCATTACGCCATCTACCCACTTCACTGTACCGTGCATACCAATCTTCTCGATCAAACCAATGGAAACTATCAGTGCGGCAATGTGTGGCACCGCGCCGCGCGGCCCGCTATGCTACTGTAAGTGTGCGATAAATCACATAACGGCGGTCCCAATGAACTACCTAGTGAGTAAGCGTATTCCCAATGCTGAGGCGTTCCTCGAGCATTGCGAGCGACTCTCGATGAAATCGAGGGCGGCCGTATTCCGTCAGGGCGAACCCAGTGAGGACCTCTACCTCATCCTGGATGGTTCGGTCTCTGTGATAGTCGACGATATCGAAGACCCAGAGCAGGAAATGGTGGTTAGCTATCTCAATCCGGGTGAATTCTTTGGTGAGATGGGACTTTTTGGTGAGGAGCACCGTACGGCCAACCTCGTCACACGCACACCGTGCGAGTTTGGTCGCATCAGTTATCAAGACTTCCACGCGATTCGCCAGTTGTTCCCGAATGTGCTTTATGCGCTTACGACCCAGATTGGACAGCGCCTAAAAAACACGACCCGCAAACTTGCAGATCTCACATTTATCGACGTCTATGGGCGTATTCACCGGTCGCTTATTCAGCTCACCACATTGCCGGAGGCCATGACCCACCCTGATGGCATGCAAATTCGGGTGACGCGACAAGAGCTGGGAAAACTGGTGGGCTGTTCTCGCGAGATGGCGGGGAGAGTACTAAAAATGCTCGAGGGAGACGGCTACATCACTGTAGCAGGAAAAACCATTGTCGTTCTTCGAGAGCCCGCCAACAGCCTTGCCAGCAAAATCAACCAGTAGCATCACTCACCATGGCGGATAGTGCGTCTCCGGGCGACGGTTGACGCATGAACGACTCTCCAATCAAAAACGTTGAAACACCGTGATCTAGCATCAGTTTCATATCGGCCGCTGTGTGTAACCCACTTTCGGTTACTACGGTAACGCCTGCAGGGACGTCAGATAACAATTGGAGCGTGGTCTGAAGACTGGTGTCAAACGTGTGTAAATCGCGATTGTTGATGCCAATCAGATCAAGATCAAGCGCCAACGCCCGCTCGAGCTCCATACGATCGTGGACCTCCACCAACACGTCCAGTTGCGCCTCGCGCGCCTCGGCGTAGAGATCCGCCAATTGCGCGTCGTCCAAGCAGGCAACTATTAGCAAAAGAGCATCCGCGCCCAGCGCACGGGACTCCCAAATCTGATATGGGTCCAAAGTGAAATCTTTGCGGATCGCGGGCAGCTGACAAGCCGATCTCGCTGACTTCAAGTAGTCGTCCGCACCTTGGAAGAAATCGATGTCAGTAAGTACTGACAAACATGCTGCGCCACCATTTTCATAGCTTTTAGCGATTTCAGCAGGATTAAAATCCTCTCGGATCACGCCCTTACTTGGACTCGCTTTTTTCACCTCAGCGATAACTGCAGGATGACCCGCATTCGCTCGGGCCCGGAGTGCGTTAATAAACCCACGTGGCGCCGGCTGAGCCATTGCTTGCGCTTTCACTGCGTCCAGCGAACAGAGGGCTTTTCGCTCCTGAATTTCCTCGAGCTTGCGGTCACAAATTCGGCGCAGAACCGTTGGCGTATCGCTCAACATTAGACACCTCCAGCTGCTTGCGTTCGCTCAGCAAACGCGTCGAGGCTTTGCAGGGCCTTACCCGAGCGCATGGCATCCATCGCCAACTCAATACCGGCCTCGAGAGAGCCCGCTTGCCCACCAACGTAGAGGCCTGCACCAGCGTTCATGGCAATGATCGAACGGGCTTTCGCCGATCGATCGGACGCATCGCCACCCAATGCTGCGCGAATCAGGGCAGCAGATTCTTCGGCATCGTCAACGCACAAGTCAGCCACTGAATCGTGCGCATGCCCGAAGGCTGCCGGGTCAATTTCGTAGTGTGTCAGCTTGCCATTAGCGAGTTCACAGACAGTAGTCTTTGCCGATATGGAAATCTCATCCAAACCATCCAGGCCATGAACCACCATCACGTGTTCACTCCCCAAATCACGCAGGGCAGAGGCCATAACATCACACAAGGCGGGTGAGAACACGCCCAGCACCTGTCGCCGCGCGCCAGCGGGATTGGTCAGCGGGCCCAGAACATTGAATATGGTTCGCATAGCAAGTTGTTGTCGTGGACCAATAGCGTGCTTCATTGCGCTGTGATGCATGGGGGCAAACATAAAACCAACCCCAATCGAGGCAATACAGTCCGCAATCGTCGCAGGACTTACAGAGAGATCAACACCCAGCGCGGAGAGCACATCAGAAGAGCCCGATGAACTCGAGACCGAACGGTTACCATGCTTGGCGATTCGACCACCTGCACCTGCCACGACAAAGGTAGCGGCCGTCGATACGTTAAATAGATTAGCACCATCGCCACCCGTGCCCGCCAGATCGATCAAACCTTCGGTATCGATATCGACAGGCGTCGCAAGCGATCGCATCACGCTAGCGGCACCCACGATTTCATCAATGGTCTCGCCCTTCATACGCAGACCCACCAGCAGGCCTCCGATTTGGGCCTCCGTCGCTTCCCCCTGCATGACAGTGCGCATGACGGTTTCCATGTCAGCGCGCGACAGGGACTGCCCGGCTACAACCTGCGCGATGGCTGCTTGAATATTCATTGCATCACCTCAGCTGGCTTGCTTCAGGAAGTTTTGCAGCATGGCGTGACCATGCTCCGTCAGAATCGACTCGGGGTGAAACTGCACACCCTCAACGCTGAGCTCGCGGTGGCGAAGACCCATGATCACATCGAGTTCACCGGAGTCGTCTACTGTCCAGGCTGTTATCTCCAGGCAATTCGGCAGCGTCGCAGGATCAACCACGAGCGAGTGATAGCGCGTTGCCGTAAAGGGCGATGGCAGTCCCTCGAAAACACCCGTGCCATTGTGGTGAACATCGCTTGTTTTGCCATGCATGACCTCGGGGGCTCTCACAATGTCGCCACCATAGGCAGCGCCAATGCTTTGCATGCCTAAGCAGATGCCAAAAATAGGGATCTCACCGGCGAATCGCTCGATCGATGCGATGGAAACGCCCGCTTCGGTTGGCGAGCAGGGTCCCGGAGAGACGCAGAGCAACGCAGGCGCCGCCGAGGCAATCTCATCCGTCGTAATTTCATCATTACGATGTACGGCAACGTCTGCCCCGAGTTCCCACAGATATTGAACAACATTCCAAGTGAAGGAATCGTAGTTGTCGATCATTAAAACGTTAGGAGCAGTCATCTAATCAACTCGCCTCTACCATGGCTGCAGCTCGCAGGACCGCTCTGGCCTTGTTGAGCGTCTCTTCCCACTCGGATGCAGGTACTGAGTCGGCAACGACACCAGCGCCGGCTTGCACCACCAGGGTGTTGTCTTTCACCACGGCCGTTCGTATCGCGATCGCCGTGTCCATATCGCCGGACCAAGTCAGATAACCCACAGCACCGCCGTATACACCGCGCTTTACGGGCTCTAGTTCATCAATAATTTCCATGGCACGGATCTTAGGTGCCCCGCTCAGCGTTCCCGCGGGCAGAGTCGCTCTCAACGAGTCAATGGCCGTTACGTCATCGCGAGACTCTCCGGTCACGTTCGATACGATGTGCATCACGTGCGAGTATTTCTCAATGACCATCTTATCGGTTAGCTCCACGCTCCCGGGCGTCGCAACACGACCCACATCGTTGCGCCCAAGATCGATCAACATTAGATGCTCAGCACGCTCCTTTTCATCACTGAGCAGCTTGTCCGCGAGCGCAGCATCCTCCGCCTCCGTTGCGCCGCGTCGAATCGTGCCTGCGATGGGGCGCACGGTAATTTGACCGCGTTCGGCGCGGACCAGAATCTCGGGTGAACTCCCGACGACATGAAAATCATCAAGATCGAGGAAGAACAGATAAGGAGAAGGGTTTAAATGACGCAATGCGCGGTAAAGATTTAGCGGCTCTGCCTCAAAAGGCAAGGTCATTCGCTGCGAGATGACAACCTGCATGACGTCGCCATCCAAAATGTAGTCTTTTACTCGCGCAACCCAGGACTCAAATGTCGCTTGATCGGTCTCAAACGTCACTCTTGATTCGATGTCCGCTGTGTCGGTGGCCCCTAATTCAAAACGCGCCAATGATGGCATCGGCTTGGAAAGACGTGCTTCAAGCTCCGACAAGCGATGGTTAGATCGCTCGAGGGCGTCTTCCTGCGACGTATCCGCGCTGACGATCAAGGTCAACGTGCCCCGCAAGTTGTCGAAAACAACCACTTCCTCAGCAAGCATCAGCAAAATATCGGGCGTATCGAGCGTGTCCCGATTTGCAGTATTCGCCAACTTTGGCTCGACGTACCGAACCGTGTCATAGGAGAAATAGCCAACCCATCCGCCATGGAACACCGGCAGTGAATCGAGCGGCGCGCTGTTGGTGGACTCATGAAGTCGTTCGACTTCCACAAGCGGATCATCGACCTGATAGCACTCGACAAGTTGATCCTCTTTGTAGCGGGCGATCTGCTTGCCAGATACGACAAATCGCTCTCGCGACGAGAGCCCTACAATGGAGTAGCGACTCCATTTCTCGCCGCCTTCTACTGACTCGAAGAGAAAGGAATATGGTTGATCACACAGTTTGGTATACGTCGACAAGGGTGTCTCGGTATCAGCCAGCAAGGTTCTCGTCACTGGAATACGCGAGTAACCCTCAGCCGCCAGTGCATCAAACGCTGTTTGACTCAGGGTTTGGGTCATTTGACCTTGGCCAACTCGTCGCGCATCGATTGGATAACCGCCGCATAATCGGGCTTACCGAAAATAGCAGAGCCTGCGACAAAGGTATCGGCGCCAGCTTCAGCAACCGCCGCGATGTTAGCCGGGCCCACACCACCATCGACCTCAAGGCGAATATCCAACCCAGACTCATCGATGAGCGCGCGCGCCTCGCGCAACTTGTCGAGCGTCGATGGAATAAACGATTGGCCACCGAACCCGGGATTAACTGACATCAACAAAATCATGTCGACCTTATCGAGTACATATTTGAGCGCATCGAGATTCGAGGCTGGATTAAATACCAAGCCGGACTTGCAACCGGCATTGCGAATGAGCTGCAAGGTCCGATCGACATGGGTCGACGCGTCAGGATGAAACGTAATGTACGAAGCACCCGCATCGGCAAACAAGCCTACCAATGCGTCTACTGGCTGCACCATCAAATGAACGTCAATCGGCGCTGAAATACCGTAATCTCGGAGCGCGCTACAGACCATGGGCCCAATGGTTAAATTGGGGACGTAGTGATTGTCCATCACGTCAAAATGAACAATATCTGCGCCTGCATCCAAGACTGCTTCAACGTCTTGCCCCAAGCGCGCAAAATCTGCCGCAAGGATTGACGGAGCAATTAAGTAATCACGCATGAGAAGTTCCATCGGTATAAAAGTGCGTAGTGTAAAGCGGGACGGCCCAAGCCACCAGCCAAGCCCCCTATCGAGCGTTACTACTCAGCCGAAACTCGAGCTCCGATAAACGCTGCGGAGTTCCCACATCCGACCAAACTCCCGACCACAACGCACCTGATACCTGCCGGGATGCAATAGCACGATCAAACAGCGGGCGAAGTGGCGCAAAGCCGTGCTCCAAACCATCAAAGAGCCGATGACTCATGACCGACAATCCAGAAAAGGTTGCCTTGTCAGACTCACCAGTAACGATACGCGCGCCACTGACAGCAAAATCACCGTTTGGATGATGTTCAGGGTTGGGAACCATGACCAGATGCGCTACGTCGTCGCCCAACTCCACTTCTGTTAAACGGGCAAGCGGGTAGTCAGTGAAGACATCGCCGTTCACGACCGCAAATGACTCTTCCTTGAGCAGCGACAAGGCCTTCCGAATGCCTCCTGCAGTTTCAAGGGGCGTCTCCTCGAGCGAAAAATGAATCCGACAACCCCATTGCTGACCATCACCACAGAAAGCAACCACCTGATCAGAGAGGTACGAGGCATTGATCACCAAGTCGGTAAACCCAGCACTCACTAAACCCTCAATGTGGCGCTCCAACAATGTTTTGCCCGCCACCTGAATAAGTGGTTTCGGTATTTTGTCGGTCAGAGGGCGCATACGGCGCCCCTCGCCTGCCGCAAGTATCATCGCGAATTTCATGACACGCTGTACCAATCTTGGCGCTCTACTATGGGCATGACCGAGCCTTCAAACCAATCCCAGAACACGCCGATTGCTGGGTGAGTGTCGCGATACAAATGACAGGCCTCTCGAATGTAGGCGATTACCACAGGGATATCTCTCATATAACTAGGTTTGTCGTCCCTCAACCAAAGGCGCGAAAAGACACCCAAAATTTTCACATGACGCTGTAAACCGATGAGGTCAAACCACACGATAAACTGTGGCCAGGAGCCCTCATCCAGCTGACCCTCGCGTACCAAGCGCTCCCAATAATACTCAAGCCAAACTAACTGTTTCTCCCGCGGCCAAACCACGTAGACATCCTTAAGCAGCGAAACGGCGTCATAAGCCACCGGACCCATGATGGCATCCTGAAAATCGATAACGGCTAATGGCGTATCTCCGGCGGACACCATCAGATTCCTACTGTGATAATCCCGATGCACCAACCCTTGAGGCTGATGATGCGCAGCGTCGATGACGCAGGCACTCAGCTCCGCAAAAACCGATACCGCCTTACTGTCTAAGGGCAAGCCCAATGCCTTGGAAAAGAACCACTCCGGGCAGACGTCCAGCTCGCGCTGAAGCTCCTTTTGATCGTAATGCGGGAGCTCTGACTCCACCGTGCGAATGGCGCGAATCACCGCCAAGGTATCCAAAGCTTCTTTATAGAGCGCATCTACATCGTTCTGCTCTAACGCCAGGGAAAAGGTGGTGTCACCCAAGTCCTCCAGTAAAAAGTAGCCTAAGGCCAGATTAGCCCGGGGCATGGTTGGGACCCGCACTCCAGCGCCCTCTAGGGTGCGCTGTATAAGTACAAATCGCTCATTATTCTCGCTTGGCGGTGACACCATCAACACCCGGGAGCCAGACGCAGGGCCAGAGACCCGATAGAATTTCCGGGGGC
This sequence comes from Halieaceae bacterium, assembly GCA_038143085.1. Lineage (GTDB taxonomy): Bacteria > Pseudomonadota > Gammaproteobacteria > Pseudomonadales > Halieaceae > Luminiphilus. Next base: position 37,618 of record JAYQLG010000016.1, read on the forward strand.
TCGCATCGCCGGCAATAAGCTGCAAGGCCACATCTGTCGCATCACACTTTAGTATCGCTGCCAGCCAACCGCGTTGTTCTTGCCCCTCTGACACCTCAGCTTCTCCTTTTTACGCTGGTAAACCCGCAGCATTGCCAAAAAAACCCGAGAACAACCAAGCCTTCAGCGCGTTACACTGTCGGCAACCATAATAACCTGAACCTTGCGCTGAAACGCTTGTGTACGAGCTTTTGAACTCCAAAAATCTTTCCGGACTGATGCAGCGAATTATCGGCGCAGCACTTCTAGTTATGTCAGTGTTGCCGCTGGCTTATGCTGACGATGCGATTGAGGAAGAGCGGATTCAGGCCAGGCTCAACTGGATACCGCTTGCTCAGGTAAAGCCAGAGGGGCGCGATGAGCGCTGCTTGAAGTGCCGAGGCCAATACCAGGACCCCTTGGCCAACGTTGATCGCTCAACGCCACCAAGCCAATTAGATCTCGAGGTCAGTGCGGGTGACAGCGATATCACGGACGACACTCTGTATTTCTCGGATGACGTCACGGTGTCTCAGGGCTATCGAACCCTGAAAGCGCAAGAGGTCATCATAGACCGAGTTGAGCAAACAGTGTCTGCTCAAGGCCCCATTGAAGTTCGCGAGCCGGGGATCGTTATGTACGGCGATCGGATTACCTACGATAGCGTGAGCGAACGCGCATCGCTCAACGACGCGGAATTTGTCATGTACGAGCAGCAGCTCTACGGCATTGCTGAGAGCGTGGCACGCGATGCCAATGGGACACTCGAAATTGAAGACGGTCAGCTCACTTTCTGTGCACCCACAGATCCAAGCTGGTTAGTCACGGCCGAAACATTAAATATCGACCCTAACACCAATACCGGTGAAGCCTGGGGTGCCCGTATCGATATCAAAGGCGTTCCGGTCGCCTATTTACCATGGGTGCAGTTTCCGCTGAATGATCGCCGCAAAACCGGTCTGCTCTTTCCCGATATCAGCAGTGACACGCGAGGCGGCCTCGATGTGACGGTTCCGATATATATGAACCTCGCGCCAAACTACGACGCCACCTACTCACCTCGCCTTATCCAGGACCGCGGCCTCGTGCATCAGCTCAATACGCGATTCTTGGGCAGGCAAATCGGGTTCTGGGATGTCTCGGGCACCTATTTACGCGATGACGACCTCGATGTATCGGGTGGAGGCAACAACCGCTGGCTCGTCAATGTTATGCAAGCAAGCGATCCATCGGCCCAGCTGCGTACGTCCATCGACTTCTCAAAGGTTAGCGATAATGAATACCTTCGAGACCTTGAAAACAACACCCTCAGCGCGCAGAGGCAAACGGCACTTCTGCAAAGGGCGAGAGTGGACTGGCTTGCAGATAATTGGCTTTTTGGTTTGGAGGCTCAGCAATTTCAGAGTATTGCTGAAGATCTGACCGACAATTACAAGCGATTACCCCAGGTCAGCGCAGTCTGGCGGGGCGACGCTAAACTGGGTCCGCTCGAACCGCTCCTGAAACTGCAAGCGGCTAACTTCGATACCGATCTCGACAAAGTGAAGGGTCAACGGGTTTATCAGGAGCTGGGGGTTAACTTACCCATCACCCGCGACTACGGATACTTAAATACCAGCTTGATGCACAGAAGCATCCAATATCGGCTAAAGACGCCCGACAGCAATGCGACGCGCAATGAATCAGTTTCATCATGGCTTGGCAGTATCGAGGGCGGGTTGGAGTTCGAGCGAGATACCGAGCTCTTTGGTCTGTCGTTCACACAGACATTGGAACCGCGTGTTCAGTATCTTTATGCCGGCTACGATGACCATGCAGGCATTCCCGATTTTGATAGTGCAGAGCTGACCTTTAGCTACCGGCAGCTATTCCGAAATACGCGCTTCTCGGGCTACGACCGATTGGCGGACGCTAACCAGCTCTCGCTTGGCGTCACCTCACGGCTGATTGATACCGCGACGGGCAAAGAACGCGTGTCAGCGAGTTTTGGTCAGGTGATCAACTTTAAAGATCAGCGCGTGCGGTTGAAGGAGAGCGACGCTGCCCTGACCGACGAAGGCTCGGCGTTAGCATTTGCACTGAACGTGCGAACCAGTGAGCGCTGGAGTATTCACAGCAACCTCTTATTCGACAGCTACGAGGACAAACTCGACGCAGCCAATATCCGTGTTGGGTTCAGGCCGAACAAGGATGCCATTGTGAATGTCGGCTACACATTGCGAGAGCCACCCGCGTCATTTGCTGCTAGACCCGTTACCGAACAAATTAATACATCGGCCTATATCCCCATCAACGACAACTGGAGCGCTTTTGGCGCATTGCGGTACTCGCTTGAGATTGGCAGTAGCGTAGAAGATATGATCGGTGTCGAGTACGATGGCTGCTGCTGGCGTGTGAGGTTGATTTATATGAGTTACCTCGACACGCTTCGGGACGTCGATGTGTTCATACCAGAACCGGAACTTACACGGGATCGAGCGTTCCAATTTCAGTTCGTTTTAAAGGGATTAGGCGGCTTCGGTAATCGAGTTGATAATCTCATGCAGGATATGATCAGAGGATTCAATGCTAAACGCTAAGCTCAAGGGGTGGCTTTTCGCTACTATCGCGTCATCAATATCTACAGTTGCATGGTCGCAGGTCGTTCAGCTCGATAGTGTTGTGGCCATCGTCGATGAGGATATTATTCTTGCAAGTGAGGTGCGTGAGCGAGTCGAGCAGGTAAAGGCGACTGCGGCCCAGCGCAATATGACACTTCCAGACGATGAAACCGTGGTGCAGGAAACGCTAGACCGGTTAATCCTCGAAAGTATCCAACTGCAATTGGCCGATCGCTACGGTGTTCGCGTGCCTGATGCACAGCTCGATCAATCGATGGCGCGTATTGCCGCACAAAACGGTCTCACCCTTGAGCAGTTCCGCGATGCCCTGATTCAAAACGGTCAAAATTACGTCGAGATGCGTGAAGGCCTCCGCGATGAACTGGCGATCCAGCGCGTGCAGCAAGGCAGCGTGATGCGAGACATCAATATCACCGAAAAAGAAATTGATAACTTCATGGCGACAGAGGAAGGCATTGCGCTGACTGAGCCGGAGTACCGGGTGATACAGGCGTTGCTACCGATTCCACGATCCGATAGTGCAGAGCAGCGAACCGCAAAAGAAGACTACGTCGATGGCGTGCTCGCCAACATTCTTGCCGGAGCTGACTTTTCCGAAGCGGTCAGTGTTCAGGAGCCTTATACCTTTCAAGGTGGTGACCTTGGTTGGCGAAAACTCAGTGATATTCCCAGCATGTTTGCTGACATTCTTCCCAGCCTGAAGGCAGGCGAAACGGGAAAGGTTGAGTCCAACTCCGGGCTTCACCTTGTCCACCTGGCTGAGGCTCGTGGCCTGGAGCGTCTCGTAGAGCAAACCAATGTCCGACATATCCTCGTCACGCCTAATGAGGTATTGGATGATGAAGCGGCGCGTAACTTTGTTCTTGGGCTCAAAGAGCGAGTCAATAGCGGCGAAGACTTTGCAGATCTCGCTAAAGAGCATTCGGACGACATTGGATCGGCCCAGGAGGGCGGCGAACTTGGATGGACCAATCCAGGTCAGATGGTTCCCGAATTTGAGGCCGCCATGGCTAGCGCCGAAATAGGCGTGGTTACAGAGCCGGTCCGCAGCGAATTCGGCTGGCATATCCTTGAAGTCACAGGACGTCGCACCGAGAATTTCGCTGAGCAAGTAAGACGCAACCAGATAGCAAACTACCTTCGTGAAGCGAAATATGAGGAAGAGCTGGATAACTGGCTCAGAGAAATTCGCGACGAGGCGTTTGTCGACATCAAATAACGATGTATTTGTTATGACGGAGCATGCCCGTCTTGTCATCACTGCGGGTGAGCCCGCAGGTATTGGGCCCGATGTTGTTCTCGGTGCCCTTCAGTCACCCTTTGATGCGCAGCTTGCTGTCGTTGGCGATGTGCAGGTATTGGAACAGCGAGCCATGGCGCTCGACATGGACCTGCAGTTCACCCTGTTGCAACCCGACACAGTGCCACCGCCGCACACCCCCGGAAAAGTGAGTGTCTATCACACATCCTGCGCAAGCCCGGTCGAGCCTGGTCGGCTCGATGTGGCGAACGCCAACCACGTCGTGCAGACCTTAGAGACATCGGTTCAATTGCTAAAAGACAAGCGGTTCGACGCAGTCGTCACGGCACCCGTGCAGAAGTCCGTAATAAACGACAGCGGACTGAGCTTCACTGGCCACACCGAATTCTTCAGCGAGCAGTTTGATTGCGAGGACGTGGTCATGTTGTTGGTAAACGACGGACTGCGCGTGGCGCTTGCGACGACACACCTGCCCTTGCGCGAGGTTCCAGATGCGATCACTCGGGAATCCTTACTTCGTAAGCTTGAGATCATCCACAACGACCTCATGCGCCTTTACGGCATTGCTCGGCCTCGCATCGCCATGTTGGGGCTAAATCCTCACGCAGGTGAAAGCGGGCATTTAGGGCGCGAAGAGATCGAGACCATCACGCCGGCACGCGAAGAAGCGCTGAAGCGCGGCATCGATGTGACTGCCCCTATACCAGCAGACACGGCTTTCGCCTCCAAACAGGTTCTCGATGCCGACGTCGTGCTCGCCATGTTTCATGACCAAGGATTACCGGTACTCAAAGCGCGAGGATTTGGCGCCTCCGTCAACATTACGTTGGGATTGCCCACGATCCGCACATCGGTTGACCACGGTACTGCCCTAGAGCTTGCAGCCACCGGCAAGGCTTCATCTCAGAGCATGAAAGCAGCGATCACCGAAGCGATCGCCTGCGCTCAACACCAAAGCTTATGAACTGAGCGACAGAATACGGCTCAGCGTTGCCTCGTTTTCACTTATCAGCCGATCCGCAATTCGCTTCAGGTTCTCAATATTAATCTCGGAGGCGTCATCCATGTCGTCGTTGGCTTCGTCGAGCGTCACCTGTAACCGGATATATCGATCGCCCAAAAACATACGCATTTGGTGATTAGCCGCCTTGGTTGCACCGTCGAACATGCAGTCGAGCAGCGGCATCACCCATCCGGCCTGGCCCCAATCTTTTGCACTTTCATAGGGAATCGGTCTGACTAACTCGCCGGTTCCCAGTGAGACAACCATCAAAGGCTCGTTCGGATAGAGCTTCAATGCCTCTGCATACGCTGACACAACCGGTGAGTTTACAAACACCCCACCGTCTATAAGCGCTCGCTGATTTCCCTGAACATCAATAAGCGAGGGCTCAAAATAAGTAGGTGCTGCGCTGGTCGCGCGAGCGGCATCGCGACACCTGACCGTTTCATGGTCTGGATGCCAGCTCTTCAAGAAGAGCGTCCGTCTCTCCTCAATGTCGTAGGTGGTCACCATGGTCGAGCCTAGAGTCTCACCCAGTCGCGTATTGGAAAAATATTTCCTAAGAGATGCCTCGAGCGGCTTTGCTGAATAAAGCTCATCGAGAACACCCCCAGCGGAGCGAATATTCCGCCAAATAGTCCGCTCAAATATTTTATCGCCACTATTTTCAAAAAAATCAGCCAGATCATGCGCTGAATACTTTGGCGCTCCCGCTGCATCCGCTTGCGCGAGGCCAAGCGCGATAATGCCGCCCGAAGACGTACCAACACAAAGATCAAATAGTTCAGAGATGGGCTTACTCGACTCACGTTCCAAGTAATCAAGTACGAGCGAAGGAATAATCCCTCGAATACCACCACCATCAATAGATAGAACTTTCCGCATATTCAATTATTTAATTTATTCGCGTTATGCAAACTTTGCCTTATATTTTAAATACCAGTTTATTTTATAACCGGCTAACATTACACTACGACAAAAACGACAAACAAGGTTGTATTTTAATGAACGAAGCACTTGCTCTTCAAACAATCGCAAAATCAAAAGCTGCCGCTAACCGCGCAGTTAAGTCACTCGATATTAAACAAATCGAGCAAGCCCTCGCTAATTTATCGGCCGCTGCAGAAACAATTAAAGAGCGTGAATCTTTACGCGCACAGCGAAAAAAAGAAGTGGCGGTAAAGAAACTAAAATCAATGATGGACGAGCTGGGAATATCCGCTGCCGATATTACTGGCTCATCAAAGCCAAAAACTAACGGCAAGCGCGCCACCGGTCCGAAGAAGGGCAATAAGGTTGCGCCCAAGTACCAAATCACCGTGGACGGCGTGACTCACCAATGGACAGGACGTGGTCGCACACCGGTCGTCTTCAGGTCGCACGTTGAAAATGGTGGTTCGCTCGACGACTGCCTCATCTGAGGCGCAATCGTCCATGCCCAAGACATCGAAACGCGCCGGCGCATCGCGGCCTAAGACGCATGCGCCCCGAAAGCGTTTTGGTCAGAACTTTCTAACCGATCAGGGTGTTATTTCCGCTATCGCCCGAGCTATTAATCCGCACAAAGATGACAATGTCGTCGAAATTGGCCCCGGCCAAGGCGCATTGACCGATGCACTTTTCGAAAGCGGGTGCGCCATTAAGGCAATAGAAATAGATCGAGATTTACAATCTCAATTACGCGTCATGTTTTTTAATCGCGACTTCACGCTTTTCAATTACGACGCACTCAAATTTGACTTCAACGAAATATCGGACGATGACCACGATTTAAGAATTGTCGGAAACCTTCCTTATAATATTTCGACCCCGTTAATATTTAAGCTGCTCACGCATTTACCTATCGTCCGTGACATGCACTTCATGTTACAGAAAGAAGTTGTTGATAGATTGGCGGCGCGCCCCGGTAATAAAAACTGGGGAAGATTGAGCGTTATGACCCAGGTCGATTGTGATGTAGAGCATTTATTCGACGTGCCACCAGAGGCCTTTTATCCGCAACCCAAAGTCCAGTCAGCGATCGTGCGGCTGACGCCCAAGATGACATCTCACCGCCCAGACTGCTCTCGCGAGGGACTCGGAAAGCTTGTGCAATTAGTGTTTGCGCAACGACGAAAGACACTGAGGAACAATCTTCGGGGTGTTATTGACGATTCTGTCATGCAGCGGCTGGGGATAGATCCTGCCTGTCGTGCGGAGACGCTGACGTTAGATCAACTGATGGACTTGAGTCTAGAGCTTCCCCAGGCGGCTATCTGATTCTCCACCGTCCAGTTAAACTCTGGGCGAACCAAATCCAAACCTACAGGATTGAACATGGCGACCTACGTGGTGGGCGACATTCAGGGGTGTTTTGACGAGTTCCAGTGCCTGCTGGAAAAGGTCAGTTTTAATCCTGACAAAGACGTGATTTGGAGTGTGGGTGATTTGATCAACCGCGGACCCAGTAATCTTGCAACACTACGGTGGTTTCACGAGCGACGTGATAATGCAGTGGTTGTCCTCGGTAATCACGACCTACACCTGATGGCTGTTTCAGCGGGTGCACGAAAAATGAGTAAGTCAGATAATTTTGATGACATTCTCGATGCGCCAGACCGGGAAATGCTGATCGAATGGCTTCATCACCAGCCGCTTGTACACCACGAGCATGGTGCGACCTTGGTACACGCGGGCATCCCTCCCATGTGGTCGGTTAGCGAAGCGCTTGATCGCGCGGCCGAAGTTGAAAGGGTCTTGCGCGGACCTGATTGCATTCGGTTCTTCAATGCCATGTATGGCAATGAGCCGATTGTCTGGGACGACCAGCTAACGGGTATGACTCGGCTTCGGGTGATCACGAATTACCTCACCCGCATGCGCTATTGCACAAAGAAAGGAAAGTTGGATCTCATTAGTAAAGGGCCAACGCCGACGGCCAACGCGCTCAAAGGAAAGAAAGTTGCGCCCTGGTTTAGTCACGAGGGGAGACGCGCAAAAGACGATGTTGTGATTTTTGGTCACTGGGCGTCTATTGATGGCGTGACTGACTCACCCAATGCCATTGGGCTCGATACCGGCTGTGTCTGGGGAAATAAAATGACACTCATGTCGCTGGAGTCCCGAACCTTCTATCGGTGCAATTGCTAATGATGACCTTTGATCTAGCGCCAACAGCACGGGTCTATAAGGTGGGCGGAGCAGTAAGGGACACACTCTTGAACTACCCTCACAACGAGACCGACTGGGTAGTCGTCGGTGCCACTTCTGAGGCACTGCTGGAATCCGGATTTAAACAGGTGGGCGCCGACTTTCCAGTTTTTCTCCATCCGCAAACAGGTGAGGAATTCGCTCTGGCGAGAACCGAGCGTAAATCAGGTCAGGGTTACCATGGCTTTAAGGTTCATGCTGACCCATCGGTGACACTTGAAGAAGATCTTCTTCGGCGCGACCTAACCATAAACGCCATGGCGTTGGATGAGCACGGTAATCTCATCGATCCGTATGGGGGGCAGCGTGACCTCGACGCAAAGGTGTTACGACACGTTTCCACCAATTTCTCTGAGGATCCGTTGAGAGTGCTTCGCACCTGCCGATTTGCCGCACGCTACCACCACCTAGGCTTCACGGTGGCCGAAAAAACCATGCAGCTGATGCGCAATATTGTCACAAGCGGCGAGTTGTCGGCGCTGGCTCCCGATCGAGTATGGCGCGAGACAGAGAGAGCGCTTAGCGAGAAAACGCCAGGGATCTATTTTTCGCTGCTGCGAACGCTTAACGCGGACAGCACCGTTTTCCCCTTTGTAGTCACGGACGAATCGCTCGATGCACTCGACTCAATGGCTTCTATCGCGCCAAATAGTCTTCTGCGGTGGGCTGGGCTCGCATCATCTGCTGCCGCGGCTAAGCAAGCAATGACCCCAACCATCAACATCCCAAAACGCTACAGTGAATTGGCCGCGCGAGTTCAATTTTATCGAGGTAGCCCCCCACAAACCCCTGAAGATACGCTCGCGTTTCTTGAGCATTTCGATGCATTTAGACAAGGCTCGCAGCTAGCAGATGGGCTCGCAGTACTTGGCGCCATCGATGAAGCTTTCCACACGATACAGGTGGCCCGTATTGAAAAAGCAAATCAGTTGGCGGCGAGTATTCGCGGCGAGCAATTCATTACCCAGGGTTTAAAAGGGCCTGAGATTAAGACAGCCATATCAGCAGAGCGTCTACGTCAGCTGGATAAGCTATTCAGTGACTAACCTTTACCACTAAAGACTGCGAGCAAGCGTCAGTGATACGCCAACGCACGACGCGGCGGGGACGGCGCCCGGCTTGTCTATATGCACCGTCACCTCGCTTACCGGCCAACGGTCAAAAATCTCATCGATGATTGCCTTCGACAAGGCCTCGAGTAACTCGAATTGCGAGGCGGAGACGAATGACATCACATGTTCGGATATTGCGGCGTAGTCGAGTGCATGAGACAGATCATCGGTTTGAGCAGCCAAACCGAAATCTGCCGTTAACTCCAAGTCGATTTCGAGGCGCTGCTTTACGGTCCGTTCCCAGTCATAACAGCCAATGATGGTCTCGGGCTGCAATCCGCGGATCCGAACCACCCCGTTCATGCGGCCTCACCATCAACCGGCGGTGTCAGCTCAGTGATTGGCCAACGCGCACGAACCGATGGCAACTCCGAATCACGCTCACCGCGGGCAAGACGAAGGGCACCTGCGAAGGCGATCATGGCGCCGTTATCCGTGCAGAGACTGGGGGCGGGATATATCACTTGAGCACTGTCTTTACCCAGCGCTTCTGCCAGACGCTCACGCAACCGCCTGTTTGCACTAACGCCGCCTGCCATGACGAGAGTGGATACCCCCTCCTGCTTGAGCGCCCTCCTGCACTTAATGAGTAATGTGTCCACAACCGCGTCCTCAAAGCAGCGAGCAACATCGGCCTTCGCCTGCTCATTGAGCGCACCGGCCTCCGACAGCTGCTTGATGCAGGTACCCACATGGGTTTTTAACCCCGAAAAACTAAAGTCCAGCCCGGGGTGCTTCACCATAGGTCGGGGGAAAACGAAGCGATCTGGATCGCCGGTTTGAGCCAAGGCCGCCACATGCGGACCGCCCGGATAGGGTAAGCCGAGCAGTTTAGCCGTCTTGTCGAAGGCCTCCCCTGCCGCATCGTCAACAGACTCACCTAACAGCCGATAATCACCGAACGCATCTGCTCTAATCAGCTGCGTGTGTCCACCAGAAACCAGCAGCGCTACGAAGGGATAGTCGGGCGGCTCATCGGATAGAAGAGGTGCCATTAAATGCCCCTCCATATGATGAACCCCTAACGAGGGCACCCCCAATCCTGCGGCAATGGATCGAGCGACAGTTGCGCCGACAATAAGCGCGCCAAGTAACCCAGGGCCAGACGTATAAGCAACCGCATCGATATCAGTCTTATCAAGAGACGCATCAGAGAGAACGCGATCAATGAGCGGTAAGGTCTTTCGAATATGGTCTCGAGATGCCAGCTCCGGCACCACCCCACCATACTCTGCGTGCACTGCCACTTGAGAATAAAGTGCCTCGGACAACAATCCCCGCTGCGTGTCGTACAGCGCAACACCCGTCTCGTCGCAACTGGTTTCTAAGCCCAAAACAACCAAAATTTAGTGTCTCTCGAAAAATGCGGAAGGTAGCACGATGTTAGCCTTTGCAAAACGTCGCTGGCCTACCTATACTGCGCGCCCCTAAATTCGATGAAGCGACTACCCGCTCATCAGGAAACGACAGGATTAGTTTAATGCCTTCAGTAAAGGTAAAAGAAAACGAGCCCTTTGACGTTGCTTTGCGCCGATTCAAGCGTTCGTGCGAGAAAGCCGGTCTACTGGCCGAAGTTCGCAAGCGCGAGCATTACGAAAAGCCTACTACGGTTCGCAAGCGTGCTGCAGCAGCAGCGGTGAAGCGTCACCTCAAGAAAATGTCTCGGGAAAACCGCAAGCGTCAGCGTTTGTACTAAGACCCTACCGACTAGCGAGATGACTGATTCTGAAAACTTAGTCGCCCGAATCAAGGCCTCAATGAAAGAGGCCATGAAGGCACGCGCAAAAGAGCGTCTCGCCACCATCCGGCTGATTCAGGCCGAGTTCAAACGTGTTGAAGTTGATGAGCGTATCGAAATCGATGACGCAAGAGCGCTGGCGATCATGGATAAGATGGTCAAGCAGCGCCGAGATTCCATTAGTCAATTTGAGAGCGCAGGACGTGACGAATTAGCCGCTATTGAGCGAGCCGAAATTAGCGTCATTCAAGAATTCCTCCCACAGCAACTCAGCGAAGATGAAATCCTCGCCATTATCGACCAGGCGCTAAGCAGCATCGATGCAACAGGCATGGCTGCCATGGGGCCGCTGATGGGTGTTATTAAGCCCAAATTGCAGGGTCGCGCCGACATGGGTGCCGTATCCAAGCTAGTTAAGGCTAAACTGACGGCTTAATCACCGGCTTAGGTCATCCAACATGGCCCGACTTCCACAGGCATTTATCGACCAAGTCCTTGACCGGACCGATATCGTTGATGTGGTTGATCGCCGCGTAAAACTAAAAAAAGCGGGTAAGAACTACTCGGCCTGCTGCCCATTCCATCAGGAAAAAACACCCTCCTTTTCTGTTAATCCCGAAAAGCAGTTCTACTACTGCTTTGGTTGTGGTGCCGGTGGCAACGCGCTGGGCTTTATCATGGATTACGAGCGGATGGAGTTTCGCGAAGCTATTGAGTCCCTCGCGCAAGCAGCTGGCATGGAGTTGCCAGCAGAAGAGGCTGACGCCGCTCCTCAGATTGATCATCAAAAACCTCTTTATGAGTCCATGGAGAACGCGACGCGCTTGTATGAGTCACTTCTCCGTAAGCATCCCACTCGCGGGCGTGTGGTCGACTACCTAAAGCAGCGCGGTTTGTCAGGTGAAATTGCTCGAGACTTCCGACTGGGCTTTGCTCCTGAAGGGTGGGATAACTTCATGACCACCCTGTCCTCCGAAGAAGATATTGAGCATGCGCTCACGGCAGGGCTTTTAATTGAAAATGACTCGGGGCGAAAATACGATCGCTTCAGAGATCGCGTTATTTTCCCGATCGTAAATCAACGGGGCAAAGTCATTGCCATGGGTGGCCGAGTGTTGGGAGATGGAAAGCCCAAGTACCTCAATTCGCCCGAGACACCGTTATTTTCAAAATCGCACGAGCTTTACGGACTGCACCATATCCGAAAATTTGCGAAGAACCTCTCGCGCATTGTTGTCGTGGAGGGTTACATGGACGTTATCGCGCTGGCGCAATTTGGCATCCACTACGCCGTCGCGACGTTGGGAACTTCGGTGGGTAGACCACATTTAGAGCTGCTTTTCCGCCGCGTAGATCAAGTTGTATTCTGCTTCGATGGTGACGAGGCCGGCAGGAAAGCCGCGTTCCGAGGTATGGAAGCCGCTCTACCCATGATGGAAGACGGGCGCCAAGTGAAATTCCTCTTCCTACCAGAGGGCGAGGATCCGGACAGTGTGGTGCGCAACAAAGGCTCCCAACACCTGGAGCATTTATTCGATAACGCTGATCCTCTAGAGACTTTTTTGTTCGATCAGATGGCACAGGGAATCGATCTCGACACCATGGACGGCAAGGCGCGGCTCTCAAAATTGGTAGCGCCCTATATCAACCTTATTCCTGACGGCGTGTTTAAAACGCTCTTGTTCAAGGCGCTTGCCACTCGCACGGATATGGATGTCGAGAGCTTGCGGCGATTGAGAGAAATCGAAAAGCCCGTGACGGCAGAATACGAGTCCGCTCTCTCGAGAGAGCCCGGCGAGACACCAAGCGAACCTGACGCGCCCTTTGATTATCCTGAGGGATATGAGTCTCCTCCTGACGCTGGGGATTACCATGGAGCGCCACCACAGTTGGAGCCTCACAGTGCTGTCCTCTCGCGAGCGCTGGGCCTGCTTGTGCTGAAGCCATCATCTGCAAGCGCAATAACGGATGAACTGCTGCCCGAGCGGGGCGGGATGCTCAGCAACCTGCTCCACGACGTTGTAACACAGGTGCGCGAAAACACTGAACTGAGCACCGCCGCTCTACTCGGCTACTGGATGGGAACAGATGAAGGCGAACTGCTGAGTGAGGCCGCGGCGAAAGAGGTCATCGATGATGAACAGCACATTAGTGAGCATCTGATGGCGATCCTAAATAAGCTTTCGAGAGATCGGCATGTCACTCTTTTGCGTAAACGCGCTGAAACATTGAAAACTGTGGCCTACACTGACTTAAGCAACGAGCAAAAGCGCGAGCTCGTAGCACTGACGACTGAGATAAGACAACTCTCTGGACGAAATTAACGCGCTGATCGTTCAGGGCGCGGAAATACTGATAAAAATTGAATAAAACACCCAAAGTCGAAGTTTTGACATGGCTTATTGCACCAGCGGCCGCTATTATTGCGGGCTTATTTTTTTACGACCCCTTTTTCTCCGGACCGATACATGTCTGATTCGCTACAACAACAATCTCGCCTTAAGCAACTGATTGCAAAAGGCAAAGAGCAAGGCTACCTGACTTATGCCGAGGTGAACGATCACCTCCCTCAGGATATTTCGGAACCGGACCAGGTCGAAGACATCATTCAGATGATCAATGACATGGGTATTCAGGTTTTCGAACAGGCGCCTGATGCCGATGAACTGTTGTTAACCGAGGGCGATCGCTCAGCAGACGAAATCGCTGCTGCCGAGGCCGCCGCCGCACTGGCTGCCGTCGAGAACGAGGCGGGAAGAACAACTGACCCTGTGCGCATGTACATGCGTGAAATGGGCACCGTCGAACTACTAACGCGTGAAGGCGAAATCGTTATCGCCAAGCGTATCGAGGAAGGCATTCGTGAACTGCTAGCTGCCTTGGCCTTCTACCCGGGCATTGCTCGCAAACTGTGCGATGAGTACGACCTTGTTGCCAAAGAAGAGCGCAAGCTCGCCGATATTTTGGTGGGTTACCTGGACCCTGCTGATCACGTGCCCTCAGCGCAGGAAATTGCGGAGCAGAATGCAAACAACAACAGCGATGATTCTGACGAAACAGTAGACACAGGGCCCGATCCTGTGGAGGCGAAAAAGCGTTTCACGGCATTGAAGCGCCAGTGCACGAAGACAGAAAAAACGCTAGAAGAAAAAGGCTACGACAGCAAAGAAGCTCAAAAAGAGATGACCAAGCTGGGTGAACTTTTTAAGTTCTTCAAGCTGACGCCCCGTGTGTTTGATCCGCTAGCTGAAACACCCAGGGCAGTACTGGCGATCGTTCGAGAATCAGAGCGAGAGCTCATGCGTATTGTGGTGCGTGAGTGCCGCATGGACCGGAAGGATTTCATCAAGAGCTTCCAAGGGTCAGAAAGCAATCTCGAGTGGATAGACGGCGCCACGAAAAAGGCTGACGTCGCCGAGCGCCTGGCAAATTATCGAGAAGACATTGTGCGACTCCAAAAGCGCATTGCCGTCATTGAAGACGAAGTAGGCCTATCGACGCTTGAGATCAAAGAAATTAACCGTCGCATGAGCATGGGCGAGGCGCGTGCCCGGCGCGCAAAGAAGGAAATGGTAGAGGCCAACCTTCGACTGGTTATTTCTATTGCAAAGAAATACACCAACCGCGGCCTCCAGTTCTTGGACCTCATCCAAGAGGGCAATATTGGCCTCATGAAGGCGGTTGATAAGTTTGAATATCGACGCGGCTACAAATTCTCTACCTATGCAACGTGGTGGATTCGTCAGGCGATCACTCGATCGATTGCAGACCAGGCGCGCACCATTAGAATCCCTGTGCACATGATCGAAACCATCAACAAGCTCAATCGAATCTCTCGTCAGATGTTGCAGGAGATGGGTCGTGAACCTACGCCGGAAGAGCTCGGTGAGCGCATGGACATGCCAGAGGACAAAGTACGCAAGGTCCTGAAAATTGCTAAAGAGCCTATCTCGATGGAGACGCCAATTGGCGATGATGAAGATTCGCATCTTGGCGATTTCATTGAGGACGTCACGATCGCAAGTCCTGTAGATGCTGCCACCGATGAAGGCCTGACCGAAGCTACTCGTGAGGTCCTAGGCGGTCTGACCGCGCGGGAGGCCAAGGTGCTCCGCATGCGTTTCGGCATCGATATGAATACGGACCACACCCTTGAGGAAGTCGGTAAGCAGTTTGACGTGACTCGCGAGCGCATTCGTCAGATTGAAGCCAAGGCGTTGCGAAAGCTTCGCCACCCGACTCGGTCTGATTACCTGAGAAGCTTCCTCGACGACTAAGTCGGTGGAACGGGAGCTTGCTCTAAAGCGCTATGAGTAGAGCCGAATCCCGTAGGCGCGCCTCAACTCGTCCAGTGGCGTATCCATCATGTCCTCGGTGACATTTGAATGCGGCCATTTGGCCGACATACCCCGCACACGACGAACCCAGATCCAGAAAAACAACGGCAGATAATACGTCAGCAGAAGCGTGTAGCCTTTCAGTCGCCCGCCCATCAACTGAATGCCCTCCTCGTTTAGCATCTGGACGTCAGGATCGGCCGCGTATGCCTTCATTTCGGCTCGATTAATCGTTGTGCCGAACAGAATCCACGGCTTCAACACAATTTCTCCTTGAAGCGATGTATCACACCCGAAGAGAACATGGGTCAGATCGTGATCGACAAACGTCTTGCCTTTGCGTCGCGAAACTTCAGCGACATCGGGCGCGTGGCGATATAGCTCTTCAAGGCCTTCGCGCAGAGTTAAAGCACAGTCTTGTCGCATGAACTGCATACCGCCCCCTATCCTTTTTCTTTTAGCCTAGCGCGTTTGATTGCGCTATGCACAATCGCAAAGTCTACACCCCCGCAGGACCTGTACCCTCACAAGGAAAGGTGCGATTGAGATGGGATTGCAGCGGCAGACTTATTGCTGAGTTATAAGACGCGATCCCTGGATCAAATCAGTCTTAGATTCGCATTTTCAATAGAGCGCTTTTTCTAAAGAGAGCTTTTTCTAAAGAGAGCACCGTTTATACTTAAAGACTGAATCCAAGGTACAAGAAGCTGGCAAATGAAATTAAGCCAAAAGCTCGCCCCACTACTCCTAGCCATCAGTGCGTTATCTGCGCCTTCGTTGGCTGATGATGCATACCAGACGCATTGCGCTTCGTGCCATGGCGCTCAAGGAGCGGGCAACCTGTCATTAGGCGCGCCGAACTTAACGCTCTTTTCCAGTGCTTACCTAAAGCGTCAGTTGCAGGGTTTCCAGAAGGGATGGCGAGATACAACTGACGCCTATACTCAAACCATGAGCGCAGCAGTCTCTACTTTGGATGCTGCCGTGGTCGCTGAGGCAGTCCTGGCGATTGATCGGCTTCCTGATTCACGAGAAATCTCGGCAGCCAAGCCTGTGGCGGGCGACACAGATCGAGGTGCAGACTTGTACACCGCGTACTGTGGTGCCTGTCATGGCACAAACGCAGATGGTAATGACGCATTGGGTGCACCCAGTTTATTAGGACTCGATGCCAGCTACTTGGTGCGTCAGTACCGTCATTTTAGTGAGGGCCGTCGTGGATTCCATACCGATGATCGTTATGGGAAGCAGATGAACCGTCTGTCCCGCTCGCTCAAAGACCCATCCCTCATCAATGATGTCAGTGCTTATGTGGCGCAGCTGTCTCAGTAAATCCAAGCTGAATAGCCCTAGAGTGAGAGCGCTCGTACTCTGCGTTTTTTTTCTTTGGCTGTCTCCGTCCCTAAAGGCAGGCGAACAACACCATTCATTCGAGCTCGCCACGACTTGTCCCGCCGGTTTCAAACTCACCCAAGAGCGCCGTTGCGAGCTCAATAGCTTGTACGATAATTATCGTTCGCCACACGACAGTGGTGTGGGCGGCCCTCGAGCCGGCCTACCTGAGATTCGCGATGGTTTCTCACCACAGGTCATCGATCTCGGCCGTTATCTTTTTTTCGACCCCCTGCTTTCGGCAGACAATAGCATTGCCTGCTCGAGCTGCCATGATCCCGATTATGGCTTCGCCGACGGGCTTGGACGGGCACGAGGGATTAACAAGGCCGTGCTCGACCGCTCTGCGCCGAGTTTGTGGAACATTGGCTTTTTCGACACGCTCCTCTGGGATGGCAGTAAGTCCTCGCTCGAAGAGCAGTTGATTGGTCCGCTCTATGCTGACAATGAAATGGGGAATCGACCGGACCAGCTGATTGCTGATCTGCGTTCTAATACAATTTACAGAGACCTATTCACGGTCGCTTTTGGAGCAGGCGAGATTGAACTCGATCATGTCTACACCGCAATAACGGCTTTTGAATCGTCGCTGGTTTCGCTCAACAGCCGATACGATTTTTACGCGCACGGCCTTCAAACCGCGCTGTCACCCAGTGAACTCGAGGGACTCAACGTCTTCCGTTCATTCGTTTCTCGCTGCGGTGAATGCCATACACCACCCCTGTTTAGTAATCAGGAAATCGCCATTATCGGTGTGCCTGAACCCGAGGGGCGACCGTTTGATCCGGGGGCTGGAGCAACCTCTGGCATTCCCAGTCAGCGCGGAGGGTTTAGGGTTCCTAGCTTACGCAACATTGCAAAAACAGCGCCATACATGCATCAAGGCAATTTCGATTCACTCAGGGAGACTGTTGCGTTTTATAACGGCGGGCGAGGCCATGCAGTCCCCGAGGACGAGAATTTATTGATTCACTGGCATATTTGGGACCCAGACTTACGCGAGGAAGAACTCGACAGGCTCGTCGATTTCCTCCACGCTCTGACGGATGAAGGCTTTATGCCCGAAATACCTAAGCGCCTGCCCTCTGGGTTGACTCCGGGTCGCGCAATGAACAGGAACAACCTGACATCGAGGTAAGAATAATGATTAGAAAGACCATTTTGAGGGGGCTACTTTTAAGGGGGCTAGGGGGCTAATTTTAAGGGGGCTGTGGCTTTGCTGCGTCGCCTTTAGCAGTCTGGCGATCGGTGCAGTTCACGAAGTGAAAGACGGCGAATCGATTCAAGCGGCCGTGGCCAAGGCAAAGGCCGGTGACACAATCAAAGTTTTCCCAGGTACTTACCACGAAACAGTGTATGTCGATAAAGACGATATCTCGCTCATCGGCATCGTGGAAAACGGGGAATGGCCTCACCTCGATGGGGAAAAAATATTGAACGACGCCATTTTGTATTCAGGGAATGGTTTCAGTGTCGAGTGGTTCAAGATCACGAAGTACAAGGGCAATGCGATCATGGGGCAGTCGGGTAACAACTTCTCGATTCGCAACAACTGGGTCATTGATACTGGCCTCTACGGCATTTTCCCTGAATTCGGTCACAACGGGCTCATCGAGAATAATATTCTGAGCGGAATCGAAGATGCCGCCATCTACGTCGGCATGTCAGATTACATCGACGTTCGAAATAATCAGGTATTCGATAACGTTGCAGGCATCGAGGTAGAAAACAGCCGGCACGTATTGGTCGAAGGCAACGTGGCGCGAAACAACACCGGCGGCATTTTGGTATTCATCACGCCAGGACTGCCCATCAAGTCCTCTTACGATGCCATTGTCCGACGCAACTTTGTCACCAACAACAACACGCCCAACTTCGCCATTCCCGGTTCGCTGGTGGCAGGCATCCCATCGGGAACGGGCATTCTGGTGATGTCTGGCGATAAAGTCGTTATCGAAGACAACATCATCACGGGCAATAACACAGGCGGGATTATCGTAACGAGCGGTGACTTTGTAACGGCGGTGGCCAGCGACAAGGATTCAGACCCTCATTCCGATCAGGTCGAAATACGCAACAACGTCATGTTCGATAACGGGAATGACCCTGATGGTGAAATGAAACTGCTGATGCTGAGCAAGTTCAGCACCAAAGGTCCTGACATCCTCGCTTATCAAAGTGCTACCGAGAAGGAGCGTGGTAGTTGCATCTCTCGGCGTGAAGCGTACCGATCTTACGGGCTAGAAGAATGGGCGGACTGCGATGCCCCTACTGTCCGAGCAGCTGATGCGGTTGCCTCTGCATCCGATATTGGTACGACACGACAGCTCACCACAAAAATGCTAGAGGCACCGGCTGATCCCAGAATCATAACTGCCGATGCCGGCGGCGCCGAGGTCGTATACAACGGGGTTTGCGCTGGCTGCCATGCCTATAACGTGCGGCTGATCGGACCACCCGCCCTTGTGATTCAAGCGCAGTATGGGGACGACGCACAGGCAATTGCAGACTATGTTGCTGAGCCTGTGCGCCGACGGCCCGACTTCCCGAACATGCCGCCTCAAGGGCATATCTCGAAGGAAATGAGGTTACTGGTGGCCGAGTACATGCTAGGGCTGGACGGGTGAATTTAATCGCGGTGCAAGACGAGGCACCGCACCGAAAGCTCTGCACCGATTGTGGTGTCAGTCGAACCGATGATCCCGGTCGCTGCGGATACGCCTGCCAATTTATCAATCCCGACTATCCTCGATTAGAACAGAGGACCCATGGTCGTATTCGTGGGACCGATGGTGACATTGAGCCATTTTTTGGTGTCATCGAGGAGATGCATCAAGCAGCATTAAAGCCTGCGCGACAGGGTGCGCAGTGGACGGGCATAACGACACGCCTCGGAGAAGCACTGTTGGCCTCGGGTGAGGTAACGGCAGTTCTTTGTGTTGGCCCTGATCCAGAGGACAAGTGGCGACCCGTACCCCGACTCATCACCGCAGCAGAGGATATGGCAACGTGCAGAGGTATGCGGATGGGCTATGCACCGCTACTGGAAATGTTGGAGCCAGCGATTGCAGCTGGTCACAAACGGCTCGCCGTCATTGGCATACCCTGCCAGATTTACGCGCTTCGAGCCCTGGAACCGGAACTGGCCCTAGAGCATCTTGTGGTCATTGGCACGCCCTGCTCCGACAACACCACGACGGAGAATTTTCACGAATTCCTCTCGCTGCTCGATGATGATCCTGAGCAGATTAACTACCTCGAGTTTATGCCAGACTTTCACGTGGAACTCCGGTTTGAAACCGGCTCAAAGCGACGCATACCGTTCCTGCAACTTCCTATTGCTGACTTACCTGATGACTTCTTCCCCTTGACCTGTCGCACCTGTGTCGATTACGTGAATACGCTGTCAGACATTACCGTGGGCTACATGGGCGGACGTGGCGAGCAATGGCTGCTCGTCCGAAATCAGCGCGGAAAGGCAGTGCTACAACATATCCAATCAGAGCTGTCCCTGACATCGCCGACCTCGTCTGGCAAACGGTACTCGGCGGTAAAAGGCTTCATCGAGAATACACGCAGAGCGACAGGTGGCTTACCTCTGCGAAAGATGCCGCAGTGGCTACGGCCCATTGTGGGTAAAATTATGCCGCTAACCGGGCCGAAAGGTCTTGAGTTTGCGAGGACCCGACTTGAGATGAAGGCCGCCGAATCGATCCTGCATTTGCGACGTGCAGCGCCAAAGCGTTTGCGCACGATGATCCCTGAGCACGTATGGAAGCTTGCCGAGCCCTACGGCATCACCGCTCAAAAAGACGAACGCTGATCCATCCCCCCCACGACCCTGTAAAAACAGCTCCTACCTTTTAAGGAGCCCATCGTGGAAGGACATACAGTCGCCTATTCTCAGAGCACCATTATCGAACTGATGGTGCCCAGCTACGCCAACTTTGGCGGCAAGGTCCACGGTGGCACACTAATGTCCTTGATGGACAAAGTAGCCTACGTCTGCGCGAGTAAGCATGCGGGCAACTATTGTGTGACCGTATCGGTAGATAATGTGGAATTCCTTCAGCCCGTCGAGGTTGGAGAGGTCATCAAACTCATGGGATCGGTCAACTATGTAGGCCGCAAGTCGCTCGTAGTAGGTATCAAGGTGGTGGCGGAAAACCTGCAAGCAGGTATCAGCAAGCACACCAACACCTGCTACTTCACTATGGTTGCCAAAAGCGTCGACGGCAATACGGCTGAAGTGCCACCCCTCATTTTAAAATCTCACGATGACGTGCGCCGGTTCTTAAGCGCATTGCAACGCAAGCGCCTGCGGATGCAGGACAACGAGTTCATGGACAAATACAGACAAGACTTCGTTTATGATACGGCGTCGGCAGAACTATTACATGATCAACGCTGCCATGTACTGCTTGAAGCAGAAAAATAAATAAATTCGGAGTAGGTTAATGCTGGACCAGCCCCTGACACTGCCCTGCGGCGCAGTGGTACCTAATCGTATGTGCAAAGCCGCCATGACCGAGGGTCTGGCGCATTCCGATGGGACGGCATCGGAGGAGCTAGAGCGGCTCTACGGTATTTGGAGCGACGGCGGCTCTGGCATCCTGCTCTCCGGCAATATTCAAGTCGATGGTGATCATCTCGAACGCCCAGGCAATGTGATTGTCGACAGCAAGCTTTCCGACGAGGCGTTCGCGGCACTGCAGAGGATGGCTGCCGCTGGAACACGCAACGGCAACCATTTGTGGGCGCAAATCAGCCATGCAGGCAGACAAACACAAAAAATCGTAAATCCGTCACCTAAGGCTCCCTCTGCCGTCCGATTACGTTTGCCGCAGAGCCAGTTTGGAGAGCCGGTTGCGCTGACTGCGGAAGAGATTGAATCGGTTATTGAGCGCTTCGTAGCTTGCGCGGTCACCTGCAAAGAAGCGGGCTTTACCGGAGTACAGTTTCACTCAGCGCACGGCTACTTGCTCTCTCAGTTCCTGAGCCCGCTGACGAATCAACGTGAAGATGAGTGGGGCGGCACATTGGAAAATCGCGCTCGAGCTCTCATTGCCATCGTCGCCAACGCACGAGAGGCATTGGGAACTGACTTCCCCATTTCAGTGAAACTCAATAGCGCAGACTTCCAGAAAGGTGGTTTTGATTTTGATGACTCCTTGACGGTGGCCAAGTGGCTAGCGGATGTGGGCGTTGATTTACTGGAAATTTCCGGTGGCACCTACGAGCAGCCGAGATTGCTAAATCTGGATGGTGTCGAGCCGATCGAGGAGCAGTCACTTGCAAGAAGCACACTGGCACGAGAGGCCTATTTTGTTGATTTTGCGAAGGCTATGCGTCAAGAGCTATCCATACCCATCATGGTGACGGGTGGTCTTCGTCGCAGAGAAGTCATGAATCACGTGTTAGAGACCGGCGGTGCCGACATGATTGGCTTGGGCCGCCCTTTATGTGTCGATGCGGACGGTCCCAATCGATTGCTGAACGGAGAAGACGAGCTCGCTCGCTACGAAGACAATCTTTCCCTACTTCCCGGCTGGCTTATGTGGCTAACGAAGTTCAATGCAGTACGGACCATCAATTCCTTTGCGACGCAGTTTTGGTTCTATGAGCAGATAGCCAACATTGGCCGAACAGGCGCTACCGATCCGAAACTCACTGTTTTATCCGCAACGATGGCGCAGCAAAAAGCTGCTTCTGCCTGGATGACGGCTAGAAAGGATGGATAGAAAGGTTGGAAATGAAGAACAGCTGCTTTTACTGAGGCTGACGGGATGGGATAAACGCTTCAGCGCGCAGATCTGAGCTCAGCCTCTGTGGGCCATGAATTTTCTTCACCGGTCTTAATCAAGCGGTCGTTCAGAAAAAAGAACCAGGTAACTACCCGCTCGGTACCGGTAAAGACATTGCGCCGCTCTGCACCTGTTGCCGCAAAAGAGTAGTACGCGTAGGCCACCTCATAGGCGACCAATGTTCCGAAGTCGCCTTTATTACCTCCTCGGGAAATACGCTGCGGAAATAGGCTTTGAAACTCATCAAATGACATCCCTAGAGTCACTTGCTTTATCTGTCGCTCGTACACCTCGCGATCAAGGTCAAACTCGTTGACCGCACACGATGAAATCAGCCCCAAGCTGGCGACGACAAAAACTAAAAGACCGCTCCCGAACCGTTTCATTATTACCTGCTTATAGGCTGCTTAAAGAGAATGCGGAGAACGCTATCATTATGAGGCGTCCCTAGGAAAGGGGAATTGACAGTAGGTGCAATGCAAGTAAGGCCCGCCCCCCCACTTTTTCAGTTTTCTCCGTGGTACACTCGCCGCCCGCAAATTGCTTGCGTTTATAGGGCCCATAGCTCAGTTGGTTAGAGCAGTCGACTCATAATCGATTGGTCGTAGGTTCAAGTCCTACTGGGCCCACCACTTCACTTCGTTCGTGATAGCAGACATCCAGTAACCTTCGATCGCTCTCGCCCATCCACGGGCTTCGCGATCCACCAACATCGTGTTGGCGCCAGTCCTCGCGAGACGCTCGGGCGTTCGTCCGGCGGCGAGCGATGCTCGCCGAAACCACGGCCTCACCCTACTGGGCCCACCACTTCACTTCGTTCGTGAGACTCCCAGCAAGTCAGTGATATCTCCTGACTGATAAATCACGCGTCCATCAACGATCGTCATCACCGTTTTTGCCGCGAGGATCTCGTGCGGATTAGCGGTCATAAAGTCCGTATCAAAAATGGATAGATCAGCCTGCTTTCCTACCTCTATCGAACCTCGCTCTGCTTCCTGAAACGAAGCAAAAGCCGGCCACGTCGTCAGCATTCGTAACGCGTCCAGTCGATCAACGGCATACTCCGGGTGCCAACCAGCTTCGGATGACCCATCAAGCCGAGCTCTGGTAATAGCCGCATAGAACTCGATTCTGGGATCACCCGCTTCGACCGGCGCATCGGACCCTGCAATGATAGGGATACCCCGATCTATCAGTGGGCGCCATGGATACGCATAGCTCAACCGCTCCTGTCCCAATCGATCGCCCGCAAAATTTAGATCTCCAATGGCGTGGCTCGGCTGCATTGAAAGAATGACCGACATGTCCTTGATACGTCGCTGATCACGGGGTGGAATAATTTGAGCGTGCTCGAGGCGCCATCTAAGCGTCGTGTGTTTCCACTCTGACTTCGGAACCGAAGCCTGTGCTTCCAGATACCAGTCCAAGGTTTCTCGAAGCGCTCTGTCACCGATCACATGCGTCATAATCTGTACGCCCTCACGGAGGGCCTGCTTCAGTACCGGCATCAGGACTTCTTTGGTGGTTCGATTCATGAATCCACGGTGATTCGCGTCTGCGTACGGCTCGAGTAGGGCTGCGCCTCTCGAGCCCAGCGTGCCATCGATAAACACTTTGACACCGCGCAGATCGATCCAGCCATCATCGGATTGCTCGGGTCCTCGCTCTAATAGTGGATCGGCGTCTGCTATGGGAATGGCAACGTAAACACGGTGCGCCATCAACCCACTAGATCGGAGGTCCTGAAGCAGCCGCAACTGGCGCCATGACATGCCTGCATCGTGAGTTGAGGTCCAACCCAGGGCAGCGTTCGTCCTCATGCCGCGCAACAGATTGTCGGTAATGTAGGCATCAGTCTCAGATGGCAATATAGCTCTGAAAGGTGCCATCGCATTACCCAAGACATAACCGGTAAGCTCACCTCGATCGTCGCGCTCAAAGCGCCCTCCTTCAGGATCCGGTGTGTCCCTACTGATTCCAGCCATGTTAAGTGCCTTGGTATTCACCAAGGCGGAAACACCGTCTGCCCGCGGCATGAACAGGGGCTTACTCTCGGTAAACCGATCGACATCCCAGCGAGTTAAAAATCGGCGCTCACCCTGCCACTCGCGCTCGATCCAACCTCGCCCCAAAACCCAGCCACCAGCTGGCACGTCAACCGCCCATTTCTCAATGGCCGCAACTGTTTGATCTAAGCTGTCGATACCAAAGAGGCTGAGTGTTTTGGTGCGCCTCCCTACACCCTCAAGGTGCTGGTGGCTATCAGTGAATCCAGGGAAAACCGCAGCACCTCTTAGGTCTATCAACCGCTCGGCATCACACCAGCCCGCCGTCGCCGCCTCGTCCGTACCCACAAACACGAATCGCCCATCGTCGATGACCAGGGCCTGATGTGTTGAATTAGATTCGTCAGCTGTGTAGACAACCGCGTTGTGCAGGAGAAGATCAGCCGTGCGACAAGTCTCCAGTAATTCTGTACCTGCGGCTTTCATCGTGGTCATCACGGAGAGCGAAACAGTCAGCGGCCCAACCATCGTCAGGACAAGAAGGTGGCCGAGTTTTCGACTCGTCAGATGGCTACCCGGCAGGGCATGCGATGTTAGTGATGTCATAACTTAAAGACTGACCTTGAAAGGAAAACATAAACTCAGAGACTTGGCTGAAAGGACTCACTTGCCCACGTCGAATGTAGCGTAAATTGCATCAGGTTGAACCACTGTGCCCCCTAAAACCCCCTTCAAACCCTACCTCCGCCTGTCACAGCTCGCTTTAGCGTAATGACACCGATGGGGCGGATCGTAATGCCCTCACCCATGGATTTGTGTCAGTATGCTGCTCAACAGTACGCGTACAAGACTGATCTGAAGAGACATGCCGCAACCATGAATAACACTATTTACATGAGCCGTTTTCGCCGGTTAAAGCGCCACCTGATATCCCTAACCGCGATAGCCATCACATCCTGCATGGTGACCTTTACCAGTTTCGCCTCGGCATCGGAATCCGAAAATATCGAGAGTGCGATGAGCGCTGAGGAGCGGGTGAAATCGGGCGTGGATGCGCTTACCGCCGAGCAACGGCAGTTCCTTAATGAGTGGCTGAAAGAGAACTATGGCCGGCGCAGTGAAACTGGTGTCACCAGAATTACAGCCGATGATCGGAGAGAATTGCCAGAACAGCCTACAGAATTGGAGGCAACGCCCGAGGCTATCGAGGCCGAGGTCGACCGTCGTGTGGCGGCGAAGCTGGCGGACAAACGAGAGAGTGAAAATACAAAACAGTCTGAATCCGCCTTTGAGGCGAGGCTGACGGGCGACTTTACGGGTTGGACCGGAAAAACCATTTTTAAACTCGACAACGGGCAGGTTTGGCGACAGCGATCCTCAGCGAACTATCGCCACCGTGGCAGCGATAGGCGCGTCAAATTCAAAAAGAACTGGATGGGTGGCTGGGAAATGACTGTCGTCTCCAGCGGTAAAACGGTTCTTGTGCGAAAGGTTCAATAGTTGAGAATCCGTAGGGGCGCTCAGTGAAACTCGCACCCGTCTATCTGTGCGGCACTATGTCAAAGGCAACTGTGATTCTGGACTGAGATGATTCGAACGGAACCGTGCCGTGCCACATGTATGACGGAAAGAGCACCAATTTCCCAACCTCTGGCTTGACGGTTCGAACCGCAGGGAGATTGAGTCCCAACTTATCTTCTGGCGCTCCGAATTGAATGTAGCCCGCATCATCAGTAGCACCTGCAACCTCATCTGGAACCGCGATGTAGAGTGCAGAGCTAATCCAGCCTTTGGGATGAACGTGGTTTGTGTGATATCCCTGAGCTCTAAGTCGCACTGACCAAGCGCCAGAAAAAAGAACGTCTCCGGCAGATGTTCCCCGCACATTTCGGCCCCAGAAAGGATGTCGTGGATCACTGGGGAAACGATTGATCGCATCGACAACGGCCAGTCTTATTTGTTGCTCCAAACTTTTCACCAGCGGCTCTGCTATACGAAATAAGAAACCGTTAGTTTGCGTGCCTCCGCGGACACTCTGATCGATGGGATGCGCTTGCGTGTGATGGAGCGTTTCCAGCACCTCGGCCACCTCACCAAAGTAAGAGGCCGCACTACTGTAGCCACTCGGTACCGGCACCTGCACGTCAAAGACCATGCGATCATAATCGACGAGTGCCGCTTCGCGTGGGTCATTCATCATGCGCAGAGCTGAGCACCTAAACGCAAGCGCCAATTGGTCCTGTGGATCCAGCTTCAGCGCGTCTACCAAGAGCGATTCGGCACGATCTGGCTCATTAGCCTTAAGAAGCTGCACCGCAAAGTCAAATTTGATCCCAGTCTCAGCGGGGTACAGCGACAGGAGCCGCTCGTAAGAAGACACCATGCCATCATGCTTACCCTCATCGGCCAGCTCAATCGCCTCAAGGCTCTGCAAGCCAGGAGTCGATGGGCATCCAGAAGCCAACGCCTCAGCCAGCAACGCACGCTGATCATCCTTGCGGTCGAGATACTTCAAAAACCCAATTGCCGTCTCCCAGAGTGATGGATTTGTCCGATGCTTCCGCGCCGCAATGATCAAATCCTCTATCGGGTCGCCAGGCGAGTTGCTCTCAACGTGAAGTCTGGTCACCACTCTGTGTAGCTCTAGGTCTGTCGAGTGGCGATCCAATCCGAGGCGCGCGAAGGCCACTGCGTCGTGTGACCTGCCAGACTCCAACAGAGACTCCGCGGTATTACGATAAAGATCAGCTGAATCGAACCCCAAAGTGTGCGCTGTCTGATACGCGACGGCTGCGTCTTTGAAGTTACCCTGCTCACGACACAACTGCCCCAACGCATAGTTCAGCATGGCCGAGCCAGGAATCAGTCGGATTGCCCGCTCGATCATACTGACCGCCTCATCTAGACGTTTAAGACGCTGGGCGGCACCGGCTGCCAATTCCCATGCAGATTCATCTTTAGGGGAGATACTGATCAACTTATTGGCACTAAACAGTGCTTCGTCACAAAGATCCAAGCGCAGCTGTGTCATTGCCAATGCTTTCCATGCTTCAGGCATTTGTGGACCAAGCGACGCGGCTCGCTGATGTAAGGGCAGTGCCTCCGCCGGTGAAGCTGTCTCGCGCAGAAAGTTTCCGAAATTCAACAAGAGATCAATGCGATCGGGCGTGACCGCCAAAGCCTGGGAAAAAGCATCTCGCGTTGTAGCTGCATCACCAATCTGAGCAGCTGCCACACCCAGCATATATAAGGTATTCGGCTCACGCGGCGCGTAAGACAGAACCTCGCGGCAGAGCTTAATTCCGGCATCAAAACGCCCTTGCATTAAAAGCGTCTGAATGCTCTGCACATCCTGTCTCAGATCTCGCTTCATAAACTCACTGCTTGCCGAGTCAAAATTCGGCCGTTCACCTCAACAACGTGTTACCCGAAGAAGGATATCAGTCGCGTCAGCTAGATCGGTAACAATCGTCCTAGCCAGGCGAGAAAAAATCTGAATAAAGCGCGTCACGAACCCTTGCTAGCGCTAAAGTTTACGGCTCAAGACGCCGACAGCCGCGTGTCCGTTTCCCCGCTAAAAATGCCGTCGCTCGCGTTAGCGTCGAAAAGTTCCCTACAAATACGTAAAAAAGTCACAAATAAACGGATATTTCCGGTTAATTTTTGTAAAGCGGGTATCGCGCTGGCGCCCCTTTTCGCTATTGTTCGCATGTGGAACTGTCTCAGTGCCGCGCATGGTGTTTTACATATGCACCGCAAGGAGTCCTTGAACTTTTATCAACTATGGGAGGTTTCGAATGAAATCTTTTAACAAAAGCTACCTCAGTCATGCGGTAGCAGCAGCAGTCGCTTCGACGTTGCCAGGTTTTGCGTTCGCGCAGGACGAAGAGGCTAATCTCGAGGAAGTTGTTGTAACCGGTTCGCGTTTGACCAAATCAAACGTTACATCTTCAGTACCTCTGGTTCAGATCGGTGCGGAAGAAATCAACAGCCGTGGTGTAGCCCGTGTCGAAGACGTGGTCAACATTCTGCCAAACGTTTTCGTTTCCCAGACAGCGGAAGTTGCTAACGGCGCAAGCGGTACTTCTACACTGAACCTCCGTGGTCTTGGTTCTCAGCGTACACTGGTCCTGATCGATGGAAAGCGTCTGCCATTCGGTAGCCCATTCTCATCTTCAGCGAACGTGGATATGGTTCCAGCACGCATGGTTGAGCGCGTGGACATCGTTACTTCAGGTGCTTCTGCGGTATACGGTTCTGATGCGGTAGCAGGTGTTGTTAACTTCATTACCAAGAAAGACTTCGAAGGTTTTGAGTTCGACTACCAGTACAGCACGAATTACAACAAGAACAGCAACGGTTACATGGAGAATCTGCTTGGAGAAGCGGACTTCTTCGATCCAGGTTCAACCACAACTGGTGAAGCTAGCCTAATGTCTGTCTTGATGGGTGTTAACAGCGACGATGGTCGCGGCAACATCACACTCTTCGGCACATACGAAGACATGGAAGAAATGCTGGGTAAAGACCGCGATACAGGTGCATGTACTCTGTTCGGTTCTTCTGACCCCTTCTGTGGTGGTTCATCTAACTTCCGTCGCTTCAACGGTACTATCGGTAACGGCGTAGCCGGCACTGTGTTCCAGGAGCTCAACGGCGAGTTGGTTCCATTCACTGGTCGTTCTGACATGTACTACAACTACGGTGCGGTTAACCACTACCAGCGCCCTGTTGAGCGTTGGAACTTGGGTGCAAGCGGTCACTACGAGTTGACTGAGAACGTCGAGGCTTACTTCGATACAACGTACATGAACAACAAGACTGCCGCTCAGATTGCGGAATCTGCGTCGTTCAACCGTCCGTTCTTTACCAACTGTGACAACCCATTGCTGTTGGGCGGTAACCCAAACAACAACCCTGATGGGGTTCGCTTGGGTGACATGACAGGTACGTTTGATGCCAACGGTGACTTCGTCAGCTGTCTCGATTGGATGGCTGCTGGCAACGAGTCAATCGATGTCCAGTTCATTAACTCTCACCGTAACGTTGAAGGTGGTCCTCGTGTCAGTACTTACGAGAACAGCACATGGCGTGCAATCTTCGGCCTGCGTGGCGACATCAATGATGACTTCGCATTCGATCTCTTCGGTCAGTTCGCTGCAACTGAAGGTACTCGTATTTCGCAGAACGACCTGAACTTCAACCGCGTACAGCAAGCGCTATACGTCACAGGAACGTTTGATAATCCAGTTTGTCGTGACACCAGTGGCGGTTGTGTGCCATGGAACATCTTCACACGTAACGCTGACGGCTCTACTGCTGTTACTGACGAAGCAGCTGCGTTTATCGCAGGTGTTGGTATCGTAACTGGTGACACTGAGCAGACTGTCTTCGGCGGTACTGTCGAAGGTGATCTGACTAACTTTGGCATTAAGAGCCCAATGGCAGAAGCTGGTATGACAGGCCTGGTAGGTTTCGAATATCGTGAAGACTACCTGGGTCGTTTGTCAGACGACATCTCTAAGATCTCAGGCGGCCGTGGTTTGACTGGTACAGGTGGTGCGACACTGCCGATTGCTGGTGAAATTGAAGTCGAAGAAATCTTCATGGAAATGTCTATGCCTCTGATCACTGGTCAGCCAATGGTCCAGGAGCTAGGTCTCACAGCTGGTTATCGTTACTCTGATTACACAACCAACGGTAACGGCGTAACAAACAGCTTCGACGCTGACACTTACTTCGCAGGTCTGAGCTGGGCACCAAACGACGAAGTTCGTTTCCGTGTAAACCAGTCAGTTGCGATCCGTGCGCCAAACGTGTTCGACCTCTATGTAGGTATCAACACAGGCCTTGTAGAGCTGTCACCTGTTAACGGTGATGGTGACCAATGTTCAGGTGCAAACCCAGTAGCGACTCAGGCACAGTGTGCAAACACTGGTCTGTCTGCAGCTCAGTACGGAACAGTTGATCCAAGTGCAGCGGGTCAGTTCAACCTGATCACTGGTGGTAACCCGAACCTGGTCGCAGAGCGCGGTGAGACTACAACATTTGGTGTTGTTATCACGCCAAGCATGATCGAGGACCTCACAATCGCAATCGACTACTTCGACATCGAAGTAACAAACGCGATTGGAACCGTTCCCGCTCAGACATCATACGATCGCTGTCTAACTACTGGCGACCCAGCGTTCTGTAACAATATCCAACGAGACACAGCTGGTACGCTTCACTTGTTGAACGAAGCACCTGGCGGTGGCCTTGCGGGTATTAGTACTCAGAACGTCAACGTTGCTACAGATGCGACAGAAGGTGTCGACGTTAACATCACGTACTCACTCGATATGAGCGATATGGGATCACTGAACTTCGACTACGCGGCGACATTCCTGGATACCAACTACACGATTGCTATCCCAGGCGATGACAAGGTTGAGTGTACTGGCGCTTACGCAGGTCCATGTGGTCTGCCAGCACCTGAGTATAACCACCGCTTCCTAGCAACTTGGGTAACTCCTTATGACCTCACTGTCTCAGCGACATGGCGTCACATTGGTGAGACAGACCTCTACGGTCTGACCGATCCACAGGGTTATCTGGAAGATTCTATGGAAGAGCGTAACTACCTCGATCTAGCTGCAACTTATGATTACAGCGAGAACGTGCAAGTACGTTTCGGTGCTAACAACCTTCTTGGTGACGACGCACCGGTCACAACTTCATCAGGCACAGGTACTGGTAACAACAATACCTACCCAGGTCTGTTTGACGTGAGCACCTACTTGTTCGCCGGTGTAACCGTCAAGTTCTAAGTTGCTGACTTTTCAAGCGATAAACGGGGGGGCGAAAGCCCCCCTTTTTTTTGCATAATGGCAACTAGTATCAAATCTATCTGGACACACCCGATGACTACCGGCACTCAATCCTCTACCAATCCGCAACAACTTCTGGGCGATGCCATTGTCTCGCTTAGGGCAGCGCAACCTGAAAATGCGGTTCTTCTGGCTAGGCAGGCGGTAGAGCTTGGTCTTGACGACACAACGGTATGGGGAGTCATTGCACTTGCCAGTCGTAATATGGGTGACTACGAGGCAGCGCATGACGCAGCGGACCGTGCACTTGGCCACGACGCAAATAATGCGCGGGCTTATGTCGTCAAAGGCGATTCATTTTTCGCACAGAACAACCCGCGAGCGGCCGCCGCGTTCTATCAAAGAGCACTTGCTATCAATCCTCTCCACCCAGAAATGGTTCAGGAGATACGGGTAGAGTTTTTGCGGGCACAGACCCGATTGCAAGATTTACAAACAGCTTTCAGCGACCACATGTTACGGGAAGTACAACCGCTGTTGGATGATACCGACCGCCGTACCCCTCGCATGCAAGGCGCTGTCGATTTACTGCTCGGTAAACGGCGTCTCTACTATCCTGAGCCGCGGCACATCATGGTGCCAGATTTACCCATTCACGAGTTCTACCCTCGAGATCACTTTTCATGGCTCGAGGAGCTCGAGAGCAAAACGACCATCATTCTAGATGAGCTCAATGCATTGATTACGCATGGCACGTCGTTTGACCCCTACCTCACTAAAAACAATGAACGACCGGTCTTTGATACACACGGTATGGCGGGTAATGACGATTGGGGCGCCTTTTACCTTTGGAAGAATGGTGAGGCAATCCCCGAGAATCAATCGCTTTGCCCAGAAACCACCAAGGCCATGAACGAGCTTCCGTTGGTCTTTTCTGGTGAGCGTTGCCCCAATATCCTGTTTTCGCGACTTAAAGCGGGCGCAACAATCCCGCCTCACAATGGCATGATCAACAGCCGGTTAATTGGTCACCTCCCGTTGATCATCCCGGATGATTGCGGTTTTCGAGTGGGTAACCTGACCCGCCCGTGGATCTTAGGCGAAGCATTCTTGTTCGACGACACAATCGAACACGAGGCATGGAATCACTCATCAGAAGACCGCTTTGTTTTGATATTCGAGGTGTGGAAACCCGAGCTCAACGAGGCAGAGCAAGCGCTCATTACTCGTATGCTGACCGCAGTAGACAGCTACGGCGCTTAATGTGCTTGCGAGTGTGAGAACCGGCGCGACTGACTGTCTCCGTGGCTGCCATAAACTGGGCCCATAATCGTCGTGATACCTGCCACGCAATTTGAATCCTGTGACCACCAGACTCGGCTTTCTGTTTCCGAGAACATCGCGAGCTTCTCTCATGAAAGCCAGCCTCTGGAGGACCTTCGCGCAGCCGCTGTCGCTATCGTCATCGCAGCGTATCGCGGCAGCCCCGCCGTCCTACTCACCCGAAGATCCGGCAAGTTGCGAGCCCATAGCGGTCAGTGGGCCCTACCGGGCGGTCGACTGGATGCCGGAGAGTCAGCGGAGGACGCCGCTTTACGAGAGCTGCAGGAGGAGATAAACCTGTCGCTTCCTCGCAACGCGATCATAGGCCGGTTAGATGACTACATTACCCGCTCGGGTTATCGCATTACGCCCGTCGTTCTGTGGTCAGGTGAAGAGTCAGATCATTTAAAACCAAATCCGGATGAAGTAGCGTCGATTCATAAC
Organism: Halieaceae bacterium; assembly: GCA_038143085.1. Lineage (GTDB taxonomy): Bacteria > Pseudomonadota > Gammaproteobacteria > Pseudomonadales > Halieaceae > Luminiphilus. The sequence goes on from JAYQLG010000016.1 coordinate 70,675, forward strand.
GTCAGTTTCAAAGAGTTAGCGAGTCCGTCCGCTCCGCAGTTTGAGGAGATCCCGGAAAGCGATCGAAAAGTACTCTCGATGAGATTGAGTGTCGATCAGATCTATGCCCCCACAGCGGCATTTCTCTACCAGTTCCGTGAGGTCGGTATCTTGGGTAAAAGCACACGCGTGCTTCACTACGATCAACCTCGCTTTGCCTGGAAGTAATGCCCGTATCGGGATTGACCACATAACTCACGCAGTCGTCTTCCGCGATTGAGCGATGTCATTGACCTTCGCCTGTCATCTGTCTAGTTTTGGTCTCACACAACAATAAACAGGCACCAGGAGCTCTGAAATCATGATCGCCCTCCAATCCCTGATCGAGCGCGCAGCGCGTTTGAATCCAACTGGCATTGCCACCACCTACAAAGGCACTGACGTTACCTGGGCCGATACGGAGCAACGGGTGGCCTCTTTGGCCAATGGCCTTCAACATCTTGGCCTCTCGGAAGGGGATCGCGTGGGCATTCTGAGCCTTAACTGCGCCACGTACTACGAAGCCTTATTTGCTGTGCCGTGGGCCGGCTTTTGTCTCGTTCCCTTGAATACCCGCTGGGCTGTTCCGGAAAACAACTACGCTATTGGCGACTCAGGTACCCGTGCCGTGCTGTTTGACGATGCATTTTCAGCTCAGGTCGAGGAACTGCGTTCAGCGCTCGCCTGCTTAGAGCACTGCATCTACATTGGCGAAGGTAGCTGCCCTGACTGGGCAATCGATGCGGAAGCGATCATCAATGATCAATCACCCTGCGCGCCATCGACACGAAGCGGTAGCGAAATGGCGGGTATTTTTTACACGGGTGGCACGACTGGATTCCCCAAGGGTGTGATGCAGTCTCACTCGGCAATATGGGCCAGCGGAATGGGCTCGCTACCCATGTTCGGTATGACACGGGAAAGCCGATACCTTCACGTTGCGCCGATGTTTCACATGGCCGACTTTGCAGGTGGCATGGGCGCGACGCTATCTGCTGCACAAAACGTGGTTCTGCAGGGCTTCGATCCGGTAGCCGTAATGGCAACGGTGGCGGAAGAAAAAATTACGCACGCACTACTAGTTCCCGCCATGATCAAGATGCTGCTGGATCACTCCGATATTGCAGCCGCTGATTTTTCGAGCATGGAGAAGATAATCTATGGCGCGTCGCCAATGCCTGCCGCCACACTTCAGCGCTGCATGGAGTTGTGGCCGCATATTGGGATGGTGCAGGCCTACGGGCAAACCGAGCTGGCGCCCGTAGCCACGATGTTGTCGCCGGAGGATCACCGTCGCGGGGGTCAGATTCTGAAGTCAGCGGGTCGTCCAACACCCATCAATGATATTCGGGTCGTTAACGATGATGGTAGTGACTGCGCCATCGGTGTATCTGGCGAGGTCGTGGTACGTGGTCCGCATACCATGATGGGTTACTGGAATAAACCAGAGGAAACGGCAAGAGCACTGCAAAACGGCTGGGTCTATACGGGTGATGCAGGCATCTTTGATGACGATGGGTACCTATACATCGTCGATAGACTGAAGGACATGGTTGTCACTGGTGGAGAAAACGTTTTCACAACCGAAGTTGAAAACGCCCTTATTAGCCACGCGGCCGTTCAGGACGTTTCGGTCATTGGCATCCCACACGATGAATGGGGGGAAGCCGTGCATGCCATCGTTATTTTGCACCCGAATCAGACCGCGACCGAGGAAGAGCTAGTCGCCCACTGCAGAACCAGCATTGCAGGCTACAAGATACCCAAAGGCTTTACCTTCCGAGCAGAGCCCATGCCCCTGTCCGGCGCCGGTAAAGTACTCAAGACGGAGCTCAGGAAACCGTTCTGGGAAGGTCTAGATCGGCAGGTCAATTAATGCAGTAGCGCGCCAGAATCTTTCTAGGCGAGCGAAGCCGAAGGGAAGTTCGGCCTTTAAGAGATAACTCGCGATAACCAGGGGCTGGCAGTAACAAACTATCAACTTGAGGCTGATTTCTCAGAAATGTTCAGCGAAGCACCGCTTCAAATGCCCTGAGACATCGGTTGATGTTCACATCATTACTGCTGGAGCCCATCAAGCCAATACGCCACTGCTGTCCGGCAAGCTCACCGAGACCCGCGCCGACCTCAAGATCGAACTCGTTTAGGAGACGCCCTCGCACGGTGGCATCGTCCATGCCCTCAGGAATCAAGACTGAGTTCAGCTGTGGTAACCGCCACTCTTCAGCAACAGCCAATTCAAGTCCTAACTCAGACAATCCTGCCGCTAGCTTTAGGTGATTGGCCTTGTGACGCGCCACACTCGCCTCAAGCCCTTCCTCTTCAAGCATGAGCAGTGCTTCATGGATGGCGTAAACAGCATTAACCGGCGCCGTGTGATGGTAAGACCGCTTCGCGCCCTCGCCCCAGTAGCCCATGATGAGATTCATATCCAGGAACCAGCTTTGGACTTTTTGGGTTCGTGCACGAATGGCTTCCACAGCTGTATCGCTAAAGGTGATGGGCGAGATACCTGGCAGTCCAGAGAGGCACTTTTGAGTCCCAGAGTAGATTACGTCCGCACCCCACTCGTCAGCTTTTAGCTCTATGCCTGCCAGTGACGTCACTGCGTCGACGATCACCAACATGCCCGCGTCCTTTGCCAGTCGGCACAGTGTCTCCGCATCGCTTCGAACGCCAGTGGAGGTCTCAGCATGGACAAACGCAACCACTTTCGCGTCGGGATGCGCTTTTATCGTGGCTTCCAGCTTCTCGGGGTTGACCGGGTCGCCCCAACGATCCATCACCATGACAGCGGTTGCCCCGCAACGTTCGACGTTTTCCTTCATACGCCCGCCAAAGACGCCATTCTGGCAAACAATGACTTTGTCACCGCACTCGAGCAAATTCACAAAAGCGGCTTCCATACCCGCCGATCCGGGCGCAGATAGCGGAATTGTCAACTCATTGCTAGTTTGGAAGGCATACTGCAAGAGCCTCTTCACATCATCCATAAGACCGACAAACAGGGGATCGAGGTGACCAATGGTGGGGCGCGCAGAAGCGGCAAGGACCCTTGGCGATACGTCAGAGGGACCGGGACCCATTAATGTGCGAACGGGCGGATGAAAGCTAGATGACATGACGACCTCCAAATTCGGCTCCGCATAATGCCCTAACCCCAATAATGATGCGACTGATGTGCATCATTTGACTGAATACACTGCATTCAATTTTGATGATTGGCGCTCGGGTTCTACAATCGAGCCATGACGACCGTGCCAACGCTTTACTCATTCCGACGCTGCCCCTATGCGATGCGAGCGCGCATGGCCATTGCCTATGCCGGCATTGACGTTGGTTTACGCGAAGTGGTCCTAAAAGATAAGCCCGCGGCCATGCTGGCAGCCTCATCAAAAGGCACCGTGCCCGTTCTGATCGAAACAGATGGGCGTGTCATTGACGAAAGTCTCGATGTGATGGCGTGGGCGCTCGATCAGCAGGATTCGGATCACTGGTTGAAGGGTGAGGGTCTGCAGGACCCGCTTATCGATAGCTGTGACAACACGTTTAAGCATTGGCTCGATCGCTATAAGTACGCAGTAAGGTTCCCTGAGCAGAGCGAGCAGTGGTACCGAGAGCAAGGTGAGCGCTTTCTTGATCAGCTTGAGCAACTACTCACCAATCATCGCTACTTGAGGGGCGACTCGCTGTCCGCGGTGGACGTAGCCGTAATGCCTTTTGTCAGGCAATTTGCTGCGGTCGATACAAACTGGTGGTCAGAGAGGCCCTATCCACAGGTTGCCACCTGGTTAGAGCGACTTCTTGACAGCGATCTCTTCAAAGCTGTGATGAAAAAGTATCCTCAATGGCAGGATGGCGATCCTGCCATCCGCTTTCCACCCTGACGCTCAACGGATCATCAAACCCCTAGATACGCCAAGCCAGCCGTTGCGCCCGTGAGGTAGGCACCTGGTAATTTCAGTAGCTGGCCGTGTCCGGTAAAACCAAGGAAAACAAACAGCAGTGCGCACAATGCGTTCACTGCAATGATGGGATAGACCATGAGTCCAAGGCTGGCGTCGAGCGAGACGCAGACCAGCACGCCTGCGCTAACGGCAAGCCAGATGGTGAACACCTGCCAAGACACAGCGCTCAATGATTTAGTCAGGTCCTCAAGATCACTACCGTTGATGTGCCCCAGATATATCCGACCACCCACATAGCCGTGAAACACGGCGCCCACCGCAGCGATGAACGCCGCTATATTGAGATACCAAAATGCCATCGGTAACCACCCAGCCTATAGTTTTGCAGCAGACCAGCTGGCCTGGTTAATCGCCGCCTTCGCATCCAGTTCAGCCGCCTCAAATGCACCGCCAATCAGCTCAACACTGACACCAGCACTGTCGAGCGAATCATAAAGCTCACGAAGCGGCTCCTGTCCCGCGCAAATAATGACTGTGTCTACATCGAGACTGACCGGCTTGTCCTCAATCATCAGATGCAGGCCGTCATCATCGATCAACCGGTAATCAACGCCATTGACCATGTTGACCCCTCGACGGCCAAGCGTGGTTCGATGCGTCCAACCGGTTGTCTTTCCTAGACCACGGCCGACAGGTGTTGACTTGCGTTGAATCAGGTAAACCTCCCGATCCGCTCGAGCGACTTGCGGCTCAACCCCGGTCACGCCACCTCTTGGGTGGTTTTCAAAGTCAATGCCCCACTCCCTCGCAAACACGTCGATATCGAGTGCCGCTGAAGGTCCGTCGTGAGTAATAAGGTCGGTCACGTCGAAGCCTATACCGCCTGCGCCCACCACTGCGACCTTTTTGCCAATGGGCTTGCGTCCCATAATGGCGTCGATGTAGCCCACGACCATGGGGTGGTCGATTCCTTTGATATTCGGAACCCTGGGTGTAATGCCCGTTGCAACGACAACGTGATCAAAGCCCTGTCCCTCAAGGTCGGACGCTGACACTCGCTCACCCAATCTCACATCGACATCGAGCTTATCCAGCATCTTGCTGTAGTAACGAAGCGTTTCGTGAAACTCTTCCTTGCCGGGCACACGTTTAGCCAGATTGAACTGACCACCAATTTCATCTGCAGCATCAAAAAGGGTGACCTTGTGGCCACGCTCGGCAGCAACGGTTGAGTACGCCAAACCAGCGGGCCCTGCACCAATGACAGCCACCGACTTTGGAGAGGTTGTGGGTTCGTAGCTCAACATCGTCTCGTGACAGGCCCGCGGGTTCACAAGGCATGAGGTCGTTTTCATACTGAAGGTATGGTCGAGACACGCCTGATTACAGGCAATGCACGTGTTGATCTCGTCCCGACGGCCAGTCGCCGCCTTGTTCATGAACTCGCTGTCAGCCAACATGGGCCGCGCCATCGATACGAGATCTGCGTCCCCCCTCTCCAGTACTTCCTCGGCCACCTCTGGCATGTTGATGCGGTTAGAAGTGATCACAGGGATGCTGACTTCTTTTCGAACTCTGGCAGTGACGCGAGTAAAAGCAGCTCGGGGCACCATCGTGGCAATGGTTGGGACATTCGCTTCGTGCCAAACAAAGTGCGTTGAAATGATGCTAGCGCCCGCCTTTTCAAGCTCCCTGGCCAAGAGTGCAATCTCGTCCCAGCTCATACCGCCCTGAAGCATGTCCATCGCGGCAATACGGAAGATAACAATAAAGTCATCGCCGACAGTCTCGCGGACACGTCGGACCACCTCGAGTGGAAACCGCATACGATTCTCGTAGCTCCCACCCCATTCATCGGTTCGCTGATTCGTCTTCTCTACCAGGAAGGTCGACAGGAGGTATCCCGCTGAACCAATGATCTCAACGCCGTCATACCCCGCCTGTTTTGCCAGTCGAGCACAATTCGCGTGGTCGGCAATTTGCTTTTCAATGCCCTCTGGGTCTAGCTCATTCGGCGTTAACTTACTAATGCGAGACCGAATTTTCGACGGAGCAACAAGGTTCGGATTGTGCGCCAGCGGGCCCATGTGCAGTATCTGCATGACGATCTTCACATCTGGATCAGCCGCGTGTACTGCATTCGTGACGAGACTATGGCCTTCTGCCTCTCGATCGGTATTGAGCTTTGAAGCAGCGAAAACTGGGTTGCCATTTTCGTCGTAGACCGCAACACCACCCTCTTCGTTCGGCGATATGCCGCCAGTAATGATCATGCCGATACCACCGGCCGCGCGCTCAGCGTAGAACGCTGCCATACGCTCGAACCCATCGGGCATTTCTTCTAAACCCGTGTGCATCGAGCCCATGATCGAGCGATTTTTGATGGTGGTGAAACCGAGATCTAGCGGTTCAAACAGTCTTGGATAGTCAGCGGTTGTGTCTAGTAGCTCAGCGGTGCTCACGTCAACGTCTCCTTTATTATGCAACCCCAGAGTAGCAGGATATCCGCGCTTGCATAGTCGCCTTTGGTAGGCAAACTAGGACAGAAGAAGAATAAGCGACGCACCCTATGGATGTTCTCAAAAGTGACAGCCCCCTCATTGTCTATCTTGACGTCAAAAGCCCCTACGCTTTCATTTCTGTCAAACCCACACTAGCACTGGAAGAGGAACTGGGGCTCAGATTCGACTGGCGCCCTTACACGCTTGATATACCGAGCTATCTCGGTTCCGCACGCAAAGAAAAGGGAGCGGTAGTAGAGTCGAGTGGACGAAGTCCCAAGATATGGAATGCCATTCGCTACGCTTACCGCGACGCTCGGCGTTATGCAGAAATGCAGGGCTATATGCTTAAAGGTACCGAAAAGATCTGGGATTCAAGCATCGCCAACATGGGCATTTTGTTCGTCAATCTGTACTTTCGAGATCATATACCCGCCTACTTAGAAGCTATCTATCCACCTTTCTGGCGTCGGGAGCTCGACATCGAAGACATCCATGTCGTGAAGCGCTGCCTAAAATCTGCAGGTGTCGAATCAGCAGGGTTTGATGACTTCGTGAGGGGAGAGGGAAAGCAAATGCACGATCACATCCTTGCACATCGCTTCGATGCCGGGATGTATGGTGTGCCCACCTACGTTTTGGAAGACGGTGTTTTCTTTGGCCGAGAGCACTTGCCCTATATCCGCTGGGCACTCACCGGCAAACGAGGCGCGGCACCGGATGTCTGTAATGAGGTGGTTTCATGATCACAGCTTACATTGACTTTAAATCGCTCGATTGCTTCCTCGCCCTCAGACCTATTCTCAAACTTGCAGCTGACTGCGAAACTCTAGTGAGCTGGCAGCCCTACCGGAGCAAACAGCGTGCTCTACCTACTGAGGTCGCCAGCGAATCAGTCACCCAAACTCACCATCGTGTCCGAGCAGAATCGGAGCGTCGCTTACAACAGCACTATGCCGAGTTACGTGAACTGGACATTGACACTAGCCGCGGTCAAATCGACACCAGCGCTGCATTAGGTTGGCTGGCAGGTCTGGAAGGCGATACCTCGTCGTTTGTCAGCAGACTGTTTGCTGCCCATTGGATCGAACACACAGACATCAATGACCCGACTTTTTTAGAGGAGCTAACCGCTAACTGTGGTCTGACGAGGATGCACAGTACCGTGGATCTCGATTCGATCGAGCGCGAAGCCGAGGAGAGAGGACTGTTTGATGCGCCCACATTTTTTATTGAGGGGCAGATGTTTATGGGGCGCGCGCATATCCCCCTAATGCGCCAGCTATTGACGGCTGGAGGCGATCGTTAAGCGGGTCGCTCATTCAAAAAACGAAGAAATCTCATCGAGCGGCTTTTTCACTGTCGCAGCCCGAGGCACTTTGGCATCTGGAGCCGCATGGCCGACGACCAACAACATCATGGGACGCTCGTTACCAGGGCGACCCAGAATCTTGCTCAAAAACTTCATTGGGTTAGGGGTATGCGTCAGCGTTGCCAGACCAACGTTATGCAGCGCGTTGATCAGAAGCCCGGTTGCAATGCCGACAGACTCTGAAACGTAGTAATTTTTTTGCTTCTCACCCGAATTATCAAAACCATACCGCTCTGCAAAGATCGCTATCAGCCATGGCGCTGTCTCTAAAAAGGGTTTCTGAGCATCGGTTCCCAGGCCGTGTAAATCATCGAGCCACTGGTCGCCCGCACGTCCACTGTAAAAGGCTTGCTCCTCTTCCTCTGCGGCAACTCTAATCTTCCGCTTGATATCGGAGTCGCCAACACAGACGAAATGCCAGGGCTGATGATTGGCGCCTGACGGTGCTGAGCCCGCAGCCTCAAGGCAAGCTTCTATAACCCCCCGCGGTACGGGCTTATCAGAAAAATGCCGTACCGATCGGCGACGTGAGATGAGCTCAACATAGTCTCGTGCACGTGACAGCATCTCTTCTGGCGCAAGTGCATCCGGGTAATCAAGGGGAATGGGGTCGTAATCGTATTTCATGAGCGCGTCTACGCCAGATTTAGATAAGACATCACTGTAACATCCAGTTACGACGAACCCCGATTAAAGCGACCGAACAGAAACTTGAAGTTTCGTCATCGCCGTACCATGCTAACAATAACAATCTGATTTCTGGGGGAATTCATGTCTACAAGCACTGACTGGAGTATTGGTGAGGTTCTTAAGACCGCAAGCGAAAAGCAAGTAGGCTTCAAATTTAGTTATGCCAAAGCTATCGCTGTCTACGCTGCAATCTCAATTGTCATCACACTAGTCCAGGAGGCCACGGTAGGCACCGCCGGTGATGTAGCGGCCTCAGTGGTTGAGATACTCGTTACCTTACTCCTGTTTCCCCTTGGTGTAGGGCTTGGACTTTTAGGCATCAGACGCGCGGCGGGGAAGGAGACTCCCGTAAGTACACTTTGGGAACCCTATAGCCAAGCCATTCCATTGATCGTCATGTTTGTCCTGATGGCAGTACTCATTGTCGCCGGCTTCTTCTTACTCGTTTTACCGGGCATCTACTTATCGATCGCGTACTCATTTGCACCCTATTTGATTGTTGAAAAAAATATGGGGGTCTGGGAGGCTTTGGAAACGTCCCGAAAAGCCATAACCCAATATTGGTGGCGGTACTTCGGGCTCATGCTTGTCGCCATGGTGCTCATTGTTATCGGATCGATACCGCTGCTAGTTGGACTTGCCTGGGTGCTTCCAATCGTTGCAATCGCCACGGGCGAAGTCTTTGCGAAAACCTTCGGAAGCCCAGAGACGGAAGCTTTGACCACTGATCTTGAGTGACCCCATCCGTTTCGGCTTACGCTGAAAACGCAGAGCCTGAGCAAGGGTCTGACAATCAGAGCGCTCAGTTATCCCAACGATTTTGACTGATAACTGAGCGCAATTTTCTCGATGGCAATCATATAAGCCGATAGACGAAGGTCATCCACCTTTTCGTCCTCATGCCACCGTACTCGCATAGCCTGAAGCGCGTCACGCATAGTGTCATCTAAACCCGATCGGACGAGCTCCAGCTCATCAGCGCCCTTCGCGTAATTTGTTCGGAAGTTATCGGTGGGCGCCCACTTATCTGAGCCAACCAATGTACTTAATCGCTCTAGCTCGTTGAGCATGAGCGATTGCGTCGCCTCCTGAGCGCGTCGCTCCATTCGACCGAAACGAATGTGCGACAGATTTTTTACCCACTCAAAGTAAGAGACAGTGACGCCACCGGCATTGGCATAAAGATCGGGAATTACGACCACGCCATTAGTCCGCAACAGCTCATCGGCCGCAGCGGTAATGGGTCCGTTGGCCGCCTCGATAATGAGCTTTGCTCTGATACTAGCCGCGTTGTCAGCGTGAATGACGCCCTCAAGCGCCGCGGGAATTAATATGTCGCACTCTGACTCAAGAACCGATGCGCCGTCAGCAACAAAGACGGCATCAGGAAAGCCCGCAACACCGCCCGTAGCGTTAATCCACTCTTTGACCGCGGCAATATCGAGTCCGTTGTCGCTAATGAGGGCACCGTCGCGCTCGATAATGCCAATGACCTTCACGCCATCTTCAAGCGATAGGAACGTTGCCGCATGGAAGCCCACGTTACCCAAGCCCTGGACAATCACGCGCTGTCCATCCAGGCCACCTTCAAGGGACGCGCGTTTAACATCCAGGGGCTCACGGAAAAACTCGCGCAAAGCAAATTGAATTCCCCTACCCGTCGCTTCCACTCGGCCGGCAATTCCCGACTTGTAGACGGGTTTCCCCGTGACACAGGCCAACGCATCCATCTCGGTTGGGTGCAGTCTTTGATACTCATCCGCAATCCAGGCCATTTCTTGCGCGGAGGTACCCATATCTGGTGCGGGAACATTCTGGCTCGGATGGATCAGATCGCGCTTGATCAGCTCGTAGGCGAATCGGCGCGTTATCTGCTCTATTTCGTGTTCATCGTATTCGTCGGGGTCGATGCAAAGACCGCCTTTAGAGCCCCCAAAGGGAACATCGACCACCGCGCACTTGTAGCTCATCAAAGAGGCCAAAGCCTCGACCTCGTCCTGGTTGACGGCTAGTGAGTAACGAATGCCTCCCTTGACGGGGGTAATGTGATCCGAGTGAACAGAGCGATAGCCTGTGAATACATGAATCCTCTCACGGAGGCGCACGGGAAATCGAACAGTGTAAGTCGCATTACAAGTGCGAATTTGCTGAGCCAGACCGGGAGGCAAGTCAAGTAGACTAGCCGCTCGAACAAATTGCCGGTCAACGTTCGCTGTAAAACTCAGTTCTCTGGAAGACATCATCAAGCGCCCACTCGATCAAAGCCCCGCAAGCTTAGTGCTACAGCATTCGGAGATCTATACCACCTTAGATCGCATCGACTCGCGCACCCTGAGCCTTGAGGATCGGCTTCATCTGCCGATAGGCCTCGGGCGTTCGCACCAATGGGATGCGAGGATATAAATGGTGGATGACGTGGTACTGCATACCTGACGACCAGATATTACCAAAACGCGACTTAAAGCTTTGCGTGTCGTTATATCGGTCGGTACCGCAATCCGGGTAGTGCGGCGCCCAAGACAGATAAAACTGAACATAGAACACCGCAACGGTTCTTGGCAGCCACCACAGCAACGCGGCCTCAATCGCCAAGCCATTGAGCGCCATACCGCACAAGACACCCATATAAACGAGCTGATAAGCCACCGAGTGAAGAATAAGATCTTCACGACCAATGCGCTTCAGACAGCGCACATAGGGATGCTCCCCACCGTACGGCTTAGGTTGGCGCCACTGCACACTACCCCAAAAAAAGCCCGCCATCGTGTCGTAATGCTCATTGTGATCGGGATCGAGCTCTGGATTATTCGCGTGCTTGTGGTGCTCCATATGCGTTGCACGCAACACGGAATAGGGCATGACTAAGGGGATGGGGCTCAGCCAGCCAACTAACTCGTTAAGCCATCGCTTTGGTTTGCCAGGCATCGCAAATATCGAGTGCTGGGCCTCATGAGATGGCAGGTAAGACGCTGCAACATTAACTGTCGCAATGATAAAGCCCAACCAGAGCGGCATTATACCGTTGAGGCAAAGCACCCAAACGGCAATCCAACACGCTAAATTACCAAGACCCCAGGCAAGAGAAAGATACGGGAATTTATCGAGATGCTGTTTCGCAATTTCGCGCTCCATTGCACGAAGCTCGAGCTCTGTCTTAGCCGTTAAATCCATCGTCCCTTCCATGACGCTACGCCTCCCCAGGCACCAAAAATAATGAGTGCCACAGTCCACATATCAACGCCACCGATGGCGTCGACTCCGAACTCTGCCATAACCTGAACCGAGAGTGGAGCCAAAAAAGCCAATCCAAAGAAAAAGGGTAATGCCCCTAAGAACCACTCTAATAATTTCGCAAGCATAATTTTTACTCTTGTGATCTATACGGCCCAGCTCAAGCCATCGCGGCACGAATCCGCTCGATTGGAATCGAGCGACTCAGCAGCTTATTCGCGGAAAACGCGCGCTGAGGTAATGCACCTAAACGAGAAGCATGTTCCATAGCACGGTCGACGAGTGCAACTGAGGGAACGACTTCATCCAAAAAGCCGGCCGCCATCGCCGATTCTGGAGAGTGGATCTGAGCCGCCACAATGGACTCAAACCGATGCGCCTCCGCAAGTCGATAAACCGCAGGCTCGTAGCCAAAAGCTGGTAAGTCCATGTCAATGGCCGTTTCATTCAAGCCATACTTGTAATCACCCTCGATACCAATGCGCTTATCAGCGCACACCAACATCACAGAGCCGAGCGCCAAACAATGGCCTGTAACCGCGCAAACGACGGGATGCGGGAACGTGAAAATCCGAAATGCCAACTCGCCGCCGGCTTTCACCATGGCTGCTGCGGCGTCTGCATCACCACTCGAGATGACCTTCAAGTCAAAGCCCGCTGAGAAGCACCCATCCCGACCTAACCACATCAGCGACGCTGACTTGGCCTCAACCTCGTCGAGCGCCTCGTTAAAATCCCGAATCGCGTCGGGCGAGAATACATTTCGCTTGCCATCATCGTGCGTGAGAACAGCAATGTTTTCCTGAAATTCCAGTGTGAGCGACATACCTGCTCCTTACCTACTTAGTGTTATTGGTTCTGTGTCTCGAGCCTCTACATTTAAGCAGAATGCGGTACGCTGGATGCCTTCTTGGCGCCATGACATTATCTTTTGAGGGTTCCTGACGAGCGAACGTTGGACGGGAAAAAATGGATGGCATCGGGGAAGGTGCGCGAACGCAAAAAGATGCTGATCGCTACTTCGATAATTATCTCGAAGCGATAAAAACGGTGGGGAATGCCAATACTGCCTCACACCTGTTCGATGGACACAACGTCTCAGTAAAACTATCGGCGCTTCATCCGCGGTTTTGGGAGATTCATCGCGAGACCTGTCTTCCAGCGCTCAAGGAGAAGGTCTTAGCCTTGGCCGTGACGGCGCGCCGTTTCAATATTGGCATGAGCCTAGATGCTGAGGAATGCGCTCGACTCGAACTAACGATGGATGTATTCGAATGGCTATGCGAGCAGCCTGAGCTTGAAGACTGGCAAGGGCTAGGATTTGTCCTGCAGGCATATCAAAAACGTGCGCTTGAAGTGGCTGAATGGTTAATCGCGCTCGCGCAATCCCGACCGGCGGGAATAATGGTGCGATTGGTAAAAGGTGCGTACTGGGACACCGAAATTAAGATAGCCCAGCAACGAGGGCTAACTGACTACCCGGTGTTCACCCGCAAGTCTCATACCGATGTGTCCTATGAAGCCTGCATGCGCACCCTAATAGCCTGCCCAGACATCTACTGCCAGTTTGCAACGCATAACGCCCTGACAATTGCTCAAATCCGTGAAGCCGCCGGCGACTGTGGCCGACCCTTTGAATTCCAAAAACTTCACGGCATGGGTGATTTGCTCTACGCGCTCCTTGAGGAGCAAGATCCCGGCCTGAGAATCAGAACCTATGCGCCTGTAGGGCAGCATGAAGACCTACTCCCCTATCTTGTCAGACGGCTTCTCGAAAATGGGGCCAACAGCTCCTTCGTAAATCGGTTTCTCGATGCTGACCTCCCCGTCAGTGAATTAGTATCAGACCCACTAAACACCTTGCCTAGCGACGCTACTCCTAGCTTTTCACACATACCCCTGCCCCGGGATATTTTCCGAGGCAGCGATATTCCCTGGTTGTCGTCCGCAGGGTTTGATCTCGATGAGCGATCAACAGGCATAAGGTTCGAGACAGCCAACTTTCAGATGACCGAGCTGAGCTCTGATAGCAGCCAGCAACCCGAGTGCGAGACAGATATGACTGAAAACTCAACCGGAGACCTTCGTTCGTCAACATCACCGGCAGATTCGAGCGTTGTCGGACAGTACTCGGAGGCGACTCAAGCAGATGTCATTGCCGCGATTGAACGTGCGCGGAATTCGCTAACCGATTGGTCTTCACGGTGTGTCACCGAGCGTGCTGCCATCCTTGAGAGGGCTGCCGAACTCTTCGAAGCCCGGACCGCTGAGTTTACGTCCCTAATCGCCAAAGAGGCGGGGCGCACCCTCAATGACGGGGTCGACGAAGTTCGAGAGGCAGTCGATTTCTGTCGCTACTATGCTGCCCAAGCAATGTCTCTGATGCAGTCTGAGCTCGAGCTCCCAGGTGTCACAGGTGAAACCAACCGACTTTCTTATGCGCACCGCGGTCCATGGCTCTGTATTAGTCCCTGGAACTTCCCACTGGCCATTTTTACGGGTCAAATTGTGGCAAACCTCGCCGTGGGTAACACGGTAATAGCAAAGCCTGCTGAGCAAACCCCTCTCGTCGCCCGATTAGCCTGTGATGTGCTCAAAGAGGCTGGGGTTCCTGAGGGCGTCTTAAATCTCGTCAATGGCGATGGTCCCACTCTTGGGAGCTGGCTACTGCCCGATGAGCGCATTGCCGGCGTCTCATTTACAGGGAGTCACCCCAGCGCCCGAGTCATTAACAGGCAGCTCTCCTCACGCGACGGCCCTATCATTCCCTTCATAGCGGAGACGGGCGGAATCAATTGCATGATCGTCGACTCGACAGCTCTGCCCGAGCAAGTTATCGATGACGTTATTACCTCTGCCTTCAGATCCGCAGGCCAACGATGCTCGGCGCTTCGTGTGCTGTTTGTGCAAAGCGACGTGGCTGATGGCGTTATCGAGCTACTGTCAGGCGCAATGAAAGAGCTGAAGGTAGGCGACCCTCACAAGTTATCAACCGATGTGGGTCCAGTGATTGATCAGGCTGCCCACGACCGCATTTCAGCACACCTGACGCATTTACAGGAAACAGCTACCTTTATCGCCAAAAGTCCGTCGCCTGACCCAGAACTGAACGGGTACTTCGTCGAACCGCAAGCGTGGGAGATTTCGAGCTTGTCAGCCTTACACGAGGAGGTCTTCGGCCCAATTCTGCACATTGTGAGATATCACTCGGAGGAGCTGGATAACATCATCAAGGACATCCGCAGCTCCAAGTTCGCGCTGACAATGGGCATACACAGTCGACTGAAGGGTTTACACGAACGACTCGCGAGAGAGCACCTAGTGGGTAACTTATACGTCAACCGAGACACTGTAGGTGCTGTGGTTGGGAGTAATCCTTTCGGGGGTCACGGTCTCTCTGGAACAGGACCCAAGGCCGGCGGTCCGAACTACCTGAGACAGTTAGTCGTCGAGCATACGGTAACCGATAACGTGACCGCCCTCGGTGGCAATACCGAGCTTTTCAACCTCGAATAATCGAACTCGAGTCGCTGTCCTCTGTAGCGTCACGGGGTCTCGCTCCGTATGATGATTGGCACCCAACTATAAAAATATCTCTGGAGGTCGGAGTGGACTTGTTCAAAGGCAAAACAGTGATCGTCTCAGGAGGCGCTGAGGGCATCGGCTTCGCCGTCGCACAGGCTGTGGGGCGAGAAGGCATGAATGTGGTCATCACTGACATTTCCCCCGATACCTTGGCCACCGCTGAAGCGACTCTGAGCGAGCAGGGTATTCCTGTTTTGGCACTAACGGCGGATGCCCGAAGTGAAGCTGATTGGAGTGGGGTTGCAGACGCTGCGCTCGGACGATTCGGCGCTATTCATGCACTGATGAACAATGCAGGTGTTGGCGGTGGTGGTTCCAGCGGTCCGATCGAGGACCACTCAGCGGAAGACTGGCGCTGGACCATCGACGTCAATCTCATGGGGGTGGTCTTTGGAATGAAGTCTGTTGTGCCTCACATCAAAGCCGCGGGCGGTGGTTGGATAGTCAATGTCGCGTCCATGGCAGGTATGAATGGCTTCCCCTACGGTGGCGCCTACAACGCCACTAAACTGGCGGTCGCTGGTTTATCCGAGGGCTGGTCAATGGAGCTCGCCCCCTTTGGCATCCATGTGGCAGCACTTTGCCCCGGCTTTGTGCGGACTAGAATCTATCTTTCTGATCGCGTCAGGCCCTCCGATTACGATGATAGCCATCGAGAGCTTGTTGTTTCAGACGACGACCTTGATCCGGAGACAATGGCAACCGGGTTATCCAATGAAGTTAAAAACGGGATTGATCCCGAGCTACTTGCGGCACGCGTCATCGAGTCATTGCAGGCGAAAGATACCTATATTTTCACGCACCCATCGTTCAGAGACGGCATTCGCGAGCGTTATGCGATGATCGATCGCTGTTTTGAGAGCGCAGCCAATAGCCCGCTCGTTGGCGATGTCACTTCCTCGGTCTCAAACCCGGATATCTTTAAGTAGCTCTCGTTGTAGGGCCGCCAGCTGCGATTCGAGGGCGTCCATGACGGTGTAAAAAGCAACCTCTATCGCAGATTCATCACCCGTTACTCGAGATGGGTCGGTCATACCCCAATGTGCACGAGGTGCGTCGCTCATCCAGAGCGGACAAGCCTCATTCGCGGCGCTGTCGCAGACAGTGACCACCAAGTCAAACTCCTGATCCGCAAAATCATCCCACGACTGGCTGCTTAAACCCTCGGTAGGGAGGCCACGAGCAGCGAGGAACTTAAGTGTAAGAGGATGAATCTCTCCTGCGGGTTGGCTCCCCGCACTGAACGCGCGGAACACGCCCTCAAACTGAGTGTTTGCGATTACCTCGGCAAGTACGCTTCTGCATCGATTGTGAGTACAGATAAACAACAGATTAAACGGCTTTGCCACCTACTTACTCCTAACCTGTACTAACTTCATGACCATCAATGAAGCCAGCAGTTCACTTCTACTTTGTAATTTTCCTGAGACCAGCCTTGCTCTAGCCAGTGGCCAAATTAAACAGTTTGCTTGGCAGCCTCTATAAGAATCGCCTCAAGCGACATACTTATCTTGCTTCGCTCTGCAGCAAACTTCTTTTACTCACGTTCAACCGTCTCTCTGGCTGCGTTTCTATCTACTTTTTTTGGCCGCTTTGCTGTTCTGGGTGCCACTTTTCTTACCCTACCGCCGACCCTGCTATCTATCTATCCTTCTGGCACGAATTCTTTTAGGGTACCCGCCCTTCATGACAGTTATGACGATTCTTTGTCGATGTTGACCGTCCCAACACAGCGCATTCTTACCTTTGGCTTCATCGCCTTTATTCTCATTGGTCTGGAGCAGGGCCTGCTGGGCCTGTTCGTTGCTGAACTCGGCACGAAGCTCGCCCGGTCACCTGAAGACCTGGGACTCTTTTTTGCGCTCCATGGTCTTGGCTCCGCTGTCGTAACCGGATCAGCGCTGATTGGATGGATGGAACAGCAAAATAATAAGCGCATAGCGCTCGCCAGCCTGTCACTGTGTCTCGGTTCTTTCCTTGTCGTGACAGGCGATTACTGGCTTCTGAAACTCATCGCGGCGCCGCTGCTTGGCCTCGGGTTTGGCGGCCTTTCGATGTCGTTCAATACCCTGTTCGTGACCCACTTTTCTCAGAAGAACGCAGGGCTACTCAATGTATTGAATGCTACGTATGGCCTTGGCGCCGTCGCTGCGCCATGGCTCCTCGCCCAGGGGCTTCTGACGGGCAAAGAGCTTTTTGTTGTTATTGCTCTTGCGTCACTGGTTGTCTGCCTTGGCGCCTGGAACATTGATGATCGAATACCCGCTCGCGCATCTATGGCATCTGAGAACGAGCAAGTAGCGCCGATCCTGCCGTTACTGCTTACCGCCTTTGCCATTCTCTTCATCGAGGCCGGCCTCACCTATTGGATGCCATCACTGCTCAGCGATGCCGCAGGTGACGGTAAAGCGGCCGCTGCCTATATGGCGCGTTTCTTTTTCTGGTTTGTCATCGTCAGGCTCACTGCCGCTGCCCTCGCAGTCTGGATTTCGACATTAGGTTTCGCCGTTTTCGGACTCGCGGGTATCTTCTGTTCGCTAGTCCTTGTATTGGCCGGCGCTGTTCCGCTGGCAGATACCAGTTTTACTGGGGCCTTTATGGGTTTGATATTTCCCAATGCCTACGCGTGGATGCTCACCAAGGGCGGCGGCGGTACAAGTACCGGCGCTAAAATTCTGCTAAGTGCGATAACGGGTGCAACATTGGGCCCATGGCTACTCGGCTGGGTGTTACCTTACCTGGGCCAAAGTGCCGTGCTGTGGCTTTTGAGTTCACTGAGTCTAGCCACCGCCGGATTGATGCTTATCACGCATTTAAATGTTGAGTACCGGAAGTCTGACCGAGCGCAATAGATGCCTGAGTCGTCGATACATGGTTAGATAACCGACCGATCAAATAATCATCTTTAAATAATTAATCTGGGAGTCTCAGTACATGGATACGTCAACACTATTTTCGCTCGAGGGAAGAACGGCACTGGTCACCGGAGGATCGCGCGGCATTGGTAAAATGATCGCCGCTGGTTTTATTGCCCAGGGCGCAAAGGTCTACATTTCATCGCGAAAAGCCGATGTCTGTGATGCTGTTGCCGAGGAGTTGGGTCCAAACTGCATCTCTCTGCCGCAGGACGTGAGCACCGTAGCAGGTTGCCAGATGCTGGCCGACGCGTATTTTCAGCAGGAGAAATCGCTCGATATCCTTGTCAATAATGCCGGGGCCGCATGGGGTGAGCCCTTCGAAACCTTCCCCGAGAGTGGTTGGGATAAGGTGATGGATCTGAACGTTAAGTCACTGTTCTTCCTCACACAGGCACTCCATGGACCACTCAAAGCGGCGGCGTCTAGAGAGCAGCCAGGCAAGGTCATCAATATCGCATCTATCGACGGCATTCGAATTAATCCCTGGGAAACCTACAGCTACCAGGCGTCAAAAGCGGCGGTGATTCAGCTTACAAAGCGCATGGCAACTCGTCTCATCAAAGACAGCATCAACGTCACCGGGATCGCACCCGGGGCCTTCGCATCTGAAATGAATAAAGCAGCGCGCGACTTTGGCGATGCCGTCGGCAACGGTGTGCCATCAGGTCGCATCGGCCGTGATGAGGATATGGCCGCGGTAGCCATCTACCTGGCTGCCCGCAGTGGAGACTACGTCGTCGGCGAGACAATTGCCGTTGATGGTGGCGTTGTGTATGGCTCGGCCGCGGAAACCATCAGCCCCTAAAGCCCACAAACCAACATTCTACTCAGAAATAAAAAAGCCCCAGTCAATATGACTGGGGCTTTTTTTACTTCGGTAATTAAGGAGCGCTGCAGAGTTTCGTTTTACTGCCCCTGCGATTTCTGTTGGTTGTAGAGCGGCTCCATCATCTGATCAACGCCAAATGTTGCCGGGCGCTGACGCGGTGGAAATTGGGCCAGTGTGGTCAGAAACTTTTGGAGTTCAATCCGTGCAACAGCGATACGCGGAGGTACCTTGCGTACCCACCAGTCTTCGTAGTTATCGGCATGTACATCAGCTCGCTCGAAAGGATCGCGTCGCAAATGAAAGACTTTCGGAATACGGAGCTCATCGAACTGCTCTCGCCATACCGCAAAGCCTTGAGCACGCTGTTCAGCAAAAACCACCTTCCAGTCTCCTGTTCGAATCGCCGTTAAGACACCGTCGTCGCTCCAGTAAAAGAACGAGTTTCGTGGACCAAGATCCGTTTCACCCTCCAGTAACGGAAGGAAGTTGTAACCATCGAGGTGATTCTTGTAAGGCTTGCCATCAACCGTCACGCCCGCCTTGAGCTCGGCGACGACATTGGGACGTCCAGCAGCAGCCATCAAGGTTGGCACCCAATCCTCGTGAGACATGATCTCGTTAATGACCTGTCCTTCCTTAATCCGGCCGGGCCAGCGAACCATCGCTGGAACGCGAAAACCGCCCTCCCAGTTCGTATTCTTCTCGCTTCTGAACGGCGTAATCGCGGCATCCGGCCAAGTGTTGTAGTGCGGACCGTTATCGGTCGAGTACATGACGATGGTGTTATCGGCAACTCCCAGCTTATCGAGATGGTCGAGTAATTCGCCAACCATCATGTCGTGACCCACCATGGCGTCGTTATAGAAGCCCTGGCCCGAAAGCCCACGCTCATCGTCGGCCGTGTGGGTAAAGAAGTGCATGCGGGTTGTGTTGTACCAAACAAAGAAGGGCTTGCCCTGATCGACTGCACGCGTCATGAAGTCGAGCGCCGCAAGCTTGAACTCTCGGTCCACAGTCTTCATGCGCTCGCGGGTCAAAGCGCCAGTATCAACGATATCGCCATCGGCAAAACTGTGAATCACTCCGCGCGGCGAAAACAGCTTGACGAGCAATTCATTGTCATGAGGGTAGTCAGGATCCTCTGGCTCTTCCTCTGCATTCAGGTGGTACAGGTTGCCGAAAAACTCGTCGAATCCGTGGTTTGTAGGAAGAAACTCGTCCTTATCGCCCAAGTGGTTCTTACCAAATTGCGCAGTGACATAGCCCTCGTCCTTAAGGAGAGACGCCAGGGTGACGTCCTCGGGCCTAATACCGAGGTCCGCACCGGGCGAGCCAACTTTCGTCAGTCCTGTGCGAATCGGTGACTGGCCTAGGATGAACGCAGAGCGTCCAGCGGTACAACTTTGCTGACCATAGTAGTCAGTGAACTTAGCACCCTCTTCGGCAATCCGATCAATATTTGGCGTGTCGTAGCCCATCATCCCCATGTTGTTGGTAGAGAGATTCCAAAAGCCAATGTCATCGCCCCAGATGATCAGCATGTTGGGCTTGTCTTGCGCCAATGCTTGGCCAGCAAAGACAAAGCTCAACAGAAAGAATATAACGCGCATGGGTTTTTACCCTTTATTGTTAGAGTCGCCGTAGGTTACTGCCTCACGTCGGCGATGGCGACTCCCAAAGAGAGATTTCTCTACTTCGTTTGGTACTTCGAGTGAGACTCAACGTACTATTGGACCCTGTCGAGCCATGGGGGTAAGGGAGTTAGGGCCAGTATGCGTAGCGTGACGTTTCAGAAGACCGAGATCATTCCCAACAAAATCGTTTGTGTTGGTAAAAACTACGCGGCACACAACGAAGAAATGGGCAGTGTACCGTCTGACCAAATGACCGTCTTCATGAAGCCCAACGCCTGTATCAGCGAACAGCTAGTAGCCCACCGTAGGAGAGCAAATTCATTTCGAGGCGGAAATTTGTTTGCTCATTCAAGGCGGTACTGTGGCGGGAGTCGGTGTTGGGCTTGATCTCACCAAGAGAGCCACTCAAAAAAAGCTTAAGGATGCCGGCCTCCCCTGGGAGCGGTCTAAAGCCTTTGAGGGCTCGGCAGTATTCAGCCACTTTGTCGATGCACCGGCTTCCCTGACTGATCTCAAATTAGAGCTCTACGTTGATGGTGAATCTCGCCAGCAGGGTGGACCAAGACAAATGCTCTATCAGCCACACACAATCTTGGAAGAGCTCCGCTCTTTCATACCGCTTGAAGACGGCGATATTGTCATGACCGGAACACCCTCTGGAGTCGGTCCAATTGAGCGAGATGCGCTTTTTGAAGCGAGACTACTCGATGCCCATACGGAACTGGTTAGCGCTTCATGGCGCGCAATGTGAAGACAAGTGTAAAGGCAAGAGAGCGCTAACCTGCCTCCTCCTTTACGAATTTAGGTCTTCGATAAACTCGTCGATTTCCGCAGTTGTCGTAGTAAACGAAGTTACCAAGCGATACGCCTTGGGTAGGGATGGCCACGCATAAAACATGTGTCCGCGTTGCAGCAGTCCCTCCGCAACATCCTCCTCCATGGTGATAAACAGTTCATTGCCGTCACCACCCGCCAGAATTGAAGCATTGTCTGACGAGGAGATGCCGTCCCGAAGTCTAGCCATACTGGTGTTTGAGACTGTAGCTAGCTCAAGCCACAGATCATTCTCAAGGTAGGCATCAAACTGTGCTGCGAGATATCGATGCTTCGACCAAAGGTGGCCACCGCGCTTCCGATAGAATTCGGCCAAGATCGCTTCATCGGGATTGAAAAATACCAGTGCCTCAGCCGCCATCGCACCATTTTTTCGTTGCACCGAAACTGAGCGCATCGACACCGGATCGCCAGGTGAGATCGGCCGGACTCTCGCTACCACCTGCAACAGCGTTAGCAAATCGGGCGCCATCCATGAACAGCTTCATACCGCGAGTCTTTGCGAGTTCAGAGTAAGCGGCAATTTCATCGGGAGAAAATCGAGCACCCAACTCCGTCAAGTTAGAGATGGAAATCACCGCAGGTTGGACAGAGTGCACTCCCCTTGCACCTGACACATCAATCTTTTGCGCCAATTCCTGAAGATCAGGTTTTGCATCATCGCCACCGACTATGAACTGGCGAGCGCCGCCGGTATAAAGCTCGGGCGCTGTCGACTCATCATTCGCAATATGTGCCTCAGCATGCGCATAGATCCCAGAGAACGGCGATGTCAGCGTTGCAAGCCCAATACAATTGGCAGCTGTGCCCGTACTCACCAGCAGAACCGTCACCTCACACTCAAACAAAGACGCCAATCGCGATTCCACTTTTTTGGTTGAGTGCATCAGCACCGTAAGCAGGCGCAGAACCCACTGAGGCTTTCGCAAGAGCTTCAATGATGGAAGGGTGCACACCCGACGAATTATCAGAACCAAAGTTAGCTGGCATACCGTTTCCTGAAGACAAAAAAAGCCGCCCTAAGGCGGCTTTAATCATACTCGATTCGCTTAGAGAGCAAACTTCACGCGCGCGAAGAACATACGACCACGCGGATCGTGGTGCTTGGGATCGTAGCTGAAGTTAGCTGCGTCATAAACGCGAGGCGCCTCTTTATCAAATACGTTCTTGCCACCTAGTGTGAATACCGCTTGGGTGTCACCGAGGTTGAAGTTGTAGTTGTAGCTGAGGTCAATGGTTCGCCAGTTACTAATGCCACTGTTGAATCCAAGTGCCTGAGCTGAAGCAGGAACAGCACGCCCAGTCTTATAAGAGTCAACATAGTAGACAACCATTGCAGCACTGTGGTTGCCCCGCTCCCAATCGGCAGTCAGATTCCACTTTTTCTCCGGCATCGAGCGAACAAAGTTGTCGTGGTTGAATGAACCCACAACGTCTCTTGTTCCGCCGTTACCATCCGGAATCTCGTAGCTCAGGAATTGGCTGTATGCCAACTGAACACCAAAGTCGCCCATGTCGCCGGCAGGGATATTCCAATCAGCAGAAACATCAACACCATCTGTCTCTACGGTTGCAGCGTTGATGAAGTTCGCTGACACACCTTGCAGCTGACCAGTATCCGGGTCGCGGCGAATGCCAGGCCCATTTGGGTTGGCATTCAACTTCCCTTGCGCGTTCTCGATCGTGATCACATCTTCGTAATCGAACCGCCACCAGTCGACACGCATATCGAAGTTATCACTGGGCGTCCAGACAACACCTAAGTTCGTGTTAGTCGATGTCTCTGGCTTCAGACCGGTGTCACCGTCGATCAGAACCTGAATGAACAAGGTTCCGCCACTGCTGAGAGGATCAACTAGACCCTGTAGCGATGTCCCTTGGTTGTATTGCTGCACCAGTGAAGCTTCTCGGAATGCGGTAGACATTGAACCTCTAACAACCAGCTCATCAGTTAGTTGCCAGCGTAGCGCCAACTTCGGATCAAGACTGCTGTCAGTTTCCAAAGACTCATATCGCGCTGCCACACTCATCTCAATCGCGTCAGTGAGAGGAATGTTCGCTTCAGCAAAGGCTGCGAAAGAGTCTCTCGATGCCGAGGGTTCAGTACCACCCCCCAAGAAGATGAGGTCGACACCCGACAAAACACCGGTCTGCGGGTCTAAGACCTTTGTCGAAATGTCATCTCTTGAGATAGAAAAGCCTTCATGGCGGAACTGAGCGCCGTAAGCAAGATTGATCGTGCGGCCCGATGAGGCAATATCAAACCAAGGACCCGACACAACGAAATCCGCAACCGTGAGGTCAGCGATTGTATTTGTGTAAGTGTCGGCACTGATGTAGTCGATCAGGCTCTGAGAATTCTGGCCAGGATCAAAGATGTTAAATGTCTCAGTTCCACTCTCACCACCAGCACCGATCAAGGCTGCATCCAATCGCGACCTAATCGTGTCCGGCTGCCAGCCCTCGCGATCGTTCTCTGAGTAGGTTACCGAGGCACTCCAATCCCATGCACCGTCGTCCAGTGTTCCCGAAAGGTCGAGCGAGGCTCGCAAGGACTCAGAATTGCGTGGTGCGAACGGCGAGGGCGCTTCTGCACCAAGCGGACGGCCATACCAGCGAACGAAACCATTGAAAGGGCTACCAGCTTGTCCTGGAGCAATTGTTGGATAGGTAAGGTTTGGGTACGACGGTGACTGTGGGTTGTCCAGAACCTCATTCTTAACAAAACCTAGCTCACCGCGAACGGTAATACCGTTATCCATGTCATGAGTAACCGCCGCATAGAGGTTAGTGCGCTCCTCCTCGTTCACGAGATTAAAACGAGGCCCGTATAGGAACTCGCACTTTTGGCCACCCAGTGAGGGAATGAATCCACCCGAGAGGATACCGCCGCTGGCCTCGCAGTTAGCGTCAGGGATTGTTTCACCGGGACCATAAGTTCCGGCGTAAGCACCTGCTCCATCGATAAAGACCGGCAGACCGGGAGCCAAACCACCCAAGTTGAGGAAGCTACGTCCCAAAACACTTCTAGCGTTGATGGTAGTGTAAGGACGTTCTGCAGAACTCATTGGGTCCTGCTGAAGAAATTAGCCGACAAAATCACATTCGTATTGTCACCAACAGCGAAACCAGCGAGAACGCTGACGTCGTCTGTTGTTTGCTCGCTAGACTCTACCTTTTGATGACCTACCGATACTTCAAGGCCCTCGAAATCGTCACGCAGAATAAAGTTAACTACACCCGCAACCGCGTCGGAGCCGTAGGTAGCTGTGGCGCCTTCTTTCAAGATTTCCACACGCTCAAGCGCTGCCATTGGAATCGTGGCTGTATCGACGAATACAGAGCCGTCATTAGCCACGGCGCCAGCGATTGTTTGACGCTTCCCATTGACGAGCACCAAGGTCGATGTGAGACCCAAGCCACGCAGGTTCACGTTGGATGTACCTTGCGTTCCACCTGCGGTAAACGAGTCTGGATTATTCTCCGTGCCGCTACTGACCGCTAATTTCTGGGTCAACTCTCCAATTGAGAGAGCGCCTTGCTTCTGAATGTAATCGCTATCAAGCACATCAACAGGTGTCGCTTCATCAGTGCCAGAGCCCTTGATGTATGAACCTGTAATAACGACTTCTTCGAGATTTTTGTTATCATCCTGAGCCAAGGCTGTATTGGCTACCAAAAGGTTAGCCGTCAACAAGCTCAGTGCGAATGGTATGGCTTTGCCACCCATTGCCATTGAGGTTTTCCGCTTCATTACCGCTCCTTATTTTTAAAAAATTTTGCTTGTTAGCAACGCGCTTATTTTTATTTAACGCACCAACAAGTACGCCATGAATATTATGAACGTTCAACTGAGAGTCGCGGATATGTCGACATAACTATGATTTGTCACGATGAAGCGGAAAAGACAGTAAAGATTCGTTGTATTCCGACCAAAGATAGTAGTTTTTAACAAACGTGAGAGCGATGGCCATGCAAGCAATCCTAAAACTGGATGTGGCAGGGCAACCGAGAGGCTGGCTCAGTCTTCAGGAAGCGATCTCTGCCTACGCTCGAGGCGATGTCATCTACGGCATCGGGGATCCCCTCCCCCAGTGTTTGGTGGCACACAGCGACTCACCGGTCTGCGATCAAAGCTTATCCTTCAACCCATTGTTGCGCTGAATGGCCGAGTGTTTGATCACTTTACGCCGCCGCTATGTAACCGAACGCTGTTTAGGCGTGACGATCACCGGTGTCTGTACTGCGGTGATCAATTTCCAAGAAGTGAGCTCACTCGCGACCATGTGGTACCGACTTCGAGAGGCGGCACAGATAAATGGGAGAATGTTGTCGCTGCCTGCAAGCGCTGTAACTGGCTGAAGGATTGCCTGACACCGGAAGAGGCTAATATGCCGCTTCTAGCGATTCCATTTAAACCCAATTCTTATGAATGGCACTTTCTAGCGAAGGATCGGGTACTGGCCGACCAAATGGAATACCTGTCGACTCAGTTTAGGGCCGATCGCGACTGGGCTCATTAACTGAGCTCGCAAACCAAAGGCCCCAAAGCGCGCAACCAAGTCGTTAGCTTACTTAGCCTCTGTAGTAGCGATTAGGAACCATCGGTAGTCTAACGACCTTCAGGTCAACACGCTTACCACGGACCATTACGTGAAGATTCGAACCTACCTGTGAGCATGCAGGTTGAACAAATGCCATCGCAACGGGACCACCAACTGAAGCCCCAAACGCATCAGAACAAATCACACCAACCTCATTGCCTTCGCTATCGAGCAAAGATTCACCCGCTCGAACAGGTCGTCGGCCCTCAACCCGAAGACCCACTCGCTTCCTCGCTATTCCTGCTGCAAGCTGCTGATGAATGATGTCTGCGCCCGGATAACCACCAGGACGTCTGCCACTCTCGCGTCGTTCTCTGGCAATTGCCCAATTCAGTCCTGCCTCGATAGGCGTAATGTCGGCTGAAAGTTCATGTCCATGCAGGCAAAGGCCTGCCTCTAGTCTGAGAGAATCTCTCGCGCCCAATCCAATCGCTTCGACCTCGGGCTCAGCTAGCAAACACTGAGCAAGTCTGTCCGCCTCTGACGCGGATACCGAAATCTCAAAACCATCCTCACCGGTATAGCCTGAGCGTGTCACCCAGGCCTCGATCCCACGAATTTGATCGTGAGCGGCCGTCATGAAGCCAAGCCCACTGGCTGTTTTTCCCAAGCGCGCCATCACGATACGCGACTCTGGCCCTTGGAGCGCCATCAGCGCTCGGTCTTCATGGAGCTCAAACGTCAGATCAGGAAGCGCAGCTCTCAGATAGGCAAGGTCCTCGTGCTTATTACTCGCGTTTACAACCAAGTTGAATCGTCCATCACCAAGGTTGGTGGCAATGAGATCGTCTCTAACACCCCCTGACTCGCTCATTAGGAGTCCATAAACGCTCGACATCGGCGCGAGGCCGATGAAGTCATTCGGCATAACACCCTCAAGCCGCTCTGCAACAGAATCACCGGTGACGGTTACCTGCCCCATGTGAGAGACATCAAAAAGACCAGCCTGCGAGCGCGTGTGATTGTGTTCTGCAATAATGCCGCCCGGATAACTGATGGGCATGCGGTAACCAGCGAATGGAACGAGCTTTGCTCCGAGCGTTTGATGAAGTGCCGTCAATGGCGTTTCGAGTAACAACTGAGCCTCCCCTGAGGTGTAAGCGTAAGAGGTATTACGTATACAGCGGTGCGCCCAATTACCCTTGTGCGCATTCCAGATTAATCTCACCGGCCTTTCCTAATGGCCTATCTGAATGGCCGGTAAACATAGTATGAAGGACAACAATATGGCGCGTCACCCGATACAAGTAGTGAGCTTAATTGGGATGCCAGGCAGCGGGAAAAGTACCGTAGGTGTCTTGCTAGCAAAGCGCCTTGGACTCGGCTTTGTGGACACCGATTTGTTGATTCAAGAGCAGGAGCAGGCCACGCTCGCCGAGATCATTGCGGCCAAAGGCCACGAAGCGCTGCGCATTATCGAGGAGCAGGTGCTGCTAGACATGGACATAGGACACTCGGTCATTTCAACCGGCGGATCCGTGGTCTACAGCGAGGCGATCATGAGTCGTTTATCGAATGCATCTTCGGTGGTCTATCTGCGATCACAGCTGGCAACAGTTGAGTATCGAATTTCTCTTGCACCTGATCGTGGCATCGCCTCACCCGGCAGTCACACGCTCGAGGATGTCTACAACGAACGCGTCCCGCTGTACGAGCGTTATGCAACCATCACTGTCGACGTTGATAGTGAACCCCCCGAGACCATCTCCGGACACATCACTACCGCTTTGGACAGCTAGAAGGAAAGGCGGACGCGTCCGCACACCGAAGAACAGCAGCGGACAAACACAGTCTTCTCAATAAATACGGGCTCTAGGGTTGCCGTAATACATTGGCATAGCACTTGCTCATGCTCTTGTGCTCCCGTCCGTAAATTGGACTTTTATTCACACAGGGACGTGTGCATGGGCGGGAGCGTCTATCCTCCCAGAGAACATCGCTCTCGCAGTGACTTAAAAAGTATTTAAAAGCACTTGTGGATTTGTAAAAAAGGGAGGACAGTCAACGAAGCGGTTGAGTTTTTTACCTTTGGAACTAGCTAGGGGTGATCATGCAGGGCCGAGACCAAGACAACAGCGACATGCCACTGACGGATGATGTTGCAGACACCATTCTCAGCGACTTCGACGAGGCAGCGCTCGACGAGATAGAGAAAAGTACGCCAACACTGTCTGACTCCGCGCGCTTAGCCGAGAAACGCCGTCGTGCAGAAGACCTTCTGGAAAGACGACGTTTGCGGGAAGAGCTAGGTGATGATGACTTCAATTTTGACTGAGTAGCTCAGACAACTAATCCACTACTAAGTCAGTTTCCTCTCGCCATGACACGACATTTCGCTCGATAACAAAGAAGGCGAATAACCATAGAATGGCGTCCCAGAAATCTAGAAACACTCCCTCAAAACCCCAGTAAACTGCGGCCGAGACAAGAATCGAGTACAAACACATCTTCACTGGATAAAAAGCGCCGCCTAGCGATCCGACACCGTTCTTCATTGCCAGAACTGCACGTACTTCTATCTCCAGCAACACTACAACCAAAATCCACGCCATCGAATTTATGAAGTCAACGAGGGCAAGCCAAATGGCTCCTCCAAGTAGCTCTCTCTCTGCAGCCACGTTGTCGTAGTTTGACAGCAATACCCAATCGCCTTGAAGACACGAACTCAAGGACAATGATTCGTATTTATCTAAGTCAATCAAAATCGACCAGCCTTCGGTCAGCTGTGCACAAGCCGAGGCATCTAAGGGCTCTGTTGCAAGCAGATCGTAGAACTCTCTGAAATACCCCCAGCATGCCACCGCGATAGCAGCCAAGCACAAGGCACGAACTAAACGGATTATGTTTCCCGCGATGCCGCGCAGCGACCGATCAGACAGCACATAGGTCTCTAACTCAAAAAATATCAGGAGAATCAGCCACGCCGCTGTATCTATCGTCGCAGAAAAAGTCTGAAAGAAACTACCGAAGGAGCTTATTTCAATATTGAGTGCTGCTGCAGACCTTATCTCCTCGACCATGAACAAATAGACGTTGTTCAGAAGTGCCAAATAAACCGCATACTTGACCCATTGGAACAACACTCGATTTTGCAAAACTGCAGTCAACATACAGCAGGCCAGCTCACACCTGGAGCAGCAAGTGCTCACGCTCCCAGGAACTTATCACCCGATTAAACTCTTCAAACTCATCCAGCTTTACAGCGGCATAAGCCCGTAGGAACAGGTCTCCCATCACGCGAGCAAGATCCGTATTGGCATTCAAACGTCGAACGGCCTCTTCCAGTGAACGTGCCACCTCCACGCTGTCATCATTTGCTGTGCCTTGATGCGGTGCCGTGGGCTGTAATTTGTGCTCTAGACCCAGCAAGCCACTCGCCAGCGATGCAGCGATTGCCAAATAGGGGTTGGCATCAGCACCGGGGAAGCGATTCTCCACGCGCCGATTGATTGGCGTGCTATCGGGCACGCGAAATGCCGTGGTGCGATTGTCGTAACCCCAGCTCAAGTTAATGGGGGCTGAGATATCAGGTGCTAAGCGCCGATACGAGTTCACATTGGGCGCATAAAAGCTGATCAAGTCCGGCGTGTACCGTTGCAACCCTGCGATGTAATGCATGAGTTCGGGGGTGGGCTGGTCGTCTGCACCGTTAAAAATATTATCGCCTGTCGCAAGCGACAAAATACTTTGATGAATGTGCAGCGCTGATCCCCGGCTCCTTCTGCATGGGTTTGGCCATGAACGTGGCGTACATATTGTGACGCTGCGCTGTTTCTCGAACGGTCCGCTTGAAAACAAATACCTGATCGGCCATGTCCAACGGATCGCCGTGATTAAAGTTAATCTCGAGCTGGGCAGCGCCATTTTCGTGAATAAGGGTATCGACACTCAGTGCCTGCTCATCCGCAAAGTCGTACATGTCCTCCACAAAGTCTTCAAACTCGGCCACAGCGTCGATGCTGAATGACATTCGCGCGACCTCGCGGCGCCCCGAACGCCCCTTCGGTGGCATCAGCTCATAATCGGGATCGGTGTTTTTGTGGACCAGAAAGAACTCAACCTCTGGGGCGACTTCTGCACGCAGACCCGCCTCCTCGTAGAGCTTGATGATGTGCTTCAACACATTGCGGGAGGCCAAAGGATGCGGCTCCCCAGATGCTTTATAGCAGTCGGCAATAATTTGCGCGGTGGGCTCCCGGGCCCAGGGGACCTTTCGCAAGGTATTTGGGTCAGGCACCAACAGCATGTCTGTATCGGTGGGTTCGACAAAATCCCAGTGCTCGTCGGTGTACTCACCCGTCACCGTTTGCACCATGATGGATTCGGGGAGCTTGAGATCGCCTCTACTTAGAAATTGGTGCGCAGGGATAAACTTCCCTCTCGCATTGCCCGTCATATCGGGTACGAGGCATTCCACCTCTGAAATTTCATTCGCTTCAAGCCATGCTCGGATTTCCGCCGCATTCTCTTGAGCCGGAGTGTCCGCCATATCGACATCGGGCGAATACACAATCGTTTTGTTGTTGTCAGACCGCTTTTTCGACGCGCTCATAAAGCCTTCATGTTGCTACTGAACGGGCAGTATTGTGTGGCAATTCGATCCTATCAAGCCGCATAATTGCACTATGTCCAAGCCTAGTAACAGTTACCCCGACAGTTGGTACGTCGCATCATCCCCCATGCTGTCAGAGCAACCCTCCGCAAGGGGAGATCTTGATTACGATGTCTGTGTCGTTGGGGGTGGTTACGCGGGATTATCGTGTGCATTGCATCTAGCAAAATCCGGTAAGTCCGTTGCTGTTCTTGAGGCAGAGCGCGTGGGTTGGGGGGCGTCCGGTCGGAACGGTGGGCACGTTGGTACCGGGCAAAGAGCAGACCAACATTCTCTCGAAAAATGGTACGGCAAAGCGACAGCGAAAGAGCTGTGGCGACTTGGGCTTGAGGCCGTTGATTTGGTCTCGGATCTCGTCGAAGAAAACGGCATCGACTGCGAACTCGGCAGGACTAATATTCATTTCGCAGCCAAGAAATCCCATGTCGATGAGTTACGAGACGAGGTCGACCACCTCAGAACAGAGTACAACTATGATCAAATCAGTGGCGTTGAGTCATCCTCACTTGAGGAACTCACGTCTGGCGTCGGCTTTCACTTACGGTGTCGTTGATCATGGCGCAAGACACCTTCACCCGCTCAAGTATTGTCTGGGCCTCGCTGAAGCGGTATTGACGGCTGGAGCCTCGGTATTTGAGAAAAGCCCCGTAAAAAGTATCGACATTAAGCGCGATAATGCCGTCGTCTCCACAGACAACGCCATAATTAAAGCACAAAAGGTGGTTCTGGCATGCAATGGTTATCTCGGTAATTTATTTCCGCCGATCGCCAGCAACATCATGCCGATCAATAACTTTATCGTAGCGACGGAGCCTTTGGATGAAGCGACGGCTAATCGAATAAATCCACTTAACGCTTCGTTGTCTGACAGCTTGTTTGTGATCAACTACTGGAAACTGTCCGAAGACCGGCGACTTATTTTCGGCGGTGGCGAGACCTACAGCGATAAATTCCCCGAGTCTATTACCGACTTTGTGCGGCCGAAGTTGCTGGCGATCTATCCAGAGCTATCCGATGCGCGGCTCGATTATGGCTGGGGAGGCACGCTCGCCATCACTCGCAATCGTATGCCAGATCTTGGCGTTCATAAAGGTGTGGTTTATTACGCACAAGGCTTTTCAGGGCACGGTGTTCCCACAGCGACCATGGCGGGCAAATTGATTGCGGCAGCCATTGACGCAGGATGTGACGATTTTGATCTAATGTCCGGGCTCAAGACCTGAGAGTTCCCTGGTGGACCCCTGCTGCGACGACCATCGCTCGTAGCGGGCATGCTGTTTTACAGCTTGAGAGATCGATTGGGCCGCTGACCTGGCCCCGCGCCACCGCGATCGCAGACAGGCCGTGAAGCAATCAGCGGAATTCAATGGTGACAAATACGACCGCGAAACGCGACTGAAACGCGAATTGCAACATTCACATGGTATGTTGTGGCCTCAGAGCTAGGGACAAACGTTATGGGTCAGCAGTCAAACAAGCCAAGTGCATTATTAGTCGTATCGGATAATCACCTGGCCAAGCAACTTACGGAGTCGCTCCATATTCAGGGCTACAAAACCGTTCGGGCGCCACTCGCACGGGATTGCTACTCCGCTTGGTCCTCACCTGAGCGCTTCAGTCTTTGTTTGATTGATCAACACCTCGAAGATCAGCCCGGTCATGTACTGGCTAAATACCTTGCAGAAAACAAGGCAAAAAACGTTGTCCTCTTCGGTAACCTGGCTGATGCTGAGATGCGACTGGGCCTATACAGAGCAGGCGTGAACTGTTGCTGAGAGAGCCCGAGGGCACGGCAGAAATTATTGCAGCCATCGAGTCGATGGCAACACCCGTGGTGAGACATGCATCCAAACCTGCTGCGGTATTGCCATTCCCAAACAAAACTTCAGGGAACGTTCCATGGCAGGTGAAGGCACTACAGCGAGAACTTGTAGCGCCTAATGGTCAAGTCGTGGCACTGACCCGTAATGAAGTCAAAGTCTGTTTAGCGCTCGCGGAAGCCCCTCTGAACCCACCAACCGGGAGGCGCTTACGCGATCGCTCTATGGACGGTTCGACTCATCAGCGAATCGCGCTTTGGATGCTGTCATTAAGCGATTACGACAGAAGATTGTCGCCAAGGTGAGCGCCGTAGATCCTATTACGACTCATTACGGTGAGGGCACCGGTTTACCGCTCCGATTATCGCCGTTAACCAATAGCGCTGAGCCTCGGCTCCTGATAATCGTCGTCATTGACCTCAATTAGCATTTCTCGTTCGCGATACCAGGCCTCCAGGTCTGACACTTGATGCGCGGGGGTCATCATCGCCTTGCGAATAACGCTAGCTTCAGTTTCGCTAGACCATGCATCGCTGCACACTAAGCTCAATGCCGAAAAATTAGTTAAAGTCACGAACGCCTCCTGTGCAAAACTACGGGCTGATTTGCGGGTGATATCAAAAAACAACGCCATTGGTAGGCTAAGGTTCAGATTGCATTGTCTAAATCTATGAGTAACGGCAAGGAAAGATTGAGGCTCAAGCAACTGCCTGCGCGTGAACCCAATCGGCGATCAGATTTGTTGCTGATGAATCTGTCTTTCATCCAAGAGCAGCTTGACTGAGAGCGACCGACATTGAGATCTTTGAGAACAACTTCCACTAGAAGCTCCTGCAAGCCAATGACTACACTGTAGCAACCTGGCACCGGATGTCTTATATTTTCGCATTTTAATTTGCAAAATGCCAGGTCTCGTAATGAAATTTTAAGGACAATTAAAACGTATAACGTGCTCTTGATTCCCAGTCTCAGAGGCAGGGGTAGACCAGATCACCGCCCCAAGGCCCTCAAGAATTTCTTTCAAAATAGTGATCGATGCGTGATCGAGATCTGGATCTTCGAGCGACCACTCAACACCCGCATCTCTGATCCTAGCGAGTAACTCGGGCTCCCCTGATTTAGACATTTCGGTCCAAAGAGACAGCTCTACGAAACCCTCGTCAGTAAAGGTCAGCGATGTATTGATAAAGGCCAAAAGTGCAGACTCCACCCAATAGGCCGAGCCCACAATATCCATCTTCAAACTGTCATCCAAGAGCACGCGTGTTTCAATGCCCTCAGCCACACCAAGTCTTTTGAGCTCCGCCTCAACAGTTTTCGCAACCTCGTCAACTGAAAACATCTCTCCATCGCCTTCAATAGGCTTATGCCCCTGCGCGTTCCGATCAGCCATGATTTTCGCATCAAGACTTAAGCGCATTTGACTCATTTCTGACTGCGCGATGTCGAGATAGCGTCGCTCAGCATCGGCCATACTGGGAGCCTCTTTCACCCGCTGCGCGAGCGCCACCAGCTGGGTCAGGTTATCAGCAACAATCGTATGAATTGCTTCTGTCAGCTCTTTTCTATCCAGCGAGCCGCGATACCTCTAATGACTTCCTGATCTGCGCTGGCCAAACGTTCTCGGATAATGAGTGCCACCAGTAAGGCAATGACGGTTGCGACCAGTGTGAACATCAACTCGAGCGTAACGCTGTCAGGATAATTGGCCTTAAACAGTTTTAGGTATTCAGGTGTCGCCGAGATAATTGTGCGTAGTCCATTTCTTTCAGATACGAACTGCAGCGCGTCATCGAGTGGAGAGACTCGGGCACGGAAACCTGCCATCATCCGTGCGATACCTGAGCAAACATTGATTCGTTGCTGGCTCATGCATAGATGGTCACATCGAGTGACGGGAGCGGACCGAGCGTCCGTAGCTCGGAGTCAATGTACCTCTGCATCTCGACAAGATTCAGCTTAACAATGCCAATGACTGGCACAGTGGCACCCGGATAGCGAAAGAAGGTGACGCGCCGCACAACGACTGGGCTTTCAGATGTAAATGACAAGTCATTCTCGCGAGATGCCATAAAGCCGATTTGATCAAACCGGCCGGTAGCGCTCGAAAAATCGAAGTCACGCAGCATCGGATGCTCAGAAATCTCCAGCCCAACCAATTCGGGTCGGGGATAAGCATGGAGAATCAAAACCCGCTGGTCGGCATCTACTGTCGCCACATAGAAATGAACTATTTGTGATGCGGAATCAGAACCATAATTGTTAGACAGAATATTTCCTGCTCGCTCAATGGTTTGCTCAAGCTCCCCGAACGGCGTTGTTGCAAGGGCCTGTAAAAAACCCTGTAAATGCGTCTGAAGGCGCTGCGCCAACGCATCACGAACAAGCATTCTCAGTGCAGCGTCTGACTCAAATCGCTGTTGGAGCAATTCATCCCGCTCAGCTTCCGATTGTCTTATATCGCCTGCGGTGTGCAGCAAACCTAGGATCAAGGCAATGACTGGAATCAAAAAAGCAATGTTGTGTGATTTTGTTAAGCGCATTTGAGGCTTACTTCGTATTTGTCATTACAATGAGAACTTGGCGAGCTCAGTCGTTGTCTACAAGAACGACGAGAAGCTAACAGTTCGCTTTCGCACTTCACGAAAAAGGATATCACGTGGCATTCAAGTGGCTAGAGAAGTTAACCCAGCTTGGGGAGTCAGCAAGCGAGAAAGGAAACGATCGTGACGAACTCGGGACGGCACTTTAGCCGTACTCATGCTGGAGGTCGCCAAGAGCGACTTTGAGGAAAGTGAGGCTGAAATACAAACCATGACAGCCTGGCTAGAGAACCAAGACTTGGGCTTAACGTCTGAAGATGTCAGCCAATTACTAGACTCCGCTAGGAATGAGCAAGCAGGTTCAGCCGGTTTGTTTGAATACACGCGTCGCGCCTGCGAACGCATGTCGATGGAAGAGCGAGTAGAGCTGGTAGAGCAGCTGTGGTGCATCGCCTATGCCGACGGTGTGATTGATAAATATGAGGAAGCTGCAATCAGAAAGGCGTCGGAGCTACTGTATGTCCCGCACTCTGATTTTATTCGCGCTAAATTTGCAGCGGAGGCAACCTCTCAGCGTGAAGCAGAGTAATGTCGCCAAGTCCTCGGCCGCATTTTCAGACCGTGGTCGTTACCGCTACGTTCTTGATAGAAGATGGACTGATGGTCCCATCTGCGTATTCGTGGATTAAATCCATCGACGGCCACGGCAGATAGTGATGATGCGACGATAAGAAAGTGTGTCGCGTTAGCGAGAACCTGGGGGTTTTCTGGCATGACTATGGCGAACCTATTCGCGGTGCGCTGCCGATACCCTCAGGTCTTATCAACTCATCGAGATCCTGTTGGACCAGAAAATGATCGATTCTTGCTACCCGCCATCGAACAAGCACACACTGCAGTTGCCATGTGGGGCAACCACGGCCTGAAGTCCTACGGTCCGTCAGCGCGGCGTGATCGGGACATACTGGCACTTCGCGATGACTGGCAATGTGTAGGCATCACTAAACGGGGTGCCCCAAGGCACCCGCTTTATATCGCGAGCACTTCAACCTTGATGAACTTTACTAGGGCGCTGTAAAAGTTCGCAGAGCACCGACTGCACCTTGATAGAAGGGGCCCTCTCTCGGCGCTCACGGGTGCCAACAGCTTAGAAGGTCGAGATCAGAACGGCCCTTCACGGACAAAAAATACCCATATCAATATCGGCACTACGGCGACCCACTCGAGTCTCTACCAATTATCCAGTCACCAACACCGATCCATGGTGTTGGCACTCCCAGACTTCAGTTGTGACCAAGAAAATAGGCAACTTACCGCTACGCGTTGCTAACAACCATCGATAACCTCGAGTATCATCCAAACGTGGTTCGCTAAAGAGTAAGGCTGTATTCCAATGAACACTTTTTCCACACCCTCGGCTGATCTCCTGCCGTGCCGAGGCTGCACAGACAAGTGCCCAAACCGAGAAACATGCCGAGGCGCGCCCTGGAGGAAAGCAAACCAACCCGGCGAGGACGTTCGCACAAAATAGCGGCAAAAGTGACATTTATTTTGGTCGCGGCCCATGTTAATCTTTTGTTACAGTGTTAAGCGTCAAAAACAACAGTCGTGCGGAGGATTCGCTGATGTACAAGTTTTCAGTCTTCCTGTGCTTTTTATTTTCAAGCTTCGTGATTGCCTTATTCACGCTGATCATCTCTGACGACTCATTTACACCTGGCAATGAAAAAGCGGCGATATTGATTCAGGATCTCACCTCACTTCGCGCGTGGGTGGTCGTCATTGGATTGCTTATATTTTCCTGGAACGCCGCGACAAATCGGCCTAATGCGCTGTTTGTAGCAATATTTACGGCCCTTGCTTGGGTAATGTTTTTAGAAGACTACATGGTCCTAGACGGGGTACTTTTCATTGTCGACCATCCATTAGCGCAGCTAGTAATCATTACCCGACCCATCTTTTTGGTGGCACTGACTTACGTGGCGTTTAAGCAGTGGGAGGTAGACTTAGCATGAAAACAGAATTAGACGAAGACAAGTTAAAGCCTTCAGACGCTGAGATTCAGGCGCTAATTGGGGACGTTTCTGGGTTTTCATTTCAAAGCGTCAGAGCCTCATTGGAAAGCCGTTCGAAGTTATTCAAGTGCACGTGGATGACGCTCATGGTGTTGACCACTCTTTATCTGATGGGTTGGTTCAGTGGACTTATCAAGCCCTATATGGCGGCCGGTGTGACCGGCTTGGACGCCGACTATCAGCTGCATCAAATTAGGTTTCTGCTCGCATTTGTGATGCTTGCAGTGGGAACAGCCGCACTCAACTACAACTACTACGTAAGGGAAACCTTTATCGTTTGCGCATGGGTGCAGGTTTACTTTGTCGTTACTGGGATTGCACGCCACTTGCGCACACTTCCCGACGAGAGCTTCAGTGTACTAATCGCATATACCTCCAATCTCGCCCTTATACTCATTTTGCTACTCGTACTCATCTTTGAGGAGACGAGGCTTCAAAAAGAAGTGTAAGCCGTGCTTCAATATACTCCCGCCATACGGGCTAGGATCTGGCTCAGCAAACTGAACCCTGTCACCACGGCGATCAATAAAACCACGAGCAAAATAGGTCGGAACGGCTTCTTTTCGGTCGAATTAACACCTGTGCGTATGAAGTGGTCGACTCGTGCCTGATCTTCCTCAGACAAGACAGGATGATCATCTTCAGGATTTTCGTTGCTCATAGCGACCCTCAACATTACGTGCAGAAGTGCAGAACAGCACAGAACGACTGCACTCACCTCTATTTTAGCAGGGCTTTACCGATCGCCAACAAGCGATGATGACCCATAAAATCGTCGCGGGAGCTAGGATCAAGTAATGACACAAACCTCATACATAAGGTCTGGATTGAGATCGATTGAAAAAATCTCGAGACGTGCCTTGGCAACCATTCTTGTTCCTCAATGCGCCTGCTGCCGGCAGGCTCATCATTTTCCCTCACGGCTCTGCACTGTCTGCATTACATCCCTCAAGTCAACTTTGTGCCCTCGATCATTACGATTTCCCAGTGATCTAGCGGGTAACCTCCTCCCAAAGACCGAAGAACCTATCTCAATTACGAGCGCTCAACAGGTTGCAGGTATACGCCATCTACAGTCGATCTTTTTCTATCGCAATGTTGTTCCCGATCTGCTGATTCGCTGGAAGTATGACGGCATGGTTGAACTGACAAACCTTATTGCGTCATGGGTAGCTCACCACTGCCAGATCTCGCCTTCATACGATCTGGCAACCGTGATTCCCTGCCATTGGCGACGGCGACTAACTCGCGGTTTTGATCACATATGGCTGCTCGCCCATGCACTCGCTAAAACAGGCTTGATCGAACCACCGACCAAAACCCTCAAGCACTCCAAGCCCTTACCCTTCCTGCATTTGCAAATTTCCTCTGATCGTCACATTGATCCTGATCACTTTCGCACCGTTCGCTCAGTCAAGGGCAAAAGGATATTAATCATCGATGACGTCATCATCTCCGGTGCCACCTTAAGAGCAGCCGCGGCAGCACTGACGCGCGAGGGTGCCGTGGAGGTCAGTGCACTGACGGTAGCAACGGCCAGGGAGCTGTTATTGCCGGCGTCGAGAACGCGGATATAAAGAATTGATAACCCATCGCCAAAACGAGTTATCTGCCAACAGAGTTTTATCGAGCGCATCAAAATACGCTTGCGTTTCAGCCGGGTCGCGAAACATGTCTTCTCGCGTATAGCGAGGCTCGTTTTCATCGAGCTCTCTCACAATCACAGCGGGATTGCCGGCGACGATGACATTGGCTGGAACGTCCTTGGTGACTACAGAGCTTGCGGCAACAATACTATTATCGCCAATAGTCACTCCTTTCAAAACAGTGGACCGGTCACCCAACCAGACATTGTTGCCCAGACGAACGGGCTTCGGAGTGCCATCTCGATTGACGCGGTCATAAAGCCCATGCCAATCAGAGTCGGTGATGTAACTGCCATGGGCCATCATGCAGCCATTCCCTAACACCACCTCGTCGCTAGCGGAAATTCTTGCGCCCGGACTCATCAGACAAGCATTGCCAATCTCGACACGCCCCTCACCAAAATTGCGGCCCCATACGCCAATTTGGACTGGATGATGCATTTCCCCAATGGCCGTAAAGGAGTGCCCGATGCGGATATTGGGACCTGATATGATGACAAACCAGGGAGACATGATCGTTGAGAAAGCCCCCAATGATTCGCATCGCGGCGCGAGAAACCACCAGATCCAAAATGCGCGAAACTTCAGGTACAACCGCTTTACCCAATAAGGTCTCACATCACGTCGCATGACAGGCTAGCCCGATAAAATGAGGGTTTATGATCGCAACCAATAGGACTCGTATCAAATGAATCGTGAGGACAACACTAGCGTGTACTCAAACCAGTCCTCGATTCACGATGATCTCGCTAAGCTCGTGCAGAAGCACATGGCATCGACCTGGCAGGAGCCAACACCCCCACACGATCGCGAGGCGATGAAGGAAATAATCGCGTTGCTGAAGGCCCACAAGGGACCGCTCATTTTGGACTCTTTTTGCGGAACAGGGATGAGTACTGCAAAACTCGCATCGCAGCACCCAAAAGCACTGGTCATTGGCATTGATAAATCGGCAGACCGACTGAGGCGTCATGTGCAAACACAGTCACGCAACTATCACCTGATACGTGGTAACTGCGAGCATATATGGGCTCAGATGGTGTCAGCCAATGTTGTATGTGCGCAGCACTATCTGCTTTATCCGAACCCTTGGCCCAAGAAGGCACACTTAAAGCGCAGAATCCACGGCCATCCCTCATTTCCGTTACTCAAGCAATTGGGCGGCGCCATCGAGGTCAGGAGTAACTGGAAAATTTATGTCGATGAATTCGCTGCTGCATCACAGTTGCTGGGTTTAGACACTCAGGTCGAAAGCTTGTCAGCCACAGACCCTCTGACACTGTTCGAGCGTAAATACGCTGCGAATAGCGAAAATTTATGGGTATGCAGAGCAGCTCTGGCCTAAGTCTCTGGAATCAATCGAGGTCTCTGCGCTAATGTGTGCGGTAACAATAATGAGGACACTATGACGGTGCATGCACTTCCCTCCACAGACGCCGAGCACGCGAGCGATCCGCTTTGGACGACGATCTGCTCGGAAGTTCGCGAATTGATTCGCTCCGAACCCATGCTGGAGGACTTCCTGCGAGCCACTGTCCTTAATCACTCGAGCTTGGAGAGCGCACTCAGTGCCCACCTTGGAAACCAGATCGACTGTGCAACTATTCCCGCTCGCGTGCTGTGCCATGTCATCTCCGAGGCCTTTTCTACACGTGACGATATTCGCCAAGCCATGCGTGATGATCTGCAAGCAGTGGTTGAAAGAGACTCTGCATGCGAGTCATTTCATTTACCGCTTCTCTACTTTAAGGGCTTTCACGCGCTGCAACTGCACCGAGTTTCAAACTGGCTTTGGCTCCAGGACAGGCGATCACTAGCGCTGCTAATGCAAAGTAGAGCGTCTATGAAATTTGGCGTCGATATACACCCAGCCGCCACCTTTGGCAGTGGCATAATGTTGGATCATGCGACAGGCCTTGTGGTGGGTGAAACCGCCGTTGTCGGCAATCAGGTCTCGATACTGCAAAATGTGACACTCGGGGGCACGGGTAAAGAGCATGGCGACAGGCACCCGAAAATAGCTGACGGCGTATTGATCAGTGCTGGCGCAAAAATACTTGGGAACATTAGAGTTGGCGAGGGCGCCAAGGTGGGTGCAGGTAGCGTCGTACTGAGAGATGTACCAGCACACACGACCGTTGCGGGTGTCCCTGCCAAGGTCGTGGGAAGGCCTGACTCAGACCTTCCCGCGCTTAACATGAATCATGAAATACCTGACTACGAGTGGTAAGCCGGCGATAGCTCTATAACGGCGTCAACCATTGCTCCAACACACTCAGGATCAATTCCAGGTGTGATGCCGTGACCGAGATTGAAAATATGCCCGGTTCCTGGCCCATAGCTTTCCAGAATCTTTGCGACTTCCTCGCGAATCCGCTCAGGCTGCGCGTTGAGCATCGCTGGGTCCATATTGCCCTGCAGCGCGACCTTGTCACCCACCCGTGCGCGTGCCGCTCCAATATCGGTTGTCCAGTCGAGACCTACCGCATCGGCGCCACAGTCAGCGATTTGCTCCAACCACTGTCCGCCACCTTTGGTGAAGACAATGACGGGCACCCGTCGGCCATCCGCTTCTCGTGGCAAACGCTCGACGACTGCTTGCATGTAGCGAAGCGAGAACTCCTGATAATCACTGTGGCTTAGCGAGCCACCCCAGGTATCAAAAATTTGGAGCGCCTGCGCCCCTTGCTCAACCTGAGTTGTCAGATAAACCGCAACGGCGTCCGCAAGCTTATCGAGCAATTGATGCATCGCCGCAGGATTATTGAAAGCCAGCGACTTTGTCTTTGCGAAGTCCTTGGACGAACCACCCTCGACCATATAAGTGGCCAAGGTCCATGGAGAGCCTGAGAACCCAATCAACGGAACCTTGCCATTGAGCTCTTTCCGAATTAAAGAAACAGCGTCCATGACATATACCAACTCATCCCGCGCCCTATTGGGCTCCAGAGCTGCGATCTCGGCCTCAGTCGACAAGGGTCTCTCAAACCGAGGCCCCTCGCCTTCCGTGAAATAAAGCCCTAGACCCATGGCATCAGGGATTGTCAAAATATCTGAGAACAAGATAGCCGCGTCCATGTCGTACCGACGCAGCGGCTGCATGGTGACCTCGCAGGCAAGTTCCGGCTGGGTACACAAACCCATGAAGCTTCCGGCTTGTGCGCGCGTGGCGCGATATTCAGGCAGATAACGGCCCGCTTGGCGCATCATCCAAAGAGGTGTTCGGTCTACGGGCTCACGTAACAAGGCCCGCAAAAATCTATCATTTTGCAGTGGTGCCATATCGGCAGGATCCCCCGAGCGGTCGCCTCTGTGTGCAAACTCACTCTGATCTTTTTTATATTTAGACCGCTAGGTAATCCAAGATACCCTCTGCGGCCTGCCTTCCTTCCCAAATGGCCGTAACCACCAAGTCAGATCCGCGTACCATATCACCACCAGCAAAGACTTTGGGATTTGTTGTTTGAAACTTGAACGTTTGGTGTTCGGGTGCAACCACGCCCTTCCAGTCATTCAGTGCGATTTCCATGTCGGCCATCCACTGAGTCGGGCTCGGTTGAAACCCAAAGGCCATGATGATGGCATCCGCTTCAAGTGTTGCCTCAGAGCCCTCTACCTGCTCCGGTCGACGACGCCCGTCGGGCCCGGGTTCTCCCAAGCGTGTTTCCACGACCTTGACACCAATGGCTTCGCCAAAATAATCGACAACGCCTATTGGCTGTCGGTTGAAGAGGAACTGCACACCTTCCTCGCGAGCATTTTGAACCTCGCGACGCGAACCCGGCATATTTTCCTCATCCCTGCGGTAAACACAGAACACCTGCTCAGCCTGTTGGCGGACTGCTGTCCTCACGCAGTCCATCGCAGTATCACCACCGCCCAGTACGACAACGGTCTTGCCTTTCAAATCGATGAAGTTTTCTTTTGGCTGTGGGTAGCCCATTTTTTCATTCACATTCCCGACGAGGATAATCGAGCGCCTTGTGAACACCGGGCAAGTCCTCACCATCAAAACCACCTTGCATCGCTGTGTAGGTTCCCATGCCAAGGAAAACAGCGTCGAACTCTTCGAGTAAATCATCAGCATCAATATCGACACCAATTTCCGTATTAAGACGGAATTCAACGCCCATACCTTCAAAGACTTCCCGGCGACGCTGCATGACCTGCTTCTCAAGCTTGAACTGCGGGATACCGAAGGTTAAGAGCCCGCCGATTTCGGGGTACCGATCAAAGACAACGGGAGAAACGCCATTACGTACTAGGATATCGGCACAACCCAAGCCCGCAGGCCCAGCGCCAATAATAGCCACCCGCTTGCCCGTTGGAATGACGTCGGACAGATCTGGGCGCCAACCCATCGCAAGCGCCGTATCAGTGATGTACTTCTCGGCATTGCCAATGGTGACCGCACCAAATCCATCGTGCAGTGTGCAGGCACCTTCGCACAAACGATCTTGAGGGCAAACCCGTCCACATACTTCGGGTAGTGTATTGGTCTGATGACTCAGTTCGGCCGCCTCGAAAAGACGCCCTTCTGCCAGCAGTTTGAGCCAGTTGGGTATCAAGTTATGAACTGGACACTTCCACTCACAGTACGGATTCCCACACTCCAGACATCGGTGAGACTGCTCAGCCGCGGTCTGCTCAGTAAATGGGTCGTATATTTCGACAAACTCTTCCGTTCGAGACTGCATCGACCGCTTGTTCGGATCGCGTCGCTCGACATCGAGAAACTGGAATGGATTTGCTAATCGCTCAGTCATTGCGTCAGCCTCAATCTGTGTAGCGGAATCGCGCCAGTAGTTGATGGAAGTCAGCCGCCTTAGGCTTTACCAACCAAAACTTACCAACGTAATCCTCGAAATTATCAAGAATTGTCTGTCCCCACTGAGAACCCGTTTCAGCGACAAATTCTTCGATGTTGTCACGCAAGAAGTGTCGATGCGCTTCCGCGGCTTCACCGTTTATACGGTGAATTTCGACTAGCTCGCTGTTGTAGTGATCTGGGAAGACACGATCTTGGTCGAGAACGAAGGCCACGCCGCCCGTCATGCCCGCGCCAAAGTTTAGACCAGTCGATCCCAATACGGTGACACAACCACCCGTCATATACTCGCAGCAGTGGTCACCCGCACCTTCTATCACCGCATGCGCGCCGGAGTTTCGAACAGCAAAACGCTCTCCCGCACACCCCGATGCAAAGAGGCGTCCACCTGTGGCGCCATAGAGACAGGTGTTACCAATAATGCTCGCATCGCGACTTTCAAACTGGCTGTTTTCGGGTGGATAAATCACCAACTTTCCGCCGGCCATACCCTTTCCAACATAGTCGTTACAGTCGCCAGCCAGATACATATGAAGGCCACCGGCATTCCATACGCCAAAGCTCTGACCAGCCGTGCCTTTAAGCTTGAGAACAACAGGGGCATCTTCCATGCCCAGGTTGCCGTAGCGCTTGGCAATCTCACCTGACAGTCTGGCGCCAATGGAGCGATCGCAATTAGTGACAGTAAAGTCGAACTCACCACCTTGCTTGGCCTCAATGGATGGTAGCACCTGATCCAATATCAGAGCAGCCTTTTCACCCTGATCAAAAGGCGGGTTTCGCTCTACCTCACAGAACTGTGGCTGATCAACCGCAGTCTCATCAGTCCACGTTATCGGGTGCAAATCGAGAGAGTGTTGTTTCTCGGTTGCGCCATCAATGTGCTCTAGCAGATCAACACGACCAATGAGGTCCTCGAGCTTGGAGACACCCAGTGTTGCCATCCATTCCCGAGTCTCCTCAGCGACAAAGCGGAAGAAATTGACGACACGCTCTACGTCGCCTACAAAGTGCTCCTCTCGCAGTTGATCGTTTTGCGTTGCGACGCCAGTCGCGCAGTTATTGAGGTGGCAGATACGAAGGTACTTACAGCCCATCGCAATCATTGGCGCCGTGCCGAAGCCAAAGCTTTCTGCACCCAAAATAGCCGCTTTCACAACGTCAAGACCCGTTTTCA
Source organism: Halieaceae bacterium (assembly GCA_038143085.1). Taxonomy (GTDB): domain Bacteria; phylum Pseudomonadota; class Gammaproteobacteria; order Pseudomonadales; family Halieaceae; genus Luminiphilus. Next base: position 115,500 of record JAYQLG010000016.1, read on the forward strand.
TTCCACCGTCCGCTTGAACGCGAATCTTTCCACGTAGTCGGTTGCCCCGCAGGGTTTGATGGACCTCAGCTAGACCCAGCTCCCAGGGAGAGCCAGCGTGCCGAATTGACGTTAGCGGGCTAGCCGCGGTGCCGCCGTCATAACCTGAAATAGTGATGAGGTCTGCGTAGGCTTTCGCGACACCCGCAGCGATTGTGCCGACCCCTGGTTCTGACACGAGTTTTACCGAGACTAAGGCGTTGGGGTTAACCTCTTTCAAATCAAAGATTAGCTGAGCCAAATCTTCGATCGAGTAAATATCATGGTGCGGTGGTGGCGATATCAGTGTGACACCGGGGACCGAATAACGAAGACGGGCAATGAGGTCATTGACCTTGCCACCCGGCAACTGCCCGCCCTCACCTGGCTTCGCGCCCTGTGCCACTTTGATCTGTAACACTTCCGCATTAACCAAGTAATGAGGAGTAACGCCGAACCGCCCGGAGGCAATCTGCTTAATCTTGGAAACGCGGTTGGTGCCGTATCGCGCTGGATCCTCACCGCCTTCACCGCTGTTCGAACGCGCACCAATCTCATTCATACCCATCGCCAGCGCCTCATGCGCCTCCGGGGACAGCGCACCTAAGGACATACCAGCAGAGTCGAAGCGCTTGAGAATCGCCTCAATGGGTTCGACCTCATCCACTGCAATGGGTGTTGGGCTCGGTTTTATGTGAAGAAGATCACGGAGGGCTGCAACCGGCCTGTCATTGCAATGATCAGCGTAAGTCTTGTAATCGCGTGTATCGTTACTGACCACCGCACGCTGCAAACTCATGACAACATCGGGGTTGTAAGCGTGATACTCACCACCGTGCACGTACTTCAACAAACCACCGGCAACCACTGGCTTGCGCTTAAGTCTTGCCGCACGCGCCAGTTGTTTCTGGTCGAATTCCAAATGAGCAAAACCAGCGCCGGCAATTCTTGAAGAAACGCCCCGAAACGCCATTTCAACCACGTCGGCGTCAAGGCCCACAGCTTCGAACAGCTGAGCACCCCGATAGCTATTCACCGCTGAAATGCCCATTTTGGACATAATTTTAAGCAAGCCTTTGTTGACGCCCTTTCGATAGTTCTTGTAGCAGACCGATGGCGCACCGAGGATCTCGCCGCTGTTCAATTGATCCGACAACACACTGTAGGCCAGGTAGGGGTAGATCGCGGTCGCGCCAAAGCCTAATAAGCACGCTACTTGATGCGAATCTCGCGCGCTCCCTGTCTCGATAATGAGATTTGAGTCCGCGCGCAGACCGTGGGCAATTAGGTGGTGATGCACTGCGCCCGTGGCGAGAAGGCTGTGAATTGGAATTCGAGAATCGGCGATACTCCGATCGGAGAGCACCAAGACACTGGCTCCGCCCGTTACGTGTGCAGCCGCTTCCTGACAAAGCGTCTCAAGTGCAACCTTAAGCGTCGTTGCTTCAGAATCGTAAGTCGCATCAATGACCTGAACCTTCAAGCCCGACTCATTCAGCGCCAGGATCGATTCAAACTTGCCTTGAGACAGGACAGGTGATGTGAGGCTAACCCGACGCGCGTGCCGCTCGGTTTCCTCAAATAAGTTCCCTTCGCCTCCAAGGTCGACCTCGAGTGACATCACGATCGCTTCTCTCAAAGGATCAATGGGTGGGTTGGTTACCTGAGCAAACTTTTGTCTAAAGAAGTCGTATAGCGATCGTTCTCTGGAGGATAGAACGGCCATGGGCGTGTCATCACCCATGGAGCCCACAGCTTCATTACCCGATTCAGCCAAAGGCTTCAGAACCTGATCACGCTCTTCGAGACTTACCTGGAACATCTTCTGGTAGATATCGAGCTCATCGCCTTCAATGGGCGCCGATACTTTGGTGTCGTAGGAAGCCTCGATGTGTCGCGCATTGTCGCGCAGCCAGCGCTTGTACGGCTTGCTGGTCTTCAGTTTGTCATCGATATCCTTGGTGTGGAGCACCTCGCCGGTCTCGGTATCGATAACGAGGATTTGGCCCGGTCCAACGCGGCCTTTGGCAACGACAGTCTCAGGCTCGTAGTGATAGGTGCCAACCTCTGATGCCAAAGTAATAAAGCCGTCAGTCGTCGTTACCCAGCGAGCGGGGCGAAGTCCGTTTCGATCAAGCAAACAGCAGGCGTACCGGCCATCGGTTAAGACGATGCCCGCTGGACCATCCCAGGGCTCCATGTGCATCGCGTGATATTGGTAAAACGCCTTTAAGTCAGGATCGATGTCTTCGATGTTCTGCCACGCTGGCGGGATAAGCATGCGGAGCGCTTTGGGCAACTCAACACCACCTGTTACCAGTAGCTCAAGCATATTATCGAGGCTGGATGAGTCAGAGCCTGATTCGTTAACCAGTGGTGCGACACTGTGTAGATCGGGTAATAAGGGCGAAGCCAACTTCGGCGTGCGTGCTTTCGACCAATTGCGATTACCTTCGATCGTATTGATTTCACCGTTGTGAGCCAACATCCGGAAGGGCTGCGCCAGCGGCCACTTGGGTAGTGTATTGGTAGAGAAACGCTGGTGGAAAACACAAATTGCAGTCTCTAAGGACTCATCACCCAAATCGGGGAAAAAATGCTCAAGATCGGCCGGCATCACCAGACCTTTGTAGGAAATTACGCGATCCGAGAGGCTGCAAATGTAAAAATCAGGCTCAGTTGCCAATGCCGTCTCGACACGACGTCGGATCATAAACAATCGAGCGGCCACCTCTTCATGGCTTGCATCGTCAGTTTCGAGGAAGATTTGCTCAATGGCGGGCAGTTGCTCGAGTGCGATCTCGCCGCAGACATCCGGCTGTGTCGGTACGACCCGCCATGTGGCCACTGAGAAATCAAATTCAGCCGCAGCGACGGCAAAGGCCTCTCTGACGCGTGTCTGGCTATCAGCGTCGGTCGACATGAAAACCATGCCTACCGCATAGGTTGATTTCAGTTCACGCCCTAAAAGATCTCGCGCGCGAGCGCGCATGAAGTCGGAGGGCATCTGGAGCAATAAACCGCATCCGTCGCCCGTTTTTCCGTCAGCGGCGATACCACCGCGGTGCGTCATACAAGTGAGGGACTCAATGGCCGTCTGCAGAAGCCTATGGCTCGCCACACCTTGCTGGTGGGCGATCATGCCAAAACCACAGTTATCCCGAAACTCGTCGGGATTATATAAGCCGCGCACTTCGTTAGTCGTGCCAACGGTCGCCTTCACGATGCCTGATGACTTCATGTCTGAGCTTGCTCGCTTGATAAAACTGGGGCTTGACGCAATGAACGCGCAAAGCCAAAAAGGCCGCACAGTTTACACTTCTGGGCCTTTATCTACAATTTGCGTAACCGCAAAAAGAGACCGCCCTATCTCTAGGGGGTTTTACAAGTTGAGCGCTATTTCGGATTCGTCTAGGCCTGGGGTGACAAAGGCATTCCCCAATGACTCGAGTAGCACGTAGCGGATTTTTCCCGCCTGAACTTTTTTGTCGCCCTGCATCGCAGACATGAAGGCATCAACACCCATACCATCGGGTGCATGGATAGGAAGAGAGAACGCTTGTAAGAAGCCGGCTAACGCCGCGACTGTGCCGGGCTCGATAGCACCGCGACCGGCTGAAATCCGTGCGGCAATGGCCATACCGGCCGCCACCGCCTCGCCGTGCAACCAAACGCCAAAGCCCTGCTCCTTTTCGATCGCATGCCCAAAGGTGTGTCCGAAATTCAATATAGCTCTAACACCACCTTCGCGCTCATCCCGCTTCACCACGTCTGCCTTGATCGCACAGCATCGTGCGATCACATCGGCTAACAGCGCTTCGTCACGCCTCACCAGCGCTTCCGTGTGACCAATCAAATAATCGAAGAAATTGGCATCAGCGATTAGGCCATACTTAATAACCTCAGCCATGCCCGCAGCGTATTCTCGGTCCGGTAAGGTCTCCAGTGTCTGAGTATCAATGATGACGCCAATGGGCTGGTGGAAAGCGCCAATCAGGTTTTTACCCATCGGGTGGTTGACACCTGTCTTTCCACCGACAGAAGAATCAACCTGTGACAACAGCGTCGTTGGCACTTGAATGAAATCAGCGCCACGGAGAAAGGAAGCGGCAGCAAATCCCGTCATGTCACCAATAACGCCTCCCCCAAGCGCAATAAACACGGTACTGCGCTCGTGCTTATCCTCCAGGGCGGACGTCAGGATGCGCTCATAGGACGCAAGCGTCTTGTGCGCCTCGCCGTCGGGTAATTCTACGACCGTCACTTTGCGACTAGCTGCATCATTGTCGTGCAGAGCATTCAAAACAGATGATTGGAACAATGGCGCGATAGTCTCGTTAGTAACGAGACAAACGTTACGATCGCCCACAAGCGCTCGCAACAGATCTCCCTGGGCAAGCAAGCTCGGACCGATATGGATTGGATAGCTTCTGTCAGACCCCGCTGCGGCAAGTCGTACCATTACCTCTGGTGCTCTGGAACTCATGGTTCACCCTTGTTTAAGACTTTCAGTTTTTCCGCAATGACCCCTGCGAGCCTTTTAGCAGAGCCACCGGTTGATGCGACCGTAATATCCGCGACGTCACGATAGAGAGGTTCGCGGACAGCCATGATTTCCTCGAGCACTTCCTAACATCCTTACCCGCCAAGAGCGGTCGCTTGGTCTTACCGGCAGTTCGACTCACCAGCGTCGACAAGACGCTTCCAAATAGACAACCGTGCTCGCGCTCGACATGACAGCGCGATTTTCAGGCCTGAGAACAACGCCGCCCCCGGTCGCAATCACCACGTTATCTCTCGATGCGAAATCATTGACGACGGCGGACTCGCGATCACGAAAACCCGACTCCCCTTCCACATCGAAAATCCAGGGGATATCTGCACCCGCCCGCTCCTGTATCACCTCGTCAAGATCGAAGAACGTTGCCTGCAAGTGCGCAGCAAGATGCCTGCCTACGGTTGATTTTCCGGCCCCGGGGGGACCGACCAAAAAGACGCGCATGTTATCCCTCGATTAAAAGCGTCTACAGCTTAATCGAGCAATACCTCAGAGAGAATGCGTGGCGTAATAAAGATCAGAGTCTCGACCTTCTTGTTTGTACTCACTGTACTTTTAAACAATGAGCCGACGCCAGGCATATCACCTAGAACGGGGACTTTCTGTACTTGAATGGTTTCCTCATTCTTGAACACGCCGCCTAATACAACCGTCTCACCATTGCCAACCAACACCTGTGTTGTCAGTTCAGTGGTATCAATCGAAGGCACATTTCCACCGTTTGCGCTGGGCACCAATTCACCGACGGAGTCTTGATTCACAACAAGGTCCAGTAAAATACGATCGTCAGGCGTGATATTCGGGGTGACTTCCAATTTCAAAACTGCCTCTTTAAATTGTGTCGTCGTTGCGCCTGATGCAGCGCCTTCCTGATAAGGAATTTCAGTACCTGACTTAATCGTTGCCTGCTGCTTGTCACCGGTAATCACTTTTGGCTGAGATACAATCTCGCCCTCACCCGCAGCTTCTAACGCCGCCAGTTCAGCAGACAAAAACAAGTCGTCAGAAGTGAAGCCCACGGCAAAGCCCGAGGTAGCCGAAGCAATGCCCAGGTCTACGAAAGGTGCTGTGGGTGGTGCGATGGCCGTGCCACCTAAAACAGCCTGGTTAATACCTGTCGTTGTCTCCATGTTGCCTGCGACAGAGAGAACCTAGTCAGCATCGCTTTCAAAATAACCGCCACCCCATTTGATCCCCAACTGCTCGTCAACATTGGAGGACGCGATCACAATTCGCGCTTCGATCATGACCTGTCGAATTGGGATATCCACATTTTCGATGAGTGCTCGAATCTCATCGAGCTTGGCCGCCGTGTCAGTGACGATAATCGAGTTCGTCCTATCATCAACTACAACGGAGCCTCGTTCAGATACCAGAGAACCACCTTGCTCCGAGCCTGCGTCAAACAGCGTGACGACATTAGCTGCCTTGGCATAGCGGATCTGAATAAACTCTGATTTGAGCGGCGCGAGCTCCGCCAGCTGCTTATTGGCCTCGATTTCCTGACCCTCCCGCTCGGCTATCTCAGATGCAGGTGCAACCATGAGAACATTACCGACCTGTCGACTAAAGCTCCATCGCCTGATCCCATGGCACATTTTGAAGTCGCAGTGTGATATTGCCCTCGACCGTATCCGATGCAACCAGGTTCAGGTCGGTGAAATCAGCAATCAGCTGCAGCACGGCGCGCACTTCAATATTCTGAAAATTCAGTGATATACGGTCACCCACATAGCTAAATTCGCTTAGCCTCTGATCACGCTCTGCCGCCGAGAGAGGCTTTACGCTGACCACGTATTCGCCGCCTTGCTGGTATGCCAAATAATCGTAATAGCCATTAGCTTCGATCACGACTCTTGCACCGCGATCGGAGGGGGCGACCTCAATTTCAGAGACTGGCGTTGCGAAATCCGTCACGTCGTAGCGCCGGCTGAGGGACTCAGCCACCTCGGTATCCATGAGTTCTAAACTGATACGGCTTCCCTCACTGAAGACATTGACATCTACACCGCTGTCACTGAGTGACAGCACGAGCTGGCCCTCATCATCACCGCCCCTCCTGAACTCTATATCTTCGATGGCTGCTGATCGCGTGGACGAGCCCTCAAAGGCCTGCGGCGCCATCGCCTCTGACAGAGCAGGTACAGCATAAGACCCGCCTGAATCCGGCTGAACATTAAGCGTAAAGCGCCGACCTTCTGCATAGGTTTCAAATTCGCCCAGCCGCGACAGATTTACGATCATTCGGCTGCGATCTCCGGCAGTCAGTACCACAACGCTCGACGCGTTACCGTTTGGTAGCGCATAGCGCCGCTGCGGTAATTGATTTTCAGTATCGGGGAAATCGATAACAATCCTTGCAGGATCCTCGATGGTATAACTCGAAAATTCAGCGGATACCTCATCATCAAATTCCAGCGAGATGGACAACTCACCGCTGGTCTGTGAATTGAAGCTGATGTCGGTAATGGTTTGTGCCGCTAAGGCCGAAGCAGAAATTAAACTTACCAGCAGGGAAGCCGTGGCATACCCATAACGCAGACATCTTGTAATTGCTGTTCCATTCACAAAACTATCCCCTTGCTTCATTGTGCACCCAACTCCAAGGTTCTTGGACGCTCAACCCAGCCATTCAAAGTCCCGTCGGTTACGATTTCCATGATCGCCACATACCCAGCACCAACATCAACCACTTTTCCGTGATCTGGGCCCACATAGTTGCCCTCGCGCACTCTATGGATACCGCCACTCGGATCCCTTAGCAGCGCCCACTCTACACCCTGGCGCTCCAGTCGGCCCACGAGTAATAGTGAATCGACGTCAAACTGCTCCAGAAATTCTTTCGGTCGCGCACGGTCAGGGGCGACAGCCGATCGAAGTCGAAGCGTGGTCAGTTCTACCACTTCTATTGGACGATCAAAGGGTGAGCGCATCCCAGCCGCGGAATAAGCAAAAGCCTCATAGGCGGTAAACGTTGGGATTGGTTCGATCAGACCGCCGGGCCGTTTGGTTTTATCCTCAACAAATCGTTGAAGATCTGACATTTCCGATGAACCGCAGGCTGACAGTGTCACCATTATCAAGGTGACACCCAGCCAGTCACGCTTTGAGCGGCCACTACTCCACATCAGACTCATCTCTGTACCGGTATGTCTTTGCCATAATATCCATTCTCAACCCCGTGCTATCGTTGTCCTGCATCTCAATTTCAAAGTCATGCAAGGTTACGATGCGGGGTAAGCCAGCCATGCCTGAGACAAAGGCACCGAGATCGTGATAGGAACCAGTAGCCGAAATAGCAATGGGCAGCTCGACGTAGAACTCTTCCAAAACTTCTTCGAGCAGGCTGATCGCCTCTATACTCAGTCCATTGAACTCGCCTTTAGATGAAATATCCTCCAAAAGGCCCGGGACCTCAGTGTCAGAGGGTAACTGACTCACAAGTGCGCCAAAGCTCTGCCTCATCTCTTGTAACTGTGCTTTGTATGCCTCTAAGTTCTCAGCTTCAAAAGACTTCCGCTCGAACTCCCGCCGCAAATCCAATTCTCTAGATTCCGAGGCCTCTAACCGGTCAGAAAGCGAAGACAGATGGTAGGAGTATCCAAGCAGCAAAATCAGGACGAAGAGCAGCCCTATGACCGCAGCTCGAGCCCCGATAGGCCACGAACCCACATTCTCAAAATCGAGATTGGCTAAGTCGATATCATTGAGCTCTTGGATGCGCTGCTGCCAACTCATTCCGATGCAACCTCATCAGATTTAGGGAGCCGGATTTGAACTGTGAGACTGAAACGCATCGCTGAGTCTCCCAACTCCTCAGCCGCACTGACCCCGCCAAGAGCAGGTTCTGTCAACCAATCAGAAGAATCCAGCCGACGCATCAAGCTTGAAACGCGGTTGTTGGACTCCGCGACACCTTCGATAGATACGGCATTACCCGATGCCGAAAGGCTCTTATAATAAACGCCATCAGGCACCGTACGCACCAGCTCATCAAGAACCCTAACTATGATGGGGCGGTTTCCCTGTAGCTGCTGAATCACCCGCATTCGCTCCAATAAAAGCTGGCGCTGAGACCTGAGATCACGAATTTCTGCCACGCGTGCGTCCACCAACGCAATGTTATCGCTCAGGTAACGATTTCGGTCGTTTTGATGATCAATCTGCATACCGACAACCCGGTCGGCGACGACCAAAATTAAAACGGCCAATGCCGCAGCCAAGCCGAGCGAGGAATAAAACGTTCGCTGCCTCTCAGCTCTGAGCTCCTCACGCCAAGGCAGTAAATTAATATTTGCCATTACCCGAGAGCCCTCAGCGCTAAGCCGGCGGCAACCATCATTGCAGGCGCGTCGCCACTGAGGGCAACAGCATTGACTCGCGGCGAGATCGACATATTTGTGAATGGGTTAGCAATGCTCGTCGGCGTTGCCAGACGATTTTCAACAATAGAAACCAGTCCGTCAGTCGCAGCAACACCACCCGCAAGAAAGATGTGGTCTACGGAGTTAAAGCTACTTGAGGAGTAAAAGAACTGAAGCGATCGCCCGACCTGTTGAACCACAGCCTCGATAAAAGGTGTCAGTACCTCTTCCTCATAGTCGTCGGGGAGCCCGCCCTGCTTCTTAGCAAGACCCGCCTCACGCAGGGGCAGACCGTAGCGCCGCATAATTTCGTCGGTAAGCTGCTTTCCACCAAAAATCTGTTCTCGGGTGTACGCATTTGACCCCTGATGCAGGACAGACAAGGTTGTCATTGTCGCGCCAATATCGACGACCGCCACAGTCGCAGCAGGATCGACACCGGCGTTGGGCCTAATAAGCTCGTAGGCCCGCTCCATGGCGTAGGCCTCTACGTCCACGACTTTCGGAGTAAGCCCAGCCAGCTCCAATGCCTCAACCCGCAGATCAATGGTTTCCCGGCGGCATGCGGCGAGTAAAACATCGACCTGATCATCTCTCCCGGCCGTCGGCCCCTGAACTTCGAAATCTAGCGCCACCTCCTCAAGGGGATAAGGAATGTATTGATCAGCCTCGAGCGCTATTTGGGTCTCCATTTCTTCATCGGTGAGACCGGCAGGCATTGCTATGATTTTATTGATGACTGAGGAGCCAGAAACAGCGGTAATGACTTCTGTAGCTCGCGTTCTACTCTGATGCATCACGCTCTGGATAGCGGTGGACACCTCGCCCACATTATTGATGTTTTTCTCAAAAACAGCACCCTGTGGGAGCGAGGCGACAGAATAAGCCTCCACCCGATAGCCACCATTAGCTTCTGATAACTCCAGCAACTTGATAGTGGTAGAGCTGATATCAATACCAACTCTCGAACCTGTCGACTTTTCTTTAAAACCCCAAACACAGATGCAATTTTCTCCGTGTATCCCCAGTAGCTGAGCCACTCCACGTCAATAAAATGACAACAGCTCTCCGATTGCAACACAGGTTGCGATAAAGTGCGACCTGAGAGTTACACTATGCGGTCCAAAATGCAGCCATCACAGCGCGTTCAAAGCCAAGTACGGGATCGGAGAATCAAGGCTTGTCGTTAGTCAAACAAAGCGCAAAAGCTATCGCGCTGGTCACAGCTGCCGCCCTGTGGTGGCTAGCGGGATTGTACTTGTACCTCAGCCCCAAGTTACCGGAAGCTGAAGCGCTTACTGATATCAAGTTACAAACACCACTCCGAATCATGAGCTCTGATGGCCAACTGATCGGCCAGTTCGGCGAGCAAAAGAGAATACCGGCGCGCTACGAGGATCTACCTCAGAGTTTCGTTGATGCACTGCTTGCGGCAGAAGACGATGGCTTCTTTGAGCATTCAGGAATCGACTTCCTCGGCTTGGCTCGGGCCGTATCAGAGTTAGTAGCGACGGGAAGCAAGCAAAGTGGTGGCTCGACCATCACCATGCAGGTCGCGAGAAACTTTTTCTTAACCCTGGATCAAACCTTCATCCGCAAGTTCACGGAAATACTCCTCGCGCTGGAAATTGAACAGCGCCTGAGCAAAGAGGACATTCTAGAGCTCTATGTTAACCGGGTCTTTTTAGGCCACCGGAGTTACGGCTTCGAAACGGCGGCGCAGACGTACTACGGGCGACCACTCAGCGAGTTATCAGTCGCCGAGCACGCGATGTTGGCAGGGGTGCCGCAAGCGCCTTCTCGCAATAACCCTTTGAGTAACCCCAAGCGCAGTGAAATACGTCGAAATTGGATTTTGGGACGCATGCTATCGCTCGACATGATTGACCGAGCGACCTACGACGAAGCAGTCGCCAGCACTGATATTGCATCCTTTTACGGCCTGAAGGTTGAAGTAGATGCTGACTATGTGGCTGAAATGGCCCGCCAATTCGCGGTCGAGCGATTGGGAAGCAACGCCTACACCGATGGCTATGTCGTCTACACAACCGTTAACGGGGATTTGCAGCAGGCTGCTCGCGATGCCGTGATTGATGGGCTCATTACCTATGACAATCGCCATGGCTGGCGCGGACCCGAGCAGCAACATCCGCCACTCGAGGAAGAAACGCCCGAGGCGTTAGACAAGCGTTGGCGGAGCGCACTTCGCGCCATGCCAGTCATTGCTGACTTGCGACCCGCCATTGTCACCGAACTGCTTGAGGATGGGGCTCGTGTGCTGTTGCGAGATGGAAGCGACGGCTTTCTCTCCTGGCGTGAGGATCTCCGTCGCATTCGCCGCTTCTTAGATGAAGACAGACGAACCGGCAGCGCTCAAACTCTCAGCGACCTGCTGTCGGTGGGTGATTTGATCAGAGTCAGCGACAAAGACGATGGCCTTCGTCTCGCCCAGGTGCCCCGCGTTCAAGGAGCGCTTGTATCGCTCGACCCAAGCGACGGCTCAATCAAGGCCCTCGTGGGCGGCATGGGCTTTGTGCTGTCTAAATTCAATCGAGCGACGCAAGCAAAGCGTCAGCCCGGCTCCAATTTCAAGGCGTTTCTCTATGCCGCCGCTCTCGAGAACGGTATCCACCCAGCGACATTGATTAATGATGCGCCTGTCGTAGTGGGGAACTTAACCGACGAGGACTTGTGGCGCCCCGAAAATGATAGTGGTCGATTTTACGGCCCAACCCGCGTTCGAGAAGCGCTCACGTTCTCGAGAAACCTGGTATCAATTCGCGTCCTTCAGCAACTCGGGGTCCGTAAGCTTATCGAAATGGCGGCTAGGGTTGGATTCGATGTCAACGACATGCAGCCCAACTTGACACTCGCACTGGGCACCCATGCCTACACGCCACTGGAGGTTGCCAGCGGATACACAGCCATTGCCAACGGCGGTTTCAAAGTTGAGCCCTGGCTCATCGACAGAATTGAGGACGTTGATGGCAATATCATTTACGAGGCCGACCCATTGATCGCCTGCTCTGTATGTGAGCAGCAAGCCTCGGACGATGAGTTCCTTGAGGCATCCCGAATCGAAGACTTACTGGAAGATCCCGAGCCCGACTTCAGAGAGGCGCCACGAATTATCGACGAGCGCGTTACTTACGTCCTGACCTCCATGCTGGAAGACGTAATCCAACGCGGCACTGGGCGACGCGCTCGCGTCCTCGAACGCAATGATCTCGCGGGTAAAACAGGAACCACAAATGGCCCAAGAGACGCCTGGTTCTCGGGCTATAACAGGGATCTGGTCACGACCACCTGGGTAGGTTTTGATGATTACAGTCTTATGGGCCGCAGGGAGTTCGGCGGCACCGCGGCGTTGCCAATTTGGATCGACTTTATGCGGGTGGCCCTCCCACCAGAAAGCGCCGCAGCAGAAATGCCGCCCGGGGTTGTCCGATTGCGAATCGACAAGGAGTCAGGGCAGCGAACAGATAGCCAGTCCTCATCAATGTGGGAGGTTTTCCTTCAAGAGTTTACCCCTGCCAATCAACGCGGCCGGAATAATTCCGACTCTGAGGATTTAGATGGGTTGTTCTGAGACGAAACTTTTTTAGGCAAAAAAAAAACGCCGACATAAGCCGGCGTCTTCAAACCAAATCAGGCGCTTACTTCTTTAGGCTGCGACCAGCAAAGCGCTTGTTGAAGCGATCGACTCGGCCACCAGAATCAACGATTTTCTGCTTACCGGTGAAAAACGGATGACACCGACTGCAGACGTCAATAGTGATATCCTGCGCAAGCGTTGAACGCGTCTTGATTTCGTTGCCACAGCTGCAGCGTGCAGTGATGTCTTCGTAACGCGGATGAATATCTGCCTTCATGTTGCCCTCGAGCACCTTGTGGGTGTCTAGTGAAAAAGAGCGCGGATGATACCAGAGCCCAAAGCCAATTCAAGCCCTCTTGTATGGGTAATCGCGGTGCCATCGCCTCTACACCGGGTTTTTGAATATTTACCACCCTCAGGCACTCAAATGACGCCCCAACCGGGGGCTAGAGTGAAAGTCCCGTTCGCCGGCCGGGATGTGATCGGGATTTTTCTCGAGGAAAGACGGAGTGAGCTCCCCGCCACAACAACACTCAAATGTGTGGAAACATTACTAGACAGCGACCTGCCGTTGCTTGGTTCAGATCAACTTCAGTTACTTCGATGGCTTTCTGACTATTACCTCATTCCTCATGGCGAGGCATTGCAGATGGGCTTGGCGACACGAGAGCGCAAAGGACGCTCCACATGGACTGCCGAAGCTGATCACATCGCCCTCACACATGGCAATGAAACGATAGATAAAATCCCCACCAGAGCGAGTAAACAACGGGCGGCAGTTCAATTCATTGGCGAACACACCGTCCCGATTGCCAGCCTTACAAAGGCGGGTTTCTCCGCAGCGGTGATATCGGCCCTCATCAAATCGGGCTTGATAGAAAAAAAGCTAGCGGAACACCCCGCTTACTCGCCGAAATCGACAGTGAAACTGACTCAAGTACAGCGAGAGATTTGCACCACGCTGAAAGCGCAAATGACAGGCTTCAAACCCCATCTGCTCGAGGGAGTAACCGGCAGCGGAAAAACTGAGATCTACATCGAGTGTATTAAGGAGGTCATAGCAAAGGGTCGTCAGGCACTGGTCATCATTCCCGAAATTGGTCTCACACCCCAAACAAAACAGCGCTTCGAGGCCGCATTGGGGTGTGAAGTGCCGGTCATACATTCTGGACTCACTGAGGCTGAACGAGGTCGAACATGGGCGATGGCGCGTTCAGGTGCGGCCCACGTCGTGCTTGGCACTCGCTCTTCTGTATTTTGTAGCTTCAGGCAATTGGGCCTAATTGTCGTCGATGAGGAGCATGACCCGTCTTTCAAACAGCAGGATCATCCCCGCTACTCGGCGAGAGATGTCGCTGTTAAACGCGCTCAAATCTGCAACTGTCCCATTATTATGGGGAGCGCCACACCCAGCCTTGAAACAATCGCTAACTGCGACCAGGGCCGGTATCAGCATCACGCTCTGATGCAACGGCCACACGGGAGCGCGCTGCCTGATATCTCTCTGATCGATACCCGAGGCCTTGCGCTCAGCAGTGGATTATCAGATGAAGCGATCGATCAGATTCGCTGCGCACTGGAGCGAAACGAGCAGGCGCTTCTGTTCATAAACCGGAGGGGATTCGCTCATAGCCTGCAGTGCGAGGACTGCGGATGGGTTGCAGACTGCCAACACTGTGACTCATCCATGGCCGTTCATCGGACGCCACCGCATTTGAGCTGTCACTACTGCAATACCAAAACGAGTGCCCCAACCTATTGTCACCACTGCAACAGCACTCGCCTGACAAGTCGGGGCATCGGCACCGAGCAACTTGAGATCTTGATGAACCGTCACTTCAGTAAGACCCCGGTATTCCGGATTGACAGTGACAACATCAAAAATATGGAAGCTCTCTCGCAAGCCCTAGACGGTATCGCCAACGCTGAATCAGCCGTACTTTTAGGCACGCAAATGCTGTCCAAAGGACATGACTTCCCGAGGGTCACCTGCGTTGTTGTCGTCGACGCAGATAGCCTCCTCTACAGCCCAGATTTTCGAGCAGAGGAGCGGCTGCTTCAACTGCTGGTGCAAGTATCGGGGCGCGCCGGCAGGTCCAGCCTCCCGGGGAAAGTCTTGATACAGACGCGCAGTCCAGACCACCCCATGATGCAGCAGCTTGTCGAACGGTCTTATTCGGACCAAGCACGGGCCCTCTTACTGCGCCGAGACGCACTTTGCCTGCCACCGAAGGGAGCCATGGGCTTAATTCGCAGTGATAGCAAGCAGGAAAAAGACGCTATAGATTTCTTAGATGCCCTACGTGAACAGCTGCCGAACCACGACGAGGTGCGCTTAATTGGCCCAATGCCAACGCTGATGACACGTCGCGCCAACATGTATCGCTATCAGATTATTGTGCACGCCCAGACCCGAAGAGCGGTCCATTCTCTGCTGGAGGCTGCTAGAGACATTGGATCACAGCAAAAATTAGGACGAAAAGTAAGCTGGTTTGTTGAAATCGACCCAACGGAAACGCTCTAACGAGATACAATACGGTCCAACAGACAAGGCGTTTCACGTCACAGCAGATCAAGCGACATCAATGAAAGATCAGGTAGTTGATTTAATCGAGCAATCTATTCGGGCAATCCAAGCGGAAGGCATGTTGCCAGAGGGTGAGCTTCCGACACCCCAGGTTGACCACACGCGCGACCCCAAGCACGGCGACTTGGCCACGAACGCAGCGATGGTGCTAGCCAAAAAAGCTAGCATGCCACCACGCGACTTGGCGACAGCTATCATCGAGCGCCTACCCCAAAATAACGTGATAGCTCAGTGCGATATCGCCGGTCCCGGCTTTATCAATTTTCATATTTCTCACGCGAGCAACATCGCTGTTATCGAGACCATCCTGACAGCGGGTGAGCAATATGGCCGCACAAATGACGGGCAGGGAAGGCGCGTTCAGGTCGAGTTTGTCTCGGCCAATCCAACGGGCCCCCTGCATGTGGGACATGGTCGAGGGGCTGCGATTGGCGATGCGCTTTGCAGGCTTTTGGACAATGCTGGCTGGTCGGTGCATAGGGAGTTCTATTACAACGATGCGGGGCAGCAGATCAGTAATCTTGCTCTATCGGTGAAAGCCCGAATCGATGGTGTGGAGCCGGGTGACGCCTCGTGGCCCGCCGATGGCTATCAGGGTGACTATATAAAAGACGTCGCCGCCGCCTATCAGAATAAGCAAACCGTGAATGCAGCAGACCGCACAGTCACGGCTTCGGGCGATCCCGCAGACGCGGCTAACATACAGGCATTTTCAGTCGCCTGGCTCCGCCGTGAGCAAGATGAAGATCTAAAAGCTTTTGACGTCAACTTTGACCACTATTTTCTCGAGTCATCGCTTTACACGTCCAACGCGGTTGAGAAAACAGTCGAAACACTAATCGACAATCAGTTCACGTACGAGCAGGATGGCGCGCTTTGGCTGCGTACAACCGATTTTGGCGATGACAAAGACCGTGTTATGCGAAAGCGCGAGGGTGGCTACACCTACTTTGTCCCCGATGTGGCATACCACCACAACAAGTGGGATCGGGGCTTCGAGCGCGTTATTAATGAGCAGGGAGCCGACCATCACAGCACCATCACTCGCGTCAGGGCGGGATTACAGGGTCTGAAGACAAATATTCCGGAAGGCTGGCCAGAGTACGTCCTACACCAGATGGTGACCGTCATGCGCGACGGTGAAGAGGTCAAGCTATCCAAGCGTGCCGGGAGCTACGTCACCCTTCGTGATCTCATCGACTGGGCCGGTCGGGATGCCACACGCTACTTCCTCACTGCACGTGCAGCAACTTCCCAACTCACGTTTGATATTGACCTTGCACTGTCAAAAAGTAACGAAAACCCGGTGTACTACATCCAGTACGCGCATGCGCGAATCTGTAGCGTTCAACGTAAAGCACTTGAGCAATTCGGACAGTGGACGGCAGCCGACGGCATTCAACACCTTGAACTCCTCAATAGTAACGAGGAGCAATCGCTGGCTTTGGTGCTCAGTAAATACCCCGAGGTGCTCGCTGGGGCGACTAAGCGCCTAGAACCGCACGCCGTGGCTAACTACCTTCGCGATGTGGCAGCGGAGTTTCACTCCTTTTATAACGCGCACAAGATAATGGAAGCCGATGGGGGAATCAGCCTCGCACGGCTTGCACTCGCGACCGCGACGCAACAAGTCATCGCGAGTGGTCTCAGAATTCTAGGTGTCTCTGCACCTGAGGCAATGTGATCGTGGCGAATCCATCAACAAGTACCAAGCGCAAGCGAAGCACCGCGAGTGCAACTCGACGCACACCCGCACAAACCAAGAAAAAATCTGCGGACACTCCGCTATTTAACGTCTCACACGTCAATGGATTTATCGTCGGCGTAATGACAGGCGCCATTGCTAGCTTGGGCATCGTCGCGGGCATCAATCCAACAGCCCTACCCGCAGCGATCACACCCTCGACTGCCGGGTCAGCGGAGTCGACACCACAACCCAGCTTCACCTTCTTTAACACGTTGGAAGACGAGTCCTTCAGCCTAGATATAGGGCGCTCGGTGGAAACCGGTCCATCTGAATACACACAGTACGTGCTTCAGGCAGGTTCCTTTCGAGCCATAGGCGATGCCGATAGGCGCCGCGGAGAGCTCGCACTCTTGGGATTGGAATCCTCAATTGAGCAAATGAATACCGACACGGGAAGTTGGCACCGTGTGTACATCGGCCCCTTCGATAGTCGCTCGGCGATGGCCAAAGCGAGAGCGCTCACCGCACAGTCAGATATTGATACGCTGCTCCTGAAGCGCGCTCAGTGAGCATAGGTTGAACTCCATGACCGTTAAGGCACCCGAAGCTATCAACTACAGCAGTGGCAGACGCGTCTTGACCCTCTCATTCCCTGGCGATGATCCTGTAGAACTGTCTGCTGAATTGCTCAGAGTGCTATCACCCTCGGCTGAAGTACAGGGCCATGGACCAGGTCAGGAAGTGTTGCAAGCTGGCAAAAAAGACGTTGGTATCACCGACATTCAGCCAGTAGGTCACTATGCGGTACAGCTTAGTTTTGACGACGGGCACAGCTCCGGACTGTACACTTGGACGTACCTAGCGCAGCTTGCCGAAAACAAGGATAGGCTGTGGGCTGACTATTTAGCGAAGTTAGCGCAGGCGGGAGAGTCACGAGACCCCGACACAAACATTGTAAAGATCATAGGTTGAGACAATACGTCCACCATAATAGGAATTGGCCATGAGCTCCCAAGACAATCTGACTGACGACAGCACTGACTTCGGTTACGAACGAGTCAAAACGGCAGAAAAAGCCGGACGTGTCCGTGAGGTCTTCGATTCCGTCGCGGCACAATACGATCTTATGAATGACCTGATGTCTGGCGGACTTCATCGGCTTTGGAAGCGCTTCACCATTGAGCTCAGTGCCGTTCGGTCCGGGCAGACCGTCCTCGATATTGCCGGAGGTACGGGCGACCTCGCGGCAAAGTTCTCAAAACTTGTGGGTACCGATGGCAAAGTTATCTTGGCAGATATTAATGCAGCCATGCTGTCAGTCGGCCGCGATCGCCTTATCGACAAGGGTGCGCTGAGCAACATTGATGTGGTGCAAGCCGATGCCCAGTTCCTCCCATTCGAAGACAACACTATTGATTGCATCACGATTGCCTTCGGCCTTAGAAACGTCACTGACAAAGCCAAAGCACTGAGGTCAATGCACCGCGTGTTAAAGCCTGGAGGTCGAGTGCTGGTACTCGAGTTTTCCAAGCCGACATCGCCGTTACTGTCGAAGGTCTACGATGCCTACTCATTCTCAGCGTTACCCGCGATGGGAAAACTGATCACCGATGACGCTGACAGCTACCGTTACCTAGCCGAATCGATTCGGAAGCACCCAGATCAGGAATCCCTGCTCGAGATGGTCGAGGACGCGGGTTTCGTTGACTGCAGATACCACAATATGACCGGTGGCATTGTGGCGGTGCACAGAGGCATCAAGGGCTAGTCGCGTGGAGCACGATCCCGCCGTTATTGCTGGCGTCAGCCTTGCGATCGAGACTGTAATTGCCAAGGCCGTTGAGTTGTCGCCAGGAACGCAGAATCGGCTAAAGCAACTGCACCCGCTGACCATTGAGACTCATTGCACACAACCCGCATTGAAAATATTCGTTAGTGTCGAAGAAGACGGCGGTGTTCAAATCGCCAGTTACCGAGAAACGAAAGCAACTGTTTCAATTGAGGGAACCTGGCTGGATTTTTCGCGCGTTGCAACTGCATCAGATCCCGCGGCGGCGCTCATCAATGGCGACGTGAAGATCAGCGGTGACACCGCGCCGCTAATGCAACTACAGACGATTGTGGGTGATCTCGACATCGACTGGGAAGCACCCATAGTCGATGCCATCGGCCCTGTCTTTGGTCACCAATTGGCGGAGGTTATTCGGGCAATAACCACAGCGTCAGGGACAACGCACCGACGAATGAAGCGACAGCTGAGTGAGTTTATTCTTGAGGAAGCTCGCCTCTCACCGCCAAAACCAGAGCTCGATTCATTTTTCACCGCTGTAGACGATCTCGTGCTAAGAGCGGATCGTATCGAGTCTCGTCTCAAGCGCATTAAAAAGCGGGCCTCCAGTCTGACTGGAGGCATTGAATGAAGCGCGCACTAGAATTTCTGCTGATCGCGAGACGGCACCGGCTGGGTGCTCTTATCCCCGACAGCTCGGCAACGACCAACCTGTTGAAACGTCTCTTGGGAGCGAGGACTAAAGCCAGTGATGGACCAAGAGGAGAGCGATTACGCCTCGCCTTGGAATCTCTCGGTCCAGTGCCCATAAAGTTTGGCCAGTTACTATCCACTCGCAGGGATCTGCTACCGGACGATATCGCCGATGAACTGGCTCGCCTCCAGGATAAGGTTGCACCTTTCCCAGGCGAGTCAGCCATCAAAATTATCGAAGAAGAGCTACAAACGGACATCACCACCGCTTTTCAGACGTTCGACAGCGAGCCGCTCGCAGCAGCCTCGGTAGCGCAGGTCCATGCCATCACGCTAAACGATGGTGAAGAAGCGGTTGTAAAGGTACTGCGGCCAGGAATAGAAAAACAAATTGAGGCCGATATTCGTCTTCTCAAGCGAATTGCCAGCTTGATAGACCGGCTGTCTGATGATCTTAAGCGGCTGCGCCTGCCCGAGGTAGTGGAAGACTATGAGGTCACGATAACGACCGAGCTCGACTTGCGCAGAGAGGCGGGTAATGCGTCACTGCTGAAGAAAAATACCGCTCCTCGCAAACTCGTATTTGTACCCACCATTTTCTGGGACTACAGCACACCCCGACTCATGGTCTCGGAGCGAATTTCCGGCATCCCCATTGGCGATATTGGCGCTCTCAATGCAGCCAACGTCAATATGAAGGTGCTCGCTGAGCGCGGCGTTGAGATCTTTTTCTCTCAGGTATTTGATGACTGCTTTTTCCACGCCGATATGCACCCGGGCAATATCTTCGTGGATGCGACATCGCCAGAGACCCCGACGTACATTGCTATTGACTGTGCCATCGTAGGGCAACTTTCCAGAGGTGATCAGTATTACGTTGCTCGGAACTTGCTAGCGATTCTCCAGCGAAACTATCGGCTGGTAGCAGAACTTCACATAGAGAGCGGCTGGGTACCCTCCTCGACGCGCGTTCAGGACTTCGAAGCCACTATTCGCATGTTGTGCGAACCCATCTTTGATCGGCCACTGCATCAAATTTCGCTGGGGCATATGCTGGTTAATCTGTTCAGGGCTGCGTCCGCTTTCGATATGAAAGTCCAGCCCCAGCTCGTGCTATTGCAAAAGACGCTGCTCAATATTGAAGGTCTGGGACGCCAGCTTTACCCGGAGCTCAATCTTTGGGAAACAGCCAAGCCCTTCCTTGAAGACTGGCTCAAACGTCAATACAGCCCCGTCAATGTCATTAAACAACTGCAGCGCGACGCGCCCGCGTTTGTGCATCACGCCTCGCAACTGCCCGAAGTGATTCCACAGTTTCTTGCAACGCAACGAGAAGCACTCAAAACAACACCTAGAGAAAATACACAATCAGACGGCAGTCCACTGTTGATAGGCTCTGGCATTGCAACGTTGATCGTCTCTTTACTCGCAGGGCTGTCGAACCCCTGGTATGTGGCCATAGGAACAATTCTTGTCATCGTGGGTCTAATTCGACGGCGCAAGTGATCAGGCAACACCGACGTGGCATAATCGTGTCATGAGCACTCCCCAATACAGCGATACACCACAGACTATGCACCCGAACTGGAATGCTGACGGCTTGATACCGGCTATCGCGCAGGATGCCGACACGGGTGAAGTGTTGATGATGGCATGGATGAACGAGGAGGCGCTCCGGCTAACCCTGGCAGAAAAGCGCGCTGTCTATTGGTCTCGCTCCCGCAAATGTTTATGGCGCAAAGGTGAGACTTCAGGAAACATCCAGCACCTCATCGGCGCTCAACTAGACTGCGACGGCGATACCTTATTACTGCAGGTGAACCAAATCGGCGGTGGCGCCTGCCATACAGGCCGCCGCTCCTGTTTCTTTTACGAGCCGGAAGATCAGGACTGGATATTGGGGAGCAATGACGCTTGAGTGATGTTCTTGATGCTATTGCTGCAGTCATAGCCGAAAGGCGTGATGCGGACCCGGAAACCTCTTACGTCGCAACTTTGAACGTGAAAGGCATTGACAAAATTCTTGAAAAAGTCGGCGAGGAAGCCGTCGAGGTGATATTGGCTGCTAAAAATGCCGATTCTTCGATGGGTGACTCGGCAGATGTGATCAACGAGGTGGCTGACCTCGTATTTCATATTCTGGTGATGCTCGATCGGCTCGGCATCAGTCATAATGACGTCATGGCAGCTTTGGCCGCGCGGCAAGGTATATCTGGCCACGAGGAAAAGGCATCACGCAACGCTGATTAAGGCATGGAAGCCCAGCAGACTTTACAAAACGGTGAATAACTATGGGATTTAGCGGCATTGGGATCTGGCAACTACTCATCATCCTCGCGATCGTAGTTCTGATTTTTGGTACCAAGCGTCTTCCTGGCGCGGCAAAAGACCTGGGTAACGCGATTACCAACTTCCGAGAAGGAATGAAGCGCGATGATGGCGATACCGCCAAAATCGACAAGTCTGAGGATAGGAAAGAAGACCCCTAAGAGGTCCACCCCATCATGCTCGATATTGGTTTTGCTGAACTCCTCGTCATCAGCGCCGTAGCCCTTTTTGTGGTTGGGCCTGATCGACTTCCAAGTGCTATACGTTCTATCTCGTTATGGTTGGGACGCGTGCGTCGCGGCTTTGAGGAAATCAAATCCGATGTTAGCCGAGAATTACATAACGAGGAGGTAATGAGGGCGCTGAAAGAAAGTCGCGATGAAGTGCAAGACTTGACCGACGTTAGCAGCGCCTTGTCGCTTACTGAAAATAGTAAAAAAAGCGGTGCATCACTTCCCGAGAATTCCGCTGACAGTAACGCTTCCGAATCGGAATCAAACACACCCCTATCATCACAGACTGGTGCAGACGACCCGGCCGCCGAAGTCGCCACTGTAAAGAGCGCTGTAGAGAGCCCTGCTGAAGTAGAGAGCACCCTTGAGAAAGGAGCCTGACTTCGGTGAGTACTGACGCGCCCATGCCCCTTGTCGCGCATTTACGCGAACTGAGAGACCGTTTTCGAAATGCCCTCATTGCCGTCTTTGTCGCGTTTCTTGGGTTATTTCCATTCGCTAATGAGCTCTACACCTACGTGTCGGAGCCGCTAAGATCACTCCTACCTGAGGGATCGTCAATGATTGCGACTGAAGTGACGTCACCTTTTTTGACGCCGTTTAAGCTATCGCTGGTACTCGCGGTATTCGTCGCCATGCCGGTCATACTCGCTCAGCTATGGGGTTTCATCGCGCCCGGTCTGTATAAATCGGAAAAGCGAATCGCTATTCCGCTGTTGACCTCCAGCATCGTACTCTTTTACGCCGGCGTCGCATTTGCCTACTACGTTGTCTTCCCTCTTCTTTTTGGTTTCTTTACCACCGTCGGTCCTGGGGACATCTCGGTCATGACCGACATCAATCGATACCTCGATTTCGTTTTAAAACTTTTCT
This sequence comes from Halieaceae bacterium, assembly GCA_038143085.1. Taxonomy (GTDB): domain Bacteria; phylum Pseudomonadota; class Gammaproteobacteria; order Pseudomonadales; family Halieaceae; genus Luminiphilus. Next base: position 138,225 of record JAYQLG010000016.1, read on the forward strand.
TTGCTTTCGGCCTGGCCTTTGAAGTTCCAGTGGCCGCGGTAATTCTCATACTCACCGGTGTGGTCACCGCTGATCAGCTCGCAAACAATCGCTCCTTTGTCGTCGTCGGCTGTTTCGTCATGGGCATGTTACTCACGCCGCCAGACGTGATTTCCCAAACTCTGCTCGCACTGCCTATGTGGCTCCTGTTTGAGGTTGGTCTTGTCATGGGCCGTGTCCTATCTAGGAGCCCAAACGAAGATGACTGACGTCGACGCAGTACCCAGCGACAACGACACCCGAAAGTCAAAATCGCTTCGGCCGTTAAGAGAGCTTCTAGGCTTCCTTTGGCCCCATAAAGGCCGTTTGATTATTGCAAGTGCCGCTCTCGTATTTACTGCCATGACCCAACTATCTCTGGGCTATGGCATTCAAATTCTGATTGATCAGGGATTTTCCAACCAAAGCGAAGAGGGTTTACGCCGGGCCGTTCTTTTTATGGTGGGCGTTGGTTTTGCCATGGCCTGCGGGTCCTTCATCCGTTTCTATATGGTGTCATGGCTTGGTGAGCGCGTGAGCGCTGATTTACGCCGTGATGTCTTCAATAATCTGCTTACGGTTCACCCCGGGTTTTACGAGAAGAATCACGCGGGTGAGATTATGTCGCGAATAACAACCGACACCACACTTCTGCAGACATTGATTGGTTCATCGGTCAGTCTTGCAGCACGCAACGCCCTAACCCTCGTTGGCGCCCTGATATTAATGTCGCTGACCAACATAAAGCTGACGCTTATCATGTTGATTGGTGTACCACTTACCTTGCTTCCGGTGCTTTACTTGGGTCGACGGGTAAGGAACCTGTCCAATAAAAGCCAAGCCAGCATTGCGAGTGTGGGTAATCGGGCCGGTGAGGTGCTTCAGTCCATCAAGATTGTTCAGAGCTTCCAGCGGGAAACAATGGAGCGCGAGGTCTTCGAGCAGGAGGTTAGTCGTGCTTTCGATATTGCCAAAAAACGGATCCAGCAACGTGCTTGGCTAATGGCCTGCGCCATCTTCCTCTTTCTCGGCGGTATGGTCGGGATGATGTGGACCGGAGGACAAGATGTTATCGCTGGCAGAATGACCGGTGGCGACCTCGGTGCTTTTGTTTTTTACGCCATCATGCTGGGTACAGCCTTTGCCACATTGTCCGAAGTATGGGGTGACTTACAGCGCGCGGCCGGTGCCGCTGAGCGCCTCGTCGAACTCCTCTATCAGGAGAGCGATATTGCTGATAATGGCTCATTACCGATTCCTCATGGTCAGGCGCTGGTCGCCAAGGACCTCGGGTTTACCTATCCAGCAAGACCAGAAAACCCCGCGCTTTCAGACTTCAATCTTACGATTGCGCCAGGGAAGACCTTGGCACTCGTTGGCCCGTCAGGTGCTGGAAAATCAACGCTCTTTGAGTTGTTGCAGCGCTTCCACGACCCCAGCGAGGGCGCGCTGACCTACGGTGACATTGCGCTTGCCGACTTCCCATTACAGGACTGGCGAAGCAAGGCCGCGTTGGTGCCCCAGGCGCCTATCCTTTTCTCGGGTGACATCGCCTACAACATTGCGTACGGCAATCCCGATGCCAGCCAGACCGACATCGAAGCTGCGGCAAGGGCAGCCTATGCTCAAGAGTTTATCGAACGATTGCCACAGGGTTATCAAAGCGAGATAGGTGCACAGGGCGTCCAATTGTCTGGCGGGCAACGTCAGCGGATCGCGCTTGCTCGCGCCATTCTAAAGAACCCTGAAATCCTATTGCTTGATGAAGCGACCAGTGCGCTGGACACAGAGAGCGAGCATTACGTGCAACTGGCTCTCGGCGAGCTGACTAAAGGCAGAACGACCATTATCATTGCGCACCGACTGTCCACCATCATTAACGCGGACGCCATCGCGGTGATCGACTCAGGCTCCGTTATCGACGTGGGTACGCATTCTGAGCTACTGGTGCGCTGCGACCTCTATCAGCGCCTTGCCAGTATGCAATTTAAAGAGGCGCCGGCGGAGGAAGCGCAGATCACATCGCCTGCCGCCTAGGACAAATCCAGATCGCTAAATAGCCGCGACCGGATAATTTCAGCCCAAATATCATAGCCTTTGGCACTGAGATGCAGCCTATCAAAAACGTAGTTATCGGGGTTGGGCTCACCGTCGCTCATCAAGGCTTCACCCGTATCAATGAAGTGCGTATTTGGCATCTGCGAAATGAGCGTTTGAATCGCCTCGTTGACCGCAACAGCTTCATCCCAAATAGCCCAACGCAACGGCGATGGCGTGATCGCGATATAGTAAACAGGCACATCCGGATGTTGCCTCCTCAAAGCCAACATCATGGCTGAAAACCGAGCAGTCATCGTACCGACTGACTTTGTCTGCTGCGGCGTCATGTCGTTGGTACCGACGAAGATCACAATAGCGCGTGGGTTGTCGGCATGAAATAAGGTGTCGGCGTAGTACACAACGTCACCTATTTTAGACCCTCCGAATCCGCGGTTAATGACGGGGACAGGCGCCATGTCCTCGGCAAGCTCACCCCAGAATCGGATGCTGGAACTTCCTACAAACAAGAGGGATTCAGGCTCGCCGACACCTCGCTCCGCAAATGTTTCAATATCCGAGGCCCAGACAAGCGGATCCTCACTCCGCGCCTTTTCGAGGCTTTGGGAGACATCAAAAAAGAGATAAGCAACGACAGCGAGCAGCAATATGGCACCTATTCCGAGGATGCGTTTAATGGTCATAGCGTGGCTTCCCTTTTATTAATTTATCTTTAAGAGCCTCAGCTCACACGCTACTCCGACGAAAGCGCCCATTGCAAACAAAACTGCATCGCCCAGTTCGCACCCGAATAACGGGCAAAAAAAAGGCGCCATATTCTGGCGCCTTTCAGTAAGGTCACTACCAACCGGTCGATTAAGAGAACTCTCTTACCAGTCCACCAATAGACTCTTTTGCATCACCAAAGAGCATGCGTGTGTTGTCTTTGTAGAAGAGCGGATTTTCGATTCCAGCAAAGCCAGAAGCCATAGATCGCTTCAATACAAAAACGGTTCGTGCATCGGCAACATTGATTACCGGCATTCCATAGATAGGGGACGACTCGACTTCTCGAGCGGCTGGGTTCACAACGTCATTGGCACCAATAACGATCGCGACATCGACGCTTTCCATGCGCGGGTTGATGTCGTCCATCTCCAGCAACTGGTCGTACGGCACATCCGCTTCGGCCAGAAGCACGTTCATGTGGCCCGGCATTCGACCTGCCACTGGGTGAATACCGTAATTTACCTCACACCCATTGGCTTCGAGCAGCTCCATCAGCTCCTTCACGACGTGTTGCGCCTGAGCGACCGCCATACCGTATCCAGGAATAATTGCCACGTTAGTCGCTGCCTCGAGAACGTAGTAAGCATCCTCTACAGAAATAGGCTTAATCTCACCCTCAACCTCTGTGACCGTTGTGGAGACGCTAGCAAAGCCTGAGAACAAGACGTTACTCAATGAACGATTCATCGCCTTACACATAATCTGGGTCAAGATGATTCCAGACGCGCCAACCAGCGAACCGGCGACAATCAGTACGTTATTGTCGACGGCAAAACCGGCAGCACAAGCCGCAAGACCCGAGTACGAGTTCAGCAACGAGATTACAACTGGCATATCTGCGCCACCAATTGGGATCACCACCATGATGCCGAAGAGGAGCGACAGGCCAACCACTGCATAGAGCATATTGATGTTGGTTGGGTCCATGACAAACATCACAGCACTGCCCAGAATGCCCAGTACGATCAGGCCGTTAACAAATTTCTGCCCGGCGAAAGTCACGGCGCCACTACCGATGGTCTCTGATAGCTTGCCGTACGCAACCAGTGAGCCGGTGAAGGTCACACCGCCAATCAGGATCGAAAGAATAATCGTGATGTAAGTAAAGCTACTGCCCTCTAGCGAAAGCGCCGATAAGCCAACGAGGCCCGACGCTGCGCCACCAACACCGTTGAACAACGCCACCATCTCGGGCATCGAGGTCATCGCAACGGTTCGCGCTGCGACGGCGCCTACCGCGCCGCCCACAACCATGCCGCCGAGGATGTATTCGTACTGGACAATACCCTGATCGAGCAGCGCTGCGACAATTGCCACCAGCATACCAATCGCGGATGTGCCATTACCTTTACGCGCCGTGTCGGGAGACCCCAGCATTTTGAGGCCAAAAATGAAGAGGCCTGCAGCAACGACGTAACCCAGTTGAATAATCAGTTCGAGATCCATGTCTTAGCCCTCCTTCTTTTTGAAGAAGCCAAGCATGCGGTCCGTCACCATGTAACCGCCGACAACGTTGACACTTGCTAGTGCTACTGCACCGGCACCCAACCACTGAGCCATATCGGCATTACCACTTCCTGCCAGTGCAATCGCACCCACGACCGTGATCCCTGAGATTGCATTCGCCCCTGACATCAATGGCGTGTGCAGCGTCGCAGGCACCTTATTGATCAGCTCAAAGCCCAGAAAAACTGAGAGCATCAAAATGAATAAAAGATATGAGATATCCATCTTAGCCTTCCCCTTCCATTAGGTTTTTAATAGTGGGGTGAACCACCGCTCCACCGTGCGTGATGACACAGCCCGGTAAAATATCGTTCTCCATATCGAGAACAAATGTCTTCGCTTCCGTATCCCAAGTGTCCTCAACCAGGTTAAACAGGTTGTTGGCATACATCTGAGACGCGTCCTTGGCGACCTCATTCGCAAGGTTTGCGGTACCCACGATTGTCACGCCATCAACGACGACAGTTTCATCAGGGACTGATCCCTCAACATTGCCGCCGGTCTCCGCGGCCATATCGACAATCACGGAACCTGGCGCCATCCCCTCAACCATGTCCTTCGTAACGAGGACGGGTGGCTTGCGGCCAAAAACTTGCGCCGTGGTGATCACGACATCAGAGTCAGCGATCACATCTTTCTGAGCCTGGCGCTGAATCTCCACCTGCTCAGGGGTCAATTCTTTCGCGTAGCCATCAGACGTCTGACCAGTGTCTCCCAGATCGATTTCCAAAAACTTACCGCCCAAAGACTGAACCTGTTCTGCAACGACGGGGCGCGTATCAAACGCAGTGACTCGTGCACCGAGGCGTTTTGCGGTCGCAATCGCTTGAAGGCCGGCAACCCCAGCACCAATGATGAACACCTTGGCTGGCTTGAGCGTACCCGCCGGAGTCATGAGCATTGGGAAAATGCGAGGGAGCTGCGCTGCTGCCAACATCACGGCAACGTAGCCGGCCAAATTCGCCTGAGAACTCAACGCATCCATCTTCTGACTCCGCGTGGAACGTGGAATCATCTCCATACTGATGGCGGTAATACCCTTGTCAGCCAGTGTTTTGATTAAATCGCGCTCATTAAACGGATCTAAATAAGACACGTGAATACAGCCAGACTTCATCATGCCAATGTCGTCGGGCTCAGGTTTACGAAGCCTCAGAACCATATCGGCAGAGCCAAGCAAGCCAGCGCGATCAGTAACGATTTCGGCACCCAGCTCCGCGTAGATGCTGTCATCAAATCCCACCGCTGCACCAGCGCCGGACTCGATTGCCACTTCGGCGCCTAGACGGATCATTTTCTTTACAGTTTCAGGAGTCGCGGAGGTGCGTCGCTCGCCTGCAACCGACTCGCGAGGAATAACAATACGCATGGAAGATGCTCGCTTTTTTTAAGTTTGGGGGTTGTACGTCTATTGAATCTAAGAGGATCTCATCGAGGCCGCTTTATCGATACAAAAAACCGCAATATCGCGAATAGCCCAAATAAATCTGTGAGCCTTATCGAATTGTTTTTAGCTGCTTGCGCACCCAACCGGTGCAGAAACAATTGGTTTGGAAGAGACTAGCCCGCTCGGAGCTGCAGCAGTGGACTCAACCAGCGATGGTGCCACCGAGTGAATCGTAACGGTGATTCGAGAACTGCTAGGCAGATGCAGTCACCACCGGGGAGTGCGGTCGGCGCATGAATATCACCTGCCTCCCGAGTAATAAAATCACCGGCATGATACGAGCCGCTCTCGTCACTAAAACCACCCTGCAAAACTAAGGTCATCTCAGTCCCCGAGTGATTGTGCTGAGGGATACTGCCTCCCTCGGCAATGTGATAGAGCGAGAATTCTGCCGCCCCATCAATGTCACCCAAGTCAGCGATACGCAGTGATCGGGTTACCTTCTTCCACGGTAGATCGTCTAGGTTTCCCTTGCGAATCTGCTTCACCGTCCACGACATGGTTGATGCATTCGCATCGTTCGCTGCTCGGTCCTCTTGAACTTCGTCTAGCCTAGAAAGAACTTTGTCAAAGAGGCCGGGATTAATATCGACAGGCTCAGCATCTTCAAACATTGTCGCGCCGAGGCTTTCTAATTGCGCTAGCCTTTGGCGGCACTCAGAGCAAAACTGGAGGTGTGTAGAGACAACCACACTCTGCGCTGCTGGCAGTGAGCTCGCTGCAAACTCGAGTAATGTATTTGTATCCGGATGATGATTTACCATGACGTTCTTTTAACCCTGCCCTTCATATCAGTCTACTGCATATGATTGGTTTGCGGTACGCCCGACTGTAATCGTCGGTTCAGTCCCAGCAAACAAATCTACCTCCTATGCAAACTAATACCCATTTTTTTGCCTTTGCGGATCACTCCTGAGAATCCGCCTCCATAAACACTTGTAATTTCTGAATAGCCAAACGCACGCGAGACTTCACGGTACCAAGCGGCAGACCTAACTCTGCTGCTGTCTCGGAGTGCGACTTACCTTCCATATAAACCTTCGCAAGAATCTGCGCCTGATCCTGAGGCAGGTGACTCATCAGCTCCCGAACACGAACAGCGCCTCGGGAGGCATGAAGCGCCATTGTTGGCTCATCGCCCTCGAGCTCAAAACCCACGTCTTCGGCCTCGAGCTGCGTGTCAAACTTCTGAAGTCGACGGAACATATCGGTACGGCAGTTTCTAGCGATCGTGTAAACCCAGGTGCTGGCAGCAGCTTTTTCCGGATTAAAACCGGCAGCTTTCTGCCACACCTTTAACATCACCTCTTGAACGAGCTCATCGGCATGCGCCGCTGACAGCGAGGAGCCCGACAGTGCAAACGCCTTTATAAGAGGAGCAAAGTGCGAAAAAAACTTCGCAAATGCGGCGCGATCGCGGTGCTCTGCGATTCTGACAACGCATTGGCTCCACTCATCGGTTCGGCGCCCCTGGGGAACCGACCAAGCAGAGGTCGCGGGCTGCCCGCGTGCGCCTTCTCCCTGCTTGTCCACCATCCAGCACTCCCCTTTGAGCGTATCTCACCACAGAATACACAAATCTAATAAACTTGACACCAAAATGTGTATATTAAAACTTACACACTTGTCCTTATTCCGTTAATTATCCGGAATGAGGTATCGACGCGGTTTTGAGGTAACGCAATGGCCACAGCCATTATTGGTACAGGAATTTCAGGTCTTGGATGCGCTTATCGTCTCGCGCAATCGGGCGAGCCTGTCGTTGTCTTTGAAGCGGCAGACAAAGTGGGCGGCCATACCGCAACCAAGCAAGTGTCGGTTGCCAGCGGTGATTACGCGGTCGATACCGGATTTATTGTGTACAACGACTGGACATACCCTGAGTTCATTTCACTAATGGAAGAGCTGGGCGTCACCAATCAACCGACCTCAATGGGATTCTCTGTCTCCGATGACATCACCGGCCTCGAGTACGCTGGAAACAACCTGAACACCTTGTTTGCACAACGGCGGAACCTACTCTCCCCCCAATTTATCGGGATGGTCAGAGACATTCTTCGGTTCAACAAAGTGGCCGTAGAAGACCTCGAAGCTGGCAGCCTGCGCAGTGGGGAGACGCTGCAGGACTATCTAGAGCGACACAGCTTCAATGAGTTCTTCAGGCGCAACTATCTCGTCAGCATGGCGTCAGCCATCTGGTCAGCAAACTTCGAGGAGAGCTTGAATTTTCCGGCAGAATTTTTTGTTAGATTTTTCAAAAACCACGGTCTGTTGCAGGTCAAGAATCGACCTCAATGGCGAGTGTTACGCGGCGGCAGCCAGAGTTATTTGGCGCCCCTGTGTGCGCCGTTTGAAAATAACATTCGCACCAACTGTGCAGTGACCGCCGTCGTGCGTGAGGAAGGTCAATCTCCCAGGTTACGGACACATCAGGGTGAAGAGCTGAGCTTTGACGATATCGTCATTGCGGCACACGCAGATCAGGCAATGGCCATGCTCAGTGACATCGATGACACCGAATCATCTGTGCTGAGCCAACTCCCCTACTCTGAGAATGAAGTCGTGCTGCATACCGACACACGCTTGCTCCCGAGAAAGCACCTCGCCTGGTCGAGCTGGAACTATCGGCTTCGCGAGTCGAACAGCCAAGCAACTCTGACTTACAACATGAATATTCTTCAAGGGATCAACTCACCGGAAACCTTTTGCGTAACGCTAAACGACACTGACGCAATTGACCCAAGAACGATCTTGGGGGAGTACCGATATGCACATCCCCAGTTCACTATTAAAGGGATCGCAGCTCAGCAACGCTGGCGCGACATCAATGGACCACGGAACACATGGTTCTGTGGTGCCTACTGGCGCAATGGTTTTCACGAGGATGGTCTTTTCAGCGGCAATCGTGTCGCAGACGCCATCCTCAAAAAGCGGGGCCTGCAGTGAATTCGGCGTTCTACGTAGGTCGACTGGCCCATGCGCGGACGACGCCCAAACCTCATCGGTTCAGTTATCGGGTGTTCATGCCCTTTGTTGATGTGGAGAGGGTAAGCGATATTAGCCAGCGAGCCATAGGCTGGGGTTCGCGACGTTTGGCTCCAGCGCGCTTCATCCGTAGCGACTTCATTGGCGACGAAAATATCTCTGTGGCCGAGGCCGTCAAACGGCGTATTTTCGAAGAGACAAACCAGCACTTCGAGGGACGGATTTTCCTGCTCGCGAATTGGCGATACTTCGGGCTCCAGAATAACCCGATCGCCTGTTATTTTTGTAAAGGCACAGCGAGTGATCGGCTCGAATTTATTGTCGCCGAGGTCACTAACACGCCCTGGGGTGAAAGGCATAGCTACGTGCTCCCTGTCGACCACTCAGAGCCACTTTTCCAGACGGAGTTTCAAAAGGAACTTCACGTATCGCCGTTTCACGGCATGCAACAACAATACCGGTGGTCGTCGACAGCTCCAGATGAAACATTGGCCATCAAGCTCACCAATCTTGAGGACGGAAAACGTGTTTTCCATGCATCGCTAACGCTTTCACGACTTCCGATTACGCGCTTTACCGGACTCTCGCTGCTGGCGCGGTTTCCCTTTGAGACGGCCAAAGTCACAGCGGGCATCTATTGGCAGGCACTCGTTTTATTTCTGCGACGTGTGCCTCTCTTCGCTCATCCAAAGAATAACTCTGTTAGTTAGGTAGGAATGTCTTATGACCACTCGTCAGGTAGATGTTAAGCACATTGAAAAATTGCCCTCGGTAAAGTCGTGGCGCAGTACTGAGCTCACAAAACGACTGGTGTTTAAGCTCTTCAGCAGCCTCCGGCATGGTGAGCTGGTGGTTCACGATAATGGCGAGACACATCGCTTTGGCGGCGGAGATCTCTCGATTGCACCGAGCGCCGCGGTCACAATTCACGAGCCTCGCGCTTACTCGCGGATTCTCATGGGCGGAACCATGGGTGCTGCGGAGGCTTATATCGACGGTGATTGGAGCACTGATCAGCTCACCAGCGTGACACGGGTATTCAGCTCCAATATGCCAATTCTGGAGTCCATGAAAAACAAGCAGAACTGGCTGATTAAGAGTGCACTTAAACTTGCGCATGCAGCGCGTAAAAACTCACTGACCGGATCGCGAGAGAACATCGCCGCGCATTACGATTTAGGCAACGACTTCTTCTCGCTTTTCCTAGACCCTACCCTGATGTATTCGTCGGCGGTTTTCCCACCGAATTGCGACAACCTGGCCGAAGCATCGCAGTACAAGCTAAAGCTCATATGTGAGGACCTCGAGCTCAAGCCAACCGATCATCTGATTGAAATCGGAACGGGCTGGGGAGGCATGGCGATCTATGCAGCAGAGAATTACGGCTGCAAGGTAACCACCACCACAATTTCTCGTGAGCAGCTGGAATATGCGCGGACAGAAGTCGAAAAACGAGGGCTGCAAGACAAAATCACCTTGCTCTTCGAGGATTACCGAGACCTCTCTGGTCAATTCGACAAGCTGGTATCTATCGAGATGATCGAAGCCGTTGGGCACGAGTACTTTGACACCTATTTCAGCTGTGTCAGCAAATTACTCAAGCCTGATGGCAAAGCGGTGATTCAGGCCATCACTATCAACAAGCAACGGTACGACGACTATCGCAAGTCAGTGGATTTCATCAAGCGATACATTTTTCCAGGCGGCTGTCTGCCGTCGCTAAATATCATCAGCGGCGCGCTGACCCGCAGAACAGACATGCAAATTATCGACCTTAGAGATATCGCCCTCGATTACGCTCGCACACTCCAGCACTGGCATGACGCCTTCATGGCAGAAATGGATGCTGTCAAAGCCTTGGGGTTTGATGAGAAATTCATTCGCATGTGGCGCTTTTACTTAAGCTACTGTGAAGGTGGATTTCGTGAACGAATTATTGGAACCTACCAAATAACAATGGCAAAGCCGTACTACCGGCCCACATAACCTATGCTCTTATCATTTGCTCCGATTGTTCTTCTTGTTTTCCTCCTTTTTTCGGCGGTTCAACTTTTCGGAGCAGATGCCTCCTACGGTCCCAACCAAGTAGCACTACTCATCGCATCGGCGGCAGCTGGGTTGGTAGGCATGTACCGCGGCCTCACGTGGGCCGAAGTACAAGAGAGCATGGTGGCCGGCATCAAAGTGGGTCTTGGACCGATTTTGATTCTCTTGGCCGTTGGAGGTTTGATTGGTAGCTGGATGATCGCGGGCACAGTGCCTGCCATGATCTACTACGGCGTATCAATTCTTAATCCATCGATCTTCTTTGCCGCTGCAGCGATTATTTGTGCACTGGCTTCCATAAGCATCGGTAGCTCATGGACCGTGGCCGGCACCTTGGGTATTGGACTTATCGGTATTGCGGACAGTTACGGGCTATCACCCGCCGTCGCCGCTGGAGCCATTATCAGTGGCGCCTATTTTGGCGATAAATTATCGCCACTGTCTGATACCACGAATTTGGCCGCCGCCTGCACTAACGTCGATTTGTTCGCGCACATTCGTCATATGTTGTGGACAACGGTGCCCGCATTCTGTGTCGCTCTATTATTTTTCTCCCTCATTCCCTCAGGCGCAGCAACAGCCCCAGAACAAATAGCGGAACTCAGGGCTGCCATCAGCCAGGAATTTAATGTCGGCGTTGGTGTCCTTATCCCGCTCGCCGTCATGATTGGCCTTATTTGGAAGCGCGTGCCGGCTTATCCAGCCATCATGCTCGCCACATTGGCCGGAATACTGACGGCTCTTACCTTACAAACCGACGTCGTCAGGAAATTTGCATTGATGACAAATCCAGAGGCGACCATGCCCGTCGTCGAGGGCTTGTGGCGAACGCTATTTGCTGGCTTTGAAGGAACAACGACAAACGAGGAACTGAACAGCCTCATTAGCAAAGGCGGCATCGCCAGTATGCTCAACACGGTTTGGTTGATAGTGAGCGCACTTGCCTTCGGTGGCGTGCTAGAACGCACCGGCATCCTCAAGCAAATCCTGGACAGTGTTCTCACCTTGGTAAAGTCCACGGGGGACCTTGTTGCCGCAACCGTCACCGGTGGCTTCATCACCAATATACTTGCCGCTGATCAATTCCTTGCGATTGCATTGCCAGGCCGGCTCTTCAGTAGCACCTATGATGACCGTGGGTTGAGTCGAGAAAATCTGTCGCGAACGCTCGAAGACTCCGCAACCATGACTTCTGCTTTGATTCCTTGGAATACCTGCGGTGCTTACATGGCAGCGACCCTGGGCGTAGCAACCTTCGACTATGCACCCTACGCCATCTTCAATCTCGCCTGCCCACTGATCGCCATTGGATTCGGCTACCTTGCGTTTAAACAAAAGCCCGCAGCGCCCCAACCCGCATGAGCTGGGATCATGAAGCACCCTTCATCCTACGGTTCACGGTAGAGGCCGAGCACATCGATGCGCTCGAGCACACCAACAACACGCAATACGTAACTTGGTGCAACGAGACCGCCTGGGCACACACCACAGACCTAGGCTTAGGCGCTGATACTTATCGATCACTCGACAGAGCGATGGCGCTTACCAAAGCCGAGTATCACTACCTGTTGGCCACACGACTTGGTGAGGAGCTCGAGGTAGGAACCTGGATTACCACGTGGGACCGGCGCATGCTCATGGAGCGTCAGATGCAAATACGCTCGGTGGCCACGGGAGAAACCGTCCTACGAGCAAAGCTGCAATTCGTCTGCATCGAAATTTCAACGGGGAAACCCAAACGACCTCCGAAAGCCTTTATTGACGGTTACACCCCTGCACTCATTTTCTGATATCGGTGCAGCGCATGAATAGCATCATCAGGCCTGATAAAGCGGTGCGCGAAAACGACTACTCTCCGGCCAAGGTGCTTGCACTGATCTGGGGTTAGGCTCCAGAATCAGGCGAGCGGCCACGAAAAGGGCATGACCTGAGAGAGTTCAGATCGCCCTTGCGCCAGCATCAATAGCCGATCGAATCCAACTGCCACTCCTGCACAATCCGGAACCCCTGCCCTAGAAGCACTTATCAACCGCTCATCAATCTCGCGTGCAGCCTGGCCTCGGGAGGCTCTGAGGCCATTATCCGCCTCAAAACGTTTCGTCAAAATATCGGGATCCGACTCTTCCCAATAACCATTAGCGAGCTCAACACCGTGCACATAAGCCTCGAATCGCGCGGCAACGAGATTGTCGCCCCGTTCGATGATGCGCGAGAGCGCTGCTTGCTGTTTAGGGAAATCAACAATGAAGACAAGCCCCCATGATGCAATGCCGGGCTCCACAACATGGGTCATCAAAAGGTCCAGGTAGTCGAGCTTATCGAGGTCACCAACCACGTCTATGCGGGCGTTCACGACCGCCACCTTGAGCTCTCGCTCGGTCGCCTCATGCAGATTGATTTGGCAAAAATGGTCGAACAGGGCTTCGAGCGACCAGATTTGCCATGTGGAAAGCCGCAAAGTCTCAGCGATCAACTCGGCGACCTCACGCATTAGTTGATAATGCGTCCAGCCGACCCGATACCACTCCAGCATAACGAATTCGGGATTGTGCCTACCGCCATGCTCGCCGGATCTAAACACCTTACCAAGTTGGAAGATATCGCCGGATCCTGAAGCGAGTAGTCGCTTCATCGCATACTCGGGCGAACTCTGTAAAAATCGCGTCCCATCGGGCGTCGCCACCTCGAACAACTCGATGTTGGGGTCTGTGATTGCAAACCGACCCAGTAAGGGGGTGTCGACTTCCAGCACGCCTCGCGATAACAGAAAAGCCCTGACTCCGGCAAGCAGAGCGGCGCGAGCACGCAGCTCATCAATGCCTGCGCTCGGCTCCCAATCAGACATCGCAGGTATTTACGTCAGGCCTTGCTGGCTCGGCTTACGTACTCGCCGCTTCGGGTATCAACCCGGATAACTTCTCCCTCGGACAAGAAAAGTGGCACACGCACTACCGCGCCAGTGGACAAGGTTGCGGGCTTACTTCCACCTTGCGCGGTGTCACCTTTTAGGCCGGGATCGGTTTCAGTAATTTCAAGCTCGATAAAGTTTGGCGGTGTCACCGTTAACGGCGCACCGTTAAATAACGTTACTTCAAATTTTTCCTGCTCTTTTAACCACTTCTCGGCATCCGAAACTGCTGCCTTGTCTGCTGAGTGCTGCTCAAACGTATTGGGATCCATGAAGTACCAAAACTCGCCGTCGGTGTAGGAGTACTCAAGATCGATGTCGAGCACGTCGGCGCCCTCTAGCGAATCGCCTGACTTAAACGTCTTCTCCAGAACACGGCCGGAGCGAAGGTTGCGCAGCTTGACTCTGTTAAACGCCTGCCCTTTTCCGGGCTTAACGTACTCGTTTTCCAAGATGGAGCATGGCTCGTTATCGAGCATGACCTTGAGTCCAGGTTTAAATTCGTTGGTAGAAAAGTTGGGCATGAGATCCAAACCTCGCGGCATCAGTAATGGCGCGATCATACCTTAGAGACATACAAATCGGCGAGCAGGGCCCGTTGTTAGCTGGACCTATTACCTAAAAAATAGAGGGCTCCGTCCAAACCCACCGTTGATATCTGATACCGCGCCTGCGCTCTCACTACAGGCTTGGCTCTAAAGGCGACGCCGACACCCGCCGCATTAAGCATTTTGAGGTCATTTGCGCCATCACCAACGGCCAAGGTCTGGCGCAGAGTGATGCCCATTGAATCCGCAATTTCACGTAACTTCGCCTCTTTGTACTCGGCATTGACGATAGGTGGGATCGCGACACCCGTTAACACGCCATCAGATACCTCCAGCGTGTTGGCAAAGTATTCATCCATTCCGAGCTCAGTGGCGACGCAGTCAGCAAACAAACTGAAGCCGCCTGAGATAATGACCGTTCTAACGCCCCTTGCGCGCAAGGTGGTCATCAGCTCTCTCGCACCGTCGGTATAAGGCAGATCCCTGGCTATCTCTACTGCCGTGCTGGCGTCTAGATTACGTAGCAACCCCAGTCGCTCTGAAAAGCTCTGACTAAAATCCAACTCTCCTCGCATGGCCCGCTCGGTGATGGCCGCTACCTGCTCACCCACACCTGCGCGAGTCGCCAACTCATCAATGACCTCGCACTGAATGAGTGTCGAATCCATATCGAATACAGCAAGTTTAATATCTGAGATCGCGTCTGACGGACGCTGAAAGTTGACATCCACATGATCAGCAAGACCTAGATCGGACCATGCGATGGTCTCGAGGTCTGCTGAATCAGACTGGAGGTGCCAGCGCTCTGCACACCGAGTACTGGCTAATGTTTTTGCAACAGGGAGTGTTTCAGTATCGACAATCCGAACCTGCTGTTCTTTTAGAAATGCCGTGACTGTAGGCAAGTTCGGCATGGCGGGCCGATTTGCCAAAATCGTAATATGCATTGACCTATTTTTGACGTCGCTTTGGGGGGTTCATGATACCCTGAGACGCGGGCGACATTGCCAGCGTTGCGTGAAAACCTCAGATTTTAGGGAGCAGGAAGCAGTGGTCTTCTGGGAGCGTTTAGATATAGGCCAAAAGACTGGCTTGCTCGCCGCCGCTGCCGTTTTCGTAGCAGCGCAAATAACGCTGACCTTAACTCTCGCCTCAAAAGCTCATTTAGAAGAAGAGACGCGTGCCCTTCACGCGGAAGCGCTTTTGAATGCCGTGGCATCTCGCACAGCTGGGCTAGTCGCCTCAGATGACATGCTTACAGCCACAAGCGAACTTAACAAATTACTGTCTTCCGACGTCGTCAGTGGTGCGGCAATTTCCGATGTGGACGGAGAGTTCCTTGTGATAGCGGGATCCCTAGCCAACACAGAGCAGCTGTACCACGCCCCACTCAGAATCGGCACGGACATTGCGGGACAATTGACCGTGCAATTGGAGCGCGTGACGTCAAACTCATCCCTGCAATGGACTGTCTCCGCACTCAGTCTCGTGTTAGCCATGTTCAGTTACGCGGGTGCAGTGTCGATTTCCAGATCGCAATCGCGTCGACTCAGAGCCATCCTCGGACGTATCGCGCACTCGGGGCAAGTTGATGATCGTCTCGACGCACTGGCGCAAATAGAAACCGCAATCGATGATCTTCCGCTCGACCTCATAACCCCAGCCAATGCGGAGGTCGTTGACGAGACTTCACTCAACTCAATGGCCGTCACAACTATCAGTCTCGACCACCTCGGCAAATACATTGATACCGTCGATGAGATCACTCTCGTAAATTACGTTGGGACTTACGAAACGCTGGCAAAAGCTGTTGCGCAACTACTCGACGGCGACCTTCAAACTGTCAGACCTGAGAGCTTGACGCTCTTTTTCGAGGGAACTAAACGAGGCATGACACCCGATGCCCGAGCCGTTGTCGCAAGCACGTTACTGCAGCATCTATTAGCGGTAGCTGAGCGAAGCCAGCGGCGAAAATTTGTCTGTGGAATCGGTGTCGGACGCAGTGATATGGGTCGTGGTGAGCGGGGATCGGCCTATGCCACCCTTTACACCCAAACAGTGATCGATGAAACACTGACTATGGCGCAACGGGCGGGCTCATCGGTAAAGCTTGCGCCCTCGATTTTAGAAAGCGATCAGGTTGAGGCTTTGTTTGACGTCATCGAAACAGCAGATGGCGACACCCAGCTGGGCGCACCCACCCCCGAACTTCTGCCCGAGCTGGATAAACAGAGCAAGCTACTGCAGAGACGGCTTTTCCCTGATGTGGGTGAGCAGTCTAATCTCCCGTTTTAACCTTCAGCGATTGCCAGCCCACTGACCTTCTGGAAGCCCTTAGGTAATCGATTGCCTCGGCGACCACGCTCGCCACGGTAGTTCTCGAGATCAGACAGTTTCAGCTTTAGATATTGGCGACCCGACTGTACTTGCACCACATCACCATCTCCGAACACTAAGAGTCCCACGAGCAACTCCTCCCGAGCCTGGGCTCTAGCCGACGGAATGCCAATAATTTTGTTTCCCTTACCCTTGGCGAGCTCCGGTAAATCCGCCAGTGGGAATACCAACAATCGCCCCTCAGACGTCGCCGCCGCAACCAATAAATTCTGCCGCTCAGGCACGATAACGGGTGGCATCACCTGTGAACCTTTGGGCAAGCTTAACACCGCCTTACCCGCCTTATTCTTGGCTATAAGATCGCTGAACTTGCCGACAAAACCATAGCCGGCATCGGTGGCTAACAAGAACTTCTGATGCTCTGTTCCCGTCATCAGACCCTCGAAGGTAGCGCCCGAGGGAGGTGCAATTCGTCCCGTCAATGGCTCACCCTGACCTCGCGCCGATGGGAGTTGATGTGTCGGTAAAGAATAGGCCCTTCCGGTCGAATCAAATACCACCGTGGTCTGATTGCTACGCCCCAGTGCGGAAAATTTATACGCATCACCGGACTTGTAGTTAAGCGTTTCCGGATCGATGTCATGACCTTTGGCAGCGCGAATCCAACCTTTCTCTGACAGAACTACCGTCATGGGGTCGGCACTGGTGAGCTCGAGCTCGGAGAAGGCCTTGGCTTCCTCAACCTGCACCAA
This sequence comes from Halieaceae bacterium, assembly GCA_038143085.1. Classification (GTDB taxonomy): domain Bacteria; phylum Pseudomonadota; class Gammaproteobacteria; order Pseudomonadales; family Halieaceae; genus Luminiphilus. Next base: position 155,598 of record JAYQLG010000016.1, read on the forward strand.
GCGTGACCGGCGGTCGTCACCATACTCATCAGCAATAGCGACCAGCTCACCACGAATGAGCTTGGTCATCAGGGCATTACTGCCCAGCGTTTTTTGCAGTGAGTCTCGCTCGTCGCTCAACTCGGACTGCTCGCCGCGGATTTTCATCTCCTCGAGTTTCGCCAGATTACGAAGCTTTAAATCGAGAATAGCGTCAGCCTGGATATCGGATAGAGAGAACCTCGCCATCAGCTCCTGCTTTGGCTCTTCCTCCTCTCGGATAATTCGAATCACCTCATCGATATTTAGATAGGCAACGAGATAACCTTCCAGAATGTGTAGCCGCTTCAGCACCCTCTCCAGCCGGTACTCGAGGCGTCTGCGGACGGTCTGGCGCCGAAACTGGACCCAGTCACGCAACAACATATCGAGTGAGCGCACACCCGGGCGCCCGTTCATGCCAATCACGTTGAGATTCACGCGATATGTTCGTTCCAGATCGGTCGTGGCAAACAAGTGACTCATCATGGCGTCGAGGTCGACCCGGTTAGAGCGCGGTACAATCACAAGGCGTGTCGGATGCTCATGGTCTGATTCGTCACGCAGATCCGACACCATCGGCAGTTTTTTGGCCTGCATCTGAGCAGCGATTTGCTCAAGCACTTTTGAACCCGACACTTGATAAGGCAGCGCATGAAGAACAACCGCGCCATCTTCGCGTTGCCAGGCTGCACGCATGCGAATGCTACCGCGCCCGGTCCGGTATATATCCCGGACCTCCTCGGGTGACGTCGTGATTTCAGCATCGGTCGGGAAGTCAGGCGCCTGAATGTGACCGCATAGCGCGTCAATAGTGGCGTCGGGATGATCGAGAAGATGAATGGTTGCATTGACGACTTCGCGTAAGTTATGGGGCGGAATGTCGGTCGCCATACCTACCGCAATACCCGTTGTACCATTGAGCAGAAGGTTAGGTACCTGTGCCGGAAGCACCATAGGCTCATCGAGACTGCCATCAAAGTTCGGCTGCCAGTCGACCGTACCCTGACCCAACTCCGATAACAGCACATCGGCGTATTTGGTAAGTTTGGATTCTGTATACCGCATAGCAGCAAATGACTTGGGATCATCTGCTGAGCCCCAGTTTCCCTGCCCATCGATAAGCGGGTATCGATAGGAGAAGTCCTGTGCCATCAAGACCATCGCCTCATAAGCGGCACTGTCACCGTGTGGGTGGAACTTACCGATGACATCACCCACGGTTCGGGCCGACTTCTTGTATTTAGCAGAGGACTTCAGTCCCAGCTCGCTCATCGCGTAGACGATTCTTCGCTGAACAGGTTTCAAACCGTCGCCCACGTGCGGCAGGGCACGATCGAGGATGACGTACATCGAATAATCGAGGTAAGCCTTCTCCGCATACTCCCGTAGGGAGAGGGTTTCGGTAGCTTGAGGGGCATCAAAGAGGTCTGACATAAAACCGTATTACCTTTGGCAACAAATCGCTCGTTTTGTGGACGCAGAAGGGTCGCGTCGTGATAGCCTTCGCACGCACAGATTATCTCACAGCAGCGACCCTAGCATGGAACAAATTAACTGGCGGTGGCGCCACTTCGACACAATGTCGGCAGCGGCATGGCATGACATTCTCATGCTGCGCGCTGACGTGTTCGTCGTTGAGCAAGCCTGCGCTTATAAAGACCCGGACCATAAAGATATTGTCAGCTGGCACCTGACAGGACATATGGGCGATGACCTTGTGGCGACGATGCGGGTCGTACCACCGGGGGTGAGTTACGATGAGTGCTCTATTGGCAGGGTGGTATTGCCAGAATCACTCCGCGGGGAACGTCGGGGGGTCGAGTTAATGCAGGTGGGTATCGCGTTCTGTGAATCTCGATGGAATACAGGCATCAGAATTAGCGGCCAGGGCTACCTAAAGGGCTTCTACGAGGCCCTGGGGTTTGAAACCATCCATGGGCCCTACATGGAAGACGATATCCCCCACTACGAAATGCTAAAACTCGGCGTTTGATTCAAGCGGCAGCTCGGGAAGCTCGCTTGCGCTCGTGCTCTAGCAGCAACTTCTTGCGAAGACGAATACTATCCGGGGTAACTTCTACCAGCTCATCGGCGTCGATGAACTCCAAGGCCTGCTCGAGCGTGTGTAAAACAGGCGGCGTCAGAATCAGTGCCTCATCGGTACCCGATGCTCTGACGTTAGTGAGTTGCTTAGCCTTGGTTGGATTAACAACCAGATCGTTGCTGCGACTATGCAGGCCCATAATCTGACCTTCGTACACCTCAACGTTTGCCTCGATGAACAAGCGCCCCCTGTCTTGTAGGCTGTAAAGCGCATAGGCAAGCGTCTTGCCTTTCACCATGGAGACCAGTACGCCGTTATTGCGCTGCGCCAGCTCAGCCTTGCTTACCGGTCCGTAGTGGTCAAAAACGTGCGTCATAATCCCACTACCCGAAGTGAGCGTCATGAACATCGAGCGAAAGCCAATCAAACCTCGTGCTGGAACGATGAATTCCAATCGAACCCGGCCGCTCGCATCTTGGACCATGTTTTTCATCTCTGCCCGGCGCTGGCCGAGCTCTTCCATGACGCCGCCCTGATGTTCGGACTCGCAATCAATAACCAACTGCTCGTAAGGCTCGCAAACCTGACCGTCAATTTCCTTCTGGATAACTTCAGGTCGCGACACACCAAGCTCAAAACCCTCGCGCCGCATGCTCTCAATCAGAACTGATAGATGTAACTCACCCCGCCCAGACACAACAAATTTGTCGGGGCTATCTCCCTGCTCAACCCGGAGTGCCACGTTGTGAATGAGCTCCCTGTCGAGACGCTCCTTGATATTGCGCGAGGTGACAAACTTGCCCTCCAGCCCAGCGAAAGGCGAGTCATTGACCTGGAATGTCATGCTAACCGTTGGCTCGTCGACAGATAGCGGAGGCAGAGCCTCAGCCGCTGCGGGGTCGCACAGCGTGTCAGAAATATTGAGTGCATCAATACCGGTGACGCATACGATGTCACCCGCTTCCGCCGTCTCCACCTCGACTCTCTCGAGTCCGTGATAGCCCATAACCTGGAGGATTTTGCAGTTTCGGGAGCTCGAATCACGATCAACAACAGACACCTGGGTGTTTGGCGACAACTTGCCACGGGTGATTCTGCCGACACCGATGACACCCACATAGCTGTTGTAATCGAGGGCAGAGATCTGCATTTGAAATGATCCATCAGAATTCACTTCGGGCGCAGACACGTGGTCAACGATCATTTGGAACAACGGCTCCATGTCCTCCGACATGTTATCTGGGTCATCGCCTGCTATGCCGTTGAGGGCGGAGGCGTACATGATCGGAAAATCTAGTTGCTCATCTGTCGCACCAAGCGAATCGAAAAGATCAAAGACTTGATCTATAACCCAATCAGGGCGCGCGCCGGGACGATCAATCTTGTTGACGACGACAATTGGATTGAGGCCTCGCTCAAACGCCTTCGATGTGACAAACCGTGTTTGCGGCATGGGTCCGTCAACGGCGTCAACGATCAACAGCACGCTGTCCACCATAGACAACACGCGCTCCACCTCGCCACCGAAATCCGCGTGCCCGGGCGTATCGACAATGTTGATTCGGTAGTCATTCCACTTGATGGCGGTATTCTTCGCCAGGATAGTAATTCCACGCTCCCGCTCTTGATCATTGGAGTCCATGATGCGCTCGGCGCCCTGGCTCTTGCGATCGAGCGTTCCCGACTGCTGTAACAAACAATCAACTAGGGTCGTTTTGCCATGATCAACGTGCGCGATAATCGCGATATTTCGAAGATTCTCAATCACTTCTTAACTCTCAATATGTGGTGGCGTGTTGGTGGTAGCGTGGCGCGCGCGGACTTTACCACAGTCAACTACAGTGAGGTCTGGTAATTCTGCCGTGAACCCAGAGCCATTAGCGTTGTAAGCCTTTTTAAAAAAACCCCACTAAATTGCACTAAAAAAGTGCGCTGTTTTTTGCAATGCACTATTATTGTGCGTAAGATTTTTCTCTCTCATCCGAATCCTCCATAAATAGTGAGGAAAATCAGTCGGTTAAGAAAATCACGGAACTGCAGTTATGCTGGCACGCCGTTTGCTAATCATAGTCAGCAAAGGTGCATTGCTAAAAAATGTACGCACACACAGACCGATTAGATCGGGTTAGATAGTCCTTAGGAGGCAACATGTCAGAGCGCACGCTCAATTTGATCAAAGATAACGATATTCGTTGGGTAGACCTGCGTTTTACCGATACCCGCGGTAAAGAGCAGCACGTAAGTATTCCTGCCAACCAGGTCGACGAAGACTTTTTCGAAGATGGAAAAATGTTCGATGGCTCATCCATTGCCGGCTGGAAGGGCATCAACGAATCAGACATGATCCTCATGCCCGATGACAGTACATCAATCATCGACCCTTTTACCGATGACGCCACCGTCATTCTGCGATGTGACATTGTCGAGCCCTCAACCATGCAGGGCTACGAGCGCGATCCTCGCAGCGTGGCAAAGCGGGCTGAGGCATACCTCACTTCAACAGGCCTTGGTGACACAGCATTCTTCGGTCCAGAGCCAGAGTTCTTCGTCTTCGATGACGTGAAATTTAAGGTGGAGATGCAGGGCGCAAGCTACGCCATCAACTCCGAGGAAGCGGCTTGGGCGTCAAACGACCATTTCGAGGAAGGCAATACGGGCCACCGTCCTAGCGTCAAAGGCGGCTACTTCCCCGTGCCACCTGTTGACTCGCTGCATGACATCCGGGCAGCGATGTGTTCAGCGATGGAGCAAATGGGTCTCGACGTGGAAGTGCACCACCACGAAGTGGGTACAGCAGGTCAGTGTGAGATCGGCATCCGATTCAACACACTGGTCGCTAAGGCTGACGAAGTTCAGATCCTTAAGTACTGCGTGCATAACGTTGCTCATGCGTACGGCAAGACGGCGACTTTCATGCCCAAACCGCTCGTTGGCGACAACGGCTCAGGCATGCACGTACACCAAAGCGTTGCTAAAGACGGCGTAAACACCTTCGCAGGTGATGAGTACGCAGGCCTGTCAGAGACCGCGCTCTACTACATTGGCGGTATTATCAAGCACGCACGTGCTATCAACGCCTTCGCAAATGCGTCAACCAACAGCTACAAGCGCCTGGTACCCGGCTTCGAGGCACCGGTCATGTTGGCTTACTCAGCGCGAAACCGTTCAGCATCGATCCGAATCCCTTACGAGCCATCGCCTAAAGGCAAGCGTATCGAGGTTCGCTTCGGCGATCCAACGGCCAACCCATACCTTTGCTTCGCCGCCATGCTAATGGCCGGTATCGATGGCATTCAGAACAAGATTCACCCCGGTGATGCGGCTGACAAGGACCTCTATGACCTGCCTGCAGAGGAAGCGGCGGCCATTCCAACAGTTGCATCAACGTTTGAGATGGCTCTTGATGCGCTGGATGCGGATCGCGACTTCCTGACGGCCGGTGGTGTTTTCACCAATGACATGATCGACGGCTACATTGAGCTGAAGCGCGAAGAAGTTGAGCGTCTGAACATGACTACTCACCCTGTTGAGTTCGACATGTACTACTCAGTCTGACGTCACTACAGGAAAAGCCCGCGACACACTGCGGGCTTTTTTTTGGCTTCAAATTCTATGGAAAAATCTAACTTCTCATTATTTGCACTGAAACAGTGCAAATGTGGAACCGCATGAAAAGAAACGCGCTACAAATCGTCAAATTTTGGACACTTCACAGCCTCGCGCTTTGGATAGTGTCGTCGACTGCGAGCGCTCAAATTTACAAGTCGGTGGATGAAAACGGCGTTGTCACCTTCAGTGATGTGCCACCGGCAGCAAGCTCAGGCAAAAAAACCGCTATCGTAAAACCCAATGTAACGAACTCGATGCCGGGGTTAAGCCCTGCGCTAAAGAGCCCGGAAGCTGCGACGATCGACGATCCTGCGGCGCGCACAGTTTCTATTGCCTCACCCCTTAACAATGCCACCATCCCAATGGGTGCGGGCATATTCGATGTGACTGCCGAGCTAGGCGCCCCATTGGCCGACGACGAAGTACTCGCACTGTATCTCGACGACGAAATGGTGGACGACCCGCAAAGAAGCACGGTCTGGACCCTTACTTATGTGATCCGCGGCCCACATACACTCCAAGTGCGTCGGCTCTCACAGGCAGGGGAGACCATCAGTCAGTCCGAGCGAGTCACGGTATTTGTTCTCCGACCCTCCGTATTGAGAGCGGCACCGAGATGAACTACAGGTCAGGGTTCGATCTCGATTCTTTAACCACTTGCATTGTTCTCATCGACGAGCACGGTGTGGTTGATTCCCTGAATCAGTCTGCGCAGGTTCTACTGGAAACGTCGCTTCAGCGAGCCTCAGGCAGTCCATTTGATGAGCTAGCTCACGCTATTGGTCAGGGCGCTATCCAATGGCACGAAACGTTATCAAACGCTGTAAGAACACGCTTACCAGCGGTTAGCCGCGACCTGAAGATTGCACTGAAAACGGGAAAAGACATCACCGTTGATGTCGTGATTACCCCCCTTAATTACGAGCATGACTCACGGATCTTACTAGAGATGTCACCATTGGATCGTGCTCGCGCGATCAGCGAAACCGAGAATCTTCGTGAAGCGCAGCAACGACTCCATAACGTCGTTAAAGGCATGGCGCACGAGGTTAAGAATCCACTGGGCGGCATTCGCGGAGCAGCGCAGTTGATGGCTAGAAAGTTCGATGACAGCGAGCTGGACGAGTACGCCAACATCATTATTTCGGAGGTAGATCGTCTACAAGCCCTGGTTGATCGCATGCTCGGGCCTCGAGAGTCACTCGAGAAACGACCTATCAACATCCACGAGGTCACCGAACGGGTTCGACAGTTAATGGAAGCCGAAGCCAATGAGGCGCTCACTGTCATCAGAGACTACGACCCTAGCCTCCCTGAGTTTTCGGCCGATGCCGATCAGCTAACGCAAGCCATTCTCAATATCGTCAGAAATGCCTGGGAGGCATCGAAGGCAGACTGCCAAATTACTATCAAGACACGCAGTCGACGCCAATACACATTAAACGGACATCGGCACAAGCTTGTTTGCGCCATAGACATTATCGACAACGGTCCTGGCATACCCAATGACCTGATGTCATCGATTTTCCTGCCCATGGTCACTTCGAGACCCGAGGGCTCAGGACTTGGCCTGTCCATCGCACAACTCACACTCACCCGCCACGGCGGCGTTATCCAAGCGGTAAGTGAGCCGGGTAATACCTGCTTCACACTGCTGGTACCAATGGAAGAACTGCATGACTGATTCAAATGAAATTTGGGTGGTTGATGACGACAGCTCGATACGCTGGGTCATAGAAAAGGCGCTCTCTGGCGAAGACATTTCCTGTAACAGCTTCGAGTGTGCCGATGACTTACTCGCGGCACTCAAAACAGCAACACCTAAGGCAATTATCAGCGATATTCGTATGCCTGGTATGGATGGTTTGGCCCTACTTCGGGAGCTGAAGTCGATCATCCCCGATGTGCCCGTCATCATCACCACTGCACACTCTGATTTGGACAGTGCAGTGACCTCTTATGAATCAGGCGCATTCGAATACCTACCTAAGCCGTTCGATATCGATGAAATGCTTGAGGTCGCCACTCGTGCGCTCGCACACACGAATAAACTACCCGGCAACGGCAAGACACTGGATACCGGTGACAAGGAAATCATTGGAAACGCACCGGCCATGCAAGAGGTCTTCAGAGCCATCGGCCGCCTATCGCAGAGCTCGATCACCGTATTGATCAGTGGCCAGTCAGGGTCAGGCAAAGAGCTGGTAGCGCGGGCACTTCACCGTCACAGCCCGAGGGCGAGCGCTCCTTTTGTTGCGCTCAATATGGCAGCCGTACCCAAGGACTTGATGGAATCCGAACTTTTCGGGCATGAAAAAGGCTCATTTACCGGCGCATCGGGACGACGCGAAGGGCGCTTCGAGCAAGCCAATGGCGGCACGCTCTTTCTAGATGAAATCGGCGACATGCCACATGACACGCAGACCCGTCTACTGAGAGTCCTTGCCGAAGGCGAGTTCTACCGGGTTGGGGGCGCCAGCGCGATCAAGACGGACGTTCGCGTTATTGCTGCGACACATCAGGATCTTCGAAACCTCGTCGAGCAGGGCTCTTTTAGGGAAGACCTCTATCATCGACTCAATGTAATCGGTATTAACGTGCCAAGGCTATCCGAGCGAAGCGAGGATATACCCTTACTACTCAACCATTTTCTGAGTAAAGCAGCGTCAGAACTGGGCGTCCCGACGAAAGAAGTATCTACTCAGGTCCGTGACTATCTCAGCGCGCTCGACTGGCCAGGTAATGTCCGACAGCTAGAAAATACCTGCCGGTGGCTAACGGTCATGGCGGCGGGCAATACCATTCTCATGAATGACCTGCCACCCGAACTCACAATGGGCACTGACAGTGAAGGGAAGGGTTCTGTCTCGTGGGAAAAGCAGCTGTCTGACTGGGTGAGAGCAAAGCTACTCGCAGGCGAGACTAACGTGCTCAAACAGGCCATGCCTCAAATAGAGTCAATCATGATGGACGCTGCGTTAGAACACACAGCGGGGAAAAAGGCTGAGGCCGCTGAGCTTTTGGGTTGGGGCCGAAACACCCTAACCCGCAAACTCAGTCAGCACCCCTAATCAGTGCGTGGAGCCGTCCGCCGGCTGCTCACCACCTTGTATCGAACCACCCTGTGCCATCGCCTGATGGTAGAGCGCATCGAAATTAACCGGTGCCAGCATCAATGGAGGGAAACCGCCTTTGATAACGAGTGCATCGATCGCCTCACGAGCGTAAGGGAATAGAATGTTGGGAGCGACAGTTGCAAGCAGTTGCTTGAGTGGCTCCTCGTCGATACCCGCTGCGAAGAAAATACCCGCTTGCTGAACCTCTACTAAAAACGCGTTCTTATCTTCCATCTTGGCTGTCACCGTAATTGTGAGTACAACCTCATGATTACCTGTGTCATCTGCCTTTGAGGAGCGTGTGTTCAAGTCAACATTCACATTGGGCTGCCAGTTCTGACGAAAAATGTCGGGAGACGCCGGCGACTCGAACGACACATCTTTCGCATAGATACGCTGCATAGTGAATTGCTGCTGACCCTGCTCTTCTTGCGCTGCCCCAGCAGCTTGATCTTCCGCCATGGCGGTTACTCCTTTCTTAGTATTTAAGGTGCTTCTGATCGAAGCATTGAATCTAATTGCTGACTACGCTCGAGGCCATACAGTTCGTCGCAGCCGCCAACGTGCTGGTCGCCTATCCAAATCTGGGGAACGCTCGTCGCCCCAGCCATGGCAGCCATCTCGGCTCTCAGGCCTGGATTACCATCAACCGGAATCTCGTCGAATTCCACACCCTTACTGTTCAGCAAGCTCTTTGCTCGCAAACAAAATGGGCACCATCGTGTTGTGTAAATGGTAACAGTATTCATTTGTTGGTTACCGGCAAGCGCTGCTCGTCCCAGCTCATCATACCGCCCGCCATTCGGTGCGCATTAACAAACCCATTTGCCCGAAGCTGTTTGACTGCTGCTGACGCACTACTCCCCATTCGGCACACCACGATCACGGGCTTGTTTTTATAGGCCTCGAGCTCACCGATTCTTCCCGGCAAATTCGCCGAGGGGATATTGATCGCCTCATTTACGTGGGCTCGCTTAAACTCTTTTGAATCCCGCACGTCGAGAAAGATGCCGCCGCTCTTGTTTGTTAGATTAATCGCTTGCTGAGGACTGAGTGCAGGCCCAGCCTTCCGAGACTCGGTGAAGAGTAAAAGATTGAGCGACAGTAGGAGCGCAAACACCAACAGCCACTGCTCGGAGACGAAAATTAGAAACTGGCTAAAAGACACTGTTACGCTCTCTGACTAAGCTTCGGCCCTAGAGGGCACGCGCGAAAAGCGCAGAGTATACGTGCTTCAACAAGGGCTCTCCAGTAGCAGAATCACCGTCTAACAGGATGATCTGTAACATTCATCAGGCTAGAATTCACAGGGTGAGCTTGAGGGAAAACCATGTCGTCCAACACAAACGCGTTCTCACCTACCGTCCTCGTTATTTTGGATGGATTCGGTTATCGGCAAGCGCCCGAAAATAACGCCATTTTCCATGCCCGAACACCGACCTTTGACCGCCTCTGGGAAACGGGTGAATCGACGCTTGTTTCGGGGTCGGGACTTGATGTTGGATTGCCCGCAGGCCAGATGGGAAACTCCGAAGTCGGACATATGAGCCTTGGATCCGGGCGTATTATTTATCAAAGCATCACCCGAATCGACAAAGCCATCGAGGATGGCACGTTCGCTAGCAACCCCGCTTTCACCGATGCGATTGATGCGGCCGTAGCTACTCAGTCCGCCGTGCACGTATTTGGCCTCCTCTCGCCCGGTGGCGTGCACAGCCATGAAGAACATATCTTCGCCGCCCTTCGATTAGCCAGGGCACGCGGGGCTGAACAGATATTCCTGCACGCTTTCCTAGACGGGAGAGACATGCCCCCTCGCAGTGCCGCGGCCTCACTGGCTCGTGCCGACGAGGTATTCGGAGAATTAGGCACTGGCAAAGTAGCCACCGTCCAAGGTCGCTACTTTGCAATGGATCGCGATAAGCGCTGGTCGCGCATAGAACCCGCTTACGACCTTATCACCCAGGGCATCGCTGACTACGAATATGCCTGTACCAGCGACGCACTCGCCGCCGCCTATGAAAGAGGTGAAAACGACGAATTTGTGGCGCCGAGTCGAATTGGTGAAGCCGTTACAATTAACGATGGTGACAGTATTCTCTTCATGAATTTTCGTGCGGATCGTGCGCGACAGTTGTCCCAGGCACTGACAGAACCCGCATTCTCAGAGTTTGAGCGTAAACACCTACCAAAAGCTCGTTTCGTCGCGACCACTGAATACTTTGAAGGTATCAATGCGAGCGTTGCCTTCGGACCAGATATCATCCAGGACACGCTCGGCGCCGTCGTCGCCTCTCATGGCCTGCGGCAAGCGCGAATTGCGGAAACCGAGAAATACGCACACGTCACCTTTTTCTTTAGCGGTGGGCGCGAGGCGACGTTCGAAGGTGAGGAGAGAGTGCTTATTCCCTCTCCAGATGTCGCCACTTACGATTTAAAACCTGAGATGTCGGCGCTTGAAGTGACCGATGCCATTATTGAGAGTATCGAAAATCGTTCGCATGAGCTCATTGTCGTCAACTTCGCCAATGGGGACATGGTTGGCCATACCGGTAATTTTGAAGCGGCGGTGAAAGCCGTCGAAACCTTGGATGCCTGTATCGCTCGTGTCGAGGAAGCGGTGCTGGCAGCCGACGGTCAGGCCCTGGTAACGGCCGATCATGGCAACTGCGAACAAATGCACGATCACGACACGGAACAACCCCATACACAGCACACAACGGAACCCGTGCCACTGTTTTACATAGGAAGGCATGGACGAGAGTTCAGAGAAGCGCCAGGGGTGCTCGCCGATATCGCGCCTACGATCCTAGATCTCATGGCCATTCCAAAACCCAGCGCAATGACCGGTGAGTCACTGCTCTCTGGCTAGTCACTCAAAATGACTTTTTTTCGGCTTTGGATTAAGGCTCTAGCAGTGGTGAGTGCCACCATGCTACTGGGCTCCTATCCCACCTTTGCCGACAGTAACGAACTCACAAGTGAGGCTGACGCGCGCGCCGCGATCAAAGCGATCAACGATGAAATCGCGACGCTTGAACAGCTAATTACCTCGCAATCAAAGGAGCGCGATGAAATCCAGTCGCAGCTACGTGATACAGACGTCGCAATTGGTCGTGCCAACGAAGCCTTGCGAAAGACACAAGCCAGCCTTGAGCAACGTCAGCGAGACATCAATGAGCTTGAAGCTGATGGATTGCGCATAGAACGCAGAATAAGTGGTCTGCAAGAAACTTTAGAAGCAAGCATCGGTGTCTTTTCAGTGTTGAAGCAGGGTGGCGATCTTAAGATTCTCTTTGGCGACAGTGCGCCGCAGGAAACGGAGCGGAATCTCGCCTACTTCAATCTACTGCTTAATCAACAGCTCGATACGATCGATGAATTTAAGGCGGCGGTGCTCCAGCTCGACGCTAACCGGGTTCAACTCGCGGCCGCACAGGAAGCGCAGGAAAAAGACCGCGCATCGTTGACCCGAACACGAGCCAAGTTAGTGGGTCGACGTTTAGAGCAAAAAGCGCTCATCGATCAACTATCCGCATCGCTTGCCCGCGATGGTAACCAAGTGGCCGCTCTTCGCGCCGATTCTGTTCGACTGAACACGCTACTTATCGAGCTTCTGGAGCGCCTCGCCAACCTGTCGCTCGAGGGAGAATACGATGATTTCGCTGCACTCAAAGGCAAGCTGCGAGCGCCGCTTGATGGCGCTAGTAAGACTCGGTTCGGTCAGAAGCGAAAACGCGGTGATCTCAGATGGCAAGGCTGGCTGATTCCCGCTGACCGGGGATCGTCGGTACGGTCAGTTCATTACGGGCGTGTTATCTACGCAGACTGGCTACGAGGACAGGGTTTGCTTACCATCGTTGACCACGGCGATGGCTGGATGAGCCTTTACGGGCACAACGAGAGCCTTCTCAAAGAGACAGGTGAGTGGGTGGCGCCGGGAGAAGTCATTGCCCGCGTTGGCTCAAGTGGCGGGGCTACTGAGCCAGCCTTGTACTTTGAGATACGCTCAGGTGGCACTCCGGTCAATCCGGGCAATTGGATTAGGTAGCAGATACGCATGGCACATATCGGTTTTAAGTCTAGGGGACGTCGTTCAGGCGGCAGAGCTACCCAGTCGTTGGCAGCACTGCTTGCACTCAGCGCGTCATACGTCGCCATGGCACAGACGAATGAGCCGACTGAAGACAAAGCGTCCGCTGTCAGCACCTCGTTTGAGGAACTTCAACTCTTTGCAGATACCTTTGACGCGATTCGACGTGGCTACGTAGAGGATGTCACTGATGCGGAGCTGTTTGAAATGGCAGTGAAAGGCATGCTAACCAGCCTCGATCCGCACTCGGCCTATCTCACCGACGATGACTACGAGAACCTGCAGGAGTCAACAGAAGGCCAGTTCACCGGCCTGGGCATCGAAATCGGCTATCGGGGTGGCTTCATTGCCATCGTTACGCCGATTGATGGCTCACCCGCGATCGACGCTGGATTAAAGGCTGGTGATGTGATTCTCAAAATTGACGGCACGTCGACGCAAGGCATGTCGACCAGTGAGTCCTCTACTTACATGCGCGGTCCGGAGGGCACCACAGTCACACTTGAAATCGGTAGGGCCGGTGAAAGTCAGCCCTTCGATGTGGTTGTCACCCGCGGCGTCATCGATGTACCCAGTGTGCGATCTCGCGAGCTTGACGATGGCTACTGGCTAATTAGGGTATCCCGGTTCCAAAGAGACTCGGGACGCGAGGTCACCACTGCGATCGAATCAGCGCTCGAGCAAGGCGACGTCAAAGGTGTCGTTCTTGACGTTCGAAACAACCCCGGTGGTGTTATGAATGCCAGCGTCGAGATGGCCAGTAACTTCCTCGACGGTGGTTTGGTTGTCTACACCAAAGGCCGTCACCCCGACTCAATGAGTACGTACAACGCCGAACCGGGAGATTTGCTACCGGGCGTACCCGTCGTAGTTTTGGTGAATGGTGGCTCTGCCAGCGCCTCCGAGATTATTGCAGGCGCGCTTCAAGACCGCGGTCGAGCCGTCATTATGGGCACTCAGAGTTTTGGGAAGGGCTCCGTTCAAACCGTACTTCCAGTCTCTGAAACCAAAGCCCTAAAATTAACAACGTCGCTTTATTACACACCCAACGGACGATCCATTCAGGCTGAAGGTATTGTGCCGGACGTGGTAGTTGAGCGAGCGCAGTTAACCAGTCTTGAGCAAGGCAACCGACTTCGAGAAGCCGACCTCAATCGGAGTATTGAGAACGCCGGACCAAACATTGAAACGGAGACCGAGGCCATCGCGACACTGCGCGAAGACGACAATCAGGTCTATGAGGCCTTCACCTTGCTCAAAGGTATTAACGTCTATCAAAGCTTGGGAGCAACACCGCCGAGCGATGCTGGCGCCGACGCAGACGAGTCATCTTCAGACGAAGGATAAGTAAGTACTCACTACGCCCTAATAGCAATTCCTGATTGAGCTAAGTGCGCTTTTGCTTCGGCCACTGTGTACGTGCCAAAGTGGAAAATACTCGCTGCTAGAACCGCATCGGCCCCGCCCTCAGTAAACCCCGCCACGAGATGTTCTAGCGTCCCGACGCCTCCTGACGCGATAACAGGAATGTCTACCGCATCGGAGATGGCTCTCGTAATCGGCAGGTCGTAGCCGTCCTTGGTTCCATCGCGATCCATGCTGGTCAGCAAAATTTCCCCAGCACCAAAATCAGCCATTTTTTGGGCCCACTCAATGGCTTCTATACCCGTTGGTTTGCGACCCCCGTGGGTAAACAACTCGTAGCGTCCTGAGCCGTCGTCGAGTGCTTTTACGTCCATTGCGACCACAATGCACTGGGAACCAAATCGCTCAGCCGACTCGCGAACAAGATCCGGATTAAAAATAGCTGCCGTGTTAATGCTGACCTTGTCTGCGCCGGCATTCAGCAAGCGGCGGATATCAGTAACAGCTCGAACACCACCGCCAACCGTGAGTGGAATGAACACCTGAGACGCGATCTGCTCAACGGTTCTATAAGTTGTATCGCGCTGCTCGTGACTGGCCGTGATATCGAGAAAGGTGATTTCATCAGCACCTGCGTCGTTGTAACGACGAGCGATCTCGATAGGATCACCCGCGTCGCGAATGCCTACGAAGTTCACGCCTTTGACAACGCGCCCCTGATCGACATCGAGGCAGGGAATAATGCGCTTCGCCAGGCTCACTGCATTGCACCCGCTTGATCCGCCAACGCCTGCGCCTGGGCAACATCTAATGTCCCTTCGTAAATAGCGCGACCCGTTATGGCGCCAACAATGCCGTGGTGCGCCACCTCAGAAAGAACACGAATGTCCTCAATATTGGTCACACCGCCTGAGGCAATTACGGGCAAGCCACCCTCTTTCGCCAGATTAACCGTTGCACTGACGTTGACGCCCTGCATCATCCCGTCTCGCTCGATATCCGTGTACACGATCGCCTCAACCCCGGCGTCTCGAAAATCACGCGCGAGGTCTACGGCACGTACGGCACTGGTTTCAGCCCAGCCATCGGTCGCGACAAATCCAGCCTTGGCATCAATGCCTACGATAATGTGCCCCGGAAACCGCTCACAGGCTTCACGAACAAATTCCGGGTCCTTGACCGCGGCTGTTCCAATAATGACGTAGCTCACGCCGGCATTAAGGTAGCTTTCGATGGTCGCGCAATCGCGGATGCCGCCGCCGATTTGGACAGGCAAACTGGGAAGCGCACGGGTAATCGCCCTGACCGCGTCAGCATTCTTGGGCTTGCCTGCAAACGCACCATTGAGATCAACCATGTGCAGCCTGCGTGCCGTCGCTTCTGCCCAACGCTCCGCCGTGGCGACTGGATCGTCAGAAAACACCGTGCTGTCTTCCATATCGCCCTGCCGCAAGCGAACGCATTGCCCATCTTTCAGGTCGATTGCAGGTATAACTAGCATGTGCCGTCCCATGTCAAAAAGTTAGCGAGCAGCTTCAAGCCGTTATCATGGCTTTTTTCAGGGTGAAACTGTGTAGCAAACACGTTGTCTTTGGCGACGGCTGCACCGCCCCTGATGCCATAGTCGAAGGATCCCGCCACGTAATCAGATTCCGCCTCGGGTAAGAAGAAGCTGTGTACGAAATAGAAATACGCGTTGTCAGCAATTCCGTCCCAAAGTGGGTGGTTCTGGCTTTGCGCCACCTGATTCCAGCCCATGTGAGGAACCTTCAGCTTCCTGCCATCGGTATCACTGTGATTCCTCGGGAAACGCGTGACTGTTCCATCAAAGAAGCCCAAACAATCAACACCGCCATTCTCTTCTGATCGCGCCATCAGCGACTGCATGCCAACGCAGATTCCCAATACGGGTGTACCGCGGTCGACGGCTAGACGAAGCGTTGTATCGCAACCCAGTCGGCGAAACTCAGCAATACAGTCACGAATGGCACCAACCCCGGGGAACACGATGCGATCTGCCGCCAAAATGGCCTCGGCATCTGCTGTGACTACAACATCGCTTGCGCCTGCCTCTCGCAGTGCGCTTTCAACGGAGTGAAGATTGCCCATGCCGTAATCGATAACGGCAACCGTTTGCGTCATGGATTTACAGAACGCCTTTGGTTGATGGCATTGCCGAAGGCGCGCGCTCATCTGCAGAGACTGCCATACGAAGCGCTCTACCGAATGCCTTAAACACAGTCTCGGCTTGGTGGTGACTGTTCTCACCCTTCAAATTGTCGATGTGCAAGGTCAGGTGCGCGTGATTGACCAACCCGTGAAAGAACTCTGCAAATAGATCGACATCAAAATCGCCTACTGATGCGCGGGTAAACGGCACATCGTAGTGAAGGCTAGGACGGCCCGAAAAATCGATAACAACGCGAGACAATGCTTCGTCCAGCGGTACATACGCATGCCCGTAGCGCAGGATGCCGCGACGATCGCCCACGGCTTTTGCTAGTGCCTGACCGAGCGTGATGCCGATGTCCTCTACCGTATGGTGCGCATCGATGTGTAGATCGCCATTAGCCTTGATGTTGAGATCAATCATGCCGTGACGGGCTATCTGATCAAGCATGTGCTCGAGGAAGGGTAAGCCCGTATCAAACTCAGCTTTTCCTGTTCCATCCAGGCAGACCGATACGGTGATTTGAGTCTCAAGTGTGTCTCGTGAGACTGTGGCTTCACGCACGGGCGTTTGAGCGTTGTCCATCTGTTTTTCCTAAACTTGGGTCGGCTTTTGCGCCGAGACGCTACACTAGGCCGCGGATTGTATAGCAAAGCGCTTAACAGCTCATCTTATGACTCAGTTTCCCTCATTTTCAGAGCGACTTTTGTCCTGGTTTGACGAGTACGGTCGAACTTCTCTTCCTTGGCAGCAGGACAAAACGCCCTACCGCGTCTGGGTCTCCGAGATCATGTTGCAACAGACACAGGTCTCGACCGTCATTCCGTACTACACCCGATTCATGTCGGTCTATCCGTCCGTAACGGATCTAGCAGAAGCACCTCTCGACGATGTCCTGAGTCTATGGACAGGGCTCGGTTACTACGCTCGCGCACGCAACATGCACCGCGCAGCACAAATGGTGGTTAGCGATTTTGGTGGGGAGTTTCCCAGCTCCGTCGAAGCACTAGAGACTTTACCCGGCATTGGCCGGTCAACAGCCGGCGCCATTGTGACGCTTGGACATGGCGGGTGGGCACCAATATTGGATGGCAACGTTAAGCGCGTATTGGCTCGATTCCACGCTATCGAAGGCTGGCCCGGTAAGGCCGACGTACTGGCAGCGCTCTGGGCGGCATCAGAATCACACACACCAAGGACGCGAACTGCCGACTACACTCAAGGCATCATGGATTTGGGAGCAACGCTCTGCACCAAATCAAATCCCGGCTGCCTGTACTGCCCCATGTCCGATGACTGCCAAGCGCGCATTGAAAATCGACCAGCCGACTTTCCGGGTAAAAAACCCAAAAAAGCGATCCCCGTCCGGTCAACTGTATTTCTACAGTGCATCGATCGTGAGGGCCGTATTCTATTAGAGCGACGCCCCCCAACCGGCATTTGGGGTGGACTGTGGTGCTTTCCCCAAATAGAAGCGAAAGCAGAGGTAGCTGAATGGCTCTTGGATCACGGATTAACGGCGACTGCAGATACGATCGAACAATCTCGTCACAGCCACACATTCAGTCACTTCAAGCTCGATATCACTCCCATCATGTGCTCGATAGAGGCCACATCTTCCAGAATAAGTGACAGAGATGATCGCCGCTGGTTTACAATAGACGAGGCGTTGGCACTCGGGTTGCCCGCGCCAGTGCTCAAAATGCTCAACACACTCACTGCTAAAGACTGAAGAGATAGTTCATGCGAACCGTTCATTGCCGCCGCTACCAAGAAGATCTAGAAGGACTGGACAGGCCGCCCCTCCCCGGAGCAAAAGGCCAAGACATCTACGAGTCCGTATCAAAGAAGGCGTGGGGCGATTGGCAAGCGCTACAAACCATGCTGATTAACGAAAAGCACCTCAACATGATGGACCTGGATGCAAGAAAATATCTTTCTGAGCAGATGGACCTTTTCCTGAGTGGCGGAGAGCACGATCACGCTGAGGGTTATGTGCCCCCATCACAAACCAGCGAATGACGTTGGTTATAGAGATTTAAACGATGCGAAAGATTTTACCTTGGCTGATCACATTGGCTGGCTGCTTTTTGGTAACCGGTGCACTTGCGGCGGTGAAGTACCAGCAAATTACCGCTGCGATTGCTTTTGGAGCATCCTTCCCGGAAGCCTATGAAGTTGTCAGCGCACGTCAGGTAAGCACAATGACGCATACCCCGGTCCGCCGCCTCGGCGGGACCATCAGAAGGCCTGAGTTTGTGGAAATCAGTTCTGAAGTTGGCGGGCGCATTGTGAGTCTGCCTTTTTCTGCGGGCGCCGTCGTTGAAAAAGGTGACGCGATACTGAAGCTCTTCTCTGCAGATCTTGTCGCTCAACAGGAAGCGCTAAGAGCAGACCTCAACCTGGTGATCACGCAGTTGGGGCGAAGTCGCGCCCTCAAAGAGCAGGCGCTGATCGCTCAGGGTGACATCGACGTGCAGGAGGCTCGTCTAAGTGCACTCAACGCACAAATTAAGGCCATCGACGCGCAGTTAACGCGACTGACCATTCGAGCCCCATTTACCGGGCGCATGGGCATCTACACTCACGTTGTGGGGGACATGCTCGATTCGGGAGAGGTCGTCGCCGCGTTCACGGGCTTGGGTGACGAGCGATGGATTGATTTCAAAGTCCCCCAAGGTCTCGCGAGAATTTCAGTGGGTGATGAGGCAAGCCTCTATGACCTCGACGGCACATTTTTAGGCACGGCAACCATCATTGTTGTCTCCGACTCTATTGACGCTGACACCCGCACCTTTGACGTAAGAGCAAGTGCAAGCGGCATTGATCTCAAACACGGTGAACTCGTACAGGTAGAGGTCGCAAGTGGCTCAGGAATGGCGGTTTATGAACTCCCGCCCTCGAGCGTTCGATGGGATAGCGATGGAACCTACATCTATCAACTGATCGACGCAGAGCCGGGCGCGCAACGGCCTTATCGAGCAAAGGTTCAGCGTATAGACCTTGTCGACGAAACCGCGGAGACAGCGCTGTTCAGGGCCGCGCTCGATGAAACAGGACTGTATGCAACAACCGGGTCATTCAAGCTCAAAGAGGGTGTCTTGGCTCAACTTGGCGACAGGGCAAACTAGGCATGGTTGGCTTTCAAGACCGACCGCGCTGGAACGATATTTTCGTCAAGCGTCCCGTGATTGCGGTTGTTGTATCGCTGCTGTTGTTGCTCGCGGGGGTTCGTGCCGCCATTGACATACCGGTTCTGCAATTTCCAGTCATCAAAAGCTCATCGATTCAAATCGTCACGCCCTACCCTGGCGCTACCGCAGAATCGGTTCAAGGCTTTGTCACCGAGCCCATTGAGCGTGTTGCCAATGCCATCCCAGGTGTTGACTACGTCGAGTCCACCACAACATCCGGTGAGAGTATCGTCACGGCCTGGATGCAGCTCAATGAAGACAGCACCGATGCACTGGCGGAGCTGTCCTCGGGGTTAAGTCAGATCCGTCTAGAGCTACCCGATGGCGCTGAGGATCCTTTTATTCAGGTCAGTCGTGCCGACAGTCCTTATGCCAGCTTCTATCTCGCAGTACGTATTCCGGAAGGTAGACCTCTAGGTGAGGTTACGGACATCGTTCAGCGCGATATTGTCCCGCAACTGACTTCGGTGCCAAACGTGCAGCGAGTGGAGAACAGCGGTGTCAAACCCGCCATGCGCATCTGGCTAAACGCTTGGAAAATGGCCGCGCTCAACGTCACAGCACACGATATTAAAAACACACTGCAGAGCAACAATGTCATCGGTGCACTGGGTGCCAGCGAGAGCGCCACGCAAAGAATTACCCTAAAAACAGACTCTACCGCGCGGACGGCCGATGATTTCCGCTCCATGATCATTCGCGCTCAGGGTGGTGCTGAGATCCGACTGGGGGACGTCGCGCGCATCGAGTTAGGCATGGAAGAGGCGCAAATGCGCAGTCGCTATGATCAGGACTTAGTGGTCTTCCTACCTATTTACGCGGCGCCCGGGGCCAGTGAGATTGCCGTTGCCGACGCACTTTACGAGCGGATTGAGGATATCAACAAGATCTTGCCCGATGACCTAGAGCTCATCATGGCCTTCGACATCTCGAATTACATGCGCGACTCCCTGAGGGAGATCGTCTCGACATTGGGCGAAACTATTTTATTAGTGGGCTTTGTTGTCGTGGCGCTCATGGGCTCCTTCCGAACAGCGCTCGTCCCGCTAATGACGATCCCCATCTCCTTATTAGGCGCCGTAGCCGCTATGTCAGTCATTGGGTTTTCATTCAACCTGTTGACCGTCCTCGCGATCGTTCTATCAGTTGGTCTGGTGGTGGATGACGCCATTGTGGTGGTCGAAAACGTTGCACGAAATCTCAGGTCGGGTATGAGCCGCTATGAGGCAGCTATTACCAGCTCTCGCCGCTTACTCGGACCCATCGTGGCCATGACAGCGACGTTGGCCGTGGTCTATGCCCCCATCGGCTTTTTATCGGGCCTCTCTGGTGTTCTATTTAGAGAGTTCGCCTTTGCTTTAGCCGTTGCCGTTTTGATCTCGGGCTTTGTAGCGATGACGCTATCACCTATTTTGAGCGCTTGGGTTTGCCCAGATAAAGGGCACGAGTCAGCCACCACAAAATGGGTCAATCAACGTTTTGACGCCACCTCTGAGGCCTATGCGCGAGTAGTCGACTTCTCGCTTAAATGGCGTTACCAACTCATTGGCGCCGGCATTTTCTTTTCGCTGCTGTCAGCGCCGCTCTATCTATTTTCTCTTAAGGAGCTGTCGCCTGTTGAAGATCAAAGCAGTCTCGGTCTCGTATTCGAATCCGCACCTGAGTCGTCACTAGAAGAAACCTATGAGGGCTTCTATCAGGTCGTAAAGACTCTTGAAGACAAGCCCGAGCCGTCGTACATGTGGCAGATTGTTACACCCACCGGTGGATTTGGCGGGCAAGAGTTCGTGCCACCTGACGAGCGTGATCGACCCGTAAAGGACATGGTGTTTGAGATCTACCAGAGCATTAAGGGGTCACCCATTGTCTCTGCAGTGCCTTTTGAAGAGGCTTCACTTCCATCTGCAGGTCGCTTTGACGTGGAGGTAGTTATTACCTCATCAGACAGCAGCGAAAACATGCTCAAGGTTGCCCGAAGTATTGTTGATGAAGCACAGACATCAGGTAACTTTTTGTTCGTCGAGACAGATATCAAGATTGATCGCGTCGAGGCGCAGTTCGATATCGATAAGGAACGACTTGCAGATTTAGGGATGAGTCTCGGCGATTTGTCGGCGCAGATGGGGTTGATGGTCTCCCCGGCCTACGTGACGCGCTTTGATGAACGTGGCCGTGCTTACCGTGTTATCCCGATGCTCGAAAGTGAACAGCGTGATTCACCGGCAGCGCTACTCGATATCCCAATCAGAATCCCCAATGGAGAACTCGTGCCATTTGGATCACTGGTGACCCTGACGCGATCAACGGAGCCCCGTGCGTTGACGCGCTTTCAACAAAAAGACGGATTCAAGATCTACGGCGCCATTTTGCCAGGTACAACCAAAGATCAAGGGCTTAGCTTGATCGAGGGCATCGCAGAGCGAACGCTGCCCGAAGGCTATGTGCTGGACTACCTGGGGGAATCTCGGGAACTGCGAAGCGAAGGCAATACAATGACGGGCGTCCTCGGCATAGCGACAGCACTCGTATTCTTCGTATTAGCCGTTCAGTTCAACAGCTTCCGCGATCCACTGATTATCCTACTTGGCTCGATACCGCTGGCGCTGTTTGCTGCGCTGACAATCACCTTCTTGAACTTCAGCACCATTAATATCTTTTCTCAGGTGGGGCTGGTCACGCTGGTTGGTCTGGTAACGAAAAATGCGATTCTCATCGTGGACTTTGCCAACCGAGAGCGCATGGCCGGCGTTGAGAAGTTTGACGCGATACGTAACGGCGCTATCGCACGCTTACGCCCGGTCCTGATGACCACTGGCGCCACAGTGCTCGGTCATTTCCCGCTGGTTCTGGTGACGGGCGCAGGTGCAGAGGCGAGAAACAGCATTGGTGCTGTGCTGGTCTTCGGTATGCTGATAGGCACCTTGTTCACGCTGGTCATTTTACCCGCGGTTTATGCAGTGCTTGCCTCCAACAGAGACATGACCAAAGACGTTTCCGTGAGCGAGCCCAACCCTCAGACAGATAATCAGCCAGCAATGGCTTAGTTTACTTGACGGCTTAAGGTCTCGACGGTTTAATACGCGGCCTTTCCGGAGTACTTACTTCAGATTTGCCCAGGTAGCTCAGTTGGTAGAGCAGGGGATTGAAAATCCCCGTGTCGGCGGTTCGATTCCGTCCCTGGGCACCATCATCAAGAGCCTCGCATTTGCGGGGCTTTTTGGTGATGGGGTTTAGAGGTCGGATGAGAACCTTCGACAGCGGTTCGACAAAATGCGACCACAAGAGCATTTTGGACGCCAGAGCGCAGCGACGGCGCCCCGCAGGGGTGAGAGCAGCGAAAGCAACGCTGCTCGAATCATTCCGTCCCTGGGCACCATTCGCCTACATACCCATCGACTCTAACACCTTTATCGTGTCGCCATTGCGCTTGGTTAGCCGATACAGAAGCCAAACTGTCGCAACCTGCGCACATTGAATTGACAATGGTTTGCAATGCCGTCACTTTTTGAGAGTCGTCGCTGGGTGCCCTGCTCTCTGCATGCAAAATAAAATCAATAATAAGGTCCTAGCGAGCTACTCAATGGTCGCGCTACCCATAGGGGCGATGGCCATGCCGATTGCCATCTATTTGCCACCGCTCTACAGCGGGAGCTTGGGTCTCGGTCTCGCGACCGTCGGCTTGATTTTCACTCTGGCACGCGTCTGGGATTTGGTGACGGACCCCATCATGGGCATTGTCATCGACCGATACGGCAGTCGGTGGGGGCAATACAAACATTGGGTTGCACTGGCCATACCGATGGTCATGCTTGCCATCTACAAAATATTTATTCCTAACCCGGCGGACGTCACCGCTATTTATCTCGGGTTTTGGATGTTAGTGCTGTACCTCGGTTATACGATGCTCAGCATTGCCCACAATTCCTGGGGCAGTTTCCTTGCGAATGACTATGACGAGCGGTCGAGGCTGTTCGGCTGGCGGGAGATCTTCATCATTATTGGCATGGTCCTCGTGCTAGCGATCCCCGCAACCATGGACTTCTTTGGTCAATCAAACACGCCCGACAAGGTTGCAGGTATGGGGCTGTTCTGCCTGATCTTGTTCCCATTAACGGTCATTCCGACGCTCGTGGCGGTCCCGGATAAGGTTGCCGAACGCAGTGAAGCGCTGGGTTGGCGGGACATGATCGGCCTGCTTCGATCAAACCCAATACTCTGGCGCCTACTCACTGCAGACTTCACCACTTCGTTTGCAATGTCCGCGACGGCGGCTCTTTACATCTTTTTCGCAACCTATGTGTTCGAGCTTCAAGACCACGCTAGTCTGGCGCTGCTACTGTATTTCGTTGCTGGATTTTTGGCGATGCCCGTGTGGCTGAAGCTCGCCTATCGCATGGGCAAAGTGGGCGCCATCAAACTGGCGGTGGGATACACCATGGTGCTGCAAAGCGGTTTGTTCTTTGTTACTGAACCCGGGAATGTCGCTTTGTTTTGGAGTTATACCTGCATGGCAGGACTGGCGTTTGGTGCCGGACCCACACTACTGCACTCCATGATGGCGGACCTAACCGACATCGACGAGCTTAAGACCGGCCAAAAACGCGCAGGTATGTACTTCGCACTTCTTGCAACCATCAACAAATTGGGAGGAGCGGTCGCGGTGGGAGTGACACTGACTGCGGCCGACAAGCTTTTTAACTTCACTCCCGGTGCAGCGAACTCACAAGCAGCCATCGATGGCCTTCTTTTGATTTTCTGCTTTGTACCCGCAACGGCATTGGCGCTGACATACCTACCGCTGTATCGCTATCCACTCACCAAAGAAAAACATGCGGAAATTCGGCGCTCACTGTCACCTCAGGAGTGACCCAGTCCGCGCATGAAAATCTTAACGAATTGATCTACTCGAAATTCAAAAACACCTGGCTTATCGGCTGCTCGCTTGAGGCCAGCAACACCTAAATTTAGCAACTCAGCAACCTGCTCGGCTTCAAGATTGCTGGAACTCAGATCTACCAAATTATCCCGAGACGCCTGATTAAGAGCTCTCGACAAAACCATCTGAAACGTCATATTCGATTGAATGACCACGTCACCACACAGACGGCTGTACTCGTCCTGCAATTCAGCGGCGTGGGATGATTGAAACTGTTCCTCATGAAAGCGCAGATGGCGAGCTAGCAATGCACCTACTAACTTTTCAGGCACATTTTCGCTGCTCCAGTCGCCTGCTAAAGATTGTTCCGCAGCAGCCAGCGCCTCCTCGTGTAGATGCAGAGAAACCGATCGAAAAATTTCGTCTTTGTTTTC
The DNA here is from genome assembly GCA_038143085.1 of Halieaceae bacterium. GTDB lineage: Bacteria > Pseudomonadota > Gammaproteobacteria > Pseudomonadales > Halieaceae > Luminiphilus. The sequence goes on from JAYQLG010000016.1 coordinate 180,520, forward strand.
GAAATATGAGTACAGAGAGGCCCTAGATATACCAAGCTCTCGAGCAATATCTTCCATCGAGGTCTTTCGGTAACCGTAGATCCGGAACTGGGTATGGGCCCCCAGAATAATCGCATCACGCTTTTCATCGCGCTTGTTTCTTTCAGGCATGCTGAGAGTTTGTCCAAATAGGGCTGCGCAGTCGAGTACAACCCAAGCTCCTAAATTTTTGACATTTTAGGCATTAATTGTCAAATTGTTGCAAAAGATCTCTAGGAGCCACACCAATGAGCGGGTCTGAAAAATCCTTAGCTGGTCGCACAGCAGTGGTTACAGGAGCGTCCAGCGGTATAGGCCTTGCAATAGCAAAACGGCTTGCTGCGGCTGGCGCTCATGTTTTCTTGGCCGGAAGAACCTTCGGACCCATGGAGCAGGCAAAGCTAGCCATAGAAAAGGCCGGCGGCCATGCACAAGTCGTTACTGCTGATCTTCGAAACCCTAACGAGGTCCAATCCTTGGTAGATGTCGCAGTCGAACGAACGGGGCGGCTCGATATTATGGTGAATAACGCAGGTCTCGAATTTCCGTCGTCGATTATTGAAGGCTCTCCAGAGGACTGGAGGGCAATGCTTGAAACCAATGTGCTAGCCCTACTCACCGGTTGCAAGGCGGCAGTAATGGCCATGCGAAAATGTGGCGCTCAAGGACATATTGTGAACATGTCGTCCGTCTCAGCCCAACGCAGAAATTCAGGCGTTTATGGCGCAACGAAGCACGCAGTGAACGTCATCTCGGCCAGCTTGCGAGACGAACTTGAAGAGGATGACATTCGAGTGACCAACGTACTTCCCGGTGCGACAGCCACAAATTTCGCTCGCCATTTCCCCGCGCCCTTTGTCGACAAAATTATCGAAATGTCAGGTGCTGAGCTCACGCCCAAAGAGGGTGATCATTATTCCGCCGAGACGCTCGATGGACTGGCGAAAAATATGAGCAAGAATCTCTGCAGCCCCGATGATATCGCCAACGCCGTTATGTATGCGGTGACTCAGCCCATCACGGTAAATATCGCAGACATCGTGGTCAGACCTCCTCGCGCCATGGCCATTCCCCATTAAAACTTGAGACACCAGAGGCTTCGTCATGTATCGCTCCAAAGACACAGAATTTACATCACGGCTACATGAGGTCTTTGGTGAAAACATAGCGCTGACACCACTGTCCTCTCCGGAGCTTATGGGACGGCGGATATCCGGCATAAATTTGTGCCGAGACCTGTCAGCGGAACAAGCCCAGTTACTCATTGATTTACTCGATGCCTATCAGGTGATCACCTTTCCCAACCAAGACCAAAATTCATTTCGGGTCGCACATCTTGAGAGGATTGCAAATCACTTTGGTGCGCCCATCCCTCATCCAAAGAACTACGCAAACTACGTCGAGTACCATACTCAGGGAGTACCACTACAGCTTCTTCCCGAGGACCAGCAGGCCAGTAGTCAATGCAATGCCGCGTTCCCGGGCGACTTGACCTGCGTTGAGGATGCCAATAGTCCGGCGGTTTATATCGTGACCAATCTTCCTGGGAGTGGCGCGCAGTGCGAAGAGCGATTAGTTGGCGGCTTGCATTGGCACACGGACATTGAGTTTGAGCCCGTCCCCCTGTCCACCAGTATGTTCTATGTACAAGCGGCCCCAAAAACGCGCAACAGCTCCAGTGGCACGTGGGTTCCAAACATTAAACGCCCAGAAGGTTTTTACCACCCGGACTCAGCGCCCGAATTAATGGACCGACGTGAGAATCTCCCACTCAACGGAGAAACGGCCTACGCAGACACGGCAGCGGCATTTGCTGACCTTCCCGCGAATGAGCAGCAAGCGCTCGAAAACGTGACTCTTCGACGCCGGGTTCGAGTAAATGACCCAGGTTGGCTAGCGCCCCTGGTGTATACCAATCCACGCACAGGGCGAAAGTCTTTGCATAGCCCTATCTGGGCCTCGCGAGGAGGTAACATTGCGCCCGTTCAGGTTGAGGGTATGTCGATCGAGGAATCACGGACATTCCTCGACCGACTTGAGACCCATATTCTCGATCCAAAGTATCGCTACGATCATGTACATCGCCCGGGTGATGTCACCGTCTGGAGCAATTTCTCCACAGTGCACAACGCTCCGCCTGCGAAGAGTGTTATCAACTCACCTGATGATGCGCGGCTGATGTATCGCATTAGTTGCAAAGGCTCACCAAGCTTTAATCTACCTCGTGAGGACTCGGAGGGTTGGATCAATGAGCACATTTCTCCCCCTTATAGAACACCGATTCACTTGTTAGATTGTGCACTTTAAGGAGCCGATATATCCGCTTCAATCACCAGAGCCGGGGCAAAAGCACTGGCGGCGTCACTGCTTTAAGTTCAACAGTATTAGGGGAGCCTCATTGCCGGCGATGTAGGGCGCGCTAGGGAATCTTTGCGGTAAAGGGCGGAGTGTGTCTACACTGCTCTAAACAATATAACGATAACAACGCCCACTGGGTCAGCGACGCGCTGATGCTAGATGACGGGTAAAGCTACCAAGAGGTGAGTCTAATGACCTACGCCGGTGACAGAGTGATTTACGATGCCGATGGGCACATTATGGAACTGCCCACGCACCTGCGGGACTTCGCGGATCCCGATGTTCGTGATGACATCCCACTTACCAACTACTCTGCCTCGAGCGTGACCGATGAAGAAGTCGCTGTTCTCGTTAATCAGGGTGGCAAACACTCTGAAGCGCATATCAACCGCCTGCTGTCACTGGGCGATGGTCTTATTGCCGAATCAAAAGAAATTCAGGCACTGGGTGCTTTTGATGGTCAGCACCGATCTCAAGCGCTGGACATGCTGGGTTTTAAAAAGCAGATCATCTTCTCGACGCTGTCGGCAAAAGCACCCTTCTCCACGAAGCTCGATACCCGTGTGAAATACGGCGCTGTTCGCGCGCACACCCGAGCCATGACGGCGTTTTGTGGGGATGATGATCGCTTAATGGGCATGGCCTGTATCTCGCTCGACGACCCCGTACTGGCTGTCAAAGAGCTCGAGTTCGCCCTAAGTTCAGGGCTGGAAGGCATCTGGGTACCTCATCGCATCTGCGGCGATAAGTCGCCGGGCCATCCTGATTTCGATCCATTCTGGGCGCGACTGGCCGAGAGCGGGACACCGTTCTTGATCCATATTGGTGGAAGCGACTACCACATTGATCCTGCTTGGTTTAACAACGGAAGCCCTCTGCCGAAGGACGCATTCGACGGTGGTGAGAACGTCCGAGCACTAGACTACTCGGTACTGCACCACGCGGCAGAGCGCTTCATCAGTGCCATGGTGCTGAGCGGAGTATTTGAGCGACATCGCAAGTTGCGCGGTGCTGCGGTGGAATTGGGCGCAACCTGGGTGCCCTCCTTCTTGAAAATTCTAGACAACACCGTGCATGCATTTAGCCGAGTCCAGCCGGAACTTGCAGCGATGTCACGAAAGCCCTCGGAGCAGCTGACAGAGCAAATGGGCTTCACCGCTTTCCCCTTCGAGGACGTGGGTACGATAATCAATCACTCCAATGCCGACCTCTACATGTTTGCCAGTGACTACCCTCATATTGAAGGCGGTAGAGATCCACTGGGTTCATTCGACGGGTACTTGGCAGCTCACAGTACCGATACGCACCAAAAGTTCTTCGTTGAGAACTTTAGGCGACTTTTTGGGGTGTGAGGCCACCTGAATAGGCCAGCCTCGGATTAAGCTGAGGGGTGCTGAGGCACCAGTAGCCAAGTACACCAACACCCTCATGACCAAGGATTACTAAACAAGCGCTTCCTTGGTTGTCTTCACGATAGCAGCAGCGACTTTGTATGGATCTGCATTGGAAGCTGTTCGGCGATCTTCGAGTCTTCCCACCCACCCATCTGTGTAAGTGGAAACAGGGATTCGGATCGAAGCACCCCTGTCTGACACACCGTAACTGAACGTATCTATGGACTGCGTTTCGTGATCACCGGTCAAACGTTGATCGTTGTCAGCGCCATAGACACTGATATGCCGCTCGATATTTTTGCCGAACTCCTCGCAAATTAAGGTAAAGGTCTCTTCCTTACCCGATGTTCTCATAGCCTCGTTAGAGAAGTTGGCGTGCATGCCCGACCCGTTCCAATCAAGCTTCCCAAAAGGCTTCGGATGCCAATTGATGGAATAGCCATACTTCTCCCCGATTCGCTCAAGCAAATACCTCGCAATCCATGTTTCGTCGCCAGCCCGCTTGGCGCCCTTCGCAAATACTTGAAACTCCCACTGGCCTGCAGCCACCTCTGCGTTGATGCCCTCAACGTTGATGCCAGCTGCAAGACACAAGTCGAAGTGCTCTTCTACACAGTCTCTTCCAAACGCGTTAGCGGCGCCTACAGAACAATAATAGGGTCCTTGCGGTCCGGGATAGCCGCCGGGAGGAAATCCGGGCGGGAGGTTGGTTTCGATGTCCCACAAGAAATACTCTTGCTCAAAACCGAACCAAAAATCGTCGTCATCATCGTCGATAGTAGCGCGACCATTTGATACGTGAGGCGTGCCGTCAGCGTTGAGAACCTCTGTCATCACGAGATAAGAGTTCAACCTACCGGGATCTGGGAAAATCGCGACTGGCTTAAGCAAACAATCTGAGCTGCTTCCGTCAGCTTGTTCGGTAGAACTGCCGTCGAATGACCACATTGGGCATTCGTCTAAGGTTCCCGAGAAATTATCAAGGACTTGCGTTTTACTACGGAGACTCTGGGTCGGCATATATCCGTCGAGCCAGATATATTCAAGTTTGGACTTCATCACTACCCCTTACTGATACGTTACGCACTGTTGAAACCGATTTTGCCTGCGCCATGTGCGCTCAGCGCCTGTTAACAAAGTGAAAATCGGAGATCAGTTAAAGGGTTGCAATAGTTATGCCAGACAAAAGGCGGCTAAAACCCTCATTTCGTAAGGTACCCACAGGTCCAGACGGATAGATTTGGTGCGCTTTTGAAATCGAAGCACCAGAGTGGTGCAATAATCTGAGCCCAAGTGATTGCAATAGAGCTCCTCGCCACACTAGACACCTGCCATAAAACACAGGCATGTAATCTGCCTGCAATCATGACCTCACACAGGAGCTAGTAATCATGCTAGTTCTTAGATTGAAGCTGATAGTACGGAGTCCAAAAAATATTGCTCGGAGGTAGAGATTTGGCGTCATCAGCACACGAAATGACCATCTGCCGTAACTTTCCCTTAGTTGAGTTAGTCGTTACGGCGGCAAACAGATTCACTTTCTTCCCATCTGCGTGCACCGAGAATATGTGGTTCTTATCAGCATTCCATCCGTAAACGCGGCTGCTCTTGGAGGTAAGGATCATTTGATCTTGATACTGCAGCCAGGCACCAACGCAGCTATAGATTAATTCAAGGCTTGTCTCGGACTTTTGCTATAGAACTAACGGAAAATTATGATGGGACTGGGGTAGCAATGAACAGCCGGCGAAAAATATCACTATGAGTAAAGTGCCAAGCCGCATAAACAAGTCCTCATAATCTCGTCTATCTTCACCTTAAACAATAAACACCTAGTTTTCGAGGCGCGACTCCGGAATTGAGGCCCAGATCCCTATTTTTTTCAAGCGAAAAAACGCCCTCTGAACGGATAAAATACCCGTCAGCTGCCGCAATCAGACTGTGCTAATTTGGTGCATATGCAAGGCAGCGCGCCACTTAACGCCGCAGGTTGCCGTGATTTACTGAGCCTAACATCCCCTAACACTCTGATTTTTGTATAAACAATGTCCAAGGCATGAATCGTGCAGGATCATCCGACCTCGGAAGCTGGGAGTAAACCCGAACATGAAAATCAAACACTTGTGCATTCTTTTTCTTTCCTTGGCTCTCGTTGGCGTCGCGAGAGCCCAAGATCAGCGTTTAGCGTGCAACAGCTTTGCGGAACTTGCGGCAACGGTAATTCAGATACGCCAGCAGGAACAAGAAGCCACCCGCGTTCTTGACTATGCGGACGCTAATTTAAAAGACCAGTATCCCCCATATGTCTTTAGCTTGGTTAAGGAGATGATCCGCGACGCCTTTGCACGCCAACCCGTCGGGACGACCTCGCTAGAGGGAGAAGTCCGCACCTTCGCGAGGCAACAGCGAACGGAATGTAATGAGTTGTACGCGCAGCTCGATCCGCTAAGACGATTAAATCGAACCGACTTCCGTTACTACGCGGCGTACAAAACCTGAGACCCAATCAGAGTCTTTTGCAAGGGGTGTTGGGATTAGTATATCGGCAGTAACATCACTGCTCGAGGTTTGCCTAGTGAGGTCAATAAATTAGGTCAAGCCTCAATGTCCAAGATCCTACCGAGCATGTTGTCGTTGGTGTTGAGAGTTTTAACATTAGCTTCGTAGAGATTTTGAGCGGCCTTCATCTCAAGAAGTTCTTCTGCAACATCAACATTGGACGGGGCGTCTGGTCTTAGTTCGCCGCCGGTCTGGGCATTATTTGGGACTCAACCGTACTAACCTTTTCAACCTTGACTTCAACGCCATAGGTGCCGGCCTGTGTCGTTACTTGCTGCTTTTGATATCCATCAGTGTTTGCGTTGGCAACATTATTGGCGCTAACTTTTAGCTTCAGGGAGGCTGCCTGGAAGGCCAGATATTGCTGCGTTGTAAACTGTGTTTACCATAGCGATCCGGTCTTGCTGCTGTCAACATTGCTACCGCTTTCAAATAAAGACATGCAGACTTTAATGCAATTTAAAGCAATATTAAACAACCATTTACGTTAAACTAACACGCCCAGTTAATTTGTCATGATGCCACATGAAAAGATACCAATTCATTTTCTTCTCTGCGCTCGGCGTATTTTTTTTGGTGATGAATTCAGTCTCATCTAGTGAACTTGGGATACCATTGCTCGGTGCAATAATAAGCTTTTTACTTGCTAGTGAGAGTTTCAGACGCAGGAAATAGATCGCAACATAAGTGGCGCCAAATAGCCCCCACTTTGCGTTTGCCCGCAGATATATCTAGAGTTCGCGGATCGTGACACTACCTTACTCTGGTTCGTCACTCACCCCCTGCTCCGCCACCATCTCCACCACCATCAGCGAAGGTGCCTGAGTCTCCCGTGTAAGAGCCATCTTCATGGAACTGACCACTGCCACCGCTCATCCAAACAACCGACCCGTCTGACGACACTTCTCCCTTATGCTGTCGATCTCCGCAGCGCTTACACACGATGTAGGCCTTGCCATCAGGGATATCCGCGGCATGCCCGGGATTGAAAGCATGACCCCAGCTACCACAGGCACGGCATCGCCCGAAAAAACCGATTAATCCGAGAACAAGAGCAACCGAGAGCCCCATGAATACGAAGACTTCCATTTAAAAAGAGCCCCCTCTACCTGCCAGTCTCACATTAAGTTGCTATCGAGGAAGCCGAGCAAACCCTCGTACAGCTCGAGTCGATTTTTCAGGCTCCCAGCACCGTGTCCGCTGTCGTCGATCTTCAGCCACTTAGGATCTTTGCCCACCTCCTCAAGCGCATCGCGCATGGCGTAGGCATGATCAATCGGCGCTCTTATATCGTCCTCACCATGAATCAACATGGGCGTTGCCTTAATGCGAGCGGCGTGTGTCGTCGGGCTGAATTCATCAAGCGCGGCCTTATCGCGGCCTATTACTCGCTCGAGATAGCCAGCACCTCCCCATGACTTCGGTATGTCTCCCGTGCTGTACATGATGTTGAGATCGTAAACACCGACATAGCCAATCACAGCGCAGCATCTCAGGCTCGCGCACCGCCAACATATAGGAGGCGTAGGCACCGTAGCTCCCGCCGTAGGCGCAGACTCGTTCTTGATCGATGTCATCCCTGCCCATAGCCCAACGAGCAGCCTCAGCCAGGTCTTCAATCATTTTTCCGCCCCACTCCATATGACCTGCGTCTTCGAATTTCTTCCCGAAGCCACCGCTGCCTCTGAAGTTCACCTGAAGCACCGCGTAGCCGCGGCTCGCCAGCAGCTGTGTCTCGTAGTTAAACGCCCAGTCATCCGAGATGCCGTGAGGACCACCGTGAGGGTTAACGATCAAGGGAGCAGGCTCATCGGTCGCCGGCAGCGTCAGCCGAACGGGAATCGAAAAACCGTCTTTGGAAATCACTTCGTCAATTTGCATCGGACGCATCTGATTAGGATCCATCCATGAGCGATTGGCCCAGAAGAACTCGGCTCGCTTTGCTTCAGTATTGAAGATGAAAATGCTGCCCGGATTCGTGTCACTACTCGCGCGCAAAATCATGTCTTTGCCGTCGGCAGAGCGGCTCATCACGCTCAAGGTTTGATCTCCATAGGCCTTTGCTAGCGCTCGATGTAACCCTTGGTACCGACTTTCCCGAACCGTGTAGTGATGCTTTACTTTCCCGCGTCGTGAAGATCCAATCACAATCTCACCGGTGTCTGGATCAGCCAACCAGTCGACGATATCGGCGTCCAAATTCGTAAAGAGGGGCTCGTAAATATTTTCCTCAAAATCGAAACGAAAGACCGTCCGAAAGCCCTCTTCTCCATGAGGTCCGTATAGGAAAACCGCATTGCCAGCGTCATTCAAACCTACGACAGAAAGGTCATCATCCAACTCAAACGCATCGCTCAGTAATTGCCAGTCCGCCTTCTTATTCGACCTGTAGGCAGACTTCGTCAGACCATCCTCGGTCTGATAGGAAACGAAGCGTACTTCGCCCTTTTTGTCTGTCAGTGGGCGCGCGAGCTTGAACCGTAGGCGTTCAACCGTCTTTTGCTTACCCGAATATACGTTAAGTTTAGAAACGATCGGTGGCTTCTTACCGTCCATCGAATAATTCCACCCATCGGGTGAAAACGGAAATTTGATGATGAGAATATGATCCTCATCGTCCTCGAGCACGTCGATCATCGAGACCGCGGCACGGTCGGCCTTGCGCGTGCCGCCTAATCGGGACCCCGCTCGCTCATTCGATGCTCGGAATCCCGCCAGCATATCTGGGTTTGAGCCGTCAAAATCCACTGCGAACAGTTCACCCATTGAGGACCGCTGGTCGCTGCCAAAGAACTGTTCGGCGTAGGTGAAAACCAAACGATCCTCGTTGACCCAGCTAAAGCTGCTGATGGCATCGTTTGACCCAGGCTGAATCCCCCCGATGACTTCCTTGGTCTCCCGATCCATGACGATCAACACGACCTTGCCATCGAACTGCGCTCTGGCCGCTATTCGCTCGCCCGAGGGGGAGAGCGCAACATCTAGGTAGTCACTGCCCTTCAGGAAATATTCAAGGGGCTGCGGATTGGCCTGTACGGCAAAAGAGGAGACTGTAAAAACAAGAAAGAGAAGGGCTCGCACGTCACACCTGTTTCGTTATTGTGTGCGTTTAAGACTAGCAGAGCCTGAAATTTTTGCTCGCGCTTACCACGTCAACCTTATGACAGTCGGCCGTCAGGTGTAACGCGTCGTGTTGGCAGCTATTCCTTCAGTACGAACACGATAAACGTGATTAAGAGCGTGCCCAAAAGCATATAAACAAAATAAGGCCTCGCCTCTGGGTTCTTTCGCGCACCAAATTTCACCCACTGGCTGCGGGTGACTTCCACGAGAATGAACCAGAGCTTGAACAGTGTTAACAATAACTTCGGGTTAGCCAATCATCCCACCTATTAGTCGTACGACCCAAGAGCCTATCAACTTCAGACATCAGTCCCCATAGTCGGACCCCTCACGATCCAATATAGACTTCAATTCTGAAAAATGCCTCTCGTCTTGCTCTGGATACGCTTCCAATTGCTGGGCCGTCTTCTCCGCAACCTCATCAGCAAGCACACGAAGCGGCCTTCCAGTCTGTAACGCCTGAATGTAGTTTCCGGCGGCTCGCTCGAAATAGTACAGCCGGTTGAAGGTCTCCGCGATGGTGCTTCCAATCACCAGAATACCGTGATTACCCATGATCATGACCTTATGTTTTGGGTCAGCAAGCAACTGCGCGCAGCGGCTACCCTCCTCCTCTAACGCCAGTCCACCGTAATTTTCGTCAATCACATACCGGTCATAGAACATGGCCGCATTCTGATCGATTGGCGGTAGGTTACTGTCCGCGAGCGATGCCAGCACCGTTGCGTAATTTGAATGCACATGCATCACGCACCGAGCATGGGGACAGTGCCGATGAATACCTCCGTGCAAACCCCAAGCCGTAACGTCTGGCGCATCGGGTCCCGTTAATGACTCAGGATCATTGGCATCAAGCTCAATAATGTCGCTGGCCTTAATAAGGGAAAAATGACGTTGGTTGGGATTCATGATGAATCGAGTACCGTCATCATTCACCGCGAGCGAGAAGTGATTAGCAACGGCCTCATGAAAATTAAGTCGCGCCGCCCAACGAAATGCAGCGGCCAAATCTGCTTTCTGTTGATCAATCAAATTGCTCATCTTTAGTCTTCCAACCCTGTTCTAACCAACCTATCAGCTGGCAAACATCCCACGTAAGAGCGCGGCAGCGAGGACCACGCCTAAAATCATGATGGGTGACATGGCAATCGCATCCGCAATCGTTACGCCTGATGATAGCTTGCGGTCTAATCCATGATTCCCCATCAGCTTGGCCAGCTTCACTAACTGCGGGGACAATCCGAGGAGCAGTAGCGAAAGTCCCACGAGACCTGCCGCGAGTGTAAATAAGGAATCGATGCCACCGCTTCCAAACAGAGCGGCTAGTACCATGGTCGCCACATACAAGCTGAAGTATCTCAACAGCACCTCCTAACGCTTAACTTGAACTGCAGTACTGCAATCTGGTGTGAGTTCATCAGTGTAGGAAGCAAATACTCAAGTTTCCATGTAAGACATAATCGTGGGGTTAATGCATTGTTCCCCCAATTTTAGTCATCCAAGCTGGCACTTTTCGCATACAACCACCAATAACAACCTGCAAGCTGGAAACCCAAATGAAAGCCCTTGTCAAAAAGCGCGCCGAAGAAGGCCTATGGCTTGAGGACGTGCCTATTCCCGAGATTGCGGGAAACGAAGTTCTCATCAAAATTCACAAGACGGCCATCTGCGGTACTGATGTTCACATCTACAACTGGGATGACTGGGCGCAGAAAACCATTCCAGTACCCATGGTCAGTGGCCATGAGTACGCAGGCGAGATTGTCGAAATAGGCGAGAATGTCACTGGGCTTTCGATCGGTGACATCGTGTCCGGTGAAGGTCATATTGTGTGTGGTCGATGCCGCAACTGCCTCGCCGGTCGCTTACACCTGTGTCCGAATACAAAAGGCGTGGGTGTAAACCGTGATGGCGCCTTCGCAGAATACCTCGCGATTCCCGCCACAAATGTTTTCAGGCCCAGTATTTACATACCGAGTGACGTTCTGGCTATTTTTGACCCTTACGGCAACGCAACCCATACCGCCCTGTCGTTCAATATGGTGGGGGAAGACGTCATTATCACGGGTGCAGGACCCATTGGCATTATGGCCGCCATGGTCGCTGGGCATTGCGGCGCAAGGAACGTGATTCTGACCGACGTAAACGAATACCGACTCGACCTAGCCAAGCGGATTGTACCCAAGGTCAAACCGATCAATGTCAGCAAGCAGCAAATCACCCGGGAATTCATGGAAAGCCTCGGAATACTCGAGGGCTTCGATGTGTGTCTCGAGATGTCGGGCTCACCAGTGGCGTTCCGCGATGTGCTGGACAAAATGATCAATGGCGGCAACATCGCCATGCTCGGCATCATGCCGGACGATACCGGCATTAACTGGACCGACGTCGTGTTCAAGGGTCTCAACATCAAGGGCATATACGGGCGGGAGATGTATGAGACCTGGTATAAAATGGTGATGATGATTCAAAGCGGACTTCCCGTGGAACGAATCATTACGCACCGACTGCACTACACCGAATTCCAAGAGGGCTTTGAGATTATGCGCTCTGGACAATCGGGCAAAATAATCCTCGACTGGAAGGACTGACATGAGCTATCAAGCGGCAAAAGGCAGCTTCGCTGACGAAATTGCTAGCATCAAAGAGGCGGGGCTCTGGAAGACGGAGCGGGTGATTGCCTCTGACCAGAAAAATGCCATCACGCTGGCGGACGGTTCTAATGTCGTCAACATGTGCGCCAACAATTACCTTGGACTGGCCAACCATCCGGACGTGAAAAAAGCCGCGAGCGACAGCTTGAACACCTGGGGTTTCGGCTTGGCGTCTGTTCGGTTCATTTGTGGCACTCAGGGGATTCACAAGACACTCGAGGAGCGCGTGTCTCGTTTCCTCGGCATGGAGGACACCATCCTCTACGCTGCCTGCTTCGATGCCAATACAGGTCTGTTCGAGACAATCCTTGGCCCTGAAGACGCCGTGATTTCAGATGAGCTAAACCACGCATCGATTATTGACGGTGTGCGACTCTGTAAAGCTGCTCGCTACCGCTATCGCAACAACGATATGGCCGATCTCGAGGCCCAGTTGCAGACTGTGCGAGACAAGGGTGCGCGACGAATCCTCATCACCACAGACGGTGTTTTTTCGATGGACGGCACCATCGCGCAGCTCGATAAGATCTGCGACCTCGCCGATAAATACGACGCCATGGTTCACCACGACGACTGCCACGCAACCGGCTTTATGGGCGCCACCGGTCGCGGTGTTCACGAGTACTGCGGCGTCATGGATCGAGTCGACATCATCACCGGAACCTTCGGCAAAGCGCTTGGCGGTGGCTCAGGTGGCTACACCTCGGCCCGACAGGAGATCGTCGACTTATTGCGTCAACGCTCAAGGCCTTATCTCTTCTCAAACACGCTTGCGCCTTCCATATGCGCGGCGTCTCTGAAAGTACTCGACATGCTGGAAGCATCGACCGCACTGCGTGATCAGCTTGAAGAGAACACGCATTATTTTCGTGCGCAGATGCAAGCGAACGGCTTTGCTGTGCCTGAAGGCGATCACCCCATCGTGCCTGTGATGTTAGGTGATGCTGTCGTCGCACAAAAAATGTCAGAGCGCCTGTTGGAACTCGATATCTTTGCCATCGGATTCTTTTACCCCGTGGTGCCGCAGGGTAAAGCGCGCATTCGAGTGCAGATATCAGCAGGGCACACAAAGGCAGATCTTGACAAGGCCGTTGCTGCTTTTGCGACAGCGCAGGACGAGTTGGCCACCTGAAAAGATACGTAAGTATTTTTGTGGCATCGATATTCATCAGCCGTAGCCTCGCCAGGTGGTTTGCCAGCGCTTACTGAGATGGTATTTATTAGAGGGTCATAAATCGAATAAGCTGGGCGCAATGGCAAGCAAGACCGAAATCAAAATCCGGGCGGCTGTAACTAAGGCCTTAACCACGTCAGCCGCTTTTAATCGGAAGCTCAAGAATCCCTTCCGGAAGCACATGTTTCTTACGGGCATCCACGAGCCCATGGCGGAAGAGCTTTCGCTCGATCACCTCGAGGTATCGGGTGAGATACCAGAAACGCTTGTGGGTACATACGCCCGCATTGGTCCAAACCCTTTTAAGCCTGATCCACGGGGTCACCACTGGTTTGTCGGCGATGGCATGGTGCACGGAATCCGACTGGCTAGCGGCAAGGCCGAGTGGTATCACAACCGATATATCAAATCAGGCTCACTAGAGCGAAACGGCGGACCACCCGCAGCAGGTGGACCGCGACGTGGTGCACGCGATACGGTCAATACCAATGTCCTGAAATTGGCTGGAAAGACTTTGGCGCTGGTTGAGTCTGGGCCGTTTCCGTTTGAGCTTGACCAAAACCTCGACACGGTAGCATCCACAAATCTGGAAGGGACCTTGAGCGCTCCGTTTACTGCGCATCCGCATGAAGACCCCCAAACCGGGGAGTGGCATGCCATCACCTACGAATCCGAAACCCAGGACACCGTATGGCACGTCGCTATTAATCGTGCGGGAGAGGTTATTGCCGAACGCCCTATTGCGGTAAGCGATGGCCCGTCAATCCACGAGTGCAGCATCACTGACGACTACGTCATTGTGTTTGATCTGCCTGTCACGCTCTCGCTACCAACGCTTGCCCAGGGCTACAACTTTCCCTATCGCTGGAATAAGTCGCATCCCGCGCGCATTGGACTCCTGCCGCGTCGCGGTGATACAGACGAGATTATCTGGTGTGATGTTGATCCCTGTTACGTTTTTCACGTCGCTAATAGTTTTCAGAATGACGACGGTAGCGTGACCATTGACTGCTGCGCCTACGAAAGCATGTTCGCGCATGGCCCCGACGGCCCTAACGGTGTCCCGTGTGGATTTGAACGATGGCGGGTTGATCCTAAAACTCAAAAAGTCACTCGAACCGCCATTGACGCATCACCGCAAGAATTTCCTAGGATCGACGAGCGCCGTTTTGGACAATCCTACCGACACGCGTGGATTATCAGCCAGCCTAGCGAGACCGTCTCAAATTTTGTAGCCGAGAATGCGCTTTACCATCATGATCTTGAGACGGGTGAAAAGCGCAGCTACACCTTTGGTCCTGATCTTGTCGGCGGCGAGTTCGTATTTATCCCCCGAGCACCCGAGGCTGAGGAGGCCGATGGCTGGCTCATGGGATTGGTAATCGATACAAAAAACGACACGACCCAACTGCAGTTCTTTGAAGCACTCGATATAGAGCAAGGGCCCATCGGTGCTGTACATATTCCCCACCGTATTCCACCTGGTTTTCACGGGAACTGGATACCCGATTAACCGGGTTTAATCACTAATAACGATAAAGGATGACTCACATGCAATTAGATCTAGCAACGACGTCAATGCTCGCAGGCATGATGCTCAATGAGACACCTGCACTCAACACGCTCACGCCGGATGAGGCGCGGCTGGTGTTCTCAGAAATTAACCGCTCAATGCCGCCCGGCCCTGCTCAAGTGAGTAGCCGTGACGTGGAGATCCCGGTTGGTGGCGGCAGTATTAGGGGTCGAGTCCTGGCGCCGTCCACCCCTGCTAAAAGCCTGATGGTGTATTACCACGGCGGTGGCTGGGTCATTGGCAACATCGACGACTACGACGCTGTGGGCCGACACCTTGCAGAGGTCTGTAACTCGGTTGTTGTCATGGTCGACTATCGGAAGGCCCCAGAGCACCCATTCCCAACACCGGTCGATGACTGTTATGCCGCGCTTGAATGGGCCGACAACCACAGAGCCGATATGAATGCTGTTGATCTACCGTTAGTAGTCGCGGGCGACAGCGCTGGCGGCAATCTCTCTGCCGTCATGGCGATACAGTCACGTGACGAGGACGGGCCGAAAATCGATCTTCAAGCGCTGATCTATCCCGTGACGGATGGAAGAATGGGCGCCAAGAGCTGGGGCGACGAGGACAAGCAATTGTTCCTCACCAGCGACATCATGGCCTTCTTTTGGGAGCACTACGCTGACAGCTCGCAGAGACTCGATCACAGAGCTTCACCACTGTTAGCCGATGATCTGAGCAACCTTCCACCCGCTGTCGTGCTAACTGCGCAATACGACATTTTGGTTGACGAGGGTAAAGCCTATGCAGAAGCCCTAGAGGCGGCTGGCGTCACCGTCAGCTATAAGGACTTCGCTCAGCAAATGCATGGTTTCTTTGCCATGCCCGCAGCATTGCCCGCTGCCGGCAAAGCCATGCAATGGCTGGCACAGGAGATGGACCGTCACCTCACTGCAGCCGAACAAAAGGATGTGGTGGTTGTCGGCGCAGGTTTTTCGGGCATGTACCAGCTCTACAAACTGCGTGAGCAGGGGCTTGATGTTCAGGTGTTTGAGGCGGGCAGCGATGTGGGCGGTACTTGGTATTGGAACCGTTATCCAGGCGCCCGTGTTGATATCGAGAGCATGGCCTACTCCTTCTCATTCTCAGAGGAGCTACAGCAGGAGTGGGAGTGGTCCGAGAAGTACTCGCCTCAGCCTGAGCTTCTGAAGTACGCCCAACACATTGCGAATCGCTTTGATCTCAAAAACCACATTGCCTTCAACACACGCGTCGCTAGCGCCCACTTCGATGAAGACGCTGACGAGTGGCTGGTCACCACCGAGTGTGGTCGACGTATCAGAGCACAGCATCTTGTCATGGCAACCGGTGTACTCTCAGCATCCAAGGAACCAGACATCGCCGGCAGAGAGCACTATCAAGGTAATACCTACCGAACCGGTTTATGGCCAAAGGAAGGTGTGGACTTTACCGGCAAGCGGGTTGCCGTCATTGGTACAGGATCGTCGGCCGTGCAAGCGATTCCATTGATTGCCGAAGAAGCTTCCGAGCTCGTCGTTTACCAGCGCACAGCGACCTTCACGACGCCCGCCCTTAATCATGCGCTTAAGAAAGAGGACGCAGACGCCATCAAGGCGAACTACGGCGAGTATCGAGCCACACAGAAGCTCAACGTGCTAGGCGTTGTTAACGAACGCTCAGTTGATCGGGCCATCGATGCAACCTCGGAAGAGCGAGAGCGGCGGTTTACCGAGGGCTGGGAGAGCGGAATTCTGCCAGGGATGCTGTTCCAGTTCGCCGATCTGCAGGTTGAACAGGAAGCGAATGATCACATTTCCGAGTACATCCGCGACCGCATTCGCGATACCGTAAAGGATCAGCAGACAGCACAAGATCTGTTGCCCAGTGACTACCCTTATGGCACCAAGCGGCCTTGTATCGACACGAATTACTACGAGACCTTCAACCGAGACAATGTCTCGCTGGTGAACCTTCGTAGAACCCCCATCGAGACCATCACCGACAAGGGCATCAAAACCTTGGAAGGCGAGCGGGAATTTGATGCCATTGTCTACGCCACAGGGTTTGATGCTATGACCGGCCCGCTGCTGCGAGTCGATATACGCGGTCGAGGTGGCGTCAAAATTCAGGATGCCTGGGTTGATGGACCGCGGTCCTATCTTGGCATCGCAATACACGGATTCCCTAACCTGTTCACGATTACCGGGCCGTCGAGCCCGTCGGTGCTCAGCAATATGCTGGTATCCATTGAGCAGCATGTCGACTGGGTGAGCGACTGCATCCAATGGATGCGCGAGGAAGGGAAAGTCACCATCGAGCCCTCAGACAGTGCCGAGCGCGAATGGGCGGAGCACACCGAACAACTGGCCAACATGACGCTCTACCCCAAGGCGAATAGCTGGTACATGGGGTCAAACGTACCCGGAAAACCGCGCATGTTTCTCGCTTACGTGGGCGGTGTCGGGACCTACCGACTGATATGTGACCAGGTTGCGGCAAGTGGCTATCACGGTTTTGAGGCGGCTTAGCCGAAAACAACGTAACCTAACGACCCGGCGACTGCCGGGTTTTTTCTGTCCTGAGGATTATTAAAACCAACCGTGAGAGCACCGAATGGAAATTTGGGTCGACGCTGATGCATGTCCGGGCGTGATTCGTGAAGTCATTGCGAAAGCTGGACATAAACGCGCTATTAACACCACCTTCATCGCTAATCACAGCTTCAGCTTGCCCAAGTCGCCCTACGTTCGGTTCTATCAAGTACCAAGTGGCTTCGACGAGGCAGATAAAGAGATTGAGCGGCGTGTTAACGAGGGCGACTTGGTAATCACCGCGGATATCCCCTTAGCCTCCGATGTGCTAGAAAAGGCGGCTGTAGTGTTGACACCTCGTGGTGAGCAATATACCGAAAGCAATATTAAGCAGCGTCTACAAATGCGCGATTTCATGGAGACCATGCGCTCATCGGGAGCGCATACCGGAGGTCCGTCGGCCTTGAGTCTGACTGATAGAAAAAACTTTTCAGATCAGTTGGATCGCCTGCTGACGCGAACAAAACGCGCTTCCAAATGATAGGTTTTGAATGCCCCTCTCATTACTCTCGGTAAAACAAAAGGACGGGTCCCATTTGTGAACACCCGGATTACACATACTCCCTACATTTCAACCGGTGCATTCATTAACAGATGTGTAATCTTCATGTTTTTCTATGAGGAACATGGAAATACGGACGGGATGTCGTATGCTTGCCATCAGGGGATGTTGTATGCCTCGTTTACTAAGGTTTCTTTAATGAGTAAAAAACCGAGAGATTTCTACCATATTCAGGACCGACTGTGCTTGGGGTGGAGATATACCTCAGGCATTGGCGCATTGAGTAGTCAAGGCATCGCAGCTCTTACTCAGCGGATCGATTTACTATCAGACGAAATTGAGCTGGACACTCCAAATCTAACTGAACTCATCGACCTCATGGCTCAAAAAATCGCTCTATTAGAAAAGGCATTGGATTATCAAAATGATGATCGGCTCCTCAACGTAATTGAGGAGCGAATAGACGAGGAAGAAGTTGAAGTCAGCCTAAGTAGCAGTGGAATGGGGTTCTTTTCAGAGGTCATCGCTGAAGAGGATGCGCACGTGGAAATCGATTTAACACTCGAAACAATGGGCTTCAACATAAGAATGGGTGCTACCGTGTTGGAGTCCAGGCTGTCGGCTGACTCAGAGAAACCAGGCTATTGGGTAAGAGTACGATTTGACCGAAACCAAGAGCAAGAAGTTGATCACTTGTTAGCTCACGTCACCCAAAGACAGATAGAGAAGTTACAGCGAAAATCCGATAACAAGTCGGATGAGCAGGCGCTTGCCTAGTCAAGCTTCACAGGCAGGGTAGGAACCTTTTGCAAGCGAATAGTGTTTGTAAAAAACTTCTTCACACACTTTTATATCATCACAGAATAGGTGTTCATTATTTAAGCTGTGACTGACAAACCAACCCCTAGCATCGCTTAAGGCCTTACTCGACCTAAAAAACTCCGCATCGCGAGTGCTTCTTGCACGTTCAGCTGCTTCTAGACACGCCTCCCATGAATCATGGCGAGTAGTCTTGGATAGAGATAGCGGCTTCTCAGACCTCGGCTCAACTCGATTAGGCTCACTTGTTGGCTCAGAGCCCGCTATGACTCCAGGGGCTAAAATTATAAGCTTAAAAAGGACAGCGGCTTTGATGCCACATTTTGTAGTAGCGTATTTAATAACCGGGAATACGGTTGCGAAGCTATTGTTTGCGGAAGAGGCCCTCACCAAACTCTTCATACGAATCCCCAAACATATCTCTAAAGCTCGCGACAGCGGCTCCCATTGAGCCTTGCTCTCTAACCGCAATGGAAATTGCCATAATACCTTCAGAGCTGAGCACCTCATGGCAAACCATACATGCCGCTAGTAGTGCTTCACTTGATGTCGCACCTGCTATGAATATCGCATCAAATCGACTTGCTTCCGCTACTTGCATAATAGCGTCGCTAATTTCTGTCTCCGAACCAATGTGCTTAATAACGTTAAAGTCGACCGAAGTATTTTCGGCTAGAGCAATTAACTTTGAATCAAACGAGTCATCCCCATTGTCTACACAGTGTAGCTCGATCGAGTCGGCCCAGTCCGCCTCACGAACAACGGAAGCCAAGAACGATTCGTCCTTCAGTCCCCAATTCTAAAACACGAGTAACCGCGCTCATCCCTCATTGCAACTACGAACGAAGCTAACTGCCGTTCATAACTTGATTCATTCATGGCTCCACTCTCTCAACTGTCGCACCTACGACCCAAGTAATTGTTATGACTAAACATTTAATAGCTTCCCAGTGGTAGGTTGGACATTTTTGCCGTGCAAGTCAACAGCAGCTAGTTGCCTCAACGCCAAGGATCAAGCCTCTGCATCTAAAACATGCTCAAGTCTCAAAACGAAAACAAGGACCTCTGCGACAGCCTTGTATAGCTCTACTGGAATTTCGTCCCCAAGAGGAATCGCTGACAATAGATGCACGAGTCTCTCATTCTCAACAATAGGAACATTTGCCTCTCGTGCGCGCTCAATAATTTCTTGCGCTAAGAGACCGTCGCCCGTCGCGGTAATAGTGGGCGCCCCGACATGTTCGTTGTTTAGCGCCTCTGACTTTTTTCTTGGTATGTCCTTATTCATGCAGAGACGTTGATACTCTTGGCATCTCGTTTACTCGTTTGCTCTGACTTACTTACTGTCTCAGCTGTAATCCGATTCACTTCTAGGCCCGCCATGACAAGCTGATTTTTAAGAGCAGGCATGGATTCAACAAAATACTGCGTCGACCCCTCCTCACTACTTAAGATATCGACGGTTAGACGATTGCCCCTCATCCCGATAAAAATCGACATGGCACCCAGGGCATCTAGCTCAAATCTTAATGAAAGTTGCCAACCAGGGGATTCCTCATTTTCGGTGGAAGGTCGATGCTGCATCTCAATTTCTATCTCAATTAATTTTTCTCCCCACTGCAACGGCAGACTAGAAACCCATCTTGGCGGTGTACCGTCTTGTGGAATTGAGGATATTTGATGGTTTGTCATCGATCCAATCAGAGCATCGATGTTTCCCAACAGTCTTGAGAGCGCAGCGCGCTCCTCAGCTGTCAGACCGCTTCCGTACATTGCAGATGCAATACTTTCACGTATGGCCAGTAACATTGTTTTGGTTGACCGAGCAGCCTGCGTTGATCTGTCTGCAGAGAACAAACTCTCCGTAAAGATACCAGACAGCATAAAAGCGGCGCGGAAGGTCTCAGCAGTTATGTTACCCGAACTCAAAAAATTACTAGAGAGCAAGCGCGCATAATTCTCAAGGTTTAGCTGTGCAGCTACAGACCTGGATGATGAAACTGCTTTCAAAGCAGCCATTAGTTGAGTGAGACCTTGACCCTTGAGTTGATTAGCCTGTGCAGCTCCACCGCCGATAACTGTATTACTATTGATCGTACTGAAGCCCGGCACAGGCGCGGACACTAATCTAAGCACCAACTTCGGCTCTACCTGCTGCACTTCAAGCATAATTCTTGCACCAGGCTGCACCGGAATATCACGCGTTGTTACGAAGCTTTGGCGCCCGACCGTAAGCAGCAATCCACCGCTCGGCATACGATCACTGACCAATGCATTTATAGTCTGCCCTACGCGCCAATTTGCCAGCATGATGCCTTGGTTTCTTTGGTCAACACGAGATGGTGTGAGCGTGAGCTGGAGTTCTTCCAAATTCCTTCTCCGGGCGGGCACTAATCCGTCATCTACACTATACTTGTAAGCTCTTCAGGAACGCCAACCCTACACTGAGAATCGTGTTATGGATATTGCAACAATTATTGGCTGGCTTTTGAGCATTGGCGCTGTTGCGCTTCTCATAATTGACCAAGACCAGCTACAAATGTTCTTTGGTTCACGCACAGCGTTTGTATCTATCGTCTTTGTCCTAGGGGGCACTATTGCAGGCACCATGATGCGATATAGCATGGGCCATTTTCTAAGCTCGCTTGGAGTAGTTGCGAAGATATTTACTGGCGGCAATCAAAACCCCCAAGGCCTTATCGACGAGATCGTAGAAATGGCTGATATTGCTCGAAAGCAGGGGTTTTTAGAGCTGGAGAAACGAAAAATCTCGGATGACTTCTTAGCTGAGGGTATCCGCCAAATTATCGATGGAAGTAAACCTGACGTGCTAAAGCAAACGATGGTTTCCAACATGAAAGGCATCATTGACAGAAATTCAGCCAGTGAGAAGGTATGGAGGTCCATGGGTGATACCTCTCCCGCATTTGGCATGATCGGTACGGTAATCGGCTTGGTCGCAATGATGGCAAACATGGATGACCCCAAAGCGATCGGCCCAGCCATGGCTGCCGCACTGCTTACCACGCTATGGGGCTCAGTTTTTGCGAATGTTGTTTTCCTTCCCGTTGCCGACAAACTAAAGTTTCGCTCAAATGACGCCAAGCTCAGCCTCCTGATAAGCATAGACGGGGTGATGGCAATCCAGGGAGGACAAAATCCGCGGGTGATTGCGAGCGTTCTCGCCGCGTATTTAGATCCAACCAAAGCATCGAAGAGCGGAGGCTCTGACAAGACTGAAAAAGATGCCGCATGAGCCAAGACCCTAATACATTTGATGATGAGGAAGATGACAAGCCCAGCCAGGGCTGGTTAGTTACTTTTTCCGACTTACTCTCTCTTCTCCTATGCTTTTTTGTAGTTTTACTCTCAATCGCAGATTTTGATCCCATCAAATACAAGCAGATCCAATCAAATATGATAAACGCCTTTGGTGTTCAAAGAGAGATACCTCTCGAGGATATACCCAAAGGCACCAGCGTAGTCGCCACTCACTTTCAACCAGGAATACCTGAGGAGACTCCAGTAGAAACCATTCAGCAGATTACCCGCGAACAAGAAAGAGATTCACTACGGTTGGGGGAACCTGATGCCGAGAGAGAGAGAGAGCGGGATATGCGTGAAGCCGTGGAAACCTTAGATGAGATGATGCAACTGGTTAGAGACACTGAAATTGATGCCGATATGCTCAGAAAGCTCCTTCGTGCGGAAATCGAGGCAGGGCAAATTGATGTAGAAAGCGAAGAACGCACAATATTAATCAGAATCAGAGAAAAAGGCTCGTTTACTTCCGGTTCAGCTTACTTAAACAACGATTTCGTAAAAGTGATTGATAAAATTGGAAGCGCTATAGGCCAAATCGAAGGCAGGGTCTTTGTAGAAGGTCATACCGATAGCATACCAATTAATTCATTTGCCTACCCATCAAACTGGGACCTCGCCGTATCTCGCGCCGCATCAGTAACCAGACGTTTAGTCCGTCCTGAGACCGGAATTAATCCACGAAGAGTGACCGCATCTGGCTTTGCTGCGACCAGACCTCAAGCAGTCAACACGACTGCAGAGGGAAGAGCTCGAAACCGACGAGTTGAGATAATTATCAAGCAACCCATTGATCGATTCGAGTAGCCAAGCCACCAGTACATATGCGCTAGGTCCAAGCTTTCAACCTGCTTTTTAGGCGAGCAATCGCTTGACCGTGAATTTGCGAGACTCTCGACTCACTCACCTCTAGCACTAAGCCTATTTCTTTTAAATTCAGATTATCTACGTAATACAAGGACATCATCAGCTGTTCTTTTTCTGGTAGCTCTTTGATTGCATCAGAGAGGGCGGTCGCTCGTAGCGACTCGATAACCTCGCGATCTGGTTCCAGATCGCCAGCAACAGTCTCAACATCTTCAACGGGCGTAAGTCTTGCTAATGAGACATCGCCAAGGAGCTCCTGATAGTCACCTAAACTGATCCCGAGCTCAATAGCGACCTCGCTGTCCGTTGGGGCTCGTCCTAATCGCTGCTCTGCTCCCTGAACTGCCTTCGCAACTTTACCCAGATTTTTTTGCACTGATCTTGGAAGCCAGTCTCGAGCTCGCAACTCATCCATCATAGCTCCACGAATTCTTATAGTCGCGTAGGTAGAGAATGTTGCTCCAGAGTCGGCTTGATAGTCCTCTTTTGCTTTGAGCAAACCAATTAACCCCACCTGAATGAGGTCGTCAATTTCGATGTGCGAAGGCAGCTTCACAGCCAGATGATTAGCAATACGCTTCACCAACGGTAGATGCAATGAGACGAGATCGCCTCCCTGTTGCATCGAATATGTCGCGTATTCCGCTATCACAGCTTCTATGCCCTGCTACGCAGCAGGAGCATTCTCCAGTAGTTGCTCAAGGAAGAATGCCATTCCAGGGCTGGGAGCTTCACTCGGCAAGCTTACGAGCCGGTCTGCACAAGAGCCGAAAGCTAAAGCAGCTGGAGACCTGGGATACGCAGTAACTAACGGTCGCCTTTCTTGAACAGCGCGTTTCAAGTAGGGATCTAATGGAATCGAACCAAGGTAAGAGAGGCTAACATCGAGGTGCTTGTTAGCAACCGCCGATAGTCTCTCAAAAAGATTTTTGCCCTGATGCTGAGAGTCGACCTGATTAACCAACACATTAAATTGTTTAATATTTTTAGAGTGCCTAAGTACTTTAATAAGCGCATAGCAATCTGTAAGTGACGCGGGCTCATCACAAACAACAAGCACTGGCGTTTGGCAAGCCGCGACAAAAGTTTGAACTGTCTGATCTATGCCCGCGCCGGTATCTACAATCATCACCTCTGGTTTCGCCAATTGATCAGACAGGCCGCGTATCAGCTCTGATCGATTCTCATGAGAAAGGTCTACCATCTCCGGAATGCCGGATGCAGCCGGGATCACTCTCACACCAGAAACAGTGTTAACGACTATGTCACTTACTGACTTTTCACCAGACACGACGTCAGCAAGCGTATGCGTAATGGAGAGGCCCATCAAAAGATCCACATTAGCAAGCCCAAGATCGGCATCAAATAGGACGACGTCTTTTCCAAGCCTAGAGAGTGCAACCGAGAGGTTTACGGCAACATTAGTTTTGCCTACGCCACCCTTTCCCCCTGTAACTGCTACTATTTGCATTTCATATCCCTGTAAATAAGGTTCGTCTGGTATTTTCAAAAATTCACGCTGTCTTTAAATAGCCCGATGACATTGAAACAAGCCTATTTTCTTCTACTCTTTCTCTGGCTAATTTTTTAGCAAGCCTTATAAGTCCGTTAGACGTGACTTGCTGCAAAACGCTGTCAGATTGCCGAGACATACCCACTAGCGGAATTTCAGTTAAGATAAACATATCCAAAATCGCGCCAAGCGAGACTGCATCAGAGACTCGGGAGATAATGGCTCCGCTAATCGGCAAGTGCTTGATATGCAGATCGATCGATTTCAAGATCTCAGCTTGATGAGTAGCGGGCAATACCGAAAAAACCTCTATTCCAAGCTCTTGATCATTGAACAAGTCTAAGGTGGGGTCATTCATACCTAAGGAAGGCATAAGGTCACCGGTTTCGATAATGACCTTTTTTCGACGTCCTGAGCGTTTTAAACACAACCTTGCTTCCAGCATGCTATTCACATGAATGCGCTTAACTTTCTCACGCTTGCAAAAATCTATCAGCGCACCCGAAGGGTCTTGCGTTGCCGAAATAACCAGGATTTGAGATGGCTTTGAGGTTTGGAGACATTTTGTAACTAACTGTCGACAAATCAAAGACCTGCAACTACCCGTTCCACCCACAATTGCCTTCGGTGCAGGGCCTAACTTTGTAGCGGCATCACCTGCTGAATCCACCGCTGACATTACGTTGGAGAGAACAGCAGACCACGCATTATTTAAACCTACGGAGGCATCTATATTTGATGTGACCGCTTCGATCCCAGATTTACTTAGCCCTAACGTGAATAGCCTTTGCTCTATCGCGGACAAAACAGGTTTTTTACCGGCCATCTCTTGCCAAGCTCTCTCGCCCAAGGCGTTATAGAGCACCTCTCTAAGGGCTTTTAACTCGCGGTCTAAATAGCCCAGTGTAATATCGTTAGCCGATTTTTCAGACGGATTATCGCGGTTTCGGGTAGCATCTGTTGTAACCTCACCTCCACTGATCGCAGAGATTTCAACACCAGCGTCACTCCTAATCGTTGAGAGTATTAACGCATCCGCTCCTAGCTTTGCTTTCACCTTTTCAAGCGCACTCTTGCTATCACGCGCCACAAATCTCTCTGTATTCATATGCCACTTCCCAACGTACGTCAGCTTTTTGACGCCCAGCCTATTTTCGAGCCATATCGTTCATTTATTGGTATACAGCAAATAACGGGCCAACTTTTTTTTTTTAAGTCGACTGCTTACCAATTGTTGTAACGACACGAATATTTTTATCCGCAGGAATTTCGTCATAAGCCAAGATATAAAAATTAGCCATTCTCCCCCTTAGCAAGTTGGACAAAAATCCGCGAATTAACCCTGAAACAAGCAGAACGGGACTAGCGCCCTCCGCTTCCATTTTTCCGGTTGCTTCTCCAATACCGGAAATCACAGTATCAACAAGGTTGGGCTCGATAACCCCGCCATTACTTTGCACTGCGTTACTCATAATTTGCTCCAACTGAGGGTCAAGTACCATTACTGGAAGCTCTATGGCGGGACCCGCAACATTTTGAAAAATCGATGCCCCTAATGCGACTCGAACCTGAGCAGTCATATCATCAGGACTTTTCTCAACGCCGCGCTGCAAGGATAGCGTCTCAGCAATCGTTTTCATGTCCCGAATTGGAACACCCTCTTCAAGCAAGTTATGGATTACGCGGGTGACATCAGCAAGGCTCATTACGCTGGGAATTAAATTCTCAACCAGCTTAGGTGCATTAATTTTTAAACGGTCTAAAAGCTGCTGTACGTCATCTTGCCCCACTAACTTTGCCGCATTATTTTTCAGAATTTGACTTAAATGGGTCGCTATCACGGTAGAACTATCTACTACGGTGTAGCCTGCAGTTTGAGCCACATCGCGATGTGCCGGATCGATCCAAAGAGCATCTAAACCAAAGCTAGGGTCTTTTGTTGGTACACCCTCCACATCACCGAATACCTGACCCGGATTTATCGCAAGTTCTCTGTCAGGAATTAACTCGGCCTCGCCCATGACCACTCCATGAATCGTTATCCGGTAAATATTTGGCCCTAGGTCAAGGTTGTCTCGGATATGGACAGTATCGACAAGAAACCCCATTTCTTGTGACATCTTTTTTCTCACGCCCTTAATTCGACTTAAGAGATCACCACCTTGGGTTTGGTCCACTAGTGGTATAAGGCGATAACCCACTTCCAGTCCAATTGTGTCCAAAGAAGATACATCGTCCCAGCTCAACTCAGGGTTCACTGGCTCAGATGCTGGTATCGAGTTGGCTTCCAAGACCTCTGGCTCCTCTGGAGCTTGGGCGCGCTGATATCCTAATACCGCCAGAAGAGTAGCTATCGATAAAAACACCAAATTGGGCATTCCCGGGACGGCGCCCATGACTCCTATGATGCCTGCCGCAACATACAAAACACGAGGGTTACTCGTAAGCTGACGTGAAACTTCAGCACTCATGTCTTGCTCACCCGACACACGAGTAACGATAATCGCGGTCGCTGTAGACAAAAGCATCGACGGTATTTGTGCCACAAGACCATCGCCAATAGTCAGGAGCACGTAATTTTCTGCCGCCTGGCTAGCATCAAGGCCATGTTGCAGAGTACCGATTGCAAACCCCCCAATAATGTTAATAAACAAAATCAGAATGCCCGCAACTGCATCACCCCTAACAAATTTAGACGCACCATCCATAGCGCCATAAAAATCGGACTCGCGTGTGACGCGCTCTCGACGCTCTAGTGCCTCGTCCTGAGTAATCAGCCCGGCATTCAAGTCGGCATCAATTGCCATCTGCTTGCCTGGCATAGCGTCCAAAGTAAACCGAGCGGTCACCTCGGAAACGCGCGTGGCTCCCTTAGTCACAACGACAAAATTAATAACTACCAAAATAGTGAAAAGAACCAGACCGACAGCATAACTGCCACCCACTACAAACTCGCCAAATGCCTCAATAACTCGTCCCGCTGAGTCGGTACCTGTATGTCCATTAATCAAAACCACCCTCGTTGAAGCGACATTCAAAGCAAGCCTTAGGAGGGTAGCTAGCAAAAGGACGGTCGGAAATACACCAAAATCGAGCGGCCGATTTGCATAAATTGATGCCATCAGAACCATGATCGCCAAAGCAATGCTTACGGTGAATAGAATATCCAATGCCATAGCTGGCAAAGGGAGCACCACCATCGCCAGCATCATCAGCATTACAGCTGGGGTGCCCAACCCCGATACAAACCGACCTGGAGAGGGGGAATTAAAAGTTAAGGTATTAGAGGCCATTTAAGGAACCCTCATTATTAAACTGATCAAACCCGTCAGGAAGTGGAACCGCATCCGGGCGTGGCACGTAATCAGTGGCACTCGCGCGAGCAAGCTGAAAAACGTATGCGAGCACTCTTGCCACCGCAAGAAACAAGGGAGCCGGTATCTCATCCCCAATTTCTGTAGAGCCAAAAATAGCTCGTGCTAGAGGCGGCTCAGAGTAGATAGGCACCTCATGCTCAGAGGCAAGTGAGCGAATTTTTAGCGCGATTAGATCAGCGCCTTTCGCCACAACAATCGGTGCTGAAGCACCTTCTGCGTCATATTTCAAAGCGACCGAATAGTGCGTAGGGTTAGTTATAACGACGTCAGCCTGGGGTACATCCTCGAGCATCCTTCTTTGGGATGCTTCACGTTGTAGCTGTCTAACACGTGCCTTGACCTCGGGTCGTCCGTCGGTCTCCTTCGACTCGTCCTTGACCTCTTGCTTGGTCATCTTCAGCTGTTTGTTATGACTCCACAGCTGATATGGCACGTCGATAGCGGCAATGAGGACTAATGTCATTGAGAGTAACAGCACTGCCCAGATGATCATTTCACCTGAGCGGACAATGGCTTCCTTGACATTTAGTGAAACCAGCTTCATAACCTCGCCCTCCATAGATAGGAAGAGCAAAATAGCGACCGCCGATATTAAGAAAAATTTCAGCAACGCCTTCACGAGCTCGATGAGGCCTTTTGTCGAGAAGACACGGCCCAAGCCTTTGATCGGATCCAGCTTTTCGATTTTAAAAGCGATAGCCTGCGGACTAAATAAAAGCCCGCCCATAACAGCGGGGCCCGCAAGTGCTGCGACTACTGTCACTGCTAAAAAGGGTGTTAAGAGACTGCCTGCAGACGTAATGACACTCGCAAGGTGGCTAGGTAGCAGCCTCGGATTAGTTAACAGCTCGCCAGATGGAGATAGCGCATAGGTTACTAATTCCCCACCAGTCTCGATCATCCAACCGCCCAGACCCCATAAAAATAAAATACTCGCGATCATTACGAGTAGCATATTTAACTCACGCGAGCGGGCCACCTGACCCTTCTTTCGCGATTCGTCTAGTCGTTTGCTTGTCGGCTGTTCACTGCGCTCCTGACCTAACTGCTCCTCTGCCATACTCAGCTCTCCTATCTAAAAATCGTGAGGCTCTGCTCACTAGCGAACTGAAAGATATTGGTAAGAGCCACCAGAAATCCGGGCATGACCAAAAACATAATAAAAAGGCCGGCCAAGATAGTTACTGGGAATCCAACCGCGAAGATATTTAGCTGAGGTGCAGTTCGAGTAATTATTCCAAACGCAAGATTGATAAGTAGCAGCGCCGTCATGACAGGTAGCGCTAATAAAATGCCGCCAGCAAAAACGATCGACCCCAATGACACTAGCGCTGTAAACGATGAAGCAGAAATGCTTAGTGAGCCTATAGGAATTAGGCTATAGGATTGCACTACGGCATCAATAAGTGCGAGATGGCCATCAACTGATAAAAATAAAAGTGTGCCTAAAATAACGTATAACTGGGCAACAACCGGCACTTGAACCCCATTTTGTGGGTCGACCGCCATGGCAAAGCCCAGTCCCATTGTCATAGACATGGCTTGGGCGCCAAAGACAATCGCGCCAAATGCAAGCTGCAAGGTAAATCCAATCATCAACCCAACAGCGATTTCTTGCAGACTCATTAATAAGCCCAGCGTGCTCATTAAATCGAAAGAGCTAGGTATCGTCATGGACGGAGCCACAAGTGCGGCAACGAGCACCGATAGCAAAACTCGCGCCCGCAGATTAAAGCCCGGAGCACTGAATATAGGCGCCACTATCATCATGGCTGAAATTCGCAAAAAGGGCGCTGAGAACAGATATAAGCCTGATAATATTCCGTCCGTAGATAACAGCATTATCTAGCCCACCAGCCCGGGTATTTCGAGGAATAACCTTTGAGTAAAGGTCACTATCAGTCTCAACATCCATGGCCCGACTAAAAAAATAACGGCGGCAACCGCACCGAGCTTTGGGATAAAACTCAGTGTCATTTCCTGTATTTGAGTTGCGGCCTGAATAACACCGATGGCCAAACCCACTGCCAACGCAACACCAAGAATTGGTCCCGATAACATCACTGCAAGCCACAATGCCTCTCGGCCAATCTCAAGAACCATTTCGGGTCTCATAATCTCTCCTAAAGCGCAAAGCTACTGACGAGCGTCGCGGAGATGAGAGACCAACCATCAATCAAGACGAACAACATCAGTTTAAAGGGGAGTGAAATGATAATTGGCGAAAGCATCATCATACCCATCGACATAAGCACTGCAGCTACAACTAGATCGATAACTAAAAAGGGCACAAATAATAAAAACCCTATTTGAAAGGCCGTTTTTAACTCACTTGTCAGAAAAGATGGGAGCAAAACAAATAAAGGCACCTCATCACGCGTCGCGAACACCGGATAACCACCCAGCTCAGCAAACATGGCCAAATCCGTGTCTCGGGTCTGAGAAAACATGAATTCCCGCAGTGGTTCCTGTGCCGCAACGAGTGCAGCTTGAAATTCCATATTTCCATCTAAATAGGGCGTCAAAGCCTGTGCCCAAACAACGTCAATAACGGGCGACATGATGAAAAGGGTTAAAAATAGAGAAAGCCCGAGAATGATTTGATTTGACGGGGTTTGCTGTGTCCCAAGCGCCTGACGAAGGATGGCAAGCACGATGAGAATCCGTGTGAAAGCTGTCATGGTGATCAGCATGGCGGGCAACAGCGTTAAGACTGTCATCACCATCAATATTTGGATTCCTAGAGCATACTCAGTGTTTCCATTGGGCATGGGTGTCGATGTGACGAGCGGAATGGTCTGCGCCTCGGCAAACCCTGACGCGAAGACCACCGCCATGAGAAGTAAAAATCGGGCAACAATCACTCGTTACCCCCTTGTCTACTTCGAGCAAAGTTCCACACTTCTTTAAACGTCAAAGACGTCTCTGCCTCTGAACGCGAGACCGGATGAGAGATATGGTGCAAGGCCGTGACATTACCCGGGGCTACGCCCACAAGTATTTGCTCTTCACCAATCTGGAGCAGGACGGCACGCTCTCTCTGACCCAAAGGAGCACTGGCGAGAACTTCAATATAACCCCCCTTGGAGGTGCCGATAGTATTAAATCGCTTCAAGAGCAACATCACCGCAAGCAGGACACAAATAACTAAAAAAAACGAGCCCACTACTTGTAACAAATAGTCACCAGTAAATAGGCTCGAACCTACTTCAGTAGCCACCGCATCAGCGTCAGCCTGGGCAGGTAACGCAATCAACATAGGTAATATGCTCAGAAGACGAATCATGGCTCAGTTCAACTGTTCCAATCGCTTCTTAGTGCTCACAATATCGACCAGGCGGAGCCCAAATTTACCGTCAGCCGACACAACCTCTCCGCGTGCTATCAGCGTCCCATTAATCATGACGTCCATTGGCTCAGTTACGCTTCGGTCAAACGTTACGACTGCGCCTGGTGTTAACGATAACAAGTCTAATCGGCAGCGACTTTCGCCCAACCTCGACGGTCATCACAACGGGGACATCTAGTAACATCTCTAAATCAATATCACCGGCTTCACCGCCATTATCTTCAAGCTCCGGTATTGGAGCCGCCTGTAGCTCATCTTCACTCATGACTTATCTTCCCTAAATCTAGTAAATTGCATTGCCTTAAAGCCATCGAAAGCGCCGTAACGCCCCACCGCAATCAAATCAGCCTCCGAGAAAAGCTCGATCTCAGACGGCTCACTTATCGGAATCGTGCTGCCAACTTGCATCTGCAGTAAGGTCCGCAGTGTTGCTTTTAACTCACATAATTCGCCGCGAACTTCTACCGAAACCTCAGGCAATACCGCTCTAATTTCAGGCTCCCAAACCGAGAAGCTTGAAGCGCGCGGCTCTGCAGTAGTTAACGGCATGAAGGACTCTTCGTGTGCCTCTAGAGCATCGAAAGGGATCAACAATCTGACCAAGTGGCTCTCGGAATCATTAATAGAAACCTCAAAGGGGATTACCGCGAAGCCCAATGACTTAGGAAGCATAGAAAAGCGGTCTGGCGTAACATCGATGAATAAATCTCCGAAAGTCAGGGGAAAGCGGTCTGACCAGACCTCTAACATGGTGCGAAAAAACGTTTTTGATACTCGCTCGCCGATTCTTTGCTCCGAGGGAGTTACGCGACTGGACATCGTGGGCGCTGGTAGCGAGCCTCCCCCAAAATAATGATTCACAAGGGTCGTCAGAAGTTCGCCCGGTAACAAAAGATGCACTTCGGCATCAAAGGGCTCCGTTGGTGTGCTTACTAGGCACAGACGTTCCGGGAACTCCATTAGTAATTCATCCGCAGCACCCAAATTCGATAGTTTTAACGTCTACCGTTATCTGGACACCGTATTCAGATGTCAAAACGCCCTTTAGAGCCTCCGCATGATTATCGAGTAACAGCCGCAGCTCAGTCCATTTGGACATTGATAACGACGGGCCACCGCTAAAATCGTGGGCTCGAAACTCACCATCATCGAACCCAGGCTCGTTAGCGCGCTCCACAAGGGCCTCAATTTCTTCCGAGGTTAAGACTTCATCTTTGGCGGTGTCGTCACTCATCAGAACGCCTACTGAGTTATGTAATCCGTAAAATAAACATCAGCAACACGCAGTTCTGCTGTCGCACCAATAATCTTGTTGATTTCTATAAGTGTCGCTAGGCGAAGCGTCTCTCGCCCCTCCAAAGTCGATACAGCACTGAAATCCTGTTGAGTAAAAAATATCGACAACCCGTTCCTAATCGCTGAGACGTCCGTCTCTACCTTTCCCATGAACTCTTCATCATGACCGACCAGCTGTGCCGTTAATTGTAAATAGCGCGTCCTACCTTGGTACTTTATGGCTACTAAAAACTCTCCGGCATCGGCATAGAACCGATCTTTATCAGGATCGAACACACCGGGCATAGGCGCAAACAAACTGGACGGATCGTTCACGTCTCCATCTAGCGTGTCATCAGTTTGATCAGCAGTGACTACCTGAACTTCGCCTTGCTCAATTCCCAGAGCCGCCTTTATCGTGGAACCACCAAAGACGCCACCAACAAGCCCAAGCAGAATGCTCACAACACAACAAAGCGAAAGCACCATTACAGATACTCCGCTTCTCTCTTTACCCTCAGATTTTTTGTCTACCACTGGTTTACCTCTCCGCTGAAGTAACGCCCACGAATACACTTTAGGTTAAGCATATTTAACGCCATGCACGTAAAATTTAATAAAAACAATAGCTTAAACTGCACAAGGATGCCTTCGTCAAAGGTTTGACGCGGTGTGCAAGAACGATACCTTAGACGCTTAACTAGCGTCTAGCGAGGAAAAAAACACTTATAGAATTACGCGAAAGTGTCTACCAACTGAGAGCTGGACGGAGAGTTGGACTCTTCAAAATCTTCTGCATCATTTCTTGAGTTAGCAGTAGTTTCTTCCGTTACTCGGTCGGCCCGTTGATTTTCATTCTCTTTCGCATGCCGATCTGATACATCAGCATCAGTGAGAGACAGTCCCGCTTCATCCATAAGATCACGAAGTCTGGGAAGAGACACCTCAACAGCTTGCTTTGCTTGAGGGTTATCTACTACGAATGATACGCGAGCCTCATCGCCCTCCGTAATCAAATTAACTGTCATCCGCCCAAGTTCTGCTGGATGAAGTTGAAGTCGAGCCTCTCCACCACCAGAGGATTTGAGGACCCGCAAGATGCGTCGCCAGCTCATTTGATGAAACCACCTCAGACGACTTAGTCGTGAGAGGCTGCTGAGACACTTGAATTGCATTCCTCGGTTAACAAATTTGCTCTCCGCCTGCGTTATCGAAGACAACCCTAAACCAGGTCGAGTGACAAAGAGCGATTGGCATTGTCTTTACTATTAGTGGTCTCGGCAATCGAAACGGCATCGGAAATGGTAATTCGTGGCTCATGGAGTCCAGAACTAAGAGTTTCTCTTCAGCGGATCCTATCTGGCGATTGATATTGTCACTAGAGTTTCCTTTAGGCACGCCGATCTTCTGGCGCAAGTGGAAATTGGCGGCCTCTTCAAAGTTGGAAGGGTCAAAACCCGAGGCGCTTCTGAGTGCACTGGTGGCTGCAGGTGTGAGGGCTAGATGCGACTCGAGCCTTATCAAGTTGATCTATTAGGCTGCCGACATCACTGATAGCGCCGATACCTCTTGGTGACTCAGCGACAAGCGAGGTAACACCCGAAATATCAACACTGTTAGCTTGCTTTTAACTGATCAGCACCTCTCGTAATCGAAGAGATCGCATCTGCTAGGGCCCTAACTTCAGTGATACCCTCTAAACCAACGTTGTACGC
This sequence comes from Halieaceae bacterium, assembly GCA_038143085.1. Lineage (GTDB taxonomy): Bacteria > Pseudomonadota > Gammaproteobacteria > Pseudomonadales > Halieaceae > Luminiphilus. Next base: position 214,669 of record JAYQLG010000016.1, read on the forward strand.
GCTCTGCAGTGGCAATTCTTGCCCTGCCGGCGGCAAAAATTGCTCTGCGTCGCATCCTTCCAAACATCTATTTATATCAGTAGTCTGCATGGCCTCTTGTAGGGACTTCCCGAAAGGTGGTTTACCTCCGCAGATACCAGTATTTCCGGGGCTTGCGGTATCCGATGGACTATTTAAATTTGAGGCGGCTATAGCGAGGTCAATCGTATTTTGCGTCATCTTTAACTAACTCTAGCTGGTGGTAGTCCCAAACATCTTGCTAAGATTCCAGCAACATACGTGCCAATCAGAGGGCGGCCTTGCTAACAAATAGGTCGTCAAGCCGCTTTTGCTCGCTTTTCTCGTCAGCCAAAACACGCGACTTATTTCGAGATGCAATTAAAGCCTCAATACTTTTCTTCTTTGCACGAGCCAAATACCATTGCTCTCTTCGAGTCTCAACGACTGCATGTTTTGACTTCAAAATAGCACGCTGATGGTCGATCAAAGTATCGATTTGTGTGAGAAATGAGCGGGCTGCTCTTTATTTGGATTAATACGAAGGTACCGGGTCGCAACCCCTCGGACATCTTGGCATATTCGACTCGGTAGTTCAGCGCTTGTTTCAGGTCCTTTTCAGCGCTCAGGTAATCGTTTTGGACAGCTTGGAAGGTTAAAGCTGCCTGCTTCTCTTCTTCATTCGTAAGACGAAGAACTAAATCTAGTTTAGAAGCCGACATCCGCGTTCCTTAAGATTGTACTAGCATTGTCTCTGGAGGAACGGAGCTACTAGTCGGTGACCCACTGCCAGCATCAACTGCATCAGCAAAGCTTTGAAGGGCCACCAGGTCAGACTCAAAATCAGTGGGTGTATCTAGCGGTTGCCTCAAAAATTCCATCATTGGCTCTCTGTGAGCAATAGAAGAATCGATTTTGTTATCGGAGCCTTGGCGGTACGCCCCCAATGAGATCAAATCCTTATTTTGCTCATAAGTAGTATACAACTCTCGAAATATCCGCGCCTGGTCCTGGTGCTTTGGCTCTGTAATCTGCAGCATAGATCGGCTTACAGACTTCTCAATATCGATCGCTGGATACACTCCAGCGTCGGCCATCTGCCTCGATAAAACGACGTGTCCATCTAGGCTCGCTCTGGCTAAATCTGCAATTGGGTCTTGTAAATCATCACCCTCGACCAAGACTGTGTAGATAGCGGTTATTGATCCGCGCCCAACGATACCCGCGCGCTCGATAAGGTTAGGAATCAAAGAAAAGACCGAGGGGGTATAGCCTTTAGAGACGGGTGGCTCTCCAGCAGAGAGCGATAGCTCTCGTTGAGCCTGAGCAAAACGTGTTAACGAGTCCATGAGCAACAACACGTTTAAACCTTGATCTCGATAGTACTCAGCAATAGCCGTTGCGCGCCAACAACCAGAAACTCTCATCAACGGGGAAGTATCCGCCGGCGTAGCCACGACGACTGCTCGCTTGAGCCCCTCTTTTCCAAGGCTGTCTTCCACAAACTCTTTGACCTCTCGGCCTCGCTCCCCCACAAGAGAGACAACGACAACATCTGCATTGGAGAAACGCGTGATCATCCCAAGCAGGGTACTCTTACCTACTCCCGAGCCCGCAAATAAGCCAATTCGCTGACCTATCCCAACGGTGAGAAGCGCATTTAGAGCTCTAACACCCGTGTCCAAAGGCTCGCTGATAGCTGACCGGTCCATTGGATTCAGGGTCTTACCTCGCAACGGATAACCCTCGTCCAAAACCAATGGCTTTCGGTCTAATGGTCTACCCGCGCCATCAACAATTCTTCCTAATAAAGCATCGCCAACGGGGACTTGATCACTAATCGTTTCAACTCGAACTGAGGCGCCAGGAACGACACCCGCTGTCGCATCCTCACACGCCAAAAGAAGGCGTTCTCCCTCAAACCCTATGACCTCTGCATTTAGAGGCGTTGTCCCTTTACGATCTATTTGGCATCTAGCGCCGATACCTGCCTTGAGACCTGACACCTCCAGTCGCCCCCCCGCTACTCTGACTAATTTACCGAAGGCATTAGGTTGAGCAGTCAGATTGCTATTAGCCAGATCAGCAAATCGGTGGCTGACCTGCTGGAAATGGGAGTTACTCACTGTCATTCCCTCCAGCTTCGAGACGATTAATTGTAGACTCGACTTCAGCGCCATCAAGCAGGTCTCCCGGCTCTCCGGAAGAACCGACAGGGCCAGGTATACGAGCAAGATCCATAATTGTATTTCGTAGCTGGGTTTCAATAGTTGCATCAACCAACGAATCATTTCTCTGAATTTGACAACCCCCACGAATAACGTCGGGGGCTGGCTCCATTCTAAGCTCCCCCAAATCGTCTGCCCAAGCATCCGTTACGGCAGCCATATCATCAGGGTGGAGCAATAACGTTACCTGGCCTCGCTCACCAGATAGGAGTTCAAGCGCGCGATCAAGTGTCTCCCGAATTCGCTCAGCATCTGTCAACAACTCCCTACGCAAAATAGAACTACAAACCGTCGATACGAGCGAAAGTAAATACTCACTTACTTTTAGCTCCTGTTGATGAAAAGGTCTATCTAACGCATCGACCAGACTTTGAAGCTGAGCGACCTTGGCATTAGCTTGTATTTCCGACTCTTTCTGGCCAGCCTCTAAGCCCTCAGCATATCCCTGAGCATATCCCTCGCTCTGAGCTTGCTCGCGCAGCTCTTTAGGAGATGGCTGACTACCCTCAGACTCAACCTGAAGCACGCGAGGATGCCAGCTCGTAAACATCACATCAGACATAGTCACGGCTCGATTTACCTATCATCAGCTCACCCTCATCTGATAAGCGCTTCGCCGTTTTTACAATTTCTTTTTGTGCCTCTTCTACCTCTGAGATCTTTATTGGTCCGGATGCCTCCAAGTCCTCTCTCAAAATAGCTGCCGCTCGCTCGGACATATTCCGGAAAAAACGCTCCGCAACCTGAGCATCAACACCCTTTAGCGCTGTGAGCAAGTTTTCTTGAGGGACATCTCGGATCAAGCGCTGCAGGCCTCGGTCGTCAAGTGACATGAGGTTGTCAAAGATGAACATCTTCTCCTTCACTTCGTCACTCAGTGACTCATCGGCATCGGTAAGAGCCGCGAGCATCTCCTGCTCCAGACCAACGTCCGTGGAGTTAAGAATCGCCGCCAAATTATCTGGGCCCATCACCTTTCGTGGGGGTGTTCTCTGTAACTTACCCAGCTGACTTTCCAGCACGCGATCAAGTTCCTCCATCGCTGCGGGATCAAGTTCTTCCATGCGCGCGATACGGACAATAATGTCTTTTTGTAACGACTCTGGCAGAAGAGCCAATACCTTTGCCGCCTGCTCATCATAAAGCTGAGTCATAACAGTCGCGCTAATTTGAGGGTGCTCCTCTAGCAAAACCTCCGCGATCGCCTGAGGAGCCATCCACTGAAGCGCCTCGACACCATGCTGCTCTGGCGGCTTATCCAAAACTTGAGAAAGAATTGTGCTGGCTTTTCCTTCCCCCAACGCAGAGGTCATGACTCGGCGAGTAAACTCCGGAGCATCAAGGCCTAGAGGGTTAATCTCTGAAACCTCGATATGAAATTCTGTCAAAACCGATTCGACTTGGTCGTTCGTTAGCTTAGATATGGTGGCCATTGCCTCGCCAACCTTTTGAACCTCTTTTGGATTCATGTGGCGCATTACTAGAGTAGCCGCTTCCTCACCCACACCCAGCAAGAAGATAGCTGCTCGCTGCGCTCCTGTAAGTTGAATGTTCTCAGCCATCTGATGCGATCCAGTTCTTCACGACATAAGCGGCTCGCACGGGTTGCTCATTCGCTGAATTTCGAGCCATCGCAAGGCTCTGTTGATAATTAGGTTTTGGTGCCACAGGAGGCAGCTCAGGTGGCGGAGCGGTCAGGGCAGTGATTTCCTGATTATTCGCGCCTTCCTGATCTGGACCCTGAAGCGCAGCATTTGCACTTCCGCCCGCGGCGATAGCAGGAGGAGCGTAGCTGGTGGAGTAGCGCACCATTGGTCGAAGTACAGTGAAGATTAAAGCTAACACTCCCAACGCTGCGAGAAGACCCTTCCCTAGATCCCAAATCCATGGCTGCTCGAGCAATCCAGGCTCTGGAAGTGGCTCCATGGGTGCAGGGACGATAAAGGGAGAGTTAATTATTTGGACGGTATCGCCTCGCGCTGCATTGAAGCCTACAGCCTCTCGAACTAAGGCATTTACCTGTTCAAGCAGTGCAGCATCAAGTGGCACACTCTCGCCGTTTTCGTCTAACTTATAGTCGACTACGACGGCAACAGATAGCTTATTCACTGCACCTGGTACTGAGCGCACGTACTGAATCGTTTTATTTACCTCATAGTTACGTGTTTCCTGGCGACTTTCACGGTCTGGCGCGTCATCGACCGGTTGCTGCGGCTGATTTTGTTGTGCAAGTGCGGGCTGTGGTGGGTTCGGTACCAAACCTCCGGGAGGGCCTGCAACTACTGCATTATTAGAAATATCCTCGCTTGTCTGTTCGCTTCGTAGGGCAACATTTGGGTCAAAAATTTCGTTCGTGCTCTCGGTGCGCGTAAAATCCATATCGGCTGTTACTTGAGCTTGTACCGCGCCAATACCCAGAATCGGCTCTAAAATACCTATGATTCGGTCGTTCAATGACCCTTCGAATTGCTCAGCCAAGCGAAACTGCTCAGCTGTGTACCCAAAATCGGAATCCTGACCCTGGCTAGAAAGTAACTTCCCTGCACCATCCACCACCGAGACACGAGACGCGTCTAGATTGGGGATACTTGAAGCGACAAGATGGATGATGCCAGATAATTGTCGATCAGAAAGGCGAACACCACCACGTAAATTCAACATAACCGAAGCAGACGGCTCATTTCCTCTCCGCAAAAAAGCTGTTTGCCTGGAGATCGCAAGATGAACTCGAGCCGCCGTCACAGAGTCTAGCGCAGTGATTGTGCGAACTAGCTCTGCTTCTACAGCCCTGTGGTAACGAGCCTCTTCCATAAAACTAGAGATACCCATCTCTTGTTGGAGGTAAAGCGACTCAAAACCTATACCCGAGCCATCTTTAGGGAATCCCTCACTAGCCAACACCATTCGTGCTTGGAATACCTCGTCAAAGGGCACCTCCAGTAGTCCTGTTCCTTGCTCGAGTCGATACTCAATCCCGTTGGTTTGAAGGATAGCAATCGCCTCTGCATTATCGGACGGAGTCATCGGTCCATAAACCGACTGGTAAGAGGGAGATGTAGCCCAATTAACCAGGCCCACTGCCAACGCAATACTCGCTGCGAAGCCTACTAAAAGAGACAGCTGTCGCGTTACGGGCTGAGCTGCAAAGCCACTCACTCTATCTAAAATTGGGTTTTCTGCCATTTTGATCTAATCCTTAAACCGGCATATTCATGACATCTTTATAAGCTGTCAGAAGTTTGTTACGAACCTCGGTCATACCCGAAAATTGGATGCTCGCTTTCTGGGCATTGATCATCACCTCGGCTAACGAGACCGATGGATCACCCGTCTCGAATCGAGCAGTAATCGCCTTGGAGTCCTGCATCGAGTTGTTAACTTGATCAATCGACTGCGACATCAGCTCTGAGAACGGAGCCGCGGCTTTAGTCTCTAGTGAGGTTGGGCTCTCGTTACGCGCCATCGCCTGCATAGCACGCATTTGCGATAGAACCTGATTGATTGCTATATCACTCATATCTTAACATCTCCCTCAGGCCACTGACGCAACAGGTATCTCGATACCTTGCTCTTTGTATTTGGCCAGTTTATAGCGCAATGTTCGCCCGCTAATTCCCAAACGCTCGCTCGCAAGCTTACGGTTGCCATTTGAGTCCCGAAGCGCGCTTATGATCATGTCACGCTCACTTCCCTTGAGATCATCGGGTGCCGACTCATGTTGCGTGGCAGGACGGGAGTACTCAGTGTCAACCAACGCATCAAAAACAATGTCATTCGGTGTTATTTCAGAACCAGGTACTAATATGCAGGCACGGTGGATACAGTTACCCAGTTCTCTAATATTTCCTCGCCACCCGTGCGACAGCAACTGTTGTTCAGACGCAGCAGACAGTGTCAATGGCTTACCCGCGCGATATCGTTCAATGAAGCGATATGCCAGGGTATAATGTCATCGCACCGTTCACGAAGAGGTGGAAGCTCGATAGGGAACACATTTAGTCGGAAGTAAAGATCTTCCCTAAACCGACCCTCAGCGACCTCCGCTGTTAAATGGCGATTGGTTGTCGCGAGCACACGCACATCCAGGGGTATCGCTGCCTTGCCGCCCAAGCGCTCGACCTCTTGCTCTTGCAGAACCCTCAACAGCTTGGCCTGAAGCTCAAGGGCCATCTCCGAGATCTCATCTAGCAACAGTGTGCCGCCATTGGCTTGCTCAAACTTACCTTCCCTAGCAGTCGCTGCTCCAGTGAATGCGCCCTTCTCATACCCAAAGAGAATTGCCTCTAGCATGTTTTCAGGAATCGCCGCACAGTTCAGTGCAACGAATGGCTGATCAGCACGGCTCGAACACTCATGAATTGTCTTTGCTAAGACTTCTTTCCCCGTACCCGACTCACCACTGATCATGATTGATGCATCCGATGGTGCGACGCGTCTAACGATCTCGAGGATTTGTTTCGTCTTGGCATCCTCAGCAATCATTTCGCTGGAGTCGAGGCCTAGACGCTTGGCCATTCGCGTTACTGTACTGACTAGGGACGCAGCCTCGAAGGGCTTCTGCAGGTAATCAGTGGCACCGTCTCGCATCGCCGCAACTGCACGTTCGACACTCGCATGTGCAGTCATCATCACAAAGGGGACTGATGGATATTTCTCGCGCGTAGCTTTCAGAAGCTCATTCCCATCCATGCCATCCATTTGGACGTCACTCGCGATCACATCGATGTCTTGGTGCATCAACTGAAGCAGCGCTTCTTTACCATTGCATGCCTCAAATACCTGAAAGTCGGCGGCTTCGAGAGTATCAAGCAGTGCCATCCGAAGTGTAGGATCGTCTTCAACAATTAATATACGCGGAGTCATTATGTCGATGCCTTTGAAGTTGAGTCGACCGGCAGGAGAATCGTGAACTGAGCACCGCCTGATTCTCGGTTGGTCGCATGGACCGTACCGCCATGACGCTGCACAACGGAGGCTAATACTGCCAAACCAAGGCCAGTTCCCGCAGCACGAGTGGTGAAAAAGGGATCAAAAACTTGGTCGATAACATCATTTGGAATTCCGGGACCATTGTCAGAAACCCTGATCAGCATCATGTGCTGATTTATAGCGCCGGCCCAGACTTCTATCTCAGGCTTGTCTTCACAAACCTGTATCGAATTTTGAATCATATTGGCAATCACTGAAGACAGCTCTGTGGGTGCTGCCAATATTGTCAGACTTGGGTTTATTCTGTTGGTCGTTACCTCGGCCCCAGATGCTTCAAGGATGCCGTCGCATGAGGATAAGGCCTCTTCAACGACGCCCTTAACTTTTGCGGGCTCCAAACACAACAGTGAACCACCCCTAACAAAGCCGAGCATCGATGTTATGAGGCTCTCGGTCTGTGATAACTGCGCCTTTAAAGCCCTACAGATGCGATCTCGCTTAACTTGATCGATATCCTTAGATAATTGATCGACATAAAGAACAGTGGAGGACAAAGGGGTTCGTATCTGATGCGCTAATCTCGCCGCCATCTCTCCAAGCGAACTCAGGCGAGTTTTTCGGCCTAATTCTCGCTGAAGGGTATGCTGAGCAGTAATATCAGAAACCAAAACAATGGTCTCGTTACCACCCGGCAAAGGACAGGTACTTATATTTAGGCGTCGCCCCCGGATTTCAAAGCTACCCTGCGAATTAAAACGACCGCGTTGTTCTATGGCGGTCCAGGAATGCCCCTCTAGTGGCTCGCCGAGTAAGGCTCTAGCCTGTGGGTTAGCCTCTGTAATTGAATCATCGCTATCAAGAATTATGACCCCGCCCGGTAGTGCATCCAGCATGGTCGCGAAACGGTTTAGCAGATTCTCGCGCTCTCGATTTTCCTTTCGTCGTGCAAGCCTAGCCGCCTCAAGCTCGGAGCTTAATTTCGCCACGCGACCTGATAATTCTTGATAACCCTGACGAAGTGCCGACTCCGCCTCTGAAAGATTGTCTTGCTCGAGGTCAAAAAAGTCAGCGGGCAGCTGCTTAAGTACCTCTGGCGTCACTGTTTGATTCATTGTCACCCCTTACCACGCTCCAACGTGGGAGCTTTCTCGAGGGGTTATAAGCTAACGACATGCCATCGTTAATTTACTGTTTAAAAACAATAGGTTATTTGATTTTTTGCTTGGAGTGACAATTTTTTGACTAGTGCTCTTGTTTGATGCCATGTTTGCGCATTTTTTCTACGAGCGTCGTGCGCTGAAGTTTAAGCCAGTTTGCTGCATGAGCCGTTACCCAATCAGTTTGATCTAATGCGGCAACAATCAGATCATGCTCAAGCTCGGCTAGCTTAGCCTTGAGGTCAATGGGCTCATCGAGTAAGACAGATAACGAGCCGTCTGTAGGTAAGGGATCGACAGGAGCAAATAAGTCGTCGACTGCCCTCTGCTCTAGCAGATCGAGCTGGGGGCTATCCATCCCCGAATGATTTTCGACCGAACCCGTCGATCGATATCTTGGCGGCAGCTCGGCCTCCCCAATTAACTGATTGGGATATAAAACCATAAGCCTCTCAATTAGGTTGCTCAATTCTCTAACATTGCCCGGCCAAGCATAGGCCTCCAACTGCCCAACAGCCTCGTTAGAAAACTCAATTGATCCGCGGCCGTCTGTCTTTGATGACTTCAAAAAAGCAGCGATAAGCGCGGGTACATCGCCATGGCGCTCACGCAAGGGTGGGATCTCAATCGGAAAGATACTAAGCCGATAATAGAGATCCGCACGAAATCGATTTTCCTCGATCTTCGACTCTAGGTTTTGATGGGTTGCCGCAATGATCCTGACGTCGCAGGGGATAGACTTGATACCACCCACTCTCTCGAAAGACTTTTCCTGTAAGACTCGAAGGAGTTTCACCTGCATAGCGAATGGCATATCACCGATTTCGTCTAAAAACAGAGTGCCGCCCTCTGCTAGCTCAAAACGACCTTTACGTGCGGCTACAGCACCAGTAAAGGCTCCCTTCTCGTGACCGAACAACTCGCTCTCAAGGAGCTCGCCTGGAATCGCGCCACAGTTGATGGGAATGAAGGGTCCTGATGACCGATCTGATAAATCGTGAACAAGCTTAGCGACAACCTCTTTACCCGTGCCGGACTCGCCCTGGATTAAGACGGTAGCGTCTGTTGATGAGACGCGCGCCACCAACTCCCTAACATGAAGTGTCGGCGCACTGACTCCGACAAACCGGTGCGCTAGCTGCTGCAATGCACGCTTCGATTGCATTCCTGTGTTTTTGGGTGGCATGGTCACACTCGTTACCGCGAAACTCCAACGTAGCAAAGCCGGGCGTTAATGCAACGTTTGACGACAAATCAGTCACGCATTAGCGCTACTGAGACACAAGTCGTGGACTAGTGACTTTTTTCTATATCCAGATAATGGCCGAGCGATCGCTTTTTATGACTTTGATCAGTTCGCTTAATCGCGACGTTTTCTTTCGCGGCCTCTAGCAGACCAATCATCTCCTCATTCATGTAGAGCATCGCCGCGAGTGCCTCAGAGAAAATCTCACTTTGACTAGGTGGTATTGGACATGCGAAGCAAGCTACAAGAACCTCTCTGCGCTGTTCCTCAAGATCAGCAACAGCATCCCAAGAATCCTCTCGTGCAAGAGAGAGCATGTTCTCGGTCATCAAGAGAACTTTGGCTAAACCAGGTGCGGCCCCCGCTTGGTCTGCCACAGATTGATCTGTCATTCCGAAACCGCCCCCTCTATTTGCGACCAGCCCAGCTTCAATTCCGCTAATCACCTTATAGACTTCATCGATCATCGCAGTATCGTTTAGGGCATTAGCCATCGCCAATCTATTTGTACAAAACGTGTAAAGGTCATCCAAGCGCGTTGCAATAGCACCACCCTTCTCGAAGTCTAAGGCAGCCTGCAGCCGAACAACAATATCAATTGCCTTCTTGATTGCATTTGCCTTATCTCTTATCTCACCTCGCACCATAGCGCCTTTCGCGGTGGCCAGGTTTTCCTGGCACGCGTCAAATAAGAGCGCTATTAATTTGTGCGGCGATGCACCAGACACCGATGTTGTTGGATGAGTGTCTCTGTAAGCCTGCCTCGGATCAGTAAACATCTTTAACGCTTAACCCTTATCTATTTGCCGCAGCCTTGATGGCGTCCATCTGATTAGTCAGAAAAGTCACTGGTACCTTGCAGCTGACCCACCAGAGTATCCATCGCAGTGAACTGCTTAGTATAACGCTCCTCGAGCGACTCCATGCGAGCGATCACGTCCAGGCGATCGTCCGCTATATCGTCGATAGCATCATCAATTCGATTTTCTCGAGAAATCAGCATTCCTGTTGATGCATTGACATAGGTATCAATCGACGCCGTCAGAAGATCAGCCAAACCCGTGGCGTCCGTATTGTCTGTTAGACCCGAAGTGGTCGTTACGCCTCCAAAAAACTCTTTCAAATCGTCGGAATTTTTACTCAACGCCGACTGAAAATCTGAGCTCTTAAGAGTCAGCTTTCCGTACTGATCTGAAGTAACGCCCATATCTGAAAGAGACGATGAAAACACATTACCTGAGATATTTATAACACCCGTAGTCTGAGCTCGTATCGCGGTCTGGATCCGACGAGCTGTGGAATCTCCAGACAAAGCACCCGCCTCGTCTTGGTAATCCATTAATGAGGAAAGTGTCGTCTGGTAACTGTTGTACGAATCAACAAACGCCTGTATTTTAGCCTCGATGCCCGCAGTGTCTTTCGCAATAAGAATACATTCAGCACTCGTTGTCGTGTTCTTAAGCGTAAAATCGAGTCCATCTACAAGGCCAGTGATCTTGTTAGATGCATTGGTAAGCGATAGACCCGTTAAGTTTGAAACTCGCATCCTTTGGAGATCGCGCTTCGGTGAGATTGCTAACAAAAGCTGGGGATCCACCATCGGTGTAGCCATGGCGAAGCTGCGAGAGCGATGCGTCGCTTGACGTAATTGATATAGCCGTAGCGGCCCCAGTATCGTCGGCCGTAAAAAGTAACCGCGTCTGGGTTCCATCAACTACCAACGAAGCCGTCACACCTACGTTTGCTGCGTTTACAGCGTCCCTGATTCCACTAACGGTATTATTTGAGCTGTCAAGCGTGATCGTTGCCGTCTTGCCAGATGCCGCGGTCAAAACCTGTATATGACCCACTTGTAGCATCGCCCGCATAAGTGGGAGTCCCCACTGATATGCTGAATGTCCCTGACCCTACGACCGTAGACGATGAAGCAAACCCTGCGGTGGCCAGCACTTGCGACGCCGCGATCGATCAACCTCAATACTGTATTGACCGACGGAAGGTGATCCCGTCTGAAGGATATCAACCGCGGCAGGGGTTTCGATCGACATTAAATCAAATGCTGAGCCGTCTTTAAGGTCAGTTAGAGATTTGTCCAGGTCCGAAAGGACCGACTTTAGCGATCCGATAGCGGAAAGCTCTGCTTTTAAACCTGATTCTCTGCGATCTAAACTGTTGGTCTTGGGGGCAATGTCGGCATCGACAAGGGCCTGAACAATGGTCTCTACATCGAGTCCAGAACCAAAGGTCCCAAGGGTAATAGCCATACAACACTCCTAGCGTCAAAAAACTTACTCTGACACTAACCAAGCAGTAACTATGCCAACTTTTAGTTACTGTGTTACTGGTCAAACAAAATGCCTTTAAGATAATCCTCATCGATCATCTCTGGATTCTGAGCGGCAATAAATTTAGCCACCGTTATAAATTCCTCGGGAGGAAACTGACGGATAATTTCATCAGACCCTACCGCCCTCACTGCCACGACCATCCTGCTTAAATCTTCCTCAATTCTAAAACTCAAAGAAGTATCTTTGGTAACTGAATTAACTACCTTTTCAACTTCTAACGCTGCCTTCTTCAACGATCTCCGGTGCTACTGGACCACCTGGACTCAGAGATCACTTGTTCTCGCTTATCAGTTGTTCCTTTTGTTTCACCCGCTATCTGAGCGCCATCGCTTACTCGTGCGTTGGAGACATTAACACTCTGAACCCCAACAGGATTCACCTCTACCATGGGAAAACCTCCCTAATTTCGTTCTCTGAGCACCCCAAAGTCATTAATCTAAAAACTCTAGCGCAGTAACGCAAGTACAGATTGCGGTTGTGCGTTAGCCTGGCGCCAGGATGGACGTAGCTGCCTGCTGAAGGATTTGTGCCTTCGTTAGGTTTGCCGTCTCTGCCGCATAATCAGTATCCATAATCCGACCTTGAGCAGCTGCTGTATTTTCAGCAACGTTTGCCAGGTTACGAACCGTAGATTCCAATTGCGACTGTGTGGCACCAAGCGTTGCACGCTCCTCGCAACGGTCAGCCAGAGCCGCATCAATTGCGGTAATAGCGTCAGTGCCTCGATGTGCCGTCAGTTATCGAGGGGAACTACCGGCTGCCGCACTTGGCTTCCAGTTCAGTCGTCTTCTCACCAGAGTTGCCCCCCATATCGTTTGATTACCGTTCACGGCCGTAAAGTCAAATCTTAATCGCCGTATTTGAATAACCACCTGCAGTTCGTCAATCGTGAAATCTGTGACGCCTTCGTCAGTCAACTTTGTTTGAAGTGCGGAGCAATCTCATTGTTGGTATTGTAGTCACCAGTATAATCAGCGGCATTGGCCGTCGTATATGTACAGTTCACAGTGATTTAGCGTGGTTATCATTCGCTGCTTAGTTCCATCAGTACCCAAGCCACTGTTAAGTTTGAAAACCTTCGTTCGGGCTACCTGCGTCGTTTACGTCAGTAGTAAAACCCGCACTAGTAATGGTGAACTGACCGTGTAAACCACCCGCAGCGTTGAAATCAAAGCATTGGTGTCACCAGCGAATGTGCCCCCGACTGAATAGTTATTGCGTTGAGCGCTGCGACCAGCTCATCCATGTCAGCAGGTGAATTAATAGTCGATGTCGTAAACGTTAGTTACCGTCGGTCGCATTGCTCAGTGTTACGGTGTTCTGTACGCCTACCCGACGCCATCTTAGTGTTAAAAGCGGAAATTGTTTGCGCTGACTTAGTCATACCTTGAGAAGAAGGCGTCAAAGGTAACAGTCTCCGCCGATGAGGCTGTACCATTCTAATGACCTCTTTATTAACGCCCAGGGTTTCAGCCGTCATTGCGGAAGTGACTATATTCATAGTGTCAGCCGAATCCAAACCCTTCCCAATGGAAATTGTCGTGCTGCTGTCGATGAAACCAGGTCTTGGTCGTTGCCGTCGACAAATCGATGACGCATTATCAAGGTTGAAGCGAGCTTCAACTGCTCTGCGTCCAAGACCGCTTGCTCAACTGTAGACAGCGATCCATTTGCAGCCTGAACCGCCAGATCACGCATACGTTGCAAGATAGTAGTCACTTCATCAAGCGATCCTCGGCAATTTGAAAACCATAGAGATGCCGTCATTGACGTTTCGGATTGTTGATTCAAACCGGCTTAACGCGGGACTCCAGGTTTTACCAATAGCAAGGCCTGCAGCATCATCGACTGCCGAGTTCACTCGCTTACCTGTTGAGAGCCGCTCAAAGGCAGTCTCTAGACTGGAGTTAGACTGGTACATGGCACGCTGCGCTGTTAACGAAGCAATATTTGTATTGACTGAAAGTGGCATAATTTTTCCTATTTGTGGCTTCTATATGTTTCTTAGCGGCAGGGAGTAAAGAAACTTTAGGAAAAAAACCAAAAAAAAACCCGCCTCAGTTGAGACGGGTTTCTACACCGCAAGATGCTGTTATTGAAGTAGGCTTAAAACCGCCTGCGGTTGTGCGTTAGCCTGGGCCAGGACGGACGTAGCCGCCTGCTGAAGGATTTGTGCCTTCGTAAGGTTTGCCGTCTCTGCCGCATAGTCAGTATCCATAATCCGACCTTGAGCAGCTGCTGTATTTTCAGCAACGTTTGCTAAATTACAATACCGTAGATTCCAATTGCGACTGTGTGGCACCAAGCGTTGCACGCTCACTCGCCACTGTAGCCAGAGCCGCATCAATTGCGGTAATAGCGTCACTAGCCTGGCGATGTGCCGTCAACTATCGTAGGGGAACTATCTGCTGCCGCACCCAGGCAGTTCCAGTCGTCTTCTCAAGGTTGTAGGTGGTCTGCGTTTGATTACCGTTCGCGGCATAAGTCAAAGTAATCGGTGTATTTAACCACCTGCCATTCCAATCGTGAAATCTGTGACGCCTTCCGAAGTCAACTTTGTTTGAAGTGCGGCAGCAATCTCCTTGTTGGTATTGTAGTCACCAGTACCACTAGCGGCAGCCGTCGTATATGTATTAGTTCCAACTGTTAGCGTGTAAACATCATTCGCTGCTGTAGTTCCATCAGTACCCAAGCCACTGTTAGCGGCAGTTTGAGCCCCTTCGGTTGCAGGGCTACCTGCGTCGTTTACGTCAGTAGTAAACCCGCAATTAATGGTGAACTGACCGTGTAAACCACCCGCTTTAGCGTTGAAATCAAGGGCATTGCTGTCATTAGCGAATGTGCCGTGATCAGAAAGCCCGCTTATTGCGTTGAGCGCTGCGACCAGCTCATCCATGTCAGCAGGTGCATTAATAGTCGATGTCGTAAACGTTATGTTACCGTCGGTCGCATTGCTCAGTGTTACGGTGTAAAGTGTCACCACCCGACGCCATCTTAGTGTTAAAAGCGGAAATTGTTTGCGCTGACTTAGTCATACCTTGAGCCAAGAAGGCGTCAAAGGTAACAGTCTCCGCCGATGAGGGCTGTACCATTTAAGCTAATGATCTCTTTATTAACGCCCAGGGTTTCAGCCGTCATTGCGGAAGTGACTATATTCATAGTGTCAGCCGCATCTGCACCTGACTGAATGGAAATTGTCGTGCTAGCTGTCGATGAAACCAGGTCAGTTCCGTTAAATTGAGATTGGTTAATAACGCTGTCTAAGGTTGAAGCGAGCTTCAACTGCTCTGCGTCCAGATACCCTTGCTCAACTGTAGACAGCGATCCATTTGCAGCCTGAACCGCCAGATCACGCATTCTTTGCAAGATAGTAGTCACTTCATCTAAGCGATCCCTCGGCAATTTGCACCATAGAGATGCCGTCATTGACGTTTCGGATTGCTTGATTCAAACCGCTGACGCGGGACTCCAGGTCCTTACCAATAGCAAGGCCTGCAGCATCATCGACTGCCGAGTTCACTCGCTTACCTGTTGAGAGCCGCTCAAAGGCAGTCTCTAGTCCTGGAGTTAGACTCGTACATTGGCGCTGCGCTGTTAACGAAGCAATATTTGTATTGATTGAAAGTGGCATTGTTCTCTCCTCATGTTTTGGCTAAGTGAGTTAACTAATATTCCGCGCTTTATTCCGCGTCTTTAGGAAAAAATTGAAGCAAGTCCTGTCGATCTTGTGCCAGAAAGACTCAAAACTGACTGTAGTTGCGCGTTGCCGCATAATCTGTATCTTGCGCCAGGATTGAGGTGGCAGCCTGTTGAAGGATTTTGTGCCTTTCGCGCCCAATAAGGTTTGCCGTCTCTGCCGCATAGTCAGTATCCATAATCCGACCTTGAGCAGCTGCTGTATTGGCCAGCAACGTTTGCCAGATTGCCGTACCGTAGATTCCAGTTGCTGCTGGAAAGCACCGAGCTCTGCGCGTTAAGCTTAGTAGCGAGGTTGGCACTCGTATTTTGTGCTGCCACAGACTCGGTGGAGTAAGAGACGCCAGCTATAACAACAGTGTAGACACCATTGCCAGTTCCTGAGTTTTGTGTATGAAGAAGCGTTTCCAAAAGTAACCTTCTCTACCTGAGACGTGGTTCCGCCAACTCGATCATACCGTCCTGCACTTTCAACAGCTCCTCAGTCATCGCAGTAAACGAGAGCTGTGTCACGTCATCTGCATCAGCGCCGGATTGGATGCTCTTAGTTGTAGTAGAGGAGTCACTGACTAAGTCAGTGCCGTTGAATTGCGCCTGATCAATCACCTTGCCCTAGCGTCGTAGCTAGTTTCGAAGCCTCAGTATCGAGATATCCTGCTCGGTCGCAGATAGAGAGCCGTTCGCACCCTGCTGCCAAATCCCGCATTCTCTGCGAGTATGGTGGTGACCTCGTCCAGGGTGCCCTCGGCGATCTGGACCATGAATAATATACCATCATTCACGTTCCGAATGGCCTGATTAAGCCCGCTTACCCGCGACTCAAGGTCCTTCCCAATAGCAAGGCCCGCAGCATCATCAGATGCGGAGTTAACCCTTGCCTGTTGAGAGCCGCTCGAATGAAGTTTCAAGGGCAGAATTTGAACTAAGCATCGCCCGCTGGGCGGTCAATGATGCGATGTTTGTGTTGATTGACAGTGGCATTTTCAGCCTCTAAGAGTTGTGTCTTTTTGTCTTCACTAAAATTAGCGGCTAATTTCTCGGAACTTTTAGAAAAAAAGCAAAAACGCTTCTCAACTATTGGAGAAGGCTGAGTACTGACTGTGGCTGTGCATTGGCTTGTGCCAGAATCGATGTTGCAGCCTGCTGCGAGTTGTGAGCCTTCCGTTAGGTTCGCAGTCTCTGCCGCATAATCTGTATCCATAATTCAGCTCGCAAATGCAGTAGGTGTTTTCTGCCACATTCGCCAGGTTACGTACAGTCGATTCAAGCTGAGCTTGTGTCGCACCCAATGTAGCTCGGTCAGAAGCAATTGCGTCCAAGGCAGCATCAATTTCTTCAACACCATAACCACCATTTGTCGTGGTGGCACTAGTGAAAGTTTGAGACGTGCCCCCAAATACGATTGCCATGTCAGCTGCCTTGTAACCAGCCGAATCTGCAGTCGCAGTAACAACTCCGTCACCTGAGGTAGCCAAGTGAAAGCGGCTACCGCTGCGTCAGTTGACGCATTGAGCTTATCAACCAACTTAGCCGTGGTGTTGGCCGTGGGGGTAGCAATTGTGTACGACGTACCATCGATCGTCACAGAGAACGCAGTGTTATCGTCGTCAACTTCAGCCGCAATCTTGGTCGCCGTAACACCTGAAACCCACGTTTGCAGCTCGGCCGTACCAGCCAAATTCAAATTCGATGCAGCAACTGACACCCTGAAGCCGTTAGTCCATCAATCGAAATTGATGTTGTCTCCGACGCGTCAGCTCCGGATTGGATCGTTACAGTGGTGGACGAGGAACCAATCAAGTTAACATCATCAAACTTAGCCTGGTCAAGAACACTGTCCAATGTAGTAGCAAGCTTTGCATGCTCTGCATCAAGGTATCCACGCTCAGTTGAACTCAAAGACCCATTAGAGGCCTGAACTGAGAGATCGCGCATACGCTGAAGGATAGTAGTCACTTCATCTAAAGCACCCTCAGCAATCTGAACCATGGAAATACCATCGTTCACATTACGAATCGCCTGATTCAATCCGCTTACACGAGACTCAAGTCCTTACCGATAGCCAGACCCGCAGCATCATCAACAGCTGAGTTGATACGCTTACCAGTCGATAATCTTTCAAATGCTGTATCCAAGAGCGGCGTTGCTGTTTATAAACGAACGCTGAGCCGTCATCGATGCAATGTTGGTGTTAATCGATAGTGGCATAACTTAATCCTCTTTCTTTTCGCTATATTTGCTTTAGCGGCGAAAATTTCTGCAAAACCTTTAGTAAAAATTTAATTTACTGAAGCAGACTCAAGGACGGCCTGCGGCTGTGCATTTGCTTGCGCCAGAACCGATGTAGCCGCCTGCTGTAGGATTTGAGCCTTCGTCAGGTTTGCTGTTTCAGCAGCGTAGTCCGTATCCATAATCCGGCTCGCAGCCGCAGCTGTGTTCTCAGCAACGTTCGCCAGGTTACGAACAGTAGACTCAAGCTGAGCTTGTGTCGCACCCAATGTAGCGCGGTCAGAAGCAATTGCGTTGCCAAGGCAGCATCAATTGACAACTGCTGACTTGCGTCAGGCACACCATCATCTGGATTACCGTCGCAGTGAACATTCGTGGTTCCACCACTTACGATTTTAATGGTGCCATTATTGACCTGCGCTAATCGCCCGTACTTCCGGTAATATTGGCAGTCACCGGCACTTGCAGCGTCATTGTTAATTGCTTCTGATACAGCCTGTGATGTGTCTGCGGATGTCATTCGAGCACATTTAGAACCATCAATGGTAAACGTCATTTGGTTCTAAGCATAATGCGACAACATCTGTGACTAGGCAGTCTAAAGCCGTTCAACGTGTCCAATCTATCCGCCGTAACGCCGGCTGCAAATCAACATCAGGCTTCAAGTTAACCCAGCAATCGACATCGCTCATCCATCAAAAGTAATGGATGTTGTCTCGACGCATCAGCCCCAGATTGGATACGTGAACTCGTGCCATCCGAATCCATTAGATCTGTTCCATTGAACTAGCCTGATCAACGACACTGTCCAAGGTTGCTGCAAGCTTTGCATGCTCAGTATCAAGGTATCTGCGCTCGCGAACTCAAAGACCCATTGGCAGCCTGGACCGCTAGATCACGCATGCGCTGCAGGATAGTAGTCACTTCGTCTAATGCACCCTCTGTAATCTGCACCATGGAGATGCCGTCGTTAACATTACGAATCGCTTGATTAATCCTCTCACCCGGACTCAAGTCCTTGCCAATAGCCAGACCTGCAGCATCATCTGATGCTGAGTTGAACGCTTTCCAGTGGATAGGCGCTCAAATGCTGTTTCTAATCCAGCATTTGAGTTAAAAATCGAACGCTGAGCAGTCATCGATGCAATGTTTGTGTTAATTGAAAGTGGCATATGTGCCTCCTTGTTTACCAATCAAAAAGTCAATCTCGTTGAACATCTGTTGAATAGCGGCCTAACTAAGGCAAAACTTTAGGTTACGCGCCAAAACTCCATCAAAGGATTTACTGGAGCAGGCGAGAGAACTCCCTGTGGCTGAGCATTTGCTTGTGCCAGAATCGAAGTAGCAGCCTGCTGTAGGATTTGAGCCTTTGTCAGATTTGCGGTCTCAGCAGCGTAGTCTGTATCCATAATCCTTCCCTGCAGCTGCAGGCCGTGTTCTCTGCAACATTCGCCAGGTTACGAACCGTGGACTCAAGCTGTGACTGGGTCGCACCCAACGTGCTCGATTAGATGCAACACTGTCCAAGGCAGCATCAGAAATTGCAAGCTGATGCACGTCGAGGCATTGTCAGTACCCCGATAAACAGTGCCTGCAGCATCGTTCGTGCCTCCTGATACGAATTTTAATGGTGCCATAGTGAACCTAGTTTTGACCCAGCCCGTGGCAGTAACATTGCCCGTCTACCGGTTGAAAGACCAGCGTTGATAGCGGCCGCTTCGCGAGGCAGTTGCCGCATTAGTAAGTCTCGTTGCTAGAGTGAAATCGTCTCTCCACTGGTGTCGTCGTGGTTCCAGCAATGTGGTGTTGACGCCATCATTATCGGTCAAGGCAATGTCATACTGACCATGCCGTTGCCGTAATCGAAGTCATAAATAGGCCGCCTGGTTCTGCGAGACTCGAACCAGCATTCAACGTCGATGCAGAAACTATCCAGGGACCTGAATCAGTCAGGTCCATCGATCGAAATTGAGTTGTCTCCGCGCGTCAGCGCCGGATTGGATTAAAGACTAGTTGCCGTCCTGGTCGATTAAATCGACATGGCTGTTGAATTTAGCCGCATTCAAGCACTATCTAGCGCCGTAGCTAACTTAGCATGCTCCGTATCAAGATAACCACGCTCAGTTGAACTCAAAGACCCATTAGAGGCCTGGACAGCCAAATCACGCATGCGCTGCAGGTTGTTGTCACTTCATCCAAAGTGCCTTCTGCAATCTGAACCATGGAAATGCCATCATTCACGTTACGAATCGCCTGATTCAAACCGCTGACACGAGACTCAAGATCTTTACCGATAGCCAGACCTGCAGCGTCGTACTGGAAGAGTTCAACGCTTCCCGTTGAAATCGCAAAGGCCGTTTCAAGAGCGGCGTTACTGTTCAAAAATGAACGTTGCGCCGTCATTGATGCAAGGTTCGTATGCTATAGAAAGTGGCATGGTTGCCTCCTCAACTAAGTGTGTTTGTTTACAACACCCAAATTAGCGACAACCCAAGACTTTCTTTAGCTTTTTTAAAAAAAAATTCAATAAAATCAATAACTTATATAAAATATGCAGGCACAAAAAACGCCCGAAGTCGAGGAATTACGCGCCTTTTGAGGGTCCAAAGGCGGTCAGAATCTCTCTTTTTTCACACCACTTTTAGAGGTAATTGAACAAATTGAGATCCTTCGTTTGGGAATAGGTTTGCTGCGCTGCTTGGAGCGCAACCATCTGTAAATTCATGTCGCTGATCGCTTTTGCATAATCAATGTCTTCTAGCCCCGAAAGATTCTCTTTTAGCTGAACATTGAAGGCCTCATTCAATAGTTGTTGGTCCTCAACAAGTCCCATTCGGGAACCAAGGTCGGCAATGCCTTCTAGCATCCGTTGCTGGCTGTCATCGATCTGAGTCATGGAGCGTTGAATAATTTCGTCATCGTCTGCTCGCAGGCCACCAGCGAGATTTTGCAAAACCGAGAAGATCCCAGTGTCGCCCTCACCAAAAACATCCGCCTGAGTTCGACGCATTTACAGTCACACCTCCTGCAATATTTAACGCCCGCTGACCACCATCACCCTGGAATTCAATAATTGCCGTCGTTGTCGGCAAAGCTGGGGTCGATCTGTCGCGTGACCAGCGAAGCCATAATCACCCATCGGTGACTGTGTATTACCAACTTGAAAAAGTTGATCTCGAATTGCTTCGATCTCAGTCGCCAAAATGGCTCGATCTTCAGGCCCAAGAACAGAGTTGGATCCCTGAACTGAAATTTCTCGAGCCCTCGAAATCAAATCTTCTGCTGACGATAAACTTGCCTCAGTCATAGCAAGCTCGTCATAAGCTGGTATTCACATTTTTTCACCATCACCTCGAGTCGACTCAGCTCCGCCCTGACTGCAGTGATCTGCGCAGAGGCAACTGGGTCATCGGAGGCTTCGTTCATTTTTTTGCCCGTGGCAAGAGCCTCTTGCGTTTTCTGCAAACGCGCCTGCGCATCGAAGATCACGTTTAGGCTTCCCTGATGCATTTGAGCTGAAGACATTCTTCCAATCATCGTCTTGACGCCATTAGCAATGTGTCGAACATCTCGGTCGCCACGGTGATTAACAGGCAGCGGCCTGATACGCCTGCTGATATCGAATGAGATTCGTTGCCTCTTCGTCGAGATTCACGCCTATCAAACCTTCCAATCGATCCTCGGCTGACCTCAGGAGTGACTGTTCTGTTTCCGCATTTGCTGACGCTTCGCGTTTCCACTGCCATTCCTGACAATGTGGCCCCATAAAACGAGGTATAACTTTGGGTGCCAGACTTCAGCGAGCTCGAGTCTCGCAGAAGGGCGATCAACAACAATATTTCTATTGTCACCCACCGCACCGTCTCGATTAGCGGCGGCAATAGACGCGCCATCAGTAATAGCGACCTCTGCTTGCGGCTGCTCCGAGAGACGGTTCAATAAAGAACACGTCACCCGTCATCGCAGGCGTTGCGGCCTGGATATCCAATCTCAAACCGTCGAAGTCCAGCACACCATCGGCGACTAACTCACTAGTACCGGTTCTGAGATTTGTTAGACGGATACCCGCCTCTTCATAGGCCACTGAAAATCCGTCGCCGGTAAGCTGCTCTCCAACATCAAGGATGGTTGCAGTAATTGTCGACTGGCCACCAGTTTGTCTAGCGCCTGTGACTGCCACATCCAGAGGCTCAAAGAAGGCCTCGCCCGGCTGCCCATCAGGTCATCGCCTGAGGCATGCTGGGCATTGAATGTTGAACTATCCCGCCGCAGAAGACCGACGTCGCGTCGCGTGCGTTGATTAGTCCGGCGCCCGCATCAAGTGCCCCACCCAGCTCTCCACCTGTCAATTTGGATGTGACTTCTGATTCACTACCACCAGGGACCGAGAGATACAGCTCGACGGGACCGTCCTGTGCCGCAGGTAGCACCATCCTCAGTTGCTCGGCGCTGTTACCGATCACCAAACGCTGGCCCTTACCGATCGCGATACATTAACGCGCCATTCCTGCCCATTCGTTTGTATTGCGACTAACTTACTCAAGTCCGTAATCGCCTGGTCTCTGCGATCAAGAAGATCATTGGCGCACCGCGAGACCCGCTGCTTACCGAGGCGATACTTTCATTTAACTGTTGCTATGTCGCTGGCTAAGGCGTTTATGTCGTCTGTCATATTCGACATTCGAGTATTCAGTTCTTCCGCGATTCGGATAATCGCTCATCAACGTAGTTGAACCGTTGCGTCAACATCTGAGCCTCCGACAGCATGACCTGTCGCTCGGGTGCAAGTTCGGATTAGAACGACGGCCTCCATCGCAGCAAAAAACTTATCCATTGCCGCGCAATTCCTGTCGATGGATCCGATAAGAGTCCATCAACACTCTGGGCGGTTTTGGCATACAGCTGGGATAATGCCCATTAGAACCGGAAAACGAGTCTGGACATCGCGCGTAAGGAAAACTGCCGTGCGCACGCC
>JAYQLG010000017.1:0-4527 GCA_038143085.1 Halieaceae bacterium
GTTTGAGCCAAGGCCTTGCCAATGCCTGAAGAGGCACCGGTAATCCAGATTACTTTGTCTGCTAAGGCTGTCATGTTTAATCCCTGATGGTTATTCGACTTATTAACCTAGGATGACATGCGAAACCTGCGCAATCTATCCCTGACGGGAGATTTAGCGTCTCATCAAGCTCGCATAGTATGCTGACGTTTTCGTTGATCGCTACCTTAGGAAGAAAGCCTTCATGTCTACGGCAAAGCCGCTCTCAGGTATCAGAGTTGTCGAGCTCGGTCAGCTCCTTGCAGGACCATTCACCGGCGCCATTCTTGGGTACTTCGGTGCGGAGGTCATCAAGATTGAGCCACCGGGCGGCGACCCCTTACGCCAATGGCGAGAAGTACACAATGGCACGTCGTTCTGGTATCGCTCGCTAGGGAGAAACAAAAAGAGTGTCGTGCTCGATCTAAAAACAGAAGGTGGTCGCGGCGTGACGCGACGGCTGTTAAAAACCGCCGATGTGGTTATCGAGAACTTTCGACCCGGCACGATGGAGAAGTGGGCGCTGGGGCCAGAAGACATCAAACCCGATAATCCAGGTCTCATTTACGCTCGCATTTCCGGCTATGGCCAGACCGGGCCATTCTCCCAAAAACCGGGCTATGCTTCGGTAACCGAGGGATATGCGGGCTTTCGTTACATCAACGGACACAAAGATGAACCGCCAGTGCGCCCTAACATCTCGCTTGGGGATACGGTCGCGGCGATTCATGCGGCCCTAGGTGTGACGCTTGCCATCATTCAGCGACATCAGTCGAAGGAAGGACAGGTAGTAGATGTCGCGCTTTACGAATCTGTCTTCAATCTGCTGGAGGGCATCATCCCCGAGTACGACGGGGCTGGTGTTATTCGTGAACCCTCAGGATCAACCATCACAGGGATTGTGCCAACTAACACCTACCGGTGTGCCGACGATAAATTTGTCGTCATCGGTGGCAACGGCGACAGTATTTTTAAGCGACTCATGTTGGAAGCCGAGCGACCCGATATCGCCAATGACCCAGCACTCGCTCAAAATCCGGGACGCGTCATTCATCAACAACGAATTGATGATGCGCTGTCCGACTGGTGTGCCGCACACACATCAAAAGAAATCATCGATAGACTTGAAACAGCCAAGGTGCCCGTGGGGCCGATCTACAATGTAGCCGACATGCTCGACGACCCCCATTACAACGCTCGGGGATTATTCGAAACTGTCGAGATCGATGGAGAGCGGCTCAAGATTCCTGCGATCATGCCCAGGCTGAGCGACAGCCCCGGGGGCACCGAGTGGCCTGGTGGCGACGTGGGTGCTCATACGCATGAGGTACTGTCAGAACTACTGGGTATGTCAGACGAAGACATCGCCAATTTGTAGCTCTGGGGGTCAGTTCTGGAATTGACCTAATTTCTGCCAACTACGGGACACCCACGAGTAACTGCGTCCGTAATTATCTGCGCCCAAGAGTCGATTTGCGGTGGTAACGGCGGTAAGGAGATGCTCGAGGCTCACACCCGTATTGACGCCCATGCTTTCGAGCAAGGTGACGAGGTCTTCCGTCGCCAAATTGCCCTTCGCACCCGGCGCAAAAGGACATCCCCCCAAGCCTCCGATGGCACTATCAAACAGTCGGACATCGTGTTCCAAGGCGGCGAATACATTGGTCATTGCCATTGCACGGGTATCGTGAAAATGACATCCCAAAACCTCAGACCCGTGCTGTGCAACCAACTCGGATACGAGCGAACTGACTGCCCTCGGATTAGCGGCTCCAATCGTATCGGCTACCATGACCCGTGAGGGTTGCCAACGCATCAACCGATTCACCTGATCGATCACCGTGGCTGGGGCGACTAGCCCTTCATAGGGGCACTCGAAGGCGACCGCCAAATAGACATGTATGTCGACCCCATCTCCCAAAGCGCGCTCCAAGATAATCTCGGCAGAGTTGAAGGTGTCTTCAAGACCTTTCCCAATATTATTTTGGTTCATTAGTTCGGTCGCAGAGACCACCAAGCCCATCTCCGTGATGCCCGCGGAGAGGGCCAGCTCATACCCTTTCTGATTGGGCACCAAGACACTGTATGTGCAGCCACTGTTGGGTAAAGCTGCAACCAACGTATCCGTGCCTGCCATCTGAGGGACCGCTTTAGGAGACACAAAGGAACCGACTTCTATCTCGGGTAGTCGTGCATCGATCAAGGCTGTAACCAGTTCTAGACGCGCCTCGACGGTCAGATGGACGGGCTGCGATTGCAAACCATCCCTTGGACCTACTTCTTTTATAGTAACTGTATCGGCCATGTGGAGAAGGCTACGCGCCGGGGCTGAATAACGCCATAGTGCTAGCTGTTTACCTGCAACATCTTGTGATCTGCCCAAAATGGTAAGCGGCTCTCTTGACCTTCAGATAACGGGAGGTCGTCCTGCGCCCACAGCGCCTCCCATATCCCGACTTCTGTCAAAAGTGCCTGCAATCCCGATCGTAGATCCTGTGGCACCAAATTGAATCGCGAGCGGAGCTCAGACAGGCACCACACTCGGTAATGCGAGCTTCGGGCCTGGGTGTAGTTCACCCCATCAACCTCAGCGGTAAACGTCGATTGACCCTGCCGGACCGCATCAACGTTAGCATTCAAATAAGGCAAATAGCCTCTCGCCATGTGTTGTAGCAACGCGCGGATATCATCAGGAATACCCCGGATAAGCGCGCCTTGCAGGCTCTCGGGTCCGCTGTTCCACAAACGCATAACCCACTCCAGCGTATTGGGTGCGTGTGCCGAAGTAGTTGAAGCGGTATCGGGTCCAGAGCAAATGTCGGAAGAAGGGTCCAGAGAAACCGATGTCGCTGGTCGGTCGATCGCCGAGAAGAAAAGGACGTTTTGAAAAGGTGATCTCTAGCTGGGAGAAGAGTGCCGCCACATCGGCCTCGACACCCACGACAGCCTCCGGGCCAATACCGTCGCCGCGGTGTAACCATTGCGCTGACGTCGTCGAAGCATGGCTCGCTTTACAAAGAGCGGCAGATGCAGACCACCCATCACCTCGCGAGCCAAATGGCCAGACGCAAATCGCGCGCCTCCTCGTAAAACCAGCGGTAGTGCATCGCCGGTCGCCACCACCACTCATCAGCCCAATCTTCTAATAGAAGCAGACGAAGGCCTGCACAGGATCTTCCGGAACAACGGGGTTATCGGGGTATTCACCTTCAAACCACTGAATCATGGCAGTGGTATCCGTCATCCAGCGGCCATCCGGCAACTGGACCGTTGGCATTTGAGAAATGCCGAGGACCTTCTTATTTCGCGCCTCTTCCCCGGAAAACCATACTTTCCAAGCGATAAGGAATGCCCTTCAGCCGAAAGTAATTTTCCATTTTGCCGGTGAAATAGGAAATGCTCGAGCCTCGCAGCTCGAGCATCCTTGGTTCAATGGACATATCGCCTCCCTCTTCTACAGAGAGGTTATCCGAGACGAAGACTCAACAACAGAATTAGGCCAGGATCTAGCGCGAGATGACAAGGTGTGACCGATGAAGATCCGTGATGCATTGCGCTGGATTTTCGAGTCCTGCTTCCTGCATCGCCTTTCGAGCCTTACCGCTGCGCACATTATCCATTACATCAGACATGTCTTTCACGGTGCCTGTCACCATGGCCACATAGTCGAAGCCAGTGATACCAAGCGCAGGTGTGAACATGGCGCTACCAACACTGCCATCGATCATCTCGTTGGACATTTTGTTAACGCTTTTTCGATAAGCCAGCGCATCTGCAACAGTTTTGCCTTCATCGAGATTACATACCATGGCTATCAGAGGCTTCTCTTGAGAAACCGCTGGCTGTGCACCGGCATTGTGCACGGCGAGCGTACGCGCCTTACTGCAGGAAACGCGCTCGAAAATACCAGCGGCGACATCTTGCGCCGTCGCCCGCCATGCTTCCTCACTGGCAAAATAATCGCCCCAAGTTGGGAAATAATTCACCCATCTCAAGTCAGGTTCGTCATAGGGCGGCGAAACCGCTACCGCTTCCCAGATGAAGGTGTTCATCGCAAATTTATTCGCGTCTGCGAATGCCTTGAAATCTGATCGCGCAAACTCGACCAGATCCGCAACCATAAAGCCCTCGTTCAAGTTGCATTCGTATACCTCCGCAATCATAGGCGTCTCTTCGTGGTGAGCCGCCAAAACGGACGTGCTGAGTAAAATACTGCTAACTGCCAACATCTTCTTAAACATAAGGTTCCCCTAGCTTTTATTCGAATGGTAGGCCCCTGTGTTTGGCCTACATATCAGACTAGGCAGTACGGCAAGATGTGCCAAAAGTTTTAGATATGGCTGTCACAATGTGTCAGATTGAGCGGCAGGGGAAATCCGAGCCGCCGTAACCCATTACAGATGTGCCTTTAAGAAAGCCAAATAGGCTTCGCTCGCGGTAATGCGATTTACTCGCTTTCTAAAGCCGTGTCCCTCGTCCTCAAACAACACGTATTCGACAGGTACGTTA